>NZ_JBNAFI010000020.1:0-506 GCF_049707515.1 Microbacterium arborescens | reverse complement strand
CGGGGCTACCGGCGGTCGTCGGTGGTCTGTCCGTAAACGTTCTGATACCGGTCGTAGAGCCTGTCGATCGCGTCCTGCGGGATCGGCAGAACCTCCCCCGCCTGCCGGGCGATATGCACCGTACGGGCCACGTCCTCGACCATCACCGCGGCCTTGACAGCATCCTTCGCGCTCGCCCCGATCGTGAACGGCCCATGATTCTGCATCAACACCGCCCGAGACCGATGACCCCGCAGCGTCTCCACAATGCCCCGACCGATCGAGTCATCACCGATGATCGCGAACGGCCCCACCGGAACCGGACCCCCGAACTCATCAGCCATCGCCGTGATCACACACGGGATCTCCTCACCCCGCGCCGCCCACGCCACCGCATACGTCGAATGCGTGTGCACCACACCACCCACCTCGGGCATGTTCCGATACACATACGCATGAGCCGCCGTATCACTGGACGGAGCCCGATCAGCACCCGGCGTACCCGGCACCACATTGCCATCCAGATC
>NZ_JBNAFI010000019.1:0-541 GCF_049707515.1 Microbacterium arborescens | reverse complement strand
CCAGTCTCCCTGCCCGCGACCGCGGACGACAGGACGACTCACATAACAACCGGACCTACGAAACGGGGTCAGCCCACGGGCACGGAGCAAAGCGAGCACCGCGCAGAGCGAGCACCGCGCAGAGCGAGCACCGCGCAGAGCGAGCACCGCCCAGAGCGCGGACCGCGCGAAGCGGGCACGGAGCAAAGCGGGCACGGCGTAAGCGGGCACCGCGTCACCCGCCGATTTCGCTCGGGCGGGGAGGCCAGGGCGCGGAAAGTCAGCCGCGTGGGGGATCTCAGAAGGGTGGTGGGGCGTCGGGCGGCCCGCCCGTTCCCGCACGCGGTGGTGGGTTCGCGGTGTCGATGGTGAAGCACACCGCCGGTATCGGGACGTCTTCGCGGTAGATGCGCCCGAGCGGTGAGGTCCATTCGAGGACTCCGCCGCCGACCTGCCGGACTTCCCACTTCGTGAACTGCTTCATCGAGTGGTGTCGTTGGCAGAGGTGGGCGAGGTTGAAGATGTGGGTGTGGCCGCCCTTGGCGTAGTCGATGGTGTGGTC
>NZ_JBNAFI010000018.1:0-1247 GCF_049707515.1 Microbacterium arborescens | reverse complement strand
TGGGCTGACCCCGTTTCGTAGGTCCGGTTGTTATGTGAGTCGTCCTGTCGTCCGCGGTCGCGGGCAGGGAGACTGGTCAGATCATGACGAACAGCAGGAAGCGGCACACCCCGGAGCAGGTCGTCCGCAAGCTCGGGCAGGCCGACAGGATGCTCGCCGACGGCGCCGACATCGCGGCGGTGTGCCGGGACCTCGGAGTCTCCGAGCAGACGTATTACCGGTGGCGGAACCAGTACGGCGGGCTCAAGGCCGACGACGCGAAACGGCTCAAGGAGCTCGAGAAGCAGAACGCAACCTTGAAGCGGCTGCTCGCGGAGGCGGAGCTGGAGAAGGCGGCGCT
This sequence comes from Microbacterium arborescens, assembly GCF_049707515.1. Classification (GTDB taxonomy): domain Bacteria; phylum Actinomycetota; class Actinomycetes; order Actinomycetales; family Microbacteriaceae; genus Microbacterium; species Microbacterium arborescens_B. Next base: position 907 of record NZ_JBNAFI010000018.1, on the reverse strand, counting down.
CAAGGAGCTGGCTGAGGGAAACTTCTAAGCCCGGACAGACGCCGCGCCGCCGTCGCTCACCTCAAGCGCAAGCTGCAGGTGAGCGAACGGATGGCGTGCCGTCTGGTCGGGCTCTCACGCTCCGCCTACCGGCGCCCGCGCAAGGGCGACACCGTCGCGGACCCGGACCGGGCGCTCAGGGACTGGCTGCGCGCCTGGGCGAAGAGCCACCCCCGCTACGGGTACCGACGCGCGTACCACGACGCCCGCGCCGAGGGCTGGGCCGTGAACCACAAGAAGATCCAACGCCTCTGGCGCGACGAAGGGCTCCGGGTCCCGCAACGCCGTCGCCGCAAACGCGTCGGGTCCTCCACCGTCGGCCCGCCTACAGCAGACGCACCGAACGTGGTGTGGGCCGTCGACTTCCAGTTCGACGCGGACGAGCAGGGCCGCCCGATCAAGATCTGCTCGATCGTCGACGAGCACACCCGTGAGTGCATCGGCGGGCTCACCGAACGGTCGATCACCGCCGACCGCCTCACCGCCCACCTCGAGGACCTCGTCGCCGTGCGCGGCGCCCCGGCTGTGCTCAGATCGGACAACGGACCGGAGTTCATCAGCGAAGCGATGGCCGACTGGGCCGGCACCCGCACCGGGCTGTCCTACATCCCGCCCGGCTCTCCGTGGCGCAACGGGTACGTCGAGTCGTTCAACAGCCGGATCCGCGACGAGTGCCTCAACATCAACAGCTTCTACTCACTCCTGCACGCCCAGGTCGTGATCGGCGACTGGAAGAACGAGTACAACCATCACCGCCGGCACTCCTCGCTCGGCTATATCGCCCCCGCCGACTACGCTCGGGAGTGCACCCATCGAATGGAAACCGACGACTCACAGATCGCCTGGACCTAACGAAGGGGGCGGCCCA
>NZ_JBNAFI010000017.1:0-1416 GCF_049707515.1 Microbacterium arborescens | reverse complement strand
CGGTGACGTCCCGCTGAGTGGTGGAGTTTCTCGACACCGTGCGGTCAGCTGGGTTTGATTATGCCGCAGCGATTTCGGGGATGACTACCTCCTCGACTTGTGCGGTGTTCATGGCGTCGAGCTGGCGCATGGAGTGCTCGGAGAAGTAGCGACGGTCGCCGGCTTCCCACTCATCGTGTTGCTCGACCAGGACCGCGCCGGCGAGCCGGAGCAGGGCTGCGGGGTTGGGGAACACGCCGACGACGTCGGTGCGGCGCTTGATCTCCTTGTTCACCCGTTCCAGCGGGTTCGTGGACCAGATCTGCCGCCAGTGCTTTTGCGGGAACGAGCAGAACGCCAGCAGGTCGTCTTTGGCGTCGTGGAGCATTGCAGCGACCTTCGGATGGGACCGCTCGAGCATGCGAGTGACCTCCTCAAGCTGGGCGATGACGTGCTTGTCGTCGGGTTGGGCGAAGATCGTGCGGATCACGCTGGCGACCATGTCCTGGCTGCCCTTGGGAACCACGGACAGCACGTTGCGCATGAAATGCACCCGGCAGCGCTGCCAGGCCGCGCCCTGTAGCACGGTGCTGATCGCTTTCTTCAGCCCGGTGTGGGCGTCGGAGATCACCAGCTTCGTGCCAGCCAATCCACGTGCCTTCAGCGAGCGGAGGAAAGTGGTCCAGAACGCCTCGCTCTCGGTGTCGCCGACGTCGAAGCCGAGCACCTCCCGGCGGCCGTCCGCGGCGACGCCGACGGCGACGACGACCGCCTGCGAGACGACCCGATGGTTCACCCGGGCTTTGCAGTAGGTGGCGTCGAGGAACACATACGGGTAAGCCATCGGCGCCAGGTCCCGGTCGCGGAACGCGGCGACCTCGGCGTCCAGGCCGGCGCAGATCCTGGATACCTCGGACTTCGAGATGCCGGTGTCGGCGCCGAGCGCCTTCACCAGGTCGTCGACCTTGCGGGTCGAGACGCCGTGCAGATAGGCCTCCATCACCACAGCGAACAGCGCCTGATCGACCCGGCGACGCCTCTCCAACAGCGACGGGAAGAACGTGCCCTGCCGTAGTTTCGGGATCCGTAACTCCAGATCGCCGGCGGTCGTGGACAGCGTCCTCAGGCGGGAACCATTGCGCTGCGTCGTCCGAGCAGCGGTGCGCTCGAACGGGTTCGCGCCGATCACCGCGGTCGCTTCCGCATCGATCAGCTCCTGATAGAGCGTCTCGGTCGCGACGCGGATCCGGTCGGTGACATCGGTGAGTTTCAGTTCCCCGAGCAGCTCGAGGAGGGCAGACTGGTCAAGAGCCATCGTGCGTTTGTGTCCTTCCGTGAGATTCCTAGACAGTTCTCACTGACCATCGCACGATGGCTCACCACGTCAACGACGTGACACTCGAGCCCGAGAACTACACCACTCCCAGGGACGTCACC
>NZ_JBNAFI010000016.1:0-3814 GCF_049707515.1 Microbacterium arborescens | reverse complement strand
CGAAATCGCTGCGGCATAATCAAACCCAGCTGACCGCACGGTGTCGAGAAACTCCACCACTCAGCGGGACGTCACCGTCAACGACTCGAATGAGCAGCAATGTGGTGTCACCGCGCCAGACCGCCACGGCTTCGTTCCTGTCCTGCCGCTCCACCATTCCAGCCTGGACAGACATGTTCGACTCTCGCGGTCGGATTGCACGAGACCGCAGCTTGCCCGCCACCCGTTCGCTCAGGTGAGCCCGCATCCTCAGCGGGGTCAGGCTCTAGCAAGCCAGAACATGTAGGCGTGGTCCGCCTACTCAGGGTGGCTCAACGCTGAGACCAGACTGTGCGGGACCAAATCGCTCTCGGCCCGCCTGCTGCACCTCGGGGTCAGCGGAGAGCCGGCCGGTGACGAATCGTACGAACATGATGGTTCCCGATGCGCAGGCATGGCGCGGAACCAGTCCTAGTTAGCTCGCGTTAGGCCCCATGTTTCGCTCAGCGACGTGGGGCCTTTCGTATGTCCCCGCGCTGCGGGGTTGCACTCCGCTACGAGCCCGTCAAGGGCGCTGCGCGTCCCTTCGGGAGAGCCCTGCGGGCTCCCCTTGACCGCCTCTTCACTGCGTGCAAGTCAGCATGTGTTCCGTCGAAAGCCGGCAGCTCGGCGTACCGCCGAACTTCCTACTTTCGATCGGACACACAACGAGGGAGCATGCATGGATAAGAGTCAGAATCAGGCACTCGCGGTCGCGGTAGCGCAGCGCATCCGGGACGTGTTGCAGGCCCGTGGCGAAACCCTCGATTGGCTGGCATCGGCAACCGGTATCGCGCGACGAACGATCGTGCGGCGACTGCACCGCACAGCACCAACGGGACTCACCGTCGACGAGCTGAACGCGATCGCGATAGCCCTAGACGTGCACCCGTCCCAGCTGCTGCGGGACTAAAGCCGTCGGGCCTGCGCGGTAGCGTTCGTCCATGACGAAGGCCGCGACTCGGAAGCACCACTACGTCTCCGCGTTCCTCCTGCGCGGCTTTGCGGAGGACGGGCACTTCACGCAGGTTCCACTCGACGGCTCCGCGCCACATGTAGCGACCGCCAGCAGTACTGGATGGCTTAGGGACAGCCACCGCGCTTCCCCTTTGGAAGCCGACCCCGACACGTACGAGAAGGCGCAGACCGTGTTCGTCGAGAGTCCGGCGGCGCCGCTCGTTTCTCGGCTGAATAACGGCGATGACAGCGTGCTAGAGGAGCCGCAGCGCGAGATCCTGGAAAAGCTACTCATCCTCCATCACCAGCGGCATCCCGCGATGATGAAGCACGTCACTGGTGAGACGGCGCCGGAGTTTGAGGGGTACCGACACGTACCGGGGATCGACGCAGCCTTTAGGGCGTTCCTGGCGCAAGCAGTGTCGTTCACAGCGGACCTGGACGCGATGTTCATGCCCGAGATGCACGATCGCGTGAAGGCTCGGTGGGCTCAGTACCGGCGCGTCCTGGATGAGTTCACCTGGAACGTCGTCCGCTACGACGACCCGTCCCTGCTCTTTGGTGACATGCTCGTGTGCCCATCGCGGCTCGCGCCGGGCCGTACGCACGACGAGCGAGAGTACGGGTGGGGAATTGGTCTCATGTCCGCTGAGCGGGTCACGGTGGCCTTGACGCCGACGACCGGACTGCTGCTCTCCCGCGGCGACCGGGTGCGAAGACTCATCCCAGAGGCATTCAACCGCTCAACAATCGGATGCGCGACGATGTACGTCCTCTATCCCGGTAGTTGGCCGACACGGAACCCAAGGGTGTTCTCAAACGCCGCAGGCATCCTGGGGCAGCGGGGCGCGAACGTGTCTCTGTAGATCGGCCTACCCTCTGGCGATGGCGTCGCCCTTGGCGAGGGCGCGGGCGACGGTCGTCTTGCCGACACTGAGCACTGCGGCGATACGGTCGAGGCTCGCCCCTTCGGCGCGCATGCGCTGCGCCTGGTGAATCTTCTCTGGGGTCATCTTCGGCGGCCGCCCGCCGACCCGCCCCTGGGCCTTCGCGTGTGCCAGGCCGCGCATCGTGTTCTCTCGAATCGTGTCGACGCGGAGCTGCGCGAACACAGCGACCATGCCGAACAGCGCACGGCCCATCGGGGTCGTCGTGTCGATCATCGGCTCCGTCAGGCTCTTGATGTTCACGCCGCGACGGTCGAGGTCATGCAGCGTCTCGATGATGATCCGCTCCGTCCCCCCAAGACGATCCAGCCGACGCACCAAGAGCGTGTCGCCCTCGCGGAGATAGTCGAGACACGCGAGCCACTGGGGGCGGTCTGTGACGCGGCTGGACTCGCCGTGGTCGACGAATACTCGAGAAGCGCCGGCTGCGCGCAGCTCGGCCTCCTGCGCGGCGGGGTTCTGCTCCCGCTTGGACACACGGGCGTACCCGACGACGTTGGTCATTTCGTCCCTCCCCGGCGACTTCGACGCTCCAACAGAATCAAGCCGGCGATACCGCCAGCGGTCCCTACGAGTGCGAGCACGAAACTCACCCAGGCAACTAGGTCATTCATCGCTCGTACCCCGCCCCTCGTGAACAGTCAGCGCGATAGCCGGCGCCGGTACCTCGAGACGGCGCGCCCTGGCGCGGCGTCTGCTTCGTCGCGTCGATCGGAGAACGCGGGTAGGACGCGCTCAGCGCTGAACGCACTTGCGCGGCCTGGTCAGGCATCGCCTGCGGCGCGGCCCGGTCGACGGTCACCGCGGCAAACACGGGCACGAGCGACGTGGGGTCGGGCGCGTAGGCGTACAGGTCCGGCCGGCTCAGCGCCGATCCCGCGTTCCACTGGTCCGGGCTGACGCGGCCGAAATCGAACCGGTACGCCGACTGCTCGGCCACGTGAGCCATGAACACCTTCGACGTCCGGCCGTTGCCCTCCCGGAACGGATGCGCCTGGTTGACATACGCGAACACGGTCGACGCCGTGGCGATGAAATCGTTCCGGCTGAGCTCACGCCAATTCGTCGACGTCACGAGCTGCTTCACGTCGGCCAGATACCGATCGACCTCGCCCGTCGTGACGTCACCGAAACCCCGACCCGGACCCTTGGACATGTTCACGGTGCGGTACTCCCCCGCCCACTCGTACACGTCCTGGAACAGGTGCCCGTGAATCGCTCGAAGGTGCTCGCCGTCGAACGTGCGCGGCACCTCGACCTGGCCGCTCCTGATCTGCATCGCGCGACCCGTCGTGCGACCGTACTCGCGACGCGCAAGCGCCTGTGCGTCGCGCTCGTCGAAGAGGTTCCGCAGCGTCCCGACCCCCGTCACCGGGTCGATCGTGTCCGGGTAGAAATACGACTCCCAGCTATCGAACTGGGATGCCACGTCAGCGGCCGGCGCCGACGACGCCGACAGCGCGGCGCGCGGCAGCATCAGCGCGTCGGGAGTACTCGTCCCAATCGATCGCGCCACGGGCGTAGTCGGTCACGTTCTCGACGTCCTCGCGGGTCGGGTTGAACCCCTCGTGCCATCCCGCGGCGAGGGCCTGGCGCACGTTGTCGCGCTGGTCCGCGTCAAGCTGCGCGAACAGCTCGGGCCACCGCTCCTCGACGTCGAACGTCTGCATCTTGGGTGCTCCCTGGTCGGTCACGGCCCGTCTCCCTTCGGAGGTTTCATTCTACCGTCAGTCCCGAAAACGGTCTAGTGAAGGTTTCGGCACAAAGAGGTTTCGGCACAGGGTTTCGGCACGGCGTGTCGGCGTCGACGCGGCTTGTGGAGTTGCTCGCTTGATGGCGGTGTTCTGTGATCGTTCGGTGGCGCCGGTCAGCTCCCGATGACGAGTACGCTG
>NZ_JBNAFI010000015.1:0-5506 GCF_049707515.1 Microbacterium arborescens | reverse complement strand
AAAGGGCCACCCAGCGTTGGGTGGCCCTTTCACGAAAGAAGTCCGGCGGTGTCCTACTCTCCCACAGGGTCCCCCCTGCAGTACCATCGGCGCTGTGAGGCTTAGCTTCCGGGTTCGGAATGTAACCGGGCGTTTCCCTCACGCTATGGCCGCCGAAACACTATTGATGTTTCAGTCTGCACAACGATCAATCGTTATGCGGTTCTCGACCGTACATCGAGAACCACTCAGTGGACGCAAGCACCAAAAACGGTGTGTTATCAAGTCATCGGCTTATTAGTACCGGTCAGCTTCACGTGTTACCACGCTTCCACATCCGGCCTATCAACCCAGTAGTCTGGCTGGGAGCCTCTCGCCCGAAGGCATGGAAATCTCATCTTGAGGCCGGCTTCCCGCTTAGATGCTTTCAGCGGTTATCCATCCCGAACGTAGCTAACCAGCGGTGCTCCTGGCGGAACAACTGGCACACCAGAGGTTCGTCCAACCCGGTCCTCTCGTACTAGGGTCAGATCCTCTCAAATTTCCTACGCGCGCAGCGGATAGGGACCGAACTGTCTCACGACGTTCTAAACCCAGCTCGCGTACCGCTTTAATGGGCGAACAGCCCAACCCTTGGGACCTACTCCAGCCCCAGGATGCGACGAGCCGACATCGAGGTGCCAAACCATGCCGTCGATATGGACTCTTGGGCAAGATCAGCCTGTTATCCCCGAGGTACCTTTTATCCGTTGAGCGACAGCGCTTCCACAAGCCACTGCCGGATCACTAGTCCCGACTTTCGTCCCTGCTCGACCTGTCAGTCTCACAGTCAAGCTCCCTTGTGCACTTACACTCGCCACCTGATTGCCAACCAGGTTGAGGGAACCTTTGGGCGCCTCCGTTACTTTTTGGGAGGCAACCGCCCCAGTTAAACTACCCACCAGGCACTGTCCCTGAACCGGATTACGGTTCGAAGTTAGATATCCAGAGTGACCAGAGTGGTATTTCAACAATGACTCCACGGTAACTGGCGTCACCGCTTCAAAGTCTCCCACCTATCCTACACAAGCCACACCGAACACCAATACCAAGCTATAGTAAAGGTCACGGGGTCTTTCCGTCCTGCTGCGCGTAACGAGCATCTTTACTCGTAATGCAATTTCGCCGAGTTCGCGGTTGAGACAGTTGGGAAGTCGTTACGCCATTCGTGCAGGTCGGAACTTACCCGACAAGGAATTTCGCTACCTTAGGATGGTTATAGTTACCACCGCCGTTTACTGGGGCTTAAATTCTCAGCTTCGCCTTGCGGCTAACCGGTCCTCTTAACCTTCCAGCACCGGGCAGGCGTCAGTCCGTATACATCGTCTTGCGACTTGGCACGGACCTGTGTTTTTAGTAAACAGTCGCTACCCACTAGTCTCTGCGGCCTCCACACCCTTTCGGAGTAAATCCTAATAAGTGGAAGGCCCCCCTTCTCCCGAAGTTACGGGGGCATTTTGCCGAGTTCCTTAACCACGATTCTCTCGATCTCCTTAGTATTCTCTACCTGACCACCTGAGTCGGTTTGGGGTACGGGCAGCTAGAACCTCGCGTCGATGCTTTTCTCGGCAGCATAGGATCACCCACTTTTTATCCGCATCGTGTCTCAGCCTGTATGAGTCACGGATTTGCCTATGACTCGGCCTACGCACTTGCCCCGGGACAACCATCGCCCGGGTTGGGCTACCTTCCTGCGTCACACCTGTTAATACGCTAGCCGCACCAGCATGGGGTCGAGCGTTAGACCGGACCGTCTCACCCCGAAGGGATCAACTAAGCCCGGGTTAGGACTCTTAGCACCACTGGATTAGCTTGGGCGGTTCTTCGCCGGTACGGGAATATCAACCCGTTGTCCATCGACTACGCCTGTCGGCCTCGCCTTAGGTCCCGACTTACCCAGGGAAGATTAGCTTGACCCTGGAACCCTTGGTCTTTCGGAGGACGTGTTTCTCACACGTCTTTCGCTACTCATGCCTGCATTCTCACTCGTGTAGCCTCCACGGCTGGTTCACACCGCCGCTTCGCTGGCCACACGACGCTCTCCTACCCATCAACACGGCTGGACCACGAAGGCCTACCAAAAATGTCAATGCCACAACTTCGGTGGCGTGCTTGAGCCCCGTTACATTGTCGGCGCGGAATCACTTGACCAGTGAGCTATTACGCACTCTTTCAAGGGTGGCTGCTTCTAAGCCAACCTCCTGGTTGTCAGAGCAACTCCACATCCTTTCCCACTTAGCACGCGCTTTGGGACCTTAGTTGGTGGTCTGGGTTGTTTCCCTCTCGACTATGAAGCTTATCCCCCACAGTCTCACTGCTGCGCTCTCACTTACCGGCATTCGGAGTTTGGCTGACGTCAGTAACCTTGTAGGGCCCATCGGCCATCCAGTAGCTCTACCTCCGGCAAGAAACACGCAACGCTGCACCTAAATGCATTTCGGAGAGAACCAGCTATCACGAAGTTTGATTGGCCTTTCACCCCTATCCACAGCTCATCCCCTCAGTTTTCAACCTAAGTGGGTTCGGTCCTCCACGACGTCTTACCGTCGCTTCAACCTGGCCATGGATAGATCACTTCGCTTCGGGTCTAGGACACGCGACTGAATCGCCCTATTCAGACTCGCTTTCGCTACGGCTACCCCACACGGGTTAACCTCGCCACGTATCGCTAACTCGCAGGCTCATTCTTCAAAAGGCACGCTGTCACCCCTGCTAAGGAGGCTCCAACGGTTTGTAAGCAAACGGTTTCAGGTACTATTTCACTCCCCTCCCGGGGTACTTTTCACCTTTCCCTCACGGTACTTGTCCGCTATCGGTCATCTGGGAGTATTTAGGCTTATCAGGTGGTCCTGACAGATTCACACGGGATTTCTCGGGCCCCGTGCTACTTGGGATACTCTTCACGCCAAGGGAGGCATTTCGACTACGGGGTTCGCACCCTCTATGACCAGGCATTCAAACCTGTTCGTCTATACCCTCTTGTAACGTCGACCACTCGGCAGAATGATCAGAAAAGTCCCACAACCCCCAACGTGCAACGCCTGCCGGCTATCACACACGCAAGGTTTAGCCTGATCCGGTTTCGCTCGCCACTACTAACGGAATCGCTGTTGCTTTCTCTTCCTGTGGGTACTGAGATGTTTCACTTCCCCACGTTCCCTCTACCCGCCCTATATATTCAGGCGGGAGTCACTAGGTCGGCACGCCGCCCAGCGGGGTTTCCCCATTCGGACACCCTCGGATCACAGTGTGCTTATCCACTCCCCGAGGCTTATCGCAGATTGCTACGTCCTTCTTCGGCTCCAGATGCCAAGGCATCCACCGTTTGCTCTTAAAGACTTGAAATCACATGAGTTGAATCGTCAAAAAATTGACTAATGATCTTTAAGATCATCTTCACGACACAACACCCGAAGGTGTCGCATCGAAGATGCTCGCGTCCACTGTGTAGTTCTCAAAGTACGGGCGGTACCCTCCCCCCACACCGACCAGCGGCATGAAGAAAAGGCCCAGAGGTTGCGGACTCTCATCCGGTCCCTCAGGACCCAACAGCGTGCAGGTGCGACACCCGAAACCCTCCCCGTTCCCACCGCAAGCGGCGTACTAGAGAAGAACCTCATCCTTCGCACCATGTCAAATGTTCCACCCATGAGCTCCCAGCGAAGAACATGTGCCTTCGATCTGGGTTCTGGACTCCGAAGAGTCAGATGCTCCTTAGAAAGGAGGTGATCCAGCCGCACCTTCCGGTACGGCTACCTTGTTACGACTTAGTCCTAATTACCGATCCCACCTTCGACGGCTCCCTCCACAAGGGTTGGGCCACCGGCTTCAGGTGTTACCGACTTTCATGACTTGACGGGCGGTGTGTACAAGACCCGGGAACGTATTCACCGCAGCGTTGCTGATCTGCGATTACTAGCGACTCCGACTTCATGAGGTCGAGTTGCAGACCTCAATCCGAACTGGGACCGGCTTTTTGGGATTCGCTCCACCTCACGGTATTGCAGCCCTTTGTACCGGCCATTGTAGCATGCGTGAAGCCCAAGACATAAGGGGCATGATGATTTGACGTCATCCCCACCTTCCTCCGAGTTGACCCCGGCAGTATCCCATGAGTTCCCACCATTACGTGCTGGCAACATAGAACGAGGGTTGCGCTCGTTGCGGGACTTAACCCAACATCTCACGACACGAGCTGACGACAACCATGCACCACCTGTATAGAGACCTTGCGGGGCGACTGTTTCCAGCCGTTTCCTCTATATGTCAAGCCTTGGTAAGGTTCTTCGCGTTGCATCGAATTAATCCGCATGCTCCGCCGCTTGTGCGGGTCCCCGTCAATTCCTTTGAGTTTTAGCCTTGCGGCCGTACTCCCCAGGCGGGGAACTTAATGCGTTAGCTGCGTCACGGAATCCGTGGAATGGACCCCACAACTAGTTCCCAACGTTTACGGGGTGGACTACCAGGGTATCTAAGCCTGTTTGCTCCCCACCCTTTCGCTCCTCAGCGTCAGTTACGGCCCAGAGATCTGCCTTCGCCATCGGTGTTCCTCCTGATATCTGCGCATTCCACCGCTACACCAGGAATTCCAATCTCCCCTACCGCACTCTAGTCTGCCCGTACCCACTGCAGGCCCGAGGTTGAGCCTCGGGTTTTCACAGCAGACGCGACAGACCGCCTACGAGCTCTTTACGCCCAATAATTCCGGATAACGCTTGCGCCCTACGTATTACCGCGGCTGCTGGCACGTAGTTAGCCGGCGCTTTTTCTGCAGGTACCGTCACTTTCGCTTCTTCCCTGCTAAAAGAGGTTTACAACCCGAAGGCCGTCATCCCTCACGCGGCGTTGCTGCATCAGGCTTCCGCCCATTGTGCAATATTCCCCACTGCTGCCTCCCGTAGGAGTCTGGGCCGTGTCTCAGTCCCAGTGTGGCCGGTCACCCTCTCAGGCCGGCTACCCGTCGACGCCTTGGTGAGCCATTACCTCACCAACAAGCTGATAGGCCGCGAGCTCATCCCTGACCGAAATTCTTTCCAGCTACTGACCATGCGATCGCAGCTCGTATCCGGTATTAGACGCCGTTTCCAGCGCTTATCCCAGAGTCAGGGGCAGATTGCTCACGTGTTACTCACCCGTTCGCCACTGATCCACAGAGCAAGCTCTGCTTCACCGTTCGACTTGCATGTGTTAAGCACGCCGCCAGCGTTCATCCTGAGCCAGGATCAAACTCTCCGTAAAGAAAATTTGCTGCGACCAGCCGGAAAAAGACTGGAGCAGCGAGTTTGATGCTGACCAAAGAGATAAATCATTGCTGACTATCCGTTGCCTCCCCGAAGGAAGGTCTTTGATCCAAAGGAATCTCACCCCACCGAAGTGGAGTCGAGGTTATTTGGCATTTGACAAGTGCACGCTGTTGAGTTCTCAAGGATCGGACGCTCCCCCAACTGACCTCACAGCCAGCCCAGAGGGCAACTTCACAACCATACCC
>NZ_JBNAFI010000014.1:0-5600 GCF_049707515.1 Microbacterium arborescens | reverse complement strand
CCAGTCTCCCTGCCCGCGACCGCGGACGACAGGACGACTCACATAACAACCGGACCTACGAAACGGGGTCAGCCCACAGTGAGTCGGGCCGGTCGGGGATGACGCCGCCGTTGGAGAATGGGTGGCGGATGATGCCGTCCATCTCGTTGAACGTTAGCCACAGCTTCACGAGGTGTCCGAAGCGCTCGAAGCACACCTTTGCGTACCGAGTGAACATGTCGATGACGCGACGGTCGGCCCACCCGCCGTACTCGAGCGCCAGGTGCACTGGCATCTCGTAGTGATGGAGGGTGACGAGCGGTTCGATGTCGAGGCGGCGCATCTCCTCGAAAAGGGAGGTGTAGTAGGCGATGCCGGCCTCGAGCGGTTCGGTTTCCTCGCCGGTGGGGAACAGTCGTGTCCACGCGATCGATACGCGTAGCGTCTTGAACCCCATCTCCGCGAACAGCGCCAGATCCTCCTTATAGCGGTGGTAGAAGTCGATGCCCCTGCGCTTCGGGTGCGCATTGATGTCATCGTCGGCCGCAGCGGCGCGGAGGCCTTCCTCGGTGATGCCGTGGAGCTCTTTGTAGTTGCTGACGTCGACGTGTGGCTTGTACGACGTCATGTCAGCAACGGACGGACCCTTGCCGTCCTCGTTCCACGCGCCTTCGCACTGGTTGGCGGCAAGTGCGCCGCCCCACAGGAATCCCTCGGGGAACATCGGCTTCAGCTCTCTTTCTGTGACGGTGGGCCGCCGGCAGGATCACCGACGGCCCTCTTGGGTGGTCAGGCCGTGGGCACGATTGCCGCGATGGTCAACGCCGGCGACCCAGCCGTGGTCGGGCCAGAGGCGACGACGCGCACCTCTCCCAGGTCGTCGCTGTTGGTGACTGCGACGACGGTGGTGGTGTCATATCCGGCGGCGATGATCGCCTCGAGGTCGGCCTCGATGAGGGCCTCCCCCACGCTCACCTGCTGCCCCTGGGCGACCTTGCTGGTGAAGGCGGTTCCGTTCATCTGCACCGTGTCGATGCCGACGTGGACGAGCACCTCGACGCCGTCCGCGGTCCGGATCCCGATCGCGTGCGGCAGCACTGCTTCGACGACTCCGGAGACGGGTGCGACGACCTTGCCGTCCGTGGGGCGCACCGCGAATCCCGCACCCATCGCGCCAGAGGAGAACACCGGGTCCTCGACTTCCGCGAGCGGGATCACGGTTCCCGCGACGGGCACGACGAGCTCGCGGGTACCGGTGGACGGATCCGACGCTTCTGCGCGCTCTGCAGCGGACGCGGCGCGATCCGCGGCGAACTCCTTCTTCGTGATGCCGAAGAAGAAGGTCAGCACGGTCGAGAGCACGAACGCGACGACGGTTCCGATGATCAGCCATAGGAACGTGTCGCCGAGACCGAGCGGGTCGCCGTATCCGAGCGGGAGGGTCAGAATGCCGGACAGGCCGTAGCCGTACACCTTGGCGCCGGCACCACCGACGATCGCCCCACCGATGCCGGCGGAGAGAATCGCAATCCCGAACACACGCTTGCGGGGCACGTTCACGCCGTAGACAGCCGGCTCGGTGACGCCGAAGAGGGCGGCGACGACGGCAGAACCTGCGATGCCTCGAACGCGACGCTCCTTGAGACGGAGGAACACGCCCAGGGCAGCACCGGCCTGACCGAAGACTGCGGGCCACACCAACGGCTTGAAGGTGTCGTACCCGGCCGTAGCGAGGTTGTTGATGAACACCGGGACCATCGCCCAGTGGATGCCGAAGACGACCATCACCTGCCACAGCGCAGCGAACAGGAATCCAGTGAGGACGGGCGAGAAGCCCTGAACGAGGAGGAAGAAGTCCGCAATGGCCTGACCGACGAGGTTGCCGACAGGACCGAGCGCGAGGAGCGCGACCGGGAACACGACCACCAGCACGACGAGCGGGACGATGAAGTTCCGCACGGAGTCATGGATGCGGGGTGCGATGAGCTTCTCGATCAGCGACTGGAGGTAGACGGCCAGGATGATTGGGATCACCGTGGAGGTGTAGCTCTGCAGCACGACCGGGATGCCGAAGAAGTCGACGGCGCCACCGGCCTGCTGGAACGCGCGCAGCGACATAGAGACTGCCTCGTCGTTGAGCACGAGGTTGATGTTCTGCACCTGCGTGTAGACGAGCGCACCTGCGAGCGTTAGCGCGGTGTAGATGTTTGCACCGAACTTGCGAGCCGCCGGCACCGCGAGGATCAGTGGGAGGAAGAAGAAGAACGCATCCGCTGCCGTCCAGAGGATCTGGTATGTCGGCGATGTGGTCGACAGCCAGCCGGCTGTCGACACGATCATAAGCAGACCCTTCAGGATTCCCGCGGCGCAGAGCGTGCCGATGATCGGGGCAAAGATGGCGGAGACCACCCCGATGGCGGCGTTCAGCACGCGGGTCAGCGGGTTGCTTTTCCCTGCGTCGGACGTGGTCGCTGTAAGCGACGCATCGGCACCTTCGGTGAGGGCGGGATGCGTCTTCTCCAGCGCCGCGTATGCGAGCGGAACGCTGTTGCCGACGACGACCTGGAACTGTCCGCCGCTCTCGACGGTGCTGATGACGCCGGGGACCTTGGCGATGGCGTCTTTATCTGCCTGCGCGTTGTCCTTCAACACGAATCGCAGCCGTGTTGCGCAGTGCGAGACAGACTTCACATTCTGCTCACCGCCTACACCATCGAGCACGTCGTCCGCCAAACGGCTGTAGTCGATTTTGGCCATGTCTTCTCCTTTGAGGGCCTGGTCTGCTGACGAGGGGAACGGACTTCGAGCGCGGTCGCTCCCGCCCGGCCGACGCCCCACGGATGTCGACCGGATCACCATAACGCATGAAACGCATTGATGCATCTATCAATCCATGCAGCTGATACGGTGCTCGTATGATCGCCTACTCGACGCTGCCGTGGGAACGGATTCACGACCGCGCCCCGCTGAGCTTGCGTTTGGCCGCCCTGACGGCGCGCGAGATCGTTGAGGGCAGGCGCCCAGCGGGCTCTTGGCTCACGGAGTCGGACATCGCGGACGCAGGCGGCGCCTCCCGCACGCCGGCACGGGAGGCGATGCTGCAATTGGCGGGGTGGCGCCTCGTGACCATCGCGCCAAAAAAAGGTGCTGTGGTGACCGCTATCGGTCCGAGCGAGTACCGGGAGCTACTAGACCTCCGCGCGTTGCTGGAGACGAATGCGGTAGAGCAAGCGGTCATCCATGAGGGTCGTCTGCCGACGCTCGGCGTCAACCTGGAGAAGACGATCAGCCGGCAACGGGCAGCCGTTGAGGCGAGCGACCTCCTCGGCTTTGCGGCCGGCGACTACGCCTTCCACGCACAGATCATCCGAAGTAGCGGCGGATCGCTCGTCGGCGAAATCCTCGACCTTGTCGGGCCGCGATTTGCACGCCTCACTCACCTGGCCGTATCGACAAATCCCGGACGAATCGCCACACTTCTCGATGAACACACTGCGCTCGCCCGATACGCCACCGACGGCGATGTGCCCGCGTTCCGCAAGATGATCGCCCGGCACATCGAAGCCGGACATCAAGCGCTGGCAGGCGCCGCATGAGCTCCCGCAACCGGACCTGGCTCCTCCCAGCGCCGGCGATGTTCTTGCTTGCGTGGGGTGGTAACCATTTCACCCCGCTACTGCACGTCTACGAGACGACGGGAAACTTCGACGCGTGGCAGGCGAACCTCCTCCTCGGCATGTACGTCGCTGGACTCATCCCCGGGCTACTGATCGCGTCGGCGCTGTCCGACAAACATGGTCGCAAGCCCGTGTTCATCGCGGGCGCGTTCCTAGCGATCGCCGGAAGCGCGCTGCTAGCAGTTGGCATCCATAGCCTTCCGCTGCTGCTGGGCGGCCGTGCGCTCGCAGGCGCCGGAGTCGGTGTTGCGATGTCAGTCGGTACTAGCTGGATGAAAGAGCTGAGCTCGGCGCCGTTCGACATGCGCGCTGGCGTGACCGCCGGGGCTCGACGCCCCTCAATGACGCTGACGCTCGGTTTCGCGATCGGTGCCGGTGTCACCGGCGCACTCGGGCAGTGGGCACCGTGGCCGACAGTGACACCGTTCATTCTTCACGCAGTCCTGTGCGTGATCAGCGTCGCCTTCTTGATCCGCACACCGGAATCGCTCCCCCCAGCATCCCGGGCCACGGGCGCATGGTGGCGAGACCTGCGAGTACCGTCGGCAGGGCACGAGCAATTCACTCGGCTCGTCCTTCCTGCCGCGCCTTGGGTGTTCGCTGCGGCCGGGGTCGCATACGCCATCATGCCGGCCATCGCCGAGGAACAGCTCGGCGACTGGACGACCCTCTACGCAACAGTCCTCACCGTCCTCACCCTCGGCGTGGGTGCCCTAATGCAAAGTGCCGTCCCCGCTCTGAACCGTCGAACCCGCGGCCACGCGCTCAGTATCGGACTATCGCTGATGACGGTCGGAATGGTGCTTGCCGCCGTAGCCGCGTTGGTGTCCGATCCTCTTCTCGCGCTGGGGGTCGCGATTATCCTCGGCGCTGCGTACGGGATCACGGTCGTGGCCGGTCTCCTGCACGTGCAGAAGATCGCAACCCCTCAGGACCTAGCCGGGCTGACGGGTGTCTACTACTCGCTCACCTACGTTGGGTTCCTGCTGCCCACCGTCCTCGCCGCACTGCTTCCCCTCATGTCTTACTCGACGACGCTCGCTGCAGTAGCAGTCGTGTGTTTCATCTGCCTTGGCCTGGTAGTGCGCGCGTCTCGCCGGCTCGCCTGACGAAATTCAGGGCACGGCGGTGATCGCGGAGTGTCCGCGAGCAATGTGATCGAAGATCAGCTCGTGGTAACCGTCAACGTCACCCGCCAATGCCGCTTCGGAAAGGCGGATGTGCTCATCGAGCAGCGCAGGGATTCGTCCGGGCGTCTCCGTGATCGCGAGATAGGTGAAACGCGCAACACGCGGAGCGAGCATCTCAAGGATGCCGGTGACGACGGAGTTTCCCCCGCCGCGAATGATCTCAGCGTGGAAGGCGTAGTCGGCACTCGCGAACTCGAGGAGGTCTCCGCCGCTGATAGCTGCCCGCTGACGCCGGAGCGCGTCTTCCATTCCGTCCCGAGTCATCTTCGGTACAGCTCCGTTCGTCGCCATGGAACGCACCGCGTCGTTCTCGATCATCGCGCGGAAGTCGAGCATGTCGCGCCGCTCGGCGGTGGTGGGCGCCGTGACGATCGCCCCTTTCTTCGGGATTAGACGCACCAGAGACCACTTCTCCAGTTGCAGCATCGCCTCGCGAGCCGGGGTACGGCTCGCGCCTGCGTCCTCGGCCAGCTCAGCCTCGGTGATGAAGTCGCCGATGTCGCGCCGTCGCTCGACTATCGCGCGAGCGCAGTCCGCCGCTATGCGGTCTGCGATAGGGGATCGCTCGTCAAGCCGTTCCCAAGGCAACCAGCGAGACCCAGACACACACGACATCGTATGGCACCTATGCCGATGAGATACCGCGCGTCGCCCGCGCTAGATATGGGGTCAACGACGGTGACGTCCCTGGGAGTGGTGTAGTTCTCGGGCTCGAGTGTCACGTCGTTGACGTGGTGAGCCATCGTGCGATGGT
>NZ_JBNAFI010000013.1:0-7874 GCF_049707515.1 Microbacterium arborescens | reverse complement strand
TGTGGAGTTGCTCGCTTGATGGCGGTGTTCTGTGATCGTTCGGTGGCGCCGGTCAGCTCCCGATGACGAGTACGCTGGCGGCGGCTTCGACGACGTCGTCGGTGATTGTCTCGAGTTCGTTGATCTTGAGGATGCGGTTGATCTGGGGGAACAAGCGCTCGAGGAGGCGGAAGTTTCCGCGGGTGATGCGTTCGATGGCGGCGACGGCTTGGGCGTCGGTGAAGTCGTCTGGGTTGAGGGTGCGTCCGAGGCGTGTCCAGTGTCGGTCGAGGACGAAGAGGAGTTCGTCTCGGCCAAGGGCGCGGTAGCGGTGGGAGAACCCGAGGCGGCTGTAGAGCTGGGGGTAGTGGCGGAAGCGTTGGTCGATGCCGGGCATGCCGATCAAGATGATCGCGAGATGGGTACGGTCGTGTTCGTCGCGAAGCAGCTCGAGCGCGGTGGGCGTGAGGCGCTCGGCTTCGTCGACGATGAGCAGTTCGACCCACCGTGTGGTGTCGGCGGTGTTCACTCCGGTGACTTTCCCGATGGTGCGGAGGTGCTCGTCGATACAGATGCCGACTTTGACACGCCATCTGCTGATGTCTCCCATGAGGTCTCTGGGTCGCGGGAGGACCTCGGGTGTGTAGAACACGGTGCGGGAGCGATGCGCGAGCGCGTAGTGTTTCGCGTCGTCCTCGCTCCTCGGGCCCCACGCGGTGATGAAAGGCTGGAGGGTGTCCCAGTTTGCGTAGCGGCGGGCGGAGTTGGTCTTTCCGACTCCAGCGTCACCGTGGCAGATGCCGATGGTGCGTTCCTTCTTCACCGCGTTCGCGAACTCGGTGAAGCGGCGGTGTTCCTTCGTGACGATGAAGCTCTGGGTCATCACTCCTCCTCGTAGGTGCGGAGTCGTTTCTTGGGCGGGGTCGAGTCCGCGAGGTGGGGTTCTTCGCGGTGGGCGATGGTGGGGATGCGGTCGTTGATGGTGCGGCGGAGTTCGTGGCGGCGGGCGCGGCGGGCGGCTTCGATGTCTCGGAGGCTGAGGCGGGTGTTGGGGTGGGCTTCGTCGACGGCGACGCAGATGAAGGTGCCGTGGTCGTAGACGCGGATCTCGGAGAGGTCGCGGGGGTCGTAGCGGATGGTGACTGCGTGTCCGACGAACGGTGCGAGGGTGGGCGCGAGATAGCGCTGGCCTTGGAAGTGGATGCCGTCTCGTTGCACGGTCCGATGCGTGGGCACGGTGAGCAGCAGGCCGTCGAGCTCGTTGAGGGTGTCGGGCATGCGGGGTATCCAGCCGTCCGCGACCCATGCGTCGCGTGGGGAGATGCCGAGCGCCTGATGGGTGCGCTGGTTGTAGGTCGCGATGAAGGCGCCGATCGCTCGGTCCAGGCCCGGGAGGTCGAGCACGGGCTGCGGGTTGCGGTTCCCGGGGCCGAGGTGGCCGGGGAGGGTTGGGAGGACTTCGGTGTTGATGGTGCCGAAGAATCGCTCGATTTTGCCGCGCCCCTGGGGCCTGCCGACGGTCGAGAAGATGAGCCGTAGGTGCAGCTCGATGGCGGTGCGTTCGAGGTGGTGGCTGGTGAAGTCGGAGCCGTGGTCGACGTGCAGCACATCGGGGATTCCGCACATCGCCCACGCGGGGTCGGTCTTTCGCCAGATCGCCTGCCGCAACGCGAGCGCGGTGTTCAGTGACGAGGGCGCTCCGGTGAAGACCATGTATCCGCAGATCGCGCGGGAGTGATCATCCATGACGGTTGTCAGCCAGGGCCGGTCGGGCTTCCCGTTCGCGCCGATGATGAGGATGTCGAGTTCGGTATGGTCGGCCTGCCAGATCTGGTTCGGCCGTTGTGCGCGACGGCGGAACACCAGCTCGTGACGATCGCGGTAGGACGCGGGACCCTCCAACGCGAGGGTGACGAGTGCGGGGTCGAGGGCCTGCACGATTTCTCGGACGGTCGCGTAGCTCGGCGCCGGCCTACTCTCGCGTAGGCACTCTTCGACGATGAGTCGATGCAGCGTCGCGATTGACGGACGAGGCCGGGTCAGGGCGAGCCGCTCGATGGCGGCGACGGTTGCGGGGTCAGTGCGTCGGCTGCCCTTGTCTCTTCGTGCGGTGTCGTCGAGTCCTGCGAGCCCGTGTTTCTCGTAGAGCTGATGCCAGCGTTGGAGCGTCCGCGTGCCGATGCCGCTCTCGCGGGCGAGGGCCGCGAGGGGGATCTGATCTTCGACGTGAAGTCGGAGGATCCGCCACCGCTCGAGGCCGTCCATGAGCCGCTACATCGCTGCGCTCTCGCGGGCCGCATGGACCTGCTGATGGCGGTAGAGCGTCGCGCGACTCCACCCGACGAGACGAGCGGCGTCCTCGGCGGTGCGGCCGCGCGCTCGCGCATCCGCGGCAATCGCGAGCTTGTCCGCGATCACGACCGGGTCCGACAGAGGCCGGCCAAACCGGGTCCCGTTCGCTCGGGCGGCTGCGATGCCGGCGTTGACCCGTTCGACGATGAGCTCCCGCTCGTACTCCGCGAGCGTGGCCAACATGTTCAACATCAGCCGGCCCGTCGACGTCGACGGATCGATGCCATCCGAGATCGACCGCACCTGCACGCCGCGCTCGCGCAGCAGATTCACGGTGTTCAGCACGTCGATCAGGGAGCGGCCGAGGCGGTCGACTCGCCAGACGACGACGGTGTCGCCG
Organism: Microbacterium arborescens; assembly: GCF_049707515.1. Taxonomy (GTDB): domain Bacteria; phylum Actinomycetota; class Actinomycetes; order Actinomycetales; family Microbacteriaceae; genus Microbacterium; species Microbacterium arborescens_B. The sequence continues at coordinate 5,203 of NZ_JBNAFI010000013.1, read as the reverse complement.
TCTTCGGCGTACTCGAGGAGCTTCTTCATCCCGGTCCGCTCGATCGCGGTCTTGCTCCCCGAGGTGACATCCGCGAAGACGTCGCGCTTTTGCACCCCGGCAGCAACGAGCGCGTCGAGCTGCAGCTGCGCGTCCTGACTCGACGTACTCACGCGCGTGTATCCGAGAAGCCTCACGAGCCCATTCTGACTCGGAAACACCCTTTATGACCCCTGCTGAGACGAATTATGGCGAGACGCCTTTCTGAGACGACGCGCGGCCCGAGATTTCGGGCAAAGGGGCGCTGTCGAGGGCCACTTGGTCCGGCGTCTCAGAAAGCTACTGGTTTTTGAGGCGCGCGCCGATCCTCCGCTGTTGGAGCGTGGGTGAAGGGTTCAATCGGTCTGAACGACCGGTAGCCCCGTCGCGGCTGCGGCGTCTGCGAGCGAGCCGAGGTTGCGTACTTGGGTGAAGCCTGCGTCCTCCATGAGGTCGACGGCGGCTGCGGCGCGTTGACCTGAACGGCAGTAGACGACGTAGTCGGCGTGGGGGTCCAGGTCAGGGATTGCCGTTTGCAGCTCGCCGGCGGTGACGTCGAGCAGGAGTGCCCCATCGAGATGCCCTTCGGCGTGTTCGGCGGGTGTGCGGACGTCGATGACGATCGCATCCGAGCTAACCGCAGGTTGGGCGGTGGTCGGCGCGGTGCAACTCGTGAGCGCGAAGGCGGCGACGAGTGCGGTGACTGTAACGAGGGCGAAGCGACGCATGGGGTCCTTTCGGGGGTTTGGGGTTAGAGGTTGCAGGAGCGGTCGGCGCAGTGATGTGTGGGGTGTCGGCTGAGACGGCGGTGGAGGTGGCAGCCCGCGCACCAGCCGAAGATCGCTTCCAGGGCTAGGAGGATGAAGCAGACACCGCACAGGGCGAGTACCCCCTGGAGGGGGATAGCGCCGGAGCCCAGCGCGACGCATGAGACTGTGGCGATGCCGACGGCTAGCCACCACGCGAAGGCCTTCTGCGGGGCGCCGACCCAGCGCGGGAAGTGGGAGCGGCTCGCGAGTCGTCCCAACGCCAGGGTGATCGACAACCGATCACTGACGAGGAGACGGGTCAGCATGTCGAGCAGGAAGAACATTCCGAACATCTGCAGCGGGCGAGTCGTCCCGAACGCGAGTGCGGCGGTGGCGGCGAGAAGTCCGAGCGTCAGCAGGAGACCGGCCGCGATCCGGACCGCACGTTCATCGATGACAGGCCCCTGGTAGCCCTCGATGAGGGCACCAACGCGCGGGAGGACGACAGCGGGGGTGACGGACATGAGCGATTCCCGGAGGGTCATAGAAGAGGTGCGAGGCGCAGGATCGTCGCTGTGAGCATGATGATGCCCACGCCCAGGACGAAGAAGCCGAAGCTTTTGCGGAGCGTGGGGGCGGACAACTTTCTGGCGAGCAGCATCCCGGCGACGGAGCCGACAACGGCGAAGGCGGTGAAAGGAAGAACGGTTTCCCATGGGATCGCGGTGGCGAACACCTGTGCGGCGAGTCCTGCGGTGGAGTTCAGTGCGATGACGAGGAGTGATGTGCTGGTGGCCGCGGCGATGGGCAGACCGAAGATCAGCAGCGCGGGGACGATGAGGAAACCACCTCCCGCCCCGAGCAGCCCCGTGAGGAACCCCACAGACACCCCCATGATCACGACGCGCAGGACATGAGAGCTGCGCGCGCGAGGTCGCTCGGGTGGGGCGGGTGTGCGACGGCCGCGGATCATCGCGAGTGCCGTGGCGATCATGATGCCGCTGAAGAGAATGGCGAGGAGGGAGTCGGGCACGAACCGCCCCAGAGATGCACCGCCGAGCCCGCCGAGCATCCCTGTCGCCCCGAACGCGACACCGACCCCCCATTTCACGGTCCCCGTTCGCGCGCGTATCAGGACGGCGATGGCGCTGGTCACTGCGACCACGAAGAGCGAAGACGCGATCGCCTCTCGCGTTCCCATGCCCAATATCAGGGTGAGGACGGGGACGGCGAGGATTGAGCCGCCTCCGCCGAGGAGCCCGAGCGCGACGCCGACCACGGTCGCGAGGATCATCGCGGTGATGATGGGCAAGGTCAGTCGGGCTCCTCGAGGGGTCAGGCGGCGTTCGCGGCGGGCTGCGCCGTTGCGGCGAGCCAGGCGCGGTAGCTGCCGTCGATCTCGATGACGTCGTGACCGGCTCGACGCAGGGCGCTGGCGACGACGCTGTTGCGGACGCCGCTCTGGCAGTAAGTGAGGATGACGCCCGAGCTGGGGAGCTCATCGGTGTGCCAGAGAGCGCGACCGCCGGAGAGTTGGGCGGCACCGGGGATGTGTCCCGCGTTGTATTCGGTGCGGTTGCGCACATCGAGCAGGAGGGCGTGCTCCACCTGGTCGATGTCCGTGGGGGCGATGGTCTTCGGCTGAACGAGCCGCAGTCCGTCGAGGGTGTCGGTGAAGCCGTGGACAGCGTCGATCCCCACCCGCAGCAGGTGGTCGCGGAACCGCCCGGCCGCGTCAGTCGAGTCGGCCAGAATGACGAGGGGGCGTGTTTCCGTCTCAGGGTCGTAGACCCAGGCGGCGTAGCTGGCGGCTTTCGCTTCGCCGGGGACGTTGAGCGCGCCGGGCACGGTGCCCTGGTGTACCTGCGCGTGGTGGCGGGTGTCGATGAGGATGACGCTGTCTTCCTCCAGCGCAGCGGACAGGTCGGAGGCGTCGATTTGCGGCAGCGGTGCGAGCTTGCCCAGCAGAGCGGGCCCGGTGCGGTTCTGCCGCTTCATCCGGGCGAAGTAGGCGTGCGCATCAGGTTGATCATCGAGGAGGGAGTTGATGAAGCCCTGCTCGTCGCCGGCGGCCAGGTACGGTGCCCACCAGGCAAAGCGTCGCTCGTATCCGACCGTGGAGGTGGGGACAGCGCCGAGGGCCTTGCCGCAGGCCGAGCCGGACCCGTGTGCGGGGAGCACCTGGACGTAGTCCGGGAGGGTGAGGAAACGGTCGCGAAGGCTGGCGAACAGATCGCGCGCGCCCTGGAAGCGGGTGTCGATACCGCCGGCGGCTTCATCCAGCAGGTCGGGGCGGCCGATGTCGCCGACGAAGACGAAGTCGCCGCTGAGGAAGTAGCCCGGGTCGGAGGTGGCGGCTCCATCGGTGACGAGGAAGGAAAGGTGCTCGGGGGTGTGGCCGGGGGTGTGCACTGCTTCGAGGGCGATGTTGCCGAGGGTGATGCGCTGACCGTGCACCATCCGGGTGGCATCATCGAATCCGGAACCGTACTGCCAGTCGGGCCCGCCCTCGGCGGAGACGTACATCGTCGCTCCCGTGCGGGCAGCGAGTTCGCGGGTGCCGGAGAGGTAGTCGGCGTGGATGTGAGTCTCGGTGACGGCAGTGATGGTCATGCCATGCTTCGCGGCGAGGTCGAGATAGACCTGCACGTCGCGGCGGGGATCGACCACAATCGCTTCACCGTTCCGCTGGCAACCGATCAGGTAGCTGGCGTGCGCGAGGTCGTCGTCATACAAGCGTTCGAGGAGCACGGGGATCTGCTTTCGCGGGGTCAGTGCGCGCAGGTGCAGCGCTGGTCTTCGGGAACGTCGGCGAGGGCGTCGTCGATGTGTTGGCCGCAGCCGGCCCACGTGGGCTTGCCGCAGGAGGGGCAGGTGATTTGAGCGCACACGGTCAGGCAGCCGTCTCGGCAGCCGCGATCTGGCGGCGGACATCATCCATGTCCAGCTCGCGGGCTTTGGTGATCAGTTGCTCGAGCTGCGGGGCAGGCAGAGCACCGGGCTGCTTGTACACCAGCACGCCATCGCGGATCACCATCAGCGTCGGGATCGAGGTGATGCGGTGAGCCGAGGACAACTCAGCTTCCGCTTCGGTGTCCACTTTCGCGAACACGATGTCGGGGTGCTTCTCCGACGCCGCCTCGAATACCGGAGCGAACGAGCGGCACGGGCCGCACCAGGCCGCCCAGAAGTCGATGAGGACGATCCCGTCTGCCTGGACGGCCGGGCCGAAGGTCTCGTTCGTGAGCTCAGTGGTGGCCATCGTCGGTCACCGCCCGAACAGGCGCGAGAAGAACCCGCCCTGCTTCGACTGTGCAGCCTGCACCTCACCGCGCGTGTGGTTGCCATTGCACCACTGCGACGCGGGCACCGACGCGCGTACCGAAGACACGTGCTGGCCGCAGCCCGCCCACGTCGTCTTCCCACAGGTCCGGCACTTCGTAGCTCGACACATGTTCTCTCCCTTTCCGGTGATACCCCAGGGGGTATATCTGAACCTGGACGCCCAGGATACCCCGGGGGGTATAGTTGTTGTCAACTCGACGGAAGGAACCGCTCATGGGCAGTGACCCGCAAGGCCCTGACTCGCTGCTGCACGATCAGGAGGCGAAGCGAAAGGTGCTCAACCGTCTGAAGCGTGCGCAAGGACAGCTCGCCGCGGTGATCGGCGCCGTTGAAAACGACGCACACTGCCGCGACGTCGTTCAGCAGCTCTCCGCCGTCTCTAAAGCTCTGGATCGGGCCGGCTTCCTCGTCATCTCCACCGCTCTTCGCGACTGCATGACCACGCCGGAGGCGGATAACGTCACCAACCCCGACGAGCTGGAAAAGCTCTTCCTCTCCCTCGCCTGATGACCACGCGAAACACGCTCGTCATCCACGTCTTCGCCGAGGACGCCGCGGTTCTCACCGCCGCGCTGCGCGTTGCCCGAAACGCCGTTGACGATCTCAGTCCCGACGGCATCGTGCAGCTCGTCGTCCAGGGCGGCGCGGTGCGGGGCCTGGTCGCGGACGGTGCCTATCGAGACGATCTCGTCGCAACGATCCGCAGTGCGGGCGTACAGGTGCTGGCGTGTCAGAACAGCATGAGCCGAGAAGACGTGGACGCTGATTCTTTGCTCGAGGGGGTGTCAACCGTTGCCGCGGCCGTGGGCTACCTCGCTCAACAACAATGGGCAGGCGCCGCCTACGTACGACTGTGATGCATCCAGCACCTGTCACGCCATCCGCACGCACCGGTATCGCAGCTGTGACCTCTTCTGCGTGATGGCAACTAGTCCGAGAGCGACATTTCTGCGCAAAACTCTGAAGTCCCACCGACGAGCATCCCTCCAGCAAGGCGGCCCAGCCCCGACCTGAGCCCTGCGAGAACCGAGCTGCTGTAGACACGTCACGTAGCGAAGTCAGAACGCCGCCACGGAGCGCTGTTATTCACA
>NZ_JBNAFI010000012.1:0-12116 GCF_049707515.1 Microbacterium arborescens | reverse complement strand
AGGGGGGACCCTGTGGGAGAGTAGGACACCGCCGGACTTCTTTCGTGAAAGGGCCACCCAACGCTGGGTGGCCCTTTTCCGTATGTGCGGGCAGGTCCCGGCGACGCGGTTCGCCCCCGCCCATGGCGTCGATTTGACTGTTCGGCTCGTATCGTGTGCAATATATTGCATGCCGCTCGCCCCCGTCGCTCGTCCTGCTTCGCTGCGAGACCACGCGTACACCGCTCTGCGTGACGCGATCGTGAGCGGCCGCCTCGAGCCGGGGGCTCGTTTGCGCGACAGCGAGCTGGAGGAGTGGCTGGGGGTGAGCCGCACGCCCATCCGGGAGGCGATCGCTCGGCTCGAGGTCGCCGGCCTGGTTCGCACCCGCCGTGCGAAGGCGACGGAGGTAGCACCGCTCGACGAGCGCGAGGCTCTCGCGGCCCAGCGGATCGCGGCCGCGCTTCACGAGCTGGCGGTCCGGGAGGCCGTGCCGCAGCTGACGGCATCCGACCTCGCGTCGATGCGCGCGGCCAACGAACGGTTCGATTCTGCCCTCGGCGCGGGAGACGTGGATGCGGCACTGGCCGCGGATGACGACTTCCATGAGGTTGCGGTCGCCGCGAGTGCGAACCCGCTCCTGGGCACCCTGCTCGAGCAGGTGACTCCGCTGCTGCGCCGCCTCGAGCGTGCGCGATTCTCGAGCCTTTCCGGACGGGACTCCGTTTCGGCCCATGCACGCATCACAGAGCTGTGCGCAGCGGGCGACGTCGAGGCGGCCGCCGCTGCGACGCGCGAGAACTGGCTGACGCTCGAGCGCCTGCTGACCCACCCCGATCCCGCCTGAGCTCCACCCACCCCAGGAGAACCGATGACCCTCGCCGACTTCCCGCGTCACCCCTTGACCTTCGGGCCGAGTCCCGTGCATCCCCTCGACCGCCTCTCCGCCCACCTGGGTGGAGCGCGGGTGTGGGCGAAGCGCGAGGACGTCTCCAGCGGCCTCGCGTACGGCGGCAACAAGGTGCGCAAGCTCGAGTACATCGTGCCGGACGCGCTTGCCCAGGGAGCGGACACGCTGGTATCGATCGGCGGCATCCAGTCCAACCACACCCGTCAGGTCGCAGCCGTCGCCGCGCACCTCGGCCTGAAGGCGGTCGTCGTGCAGGAGAACTGGGTCGACTGGCCGGATGCCGTGAACGACCGCGTCGGCAACATCCTGCTCTCGCGACTCATGGGCGCCGACGTCCGGTTGTCGCCGGCAGGTTTCGACATCGGCTTCCGCGACTCGTGGAAGGACGCGATCGCCGACGTGGAGGCGGCCGGCGGGAAGCCGTATGCGATTCCCGCGGGAGCGAGCGACCACCGCCTCGGCGGCCTCGGCTTCGCGAACTGGGCTCACGAGGTGCGGCAGCAGGAGGAGGAGTTGGGCGTCTTCTTCGACACGATCGTCGTCTGCACGGTGACCGGCTCGACGCACGCCGGCATGATCGCCGGCTTCGCCGATCTCGCCGCGAACTTCGGCGACCGGCCCCGCCGCGTGCTCGGCATCGACGCGTCGGCCACGATCGAGAAGACCCGTGACCAGGTCGAGCGCATCGCCCGCCGCACCGCGGAGCTGATCGGCGTCGGTCGCGAGCTGCGCGACGACGAGATCCAGGTTCTCGAGGGCTGGGCCGGTGAGAAGTACGGCATCCCGGTGGCGTCGACGGACGAGGCGATCTACCTCACCGGGCGGCTCGAGGGCGTCATCCTCGACCCGGTCTACGAGGGCAAATCGATGGCCGGCCTGATCGACCTCGTGTCGTCGCGCGACATCCCCGCGGACTCCAACGTGCTCTACGCGCACCTCGGGGGCCAGCAGGCGATTAACGCCTACAGCGGCCGCTACCACTGAGGGCGTCAGCGGCGGGTCGACACCGTGACCGTGAACTTGCGGTCGCGGGCGACCTGCCGTGTCGGCCCCACGAGGCGCTCGAGTTCCGGCCGGTAGCGCAGGGCGGAGTTCCAGACGCACCACAGCTCGCCCCCGGAGCGCAGCACGCGTGCCGCGTCCAGGAACAGGCGGGGCGCGATACGGTCGCTGATCGCCGGGCCCGAGTGAAACGGCGGGTTCAGGGCGATCAGAGATGCGCTGCCGTCGGCGCGCTGAGACAGCAGGTCGTCGCGGGCGACCGCGACGCGGTCCGCGACACCGTTGGCGAGCACGGTCGCCCGGGCCGAGGCGACGGCGGCGGCGGACTGATCCGATGCGTACACGTGGACGCCCGGGTGCCGGACCGCCCAGGCGGCTGCGACCACCCCGGTGCCGCACGCGAAGTCGATCCACGGGTCTGACGCTGTTCCGCCGGGTGCGTGCGCGGGCAGGTGGGCGAGGAGCAGCCGTGTGCCGATGTCGATGCGCGGTCCCGCGAACGCGCCGCCGAACGCCCGGGTCTCGAGCCCGTCGCTGTGACCCGGACGCGGCTGGGGAAGAGGCGCCGGCAGGGGGCCCCGCGCGATGAGCACGCGAGATTTGCCGTGCGCATGCGTGACGTCGAGGCGCGTGAAGAAGCGGCGCAGCACATCGTTCATGGCCGTCGTCATGTGCTTGATGCGTCCGCCGGCGAAGACGACGACGTCGGGGGATGCCGCAGCGGCGATCGTCGCCGCGATGTCGGCGAGAGCGTCGAGCGATCGAGGGAGCCGCAGCAGCACGACGCGCGCGCCGGCGACGAGATCCGTCTCCAGCGGATGCGAGACGAAGCGCGCGTCGGGCACGAGCCGCGCCGCGTTGGCCGCCAGGGCGATCTCGCCGCTCAGGGGATCCTGGTGGACCCGGATGCCGCTCGCGCCCTCGTTCGACGCGCCAAGGGTCAGTGCCCCGTACGCGTCGCCGATGACGACGATCTCGCCCGGACGTGCGTCCTCGCGCGCCTGCTCGGACTCGGCGAGGATGAGCCGATCCGCCGAGTCAGCGGCGACCAGTCCCGGCGCCTCGACGTCGGGCCACCTGCTCAGCTGGGAGAGATCGAGCGAGCCGGGCACCCGGTAAGCCTAGTCCGGCCCGCCCGCAAGACCTGGCCGGTCGGGCGTCCGGCGGCCAGACTGGTGACATGAGAACCGCGCTCCGCTGGCTGCTCGCCGGCGCTATGACCTTCGCCGGACTGAGTCACCTGTTCTGGGCGCGTCGCGACTTCCAGGCGCAGGTGCCCGACGTCGTCGTCGACAAGCTTCCGATCGATCGGGACGGCGTCGTGGTCGCCTCGGGCGCGGTCGAGGCGCTGTTCGGCCTCGCGCTCATCGCCCTCCCACGCGAGCGTTCCCGCATCGGATCGCTTCTGGCCGCGTTCTTCATCGCCGTCTTCCCGGGCAATCTCGACCAGTGGCGGAAGGGGCGGAGCGCCTTCGGCCTCGACACCGATCGGCGCCGATTCGTGCGGCTCTTCTTCCAGCCGGTGCTGGTGCTCTGGGCCTGGTGGTCGACGCGTCAGCCGCGCGACGCGGCGTAGCGGTGCTCGGGCCGTCCCGTCGACCCGTACCGCAGCCGCACCTCGACGACGCCGCGTGCGGCCATGGCCGCGAGGTGACGCTGGGCTGTCGCGCGTGAGATGCCGCACGCAGCGGCCACCTCGCCCGCCGAGGCCTCGTCCGCTCCGAGCGTCGCGAGGATCATCTGCTCGGTCGCCGACCGTGTTGCGGTCGCGGGCCCGCCATGCACGATCGACAGCGCGCGGTCGATGTCGTCCTGTTCCAGGTCGGGGGCGTCGAGGACGTTCCGGTAGCGGCTGTAGCGCTCGAGTCGCTCCCGCAGCGCTCGTGCCTCGAACGGCTTGATGAGGTAGCCGATCGCGCCGGCCCGTAGCGCCCGGCTGATCGTGCGGGCATCGGTCGCCGCGGACAGCACGATGGCGTCCACGTCGATGACGCGGACGAGGTCGACCCCCTCGCCGTCGGGCAGGTAGTTGTCGACGAGCACGAGATCGGGGCGGTGTTCGTCGATGGCAGTGCGCGCCGCCGCAAGTGAACGGGCGGGCGCCAGAGCGTGGAATCCGGGCACGGCGGCGACGGCGTCGCGGTGGAGACCCGCGACCCGGAAATCGTCGTCGACGACCAGTACGCGCAGCGGGGGAGCGGTGGTCATGAATCGGTCTCCTCGTCGGGTCGAGCGCTGGGCGTGCCGGCCGCGCCAGGTGGGCGAAGGACGCCGGGCAGGCGGGCGGCGAAGACGGCGCCCGTGGGCGCGGAGCCCGTGGGCGGATCCGCCGGGGACGGCGGGGATGCGGCGGCTGCCGGGCCGCCCGGGTCGATCAACCAGACGTCGCCCCCGAGACGACGAGCGAGTTCCCGCGAGAGCGGGAGGCCGATGCCTCGGCCGCGCACGCGATCGTCGCTCGGCCCCGCGGACGGTGCGAACACGTCTCGGCCCGCCGGCACCCCGGGACCGGAGTCGGCGACGGTGACGACGAGCGCGTCGCCGTCGCCGAAGAAGCCGACCTCGACGCGGCGGGGCTCGGCTCCGCGGCGCGCCGCGGCGACGGCGTTGTCGACGAGGTTGCCGACGACGGCTGCGGCATCCTCCACCCGGTGGAGCTCGCCGAGGACGAGCGTGTCTTCGCCCACCTCGATCGTGACGCCCTGCGCCGCCGCTTCGCCGGCTTTGGCGGCGAGCAGGGCCTGCAGGAAGGGATCGTCGACCCGCTCGATGTGCGCGATCGGCGTGGCGACGCTTCCGCGCTCGAGCAGGTCGTCGAGGAAGGCCCGGGCATCGTCGACGCGTTCGGCGTCGATCAGCCCCGCCGCGACGTGCAGCCGGTTCGAGAACTCGTGTCGCTGCACCCGCAGCGCGCCCGTCACCGTCTGCACCGACGAGAGCTGCTCGCCGAGCTCCGCCACGTCGGTGTCGTCTCGGACGATGACGACGTCGCCGAGCTCGCGGCCGCCGCGGCGCACGGGATGCACGTCGACCGTCAGCACGCGCGAACCCACGACGACGCGGTGAAGCGGCAGCCCCGCGGTAATCGCGGCGACGAGGTCGCGGGGCAGGGGAAGAGCGGTCAGGGGCTGTCCGACGGCGCCGTCGAGACGCAGCAGGCGCTCGGCGGCCTCGGAGGCGACGCGGACGATACCGTTCTCGTCGAGTGCGAGGACGCCGTCTCCGATGCCGTCGAGCACGGCGCTCTGCTGCTGCACGAGGGCCGTGAGCTCCTCGGGCTGGAGGCCCAGCGTCGTCTTCTCCCAGCGCCGACGCAGCACGGATCCCGCGGCGATCCCGACACCGAGCGCGATGAGGGCGGCGATCCCGATGGCGAGGAGCACGGCAGGCAGATCGTCCAGCACGCTTCCCTCTTCGAAGCCGACGCTCACCTCGCCTACCGGTTCGCCGCCGCTCGGCGGCAGGATCGGGACCTTCGCTCGCGCGGAACGCCCGAGCGTCCCGACCTCCCAGTCGACGACCTCGGCCCCCGCCAGCACGCGATCGAACGGGGTCGACACGGTCTCGCCCAGGCGGTCGGCGTTGGGGTGGGCGAGCCGGATGCCGTGATCGTCGGTGATCACGACGAAGAGCGCGTCGGTGCGGCCGGCGATCGCGGCGGCTGTCGCCTGGAGCGGCCCATCGACGAGGTCCGCGGCGGCGGGGGTGCCCGGGTCGTCGGACCAGCGCGCGACCGCCGCGCGAACGTCAGGGGTTGCCGCGACGGAGCGGGCGATGTTGAGGGCGTTCTTCTCTGCGGCGCTTCGGACCTGCGCGACCGCGATCACGGCGAACGCGCCGGTGCACACGAGCAGCACCGTCGCGACGACGGCCAGCTGCACGAGGAAGAGCCGCGTGGTGAACCGCATCCTCACCTCCCTGCTCGTGCGCAGAATGCGCAGAACAAACGCTACGCGCTCAAGTCACGGGAATGCGCCCAAGCGCGCGCATCCGTGTCGGCTCGACCTAGATTCATCCGATCGCGCCGCCGGCGCGCGCGTCCGCCGACGAAGGAGTCGACATGATCACCCCCGCCACCATCGTGGCCGCTGCGGCGGCCGACGAGGGCTACGACCTCGCCTTCATCCCGCCCGAGGGTGTGCTCGTCGCCCTCGGATTCACCATGGTGCTCACCTTCATGGCGCTCATCATGACCCGCAGGCTCACCCCTATGGTCGCCCTCATCATCGTGCCCACGGCCTTCGGACTGTTCGCGGGCGCGGGGCTCGGCCTCGGCGACATGATCATCGACGCCATCACGAGCATGGCGCCCACCGCGGCCCTGCTGATGTTCGCCATCATGTACTTCGGCATCATGATCGACGTCGGGCTCTTCGACCCGCTCATCCGCGTCATCACGCGGGTGCTGAAGGACGACCCGGCCAAGGTCGTGCTGGGCACCGCGGTGCTCGCCGCTGTCGTCTCGCTCGACGGCGACGGCTCGACGACCTTCATCATCACGACCTCGGCGATGCTTCCCATCTACCTGCGGCTCGGCATGAGCCCCGTCGTCCTCACGTGCGTCGCGGGCCTGATGAACGGCACCATGAACATCGTGCCCTGGGGCGGCCCGACGGTGCGCGCCGCGTCGGCGCTGGGACTCCAGCCCACGGACGTCTTCGTGCCCATGCTGCCCTCGCTCGCCGCCGGCATCGTCGTCTCCCTGACGTTCGCGTGGTTCCTCGGGCTCTCCGAGCGCCGCCGCCTCGCCGGAAGCGTCGACCTCTCCCGTCTCGGCGGCGGCGACGGCGTGCTCGGCGGTCCGAAGCTGTTCCGCGGCGCGGACCCCCGCCCCGGTGCCCTCGCGACGCTTCGCACCGGCAACGTCGTCACCGTGCGCGGACGCAAGCCCGTGCCGGCGGCCCAGTGGGTCGAGGAGCGCGACACCGCGATGGCCGACACGATGCTCGACCCGAACCGCGCCACCCTGCGCCCGCGACTGGTGTGGGTCAACCTCGTCCTCACCCTCGCCGTCATGGTGCTGCTGGTGCTGGATGTCTTCCCGCTGGCGTACGTCTTCATGGTGGGCGCGGCTCTCGCCCTCATCATCAACTTCCCGAAGCTGAAGCAGCAGGCCGACGAGATCGTCGCCCACGCCCCCTCGATCGTCGGGGTCGTGTCGATGGTGCTCGCCGCGGGCGTGCTCGTGGGCGTCCTGAACGGCACCGGCATGGTCGCCGCGATGGCCTCGTGGGTCACCGAGGTCATCCCCTCCCAGCTCGGACCGCACCTCGCGGTGATCACCGGCATCCTGTCGATCCCGTTCACGTTCTTCATGTCGAACGATGCCTTCTATTTCGGCATCCTGCCGATCCTCGCCGAGAGCGCCGCCACCTACGGCATCGAGCCGGTCGAGATGGCGCGCGCATCGATCACGGGGCAGCCCGTCCACCTGCAGAGCCCGCTCGTCCCCGCGATCCTGCTGCTCGTGTCGCTCGCCAACGTGAACCTCGGCGATCACCACAAGAAGGTCCTGTGGCGGGCTGTGATCGTCTCGCTCGTCATGCTCGCCGTCGCGGTGGTGCTGGGCGTCGTGCCCTTCGCAGCCTAGGCCGGCCGGCACGAGACGACGAGGGGCGGATGCCGTACCAGCATCCGCCCCTCGTGTGTACGCGTCAGCCTTCCTGCGGGTAGCGCACACCGATCTGAGCACGGATGTCGTCGAGCACGCCCATGATCCCGACGGTCTCGGCGATCGGGAGAACGTCGCCGTCGGTGCGACCCGCGGCGACGAGCGCCTCGGCCTCGAGTGCCTGGAACTGCATGCCGCGCCCCTCGATCTCGGAGCGGTACTCCTCGATGACGGTGCCATCGTGCGAGACGACCTGGAAGTCCGTCGCGGCGTACCAGACCCCCGAGATCTCGATGCGGGCCTCGTTGCCGACGATGTGGGCGGTGTTCGGTCCCGCACCCCGCGAGGACGACACGGTCGTCGAGACCGCACCCGAGGGGTGGGTCATGACGGTGGCGACCTCGGCGTCGGCCCCCGTCTCCTGCAGCCGGGCGACGGCGCGCACCTCGGTGGGGAGCCCCAGCAGGTCGCAGACGAAGGACACCGGGTAGATGCCGAGGTCGAGCAGGGCGCCACCGCCGAGCGCGAGGTCGTTGAGCCGGTGCGCGGGATCGTCGGAGATGCGCTGCGTGTGGTCGGCGAACACCGTGCGCACCTCGCCGAGGGTGCCGGCGGCGACGATCTCGCGCAGACGCACCATGTGCGGCAGGTAGCGGGTCCACATGGCCTCCATGACGAGGACCCCCGCACCGGCCGCGAGATCCTGGAGGGCGACGGCCTCGTCGCGGTTGAGGGTGAAGGGCTTCTCGACCAGGACGTGCTTCCCGTGCTGGATCGCGAGCGCGGCGGCGTCGCGGTGACCCGGATGCGGAGTGGCGACGTAGATGATGTCGACGTCGGGGTCGGCGGCGAGTTCCTCGTACGAGCCGTGCGCGCGAGGGATGCCGTACTCGCCGGCGAACCGCGCCGCGGACTCGTGGGTGCGCGACCCGACGGCGACGACCTCGCGGCCGGCCGTCCGCAGGTCGCGGGTGAAGGCGTGGGCGATTCCGCCCGTCGCCAGGATGCCCCATCGCAGGCCGGCGTGAGAGCTGTCGGACGTCGTCTGATTCGTCATAACGCGAGCCTAGTCAGCGCTTCGCCGAGCCGCGCGGCTGAGGCTCGCAGGCTTAGGCTCGCAGGGTGGACACCGCCGCCGTCGAACGCTTCCGGGAGCTCCTGCGCATCCCCACCGTCTCGCGCTCCGATCCGGCCGAAGCAGACCAGGCGGCGTTCACCCGCTTCCGTGCGACCCTGCAGCGTTCCTACCCGCGCCTGCACGAGGAGCTCGAGTACGAGCTGGTGGGGGAGCACGCGATGCTCTACCGCTGGCCCGGCGCTGCCGCGGAGGCCCCTCTCGTGCTGATGGCACACTACGACGTGGTCCCCGTCGTCGATGCGGAGTGGACGCACCCGCCCTTCGACGCCGTGCTCACCGGCGAGGGAGAGGAGGCGACGATCCACGCGCGCGGCGCGATCGACGACAAGGGATCGCTCGTCGCCATCTTTGAGGCCGTCGAAGGCCTCGTCGCCGAGGGATGGCGCCCCGCTCGAGACGTCTATCTCGCGTTCGGGCACGACGAGGAGGTGGCGGGCACGGGCGCTCCCGCGATCGTCGGGGTGCTGCGGGCCCGCGGCATCCGACCCGGGCTCGTGCTCGACGAGGGCGGTGCCGTGGTCTCGGGCGCCGTGCCGGGTGTCGACGTCGAGACCGCGATGATCGGCGTCGCCGAACGCGGGGTGATGACGCTCGGTCTCATCGCTCGCGAAGCCGGGGGCCACGCCTCCACGCCGCCGCCGCTGCCGGCGACAGCGCGGCTGGCCCGGGCGATCGACCGGCTGCATCGGCGCCCCGCCCCCGTGCGTCTGGTGCCGCCGGTGCGTGCGATGTTCCGCACGCTCGCTCCCCACGCCCGCGAGCCTTTCCGCTCCCTCTTCGCGAACATCGCCGTCACGGGCGGGCTGCTCGTCCGCGCGCTGCCGAGGTTCGGCGCGGAGACCAACGCGCTCGTGCGCACGACCGCGGTCGTCACGGAGCTCCACGGGGCCGAGGGCGAGAACGTCCTCGCCACGACGGCGCGGGCTTCGGTCAACATCCGGCTGCTGACGGGCGACACCGTGGCCGCCGCGACGGAACGCGTCCGGCGCGCGATCGCCGACCCGGAGGTCGAGATCGAGGTTCGACACGGCTCCGATCCCTCACCCGTATCGCCGTGGCGGGGCGAGGGCTGGCGGCGGATCGCCGCCGCTGTCGCTTCCGCGCTCGGCGATGAGGTCGTCTCGACGCCGTACCTGCAGTTGGGTGCGAGCGACAGTCGATGGTTCACCGCGATCAGCGAGAGCGTCTACCGTTTCGCGCCCTTCCGGCTCACGGCATCGGAGCGCGAAGCCCTCCACGCGCATGACGAACGCATCCGCGTGGACGTCTGGCTGCGAGGCATCGACTTCTACCGCGACCTGCTCCGGCTCAGCTGACGGGTCTGCGGTCGGGCAGGGTGCGGCGAGGCGGCGTGTCCGAAACCCCCGTGAGGAAGGCGACGATCTCATCGGCGCTCGCCGAGATCTCCGGACCCCGCCCGAAGGTCCAGCCGGCGTCGCTCGCGCGAACGGTATGGCCCCCGATCGCCGCACGCCGATCGAAGGGCGCGGTGGCCGACGAAGCCAGCGCCACGGCGCCCGCCGCGTCGAAGGGCAGCGGGGCGCGCTCGCCCGGCAGCGTCAGGTAGGCGCGGCAGACGGCGGTGAGTTCGCGGATGCTTCGGCGTCGTCCCGTCGCGAGGGTGTCGGCGAGCTCCGACAGTGAGCCGCCGCCGTCCTCGCTGCTGAGACCGGCCTCGCGTACGAAGGCATCTCGGCGGTCATGGGGCGCGTCCTGAAGAACAGCCGCCGCGAGCGCGAGGACGGCCGCGATCTGGCTCCGCCGGTCGGACGACGCCGTGGCGTCGTTCGCTGGCCGATGGCTCAACGGCAGGAAACGCGCGAGGTCGGACATGCGGTCAGCATACGTCCGGGTCCGGAAGATCGGGCGGCTGTGCACGAGTGTGACGCGCATCCTCAGTGTCACATCGGCATCCGGTCGCGGTGTGACTGTCACATCGACCCGACGGCGCCATAGCGAGCTGACGGTGCATAATGGGCTCGAGCCGATGTGACCGTGCGCATCGGGCCGGAGGAAGCATGAGCGAAGACGCTGCGGGCCGTCGCCCGAGCATTCGCGACGTCGCGCGTCTGGCCGGGGTCTCGCATCAGACGGTCTCCCGAGTGCTGAACAACCACTCCAGCATCCGCCCCGAGACCAAAGAGCGCGTCCTCGCCGTCATGGCGGAGCTCGACTACAGCCCGAACCGCGCCGCCCGCGCCCTCGTGACGAGTCGGTCGCGCACGATCGGGGTGCTCACATCTCAGGCGACCCAGTACGGTCCGGCCTCCTCCATCGCCGCCATCGAAGCGGCGGCCCGCGAGCGGGGTTACTGGGTCTCGACGGCCAACGTCGATGCGCGGGACCCGAGTTCGATCCAGGCGGGGCTCGCGCACCTGGTCGCCCAGGCGGTCGAAGGACTCGTCGTCATCGCGCCGCAGGTGCGGGTGTTCCGAGCCTTGGCGGCGCAACCCATCGGCATCCCCTACGTCACCCTGCAGTCGACGGAAGTCGATCCGGGGCACGCCCTGTCGGTCGACCAGATCGCGGGTGCACGCTTGGCGACACGGCACCTCATCGAGCTCGGACACCGGTCGATCTACCACATCGCGGGTCCGCAGGACTGGATCGAGGCGGAGGCGCGGATGCGCGGCTTCCTCGAGGAGATGAGCGATTCCGACATCCCGACCACCGCGCCCGTGCTCGGCGACTGGACGGCGGAATTCGGCTACTACGCCGGCCGTGAGCTCCTGCGCGTGCGCGACTTCACCGCGATCTTCTCCTCGAACGATCAGATGGCCCTGGGGCTCCTGCACGCCATCCGCGACGAAGGTCTGGACTGTCCGCGCGACATCAGCATCGTCGGTTTCGACGACATCCCCGAGGCGGCGCACTTCTGGCCACCGCTCTCGACCGTGCGACAGGACTTCGCCGACCTCGGTCGTCGCTGCGTCGATCTCCTGCTCGGCCAGGGCTCCGGGGAGGTCGAACTGGACGTGCTCGTGCCCGAGCTCGTCGTGCGATCCTCGACCGGTCCGCGTCGCTGAGCCGTCGTTACCGATCCGAGACACGCCGGGAGTTGACACCGGGGTTCGGCCCCTGGCTATAGTGTCGCAATGTGAACGGTCACATCGACCGTCACACGATCGAGGCCCGCCGACGGCGGCTGGGCGAAGGAGCACTCGAGTGGCACGCAACGCAGCGATCAGCAGCGAGTACGTCGACGGCGTCAAGGCCGAAGTCGCGGTGGCGCGGGTTCGGGCCGAGGTGGCGTCGTTGCACGCTGAGTTGGTGCGTTACGGGCTGGTGGTGTGGACCGGGGGGAACGTGTCGGGGCGTGTTCCGGGGGCTGATCTGTTCGTGATCAAGCCGTCGGGGGTGTCGTATGACGAGTTGGCTCCGGAGAACATGATCGTGTGCGATCTGGATGGCAATGTGGTGCCGGGTACGCCGGGTGCTGATCGGGCTCCGTCCAGTGATACGGCGGCTCATGCGTA
>NZ_JBNAFI010000011.1:0-16064 GCF_049707515.1 Microbacterium arborescens | reverse complement strand
CTACGCTCGGGAGTGCACCCATCGAATGGAAACCGACGACTCACAGATCGCCTGGACCTAACGAAGGGGGCGGCCCAACTGCAGAATGCCTACCGCGCGCTGCACCACCAGTTCGTGGCATCGGCCCTCGCCACCAAGCTCATGCGGGAGCTCGTCCCTGACGCGAGGATGGGCGCGATGGTCACCAAGCTGACCACTTACCCGCTCACGCCTCGCCCTGAGGACGTCGCGGCAACCCTCGACAAGGTGATGCTCAACCACTTCTCGTGCGACGTGCAGGTGTTCGGCGCCTACCCGAAGATGATCCTGCGCAAAGCCGAGCGCCAGGGCATCAAAATCCCCTTCGAACAGGGCGACGAGGAGATCATCGCCGCCTACACCGTCGACTACGTCTCGTTCAGCTACTACATGACGACAACCGAATCGATCGACCCCGACGCAGAGCGTGCCCCTGGTAACACGATCATCGGCGTCAAGAACCCGTACCTGCCCTCCAGCGAATGGGGCTGGCAAGTCGACCCCGTCGGTCTGCGGATCAGCATGATCGAACTGTACGACCGCTACCGGATGCCGCTGTTCTGCGTCGAGAACGGCATCGGCTCGATCGACAAGGTCGGTCCCGACGGCGTCGTCCACGACCCGTATCGCATCGAGTATTTCCGCCAGCACTTCACGCAGATGGCGCAGGCCATCGACGAAGGGGTCGAGATGATGGGGTACACCAGCTGGGCGCCCATCGACATCGTGAGCCTGTCCACCTCGCAAATGTCCAAGCGGTACGGGTTCATTCACGTCGACATCGACGACAACGGAGTGGGAACCGGAAAGCGCACTCCGAAGGACTCGTTCCACTGGTACAAGAAGGTTATCGCCAGCAACGGCGCCGACCTCAGCTGACCTCGTGGAATCAAACGCTGTCCTCTCGCTTGCCGCGGTCGGGGTGACCCGCCGCGGCAAGCAGATCCTCCGAGACGTCTCGTTCTCGATCCGCAAGGGAGAGCATTGGGCGATGCTCGGCGCGAACGGCGCCGGGAAGAGCACCCTCCTGTCCCTGTGCGGCGCCCAGGCGCATCCGACCTCGGGGATCGTGACGGTGCTCGGCGAGCGAATTGGCCGGGTCGAGCTGCAAGCGCTCCGGCGGCGCATCGGTCATGTCAATCCGCGGCATCCGCTGACCAGCGCTCTCACGATCGAAGATGTGGTGCTCACCGGTCTGACGGGCAGCGTAGAACGGACGGGACGATGGGAGCCGACTGGTGCGGAGTCGCGGCACGCGCGAGAGTTGCTGTCGTCCGTGGGTCTCGGTTCCAAAACCGACTCGTTATGGACCGACCTCTCGCAGGGCGAGCGGACGCGTGTGCTCATCGCCCGCGCGTTGGTCATCGAACCGGAGCTCCTGCTCCTCGACGAGCCGTCGACTGGGCTCGACGTTGCAGCCCGCGAGCAACTCGTCGTCACTCTCGAGAACCTGGCGCGACAGCGTCCCGACCTGACGACGCTTCTCGTCACACACCATCTCGAGGAGCTCCCAGGATCGACGACGCACGCGATGCTCGTTCGAGAAGGTGAGGTCACACAGGCAGGGTCGGCGCGACACGTCCTGACGACTGATCACGTCTCGAACGCATTCCGCCATCCGATTCGCATCGCTCGCGAGGACGGCCGGTGGAGCGCGCGCACCGACTCGATGGCGGACGTCCGTCTCTGACCGGCTCGGCGCGTGGCGTCAGCGCGGATCTGCACCCCGGTCGTTGATATGCCGACGCAGCGCTCCCATTGCGGTGTCGAGCGCGGCACCGAAGCCGACACCCTCGTTTGCGGCAGCCTCGCCGGCGACTCCGAGGCACGAGAATGCTCCGGCGACCAGGGCTCGCGCGTCCCATGCGTCAAGCCCCGTACGCTCCCGGAGCGCGTGCGTTGCGAGAACCTGCATGCGCTCCATGCGGTCGCGATACCCCGTTTTCAGCGCTTCAGACTGCGCAATGAGAGCGTTGATGGCCTCGCTCTGCCGCATCTTTTCGGCATCGGCGGTGTAGTCGACGAAATCGTCGAACATTCGCCGGAGTGAGTCCCACACCGGCTCATCGCTCGGTCTCGCTCGCAGCGCTTCTGCGAGACGATCCCCCGTGTCGTCGAACTTCGACAGGATGACGCCGTCTTTCGAGCCGAAGTAGCGAAAGAAGCTGCGCGCCGAGATCCCGACTGCAGCGGCGATCTGCTCGACAGTCGTCGCGTCGTAGCCCTGTCGCAGGAACAACTTCATCGATTCCTCGACGAGTCGGTCCCGGATAAGCCGCTGTTGAGTCTGCCGGAGTCCTCCTGCACCTTCTTGCATGGAATCATCGTACCGTTGTGTCAGTCAGTGACAATTGACATAGACTGACAGCACGACACGGAAAGGATCAATTATGGCGAAGACCTGGTTCATCACGGGAGCCGGCCGCGGTTTCGGCCGTTCCATCACGATCGAGGCGCTCAAGCGGGGCGACAACGTCTCGGCGACCGTCCGGACCGCTGACGCGCTCGACGACGTCTCCGCCGCGTTTGGGGACGCGCTGCAGGTGCAGGTGTTGGACGTCACCGACCGCGACGCAGGCTTCGCGGCGGTGGCGGCTGCGAAGGAGCGTTTCGGCAGCCTCGATATTGCCGTCAACAACGCCGGGTACGGCCTCAACGGGATGCTCGAAGAAGTGTCCGAGCAGCAGGCTCGTACACAGATGGAGGTCAATTTCTTCGGCGCTTTGCACATCACCCAGGCCGTGCTGCCCGTGATGCGCGAGCAGGGTTCTGGACTGATCGTGCAGATCTCCAGCATCGGCGGCGTCGTCGCCTTCCCGGGGTTGTCGATCTACCACGCGTCGAAGTGGGCGCTCGAGGGTATGACCGAGGCGCTCGCGAACGAGGTCGCGGGCTACGGAATCAAGACCCTGATCGTCGAGCCCGGCGGGTACGGCACGGACTGGGGCGGGTCGAGCGCCGTCACGGCTGACCAGCACCCGGCGTATGCTCCGCTGCATGAAGCGCGCGCCGAGGCAGCGAAGAATTACGACCCGAGCCTCATGGGAGACCCGGATGCCCTCGCTCGCGAACTGATCGAACTGGTCGCTTCCGAGTCGGTGCCACCGCGCGCTCTGCTGGGAGGCATGATCACGGACATCGCGATCGGCGCGTATCGCGAACGCATCGAGACGTGGGAGGCCGGCCGCGCGCGCGCGGAAGCCGCGCAGAAGTAAGGGCGCCGAGGCGGTGCAGTGGGTGGGCGGTCCGAATTGGATCGCCCACCCACTTTTCTCTGACGCGCGCGGTCGCCTCGAAGCGACGGACCTCGGCGCGGAGCTCGACATCTTCAGGTGCGTTTCCGCCGAATCCGCCGTGCGGCATCGCTTCAAACACGTGCAGCTCGGCCTCGACGCCGGCCTTCAGCAGTGCGCGGTGCATCCGCACCGTGTTCGAGAGGAAGAGGTCGCGGGTGCCGCTCTGCAGCAGCGTCGGCGGGAATCCCTCCAGGTTTCCGAACAACGGCGATACGTAGGGGTGGGCCAGGTCGGTGCCGTTCGCGTATAAGCGGTTCACTTCCATCAGGGGGGTGAGCACCATATCGATGCCGTTGTTGAGCACGAAGCTGTCGCCGCTCTCCGTGAGGTCGATCTCCGGTGTCAACAGGACGAGCGCCGCTGGCATCGGCAGCCCCTCTGCTTTGGCGCGGAGCAGCAGGGCGGCGGCGAGATTCCCTCCGCCCGATGCCCCGCTGACGACGATCTGGGAGGGCGCTCGCGTCTCCAGCGCGCTCCTGTAGACCCCGAGCAGATCGTCGAGTGCCGCGGGATACGGATACTCGGGAGGCATTCGGTAGTCAGGTGCCCAGGTCACACCCGCCCGCTGAGCGGCGTGCACGGCGGCAGCCATCCACGAGAGGTCACCCGCCCCGAGATACAGCGCACCGCCGTGGATCGTGACGCATCACGTAGAGGAGCTACCAAACTCCACGACCCACGTTCTCCTCGTCAAGGAAGGTAGGGTGACCGCGGCGGGTCACGTCACGGAGGTTCTCACGAGCGACAACGTGACCGAGGCGTTCGGACATCCAATCCGTATCGATCACCAGGACGGTCGGTGGACCGCCCGCACCCGACGCTAAACGCTTTCGAACCCCACCCCCCGAGTAGCGTGACGCAGGCGTGCGACATCGAGGTAGAGGTGCTATCGGGACGGTGAGCCAACCTGCCGGCGGTCTGAGCGAGTATGTCGGTCCGATCGACCGCGGCCGCGCGCAGTTCGTCGATAACGGGGGAGACGCTGTGGGCTCGGTCGGGAGCACATCGCAGACAGCGCCATATCGATAGCACATCGGGGTGAAGTCGTGGTCGCAAGGCCAGGGTCCCATCTCCCGGCCGGAGAAACCCTCGTCGTACGCCGACACGGCGACTGCGATCAAAGTGCATCCGACGGTGGAGCAACAGCGTCAGAACATGGTCTGGACCGAGGTCGATATAACCAGTCCGGTCCCGCAATCTGACATAACGTCGATTATCGGCATACGGCGGCACGTCACCGATGCGGAGGCGGATCGCCCAGCTGGGATGTGCTCGCTTCCTCCCGGGGATAGTGCGTGACCGGGCGGCGCCCGAGTTCCAGGTCGGAGAAGTCGTCCGAGGCATACAGCTCAGTCGGTGAACGACGGCGGCCCCTTGCTCGGTGAACCGAAAAGCGCGCTGCTCCGATTGCCAGCGCCGCGAATGCGCATACGAGGAGAATGAGCCAGGGGGAGCCTGACCCGCTTTTCCGGACACCAACTTTGAGGCGATGATCGTCTCGGAAGGAGTCCGTGAGATGCCTGCTGCCCACCCGCCGGAGTTTCGGCGTCGAGCCCTCGATCTCGTTGCCCAGGGCAACCCGGTTGCGCAGACCGCGCGTGATCTCGGGATCAGTGAGTCCTGTCTGCGGAACTGGATGAACCGGGATGCGGTCGACTCCGGCCGCAAGGCCGGGGTCACGACCGACGAGCACAAGGAGCTCGTTGAGCTGCGGCGCCGCAACCGTGTGCTGGAGATGGAGATTGAGATCCTCAAGCGCGCCAGCGCGTACTTCGCGAGGGAGAACGTGCTCCCAAAATAGGGTTCCGGCTGGTCCAGGAGCTCGCCGCGGACGGTGTTCCCGTCGTGGTGGCCTGCCGGTTCCTGAGCGTCTCGAAGTCTGGCTTCTACGAGTGGGTGCGTCGACCGCCATCACCGCGGGCTCTCGCGGATGCGGAGCTGACGATGACGATCCGTCGCATTCACGCTGATTCCCGCGAAACCTATGGTTCTCCTCGCGTGCTGGCGGAGTTGCGACTCGGGCTCGGCGTTCACGTCGGCCGGAAGCGCGTCGCGAGGCTGATGCGGCGGGATGGGCTGGTCGGTGTCTCGCATCGCCGCAAACGGCGCGGCTGGAAGCCGGACACCGCCACGCACGAGGACCTCGTGAAGCGGCAGTTCCGCGCCGACGCGCCGAACCGGCTCTGGTTCTGCGACATCACGCAGCACCGCGCGAGGGACGGATGGGTTTACTGCGCCGCCGTGATCGACGCGTCCAGCCGCCGGATCGTGGGCTGGTCGATCTCGGATCGGATCACCGCAGAGATCGTTGTTGACGCGCTCGAAATGGCCCGGTGGCGCCGCCGCCCCGAGCCCGGAACCGTGGTCCACGCGGATCGAGGAGCGCAATACACCTCGTGGCTCTTCGGGCACCGACTCCGCCAAGCAGGTCTCCTCGGCTCGATGGGCAGAGTCGCCTCAAGCGTCGATAACGCCCTCATCGAGAGCTTCTGGTCAACGATGCAGCGCGAGCTACTGGATCGCACGTCCTGGGACTCAAGGACGCAACTCGCGTCGGCCATGTTCGAGTGGATCGAGGGGTTCTACAACCCGCCGCCGGTGACACCAGCCTCGGCAACCTCAGCCCCGCCGAATACGAAGCCCTTCACACCGCCGCCGAAATCGCGGCATGATCAACACACAAGAACCGTCCGGGAAACCGGGTCAGGCTCCACTCCCCCGCCGCGCCGGACACGTCCCGACGCCGCCCATCACGATGGTGCTGCACCAGGAGCAACTCACCATCACCAGGAGGGCCGTGCCTGTGGAGGCCGTCACGGTGCGAGTATCGAGGGCGCAACGCGAGCACCGTATTGATGAAACTCCCCGCCATGAACAGGTCGACATCGTCGAGCACGACATCTCCCGTGGAGACCAGCAAAACCCTGAGAGCTTCGATCCAGAGCCTGCGAGCTCGGATGTTGGGCAGGGCGACCGGGGCCGTTTACGTCGATAGCGATACCGCTATCTCGAATGAGCCACTCCGCTCCCAACGAAAAAGGATCGCTTTGTCAGACACCATCATTTTCGATGTCGACGGGACACTCGTGGACAGCAACTATCAGCACACGCTCGCCTGGTACCGGGCACTGCGACGTAGCGGCATCACGGTGCCGATCTGGCGCATCCATCGCACGATCGGGATGGGTGGGGACAAGCTGATCGCCGAAGTCGCCGGACCCTCCGCAGAGAACGCGCGCGGCGCCGAGATCCGAGCTGCGTGGGAGGAGGAGTTCGAACTGCTGATCGATGAGATCCAGCCCCTTCCGGGCGCGCACGAACTCCTTGTTGAGACGAAACGACGAGGGTTCCAGATTGTGCTGGCAAGCTCGGGAAAGGCAGCGCACGTTGAGCGCAGCCTGGACCTGATCGACGCGCGGGGGCTCGCTGACGCATGGACCACTTCGGAAGATGCCTCCGACAGCAAACCTGCACCGGACCTGGTTGACACGGCACTGAAGAAGGTGTCCCGCTCCAGTGGGGTCATGATCGGAGACTCGACGTGGGATGTCATCGCCGCGGGCCGGCTCGACGTGAAAACGATCGCCCTGCTCACGGGTGGCTCCTCACGCGCCGAGCTCAGCGAGGCCGGCGCGATCGCCGTCTTCGACTCACCGCAGGACCTTCTCGACCATTTGGACATCACCCCGCTGCACCATCCCTCTGACGGGGTGGGAAGGACAGTTCAGACCTGAGCTGCGGACCTCTGTCAGGCGACGTCATCGCTCCCACCGGCACGAAGGCCAGGTTCAGTGTCGTAGCGGCTATCGGATGTGAAGGGCGCCGGGCTGGACAGTCACGGTGAAGGAGTCGGTTTCGCCGATCTGTTCGCCGTCGATTTCGAACGGTCGGGGACCGGGGAGGGTGACGTCGAGTTTGCGGGCGCGGGCGTGGGTGACCGTGTCGGTGCTGGTGGTTTCCTCGGTACTGCTGATGAGTCGTTTGAGTCCGTTGTCCCACAGCATCGTCTTGAGCGTTCCTGCCCATTGCGCGATGCCTTCGGCGCTGAGCAGGAGGTAGTCCAGCTCCCCGTCGGAGGGGTCCGCGTCGGGGAGCAGGGTGAATCCGCCCTGGAGGGTGCCGCAGTTGGCGATGAGCAGGGTGTGGCCTTCTTCATCGCGGGCCGGCTGGTCATCGGCGGTGATGTGGAAGGGGACGACGTCGCTGGCGGCGAGAGCACGACCGAGGGATTCGACGTAGGCGAGCCAACCGGCTTTGTCTTTCAGGTCGTCGTTGGTTTCGGCGATCATGTGCGCGTCGATTCCGAATCCGACCATGACGACGAAGCCGTGTCGTTCGCGCCCGCTGATCAGATTGACGTCGACCCAGCCCATGTCCACCTTCCGCGGGGTGCCGGTGAGTGCGCGGGTGAACGCTGCCGGGATGTCGCCGAGGGGGATGTCCAGATTGCGGGCGAGGAGGTTCCCGGTGCCGAGAGGGACGATGCCCAGATCGAGCGCCGACGGGCTGCTGGCGAGGTGTTCGGCGACAGCCCGGACAGTGCCATCACCCCCGGCGGCGATGATGAGGTCAGGGGTGGTGGCAACTGCGCGGCGGGTGGCGTCCCCGCCGGGGTCATTCTCGGTGGTCTCCCACCAGGACACCTCGGGGGCTGTGGCGTCCTGAAGGGCCGCAGATAGTCCTTCACTGAGCGTGTCCTTATCCGTCTTGGACGGGTTCCACACGATGGCAAGTCGACGTGTCATGAGGAGTCCTTTCGCGGGACACCGCGAGCCGGCCGTGCCGGATGAGGGGCATGGTCCGGCTCGCGCGTGTTCGTGTGTGCTTACTCGGCGTGCTCGTCTTCTTCAGGTTCGAAGGTGGACGCGGTCCCGGTGTGTCCGGCAGCGATACCGGCGGGGTGGTTGGGGATGGTGCCGTCGCCGCCGAGACCGCCCGGCTTGGTGGTGCCGTCGGAGTCATGCGTGGGGACTTCGATGTCGGGACCTTCCAGCGAGTTGTCTTCTGACAGCGGGGTGGTGTTCTCGGTCATGATCTGCTCCTTCAGGGTGCTGTTATGGTGCGGGGAGGTGGGGAGGACATCGCAGGGGGACGCGGTTCCTCCCCACCGGTCTGCTACCGGAGGTCGTCCTTGACGTTCTCAGCGGCCTTCTTCATCTTGGCTTCGGCTTGGTCGGCGGCGCCTTCGGCGGCGAGCTTGTCGTTGTCGGTGGCGGTGCCGATCTTCTCCTTGGCCTTGCCAGTGAGATCCTGCGCGGCGTTCTTGATCTTGTCGTCGAGTCCCATGACGGGCTCCCTTCCCTGGTGGTGTGGCACCGCGTGTGCGGGGCGTGTGGTGTTCAGTTGTCGTCGGAGTTGATAACGGCGTCCTCGGCGGCGTCCATCGCCGCCTGACCTTCCTCGGGTGATTCGGATCCTGCGGACGCTGCGGAATCGTCCTCAACGGTGGTGTCGTCTTCGTCGTCACCCTGCGACGGCCGGTCCGCGCGTGAACCATTCATCGTGATCTCCCTTTCCCTTGCAACTGATTGGTCGTGCGGTGATGAGCGGGTTCCGGTGTGGGCCGATGTCAGCCGGAGGGGTTCTCGAGGGGAAACCCGTCCTCGTCCGTGGTCTCGGGGAGGGGTTCGCGGTGCTCACCGGAATCCTGCTCTTCGCGGTCATTGTCCGCCGACTCGAGCTCACGTCTACTTTTCGTCATGGGTCAACCCCGGCGGGTGAGGCGGTGCAGGAATCCGGCGACGGGACGCTGCTGCTCGCCCTGCTGTGCGCCGAGGACGATGAGCACGCCGGTGAGGGCGGGAAGCACCCACTGGAGGACGCGCTGTTGACGCTGCGCGGAGGTGAGTTCCGGCGACGCCGTCTCATCGGCTTCGGTGACACCCTCGCCACCCTCGTCGGCGTGTTTGGCGATCTTGGTGCCGAGGATCCCGGCGTAGAGGGTCGCTGCTGCCGCGGCGGCGGTGAGGGCGAACTTCACCTTCGTGTTCGTGCGGGACTCCGGCTGGGCGGCGAGCCGTGACTTGTTGCCGAGGATGAGGCCGGCACCGCCGATGCCGTGTGCGATGATCGCCGCCAGCTGGACCGGTGCCCACTTAGCCCATCCGATAGAGGACAGCCGCAGACGCTCGGCGGGGTCGGCGGCTTTCGCTGTGCCGCCGTTGAGGCCGACAGCGCCCATCAAAGTGCCCCCGAACCACGCGGCCAGGCCCACGTCGTGCAGAGATCGGACAACAGTATTGCGACCAGTCATGATGCGGTTCCTATCCGTGAAAGGGTGTTGCTGTGTGTAGTGAGGTGGGGTCAGGACTTGGCTTTGCGGCCGACGAGGAAGCCGTAGATGAGCAGGACGACGAGCGATCCGCCGATGGCGAGGAGCCAGGTCTGCAGGGAGAAGAACTCCTCAAGCGGCGCGTTGAACAGCACACTGCCCAGCCATCCCCCCAGGAGCGCACCGACAACACCGAGGAGGAGGGTGATGAACCAGCCGCCGCCCTGCTTTCCGGGAAGGATCAGTTTGGCGATGGCGCCGGCGATCAAGCCGAGGAGAAGAAATCCGAGAAAACCCATAAGTCTGTCTTTCTATGCGGGGCCGCGACGGGTCAGTCGCGGCGGGTGAGGGTGGCGAGGACGGCGGTCATCCCGGCGAGGGAGACCGCGCCGACGATGAGCACGCGGGCCGGGTTGGCGCGGTAGGCGGTGCGCAGCTTGTCGAGCCCATCGTTGACGAGGATGCCAGCCTTATCGATCACCTCGGTCACAATCTGGCCGAGGTCACCGGTTTTGCCGTTCGCGGCGTTCGAGGTCTTGTCGATGGCGTCGCGTGCGGTGTCGATGGTGTTGTCGGTGTCTGAGGCCATAGGGTGCTCTTCCGGCTATCTGGTGATGGCGCGGGTCAGCTTGCGGCTGCCAGCTGTGGTGGTTTTGCGTGCGGCGCGCACGCCCCGCGTGTTCCACGCCTTCTTCGCGTTCTTCTTGATCGAGTGGTACCGGCCACGGCCGGCGCGAGCGCCAAGCGTGTAGGCACCGAACGCGATGGCGGCGACGAACAGGATGCGGAGGGAGGTCATGGCGGTCTTTCGCTGTGGCTAGGAGAGGCGACGCTGGTCGTGGGCCAGCTTGGCGCGCAACCCGGAGTGCACCGAGATGTACGTGTCGACGTTCTTTCCGGTCAATGTCGCCAGGTTGGAGACGAGTTGGTCCACGTCTGCGACCACCTGGGCTGGGGACGTGCCCTGCCGCGGTGTCACGCTGACGTGCATGACCGGGGTCTTGCGGATGTCGTTGGCGGTGACTGAGGAGAACAGGATCTCGTCGCGCTGGTCCAGGGAGTGCTTGAGAGCGTCGGAGACGAATGATTCCTGCACCGTGACCCGGCCCAGCGGGTTCTGTGCGCCGGTGGAGCGCAGAACCGTGTGGGAGCGTCCACCGCCGACGCGGGTGAGCGCGACGATGAGGAGGATGACGAGGAACAGGATCAGCGCGAGCGCGGCGATCGCGATCCAGCTGATGGTGGTCGCGCCGACCGTGGTGGTAGCGATCGCGTTGTCCAGCCATCCCTGCCCGGCTTCGGTTGCTCCGGTCCAGTACTCTGCGCTGGCGGGCCAGACGATGATGGTGACCAGCACGGCCCCGATGGCCAGGAACAGGATGCCGACGATGAAAAGGACGATTCTGTTCAGGGCACGGTTGGTGCGGTTCATTGCTCGTCCTCGTTCTGTTTCGGGCGCTCCACGCGCACGCGGGTCTTCACTCGGGGTGCGAGCTGGTAGCTGTCCACCTTCGCGGCCGCGAGTTGCTGGATGGGTGCTTTGTCGACCGGGACGCCGACGGCAGGTCGCACGGTGACGTCGACGGTGCGGTGTGAGACACCGACGGTGATGTCCTCGCGGGCGATGCCGGTCTCGTCGCTCAGATGCTGGGCGACAGATGCGGCGATCACCCCGTTGTCCACCAGCACAGCACGACTCTCGTGCTGCATCTGGTGTTTCGACAGCCGGCCGGGCGCGAGCGCCAGGAACACGAAGATGACGCCGAGTACGGCGAGCACCACACCGAACACGGCGACCAGCCATCCCGGCTGCTGCGTGGGCAGCCCAATCAGCCAGGTCGCCGCGGCCGCGGGCCCCAGCAGCAGCGCGGGCTGTGCGAGCAGGAATAGCACGATCTCGGTACCGATGTAGATCAGCACGATCAGCAGCAGCACGACTGCGATGATCATCGCGACGGTGCGGGGCGAGTGGGTTTCGCGCCGCAGGACGCGGCGGAAGGCAGGGGAGCTCATTTCACTCTTCTCTTCTGCTCATCGATGACGGCACCGGTGATGGTGATGTTCACCCGGGTGACGTCGCGTCCGGTGACGTGCGCGATGCGGTCCCTGAGCTGTTCTTGCGCGGTTTGCACACGCTCCAGGACCGGGGCACCGGCGTGGATCGCGGCGGTGTCGTCCAGGTGCGGGATCGGGAGGGGTGTTCGGATGGTGAGGGCTATTCCGCCCCGCGCTTCCGACACCCCCACCGATACGTCACCGCGATCCACCCGAAGGGTGGTGGCGGTCGCTTCCTCGGCGACCTTCACGAGCACGCGCTCTTTGATGGTGATGCGGCCAGGGTAGGGCGAGGCGTCGGGCGACGCCCCGGCGGCGACCCGCGTGAGGTCGCCGCCGGCCTGGCCGGCTCCAGCCGCACTCATCACGAGGTGCGCCGGCCGGAGAACGCGTTCGCGAGACCGCGCACGTCGAGCTTGCCCGACATTATCCGACCGACGAGCGCGCCGATTCCCATGAACAGGGCCACGAGGAGGAATCCCCAGAACCCGAACAGCAGGATCGAGACGGCGAGGATGACGCCCATCAGGGCGCCGGTGACGGTCGGGTTCATGAGACGCGCGACTCTTCCTCGTCCTTGTCGTCCGAGGGCAGGTGCACGTCGTTGACCTCGACGTTGACCTCGACGACCTCGAGGCCGACCAGCTGGCTGATCGCTCCGCTGACCGCAGCGCGGACGTTGGAGGCGACCTCCTGGACCGGCATCGGATACTCCACGACGATGGTGATGTCCGCCGCGGCCTGCGTCTCGCCGACCTCGACCTTGACGCCCTGCGTCTTGTCGTCCGCGTTCACGACGCTGCGGATCGCACCGAGCGCACGGGCGCCGCCGCCACCGAGCGCGTACACGCCGGGAACCTCACGGGCAGCGATCCCGGCGACCTTGGCGACCACGCCGTCGGCGATCGTCGTCTTGCCGGCTGCGGAGTCATCCGCGGCCGGACGGGCGGGCGCGGTGCGGTCCACACGTGATCCGGCGAACGCCGGGGCCGGGGTGGTGGGGGTCTGGTCTTCGGTAGCCATTGCAGTCCTTCTAACTGTTGAGGTAGGAGAACGCAACCACCTAGGGGGTTGCTGTTCTGGGCGATAAATTTCGCTTCACAAGTTAGAGACCCGTTCCGGCCGATTCGTCACAAAATAGTTTGAGAAAGTTTCCGGAGTCCATGACCGCACCACGGAAGCAGTTCGCGGAAGTCATCGCGGATGAGATCCTCGTCCAGCGTGCCGTGCAGGGTGACGTGGCGGCGTTCGAAGTGCTGATCCGCAGACACGGACCCCTGATGCGCGCATATGTCACCCGCATCGTGGGGTCCCTCACCGAGGCCGACGACGTGGCGCAAGAAGCGTTTTTCATCGCCTGGCGGCGACTACCCGAGCTCCGCGATCCCTCCGCGGTGAAGGCCTGGCTGATGCAGATCGCCAGCCGTCAGGCGTTCCGGCACCTCCGCCGACGCCCGGCGGAGGACCCGCTCCCCATCCTGGAAGCCGCCCACCCGGCCGACACGCAACCGGAAAACGTCGCCATCCGTAACGCGCAACTCCGCGCCCTCGCCACCGCACTGGACACCCTGCCCCCGGACCTTCGACAAGCCTGGCTGTTGCGGGAGATCGCTGAGCTCAGCTACGACGACATCGCGAAACAGCTTGACATTCCCCGTACAACCGTTCGGGGGAAACTATCCAGAGCACGCGCGTCGATTTACGCGCAGATGGAGGAATGGCGGTGACTGACACGACACCCCGAACGCTGGACTGCGGAAAGACCATCGAAGAGCTCAGCGACTACCTCTCCGCTGACCGCATCCCCTACAACCCGTCCATCGAGACCTGCCCGGAATGTCTCAACGCCCTCCAGGCCCTCTCCGGCGTCCCGCAGCTCAGCCGAGACCTGCTCGCCCACGACGCGGCAATGCTCCCCCCGCCGCCGGCGAACTGGATGGAGCAGATCCTGGCAACCATTCGTAACGAGGTCCGCGCCGGCAGGTCTGTGCCGCTGCACCACCCTGACCCCCGCGTCACCCTCACCGTCACCGAAGGTGCTCTCCGGGCGCTGATCCGCAGTATCGGCGACGACGTGCCAGGCATCGTCATCGGAAAGTGCCAGTTCGACGGGGACGTCGAAACCCCCGGCGCGCCCATCGATGTCACCGTGACCGCGAGCATCGCCTGGAAATCCCCGATCCCCGAAACTGCCATCCGCTTGCGAGACGCCGTCCGTGAAGCTCTCACCACCCACAGCCACCTCAACGTCATGTCCGTCAACGTCACGGTCGAAGACCTACACGGCTACACCACCACCCCCACCGAGGAGACGCCATGAGCAGCGACATCAACACCCCCCTCGCCTCCGACGCGCTGGACCCCGACGCCCTCACCGCGATCGTGCTCGACATGGACAGCGTCATCGACATCTACCCGCCAGCGTCGACCCTCACTCAGGCCTCGCAACTGGTCGCCGCGCTCCTCACCGGTGCGCCCACCCGCATCAACCGGGTGGACGTGAAAAGCGAGGGCACCATGCACACTCTGACGGCCCGGATCGGCACCCACCGACACACCCCCGCCCCGCAAGCCGCAGCCCACGTCGCTGACGCTCTCCTTGCCCGCATCCCTGACGGCCACGATGCGACCGTCACCATCCAGATCTCCCGGATCGCGTGAGACACACGGACTCCTTGATCCTCACTGCCGCGCTGGAATTCACTGACGACACCCTCCTGTTCGCCGCAATCGGCGTGATGACCCTCGCCGCAGCCCTCCTCCCGCGACTGCTCGGCAAACTGCCCATCTCGATCCCGATGGTGTTCCTCGCCGCAGGCATCATCGTGTTCGCCCTCATCCCCGACCTCCCCGACCCGCACCCTACCGATCACCCCGACATCACGCTGCACCTGACCGAGATCTGCGTCTTGGTCTCCCTCATGGGCGCCGGCCTGGCCATCAACCGGCCGCTGCGCTGGAAAACCTGGTCCACCACCTGGCGGCTGCTGGCCATCACCATGCCGCTGTCCATCGCCGCCGTGGCCGTCCTCGGATGGGTGGGGCTCGGACTCGGAGCCGCCAGCGCACTCCTTCTCGCCGCGGCTCTCGCTCCCACGGACCCGGTGCTCGCCACCGAGGTGCAGGTAAGCGAACCCGTCGACGATGAGAATGCCGACGATGAGGTGCGGTTCGCTCTCACCTCCGAAGCGGGCCTCAACGACGGCCTCGCCTTCCCCTTCACCTACGCCGCCATCGCCATCAGCATGGTCGGGCTCGCCCCCTCAACCTGGTTCACAGACTGGGTCCTCATCGACGTGCTGTGGCGGATCACCATCGGCGTCATCGCCGGCATCGGCACCGGCTGGCTGTTCGGCCGACTGTTCTTCTCCGCGCACCTCGCCGGACGTAAAGTCGTCGACCAATCCGAAGGATTCGTTGCCATAGCCGCGATCTTCCTCGCCTACGGGATCGCCGAAACCGCGGAAGGATACGGCTTCATCGCCGTGTTCGTCTGCGCAGTCACCATCCGGGCATCAGAACGAGGACACGGCTACCACCAAGTCCTCCACAAGTTCGTCGAACAGATCGAACGACTCCTCACCATCGCCGTCGTCGTCCTCCTGGGCGGCGCCATCGCCCGCGGCCTATTCGCTGACATCGGCTGGATGGAAATCCTCGTCGCTCTGGTGATCCTGCTGATCGTCCGGCCGGTCGCGGGATGGATCGGGCTCACCCCCGGAAAGACCGGACCCCGCGAACGCAGCGTCATCGCGTTCTTCGGCGTCCGAGGCGTCGGCTCGCTGTTCTACATCGCCTATGCCACCCAGAACGGCTACTTTCCCGACGGTGACCGGCTCTGGTCCATCGTCGGCCTCGTCATCGTCGGCTCCATCGTGATCCACGGCCTCGCCGCCACCCCCACGATGCGGCTCCTCGACGCCACCCGCCTCCGCCTCACCCGACGACGCGGCGGCGATCCCACCGACGTTGCAACAACCCCGGTCTGACACCGGCCATCGCAACGCAACGCGGGGTTTGTGGCGCGATCGGGCGCCGGACCCTGATGCTCAAAGTCGCCGCCCTCAGGACGCCGATCCCTTTCACCGGAGGACGTGATGGCGACGGGAACCGGGTGGAAGCGGTTGACCAGCCACCCCGCGATCACGCTGCCTAGCCACCGATCCGACGGGACCGCACGCCACGAGCAGGCCGAATGTCAACGCGCTCAGTTCGAATCGGTCTTTGAACTCCGGGTACCGGGTCACGATCGTCGCGAACACCAACGCGTTGGCGATGAACAGCATCGCGACCCCGCTCCGTGCTGCCGAGACACGCGACACGGCCGGGGGTGAGGTCATTCCTGGATGGGCCGCCCCCTTCGTTAGGTCCAGGCGATCTGTGAGTCGTCGGTTTCCATTCGATGGGTGCACTCCCGAGCGTAG
>NZ_JBNAFI010000010.1:0-32384 GCF_049707515.1 Microbacterium arborescens | reverse complement strand
GCCCTGCGAGAACCGAGCTGCTGTAGACACGTCACGTAGCGAAGTCAGAACGCCGCCACGGAGCGCTGTTATTCACAAGTAGCTGCGCGACACGCCGAGGATCGATCCGCCGAAACCCCCTGCCGAAACCGAATTGCGCCGGAACCTCGGCAGTACCGTTTTCGGCATGGCACATGAAGTCGGCTACGCCCGAGTCTCGAAGCGGGAGCAGAACCCAGATGCTCAGGCCGCCGAGCTCCGCGCCGCCGGCTGCGAGCGGGTCTTCATCGACCACGGCGAATCGAGCCGCGTCACCGATCGTCCGCAGTGGGTAGCGTGCCTCGACTATCTACGGCCGGGGGACACGTTGAAAGTGCGCCGGCTCGATCGGCTCGCCGGCAGTGAGCGCATCCTGATCGAGACGCTGCAGGACCTCGACGCGCGCCAGGTCAACATCGTGAGCCTCACAGAGCCGATGATCGACACGACGTCGCCTATGGGCCGTGCGCTATTCGGCATCGTGGCCGTGTTCGCACAGCTACGCGTGGACACGATCCGGGACAACACTCAGCGCGGCCTCGACTACGCGCGTGATCAGGGGCGGGTCGGTGGCCGCCCGAGCGTGATGACCCCGGAGCGCATCGCCACGGCTCGGCAGCTGCGCGCCGAATGCCACAGCTGGGAGAGCATCGGTCGCGTGCTCGGCGTCGGTGCGTCGAGTGTCCGCCGTGCGCTTCAGTAGTGAGCCGAGAGTCCTCGCAGTCGCCGGGCTGCAGAGCTACCGTGCGCGAACCGCTGTCATTGCCTACGGGTCACCTGGCGGACCAACTCATCGAGCCGTGCGTCGCGATCCTTCTTGGCCTGCTTCCGGGTGAGGGTACGTGTGACGACCTTGCTCCCCGAGTTCCGCACCAGGGTCGTGTCTCCTACCTCGATCCATGACGCGTGGTGGTTGTTGCCGTGGTACTTGCCCTCGCAGGAGCATGTGCATTCGTCACCTTCGGCGGATTGGCAGCGCTGGTCACATTGCTCGGCGGTGCTGTAGTGCATTTCGATCTCGACCTGACCGTCGCGAATTGCGATCGCTTCCGCAACGTCGGTGAGGTGAGGTCGAGCGATCTCCCAGTGCCCCTGCCACGGAGGGCTGTCCTCGGGGGCGGGAACCCAGGTCGGTCGGATGGCGGTTCCCGTAGCCGTCTTGAACATCTGACGATTGGACGGTTCGTCACCCCGCGGGCCTCGCAGGCCTCGCACCTGGATCCGGCCGTGGAGCGGTCGGACGATCGTCGCTGTCATGCCGGGGACACTACCGCGATGGCGACGTCCGGGGAACACGTCCGCGGTTCGGGAGGCGCCGGCCTCCGTTCGCGGCCTATGCGTGTCTGCCTGCCTGGGGCGCCGCGTCTAGCTGATCAGCGATCTGACGGAGTGCTCTGGCGAGTAGCTCGTGCTCATTGCTTCCCATGAGCTGGATTGTGAAGTCCTGCTGTGCACCTGGCCAGCCTGGTTCGGTGCCGAGCCAGATCGAGCCCGCGCCGACGTTAACGCGGACGGCGCTGTGACCGGAGTTGCCGTCTAGCGGGGTGATGTGGGTCACCGTGACATCGAGGATCGCAAACTCCTCGTAAGACCAGTGGTGCTGTTCCGGGAGCGGGTTGTTCGTCATAGCTCGTGACCATAGCGTGCGCGTGTGGGCCGAGCTGTTCCTCGGGGCGATGTATGCGACCGGTCGGCACCCGATGGTGCTCGCAGGTTGCGGGGGAGGGGCCTACGGGGCGACGTTGAGTGCACCGCTGGTGTACAGGAAGTCGATGTGCTGGTGGTGGCAGGTGTCCCAGAACTGCACGAGGGTGGGCCACGCCAGCGCGGCCGAGGCGCTGCGGCAGTTGTTCTGTCCCACGCGGGTGCCCTTGGGTGCGACACCCGCCAGTAGGTCGAGCAAGGCGAACGTCTCGGGTGTGTTCCCGGTGACGGGCTGACCGCCGAGGCTGATGAAGTCCACCGCGTTGCCGCCGCCGTTGATCCAGTGCGCGTTGGTGCCGAGGTTGCTCCCGGCGCATCGACGGTTGAGGTCGGAGAGGCCCACGGACTCGAAGCGTTGGAGCGCGAGGGTGATCAGCTGCAGCACGGGAAGATCGATCAGGCAGCCTTCCGCGGCCGTGCCGGCGGCCATGTCGCGGATCTGCTTCTCGTACCGCTGTTCCTGGATCGTCAGGGTGCCGTCGTCGAGCGCGGCGGCGAGCCCTTGGGCGAGTTCCGCGGCGTCGCCGGACACGCTGCAGCCGGCGGGCACGGAGCCACCGCCAGAGAGCGATCCGAGGTATGCAGTGATCGCGATCGCTGCGGGGCGCCACTTCACATAGTGGAAGGGGTCAGAGTTGATCTGCACGCGGTTGATCGCGATGGACGGTTCCAGCGCTTCCCACCCCTGGACCGAGGCCAGGCGCTCAAAGAAGCGCGTTGCCGAGATCGTCGGGTCCATTCGCTCTGCCACGGTTCCCCACGAGCCTTGCTGCTGAAACAGACCGATGGAGTCGGCGATCGAGCCGTCAGGGTTCACGGCGTTATCGCCGTAGTTGATGTTCACCAACGAGGACTCACCGAGCGCTGCTTGCACCCCGAGCGACTGCGCCGCCGGGGGCAGGTTCAGCTGCGCGGCCGCGTTGATGATCGCGGCTGCGTTCGCGAGTTGTTCGCGGCCATAGCCCGACACCGAAGCGGCGGCGGGGATCGCGGCCGCGTTCACCGGTCCCGCTGACGGGGTGCAGGCGTTGGCCGGCTCGTTCCCGTCCGAGGTCAGGGCGATCACGAGCCCGAGGATCAGCGCTACGGGCGCGATGATCGCGCCGGCTAGGAGGCCGCTGCGCTTCATTCGGGGGGCGCCATTCTGTCGACCTGCCAGGGGTCCGCGTGGTCAGGGCGGGTGACGTACGCGGTGTACGTTCCGGCGTCCGTGGGCACGCTGACGAGGAACGTGAAGACGCCATCACCGGAGGCGATCGCTGCGCCCCCGGTGTACGTCGTGCACGGGACCGTCGCGGGGTCCACCGTGTCGTAAGCGGTGACGGCTGCGGGGGTCAGCAGCGGGGAAAGCTCGTCCATCCACTGCGCTTTCGCGACACCCGGCCTGCAGTAAGCCGTTACGGCATCGACGGCGATCGTCACAGCCGCGTCGGGTGCTGCGGGGTCGGGCTCGTGCTCGTGATCCCCCAGCGCTTCGCTCGGCATCGGGCTCGCTGTCAATGATGCAGACGGCGCGGGGGCGGATCGCGTGGGCGACTCACTCGGCGACGCCGTGGAGGCACAACCCGACAGCGTTCCCGCGACCAGGAGGCCGGCGCCGACGAGGGCCACGGCGTACGTCTTAAGAGTGGTCATCGTTCTGCGCCACGGGAGTAGTTGTGGCCTTCGAGCCGCGCCCCTTGCGGGACCGGGCGGTGGTCGTGTTGGGCACCAAGCCAAGCTTCTTCAACTCGGCTTCGGTCCAGCCCGTGCGCAGGGCCTGAGTGCGTGCGCGTGCGACGGCTGCGGTCGCCTCCTGCAACGCGGCCTGAGCGTCAGCCTCGGCCTGAATCGCACCCGAGAGGGATTCGCCCGCGGCGATCTTTTCTTCCACCTGAGCCAGTACAGAGTCGCGAATGTTCATCGTCATAACGCCAGCCTACTTTCTTCTCATTGAAGTAGCACCTGGCATTTTCGCGGATGATCCGCGCACCACCGGATGCAGACCCGGTGACAGATCGAGCACCAAGACCAACGGTTGCCAAGTGATCGAGGAACCAACCTCACAACAGCATCTTGCGAATAGAGATGGTGTGCCAAGTCCGTAAGGCCAAGACTCCGTGACAGCAGCTCACGAGATCTGATGAAAGCTCTTCAATCGCTAGTGCTCGTAGAGCTTTCATCAGATGCACGTATGCTACGGGCTCTGCCCATAGTACGCTGGCGCTATGCGCGGCGGATTGATCTTCTACCGAGGGATCGGGAGCGCTGCGCGTGCGTACCTCGAATCGGATCACTCGCACGCTGACGACTACTACCTCGAACACGGCTCCGCCGTCGCCGAGTGGACGGCCCTAGACAGCAGCGGTCAGGTCTTTGACCGGTCCACGCTGGACGGGGACGCCTATCAGGCGTGGGTCGACTGGCAAGACCCCCTCACCCTCGCCAAGCGCGGGAACCCGCGTGATGAGGTGCGGCTGTCCAAGGATGGCGAGGTGGTCGTCCGGCCGTCGTCGCCTCGGTTCGTTGAAATGACGGTCAACTGCGACAAGTCGCTGTCGGTTGCCGCCGCGATGTTCCCGGAGGTTTCGGCCGCGCTCGACGCCGCGCAGGCGCAGGCTGTCGAAGCGATGGGCGGGTACATGGCGCAGAACTCCGTCACCCGTGTAGGCGCGCGAGGCGCGCAACGGTTCGTGCCCGTCGAGCGGCTGGAACAGGTGGCGGTGGTGCACCGCACCTCTCGCGCGGGCGACCCGCACCGGCACGTCCATGTGCAGTGGAACACCCGCGTTTACGCCGAGGGTCAGTGGCGCGGGCTGCACACCGCGGCGACACTGCGCCAGCAGGCGGCGCTGCGCGGCGTCGGTGAGGCCGCGATCAACTCACACGCTGAGTTGCGCGACGCGCTCGCGCGTGTGGGCCTCACCTTCGACGCCGCGACCGGCAAGGTGACCAACCTCGAAGAGCACGCGCGTGTGCTGTCCAAGCGGGCCGATCAGATCAACCGTCACGCCGCCAGGTTCGAGGCTGAGTGGCGCGCGGCGCACCCCGGCCAGGAGCCCGACCGTGCGCTGCGTCTCCGATGGGATCAGCAGGCATGGGCGCTCGACCGGCCGCAGAAGGCGAACGCCAACATGGCATCCGAAACGGTGTGGCTGCAGGAGATGAAGGACGCCGGCCTGCAGGTCGACGGGTTCGCACCGACCGCACCTGCAGCGCGCGTGACCGTGGGGTCGCTGACGGCGGACGAGTTGACGGCCGAGGTGCTGACCGCTGCCGAGGCGCGCAGTTCCGCGTGGTCGATCGCGGACCTTGAAGGGCACGTCGGGTTGGCCGTCGCCGCGCGCAACATCGAGTCTGACGCGGAATCGATCAACACGTTCGTGCGGGACGCTGCACAGCAGATCGCACGTCAGCTGCCGACGCTGGAAGTGGAGATCTCCGGCGAGATTCCGCAGTGGGTCCGCAACATCACCAGCGACCGTGTGCTGCACGTCGAGCGGACGCTACGCGACCGGTTCACGACGCGCGGCCTGCAGTCGGGTCTGGTGTTCCCGGGCGAGACAATCGGCACCCTGAACCAGCAGCAGAGCGACGCTGCACGCGCGATCGCGAGCCGTGCGCCGCTGGTCGTTATCGAGGGCGCGGCAGGCTCGGGAAAGACGACGATGCTCGGGGCCGCGCGTGAGCTTGCCGCCACCGACGATTACCGTGTGTTGATCGTGGCGCCCACCCTCCGCGCTGCGGCCGAGGCTGCGTCCTCCACGGGCGCCGCGGCATCCAGCGCCCACAAGCTCGCCCACGAGTACGGCTTCCGCTGGACCGATGCCGGCGCCTGGTCGCGCCTCGCGATCGGTGAAGCTGACCCGGCGACCGGCGCCATCTACGAAGGCCCCAGCGCCGAGTTCGCGGTCGACCAGGACACCCGTATCGTCATCGACGAGGCCGGGATGATCGACCAGGATCTCGCGTACGCGGTGACGACGATCGCCGACGAAACCGGTGCCGGTGTCGGCCTCATCGGCGACCGCGCGCAGCTACCGGCAGTTGGCCGAGGCGGCGTCCTCGACATGGCCGTGGCCGCGCACCCGCGCCCCCTCGACATGTCCGAGGTGCACCGCTTCCGGCAGCCCGAGTACGCCGCGATCAGTCTCCGCATGCGCGATCGCGTCGACCCAGGCGAGACCTTCGACCAGTTGGCCGCAGCCGGCCACATCGTCCTGCACGGCTGCGACCAAGAAGTGGTCGCAGCGATCGGCGCCGACGTCGTGGCTAAGGCCGAGGCCGGTGCGACGATCGCGGTCGCGGTGCCTTCCAACGAGGCCGCGACGGAGATCAACGCGATTGTGCAGGACGCTCGTGCACGGGCCGGTCACACCCGCACCCCGCGCACCGAGATCGCCGGCATGGACGGGCTCAGCATCCGCCCCGGCGACAGGCTGATGACCCGCCGCAACGACCGTGACCTCGGCGTCGCGAACCGTGACGTGTGGGACGTCGCTCGGGTGCACCCCGACGCCTCGGTGACCGTGAAGAACGGTGCGACCAGCGTCCGCCTTCCGGCCGAGTACGTGCAGGAGCACACGCACCTCGCGTACGCGACGACCGAGTACGGCGTGCAGGGCGCGACGGTCGACTACGCCCACGGGGTTGTCACCGAGTCGTCGTCCGCGCAGGCGCTGTACGTGGCCGCGACCCGCGGCCGCGAGAACAACTCGCTTCACATCGTCGCCGCCGACATGGACGAGGCGCGCGGTGTGTTCGTCGACGCGATGGGCCGGCAGTCGGGCGACCGTGGCGTGGAAGCGGCGCGCGAGGCGATCCGCCGCGACCTCGACGGGATCGTGCTCCCGCAGGGCGGCGCGGACGAGAATGTGCAGCTGCCGGCAGAGGAGGCCAGCGTGGCCACGATCGACGAGCCGCAGGGACGTTCCATCACGGAGGAACGCACCGCAGCCGAAGAACGGTTGTTCGCCGTGCAGCTGCGCGAGTACGAGGCGACCCGCGCCGCGTGGGAACGCCGGCACCCCGGAGAGAACCCCGACGAGTACCGTCAGGCCGTGCGCGCGGCCGAGAAGGCTGCAGCTGCCGCAACGTCGGCGCGCGCGGACGCCGAGCGGGCGGCCGAGAGAGCAGCTGTCGACGCTGGCGAGTCGACGTGGCGTCGCGACTACGACCAGGTGCAGCAGGCCGCGACCGCGGCCGAGGAAGCCGGTCCGTTCCGACGTCGTGCCGCCCAGCAGGACCACGACGGCGCTATGCGCTCCTTCACCGACCGCCACCAGGCCGCGCCCGCCCCCACGCCGCCGCGTGAGCTCGTCGACGGCTGGGCGCGTTCCGCGACCCGGCCCGGTGCAAACGACACCGTGGATCGTGCTCGTCGACGCGAGGAAGAGACGCGCGATCGCGCGGCCGCGTTGAAGGCCGACCCAGCGCCGACGAACGCGCCCACGCGGCCCACACGGGGCACGCCGGAGCAGGAGGCCGCGAAGGATGCCGCGTACCGTCGACGCCAGGAGAGCGCGCAGCGGCAGCGGCGCACACAGACCGCGCCCGCGGTCGTGCAGAGCCGCCAGCGCGGCCCGCGGCTCTAAGCATGAGGGCTTCGCCCGAGCATGACGGATGCCTACTTGCCGGACGCTATCGCAGTCGCTCCTCCGCTTCGAACGGCATCGCGATAGTGTCAGTGCTCACGATCGGAGATGAGATGTCGTACGAGCGAGATGACGAATCACAGTGGCTGGCGGCTGGCGCCACCTACGCTCACCGGCGGTGGGTCTTGCCGAACGAACTCACTTTGGGTGAGATCTACGATCTGGGACAGGTTGTTTCCACATCAGGTGCTGAGGCCGCGGACTCGGTGGCAGTGGCCTGCGAGCAGCGGCACCCGGGGCTGACTCGCCACTGAGCCTGGAACCGTCTGAACCGCGCAGGCGCATACTCTCCTACGTTGCAGATCTAGAGGGACACGCGCATAATGGAGGAGCGGACCCGCCCCACACTCGTGGATTAGCGGGTCTTGCTGTTTCCCGGTCAGAGTCGCATTGGGCCGCTGTTGACGTCCTTCGTCTGCAGATAGTCCTGGTACCAGGTCCAGCCGAACTCGTTCCCCTGGTGTCGGTTCAGGTGCATGTAGGCCGTATAGGCAACGAGATCGGCCATCTGTACCCACTGAGACCGCCCAGAATCGTGCATCATCGGATCTTCGATCACGTGGCGGGTGTCAAGCGGCATTGACCGGTGGGCGTCGAAGTAGGTGTGGTCCGATCCGTTGCCGTCCATGCTGATGAACACGTAGCTGTCGGCAGCTCGGTGCTCATCGTTCCAGCCGTCGACCAGTTTCCGATACACCCGGCCGCGCTCCTCGTAGTAGGCCCGTCCCGTCGCGCTGGTGCTTCTCCACACGGCACCCACCTTGATGTCCGGGCTGTCTGCGAGAACCTGCAGGCACTGTTGCGCTACGGCTCGTCCGAGGGTCTTCCATTCCGCGGGATCGTCACCGGAGGTCGTCGCGATGCGGTTGCGTCCATTGATGAACTTGGTTGCGTGCAGCTCCGTCGCAGGTGGGACCTGATGGTCGCGATACAGCTGCTTGCGTAGCTCGAGGATGGTTCGGAGTGCATGTCGCCAGCGGTCGGGGCTCACCTCCAACCAGCCATAAACGATGAGCCCCTGGTCGACCGCGCCGGAATCGTCGACGTAGATCATGCGGGAGATGGTCATGGCTGTTCCTTCGGGTGTGGGGTCTGGGAGCGGGCAGCTCGCTTGAGGCGCTTCTTGCGTTCCTTCGCGGCACGGTTTTGGAGGGCGAGACGCGCTTCGCGTCCGAATGGGCCTGTGAGCGAATACCACATGTGGACGGTGCCGCCGGTGGCGGATAGCGAGGTCTTCACCTCTTCTGTGCGCCGGTGGAGCAGGCCCGCCTTCCGTAGCTCCGTGAGGCCGTTCTGCGCGGACTTCTGCTTGATGCCGTACCAGTCCTCGATCCGGTCGTACGTGAGCCAAACCTCGTCCTTGTGTTGGGTCTCTTTGGCCACGAGCAGGAGCATGACGAGTGCGGGGAGCGTCAGCCTCGCGAAGATCTCTTCGGTCCAGAACACGTCGGGAAGGGAGAAGTAGGTGTTCCAGCGGTCGCGTCGGCCACCAGGTGCGTCGTACGCCACGCCGCCATCGTTGACGACGGCGCCATCTTCACGACGTGGGATGGGACGCATGTAACGGCCCTCACGCTTGTCGGGCTTGGTGACGAGTCCGAGGTCTTGGAGCTCCCCCCAGGAGCGTGACAGCGTCGATGGTGACCAGGTAGGTGCGCCGGGTGCGGTGAGAGCGCGGATCCAGAAGCCACCCGGCAGGGGTTCCCGGCGGTCTTCGAGCCACGGCCAGCATGTCAGCAGCATTATGTAGAGCAGCAGTGGGCGGTGCTTGCGTCCACTGAGCATGCGTGCGAGCGTCGACGTGCGAGGATTCTCCGTGTCGGGAAGCTGAACGAGTATTTGACGAAGTTGTGTGTAGCCGCGGGCGGACAGACGTGTGATGTCAGCCCGTGTCTCTGCCGGGGTAGATCGATTCGATTCCGAAGTCATGCCGATGATCAAACCACATAGGCCAATTCGCACTGTCGAATTTGAGCCGGCGCGGATTGCTGTCTCGCACCAGATACTGCTATGCGCCATACGATGCACCATGCGATGCTGCATGTGACACGGTGCGATGCTCCGATGCGCGATTCCGCAGGGAACGACCCGGCATGCGGCCCAGAGAACTCATCCTCGCGAACTGGTGGCGGTGATCGCCCCTCCGGTGATCTTCCGTTCCGGCGCCCCCAACTGCTCCTCCCTAGGCGTATGCGGCGCATAGGCCCTAGAAGTGCGGTTTGCGCGTCACCCTAGGCGGAGCTCCCTCGCGTCTCTCTGCTCACGTCGAGGCGTTGACGGGGTTTGTGCCCGTATCCGCACTCTCGAAACGAGCCGCGCTGCTGATCGATCAGCAGCGGCAGGTGGTAGTCCAGGACGTCGCGGAGGAACGCGTGCAGCGCCGGTACAGCGCCGTCCTCTGCCGACGCCAGCATGAGGTTCCACTCCTCGCGGATCGCGGCCAGGCGGTGCACGGCGTCGAGGTGCTCGGCCCACTGCGGGCACCAACGGGTGTCCGCGCTCCCGGCGGGGGCGAGGAAGTCCAGCAACGTGCCGTCGACGAACGCGACGAGTTCGGCGCTCGGCTCGGTCAGGGGCAGATCGTCAGCGTTCAACTTCGACTCCTGTCCTTGCGGTGCGGTGCACCTGCACGGGGGCTTGGTTGCCCCCGTTGATCAGACGTCGCATCTGCTTGTCCTTGAACCACGGAACCGACTTCACCAGCACCGGCCGGCATCCCGAAGCGAGCACCACCATGCGGCCCAGGGACAGCGACGCGAGGTCGGCAATCGACATGATCCGATCCGAGGATCGGGTCCGGTTCACGTTCCGCTGACCGTTCTGATGGTTTGTGGTCGTCTCGGTGTACTCGTAGTCACCGATCCGCTCGGAGAGGTCGCGCAGGAAGCCGTTGGAGGCGTTACCGCCACCGAAGACCTGAATCGTCGACGCGCCCCACAGCTGCGCGAACCCGCGCGGGCTCCACACCTGCTCGCCCTGCTCCTGGCTCTGCAGGATCGTCGTCACGACGATGCCCCGCGAGCCGTAGTGGGTGTACTTGGCCGGCAGATCGGGGATACGGCAGATGTTGCCGGCCTCATCGAGCACGGCCATGAACGGCACCGGTCGACGGCCAGACGGCTCGCGCTTGGCGTCGTTCTCGGCCGCGGTGAGCACCGCGCGGGTCAGTGCGGCCACGAGAGGGCCGGCGGATGCCGGCCCTTCCTCGCTGAGCAGGTAGAGCGTGTCTGCCGGCGCCGTGGAGAACTCTTCGGGCTTGAACTCAGGGAGGCCGGCTGTCGGCGTCACACAGGCGCGCAGCGCCTCCGAGGCCAGGAACCGCATCACACCCTGAGCGAACCCGTACACGCCTGAGCGGGTCTCTTCCACGAGCGCCTGCGTCGACTCGATGTCATCGACCATCGCCGGGTACCGCTCCTGCAGCACCCGTGCGGGCATCGGGTTGTCGGGCCGGCTCAGCCAGTCGAACACCACCGGCAGGTAGTTGCCGTTCACCGCGGCGGCGAACAGGTAGTTGGCCACCAGGTCGCGGCCACTCTTGGCGAAAAAGTCGTCCTTCTTCTCGGCGTCATACGACGCTGCAGCGAACACGTCGGCGAGCACAGCGGCATCCTCGATCGTGCGGACGGTCGCCAGAGGGTTCCACCAGCACCGGTTGTCGGTGTGCGCTGCAGCGAGGCCCTGAGGGTCGAACAGCGACACCCGGCCCATCGTGGCCCGGTGGCCGGCGGTGACCATCAGATCCGGCTTGTTGCCCGTCACCAGGAGCGACCCGGGGGCCTCGACGATCGCCGGGATGACGATAGACACCGACTTGTTGCGGCGCGGGCCGGCAATGACGGTGATGGTGTCCTCATAGGAGGCGCGCAGCGCCGT
This sequence comes from Microbacterium arborescens, assembly GCF_049707515.1. GTDB lineage: Bacteria > Actinomycetota > Actinomycetes > Actinomycetales > Microbacteriaceae > Microbacterium > Microbacterium arborescens_B. Next base: position 21,153 of record NZ_JBNAFI010000010.1, on the reverse strand, counting down.
TCCGCCCAGCACCGCGTATCCGACCAGGACGCCACGGAACCGGCGAACGTCCAGGCCCATGCGCTTGTGCTTCTTGGCCAGCGCCCCGGGCAGCAGTGGCGCGATCGAGCGCCCTTTGCCCATGTACGGGGCTGCACGGTCGGCCGGCGACCGGTCGCGCGATGCCCGCACAGCGAGCACCACCGCAACGACGATGACCGCCAGGACCACCACGGCGACCGCGATCGCCGCGGCCGTGTGAGTGGCAGTCCACGGCTCGCGGCCCATGACGCCGGCAACGGGGTTAACGAACTCCACCCGCCCCGTGCTCATCCACCGCGCGATCGTCCACACCGACGCTGCCCCAATCGCCGCGAACAGCGCGATCAGGACGGCAACGGCGGCGCCCGTGCCGGCACCTGTGTTCCGGGTAACGGCGGACATCAGCTGGCCCGCCTCGTCCTGATCGTCTCGCTCTGCTTGCGGAAACGCTCATCGGTGATGTGCAGGCCCTTCTGGGTGGGCGTCTGCACCATCTGCACCGGCACACCGGGCCGGCCCTCGACCTTGAACAGCACCTTTCCCGCTCCCGGAGGCGCCGCCTGCCGGCCATCGGCCATCGGGCGGCTGCGCCAGGTCTTGGCGGCGTTGAAACCGGACACCAGGCGGATCTCTTCTGCCGTCAGCGGCTTCACCTCGCCGAGGGCTTGGAGATCCTCGCCGGTCAGCGCCAGCAGCGCGAGCACGCCCGAACGCTCGGCGAGCCCACGGGCCTTCATGCGGTCCTCTTCATCGCGGAGAGAGAGCATGTCCTTCGGTGAGTGCGTGATCTTCATTTCTGCCGTTCCCACCGACCGGTTGGACCGCGACAGAGCGTCCACCCGGTCGACGATTCCGGGCGTCGACCGCATCGGATACCAGAACTCATCCATCAGCGTCGTGAAGCCGGTCCAAGTCACCGCGGGAGTGTAGATCTCCCCCGCGTCGGCGGCCTCGGCCGCGATCCGCTCTTCATGCTGCGCGAGCTCCCAGTGAGCATCGATCGCATCCATCCCCATCGACCAGGACATCAGCATGGCCGTCGACAGCAGCTTGGTCGCCGTCGCGGGGATCGAGGACGTGTCGAAGCAGAACCCGCCGCGGTTGCCCGGGTCGATCTCGATCGACTCCGTGCCGCCAAGCAGGCGGCCCAGGTCACCGCCGAGCATCGCGCGCAGCGACTCCCCCAGCCGCGCGAACCGGGCGCGGAACGACGTTGCGTCCTCCTGCCCGGACACCGCGAGAACCCGCGCGGAGGGGGCGTAGAACAGCGCCGACAGATCGCTGGTGACCGGCCGCGGGTTGCGGGCGAGGATGTCCGTCACCATCGCCTCGATCACCGCGTCGTCGATGTCGTCGAGCGGAACGCCGCGGCTGACCCGCAGCGCCGCCTGTGCCTGCTGGACGACCTTCCACGTCGCCAGGCGGTTCACTTCCTCGCCGGCCTGACCGCCGATGATGTCCGCCGCTCGCCCCAGCGGGCCGCGGGACAGCAGGTTCAGCTGATGCCGCGCGGTGGGTCCGAACTCGAACACCTTCCCGCCTGCCTGTTCGACAAGCGGGGTGTGCTCGCCCTTCTTCAACGGGTTGAACACCGCCGGCACCATCCCGCGGGCCATCATCCCCAGCTGGATCGTCTGCGCCGTGGAGCTTTTGCCCACGCCGTTGATCCCGAACATGAACATCGACGGCGACGAGATCACGCCCTCCATGTACAGCGAGTGGTGATCCATCGCCACGGCCGTTCCCGTAAGCAGGTCACGACCGAGGGGAACCCCCGAGACCGGGCGGGTGGTGCCGGTCACGAACGGGTAGATCCCGCACGCCTGCACCGACGAGGAGTACCACAGCGGGGCTTTCGGTACCCGGTTCCACCGCCCGCCGCCGGCACCGAAGAAACCCATCCGGGTCAGGGTGCGCGGCCGCGCGCGCATCCAGGCTGCTTGACGGCTCATGCGACCTTCCCCATCACTGTCTCGACCTTCGTCTCGTAGAGCCACGGGAGAATCCCCAGCGGCAACGTCGTGTGGAACGCCGGGCCGGCGTCGTGCTCGCAGAACCGGTACGTCAGCGAGGACGCCTCGAGTAGCGACTTCAGCTTCAACGTCGCCTCCCGGTACGACCGGGTGTCGGGCTCGAACGTCACCGTGACCGCCATTCCGAACCGCGTAATCGCGGCGCCGGAGGTCACTTCCTGTTCGAGCTTCGCCGCGTGCTGCACCACGCGGTTGTCGCGCTCTGTCCGCCGCGCTTTCGCACTGGCTACCGTCGATGCTGTCGCCCCCATCTGCTCGACCAGGGCGGTGCTCTTCGCGGCCGACACGGGGCGGTAGAACGTCACGACGCGCTTGCGAAGGAACCGCTCTGACGGGCGGAACAGCGGTGCCAGCGTCTCTTCCGTGATGTGCAGGCGCGGCGGCGCCAGCACCAGAGCCGTCATCGACGCCACCTCATCGTGCAGGCACACCCGCCGGTTGGAGTCGTCGAAGTAATCGGGGCCCGCCTCAGTCACCCGAAGAGCGTTGTGGTGGCCGCGAAGCTCATCGCTCGCGATCTCCGTCGACCGCTCAGGGCTGTACGCCACCCGCACCGCGTCGGCGATCATCCCGCTCGTAGCCGTCACGACCGCGCCGCCGCCCGCGTCGCGCAGCGCGTCGACGTGGTACGGCAGCTTGGACGCGACCTCGGCCACCGCATCCTCAATGCCCCCGGCGAGGGCCGGGACCGACCACGAGATAGTGACCCAGGTCGACAGTTCGGCGTAGCGTTCCGGGAGCCGCTGCGCGGCCTCCATCATCGCCTGCCGCGCCACCGCGGGCGCTTGCGGGTCAATGTCGGAGGCAATCTTCTGCACCAGCGGTTCCGAGGACCGCAGCGCCGAATCAACGATCGTCACCGCTCCCGCGATCGCGGAGTCCCGCGACAGCGACGCGATGACGTTGCCGTACCAGGCGATGTCCTGATCGATCTTCGCCCGCTGCTGCAGGTCGGTGCCCTCGGGGTTACACGCAAACACCGCCGTCACGGTCTGCACGTTCGGGTCGAACAGCAGCGTGAACGGGTCGCCGCGGCCGTCCGTGCCGTCGATCTCCCGCAGGTTCCCCAGCAACCCCGGCAGGCCGGTGAGGTTGTCCGCCGGCAGGTTCGAGAACAGGCCCGAGTTGAACCGGGCTTCGCCCCGGTCCACACGTCGCACGCCCGACAGAGCGGTCGAGAGGCGAGAAGCGATCGTCTCCCCCGTCGCGTCTCCCCCGAACCGCAGGACGAACACCAACTCGAACACCAGCGCGGCGCCGATGACGATGAGGCCAAGCCCGAACGCGCCGCGCGTGAAGAACAGCACCATCAGAATCAGCGCCGTCAGGAGGATGGCCCAGCCTGCCAGGGTCAGCCCGCCGAGGGTCGCTTTACGAACCGGTATCCAGTTGCCGAACCGCGTGCGCTCGGTCGGGGTGATCTGCTCAGTGCTCATTGAAAGTGTCCTCCACAGTCGTCGTACTGCCCGAAGGCAGCGACCTCGCTACGTCACGCGCCGCATCCCAGCCGCGGCCAGAACCAGACCCGCCACCGCTGCCCGATGCGGCATCCCAACCGCCCGCAGCCGACCCGCCGGCGCCGCCGGCCGTGCTCGGGGCACTCGCGCCGGTCGGCGCCGCAGCGCCGCCCGAGGCAGCCCCAGCCGTACCCGCACCGGACGCGCCGCCGCCGGCCGCGCTCGCGCTTCCCGCTGCGCCGCCAGCCGCAGCCGTGCCGCCACCCGCGGCCACAGCGCCGCCGCCTGCAGCCGCTCCACCGCCCGCAGCGGCCGCGGCACCACCGCCGGCCACAACGGGCGCAGCGGCACCGCCAGAGGCCACGACAGCACCAGCGGCGACACCCGCCGTCATCATCGCGCCGCCAGCGCGCATCATCATCGACCCGGCGCTCGCGCTTCCCAGCGCCGCAGCCGCCGGCATCACCAGCTTCACCAGCGCCGGAAGCGCGAACAGCGCCAGCAGGAAGATCGCCATACCGATCATCACGCCCGCCAGGCCATCGGCCCCTTGGCGCAGACGAATCGACATGCCGTACAACGCCGCAGCCAGCGGCGAATACAGCAGGAACGCGATCAGCCACCCCGTCGTCTGGGTGAACATCTTCTCGTGACGCTCGAACATCGCGCCCGAGGCCGCGACCGGCCAGAACGGCACGAGCACCGTCAGCGCCACGGCCCGCAGAATCATAATCAGCCACTGAATGCCGACCACGATCAGCCCGAAAACGCCGAAGATCATCGCCATAGCGATGTTGCCGCCGAACGTCGCAACGTCACCCACCAGGTTGGGGGTGGTGCCGCCGCTCGCAGTGTCGAGGATCCAGCGAGCCAGCGAGTTCGATCCCAGCAGCATGATCTGGAAGAACGCCGTCCCCACCACTGTCACGAGGATTGCGCGCAACAGCTTCTTAGCCGCGTCCGCCGCAGGCTCGCCGCGTGCGAGCAGCATCGTCCGAATACCCGCGACCATCAGACCGATCGCGAGCAGCACCGCCTGGATCGGCCCCGCCACCGCCGCGAACCACTCCGACGTCTCGCCACCGATCACAGCCTCCGGCGGTGACTGGATCCAAGACGTGAAGAACCCGTTCCACAGATCGTTCGCGCCCCGATAAAGCTCCTGAGTGAACTTCTCCATCTGGGAGCCGATCAGACCCCCGACTGCTTGCGCGCCGCACTCCACCGGGTTGAGGGCAACATCAATCGGGTTCGAGCAGTCGGCCATCAGCCCGACCACTTCGTGAACTCGTCGGACGTTACCGGGATGGGCTGCCCCGAGGAACCGTCATCGAGCGGTTCGAGCTTCCAGTCGCCCTCAGACCACACCACGGTCATCGGAAACCCGGTGTATCCCGTCGCGCTCTGAGGGACCGAAACCACCGTGTGGAGGCTCACTCGTTCGGGCGAGTAGGCGTCGATCTTGTATCCGGCGATACTCAGCCCGCCTGCCGTCCACTGCGCGGCCGAGTCAGCATTGCCCCCCGAGGCCGGCACGCTATCGAGCAGTGCCGGCTTGCCGGGCGACTCCACGGTATAGAAGTCCACGACGTCGCGCAGGTCGGAACCACCGACCATGACCGTCGTGAAGAAGTTCACGGCGAACAGCGCCGCGCCCGCGCGCGAGCGCTCGAAGCACACCGGATGCCCCTCTACCTCAGCGGTCGGCCCTGCCGTCTCGGACACAGGCCAGGTCACCCCGTCCGTCGCAGTCCAGCTGAGGTCAGCGGGTGGCGTCGTCGCGTCAGACGATCCGGCGTTGCATCCCGTCTGCGCGCCACTGCTGGACGAAGGCGTCGGCGTCGACCCCGCGTCAGGGTCGCCCCCCTCGTCACCCCGCGGTGCGGTGAGGAGGAGGACGGCCACGATGAGGCTGGCGACTGCCACGACGGCAACCACCAGCCCGATCCATGCGTTCTTCTTCACCGTCGAGCTCCCTATCGCTGGATGCAGTCGGTGGGGACCTGCAGGAAGATCGAGACGATGCCCGACGCCGCGGCGACGAGCACCACGCCGGCGATCCACCAGCCGAGGCGCGAGAGCATCTGCCCGCCGTCACCGCGGCTGTGCTGGAAGAACATTCCGATACCCACGAGGATCAGCGCGATGACCGCGAGAGCCACGGCGGCGATCTGGACCCAGAATCGCGCGGTGTCCAGCGCGTTCTGCGCCTCTGCGGGCAGGCAGTAGGGCGCCATCGGGACGATGTGCGTCGCGGTCGTGGCGACGTCGAGAACCAGGTTCACGGGGTTTTCCTCCATTGTTCGCGGACAGCCGCAGCAACTTTTGCCGCGGCCTTCTTGATGGCTGCGTTCTCCGGGACGGAGATCATGCCCCGCAGTGCGGGGAGCCAGGGCACGGGGACGACGGGTGCCGCCCCCTGCAGAACTCGGACTGCGCGCCGCACCTCGGGCGGCAGCTTCCCCGCGGCGTCGGCGACGAGCAGGATCGCGCCGGCCTTGGCCGAGTACCGCTTAGCGGCCTCGACTCCGGCGAGGGTGGAGCGGACCACGATCAGGGCGGGGCCGTTGTCGTCGTCGACGGCGGGCACTTCCACTCCCCCAAGCAGCTGCGCCCACACGCTCACGCCGGCTCCCTGATGGGCGCCGATCATCGGCAGCTGGCGGGCCGGGATGGTCCCCGCGGGCCAGATCTCTTGCGCGCCGCTTCGCAGGTAAGCGCGCACCGACCCGTCAGCGTTCACCCGGAACAACGTCCGGCCCGAGGTTGTGTGTTCGAGTGAGATCTCCCACGGGGCCGGGGTCCGCACGTACTCCATCGCGTAGGCGAGCAGCTGCGGCACTGAGCCTTGCGTGTAGTCGGCGCCGACGAACCGCCACGCTTGCGCGTGCATCGCCGCAACGACGGCGCTCTCGTCCGCGGACCGCGATCGTCCTTCTCCTGATCGCATCATCCCGACTTCCCCATGCTGCTGCGCTCCCCCGCGTCGTCTGCGTTTTTCCGTCTCGTGCTCGCCCAGATTCTTCGCAACAAGTAGACGATATGTGTCTGACATGAGCCCTCCGATCCTTCATTTGTCCCCCAAATGGGGGACCAACCCTGAATGGAATCTTCGTATCTGCTAGCTTGATTAGCACTTACCACGAATGTAGTCCCGCTTTCGGGGCATCGCAACCGAGAGGCGGCGGGAATGAGTTGGCATGATGGGGCGGTGCCCTCCCGCCACGAGTTCTCCTCCGAGATGCCTGAGCGCGTCCGCAACGTGCTCGACGCGCTCGGGTCGAACAACCGCGTAGAGGCGTTGCTGTTCTTCTCGGCCCACCGCACCGCGAGCCGCCAGCAGCTGGCCGCTGGCACGTCGATCCCGTTCGGGAGCACGAGCGTTATCACCAACGATCTGCAGCGCTTCGGCTACCTCATGGCCAGTGACGAGGGCGGGCGCCGCGGCGCGCCCATCATGTACACGATCGACCGCAAGCGGCTGCACGATGACGTCGCCGCCCTCATGGCTCACTTCGCCAACCTCGGTGACTGATCTCTCTCCCACCTCGGACCACCCTTTCTCTGCTTTCGACGTCAGTCGATGGCTCGCCATCGGCTGATATCTGCCGCCTTGCACGCAGTGGAGGGTGCAGTGCAGGTCGCGTCGACGTTCCAGGCGTGGCGGCTTGTCCGACACGGCAGGGTTGTCGACGCCGAGCGATTCCAGCGGAATCGCGACGCCTGAACGGAGCCCGGAGCGGAGTGCAACGCCGTAAAAGGCACTGCGCCGCTCCGTCGGCGTCCGCTTGGGCGACGCCCGCGCACGGCCCCGGTCCCCCGGTTTCATTCATTCGGACTACGTGACGAGCGGCTGCTTAGCGTGAAAGAGATAGCGCCCGATATCGACCGATATCGGGCGCTATCTCGTGCTATCACGCTTTGAGTGGGGCTCGCTGCACAGCCGGCGGAGACGGGAAGATCCGCAGCCCTTCGTCCTCGACGTCGAAGCGGGCATCCCGGTACACAGAGTGCACCGCCGGCAGCTTTGCGACGAACGCCGCCTTGAACTGCCGCACCTGCGCATACTGCGCGCCGAACTGCGCGTGCAGCTGCGCCCAGGTAATGAGGCTCGGGCGCTTGGCACTTGGGAGCCGGTAGTTCAGCCAGGCGAGGATATCCATCGCCATCGGGCCGTGCTTGGACATCAGCGCGACCGAGCGGAGGTCGACGGGAATCGGGGTGTCGAGAATGTCTTGGACGAACTCGGCCGACAGCACCACCGAGTTGCCCCACAGCCCATCAGCGGCCATGTCCCCCGCCGCGTCCCACCACAGCTGGTACCCGCGGGCGATCGTGTATTCGCTCGTCCGCACGCCGCGGCCGCCGCCAGCCTGGGCCGTCTCCGTGACCGAGATCCGCGCGCCAAACAGTCGCGGCACCTGATCCATCACCAGCTTGCCCTGCCGGCCACCCCAGGCTTGCCCGAGGTCTTGCAAGAACTTCGGCAGCGATGCCGAGAATTCGAGTTGCAGCCGGCCGTCCGCTTCACGGTCGCTCTGCCGGCGGACGATCTGGGTTGTGAGCCACGGCAGGATCAGGCGCGGGTACTTGCCGAAGGGCATCTTGTACGCCGCTACGCCCGTCTCCGGGTCCACGACGCGGGCGGGCTCCACAGCGAGGTTCATCGAGCCGTTGCGGCGCTCCCAGGCCCGCAGATGCGGGTCGGCGACCATCGGGTCGCGATAGGGCAGGCAGGTCTGCGTGAACACGCGACCGGTGAACCCGAGATAGCCGGCGTCATTCGCCTCGTCCTCGCCGATTGCGAGGGCGTAGTCGGCTTGCGCGAGACGATCCGAGGGGATCGTGGGCAGCAGCGGCGAAGCCGCCTGGCGGGTGGTCTTCTTCTCTACACTGGACATCGCCCAGCCCCTCTCAGAAGTAGGTGCAGTCTTCATCGATTTGGCTCTTCTGACGGGCCCGGGAAGTCAGCCCTGAGCGTTCCCGCGCTCGGGGCTGGCGCCATTTCAGGGCCACACATTGGTTCGCACACTACACGAGCGTCCCGCTCCCCCGGGACGCACCCGCCGTAGCCGGCAGGCTGTGCAGAACTCGGGTCACGAGAAGTTCTCCACGGTACTTTGGTGACGCGCGGTACTTTGGTGACGCTCGGCCGAAGAACCGCGGAATCACGCGGCAAAACGCACGGTACTTTGGTGACGCGCAGATCTGTCCACGGTACTTCTGTGACGCCTTGCACGGTACTTTGGTGACGCCCACACCCCCGCGATCCCTGTCGGGAGTAGGGCGAAGTCGGGTCTGCCAGTAATGCTTCTTCCTGTAGGTGTTACCTGTAATCAGTGACCGTTTCGCTGTGGAATTGGGGACAACTCGCCCCGCACCCACGCTGAGAGCACGTCGGCAGGACCGTGAACCCTCGCTCCGTCATCGAGGGTTGCCGCTTCTTTCCCTCCGCTGCGCTCCGGGAAACAAGCGCCTTCGCCAGGCGGGCTCACAGACGCGATCACCCGTCACAGCCGATAGCACTTGATATCAACTGATAGCACCCGCTAGCGTTGGATATCACCTGATAGCAAAGGAGGACTGATGATCATTCTGTTCGGAGGCACCAAAGGCGGTCCCGGCAAAAGCACCGTGGCGCTGAACCTCGGCGTCGCGCTGGCAGCCGAGGGCGCACGAGTGCTCTTCATCGACGCTGACAAGCAGCGGACGTTGGCGAAGTGGCACGCCCGCCGGATCGAGGCCGGCCACGAGCCCCGCATGACCCTCGTCGAGAAGCGCGGCAACCTGCACGCCGCGATCGGAGACCTCTCCGAGAACTTCGATCACGTCCTGGTCGACGTCGCCGGCGACGACAACGAAGAAATGCGCACCGCGATGACGATCGCCGATCAGCTGATCGTCGTCCTCCGCGCCAGCCAGTTCGACGCCGAAACGCTCGAGGAATTCTCCGACGTCATCACCGCCGCGAAGAACTTCAACCCCAAGCTGGTCGCACGCGCCCTGTTCAGCCAGGTACCCACCTACAACGGCGAGACCGAGACCGAGGACGTCAGCGAGTACGTGCGCGAGTTCCCCGAACTCACCGCCCTTGAATCCGTCATCGCCTACCGCAAGATCTTCCGCGACTCCGTCGCAGACGGCCGCGGCGTCCTCGAAATGCCCTCCAAGAGCGCGTCACAGGGCGCAGCGAAGAGCGAGCTCCGCAAGCTCGTTCAGGAGGTGATGGCGTAATGGCGATCGTCCGCAACAAGAAGAACGCACCCGCCACAGACCAAGACGCCATCGCCGCGTTCGGCGCTGCAGCCGAGGCACGCCCCGAACCAGAGGCCACCGCGCCGGCCCCCGCGCCGGCCAAGAAGGCGACGAAGCCGACCCCCGCCGCCGAGCCCAGCGGGGGAGACGGCCCGAAGAGCACCCTCGTCCGCTGGGAAGGGTACGAGGACGTACGAGACGAGATCTACGACTACCACCGCCGCGAGCGATACACCGTCCAAACAGTCATCATCGAGGCGCTGCGCCTCGGACTCGCGCAGATGAACGAGCGCTAGCACCCGCTATCACTTGATATCTGCTGCTATCACGTGAAGGGGCCGGCCCGTGTGGTGTCGGCCCCTGTCTCTCTGTGGGGCGGGCGTGGCTGGTCAGCGACCGCGAAGCCGATCGAGCCATCTACTACGCTGCGGCGGAACAGGCTGCCCGCCGCCGGCCGCGATCTCGTCCAACGCAGCCCTCACCTGTTCCCCCAGGCGTTCCAGGTTCTCCGGGTCGTCAAACACCGCACGACCGAGCCGCCCAACTGTTTCGGCCTGCCGTCCCGCGACGGCCTCCATAGCGGCCAGCGACGCCACGCCCCGCTCCGGTGTATCGATCAGGATCGGCCATTCGCTGACGACACCCGTGTGGTTGGTACCCAAGGCTGCAGGGTCTGAGTAGGAGGCAATGCCGAAAACGTGCAGCACCGTCCGGTACGAGGCGCGAAGCTCGTCCTCAACCTCGTTCGTTCCCGACGACGTGTCGAACGGGCCGTGCATCCAGGTCACCTCGGCCAGCACGCAAGGCACTCCCAGCACCGCAAAAGCGCCCAAGCGATGGTTCCCGTTCATGTGCACCCGAAACACCGCGCCCAGCGGCGTCTGCCAGCCCTGCAGGTACAGCAACGGCTGGCGCCCGGAAGGCCCCAGCAGTTCCACGAGCCCCGCCGGAGACCCCCGCTCTGCGGCGATCCGAGCCGCGAACTCAGCCTGCCCACGCACGGGTTCCTTCCGAAATGTGGAGTTCTTCGGATCAAAGTTCCGGGACCAGTCGCCCTGATCCCGGTGGAACGACTCCATCCCCGCGAAGCTGTTGAACACGCGCGCCGGGTCCACCCAGAGCCGTTCTGGCTCGACCAACCGCGCCCGGGAACCCGGCTGCAGCGCAGGGTCCGACGGGTCGGGGAAATCTGGCCGCGGCCGCGCGGCAAACCTCTCCACCTTCTCCATCAAGTCCGCGACACTCGGCTTGACCAGGCCAGCCAAATACGACCGCAGCAGCTTTACACCGACCGGGAAGTACCTCTCATCCCCAAGGAGCCACCCGTCCCGAGCAAGAGCCTCCCTGCCCTTCTCGACAAACCGGCTGTCGGGTGTCAACCGATACAGATCCTCACGCGGCGTTTTCAGCCACCAATCGTCGCTACTCACGCCCGCAATCATGCACCCAGGGATCGATCGGCCGATGACCAACACCACCCACAGCTATCAGTTGATAGCAAGCGATAGCCCGTGATATCTGACCCGTCCCACAGGTGGCCGGCTTTCTTGGCTGAATACGGGGGAGTAGGGGAGAGGGGAACGGGAAACGACGTCAGCAGACACCCAGCCGCTCCGGCAGCGTCCGCCCCGAGCCCGCCAGAGCGACCCTGCATGCGGTGACGGCCACGAGACGCGAACCCTGGGAAACGCGGGGATACCCAGCCCTTCCGAACTCCCAGCAGCCCCGGCGCTCACGACCCACAGAAAACACGGAACTCACATCGAGCACACCCAGCGGGGCGACGATCGTCGCGACCGGCTCGGCAACGACCTTCCGCGGCATCCGCCGCGCCGCAAACGATCTGGCATCCGTGTGGCTCGACGTCGAGCCCGACCAGGTGGCCGTCGAGGTCACCGTCGCGGCACCCGATGAGATCGTGGAACTCGTGCGCGCCAGCGACAAAGCCGAGGAAGAGGGCAACGCTGCCCGGGCGCGCGGGGCGCAGCTGCGCCGAGAGGCCGCGCACGCGCTCCGGGAACAGGGTTACCCCCTCGAAGCCGCAGCGGCCGTCATCGGCGTGAGCTACCAGCGAGTGCAGCAACTCGCCAGCTGAGGGCGGGATGAGACGATGCCGAACACCCCCCGGAAACGCATCATCGCCGCCCTGGTCCTCGTGCTCGCGCTCACCGGATGCACCCCCGCGGCCGAGCCCGTGCCGTCAACCGGCGACGTCGTGATGGGGCACGCCGCGGAGGTCTCCGCCGTCATCGACGGCGACACCATCGAGATCCGGGCAGCCGGCGGAACCGAGCGGGTGCGGATCATCGGGATAGGCACCCCCGAAATCGGCCGCGACGGCGCCGCTGACGAGTGCTACGCCCAGGAGGCCCGCGAGTACGTCAACGATGCCCTATACGGCCGCACCGTCGAGCTCTACCCCGACCCCACCCAAGATGACGCCGACCGGTACGGGCGGCTGCTGCGCCACGTCATCGTCGACGACCGCAGCATCGCGGAGGAAGCCATCGCCGCCGGCATGGGCTACGAGTACACCTACGACGAGCCCTACGGTGGCCAGGACGCCCACAAAGCCGCTCAGGACGCGGCTGCAGCTGCGGGAGCGGGCCTGTGGTCCGCGTGCGAGCACTGACCCCTCAGCGCGGCGCCGCGGTGACGGGTGTCACTGCCGAGGCCCAGACCCAGACGCGGTGTTCCGTCTCGCCTACGAGGAACCTGATCGCCACGGCGTCCGCCGTCCAACGGCACGCCTGCCCGTCGACCCACACCGGGGTCGCGCCGAACCGCACCCACGCTCGGACGGGCTTCGGTTTCGGGTCGATCGTCACCGGCTCGGTGTCCAGGCCGATCTCTTCACGTGAGAGCGACTGCAGGGGGCCGGCGTCCCTCGCGATGCGTTCCAGGATCTTTTGATCCATCCGCCGGTCGACCGCGGCCGCGTATCGCTTGTTCGTCCCCACGGCCACACCTGCCCCTCTCGGAACCAGGGTAACCACGTTCGAACATTCGTTCTATCTGGTATGCGGCCGGGGCAGGGGTGTCCGCTGTGCCGGTGGGGTGACCACGCAGCGGACAACCGGCGGCGGGACCATGGCGCCTCCGGAGGGAAAGGGGGAGCGCCACGCGCCGGCGCAACCAGCGTACGAGGCGGGGTGGCCCGAGGGCTATCGGGACATCACTCGGCAGCGGACGATTCCGACGCTGATTGCGAGTCTGAGTCTGAGTCCGGTTCATCGGCGGTTTCGAAGTTGCCGAGGGACTTCTCTTGCAAGAACGCGCACAGTTCCGCGGCCACTTGAAGCTCGTGGGTGAGCGCGTTCAGGTCGAAGCTCGTCAGTTCCAGGGTGCCGTCGGTTCCCTCGATAATCACGAGCCAGCTGAGGTCGTCGCCGGATTCCTGCGGTTCGATCCAGACGGAGTAGGGGGCGTTCTCAAGGGGGACGACGACCAGGCCGGTGTCAGAGCCGTCGGAGCCGTCTTGGACTGCGACCTTGATCGCGTCGCCCGCGTTGCGCGCGTCGATGAATTCCGCCACCCAGTGTTCGAGTGTTTCCTTGCTGTGGAAGGGCATCGGGGGGTTCCTCTGGTTGTGCTCAGTCGCCGCGAATGCAGGCAACGGAGCATCATTACACGTTCCGCGCGCGCCGTGACCCAGCGTCATGGCATGAGAAGCGACCAGGGGCTACGAGAGCGCGAGCGTCGGGCTTAGTAGCCGTCGAGGTCGGGGTCCCAGTCGTCGTACTCGAGTTGAGTGGTGGGCGTTGCTTGCCCGGTCGGTGGTTGGTAGGGGTAGTGCGGGTTCATCCGTAGGAGCGTTGCGGCGGTGGAGAAGTCCGGCTCGGTCCCGTGCCAGGGAGCGGGTTCGGACATCATTGAGATGCCGGGGCCGATGATGAGGTCCGCGGTGGCTTCTGTGTGGCCGTCGGTTGCGATGGGGATGGTGACGGGCTCGGTGTGGGCGAGGTTTGCGGCGTTAGCGTTGAGTCGTAGCAGTGCGCGAGCGACGTCATCGGTTGTCAGGACGACACCCATTCCGTACACGATTCGACGCACCGACCAATTGTGTGTCCGTTACGACTGCGCGCAAGGTGGGTTGCGCAGCGCGGGAAGCGCGGCGCATCCTTCTCCTCCTCGGCCTTGTCCGGCAACACCGCCTGGTGGAGGTACATTTTGCTCAGCTGTTCGCACGGTTACGTGCCAGCGTTCTCCCTGGTCCCGACGTGTATCCCGGGCCGCACTCGTGGAAGGCACGAACATGGGCCACCTGATCTACGGCGTTGCCCCCGCCATCAACATCGACGACTGGGCGTTGCAGCACCTGCGGATGGTGATCGTCACCAAGCTCAGACGCGACGAGAGCTTCATGTTCACGTGGGGGAGCGAGCCCGACACCCACGGGGACGACGGGACCGAGGGCGCGAAAGGGCAGCACGGGAGCGTGTGGATTTCCCGGGCGTCCTCGCTGTACTTCAGCTTCACTGCACCACCTGCTCAGGCCCTCAATCGCCAGTGGCTTACCGTTCTGAACGAGGCCGCCAATAGTGCGTCCGGGCTACGGTTGGTTCCGGAGCCGGCTAGCAGCTGATCGAAGGGTGAGACCAACGCATGGGTTCGATGTTCTACAGCAATACGCCTGACCCGGTCGAGTTCCCCGACACCCTGCTGGCCCACCTGCAAGCAGTGATCGGAACCAAGCTGCGACGCAACGAGAGCTTCACCCTCAGTTGGCAGCACTCCGACGACGACCCGAATGGCCGCACCACGTTGTGGATCCACCCGGCCATGCCGCTGCGATTCACCTTTGACCGCCGGGACCTTGACCCTCTCGACCCGGAGCTGCTGCACAAGCTCGCAGCCGAGGCGAGCTCCACCGCCGGCATCACCATCGACCAGGCCTTGATCGAGGCCCATCAAGCGGCCTAGCCCCGCTGTCAGCTGGGGCCACCGCGGCAACCGGGGATCGCCGGGGTCGCTGGCTCAGGTGATCTGCGCTGTTGTCGTTGCGAGTGATAATGATCGCTATCAGCGCGGAAATGGTGCCGGGCGGTTTAGTTGGAGGACACGTGCCGTTTCGCACGCAGGAGACGTTGGAATCGTGGCTCGTCGAGTTCGCAGAGTTCGGTTACTCAATCAGCGACCGGCTACGTGTCATGCCCCAGGAGGGTGAGGGAGGCGTCGACACGGGGCTGATCGGATTCGATCTCCTGAACGCCGGCACGGTCACCTACCTGCAGCCGGAACCGGTCGGTTCCACACGGTGGGCGGTGACGTTCGAAGCGCGAGAGAACGAGGTCAAGCTCGACGCCGGTCGTTGCCTCGAGCTGGCAACCGAGCTGGCGATGGTGTCGGCGCTGTGCACCTTCCTGCAGACAAAATCTGCCGCCTTCATCGCCGCATGGGCCTCGTCAACCCAGTGACGACCACCCCCGCTGTTTGAGGTTTGTCGGGGTGCCCGGCTAAGGGATGTCACCCGGTGAGGACGTCTGTTTCTCGAGCCCCCGGGGGAACCCTCCGCGGGCTCCGGGATTAGGCGGAGGCCCGACGGGGAGTTAGCGACCTGCATCAGCGCTTCGAGCCACTCACGATTGAGCGAGGGTGTTCGGGAGCCGTGGTACTTGAACTTCAGATCGGCCGTCGGGTGAATCCATACTGTCCGCCGCCCAGATCCGATGGAGATGTCGTCAGCCCAGGTGAAGAAGAACCCCTCACCGCGGCGGAGCTTGCTCCCCATCACATGCTGCAGGTGAGAAAGGCCGCGATCCTCGATCTCCACCTTCGACAGCCCGTTGCCATAGCTGAACCGACCCATCCGAACTTCCCAACTGGGTGCGTCACCGATCATCAGCCGTCCCACAGGGTGGAACAAAGAACCTCAATCAGTCGCACCTGTTCGGGTCTCACCCTGTCTTGCTCGGCAAGTCAGAGCAACAGCTTGCTTCGGGTGGCACCCATGGGAACGGAGCCAAATCGACGTGCGCACCGCGGCCGGTATCCGTGCTGCGGCGGCGGGTAGGCTCGCGGGGTGGGACGGTTGATATACGGCGGCGCCGATTCGTTTGAGGTCGAGGAGCGGGCGCTCGCACACCTGCGGCTCGTCATCATGAACAAGCTGCGGCGCAACGAGTCCTTCGTCCTCCACCTCCCACACGGGGGAGGGATCCGCTCGCTGTGGATCGACGCGAGCATGCCCCTGACGCTCTCGTTCGCCGGAAGCCGGCCCGCCACGATCAACCGTGACTGGATCGAAGCGCTCATGGAGTCCGCGAACAGTTCCTACGGTCTCCAGATCGTGCGAGAACCAGACACCACCGTCCTGCGGGACCCACTTCAAGCTTGAAACGATCGTTTCCGGCGTCATCGCTCGACGCGCGATGAAACGCCCGCCGGAAACGTGGATCGAAATCCGGTTCCGGCGGGCGTTTTCGGTGGGTGAATGGCCGGCGGAGGTTGCCGGTGAGGCAACACGCTGGGGCCGCTGGTGCCGTGATCAGGCTGCTGTCCTCGCGCGAGCTCGAGGTGCTTGGCGCGATTGGGCAGGGTCTGCCGAACCCCGAGATCGCGAAGCAGTTGGCGCTGAGCGAGTCCGCTGAAAAGACTCAGGTGGGACGAGTGCTGGCGAAGTTCGAGCTGCGCGATCGGATCCAGGCCGTCGTTCCCGTCCATCGGGCCGGTTTGGTTCAGCGGTGAATGGTTGTTTCTCTCGTGTCGAGTGGCCGTCGCGGTGCCGCAGTCGTAGCTACTGCGCGGCAGCAACCTGCTGCTCTGCGCCCGTGCCAGTCGGAGCGTGACGGTAGGAGTCGAGCGGAATGATCGGCGTCGACGCCGAGGATCGGGTCTCGTCGATAGCCTTCTTTGCCACCGCGGCCAGCGCACGCGCCATCAGCGGAGGGACTGCGTTACCGATCTGCTTGAGCATCTGCCACTCGCTCGAGTGAAAAACGAAGCCATCGTGGAAGGACTGAAGTCGAGCTGCCTCTCGCACCGTGATCCAACGCTCATACTTTGGGTGGACCCACTCAGACAGATCGCGATGCATCTGCGCAAGAATCGTGTACGCGGGCTTGTCAATCGGAAGGCGTCGCCACTTCTCGGGGCGGAGGCCGTTCCACACTTCCTTAGGAAGACTGTCTCCCTTCGCACCTGGCTTCAAGAGCGCGATGAGAGCCTTGCGTCTGTCCTTGATCTCTTTCGTGTGGTGGTTGTGCAGACGCGCCCTCTTCTCGCCCGACTGGACCAACTTGGTCTCACGAGGGAAGTTCGCGCCGTCCCGGTCAAGACGGAGGTCATCGAGCAAGGCGCTGCGAACCTTCGTCCGTGGGTACGGCAGCGACTCATAGTGGATCGCAGTCGCCTCGGGCAGGTCACGAATCGCATCCCAAACGGTAGGAGTCGCGCGCTCCTCTCCCGCCAGAGCGTTCTCAAAGAACGCACCGACAGCGCCATCGATCGTCAGGTCATCGCGAACGCCGAAGAAGATCGCGCGACGTCGGGTCTGCGCGACGCCGTAGTCCGACGAGACAACGATCCTCACCGCACAGTTGCTATACCCCGCTTCAGCGAGCGCATCGAGCACCTGCTTCTTGAACGTTCCCTTGCCGATCAACAGCATGTTGGGCACGTTCTCCATGAGGAACGTGGCCGGACGGAGGTACTTCAAGACCCGTATGAACTCCATGTAAAGCTTGTTCCGCGGGTCGTCCAGCATCCGTGGGCCGATCTGGCTGAATCCCTGGCAAGGCGGGCCGCCGAAGAGAAGGTCGATCGTTCCCGGTTGGATGCCCGCGAAGCGCGCCGAGTCCTCCGCCCAGACTTTCGACTCGTCATTCAGGAAGTTGGTCGCGTCGCCCTCGTAGAGGGGAGTCTCGGGGAAGTTCGCACGGTAGGTCTCGGCAGCGAACCGGTCAATCTCAACCGCCGCCTTCACCTCAAATCCCGCCGTGCGGACGCCTTCACAGAACCCGCCACACCCCGAGAAGAGAGAGACGGCGGTCGGCTTCTGAGCGCTAACGTCAGTGGGTTCCTCGAGCATGCTTGCGACGGTATCAATGACGACGGACGTTCCGGGGATTAACCGGCGCGTGTCGCCTATGAGATACACCCCGTCGTGGCTCCGATCCCCGCAGTGCCTGCCCACCTACGGTCATGACGTGACCCATCCTGCGACGCCCGCGAGCTTTGGGCTCATCGTGCGTGGGCGCCGCGAGACCCTCGGTCTGACGCAGGGGGAGGTGGCTCAGCGTTGCGCGGTTACTCGCACGTACATCAGCGCGCTGGAGAACGGCCGCAAGAACCCGACCTTGGAAACTCAGGTCCGACTTGCAACCGCCCTCGGAGTTGAGCTGAGCGCCCTTGTGAAGGAAGCAGAGGAGAAGCGGTAGTGCCGTTCAGGTTCAGCAGCGTAGCGAGCGAAGCTCTTGCCCCCAACGAGCGTCTAGTACTCGACCTTCGAAATGCGCCCGTGCGCGGTCGTGACACTAAGTTTCGGCTGGCGCAGCAGAACATGCTTGCATACACCTTCGACTCAGGCGTCCCGGGGTGGACTGCGCCCGGTCTCAACTCGATGTCGTTCCGGAGTGTCGCCCTGCAGGCAATCTCGAACGCACACGGCGAGGGGAAGCTGTTCTATGGCCCTGACTACGAAATCAAGGACAACGCTGTCTCCAAGGTAACCGGGGATGTCTACGAGGTGGTCACGTCAGCGGTGCTGTGGGAGACGGCAGCCGCATGGAACAGGGTCATGCGAGGTGAGCCCTGGCGCACTACGCCCAGATACGCGGGACCTAAAGTTGCACCGTCTCCGCGCCGTCAAGTCGCGGTCTTGAACCTGCCGCGCCGCTATGACTGGGTGAAGCTCCTGACCCCGGAGGCGCAGGCGAGCATCAGAGAGTACCGGGAGCAACTTCGGGCTCACGGGCTAGCCATGCCAACTTCTACTCCCGACGTCGCAATCGTAATTCTCCCTGCTTCGGAGAGCGATAACCCGATCTGGGCGACCGACCTCAGTGATATCTCTCTGACCAGCCAGCAGACCCTTGAGAGAGCGCACCGTCTCCTTGCGGGCAAGGTAGAGCCAGGTGAGATTATTCTGGCTATTGCGTTGAAGACAAGCCTTCGATCCGACCGTCTCTACCAGCCGCTCTACGAAGCCAACGTCATGGAGTTCCTGCTAGAGGGTCACTTGGGCGCACCCCGAGTCGAGTTCGAGGTTCACACACTGAGCGCGGCGGGCACGGGGGCCGAAGCCACGTACGCGGCAGCAGCGCTTTCCTCGGCGGCGGGCAACGACCCCCATCGGGCGATCCGTGAGCTCTACGTGCCAGAGCACGCAGGTCAAGTCGTCCAGCGGTTCATCAAGTTCCTCAACGAGCGAACGGCGCTCGTCGACTCGTAGCGGTTTCCCGCGCACCGATGCCAGACGACCAAGCCGATGGGGGTCTAACGCGAGCCGCCTAGGTGCTCGAGAAGCGACAGCTGGCCCGGCAGATTGGTGCCAGGCCAGCTGGGGTCGGTCAGCGCTTCTTCTGCGAGAGGGCGCTGGCGGCGACGCTCTTCGTGCGGGCGGACGTGCGTCCGTCGCTGAGGAGCTTGGACGCCTTCGATGCCACGCTCTTGCTCGTGACGCGGTTAGTTGCCTTGGCCATGTTTTCCACCTCCTTCTGCGCCCGCGTGGGGTAGATTGCGACTTCGTCACCCTGCGAAAGTGATGTCGCGCCCTCTGTCCCCAACCGGGCAGGGGGCGAACCCTTTTTGTGCGTCGGGCACCGCAGGCGGCGAGCACGACGGGTCAAGTCGGCGACTCGACTCTCAAGTTGAATGGTCATGGTTAGTCTTCGGGTGCTTCGTGGTCGACCGCACGGTCGTCGCGGGCACGAGCGACCAGGGCGTTGGACAGCTGGATGAGGGCACCTTGCATGGCTTGGGGAGCGCTGCCGCCGACTTTGAAGGCTCCGGTCTGCATCCAGAACGATTCCGGGTCGGTAACGGGAATGGCCTTCATCTCGGAGCCGAGGGACTCGAAGAAGGTTTGCACTTCAATGCGGGAGAACGGTTCAGGGTTCTTGTCGCTGGCGGTTGTCAGGTCGCGGTAGACCGACGCGAGGATGCGCCACATCGTCAGCGAGCCGAGCATGGACATGTTTCGCAGCTCGATCGGTGTGAGGGCGCCGTCCCGCACTGCCTGCAGGTCTGGGAAGGAATCGACCATGACGTCCAGGAACCGTTCCACGCGTCGGATGGCTTTGGTCTCATCGCTGCGCATCTCGTCGTCGATGCGGGCGCCGATCCGTCCGGAAGCTCCGACGTGCACGGCGCGGACGATGTCAGCGACGCCCTTTGCCCCTAGGAGGTTGGGGTTCGTGGCGGACATACGTGCACCCTGCCCGATCTCGACCCGTCCGACGAGCAGAGGGTGCTTCTCCATGAGATCCGCAGAGACCCGGTTGACGACGTCGCGGCGGTCGAGGTAAGAGGTGTAGTCCGGATTGACGCCCTTGGAGTTGTTGTTGATGTCGACGAACATCTCGGTGGACTCCTTCGAGCTCACGACGGCGAGGTCGATCGAGATGTGCTCAGCCATGACGCGGTCCCGTTTCCGGCGTAGTTCCGCGAGCTGCTTCGTATACATGGCTTTCGTTGCGTCGTCTTGGTTGCGCTCCGCGGCCAGCTCCGTCTCTCTGGTCTTGGTGATCCGAGAGTTCATCTCGTCTATGGCGGTGAAGAACCCGAGGGTACGGTGCTGCCCGTCGAGAATCTGAATATCGGTCAGCTGCTGAATCGGGATCGAGAGAGTCCCCCAGGCCGTGCCGTCGCCAAACTCATGAGCGGGGTTGAACGTAACGTCACCGGATGGCGCCCGGACGATGATCGCCGGAGCGACCCAGGTGTCCTTGTTCTGCACGTAGCGCCCGAAAGCAAGCGCGCGGCGCCCGTCAACCTTCCGATTTCCCTCGATCGGAACGTTGGGGTCGGGGCGCTTCACGATGAGCTGAGACAGCTGTCCAACGGTGATGACGACGTTGTACATCTGCCGAGTTCCCTGCCGGTACTTCGTCGCAGGCAGCTCCAGAGGTTTGATCACTCCGAGTCCCTCGGGAATCGCTCCCGCTTGCAAGTTGATGCTCATCACGCCTCCTAATTGCGCCGTGTCGTTGACGTTAGCGCACTAATAAGACTCGCACAAGCCTTAAGTTCGACAAGGTGCGCTCCTCTCCCAGCGAGGAGTGATCTCGATCGTGGGTACAGCTGCCGCGTTCGCACCGTGCCATAAACGATCGTTTCCGGCAGGCTCGTCGACGTCGACGAGTAGCTGCGTGTGGAGTTGCTCGCTTGATGGCGGTGTTCTGTGATCGTTCGGTGGCGCCGGTCAGCTCCCGATGACGAGTACGCTG
>NZ_JBNAFI010000009.1:0-75153 GCF_049707515.1 Microbacterium arborescens | reverse complement strand
ACCAGTCTCCCTGCCCGCGACCGCGGACGACAGGACGACTCACATAACAACCGGACCTACGAAACGGGGTCAGCCCATGGAGTCTACGGATCTCGCGTCACGGCTGATCGGTGCCGAGCTCCTCGTCGGACCCGCGGCTGGCCGAGATGCGCAGGAGTGCGCCGCGCTTCTTCGTGACGCCGGGATGCACTCAACGTGTGTCTATCTTGAGCGGTCCGGCAGCGGGAACCCGACGCGTTCTATGACTTCGGCGGCGTAGGCGCCGGTGTGGGCGCCCACTGCGTTGGACCAGGCGATCGCCGAGGAAATTTCAAGTCCGGTAAGTCGACTGAGGACAACGGGTGGGAGTTGTTGGCTGAGGGCGATGAGGGCGCTGGTGCGTGCGAGTCGTGGCGGGATGTTGATGCTCCGCAGTCGCTGGTTCAGGGTGCTGGGGGCCATATGGTGTCCGGCGCGGGCGCCGGGATAGATCCAGTCCTGCTGGACGCTCTCCACAAACATCCTCCGTGCCGAGCGGTTGCTGGCGGCACCCGCGGCGGGGGGCGCAAGTTCGGCTGGGAGGACGAGGGGGGCAGAGCCGAGGCGGACGAGAACCGCGTCGTCGGTGATCGTGACGTCTTCGATGCGGAGTTGCACGATCTTGGCTGCGCGGACGCCGAACATGAGCAGGAGCCCGGCGGCGAACTTTGTATGCGGGTCGATCGCGTGGTCGGCGGTGACGTCCGCGATCAGCCGCCAGCGTTCGTCGTCGCTGAAGCTTTGCGGATTCAGGCGCCCAGATGCGGGAGGTGGCGCGGTCAACCGTCGTGAGCGGTCGCCGCGCGCCGTCCAGTTCAGGAAATGATGCAGGAACGGGCGCGCGTCGGCGGCGAGCCAGGCATCGACCTCGGTTTGAGTGAGCGTCGCCAGGCTGCTGCCATGGTGGTGGAGCCAGCGGAGGAACTCGATGATCCCGGTGATTTCGACGCGCCGCCATGAGATCTGTCCGGCCAGTGAGGGGGTCGCGTTCCCGCGCAGCACCCGCAGGTGCCGCCATCGCGCGAACTGGGTGATGACCCGCCGCTCGCTGGGATCGGGGATGGTTTGGAGTGTGTCGGTGAGCCAGATCTCGAATCGGGCGAGGAGCTCGCCGCGAGGTGGTAGCAGGCCGTGGTCGACCAGCACGGAGCGAACGGCGCGGGTCTGGTTCTCGGTGCCGATCTGGTCGAGGAAGGTGTGGGTGCGCAGGGTCGGATCGGAGAGGAGTCTCGTGACCAGGGTGCAGGCGAGCGTGCCGCGCTCGAACGCGTAGATGATCTTCGACGGTGCTCCCAGAAACCATCGTTCCCGGAGCTGCGCGATGCGGGGGTCGTTCGCCGCGAGACCGTCGGGGATCATCTCGCGGATCATCTTGTCCGCGCGGCAGCGGGCACAGTGTTTACCGACGAGCCGCGTGACGGTCCCGCATCGGGTGCAGCGGCGGAAAGACTCGGGCTGTTGGGGGTAGCAGAGCGGACAGTAAGGGTGCCCGTCGACGCGACCGTTCACGAGCCGGTCGTCGCCGCAGCCGGTGCAGGTCTCGATGATTCGGGGTGTGCATGCCCAGCAGAGGAAGCCCGACAGGTCTGGGGCGCGTTTGTGGCGGAGTCGGACTTCTCCGCAGCTCGCGCAGGGTTCGCGCGGGTTGGCGCATTGCTCGCAGACTGCTCGGGCTGTGCCCGCCCATCGACACTTCCGCTCACGGGCGCAGATCGTGCAGACGTCGACGCTGGCCGCGTCGCTGCAGGGTGTGCAGATCGCTTTGTCGGTGCGGTGGAACAGGCACGCGGTGATCGTGGCACACACCGTGCAGGTGTCCTGTTGAGACGACGATCGACACGTCGAGCAGAGCGGCCCGGTGGGGCTTCGGTACGCGATCAGACGGTGGGTGCCGCAGCGGACGCAGGGGGCGCTCTCATCCTCGAGGGTATTGGTGCAGCGTTGGCATAGCCGCCGCCCGTCAGAGAGCAGGCGTTCCAGATGGGTCAGGTCGCCGCAGTCATCACAAAGTGCCCGGTGCGCGTGCCGATAGCAGCGGCGGCAGCTGATTTTCCCGTCGACACGTTCGGTGAGTGTGCGAGTAGTTCCGCAACCCCCGCAACGCCGCGGAGGAAGCCGCGCGCCGTCAGCGATGAGGAGGTCATAGAAAGCACCGAACAGCACCGACCCGACACCAGGCTCCGCGAACCACTCGTGCGCGTGGGCGTGGAGTTCGAGCATCAGTCGGACGCGGCGGTCCCGCGCGGACGGCAACCGGTGGACCGCCTGCTCGATGACGGATGCGGCGATGCGGCGGTGTCGGCGGATCTCGATGATGATCCGATCCGTCGAGTCAGGTTTCATGTCCTTCCAGCAACGAAGGCAGTACTCGATCCCATCTGGTCCTGCTTTCAGGACCCGGGTGTGGCCGCAACGCCGGCAACTGCCCTGACGTCGCGTGAGACGGCGGCTGCAGGCGTTACAGGCTCGTCCGCTGGGCAGCTGCCGGGGCAGCGGTCGCTGCTGGCCGCAGAGCACGCACCCGGGCGCCTGGATCGTCCTGGCGCCCGCTTCCACGAGCCGGAGCAGCAGCCTCGCCAACGCCGGCGGTGATGTGGGATCCGCCGCGGTGAGCAGGCCGGGGGAAGCGACCAGCAGATCCAGTGTTCGCCGGGCGACGGGCAGCTGCTGGAACTCCCCGGCGACGATCTCCCGCACCCGATCCGGGGTAAGGGCATCCTCGACGGCGGTGATCTGTGCGGTGAGCGCGGCGAAGACAGGGTCACGCATCCGGGGGAAGTATCTGTGCCCTTCGCGGCCGCAACATCGAGCTGACCAGCTTCGAGCTCAACGCGCTGACCCACGAACTCCAGATCGCTGCCGAGCTGTGCGCCTTTCTGCAGGAGCGATCGCTGGGGCACTACGAACCGGCAGCGGAGGCGACAGCAACAGCGGCCGACTGACGTCGACCGCTGAGCCTCGTCCTCACCACTCGGCGCGTCCGCCTGGCGCCGGCTTAGATGTAGCCAAGGCCGAGATCAGGGTCGACGTCATACCTGATGTCGAAAGCAAGCGAAGAGTCCGAGTCGAGTCGCACAGGCTCTGCGCTGACGACCACACGCGACGCGGCCGTGATCAAGACGTGAATCAGACGGTCACCCAACAGGGCCAGTTCGACGAAGTCTCCGCCGGAGAGCACGGCGGGACGGACACGACCCAGCAACCGGTGCACCGTCTCCCCCTGTGCGAGCTCGAATCGGTCATCGTTGATCGTGATGACCGTGCGGATGATCGAGTGCGGCTCGCTCATCGCGGCATCGTGCGAACCCGATTCCGAAGCATCAGGCGCCTTGACAGGGCGAGGAAGCAGCGACAGGAACCCACTCACAGCCCGGTCTCCGCCTCCCCGGAATCTGATGAAGTCCCTGGAAATGTAAAGGCCGCCCGGCTGGCTCGCTTCAAGGACCATGCGCTCTACGCTCTCTCTGTTTACCGGCGGTCGCTGCTTGGCTCTGAATTTGAAGACGAGCGTGCTGGCTGCGTTCACCCAGATGCTGGTCTTCCCATCGCCCAGGGAAGCGTCGTTTCGCCACGTCAGCATGAATGCCTCTCCGCGCCGCAGCTTCACCCCCACCACGGCCTGCAGGTGAGCAAGCACATCATCGGTGAAGATGACGCGCGCTGACGCGTGGTATTGGAAGCGACCCACGACCCAGAGCCTGCTCACCGGGCATG
Organism: Microbacterium arborescens; assembly: GCF_049707515.1. Lineage (GTDB taxonomy): Bacteria > Actinomycetota > Actinomycetes > Actinomycetales > Microbacteriaceae > Microbacterium > Microbacterium arborescens_B. The sequence continues at coordinate 71,421 of NZ_JBNAFI010000009.1, read as the reverse complement.
GAAGGTGGTTCCGCCGCCCAAGTCATCGGCGGAACCACCCGAGCTGCTGCAGCTCACCAACGACGGTAGGGCCCAGACCCGCCGACGCTGTGGGCCTTGCCGCAGGCACAGCTGTCAAGTAGGCGGCGACCGCCCCGATGCGGATCTCCGATCTTGCGCATGGCTTCGGCGCACGACCTGAGCGGCAACCTGAGAACTGGAATTGGTACTCTCACGCTTAGTTGTTCGTCTGTAAGAAAAGGACCGCCGTTTCGATGCCGCACCGTAGCCGCGCTCTCCTCGAAACCTGGCTCACTGAGTTCACCGCTGACCACGCGCTTGGCGGTCTCGCCAGGGTCATCCCCCAAGACGGCACCCTCGGAGGAGACACGGGACTCATCGTCTTCCCCCTCGGTGGCGGCACCACCAGCGTCTACATCGAGCCGGTCGCCGTCGGCGACCGCAGATGGCGCATACACTTCGAACCCCGCGAACAAGAAGCCGTCATGAGCAGCGCGCAGGTCCGCACCATGGCAGCCGAACTCGAGATGTCCGCAGCACTATGCGACTTCATCGAAACGAAATCAGCGGCACACCTCGCCGGCATGCACTCCAACTAATCAGCTTGGTGGGGTGCTCGGCGACATAAGGCCGATTATCGGGGGTCTTGGTCGCCGCGACCTGAGCGTATCCGGCGCCCGCAAGCCATCTGACGACGCGCGCTCGCGCCCGCCCGCCTTGGGTGTCGTACTGAAGGTCTATCCTGTTGCCGTCATCACAGATAGCGGGGGTAGCAGTGATTGAAGTCGAGTTCATACCTGTCGGGGAGAAGACCGACACCGGGGACGCCATTTTGGTTCATTTCACCGAACCAGAGATCGCCACAGAGCGGGTTGTTCTCATCGACGGCGGGTTCACCGAAACGGCCGAGAAGATCGTGGATCACATCCAGACCTACTACGGAACGTCTCGGATCGACCTCATGATCTGCACTCACCCGGACGATGATCACATCAACGGCCTCTTTGGGGTTCTTGAGCAAGCGCGTGTCGACCAATTGCTGATCCATCGTCCGCGCAACTACGGTTACAACTCTGACGAGGTAAAGGCAAGTAAAGTTGACGACCTCATCGCGCTAGCTCAAGCGGAGGGCACCGTGGTCGTCACCGACGCCTACGCCGGCCACGAGTTTTTTCACGGCGCTCTCCGCATTGCCGGTCCCACGGTGGACTACTACGTCTCGCTGCTGAACTCTCAGGTGGCCAGTGCCTCTCTCACAGCTAAAGCAACGTCGATGTTCCACGCCGCGGTGCAGACAGTCCGCAACGCCCTCACGCCTCGTGGGACTGACCCGGGCGAGGGGGAACTCGTGGACCACGGCGGCACTTCGGCGCGCAACAATACGAGCATCATCGTCGACGTACAGGTAGACGGGTATCGGGCTCTTTTCACGGGTGATGCTGGTGCTCCCGCGCTCGAGCGTGCCGCCGACTACCTCGAGGTATCGGGTCGGAGTGCCGGGGGCGTTCCGGACTTTTTCGACGTGCCCCACCACGGCTCTCGCCACAATCTCACCTCCTCAGTGATGAACCGGCTAGCCGGACCGGTTGTGGGTGACACCGGGCAGCGAAGCGCGTTCGTGAGCGTGGGCGCGGAGGCTACTGAGCACCCCCGCTCGGAGGTCGCGAACGCGTTCAAGCGCCGCGGTTACACCGTAAGTCCCACTCATGGCCAAACCATCCGATGGCATCGCGGCGCGGCGTCTCGCACGAACTGGGTTCCCCTCACTCCTTTGCCCTGGCTCGAGCCTGATAACTAGTCTGTGTCCGACCACTCGTACGAGCGGGTCACGCAGCTGCTGCCCGCCGCTGCCGTGATCTCACCTCTCAGTGTCCTAGTCCTCCTTGTTTTTCGTGCCGATGACGCCATGGCGCTCACGCGGTCGGTTGTGGGTGTTGCCGGCGCAGCCGGCTTCCACCTCCTCGTGATGCGCCTGATTCGTGACCGTGGCAACCGCGTCCAGCGCAAGTTGTGGGAGTCCTGGGGCGGGAGCCTCACCACGCAGTCGCTGCGATGGTCACGTCGCGACGAGGCATCCGTTCGTCGGTTGCACCGACGAATTCAGCAGCGTACGGGCGTGAAACTACCTTCACTCCGCTTCGAGGAGACTCACCCGGGCGCGGCTGACCAAAAGTACGCTGAAGCGGTGAAGGCGCTCCAGGAGCTCACCCGCGACCATGCAAAGCATCCACGCGTATGGTCGGAGCTCAAGCAGTACGGTACGGCGCGAAATTTCTACGGCGCCAAGACGGCCGGTCTGGCGGTGGCAGGCGTGGTCGCCTCGGCCAGCGCGCTCCTAGGCTGGCTTAGCCATACCGGCGGGTGGGATGTGCATTGGGGGTTCTTCGCTGTCGCCTGCACGTTCGCCGTGCTCGTCGTCGTCATGTGGCTGACAGTCGTCACTCCGGAGTTCGTCCGCGTCGCAGCGCAGCGTTACAGCGACGCGCTCATCTCATCGATCTGGGGCTAGACCCCGCACCGCCAGATGCCGACCGCATTTGGCTGGAGGGTGGCGCCTCTCTGAATTGAAAGGTATCCGACGCGCGAGAGTGGACTATCGGGTTCCTGGGGTAGCGGGCGATCGGTAGACGTCATGATGTCTCCATGACCTCGAAGCCTCAGCCACGCAGCCTCCCCGCGGTCGGCATCAACCCCCACCATGTCCGGCTGCCTCTTCGTCTCTACTCGGCTGCGCAGCAAGCAGCAAGAGTTGCCATTCAGCACCACGCCAGTGCCGACGAGGGAGAGCAGTTGCAGGCTGCAATCGCGATTGGTTCTGCCGCGGAGTACTTGGCGCGCGCGGCGGTTGCCTTCCAGGACCCGCTGTTGTTGGCGAAGGAGAAAAGCCCTGACTCGCAGATCATGCTGTCGCGGGCGAATCTCGGTGACCCGCTCAACCCGTCTTTGCTTCGGAGTATCGACCTCAGCGATGTCTGGAAGCTTCTTCACAAGCTGAACAAGCGGCTCGCGCCCCATATGGACAGGGGCGGAAACGGATCGGGTCTCACGGCCCTCGTGATGAACGTGAGGAACGCGGCGGCTCACATGGCACTCGTCGATGCTGCTGAGCTGGAAGCGGCCGCTCGTGCGCTGGTCACGCTTGTAGAAGCGATGCATCCAGTCGGAAACCGGGATGAAGCGAGCTTCTGGCCGGTGGAGTTGGCGACGAGTGTGCAGCTCTTAAAGACCGGTAACTCAAGCGCGGCGGCGAGGCGCTCGCAGGCGAAGATCGACCTTGCGCGCGAGAACCTCCGCATGCTGCTTGCTGGCATGAAGCCGGACGAACAGGAACGAACTCAGGCCCTCTTGGAAAGCCGCGACATCGTTTTCGTGACCCTGGAGCGATATCGGAACGTGCCTACGCAGTGCCCAGCGTGCACTCGGCAGGGCGCCATCACTTACTTGATCGAAGAAGGCGAACCAGAGCACGGAGGCTACGAGGAGACTCCTGGCGGGTCGTACGTCGACTATGGATGGTCGAGATCGCTCACGTTCACCGCAGCAACCTTTGAGTGCCCCGTGTGCGCCCTCCGCCTGACCCCCGATGAGTTTGAGGGATCAGGCCTACAGGTGGTGCTCGAGGAGGAATGGGAGAACGTGGAGGATCCGTACGCTGATTGGGAGCCGGACGAAGACGAGCTACGCGGCCGCTGACAGCTCACGGACCGGCACCGCAGAACGTCTAGTAGTGCTCCATTCGGCCGCGGCGTAGCTCGACAATCTTGTCGACGCGCAGGCCGGTCCATTTGTCGCCGTCGTCTGTGACGACCAGCGGCAGCTCACGTACGCCAGCGGCTCGCAGCTCGTCGACCAGGCCCGCGGCGTCGGCGTCGACGAGATCGAAGTCGATACCGGCCAGGCGCAACGCTGTGCAGGTGTTCGTGCACTTCGTGCAGCCCTCGGCCCCGTACACCGTGACGTGAATGCTCATCGCTCGTAATCCTCTCTGCGGTCCTCGGCCGTTCAGCCGATGCCTCGCCATCGGCTGATACTTGCCGCCCGCACGTCGGCTCAGAGCGGGTCAAGGGCCGGCATCGCCGGGATTCCGCAGGAATCTGCGCAGCACCCTTGAGGCGTTCTGAGCCGACGTGCTTCCCCGGTGCCCCCGGCGCCGGCAGCTCGAGCAGTTGACACGTACGTGTCAGTAGTGGTGTTAACAGCACTTCGTTCGGCGTGTTGGCTGACACGTGGTGTTGACACCGCTATCGTCGCCGGTATGACCAGACGGCAGATCCCCCGAGGCACGCGCGTAGCGTCGGCCCGGTTGTCACTGATCGTGGAGGAAGAGCGCAAGCGCCGCTTCGATCAGATCGCCGCGCAGGCGGGTATGTCCTCCGCGGGATTCTTCGAGGCGGTCGTCGCTCATCTTGAGGAAGATCTGAGCGACCGTGGCGTGCCGAACTGGCTCCCCCAGCCCGAACCACACGACGGGGAGCTGCCTATCAGCGACGTCGCATAAAAGACTTCGCCCCCCGCAGATGCGAGGGGCGAAAGAGTCAAGTCCGATCCGATGAGTTTGGCGACCTAGCGGATCGATAGTCCCAACACCTGCCACGAGTGGCGGGCCTTTGGCGTACCTACCTGACGGGAGGAAGGTATGTGCACACCTTAGCGCACAGCGACCCAACAAGCCATAGCGCGAGAGCTATCGAGACGGGCGTGTCGCACGAGTCCACGCGGTCGTGGGCTCTGCCGGCGCCCTCTGGGGCGTACGCGCCGCTGCGGGCTTGGGTATCGGGTAACGCGTGGTTTGACGCCGTGATGGACGCTCTGGCCACGCCCGAGGGTGAGGCGCTGCGGCGTGCCGCTCGGGTTGCTCCGGGCACGTTGCTGCGGGTGGCGTACGACGATCGCATGTCGGCCGATCGGTCGACGGGCCGGGACGTCACGACGGCTCACGAGACGGTCGCGGAGCGGCTGGGTATGAGCGCCAAGACGGTGCAGCGGGCGCGGCTGCTGCTGGAGGCGATGGGGCTCGCGGTGACCGTGGTGGGAGGCCGCTATCTGACGAACGAGGAGCGCGAGCAGGCTCGGCGCACTCACGGCGGCGACCAGGTGCGCGCGGCCTCGACGCGGGCGCTGGTAATGCCCTCCACTCCCCCGCCTGCGCGCTCGACGTCGACGCCGGCGAAACCCGAATCTGTGGAGAATGTCCACCTACCTGTCTCTCCGTCAGGAGAGCAGGTAAGTCACCTTCCTGAATCATCACCAACGCGCGCGATGCGCGCTCGGAAGGGCACCGCTCCGCGGCGCCCCGCAATGACGAAGAGGAAGATCGAGGCTCCGCCTCGGAGCTTGGCAGTTCAGCAGCTCGCGGCTCGTCTCGTGCAGCGGATGCCGTGGCTCGCAGAGCAGCAGCACATCGGCCGGCTGTGCCGTCTCGTCGACCGATTGCAGCTGGTCGAGCGAGGCTGGACCGCGCAGCAGATCGTGGATCAGATCGAGCGGCACAGCCGCTGGGCAGGGATCCAAGTGGCACCGGCCGTGGCCCAGCGGAACCCGCTGGGGTACTTTGCTTGGCTTGCGGATCGAGCTATCTCCGCGGATGAGCTGGCACCGTTCGAGCAGGTTGCTCGTGAGCGTCAGCAGCGGATCGCGGCCGCTCAGGAACGAGCTGCCGCCGAGCAGGCGCGCCGCCGGCAGATCGCCGCTGAGGCGGCCGAGATCGACGCGGTGATCGCGGCAATGCGTCAGCAGTTCCCGAAGCGGCCGAGCACCCCACGTCTGTTCGTCTGAGTATTCACTTGGAGCGAATAGGCAAACGAACCAATTTGGTTCGTTTGCCCTTGTCCTGCCGTCCCCACCACGCTTCGCGCTTGCCAACCACCGGCCCTCAGCAGATACTCTGTTCGGGACGGTGGTTGGCAAGTTCTGGTGGGGACGGCAGGACAAGGGCGGTCCAAAGATGGAAGGGATTGTGTGGTGGTGAAGGTGGGTGTGCGGTGCAGATAACGGCTCGGGATGAGCGGCTGTTCGAGTGGCTGCGAGAGGTGCGGCTGGCAGATGCGGAAGCGCTGCGGTGGGCTCTGGCAGCGGCGGATGGGCGGAGCGAGCCGGTGACTGCGCGGCGGGCTCAGCAGTGGATCGCGCGCGGCGTCGAGGCCGGCGTGATCGAGAAGGCTCGGCCGATGTTTCGGGATGGTTCCGTTGTCTGGCTGTCTCACGCAATGTCGGGTCGAGCGGCACCCAACCTGTTCCGTGCGACGACCCGCCATGAGGTCGCGGTGTCCGCGATCTCGGCGCGGTTCATGGCTGCCGGCTACGCGTGGAGCCGGGACCGTCAACCAGCGTCGACGAGGGAGCACGCGGCGGACGGAATCGCCCGCCGCGTGGAGCGCGTCGAGCGGGTCGAGGTGGAGCTGACAGCGAAGACGCTGGCGCGATACCAGAGCATCCTTCTCGGTCACGCTCGGTGGCTCACCGAAGGGGTCGAGCGGGTGGTTTACGTCGGTACGGCGGCAGCGATGCGGGCTGTCTCGCGTGAGGCCGACAAGTGGGTTCACCCGGCGGTCCGCGATCGCCTGGTGACCGTGGCCGCGCTCGACGAGCGGGGCCACATCGAGGGAAGCCTCGACGCCCTCTGGGCGTCTTCCACCAATGACGGTCAGGTCGTCGAAGAACAGACGATGGAGGCGCCGCCGACTCTGCCGGCGCCGACGCTTCCGGTATGGGGAGGTCGGGACTGATGAGCCAGAACAACACCCAGCAACAGCCGTCCACGGACGCCACGACCGAAGCACTCTTCGGGGTGGTCAAGATCGTGCTCGCCCTGGCCCTCACCGTGATCTTCCTCCCGTTGGCCGTGCCGCTACTCGCGGTCAGCCTGACGGGTAACCGGATAGCTAAGCGACACTGGTTCTGGATTACCCACAAGTGGCACCCGTGGGTGAACACCGCGGCGATCGTCATCGCCGCGGCAGTGCTCACGGCCGAGATCGTGGCGTTGACGGGCTGGGTCACCAGTGGCGACGCCCGGACGTTCGTGCAGCAGGACGGCTGGCCCCTCGCACTTCTTGAGTGGTGGTGGCCGTTCCTGCTGGTCAACCTGCTGCTGGGCGTGCTGCTGCTGCCGGTCGCGTGGGCCTGGCGGCGCCGTCAGCTCGCGGAGCTGGTGCGGAACCGGAAGATCCCCGATGTGCTCACGCAGGAGCACATCGAGAGCGCCCGCAAGCGGGCAGCCGATATCGTCACAGCTCGCAAGCTCGGGCTGCGGCTGGACTCGCGCACCGGTTCGCTGACGCCGCTGCGCGGCGGCTCCCCCATCGTCGCTCCGCACCCCGTGCCCGCGGTGCGCGCACGAAACGGTGCGCGGGAGAAGGTGACCTTACAGGGCATCGGTATGGTCGAGCGCCCCACCATCCGCACCTTCGGTGACCGGATGCAGGACACCCGGCGGGTGCCCGATTGGACCGACGATGCCGGCCGCTACGTCGTGCTCCCGGAAAGCGCCGGCGCCCAGCGCGTGCTCATGTTCGCCGAAAGCGGCTCGGGAAAGTCCGTGCTGCTGCACGACGCGATCCTCGCCGTGCTCGAGCTGGGGTGGCCGGTGTTCTTCATCGATGCGAAGGGCGACCCCGACGACGCCGAGAAGCTCGCCGCCGTCGCGGCGGCCCGCGGTCACTCCGTGCTCGTCGGTGAACCGTGGAACCTGTTCACCGGCTCCGCGGCCGAAATCACCACGAAGCTGATGCGCACCCTCCCCCGGTCCTCCGGAGACGGGCAGTTCTACAACGACGAGGTGGAATCGGTACTCAACGCGATCCAGAGCCTCCGCCCGCTCACGGGCATGCGCGACCTGTTCACTCGGCTCAGCAACATCACGCCCGAGGACGTCCGCGATGGCGCTCAGTTCGCGATGCTCACCGCGCCCGTCGACAAGCAGGGCACGCCCCGGGTGTTCCGGGTGCGGGACCGGCTGCTTCTGGCCCTCGGGCCGTTGGAGCCGCACCTGGCGGCGTCGGGGTGGAGCTTTGAGAACCGCACCGCGGATCTCACCATCGTTCCGCTTGCTCCCTCCGACCGAGCCCAGGCCACCGTGGGCGACCTGATGATCGTCGACCTCCGCCGTTACATGAGCGCAAGGCTGGCCCGCAGAGACAAGACACCCGCTGTGGTGTTCGTCGACGAGTTTGCCCAGCTCGTCACTGACGACAGCGACCCCGGCGACATTGCCGCATCGATGTTCGAAACTGCCCGGTCGGCGGGGCTCGGGCTGTGGCTTGCCGCTCAGTCCGTCGCCGGCGTCTCGCAGGACGACACACGGCGACGTCGCGCGCTCGCGAGCGGCGCCGCCCTGATCGTGGGTCGCTCTAAGGACCCGGAGGACATTGTGACCTTCGCCGGCACGGCGATGCGGCTCGAATCGTCTGGCGCTGCGACCGGTGAGGAGCTGCGATCGGCGCGAGCTCAACACACCTACGTCATCCCACCCGACGACGTGCGTCGCGCGGCCGTGGGGCAGTTCTGGATTGTCCAGGGCGGCGCGATCGCGCCATTCCGGGCGCTCCCCTCCCCCACGATCCCGGCCGGCGCCCACGCAACGCCGGCGACGGACCAGGCCGAGCCGACAGCGGACCAACAGGAGCGCGAGCCCCAGACCGAGCCGCAATGAGAAATCGGTAGGTTCCTCGTATGCGTCCCGCAAAGCCCGTCATCGTCCACATCATCTGGGCGGTGGCGGGCTTTGCAGCGGGTGCCGCTGTGGCGCTGCTGTGGGTGTGGAGGTTTGACGCGAACTGGGTCGGTGCGACCGGCACCTGGTTCGGGGCGATCGCGACCGTGCTTACGTTGCTGTGGGCCGTGCAGACCTTCCGCGCCGACCAGACCCGCAGGGAGGTGGAACGAGCCGATCAGGAGGCCGCTCGCGTTCAAGCTGCTGTAGACGAGCGCCGCGAGGTAGAGGAAGCGGAAAGGCGATCCCAGGCGGCAGCGGTCGAGCAAGCCAACCGCGTGACGGTAGCGGTTTTCCCCAATGGAGCTTCTGGACGCAACAACGACATGAACGTGGACAGTGTGGTTCTCCGTATCACGAACGAATCGCGGGAACGCATCATGTTCAAATCGTTCAAGTTGGGGGGCCCGCTGCTCTCGCGCGCTGCGCTCGCGGAGCCCATAGGCATCGACGCGAACGACACTCATCGCCTCACAGTGCGTGTAGCTCGCGTCCGCGTTTCTGATCGCGAGGCTTCCGGACGCGAGCCAATAGCCCGATTCGTGGCGGAAATCACCTACACGGTCGCGGGTCAGACGTGGACCCGTAGCTCCGTCGCGCCCGCACGATTGATTCGGCCTGAGAACGAGGGCCCAGAGAGCTGAGCCGGCGCACGAGGCGCCGGGCGGGCTCTGCCCGTAGACGACGGCCGCGATGCGGCCGCAGCCCAGCGCCCTCCGGGCGCACCTTTTTCTGCCGTGAAGCCTTCGGCAGCGTACGGTCGGCCAGCCTGAGCGCAAGCGACTCCCCCGAGATTTTCGGCACGCGGTCGCTGCGCTCCCTTATTTCGCGCCGAAATTCTCTCCTCCGCTGCTTGCGCTCAGGCCGTCCTCCCTAGCGGCGACAAGTCGCCTTCACGGCAAAAAAACGTGAGGGGGAGGAGAGAAGATCATGGGCGCAACAACCACAGGGCGGGTCACGGTGTTCAGCCGTGAGGGGTGCGTGCAGTGCAACGCCACATATCGGTCCCTCGACGATCACGGCGTCGACTACCGGATCGTTGACGTCGACGAGCTGCGCGAGGGCGCGGCCGAGGAGCTGCGAGCCCTCGGGTTCACCCGCCTCCCCGTGGTGAAAGTCCCCGACACTTCGGCATGGTCCGGGTTCCGCCCCGACCTCATCGAGGAGATCGACAAACGGGCGATATTGCCATCCGATGCAACGCGCGAAGCGCGATCGCCCGCGCGGTAGAGCCTGAGCTCAAGAAGGATGTCGAGGGGGCCGGGGGTCTCTGCGCCACTCTTGATCACCCAGAGTACTTCATTTGCATCAATGTTGTATTGGATGCATCATGAGGATGTGCTTGAAGTTGATCCATCGTCTGCGCAGCGGCTCGTCTCCGCGCGGAATGTCATTCATCTTGACCCTGAGGGAGCCGTGCTCGACGGGATGTTGAATGGGTGGCGAGCCCAGCAGATTGCTCGCTTCTTGAAGGCTCCGACGATTGCGGCGAGAGAGCGGCTCGTGCGCCGGTTCGTGGACTTCACGGGTATGTACCCGTGGCAATGGACGCCGGCGGAGGCGGAGGCGTGGATCAGTGAGCTGCGCTCGGGCGTGAAGCCGTTGCGGCTATCGACGCTGCGTGGATACGAGATCGACATCAAGATGTTCTGCGAGTACATCACTGATCCTCGATATCCCTGGCTGTCCGAGTGTGAAGCGCGTTTTGGCGCTGCACCCAGACAGGTGTTCCATGAGGACAACTCGATTGTGCATGTCAGCGAGTACGAGGGCGATGCCGCGCGGCGACCGTTGACATTCGACGAAGTCCAGGCGCTGTTCGATGCGGCCGACGGGCTCGCCGCACGGATCCTGTCGCGACGGCGAAAGGGTGCGGTTCAGGCCGTGCGGGACGCCGCGCTTCTCAAGTGCGTCTATGCGTTCGGGTTGCGAAGACGTGAGGCGGTCATGCTTGATCTCGTGGATCTCCGCCGCAACGCGAAGCTGCCGCACCTAGACCGATTCGGTGCACTGTCGGTGCGCCATGGCAAAGCGAGCCGCGGGGGCCCGTCGAAGCGGCGCACGGTGCTCACCGTTCCGGAGATGGGCTGGATCGCGGAGACGCTGGCGCACTACCTCGATGAGGTTCGGCCGGCGTTGTCGTCATCGTCGAGTTCGTCGCCTGCTCTGTGGGTGACCGAACGGGGCACGAGGCTGAGCAGGCGTGCGGCGAACGAAGCGTTCTGTACAGCTCGTGATGCCGCGGGGATCGACTCTTCGTTGGATCTGCATTCGTTGCGGCACTCGTACGTGACGCACCTGGTGGAGTTCGACTACCCGGAGCGGTTCATTCAGGAGCAGGTGGGGCACTCGTTTTCCTCGACGACCGCGATCTACGTCGGCGTCTCTAACGAGTACCGGAACCGGCTGCTCACCCAAGCTATTCACACCCGCTACGGCGCCGACTTCGAGGAGGCAGCACGGTGAAAGAGATGGACTACGTCTGGCATCTGCGAGCGAAGATGGCGGAGCGTGGAATGTTCGCCACGACGGACCTGCAGCCGCTGCTCGCTGAGCGTGGTGTCGCGCTCTCCCGGGAGCAGACCTACCGGCTGGTGACGGGTCAGCCGCAGCGCCTGAGCATGGTTACGCTGATCGCGCTGTGCGACATCCTTGAGTGCACACCCAACGACCTCATCGAACCCCGCATCGTCGAGGCGTCCGCCAGGAAGGCTTCCGGGGAAGTCATCCCGCGGAAGAGCCGAGTATCCGCCCGCCGAACGACGATCAATCGGCCCGGGCATTCGAAATGACCGTGGTGCCGGAGCATCCTTGCTCCGAGTGCGGAAGCCGCGCCCCGCGGGTGAAACGACTCCCCGACGGTGGAGGGCTCTGCCGACCGTGCTACAACGTCAGCCGACGTATGGAGTGCTCGCGCTGTGGTCGCATCCGTGCGCCCAGCGCTCGAGCCGAGGACGGCGCACCACTCTGCGGGCACTGCGCGCGCCCTAAGCGGGCGTGTGCGGGATGCGGCCGTGTCGATCACGTCACCGCCATCGTGGACGGTCAGGATCTCTGCCAGCGCTGCTACTCCGCACCGGTCAGAGCGTGCGGACAATGCGGACGGGAGCGACGCGTCGCAACCCGCCACCAGAATGGCGTAGCAGATCTGTGCCACAGCTGCTACCGCACCCCCATCGCCGAGTGCGCCATCTGCGGTGAGAAGCGCGCGGTTCATACGACCTGGCCCCTCGGGTCTATATGCGGCGTGTGCTATCGACGCGAGCTCCGCCACCCCGACGGCTGCGGGTCTTGTGGGCAGGTGAAAGCGCTCATCGGTCGCGATGACCGAGGGGAGCGCGTTTGCGGGCCGTGTGCAGGGTCGACGCGCGACTACGTCTGTGCCACGTGTGGCGCCCCGGGTGAGCAGCACTTCGAGAACACCTGCATCCGCTGCTCCGTCGTTCGAGCCGCCGGCGACCTCCTCGCGTCCGCGACGGGGGTGATCCCCGGGCGTTTGGCCGGGCTCCCGGACGCGCTCGTTTATCGAGGTCGCGTGGACTCGACCATGAGATGGCTGCTCAAGCCCACCCCGAGAGCTCTGCTCCGAGCGATCGGGTCGGAAGAGTCGATCACGCATGCGCGCGTTGACGCGTGTCCGCCTGGGCAGGCGCGACATCATCTCCGTGCGCTCCTGGTCGACGTCGGCGTTCTCCCGGTACGAGATGAGCAGACTGAGCGGCTCGAAACATGGGTCGACGAGTACCTGATCCAGCTTCCTTCACACCATGCCGCCGAGATCACTCCCTATGCACAATGGAAGGTGCTGCGGACTGTGCGGCGGCGGGCAGGACGCCGCCGTACCACGGTCGGTGTCGCAGATTCCGCGCGTGAACGGATCCGCGCGGCCGCGCGACTCCTGCAGCACGTCGAGCAAGAAGGGGCGGGCTTCTCCGCGCTGACACAGGAGGTCCTAGACCGGTGGGTCGGCGGCAACGCAGCCCGCACCGGCGACATCGCACCGTTCATCTCGTGGCTCAGGTCCACCGGCCAGTATCCGGGACTCCGCGTCGAGCGCGGACAGCAGGCCAGGCCGAGCGAGGTCAGCGGGGAGGACGAGCATCACGCTCTGGTCCGCACGTTTATCGCCGGGTCGGACGACACGGTGAGCCTCGCGACCAGGGTTGCCGCGCTGCTCGTGCTCCTTTACGGAGCTCGAACCGACCGCATCCACCGGCTCACCACTGTCGACACCAGTACAGCCGGAGGACGAACGTATCTCGCGCTATCGACAGAACCCATCGAGATCCCGAACTCGGTCGCTCAACTCTTCGCGCAGCTCGTGAAAGAAGCTGAGCAGAATCCGGGGGCGACTCGGCGAGCCGGTGAGGGATCGTATCTATTCCCATCTCCCCGACGACACCACGAGCCGATCCATCCCACGACCCTCGGACGGTGGATAGCGCGGGCCGGGGTCAGCCCGCGGATCGCCCGGAACTACGCCATGCTCGCCCTCGCTAGCGACCTCCCCGCCGCTATCGTGGCCGTTCAGATGGGAATCACGCCGCAGACAGCGAGCCGATGGTCGCAGTTCTCGCAACGCGACAATTCCGAGTTCGTCGCCGCGAGAGCAGATTTCCTCCCCCGCTGAGGGCACATCGGAGTGGGTTCAGGCAGCCGCGGCCCGAGAACTCCAAGCCGAGTCAATTCGGCTCTTCGCAGTTGAGGGTGTAGTCGGGGTTTGCGGGGCGGTGGCTGGATAGGGGTCGAGGTCCCCCGAGGATGGAAGTTCCTACGCTCACCATCCGGAAGACCTCGACGTGTTCAACGCTACCTTCGCCGCGCCCTGCCTCACCACGTTCTGCCGCCTCGACGAGCTCGGCCTCGAGGCCGTCGGGCAGCACCTCGACACGGAGCGGGCGGTGATCGAGTGTCGCGTCGTCGAGGACGATCCGTGGTGTCGCAGGTGCGGAGCTGAGGGGGTGCCGAGGGACACCGTGGTCCGCCGTCTCGCGCATGAGCCGTTCGGGCATCGGCCCACGACCCTGCTGGTGCGAGTGCGCCGCTACCGATGCGCGCACTGCGGGAGAACGTGGCGGCAGGACACCTTGAAGGCTGCGGCGCCGCGCGCGAAGATCTCCCGCGGCGGGCTGGGCTGGGCGTTGTCCGCGATCGTCGTGGACCATCTCACCGTGACACGCGCAGCGGCCGGTCTCGGGGTGTCTTGGCATACTGCGAACACCGCGATCATCGCCGAGGGCCGGCGACGTCTGATCGACGCTCCCGACCGGTTCGAGGGGGTCACCACGATCGGCGTCGACGAGCACGTCTGGCGACACACCCGGCTGGGCGACAGGTACGTCACCGTGATCATCGACCTCACCCCGGCCCGCAACAAGACGGGCGCCGCGCGGCTGCTGGACATGGTCGAGGGTCGCTCCAAGGCGGTCTTCAAGCAGTGGCTCGCAGAGCGCCCGCAGTCGTGGCGGGACGGGATCGAGGTCGTCGCGATGGATGGGTTCGCAGGGTTCCGAACCGCCGCCGCGGAAGAGTTGCCCGACGCGGTCCCGGTGATGGATCCGTTCCATGTCGTCCGGCTCGCCGCCGACGCGCTGGACCGCTGCCGACAGCGGGTGCAGCAGGACACGCTCGGCCACCGCGGCCGCGCCGGTGACCCCCTCTATCAGGCCCGCCGCACCCTGCACACCGGCGCGAGCCTGCTCACCGAGAAACAGGCCGGCCGCCTCGAGGCGGTGTTCGCCATCGAAGAGCATGTCGAGGTCGAAGCGACCTGGGGTATTTACCAGCGCATCGTCGCCGCCTACCGCGAACCAGACAAGAACAAGGGCAAGCAGATGATGCGAGCCGTGATCGACGCCGTCAGCAGCGGCGTCCCGGCCGCGCTCGTCGAGATCCGCCGGCTCGGTCGGACGTTGAAGCAACGCGCCGTCGACGTGCTCGCGTTCTTCGACCGGCCCGGCACCAGCAACGGCCCCACCGAAGCGATCAACGGTCGGCTCGAGCACCTCCGCGGCTCCGCACTCGGCTTCCGCAACCTCACCAACTACATCGCACGCAGCCTGCTCGAAGCCGGCGGCTTCAGACCTCACCTACACCCTTGATTCCGAAGAGCCGTCAATTCCTTCCAGGACGCTAACAATCAGGGACGCAGTGCGGCGCTGGGTCAAGTGTCCAGGGGGTGTCTCGTCTCGACGTCCCGCATGCGTCCGGCTAGAAGCGCGACGATGGCGAGCAGCGTCGGCGCGACGCCGGCCACGATGAAGATGGCTGGTATCGGCACGATCAGCGATAGGGGCCCGGCGATGGCGATCGAGACGGGCATGAACGCGATGGAGACGAAGAAGTCGAGACTGGCGACACGGCCGATCATTTCGGGTGGCACGAGGCGTTGAAGCAGTGTGCCCCAGATCACCACGCCGGCTCCTGTGGCAGCTCCGACCGCGAACAGTGTGGCGAGCATCACTATTAGGTTGTTGGCGAGGCCGATGAGCACGAGCGGGAGGGTACCGCCGCCCCAGAGGCCGATCATCAGTGTCAGGTATCGCCGGGGCAGTTTGAGTGACGACACGATGAGCGATCCGATGGCGCCTCCGATTCCGTAGGCGGCGAGTAGTAGTCCGAACGTTGCTTCGGCGTCGTCGAATCGGTCGCGGGTGAGGAAGGGGAGAAGTACCTCGATTGGGCCCTGGATGATGAGCGCGAGGGATGATCCGAAGATCAGGGTCCATAGCAGCCAGCGGGTGCGGGCGACGTAGCGGACCCCGGCTTTGAGGTCGCCCCACACGCTCGTGCGTTGCTGCGACTGTTCCGGTTCGGTGGTTTCCTCCCGGCGGCTGAGGAACAGTGTGATGACGAACGCGACTGCGTAGGACGCGGCGACGATGACCGCTCCGATGGCGGGGAAGAACGCCCCGACGATGATCCCTCCGAGGGCGGGTCCGAGGCCCTGCCCCATCGAGGGCCGGAGAGCCCCTTCGAGCCCGTTTGCGGCGAGCAGTTGTTCGGGCGGTAGTACTTGGGGGAGGTAGGCGCTGTAGGCCGGGTAGAAGAACGCACTACCCGCGCCCATGGCGAACGAGGCGAGCCCGACATGCCACAACTCGATCGCGCCCGTGAGGGACAGCACCGCGACGGCGGCCATGACCGCCGCGGTGAGTCCCTGCACGGTGATGATGATCCGCCGCTTCGAGAAGCGATCGGCTACCACCCCGCCGAGGACCGAGAAAGCGAAGAGGCCGAGGCTGAGCCCGGTAGCGACGGCTGACAGGGCAAGGGGGCTGTCGTCGAGTGCGAGCACCTGAAACACCATGACGATGGTCCACATGCCGGTGCCGAAGACTTCGATACCGACGGCCGCGAACAGCAGCCGGTAGTCGCGGGTAGCGAGAGGGCGCAGCGCCCGCAGCCGGTCGGGAGTCTCGCGGGTCATACGAGCGCCTCGCTTTCGGTCGTAGCTTCCAGTTGCAGTGCCGGCCAGCCTTCGACGTCGCGGAGAAGCTGCCGGTCGTGGGTGGATACGACAACAGCCGCTTGGGTGGCGTTGAGCGCGTCGGTCAGTTCGTCGACGAGCGCGATCGATAGGTGGTTGGTCGGTTCGTCGAGCAAGAGCACGTGCGGCTTGGTGGCGAGCACCAGGGCCAGCTCGAGGCGCCGTTGCTGGCCCATCGACAGCTCACCTATCCGCTTGCTCGATTCGCGGGCGCGCAGGAGCCCGAGCTGCGAGAGACCGACTGCCTCACGCGATGGAACGAGCGCGTCGACGTGGGCTGCGTAGAACTCGCTCGCGCGACGATCCAGCGGCAGCTCCGACTCTTGGCGCAGAAAAGCGAGCCGCACGTTCTGCGGGCGACGAACGGTGCCGGTGTCCGGGCGGAGGTCTCCCGCTGCGACGCTCAGCAGTGTGGACTTGCCGGCCCCGTTGGGTCCGGTCACTACGAGACGCCCGCGGTGTGACAGAGAGAACGCCGCCGGGCGCGTAAGCCTGCCGGTCACGGTCACGTCCTCCACGCTCAACAGCACCGCTCCGGTTCGGGTCGCAAGCTCCGGGAAGCGAAACACTTGCGGCGGCTCGGGAACAGTCACCGCGTGCGCTTCGAGTTGCTCCTGCCGGCGATGCACGCTCTGCACGAGCCCGCCCGCGCGCGTGGCCCGTCCGTGCTTGTTGGTTCCCTTCTCTGGTCGCCACCCCGAGACGAGTCGGTTCTGCGCCGAGCTGAGACTGTCCTGCAGCCGCGCGAGCTCGGTCTGCTGTCGCTCGAATTCGTGCTCCCACCGTTCGCGCTCGGCGCGCCGGCCCTCGCGGTAGCCGGCATAACCGTTGCCGTACACGCGCACCCGGTCATCCGGGGTCGGGTCGAGGTCCACGATCGTCTCCGCGACGTCGGAGAGCAGCGCGCGATCATGGGTGACGACGACCACGCCGCCGTTTCGCGACCGCAGTTGCGTGGTCAGAAACTCGAGGCCGCTTCGATCGAGGTGATTTGTGGGTTCGTCGAGGAGCAGGAAATCGTCGTCGGCGCCGAGCAGGCACGCCAGACGGACTCGATAGCGCTGCCCGACGGAGAGGTCGTCCAGGCGCCGGGATGGCTCCGTTTCGGCGTCGAGTGCTTCCAACGCGATCTGCACCCGCCGTTCGGCATCCCACGCATCGAGGACTTCGGCGTGTTCCAATGCGGCGGCGTATCGTTCTTCGGCGCCGGGGACGCCTGCGGCGAGTGACACCGCGGCCGAATCGAGGGCCGCAACGGCGGCGAGCGGCTGCGCGATCGCTTCCGCGACCGCCTGGCCCACTGTGCGGTTGCCGCCGGTCGGCATCTCTTGTTCGGCTATGCCGACCGTCCCGAGTCGCTGCACTACTCCGCTGTCCGGGGTGAGAGCGCCGCTGAGGACGTGCAGGAGCGTCGACTTCCCCCGGCCGTTCTCGCCCACGATCGCTACTCGCGAGGTGGCCGTGACCGTGAGGTCGACGTGGCTGAGGACGGGGGTGGCTCCGCGCGTTACGGAGACGTCGGAGGCGATGAGCTGCGCGCGATGGCGCGCTGGTAGAGGGGTGTTGAGGGAGAGCATTCGTATCCTTCGGAAACGACGCACCGCACGGCTATGAAGCGTGCGAGGGTGCGCAAGGTGACGGCGACCCGTGCAGGGTCGAGAACGAGCGGCCGCCGCAGGCTCGGATGACTCAACGAGCGCGGTAGGCCTTACTCAGCCGTCACAGGAAGTACAAATGCACATTCCGAGTGTATCGAACGACGTGATCAGAGCAACCACCGAAGAGACTCCGCCTGGAGTTTGTGGCTCTCGTCAGCGGGACGCGCCTGCCCGGAGATCTCCGCAACAGAGGAGAGGTACAAGCCCACCACACTCGGCGGACGACGATCTGCTAGCTGTATGAGGCCAGCACGTTGTTGACGTGCGTCGGCGTCGCCAGTGCGGGTGGTTGTCCGTCGTGTGCGCCGTGGGGTCGGTGGTAGTTGTAGTGCTGGTTCCAGACATCGAGTGCTGCGGCGCGTTCGTGTTCTGAGTGCCAGGTGCGTGCGTAGAGGAACTCCTCGGCGAGGATGCGGTTGTAGCGTTCGATCTTTCCGTTGTGTCGCGGCGTGTAGGGCGTGATGCGCTGGTGTCGGCTCTCGCCCATGGCAGCAGCGAATGCGCTGGCCCGGTAGCAGGCGCCGTTGTCGGTCACGATGCGCTCAATGTGGGTGATGCCGTGCGCGGCGAACCATGCTCTCGCGCGATCGAGGAACGCAACTGCGGTCACTGCTTTCTCATCGGACAGTGCTTCCGTGTAGGCGAGTCGGGAGTATCCGTCGATCGCAGAGTGGAGAAACACGTATCCAGTCTTGGCGCCTCTCTTCTTCGTCCGCGCGACCTTCTTTGCTTCGATGCTGCCCTTGCCGTGCACGCGCCAGCCGCCGCCGTCCGGGATGCGTCCTGTCTTCTTCACGTCGATGTGCATCATGTGTCCGGGGCGCTCAGCGACGATCTTCTGCGGTTCTCGGTTCGTTGCACCGGTCGGGTCGATGATCTTCCGGCGATTCAGCCCGAGGTGTGCGAGTAGGCGCGTGACCGTGCGGCGGCTGACGGAAATGCCACGCTGATCCAGCTCGAACGCGATACGTGAGGCTGACCACTTGTGATGGCGTCGCATGGCTTCGATCATCACCACGACTTCGTTCCGCGTTGCCGTTGGCTGACGGATTGGGGTAGACGCACGATCATGCAAGCCGACCTCACCGAATCGGCGGTATCGTCCGACCCATTTGGATGCGGTGGCTCGGGAGATGCCCATCTCGGCGGCGACATGCGCGAGGGGTCGAGTCCGACAGCGTTCGATAAGTCGGCGACGACCCTCGACCGTCAATGGCGAGTTCGCATGCGTCACTTGACCACTTCGCTCTCGGCGGGTGCGACCAGTCGAAGAACGGGAATGGCGAGCAGCAATGCGGCTGCGGTTACGATGACGGCCACCCACACCGGCCCGAGCGCGCCGGGCATTACACCGAGTGCGGCAGCGGCGAGGACTGGACCTGCTGCTGCACCGACGTTGAGTGCCGCGGTCGCATACGAACCCGCCATGGTGGGCGCACTCGCCGCCGCATAGAGCACTCGCGTGATCAGCGTGCTCCCGACAGCGAACCCCAACACCCCCTGAGCGAATACGAGCCCGAGCAGGGCAACGGGGTTCGTCGCGAAGAGCGCCAACGCGACCCACCCGAGCACAAGAACGCTTCCACCGCCCACGATGACGATTCCGGGTCGGGCATCCGACAGGCGTCCCGCAACGGTGACTCCGATGAAGGAGCCGACGCCGAAGAGCACAAGCGCTACCGACACCCACCACTGGCTCATGCCGGCGGTATCCGTAACAATCGGCGCAAGGAAGGTCAGCGTCGCGAAGGTTCCGGCGTTCACCAGGGCAGCCAGCAGCATCGTCAGAAGGAGGCGCGGGGAGGCAAGCTGGGCTAGCTCCACCCGCAGCGAGGTCGAGAACGACTCCTCCCTTGGCGAGTCGTCAGCTTGAGCGGTGAAGCCCGCGGCGATGCCGATCGCAGCGGGGACGCAGAGAAGAGCGATCGCCCAGAACGTCGACTGCCAGCCGAGTGCCGTACCAAGCAGAGTACCCGCGGGCACGCCGGCGACGGTTGCGACGGTGGTGCCCGCCAGCAGAATCGCCACGGCCCGACCTTTGGCGTCGGGTGCCACGAGTTTCGTCGCCGCACCCAGCGCGACCGCCAAGAAGCCTGCGTTGACGACCGCCGCGATCACACGCGTGATGAACAGAACAGTGAAGTCCGGTGTGAGTGCCCCGACGACATGGGACAGCGCGAACACGATCACACAACCCAAGAGTGTCGCTTTCACGGGGAGGCGACGAGTGAGCGCGGCCATCGCAGGTGCGCCGATCACCATCCCTGCCGCGAACGCCGATGTCAGGAGACCAGCTGTCCCCACGGAAACGGCGAAGTATGCGGAGATGTCCGGCACGAGGCCGGCGAGCATGAATTCGGAAGTACCCATGGCGAAGACCACCAGGGCAAGAAGATAGAGAGCAAAAGGCATCGAGATAGCTCCGAAGCGAGAGTACGAACAAGAGAACGTCTCGTCACCACGGTCAGCGCCCAAAGGACACCCGAATGTCGTGCTGCGCGCAGCACTGAACGGCAGAGAGCTAGGGGCTCAGCGGAGGTGAGGGGCTGACGGCGTGACCGAAAGCCCCTGAGTGTCCGATTCAGGGCTCGACATACGCCTCATCGTAGCCGTCTGCGTCGCCACCCCCAAAGAACGTCAACAACCTCATGGCCAGCAACAGCTAGCTGTCGCTCAAAGGCATGAGCGGATCGACGCGTGCTTGCGAATAGCGCAACCCTCAATATTGACTCTCCGCCGGTCCCCGAGGCGGTGAACGCATGAGCGCCACCGTCGCCGCTCCCCTGGTCGCCGCAATCGAGCAGGCGTGGGCCGATATCCGCGAACGTCACCCCGAGGTTCCCGAGGTCGTCGTCACGATCGGCAGCGGGAGCGAGGCCAAGGGGATGAAGCTCGGACACTTTGCCGCAGCGCGATGGGTGCGCGGTGAGGACGAGCTGCACGAGCTGTTCGTCGGCGGTGAGGGTCTGGCCGGGGGCGCCGCGTCCGTCCTCGCGACGCTGCTGCACGAGGCCGCGCACGCGGCCGCGCAGTCCCGCGGCATCCAGGACACCAGCCGTCAGGGCCGCTATCACAACCAGCGATTCAAGAGCATTGCCGAAGGCGTCGGGCTCACCATCGAGCACGATCAGAGCATCGGATGGAGTGTGACGACACTCCCCCGTCACACCGAAGCCGAGTACGCCGAGACGATCGCGACCCTGCACACCGCGATCACCGCACATCGCCGCGCCGAAGCGATCGCCACCGGCGGAGGGCGCAAGAGCAACAACAACGGCGCCGCCGTCGTCTGCGGATGCGGGCGGAAGATCCGCGCCTCTCTCAGCGTGATCGAGGCCGGCCCCATCATCTGCGGCATCTGCGGCACCCCGTTCGAACCCGAAGAAAATAGCTAGGCCCCCTTGCATTGCAGTGCTAGGGGGACTAGCATAGTCTTATGACCGAGCGACAGAAGCACCGGGACGTATCGAAGTTCCTGCGCTCGAAGGGCTGGGAGCACGTGCGCACCAAAGGCAGTCACGAGACGTGGAAATCGCCAGACGGTGCCATGACGCTAGTGGTTGCCGCCCACGGCGGCGAGGTATCTGCGGGCATCGTGCGACAGATCCAAAACGTCTTCGACGACACCCCAGGTACCGGGAACTGAGAGGAGCCCCTATGACGCGCCAGCTCGCCGCACGCGCCTACCGAGACGAAGACGGGTGGTGGACGATCGAGATCCCTGAACTCACAAGCCCCTCCCCCGCAGGCGGAACGATCATCGCGACCGGCGCGGCAACGACCTTCCGAGGCATTGAGAAGGCCGCTCACGAACTCGCAGCAGCCTGGCTCGATGACGACTCGGTAACCGTCGACGTCGACGTCGTTATCCCCGAAGACGTCGCCCAGCTTTGGAAAGACAGCACAGCCGCCCAGGAGGCCGCCCGCGAACAGCAGGCACGGGCCGCCACGCTCCGCCGCGACGCCGTTCGAGCGCTCCGCGCCCAGGGCTACCCCGCGGAGGCCGCGGCGGCAGCGCTCGGCATCAGCCGCCAACGCATCGACCAGCTCGGCAAGTCCGCGCCTGCGCGGACCAGCAAGCTCGCGTCGTAAGAGCCCCAGGCGAGGCGCCGGGAAGAGAGGTAGCTAGCTTTCTTTCTAGAAAGCTAGCTAGGCAGATAGCCAGAAAGAAAGCTAGCTGGAAGGCTAGCTAGAAGGTAGGATGGAAGCATGCAAACCGTGATGGTCTACAGCGAGGCGGGCGGAGTCAGCAAGACGACCGCGGCGGTATCGGTGGCGATGACCTCGGCCGAAGCCGGTCATCGCACGGTGCTTATCGACCTCGACCCCCGTGCGGCATCGACGAAGTGGACGCGCACTGAGCCGGTGGGGGAGGGGCTGCACGTCGGAGCGATCCTCGGCGCCAAGGAAGAGCCCACCGGGTGGGCGCAGGATCTCGCCGTGCCGAGCCGTTGGCATGAGCTGCTGCGCGTGATTCCCTCCGCTCGTGACCTCAGCAACCGCGAGAGCGAGCGCGACGACTACGCCGAGCTGCGGCTTAAGGCATCCCTGGTCGACCTGGACGCCGACGTCGTGGTGATCGACTGCGCGAACCGCCAAGGCGGCCCCCTCACCCTGTCCGCTCTGCACGCCTCGGACCGCGTGCTGTACGCCGCTACGGCGTCCGATTCGGGCATCGATGGGGTGACTGGTGCGAAGCGCACCGTGGAGGCGTTCAGGCGCAGCATGGCGCGACTGGGGGCGGCAACCGGGATCGAGGAAGCCGGCGTCACGATGACCCGTGACGGTACGGGCTTCTTGTCCTACGCCGAACAGGACGCGATCGACCAGGTGCGCGAGCTCGCGCCGATCATCGAGCCGATCGTCCCGCACCTGGCGATCGTCCCCGAAGTTCGCATGGCCGGGGAGTGGTACGGCGCGTACCGCAAGGGAACGCCGGTGCGAGAGGCATACAGCGAAGTGATGCGAAAGGTGATCCGATGACCGCGAACCAGCCCGACCGGCCCGCCCGTTCCCGCCCACGTCCCGCTCCCGACGCCGGGGTTGACCCGATCGATTACAAGCCCAGCCCTGCACCGACGCCGGCAACCGCGTCCAACAGCCCTGTCGAGGGCAAGGGCGCCGAGGCGCCCGCGGCAGCCCCGTCGCCTGCTCCGACGACAAACGCGCGGTTCGCTGCGTCGACCCCGCCGGCGCCCGTCGCGGGGGGTTCGGAAGTGACCGTGCAGCTCGCGACGCGCATCAGCCCCGACGTCGCGGCCGTGCTCGATGCCGCAGTCGCGCGAGAGAAGGCCAGGCGCGGAAGCAAGGCGTCAAAGCGCGTACTCATCGAAGAAGCGATCCTCGCGCTCTGGAGCAATTGACGGCACAGTTCCAGCCGACCATCATCCATATGGATGAAATCTTGGGCCTAACGTCCCGGCCGCGAGAGCTGCATGCTCCCCCCGGTTGACACGTACGTGTCAACCCCGAGTGCCATGTCGGCGTGCGTGACTACCTGAGAACCCAGCTCACGAACGCGAGAAGTTCGGTCGTGACTCGTTCCCGATTCGCCTTGTACTGCGGGCGCCTGCCGGCACGCGAATGAGCGGGCATGTTCGGGTCTGTCACGTAACCGCGCTCTTCAAGTTCTGCGAGGGCTTCGACAGTCGTCGTCACCGCAAGGCCGGTGGCTTGTGTGATCTCGGCGCGGGATGCGGACTCGACGCTGAGGAGGTACCGCAGGCAGATCAGGCGCGATTCGTTCTGAATGACCCGATGCGCGTTCAGCGGTTCCCCCGTCAGGTCGGGTATCGGGGTGCGAATCGGCATGCGTTCATTGTGCCAGCAGTGGTATGACCCAGATTGTTAAAGCACTCTCATCCAACATCTCGGATAACGCGTTAGCGTTAAGTCGAGGGCGAGGACACGCTCCCCGCGGGCAGCGTGTCCTCGCCCGTCGTTAGCATGGTGCATGCAGGGGGTGCGATATGACCGAGAACGTTGGAAATACAAGCTTTCGAGGCGCGTCACGCGCGGAGGGGTACATCGAAGAGCCGGAGACTGATCCGCTCGACGAGGCCACCCACGTTGTCCCCCAAAAGGGGGACAATACGCTTAATGCGGCTGGTAGCTCGTCGGAGGAGATGCTGGCTCGTTTCCGCAACGACACACCGCGGTTTGAGGAAGCGCCGGCAGTGACCGAGGCTCCCCTTCCGGATGAAGCGCACGGTTCGGAGGACGTACCCGGCGGAGTGCCGTCTGTCGATCTCCGAATCAACCGACGCGAGCGCGCCGCGGAGTCGCCGTCGTTCGGGTGGCGGGCGATCGCCCGCAATCTGGGCTTCACCGTGAAGCAGAGCCCCGCCGAAGCGCGGGCCGCCGAGCTGGGCAGCGCCCGCTCCCTGATCCGACTGTCGCGGTGGCAGCGCAGCGTCGGCATCCTCGTCGCAAACCCCAAGGGTGGCGTGGGCAAGACGCCGCTCTCGCTCGCAATCGGTGGCTGCTTCGCCACCATCCGCGGGGGAGGGGCGGTCGTTGTCGAGGTCGCAGACGACGCCGGCGCTCTGTCGGTGCGTTCCGAGGGGCGCGCGTCCGTGGGCGTTGCCGAGCTGCTGCGCGACCTCGACCAGATTCGTGGCGCCGGCCACCTTGCCGGCTATGTCTCCCAGCAGACCAGCTACGCCTCCGTTATCGGAACGGTGGGGGATCGTGACCCACTGAACGGTGATGACGTCAAGCGGATCACGAGCAAGGTCGACGAGTTCTTCCCGGTGCGCGTCATGGATACGGGCAACCAGCCCAGCTCAAGCGCCTTCCACGGCGCGCTCGAGGTGACTGACGTGCTCGTGATTCCCGTGCTCGACGCGCTCGACGCGTTGCAGGGCGCGATGCAGCTGCTCCGACACCTCCACCAGCTCGGTGGCCACGCGGCGCACCTGGCCCGAAACGCGATCGTGGTTCGCACTCACGACGGGCGCCCCGAGGACTCCGAAGTGAGCGCGTACGCGGACGAGCTGATCGAGAAGGCCGGCATTCGGGCCGTCTACCACGTGCCGATGGATCGCCACATTGCGGAGCGGACGACCCTCACATACGGACAGCTCGCACCGGCGACCACCGACGCGATCACCTTGCTCACCGCGGGCGTGGTCGATCACCTCAACACCGAACTCCGAAAGGCGCAGTGACATGCAGAACCCTCTTGACGGGATCATCCCCGACTTCACGATCTTTGGCGCCCAGTTCACCGAGCTCTGGCAGAAGATCCTCGCCGGCGTCTGGGGTATCGCGATCGTCTTCGTGATCGTCGCCCTCATCATCGGCATCGTCAAAGTTGCTCAGAACGGGGAGAGCAACCCGCAGGCCGTTGCCGAGGGCAAGAAGCAGGTCCTCTGGTCCTCTATCTCCCTCGGCGGCCTGGTTGCCCTGGCTGTGATCGTCGGCGCAATCATCGCGATCTTCCAGCCATGAGCACGCCGACGACTGCACCCCGCCGTCGCTGGGTCTGGGCCGCGATCATCGCGGCCGCCGTGCTCCTCGTCGCCGGTGGCATCGGGCTTGGCCTGGTCTACGGCGGACGAAGCGCCGAGCCGGCACCGCAGTCGCCGGCTGAGCCCACCAACCCCCAAACCCCGTCGACGCCCGCCAGCACCTCCCCCCCTGCGCTGGCGGGCGTCGACGGCTGCCTCGGAGGCGACTCCCGGGGCCCGGAGGCCGTACTCGAAGCTCAGGCCGCGGCACCGCGAACCCCGGAGGGCGCCGTATCGTTTGCGATCGCGTTTGCTCGATGGTTCGGACAGAAGCCTGTCGCTCCCGACGAGGAGATCGCGCAGCTCGACGGTGTGGCGGTTCGGGACGTCCCGAATCTCGCGCAAGCCGCTGCGTCTGCCGCTGACGTCGACGCGGCGCAGTTCCATGTCACGAGCTTGAACGGCTACTACCGGATCGACACCTTCGACGAGGGTCGGGTGGAGCTGTCGCTCATGCTGCCGCTGGTCGTCCAGGGGGCAATCGATCCCACCCTCAACCTCATGCCGGCATGGGTAATCGAGTGGAGCGATCGCGGTTGGGTGTTGACCGGCAGCTCCGACGTGGAGGACGTGAACACGCTTCGCACTACCGGAGTCGCGATTCCGGGAGGCTGCTGATGAAGCCACTTGGGTTGCTCGACGGCGTGGGAGACATCGTCGGCGGTGCAGTCGACGCCGTGGGCGGGGTCGTCAACTTCTGGTCCGACCCGTTCGGGAACATGTACAAGGCCGGCCGGGAAGCGACGATCGGCCTGAGCCGAGACGTCATCCCGGCGATCACCGAGTCGACGTTGCCGAATCTCTCCATGCCGTCGTTCCTCAACACTTACGCGGTGTCGTTCGCGTTGAGCATGATGCTCGCCGTGCTGCTGCTGATGTTCCAGTTCGTGCGCGTCGCGCGGGGCCGGATGAGCGGTCAAGACCTCTTCGAGTCGATCGGGATGTACTTCCCCGGCTTCATCCTCGGTGTGAGCTTTGGACCCGCGTTCGGCATCCTCCTCATCGAGCTGATGCGCTGGCTCACTCGCGGCATCATCGATTGGGCTTACGGCGGAACCGTCGAGGAAATGGTCGCGACGTTCTCGACCCTTGCCGCGGATGATCCGGCGCGGATCACCGGCGGCGCGGCGATCGGCTCGATGGTGATCTGGGCTATGGCGATCGGCATGCTCGTCATCCCGCTGATCTTCGTCTTCCAGCTCGTCGTGCAGTACTTCATGGGGGTTCTCATCCCTCTCGCCGTCGTCTGGATCGTCGACGCAGGTCGACGCGCGAGCGGCCTCGCAGCCGTTCAGCTCTGGGTAGGGATGCTGGTCATCCAGCCGCTCCTGTTCCTGCTGCTCGGATTCGCCTTCCGACTGAACATCGATGCGGTCGGCCAATGGGGCAACGACGGCTTCAAGAATCTCGCTGGCCTTCTTGTCGCGGTCATCGCGATCGGCCTCGCGGTTTTTGCTCCGTTCGTTCTCATCGGGTGGGCCAAGAAGCACCTTGCCGGCGCGCCGGCGTCCGACTCGACCCCGACTCGCCCACTCGGCCCGAGCGCCCCGGCGAACGTTCGACACACGCCCCCGCGATCCGTGCCACAGACGTCGACTCCGCAGGCCGTGCGCTCTGCTGCCAGGCCGGCTGATGCGCAGGGCGCCGTGGCGACAAAGATCGGCCCGCAGACAGCGGGAGCGGCAGGGCGCGGCCGTGCCGCGACCGCCACATCATCGAGGGCTGGCGCCTCGGCGGCGTCCGGTGCCGGCACCAAGGCTGTGGGAGCCACCGCCGCTGGGGCGGCCGTGGCCGTCAAGGGTGCCGAGACGGTAGCCCGCAAGTCCAGCGAGACGGCGCACACGACTGTGACGCCGCCGCCAGTTCATGGGAAGGAGCGTCCGGAATGAGCGATGCACACGAGCCTGAGCGCGGCGTTTACATTCTCGGCGGAGAGGGTGGTCACCGAGGCTTCTGGGGCGCTCAGAACAAGTCTCGTGGCTGGGGCACCGTGGCGATCATTGCTGTCGGCATGGTCTTCACTCCCGCTTTCGGGTGGGTGGCGATCATTTCCGCTTTCATGGGCGTTGCCGCGCTGGTCATCCTCACCAGCGGTACCCATAACGGCAGCATCATCGAGCGGCGGCGCCGATCCCGCCGGCACCGTCTCGCGCAGCGCACCCACGCGGACGAGTTCATCCCGTACGACGCCGACCGGGCAGCTCTGCTGACCACGGCGCTCGAACAGACCCGGAAGAGCAAAGAGAAGACCGACCAGACTGCTCGTGTTGCGTGGGCATGCGAGCTGGCCGCCATGCGGGCGAACCCGGACGGATGCGACGGTATGGGCTGGTTGCAGTCCGGTCGCGGTGTCCCCGGCATCGCCTGGCACGGCCCCGTCGGGGAGGAGCCTTATCTGAGTGTCGCTTTCTCCGTCAGCGGGCAGCTCCGCGGCATGGAGTCCACGGAGAACGTCGTGCGCGGCGCCGAGGCCTTCGGCGCGTTCCAGGCCGCGAAAGCAGTCCCCGGCTCGCTCATGCGAATCGTGCAGTCGGTAACCCGCGTGCTGCCGGCTGACACCGCTCTGCAGGAGTTCTGGGTGCTCAACAACATCGACCCGGCGGCACCGGATTGGGCGAAAGAGTCTTACAACGAAGTCCTGATCGAGACCTCACGAGGTGCGATGGTGCAGCGGCATTACGTCGTTGGTCGCTGGCCCGTGAACGCCCGGTTCGTGGAGCAGGCGAAGAAGTACGGCCGTGGCCGTGACGGTTGGCGCAAGCTCATGGCCGCAGAGATCGAATCGTTCCGCCGTGGCCTGCTCGACGCGCGCCACTCGTGGGCCGAACCGCTCACCGCACGCGGTACCGCGGCAGTGATCCGCCACATGCAGAACCCCTCACGCCCGCTCGACCTCGTGCGCGACATGCAGCCGACAAGCACGGGGGAGCGTGCCCGTGGCGGCGAGTACTCCGCGCACGTCGTTGAGGGCGTCGACCCTGAGACGGGGGAGCGCGTCGAGTGGTGGCACCGCACCGCGGCGATCCGGGCCGAGTCGCTCACCGTCGCGCAGCGCCGGCCCTTGTGGCTGCTCGAGCTGCTGGTCGGCCGCGAGCTAGACATGATTCGCACCGTCAGCTTCCACATCGAGCTGATCCCGGCTGCCGAGGCCCGCCACGCCGCGCGCCGCGACCTGGTGTCGGATATGGCCGCCGACATCTCCGAGAGCGCGAACGGAAAGATCCCGCTCGACGAGGGGAAGGTCAAAGTGCTGGCCGCGCAGCGGCGCCGCAACGACCTCGCAGAGGGGAGTGGACACCACGGCACCAACTGGGTCGGTTTCGTCACGATCACCGCCGCCAGCCGGGATCGACTCGCGGCGGCGAGCCGCGAGCTGGCGGAGGTATGCGCAAACGAGGTCGGTATCCAGCGCTTGGAGTGGCTGGACTCGTATCAGGCGGCCGCGAGCGGCACGACCTGGCCCATTGCTCGCGGGCTACGCCCGCACACGCCTTCCTTCGGTGCACGCGCAATGCGCGTCATCGCGGGCGGCGGAGACAAGGAGGCGATCGCGTGAGCGACACCACATCGCCCCGCCGGTTGCGGCGCGGCAAGAAGCAGCCCGACAGCACAGCCGCGGAGGTGCCCGAGCCGGTCGACGAGACGCACGGGGAGATCTCCCCATACGATCTGCCCGGTCCCAGCCGGCGCGCGAACGCGCGGAAGGCAGCGCGCGGCTACTACGCACCCACGTTCGAGGGCGCCCCGTCGACGACGCGACAGACGTCCGTGCTGAACACCGCACTCATCGGCCCGGTCACGGGAACTGCTGGTGTGGCCAACGGGCGTGACATGCTCTCGCACACGCTCATCGCGCACGATCCGGTAACGGCGTACAACTCCACCCCGCGCCTGATTTCCAGCCCCAACACGGTTGTCGCTGGTGGCGTCGGTGGCGGTAAGTCCTCCTTCGTGAAGACTGTCTACGTCATCCGGCCGCTGCTGATCCGTCGTCGACGCGCGGTGATCTTCGACAAGAAGAACCGCGGCGGCGAAGGCGAGTACGCCGAGCTGGTGCGGGAATGGGGCACTGGTGAACCCATCCGGTTCACCACGGACGGCACCGGCTCTCGACTCAACCTCCTCGACCCGCTGATCGTCTCCCAGATCGGTTCCGCCGGCACGTACCGGCTGCTGCACGCGATCCTCCGTATCGCGCGAGACGGTGAGCGCATCGACGAATGGGAAGAGAAGGCAGCTCGATCGGCCCTCACGCGGGCTCTCGTGCAGTTCGAGGGCGGTCGTGCTCCCACGATGAGCGACCTCCTGCCGCTGCTGGGCGACGTCGACGCGGAGGAGCTGAACGGCAGCGAGTCGGCCCGTGACCGGCTGCACCAGGCGGGCCTCGGCGTCCGATTCACCCTCGAAGGGCTTTTGGAGGAGTACGGCGGCCTGCTCGACGGCGACACCAGCAAAGAGGTGGCGCTGACGGGCAAGCTGACGAGCTTCGATATCTCTCAGCTCCCCGGGGAGGGCCCGTCCTCACACGTTGTCCGCGCGATCGGCAACCAGTGGATGCTGGGCCGGCTCCGTGCCGATCCGGGCTGGCAGACGACCTGCATCAACGAGGAAGGGTGGGACATGGTTCAAGGCCCCACCGCGCACCTGTTGAAGTCGAACCAGAAGCTCTCTCGTGGCCTCGGCCTAAGCAACGTCTTCGTGTTCCACAAGGGCGCCGATATCCCCGCTGATTCGCCCGGGCGAACCGTCATCAGCGAGGCGCAGAGCATCTACATCTTCCGGCAGGACCGCCAGGAGGATGCCGACTGGGCGGTTCAGACCTTCGGATTCGACCCGTCGACGGCCGAGACGTTGCAGAACCTCGCACCCGGTCACTTCGTGTTCAAGTACGGCAGCGTCCCCGAAACGCACGTGCAGCACGTGCGTTCATCTATCGAGGTCAGCCTGACTGACACCGACGAGGGGATGCGAGGCGACGGCGACCAGGACGCGGCATGAAAACCAAGCTGATCGCCGCCGTCGTGGCCGTCGCCGTGGCGCTCATGTTCGGGGCGACGTTCATCCTCTCCTCCGTGCAACGAGCCGACGCCGCCGGCATGTGCATGGCCGACAGCGGCGCGCTGCCGGCAGAGGTGAATGGGTACAAGCGCGACCAGCTCACCAACGCCGCGGCGATCATTCGAGCCGGCATGGATCTCGGTATCAACCAGCACGGCCAGCTCATCGCAGTCATGACCGCGATGGGCGAATCGTCACTGCGGAACATCACCTACGGCGATTGGGAGACCTCCGGTGTCACCAACCCCAACGGCACCCGTACGACTTCGATCGGACTGTTCCAGCAGCAGGACTCATGGGGGAGCGTCGAGGACCGGCTCAACCCCGCACGCTCCGCAGCGCTGTTCTACGACCGGTTGACCCAGGTCGACGGGTGGGAGGACATGCCTGCCACGCTCGCGATCCACAAGACCCAGGTCAACGACAACCCCGAGCATTACGCCCGATTCGAGACGGACGCGAAAGCGATCGTGACGGCGCTGACCACTGCGTGTAGCGCAGGAACGGGGGAGTGGGTCGTTCCCGCACGCGGGACGGTCACCGACACGTTCGGTACCTGCACCATCGACCGTCCCGGCGATGAATGCCACAAGGGCACCGACCTGGCCACCGGCTCATGCGGGAGCCCGATCTGGGCGGCCGGCAGCGGCACCGTGACCTTCGCCGGCGTGCAGCCCTACCGGGGAAACGTCGTGTGGATCGACCACGGGAACGGCATCGAGTCCGGCTACTTCCACATGGAAGACGGCAGCCTGCGAGTGGCCAAGGGCGACCAGATCGCCGCAGGAACGCAGATCGGCACGATGGGCGAGACAGGGTTCTCGTTCGGGTGCCACCTCCACTTTGAGATCCACAACAACGGCAAGCCGATCAATCCCGAGCCGTTCATGCAGAACGCCCGCGCGCCATTGCCGCGCTGACCACCAAGAGAGAGGAACCCCCATGTCCGCACGATTCGTCACCGGCCGGCTCTCCGCTGACCCCGAGGTGCAGCAGGCAGGCCGCATCCAGGTCACCAAGTTCACGGTGCTCGAGAACACCTACGAGTACCGCGGCGACGAGCGAATCGAGGGGCACCAGCCCCTCGCTCACTACGTCGAGGCGAAGTTCGAGCTTGGCGCGAACGCCGCGAGCTCGCTGCGCAAGGGGCACGCGGTGATTGTCGCCGGCGTCGAACGGGATGCATCGTTCGAGGGCCGTGAAGGCACCGTGTACCGGCGCATCATCGATGCCTCCGCGATCGGCCCCGACCTCGCCCACGCGACTGCCGCCGTCGAGCCCGTCCGTCGTGCCCCTGCTACAGAAGAGCCGACGCCGGCGGGGAGCTGACCGACGATGTTCTCGCAGTCCGGCATGCCCGATATCAAGCCGCGGATCCCACCCATACCCGGGCTCATCGAAGCTGTCACTGGCTTCGCGACCGTCACCGCATGCGTTGCGTCTGTCGCAATCATCCTGGCCGCGCTGTTCGGTGCTCTCGACTACACGACCTGGGCGATTCGAGCTGGCATCACGGGGTTCACTACCGCCCTAATCACGATCCTGGCCGGCGCGACCGTCGATGAGTGGAGGCCCGCGATCGCGGTCGTTGCCAGCCTCGTTCTCGCTGTCGTCGTTGCCGTAGCGGTGACATTAAAGCGCAGCCGGGTTTGAACACGATGAGCCCGCGACGCCTGATGCTCGCTCCGATCCTGCTCGGGGTGAGCATCAGCGTCAGCGCGTGCGTGCCGCCCAGCAGTCCTAACGCAGCAAGCTCGTCGACGAGCGGTGTCGTGGTCGCAGTCGTCGACGGCGACACGATCGACGTCGACACCGGCGCCGGCGCGCAGCGGGTGCGGATCATCGGAATAGATACCCCCGAGATCGGCCGAGGTGGGAAGGCAGACGAGTGTTACGCGCAGGAGGCGCGCGAGATCCTCGACGAGCTGATCTACCGCAGCGACGTCGAGCTGATCGCGGACCCCACCCAAGCCGACGTCGACCGGTACGGCCGGCTACTGCGACACGTGCAGCACGAGGGCCACAGCGTCGCCCTGACTCTCATCGAGGCCGGCGCCGGGTATGAATACACCTACGACGCCGCTTATGACGGCCAGGACGCCCACAGGGCCGCCCAGGACGCCGCCGAGCGCGACCGCCGCGGCCTGTGGGCCGCGTGCGCGACGGGCGGCGGCAGGTGATCGCGTTCGTGCTCACCCAGCCGGCGGCTTCGCGCTGAGGGGCGTCACCGCAGATGCCCATACCCACGCGCGATGCTCGACCCCGCCTACGGAGAACCGAATAGCTACGGCATCCGGTGTCCACCGGCACGCCTCGGCGTCAACCCACACAGGTGTTGAGCCGAACCGCACCCACGCGCGAACCGGCTTCGGCTGCGGGTCGATCGTGACGGCCACCTTGTCGAGTTCCAGTTCGGCCGCGGTGAGCGATTGCAGCGGGCCGCCCTCGCGAGCTGCGCGTTCGAGGATCTTCGCGTCCATCCGCAGATCGCCGCGGTCGGCTCCCAGGCGCTGACGCTGCTGCGAGTGGTGCCGCTCTACATAGCGTTCGTCGTAGTCGCTGTCGCGGCAGGCCTCCTCACTGCTCGATTCGCGCAGCTCGACGTTCCCCCCACTCGTGCCGTGATGTTCTCGGCGGCCACCCGGAACTCCCTTGTCGTGCTGCCACTCGCGCTAGCCCTGCCTGCCTCGTTGAGCATCGCGCCGCTTGCCGTCGTCACTCAGACGTTGGTGGAACTCGTCGCGATGGTCGTGCTCGTACGCTTGGTGCCCCGCATTGCTCGGCAGAGCGCTCCTACAGTGACGACCGACTGACCAGTACCGGCCCGGACGGCTCGATCAGTCTTGGAGAGCGGCCTCGAATCGCACGCGCTCCTCAGTTGTCGGGTCGGCGGCGAAGTCGCGGAACAGTGCCGCGTGTGACTCTTGTGCCTCGCCCCACTGTTCCTGTGTCTCGAACAGCCGGTGGTACATGTCTTCGAACTGGCCCTGCTGCGCGGCCGCTTCGGCGGCGACGGCCAGTCTGGCGACCTTGGTCATGACAGAACGTCGATGAGACGGAGGACTACGCCCGACTCGATCAGGATGTACAGGCCGAGCCCGATGAAAACGGCGGGCACGAGCCAATGCTCGATCTTCTCCAATGCCTCTGTGACGGTCTTGTTGGTGCCGACGAAGCGCGCGACGAGGCACCACACGGCGACGAGCACCAAGAAGACGATGATGGTGACGATGGTGTCCGGAACGGGGTTGGTGCGGAAGACCGGCGTGTAGAGGGAGATGTTGTCGGCGCCGTTGGCGATCGTGATGCCGGCGACTCCGAACAGTCCTCCTGCGCTGATCGCGCTGTCGTCGTCATCGTCGCCCCGGCGCCGGAGGGTTCGGATCAGGCCATAGACACCAATTGCGAGTGGGATCAGGCCCAAGAACCCGACCCATTCGTCCGGGACGATGGTGAGGCCGGCGGCGGCGATGACGCTGATCGCTACGAGAGCGATGAAGCCGAGGTATTGCCCTGCAACGACTTTCCATCCTGGAAGGGAGCCGCGCGTCGACGCGAGAAACAGCACCGTGAGGACAACGATGTCGTCGATGTTCGTGGCCGCGAACAGTCCGATGGCGGCCGCGATGGTTCCGATCATCGGGGATCACGCCCGTAGGTCTGGCACAGATCGACCTTGTAGCCGGTCGTGGCGAGGAGTCGCTCGGCGGCTTCCAGGATGTCGATGACTTCCGGAGTGGAAACGGAGTAAAAGTTCTGTCGACCTTCACTGCGGGCGACGACAAGTCCGCATTCGCGGAGGCATCCCACGTGCTCCGACACGGTTGACTGCGCCAACCCGAGCTCGTCGGTGAGGTCCCTCACCCGAGCCTCGCCCATCGACAGTCGCCGCAGTATCGACAAGCGACTGCGATCGGCAAGCGAGTGGAACAGCGATACAGCGGCGGTCATCTCAGTGGTCATCGTCACTCACCGATCATATCGGAGTTCGTCGATGAGATCTGAGCGTCCGGAAACGATCGTTCTTGGCATACCGTGCGCCGGTCGTTCGGAAGCGCTACCAGAAACGTGAGTCGATACCTGGGTTCCCGGTGATCCCGGAGTTCTCCCACATGCGCCGAGCCCGGTTCGAAGATGGCCGTCAACGGATCTTCCGCCGCGCATACAACTACGACATCCCACCTGGAAACGGGTCCGTGTCCGACTCGGGCCTGATTTTCGTGTCCTTCCAAGCCGACGTCGACACCCAGTTCACTCCGCTGCAGAAACGCCTCGACGAACTCGACCTCCTCAACGAGTGGACCGTCCCGATCGGTTCTGCGGTCTTCGCCATCCCACCTGGCTGCGCCGAAGGCGGATACATCGGGGACACACTTTTGAACTGAACCGGCAAACGCCGGGACGAAAAGCTGCCGCATCGCTTCTGAGGTGCAGGCAGGTGGGGCGTCACCTTTCCCTCCCGACGTCCCACGGTCGCCAGAGGTGGTGGTGCGCCGAAGGTGACCGGCCCGGGTGAGCGCGCACGGAAGTGCCGCCCACCCGGGCCACTCACACTCCGTCTTCTGTGGGTCTCACCCAGATGCTGCGTCCGACTCTTCGCCACGATCGAGTCTGCTGAGCTCGATGTTTCATCGGGTGTTCACTCACGAGCCAGCCCACGGCCCGACACGGCAGGTTTTCTGTATTGGTCCACGCGTCCCGTCCCATGCGGCGCGTTTTACTCGAGAGGCTTCCCCCGCATGAAATCGTTCATTCGCCGACGGCGCGTCATCGCTGCGTTGGGCGCCACTGTGACCATGGTTGGCTTCGTCTCGATGAGCGCGTTGCCCGCCTCAGCGATGGCTGATGACCTTACTGAGAACGGCGGAGCCACCCGCAACGACGGCGACATGACCCAGTTGCTGCGGGACTCCATTGTTGACGGCCCCGCAAAGAACGTCATCCTGCTCATCGGCGACGGGATGGGCGACAGCGAGATCACCATTTCCCGTAACTACGCCGAGGGCGCTGCAGGTGAGTTCGCTGGTATCGACGCTCTGCCGTTGACCGGCCAGTACACGACCTACGCCCTGACGGATACGGGTGCGCCGAACTATGCGCCCGAGTCGGCCTCGACCGCGAGTGCGTGGTCTACCGGCACCAAGACCGTCAACGGCCGCCTCAGCGTCGACGTCGCCAACGCGCCGCAGGCCACTCTCCTGGAGATCGCTCGCGCGAACGGAATGAAGACAGGGAACGTCTCCACCTCGGAGATCCAGGACGCCACCCCCGGCGCCCAGGTCGCGCACATCTCCGCGCGTGGTTGCTACGGTCCCAACGAGACCAGCCAGCGCTGCGCTTCCGAGGCGTTGGAGAACGGCGGCCTCGGGTCCATCAGCGAGCAGATGCTCAACGTGCGTCCCGACGTGACGCTCGGCGGCGGTTCGGCTTCCTTCGAGCAGACCGCCAAGGCCGGCCCGTGGGAGGGAAAGACCCTTTTCGAGCAGGCGGAAGCCCGCGGTTTCCAGCTAGTCGGTGACGCCGCGAGCCTCGATGCGGTCACCGTCGCCGATGCGGATCAGCCCCTGCTGGGACTCTTCACCGAAGGTAACTTCCCCGTCCGCTGGCAGGGTCCCGTGGCGACCGACCTCACCTCGGGTGGTTCCCTGCCCGCCGCAGTGGCCTGCACGGAGAACCCCGACCGTCTCGCGAGCGACCTCTCGCTCGGATCGCTGACGGAGAAGGCAATCTCCCTGCTGGACGGCGAGGACGGATTCTTCCTCCAGGTTGAGGGCGCGAGCATCGATAAGCAGGACCACGCCGCCAACGCGTGTGGGCAGATCGGCGAGACGGTCGACCTTGACGAAGCAGTGCAGGTCGCTCTCGCCTTCGCCCAGGAGCGCAAGGACACCCTCGTCGTCGTCACGGCAGACCACGCACACACCAGCCAGATCGTCGGCTCGCCGATTCCCGGCCTGAACACGCACCTGCTCACA
The DNA here is from genome assembly GCF_049707515.1 of Microbacterium arborescens. GTDB lineage: Bacteria > Actinomycetota > Actinomycetes > Actinomycetales > Microbacteriaceae > Microbacterium > Microbacterium arborescens_B. Next base: position 35,020 of record NZ_JBNAFI010000009.1, on the reverse strand, counting down.
GCAGATGGCCAGGAGATGATCGTCGCGTACGGCACCTCCGCCCAGGGCGGATCGCAGCAGCACACCGGAGCGCAGGTGCGGATCGCCGGCTACGGCCCCGGCGCTGCGAATGTGGTGGGGCTGACCGATCAAACCGACCTGTTCTTCACGGCGGCAAACGGCCTGGCCCTCGAGCGCAATCTTGCGTCGCTGTCGGCCAACGCCACGATCTCCGCGCCGGCAGAGGTGCAGCCGGGTGCCACCTTCTCGGTCACCGCGGCTGGGCTCAACGCGGACTGGCAGACCGACGCCACCTTGGCGTCTGAGCCTGTCGACCTTGGCGCGCGGGATGTTCTCAACGGCACCGTGACCTACGAAGTCACCGCGCCGATGGAGGCGGGTGCTCACTCCGTGACCCTCACCGGCGCCCAGACCGGGACGGTTCTTACCGCGCAGTTCGCCGTCACGGACGCCGCGCCGGCGAACCCGACGCCGGAGCCGCTGCCCACCGAGACCGGTGCCGCAGCAGCCGGTGGCAGCAGCAACACCAACAACCCCCTGGCCCGCACGGGCGGGGCGCTCCCGATCGGCTTCTTCGTCGCCGGCCTCCTGGCTGTCACCCTGGGTGCTCACCTGGCATCCCGCCGTCGCCGCCGCACGGTCTGATCCCTTCGCGATGCCGGGAACCTCATTGGGAGGTTCCCGGCATCGTCGTATCCGGGTGTGTGCCCCCGGCTGCGCCCCGGATCTTGTCCGCGATCTGGAGCTCTCCCGCACCAACGTCTCCAACCGCCTCCGCCGCCGTCGTTCGCACGCGCCGCTTCCGGCGCATACACCGCAACTGACATTCACGCGCGCGGGTAAGCTGTAAGAGATGGTCTCCTCGGCCCGGACTCCGCGATCCGTGATGCTGAGTGAGCGTCTGCTGATAATGCGTTTCATTACCAGTGTCGGTTTGGCATTGCTTCTGATGATGGGGATCGCGGCGGCTAGCCATCTTGAAGGTAAAGGAACCGCGCCGGTTCCCCTAGTGATCAGTGCTTTGGTGGATCCGCACATCGACCCCGCCGCGCCGGACTGGGAGGTCTCGGTGATTGCCGAGGTAACGCTCCAACCTGACGCGCTGGCAGGAGTCGCTCTGTGTGTTCTGGGCGTACTGTGTGGCCTCGTCTTTTTGGTGCTGGCGAGGTTGATGTGGCGCTCCCGTCCTCCTTCTGTGCCTGAGTGGCAGCCGCTTCACGCTTTGTCGCTTCTTGCTTCTCCTGCTCGCCCGCGTGTGAGCGCTCTGTCTCTTCCTCAGTTGGGTCTTTCCCGAACCTGAAATCCGGCACGCCGCCTGTCTGGGCGGCGCTCGTCCCGGGCTGTGCCCGGGTTCTGTCCTGTGCCGTGTGAAGTGTTCGGAGTACCCGATGAAAACCCCTGTCAAAGCGACGTTGATCGCCGTCGCGGTCGCCGCCCTGCTGGTGCTAGCCGCAATCATCTATGCCCTCGTCAACCGGAGTCCGGCCGCACCGCCGGAGGGAGGCGCCGGCCCGGGGACCCTGTCAGTGGTCCGGGAGAGCTCCCACGTCCTCGACGACGGCGGCCCGGAGGCGGTGACCGTGGTGGAATTTCTCGACTTCGAGTGCGAGGCGTGTGGCGCGTTCTACCCGATCGTCGAAGACCTGAGGGGACAGTACGCGGGGGAAATCACATACGTGGTCCGCTACTTCCCGCTGCCCGGGCACTTCAACTCGAAGAACGCGGCGATCGCGGCAGAGGCCGCTGCAGGTCAGGACCGTTTCGAGGACATGTATCACCGGCTTTTCGAGACGCAGGCGGAGTGGGGCGAGGCACAAGAGTCCCGCGCTGATCTGTTCCGCAGCTTCGCCGAAGAACTCGGGCTGGATATGGCAGCGTATGATGCCGCGGTCGCAGACCCGGCCACGGCAGAGCGAGTGGAGCTGGACTTCAACGAGGGCCGCGCGCTCGGGGTGGGCAGCACGCCAACTTTCTTCGTCGACGGCGAGTTGCAGGAGCTGCAGGAGTGGGGTGACCTGGAAGCCGCGATCCAGGCCGCGGTGAACGGCGAATCCTGATGCCCGCGGGGTTGTCGCACCGGCGAGTGATCATCGTCGGCGCCGGGCAGGCCGGTCTTGCCGTGGCCGCCGCGTTAAGCGCGAAAGGGCTGCGACCGCAACACGAGTTCGTGGTAATTGACGCTGCGCCGGAAGGTCAGCGGTCGTGGGCGTCCCGGTGGCATTCGATGATGCTGCTCAGCGATGCCCGGCACAGCAGCTTGCCGACGCGGCGATTGCCGGGGGATCAGCGGCGGCATCCCCGGGTCGACGAGATGATCGACTACCTCACGTTCGTCGAGGCGGGGCTTCGCGTAGAGACGGTCTGGGGCATCCGTGCGGTCGGCGTGGAGCATCGCGGCAACGGGTCCACGTTGCTGCTGACCACCACGGCGGGGGAGGTGCAGACCCGCAACGTGGTGTGCGCGACCGGCGCCGCTGCGCATCCGCGGGTGCCGAAGTGGGCGTCAGGACTGACCGTTCCCGGTGTCGTGTTGCACAGCAGCGACTACCTGTACCCGCGGCAGATTCCCACGAGTGATGTGCTGATCGTCGGCGGCGGCAACAGCGGGGTGCAGCTGGCTCGGGAGTTCTCCGCGTCGCACAGGGTGACGCTTGCAGTCCGGACACCCCGCCGTCTCCGGCCGACTGCCGGGTACACGGCAGCGGCGGGGGAGAGCGTGTCATGGCTGTCGCGTGAGCGGCGCGCCGAGCCGGTATTCGGCGATAGCTACGAGCAGCTGCGCCGCGACGGGGTGACCCTTCGCCCGGCGGTCACCTCTGCGGCCGGGACGACGGTGAGCTTCTCAGATAGCAGCCAGGCCCAGCCCGGTTCGGTGATCCTCGCCACCGGCTACCTGCCCGGCGACGGGTGGCTCCCGGATGCGGCGCGCAAGGACACATCCAGGCGCACCCTGACCGGGATGCCGGGACTGTTCGTCGCGGGCATGCCGCAGTACGGCGGCCGCGGCGCCGACACCATCGCCGGTGTCTGGCGGGACGCCACCACAATTGCTCACCACATCATCCACCGCCCCTGAAGGAGCACCGTCCATGAAGAGAACACCCACACCCTGGTCTCGCAGAACCGCTTCTCCCGTTATCGCCGGTCTGACGGCGCTGCTCGCGGCCAGCGGACTGCTGCTGGCCAGCGCGGTCCCCGCCGCCGCGCACGACAATCTGATCTCCTCGACTCCCGAATCCGGCTCGACGGTCGGCATCTCCCCGGCGGAGGTCTCCCTCGCTTTCAGTGGAGAGCTGCTTACCGCGACCAGCGCCGTGGTGATCGAGGTGACCTCCCCGGACGGGCGGAACATCGCTGAGGGTGAACCGGTCGTCGACGGAACCACCGTCACCCAGGAGCTTGAACCCGAGACCTCTGCGGGCGTGTTCACCGTGCTGTGGCGGGTGGTCTCCAGCGACGGGCACCCGATCAGCGACCAGTACACGTACACGGTGGAACCCGCCACCATCCCTACCAGCACACCGAACCCCACGGCAACGACGGAGCAGACCCCCGAACCGTCTCCGACCGCCACCACCGCCGGCACGGCCGGGTCGGATGTGCACACGGGCCCCTCCGGCGGTGGGGAATTCCTGCCAGTCATGGCTGTGATCGGCGGCGTGGTCGTCTTCGGAGGTGCGCTGGTGGTCGTGCTGATGGCGGGAAGGGAACGCCGCCGCCGCGACCGCGCTGCTGCTGCTGCGGCGGCCGCCGCAACGGGGAACCCAAATGAGACGGGGCAGGCACCCCGTCCCATCGACACGTGAACCTGGGCCGGGGCCGAGCCCCTGCATCCGAAGGAGAACATCATGAAATGCCCCGTCGACGCCACCGACCTGCTCATCACCGAGCGATCCGGCGTGGAGATCGACTACCGCCCGCACGGCAGGGAGCGGGATCAGCATGGCCGCACGAGCCGCCGCAAGCGGGAGGGATTCGTCGGTGAGTTCTTCGGCTTCTGACACGGCACCCCCCAGAAGACCCGCCCAGGCCCGCCGGTTCGCGGTCGCTAGCGTCACCGCGGGCGTGGTGGTGCTGATTGACCAGGCCAGCAAAGCGGCGGCCCTGTCCGAGCTGAGCGAGACCGATCGCATCCCGCTGTTGGGCGACGTGTTGGGGCTGCAATTGGCCTTCAACCCAGGCGCGATTCTCGGCCTAGGGTCCGGAGCCACCTGGCTGCTCACCCTGCTCGGCGTGGCCGCGACCGTGGTGCTGTTCATCGCTGCGCTGCGAGCCCGCACCGAATGGTGGGCCGCCGGCATCGGGTTCATCCTGGGCGGCGCACTCGGGAACGTGATCGACCGGCTGCTCGCCCCACCGGGCTTCGGACGCGGATACGTGACCGACTTCCTCGCCTATGGGAATTGGTTCATCGGCAACCTCGCCGACGTCGCCCTCGGAATCGGAGTGCTGATCCTGGCAATCGGGGTCTGGGGCAGCCACCGCGCCACCACCCGTAGCGACGCCAGCGCGCACCTGGGCTCGAACTCCTCGGTGGGTGGGCTGTGACCGACAACAAGCGGATGCCGTCCCTGTACCAGCGCAACGCTCTCGCACCAAGCCTGCTCGCAGCAGCGGTGCTATTCCTCGCACCGCTGCTGCAGGGCGGTGACTGGTACCTGGTGCCGCTGTTCGTGGCAGCGATCCTCGCCGTCATTGTCGGCTGGTTCGCGATCCAGGCGCGGCAGTGGTGGTGGGCGCCGGTATTCGCGTCGATCGCGGTGCTGTGGAACCCGGTATTCCCGTTCCCGTTCAACGGGCCGGTCTGGACCGCCGCGCAACCGGTCGCCGCGATGGTGTTCCTGGTCGCCGGGGCGATGATCAAGGTCAAACGCGCATGAGACGCCCCACGCCGTTCATCGCTGCGCTGCTGCTGACAGCCATCGCGCTCACCGGCTGCACCAGCAACGACACCCTGGCCGAGCAGTACCGGGACGGGAACGAGAAGGGCTACATCGCCGGCGACTTCCAGGTCGTCGAGATCCCGACCGCCGACCGGGGTGAGCCGGTGGTGTTCGAGGGCGTCACCGAGACCGGGGAGACGGTGTCCAGCGACGACTACCGGGGCGGGGTGCTGGTGGTGAACTTCTGGTACGCCGCGTGCGGACCATGCATCGTCGAGGCGCCCCTGCTCGAGGAAGTGTGGCAGGAGTACCAGGATCAGGGCGTCGCGTTCCTGGGCGTGAACACCTACGACCAGCCCGCCACCGCCCTGTCGTTCGCGCGGGACAACAACGTCACCTACCCGAGTGTGATCGACGTCAACGACGGGCGCGTCAAGCTTGCGTTCGCGCAGGTCACCCCCATCCAAGCCACCCCCACCACCCTCGTGCTCGACCGGGACGGGCGGGTTGCGGCACGGGTCATCGGGCAGCTGGCCAGCGCATCCATCCTGTCCACTCTCGTTGACGACGCCCTGGCGGAGTCCTCATGAACCCCGGTTCGGTGGTCGTGGACGGCGCGCTATGGGTGGCGCTCCCTCTCGCCGTGCTCGCCGGGCTGGTCTCGTTCGTCTCCCCGTGCGTGCTACCGCTGGTTCCCGGCTACCTTGGCTACCTTGGCGGCGCCGCCAGCGCCCACAGCCCCACATCGACGTCGGCCGCTGGAGCGAGCACCACGGCGGGGGAGCGGAGGCGGCTGCTGGTGGGGGTGGCGTTGTTCATCGGCGGGTTCACGGTGGTGTTCGTCACCGTCACGATCCTCGGCGGCACGTTCGGGTTTCTGCTGCTGCAGTACGCGAACATCCTCACTCGCATCTTCGGGATCGTGATCATCCTGCTCGGGTTGGTGTTCATCGGGTTCTTCGGTATCTCCCAGCGCACCCTCCGCCCCCGCATCCGGGGTCGCGCCGGCCTGATCGGCGCGCCCCTGCTCGGGTTCGCGCTCGGCGTCGGCTGGACCCCCTGCATCGGCCCCACGCTTGCGGCGATCCTGTCGATGTCGTGGAACCTCGGCGACCCCGCCCGCGCCGGGCTGCTCGGCCTGGCGTACTCGCTCGGATTAGGCATCCCGTTCCTGCTGCTCGCCCTCGGCTGGGGGTGGGCGTCCCGCACGGTCGGGTTTCTCCGCCGCCACATCCGCGCCCTGAACATCATCGGCGGCAGCCTGCTCGTCCTCCTCGGACTCCTCATGGTGACCGGGTTATGGACGGCGCTGATGTCCGCCCTGCAACAGGTGGTGATCAATGTCCCCCTCCCGCTCTGACACCACCAGGGAGAACCCGATCGACCCGCTTCGTCCCGGAGACCACGCGGACTCCGACGGCCCCAAGATCATCCAGCCCGCGCTCGGTCTGGCGGGGTGGCTGCGGTGGGCGTGGCGGCAACTGACCAGCATGCGCACCGCCATCGTCCTGCTGCTGTTCCTCGCGATCGCCGCCGTCCCTGGCTCGCTGTTCCCGCAGCGCAGCGCCGACCCCAACGGTGTAATCCAGTGGGAACGCGACAACCCTGACGTCTTCGCCCTCGCGGACGCGGTCGGCCTGTTCGACGTGTACCTGTCGCCGTGGTTCTCCGCGATCTACCTCCTGCTGTTCACCTCCCTCATCGGCTGCGTCATCCCCCGCGCCCGCCACCACTACAAGGCGCTCCGCTCCCAGCCCCCGCGTACCCCCGCCCGCCTGTCCCGCCTCTCCGACTACCAGGAGGCGACCCTTCCCGCTGGCCAGGCTTCCGACCCTGTCGAACAGGCGATCGGGGTGGCTCAGCGGCAGCTGCGCCGGGCCGGCTACCGGGTGCAGCGGTACGACGGCCGCGGCTGGGTGTCGGTGTCGGCCGAACGCGGCTACCTCCGCGAGACCGGCAACCTGCTCTTCCACGTCGCCCTGGTCGGTGTGCTCGTCTCCGTCGCGGTCGGCGGGTCGTTCGCATACACCGGGCAGCGGGTCGTGGTGGAGGGCACCACGTTCGTCAACGCGCTCAGCGACTACTCCTCATTCAACCCCGGCCGATTCATCGACGGCACGGGCCTTGCTCCCTACTCGCTCACGCTCGATGACTTCCAGGTCTCCTACCGACTGCCCGGCACCCCCGGCGCGGGGCAGGCCGGCGACTTCGCCGCCGATGTCACGATCCGCCAGCCCGGACAAGACGACCAGGCGCAGAGCGTGGTGGTGAATTATCCGATCACCGTCCAAGGCGACCGCATCTATCTGCTCGGCAACGGGTATGCCCCCACCCTCACCGTCCGTGACGCGGCGGGGGAGGTGGTGTTCAGCGAGTCGCAACCGTTTCTGCCGCAGGACTCCAACATGACCTCGCTGGGGATCATCAAGATCCCGGACGGGCTGCCCGAGCAGCTCGGCCTGGTCGGGTTCTTCTACCCCACCCAAGGGGTGCTGCCCTCCGGGGCGTTCACCTCGATCTACCCCGACGTCATTAACCCAGTGATCACCTTCAACGTGTTCAGCGGGGACCTCGGCATCGACGACGGCACACCCCGGTCGGTGTACACGCTCGATGTCAACGGGCTCACCCAGCACACCGGCGGCGACACCGGCCTCGACTCCCTGGAACTGACCCTCGGCGACACGGTGGACCTGCCGAATGGATGGGGAACGGTCACGTGGGAGATCGCAGGCGACACCGATCCGGTGAAGCGGTTCGCGTCGCTGCAGATCCAGCGCGACCCCAGCAGCGGCTGGGTGCTCGCGTTCTCGATCCTCGCCACCCTCGGGCTGTTCGCCGGCCTTTTCGTGCCGCGCCGCCGGCTCTGGGTGAAGGCCCGGCTCAGCACGGAGGGTGTGCAGGTCGAGTACGCCGGACTTGCCCGCGGTGAGGATCCTGCCCTCTCCCGAGCCGTCACCGACTTCGCCGCGCAGCACGCGACCGCCTACGCGGTCGAGACCGCGGAGGGGGAGCGGTGAACGAGTGGATTCCTGACACTCCGCCGACCCTGCTCGGGTTCCTGACACCCGTGCCGCTGCCGTTCCCGGTCCTACCCACTCTCGCCGCGCTCCTGGCCGCCGGGTACCTGATCGGCGCGATCCGGCTGTGGACGCGGGGGCGTCGCTGGCCCGTGTGGCGCACCGTCAGTTTCCTGCTGGGGTGCCTCCTCCTGGCGGCGGTCACCGGGCTCGGAGTCGAAGCGTACGGGTATGCGCTGCTGTCGGTGTTCATGTTCCAGCAACTCTCCCTGATGATGGCGATCCCGCCGCTGCTCGTACTCGGTTCCCCCGGCACCCTGCTGCTGCGCGCCGCTCCGCACCACGGCGCCGGCCGGTTCGTCCTCCGCGCAGCCCACGCCGGCCTGCGCAGCCGGGCCGCGCGGTGGGCACTGAGCCCCTGGGTAGCGCTGCCGCTGTATCTGCTTGCGTTCTACGGGCTCTACCTCGCCGACTTCGCCGACCGCATCCTCGCCACCCCCCAAGGGCACATCACCCTCGAGATCGCGTTCCTGGTAGCGGGGATCCTGTTCACCATCCCGGTGCTCTCCGCCGACCCGCTGCCGGTCCGGCTCAGCCACGGCGGCCGCGCTCTCGACGTGTTCGCCGAAGCCGCGCTACACGCGTTCTTCGGCGTGTTCCTGATGATGGCCACCAGCCTGCTCGTGGACCACTTCGCCGCGCCTACGCTGGCGCTGGGGATTGACCCGATCGAAGACCAGCGGGTCGCGGGCGGGCTCGCCTGGTCCTACGGCGAGGCCCCCACCCTACTGATGCTGATGTTCGTCATGCACCGGTGGTTCCGCGACGACACTGCCCGAGACGCCGCCGCCGCCCGGTACGCCGACACCCACGGCGACCCCGAGTTGGACGCCTACAACACCTACCTCGCCACCCTCCGCCAGAAAGACACCTGACGGATGTCCCCCACCACGCCCCTCCTCACTGTCGCCGCCCCGGCACGTCCGTCGATGGACAACCCCAACTCGAGGCCGCTGCTGCCGTTGTGGGCGGCGACGCCGGTCGCCGCGGCCGCCGGGCTTGCGTTGGATCTCGCGTCGCCGCCGCTGGGGTGGTGGCCGCTCGCTTTCGTCAGCGTCGTCCTCGCCCTTGCCACCCTGATGGGCCGCAGCATCGGCGGCGCGCTGCTGGTGGGCACGATGTTCGGAGTCGTGTTCTACTTCACCCACCTGGTCTGGGTGGGCGAGTTCCTTGGCCCGGTGCCATGGATTGCGCTGGCAGGCCTGGAAGCGGTGCTGTTCGGACTCGGGGCTATCCCGATCACCCTCGCCTACCGGTGGACCGCGCGGTTCCGCGCCCGAGGGCCAGGGCAGCTGGTCGGGATTCCGCTGCTGGTCGCCGGGCTCTGGGCGACTCGCGAGGTCGGGATGGGGGCATGGCCGTACTCGGGATTCCCTTGGGCGCGGCTGGGCATGACCCAAGTCGAGGGGCCCCTGCCGCAACTTGCGTCATGGACTGGTGTCACCGGGCTATCCTTCTTCCTCGCGGCCGTTTGTGCCGCGCTCCTGCAGTGGCTCCGCGCAGGCGGCATTCGCTTTCCGCGCGGTGCCTTCTCGACCGCGGCTGGTGTGCTGCTCCTCGTCGCGGTTCCGCAGTTCCCCACTACGGATGCCGGCACGTTCACCGTCGGATGGGTGCAGGGTAACGGCCCCGCCGGCTACTTCGACGACCGCCTCCCCGGCGACATGCTCGCCGCGCAGACCACCACCACCGAGCCGCTGATGGGGCAGCCGATGGACCTCATTGTGTGGCCCGAGGGCTCCGTCGACTCCGATCCCCTCACAGCTTCCGCCACCGCCGCGGTGCTGGACCGGCTGGTGCGAGACGCGGGTGCGCCGCTGCTCGTGAACGCCGCCACCACACGAGGCGCGGACGTGTTCAACACCTCGCTGCTGTGGTCCGCGGATCCCGCGGACCGGCAATGGCACGACAAGGTCAACCCGGTCCCGTTCGGCGAGTACGTGCCCGACCGGTGGTTCTACGAGCTCCTTGCCCCCGACCTTGTCGGCCTCATCCAACGCGAATACACCCCCGGCACTAACCCGCCCTTGATGAAGGTCGGGAACGTCGGGGTGGGGCTGGCGATCTGCTTCGACGTGATCTACGACACCGTGATTTGGGACAGCGCCCGCGCCGGCGCGCAGCTGTATGTGTTCCAGACCAACAACGCCGACTTCCGCGGCACCGACGAGAACATTCAGCAGCTCGCCTTCGCGCGGATGCGGGCTATCGAGACCGGCCGCACCGTGGTCAATGTCTCCACAGTCGGCACCAGTCAGGTCATCGCACCAGACGGCGCCACCATCGACAGCATCGGCGTGGACATCGCCGCCAACCGGGTCACCACCGTTCCGCTGCGCAGCGGGCTCACCCCGGCCGTCGTGGTGGGCCCGTGGGTCACCGGGACGCTCCCTGTCTCGGTAATTGTCGCTCTGGGCGCGCTTGGCCTCCTACACCGGGGCCGTCTGCGTGGCACGGCGGACCACAGCGACCGGCGGCCGAAGCAGCGACGCGGCCCACAGGCCGCCCGAGCGATCGGAGATCGGGATGCGACATAGACCGGGGCGGCCTGATCGGCAGCCAAGCAACACCGGCAATGCGCTCGGCTGCAATCAGCCCTTCGAGGTGTACATCGACGGCACCGCCGTGGACTTGCTGGTCTAGTTGCAAGTGAACGCAGGCTGACCCTCCACACGACCGGACCGCCCCTGATGATGAAGAGGAAACCCCCGCCATGACCGGACCCGACCCGCTCTCCCTCGACGGTATCTCGCTGCTGCTGGTGTGGACGGCGATCGCCACCTACCTGCTCGCGTTCATCGCATACACCATCGACCTCGCCCAACGCTCCGTCCCCGCCAGAGCGCCTGCGCTGGTCGGCGTGGCCGCGGACTCCGAGGTGGGGGAACCTGTGCCCGTCCCGCCGGGGGATATCCGGGTTCCGCCGTCCCAGCGGTCACGCTTGCTGTGGGCGCGGATTGGGACGGTGCTGACGGTTCTCGCGTTCCTGTTCCACCTGGCCGGCACCATCCTGCGGGGAGTTTCCGCACAACGCGTGCCGTGGGCGAACATGTACGAGTTCGCGTTGACCGGCACGGTCCTGATCGTCGCCGTTTATCTCGTCGTCCTGCGCCGCTATGACCTCCGCTTCTTGGGCGCATTCCTGATCGGCATGGTGGTGCTGCTGCTGGGCGGGGCGACGATCACGTTCTACGTCGAGGTCGTCCCGTTGATGGATCCGCTCAAGAGTGTCTGGCTGGTCATCCACGTGTTCGTCGCGTCGCTGGCCACCGCGCTGTTCGCGATTGCCTGCGGCCTCGCCGTCACCCAGTTGCTGCAGGCCCGCCGGGAGCGCCGCACCACTGTGGCGTCCCGAGAGGACGCACGTGCGGCCGGCCCCCGGTTCCTGGCGACTCTGCCCACTGCGGAGGTACTTGAGTCCCTCGCGTATCGGTTCGTGATCGTCGGATTCGTGTTCTGGACCTTCACGCTGATCGCCGGCGCGATCTGGGCAAACGATTCCTGGGGACGCTATTGGGGGTTCGACACCAAGGAGGTGTGGACCTTTGTGATCTGGGTGCTCTACGCCGGGTATATCCACGCTCGCGCGACCCGGGGCTGGCGCGGCACCCGTTCGGCCTGGCTGTCCATAATCGGGTTCGTCACGGTGCTGTTCAACTTCACCATCGTCAACATGTTCTTCAAGGGACTCCACGCCTACTCCGGCCTGAGCTGACCCCCGTCCACCCCGCAAGAGCCGAAAGCCCGCCGTGACCCCGACAGCCACCCGTACCACCGACCAGGACGTGATCGTCCTCGGGTTGAGTCCGCGCGCCCTCCGCGCTGCGGGCCCCACGGTCCTGGCCGTGACCGCGCTGGTCGCACTAATTGCGGGGTTGGCGTTCGGCGGGGGCGCGGCAGGGCTTCAGCTGGGCGATGCTGGCCCCGTCGTGCGGTGGGGCCTGCCGGTCGCGAAACTAATTGTGAACCTCGCCGCGGCAGGCATGGTCGGTGTGCTCGTGACGGCCCTGTTCACTCTGCGGGCCGGGGAGCGGGAGATCGACGTCGCCCTAGACACTGCCTCGATCGCTGCCGCCGTGTTCACCGTGGCCTCCGGAGCGACGGGGTTCCTCACCTTCGTCAATGTGTTCAACCCCGCGCTGGACGCCGGACCGGTGTTCGGCGCGCAGATCGGCCGGTTCCTCGTTGAGACCGAGGTGGGCCGCACCTGGCTCATCACTACGGTCGCCGGCGCCTCGCTGACCGTGTTGACGTTCGCGGTGCGGTCCTGGCCGGGCACCCTCCTCGTAACCGTTTTCGCGGTCGCCGCTCTGGTGCCGATGGGCACGCAGGGGCACTCCGGCGACGATGCGTTCCACCATGAGGCAATGACAGCGCTCATCCTGCACGTCATCGGCGCCGCGGTGTGGCTCGGAGGGTTGCTGCTGCTCGTCATGGTTCGTCCTGTGCTCACACGGGTCCGCCTCGCCGATGTCGTGGCCCGCTATTCGAGCATCGCGCTGGCCGCGTTCGTGCTCGTGGCTGTGTCCGGCACCGTGCGCGCCGCGATCGGCCTGCGGGAGTGGACCGCGATGATGTCGCCCTACGGTGTGATCCTCGCCGTGAAAGTGATTGCGCTGGTCGCACTCGGTTTCTTCGGGGTCTGGTATCGCGCCCGCCTGGTCGGAACGATGCGTGACTCTGACCGTGGCAGCCGGTCCTTCTGGACGCTCATCGTGTTCGAGGTGGCGGTGATGGGCATGGCCAGCGGCGCCGCGGCTGCGCTCGCACGCACGCCCCCACCAAACCCCACACCGCTTCCGGTAAATCCGTCCCCAGCGGAACGACTCACTGGCGCCCCGCTGCCCTCCGAGCTCACCGTCGACCGGTGGTTCACCGCGTGGAACATCGACCTGCTCTGGGCGGTCATCGCCGGCTTCGCCGTGTTCTTCTACCTCGCCGGGGTGCGGCGGCTGCGCCGCCGTGGCGATGCGTGGCCGCCATATCGCACGATCATGTGGGTCGCTGGAATGGGCCTGCTGGTGTGGGTCACTGGCGGCGTCGTCAACGTCTACCAGGACTACCTGTTCAGCATGCACATGGTCGGGCACATGCTGCTCACGATGGCGATCCCGGTGCTGTTGGTCGCCGGGGCCCCAGTCACCCTCGCGGCCCGCGCGATTCGCAAGCGCGACGACGGCACACGCGGTGGCCGCGAATGGATCCTCTGGGCTGCGCACTCCCCAGTCGCCCGGATCCTCACCAACCCGTTCGTCGCCGCGGGGCTGTTCATCGGGTCGTTGTGGGTGTTCTACTACACCGACCTGTTCCGCTGGTCGCTCTACGACCACCTCGGGCATCAGTGGATGATCGCGCACTTCCTTATCACCGGGTATCTCTTCGTGCTGTCACTGGTAGGCGTGGACCCGGTGCCGTACCGACTGCCGTATGCAGGCCGGCTGCTGCTGCTGATCGGCATCATGGCAATGCACGCGTTCTTCGGCATCGCGATCATGGTGCAGTCGGGACTCATCGTCGCTGAGTGGTTCGGTGCGATGGGCCGCACCTGGGGCGCGAGCCCGCTCGAGGACCAGTACACCGGCGGGGGGATCGCCTGGTCGATCGGAGAGATCCCTACCCTCATCCTCGCGATCACGGTCGCGATCCAGTGGAGCCGTAGCGACGACCGCGAGACGAAGCGCCGCGACCGCCACGCGGACCGCATGGGGGAGACGGAACTGCAGCAGTACAACGCGCATTTGCAACAGCTCGCCGAGCGCGACGCTCGCACGCGCAGGTGACCGCGGCCGCAGGACTGTGCTTTTTCCAGACGGCGGGAACGTCCCGTGGCGAAACGATAACCCTTCCCGGTTCCGTGATTCAGAGGCAGGTGACCCCTATAGGCGATATCATCGCCGCATGACGATGAATATGGACGAGGTGATATTGGACGAAGGTGCTACCAGCGTGTATGCGCATTTGTTCGATGCGCTGGGGGACCCCACTCGGCTCGCCGTGCTGCAGCACCTTGCTTCCGGTGAGCATCGGGTGCGTGACTTGGTTGAGCACGTCGGCCTGGCACAGTCCACCGTGAGCAAGCATCTGGGCTTCCTGCTCGAGTGTCGCCTGATCACCGTCCGCCCAGAGGGGCGGTCATCCTGGTACGCCCTGACGGAGCCGAATGCGACGGCCGCGCTGATCAACGCGGCTCAGACCCTGCTGAGCGCCACAGGGACCCACGCCGAACTGCACGCACACCTGCGTCAACCGCACCACCTACACAGCGAGAGAACGGAGCTCCGGTAATGGGCGCTGGACACACTCACGGCCCCGCCCCGGAAGCCGGCCAGCCCGGCGATCACCGCAGGAAGCTGTGGATCGCTTTCGGTATCACCGCGGTCATTGTCGCGGCCCAGGCAGTCGGATCCGTGGTCACCGGCAGCCTCGCGCTTCTCACCGACACTGCGCATGCGATCACTGACGCATCCGGGCTATTGGTCGCCCTCATCGCCGCGACCCTCATGCTGCGTCCGGCCAACGCCAAACGCACCTGGGGCTTTCGGCGCATTGAGGTCATCGCCGCGCTCGGACAAGCAGCCCTGCTGCTGGTCGTCGGAACCTATACGGCCGTCGAAGGCGTTCGACGTCTGTTTGAACCACCGGAGGTCCCTGCCGCCGAGCTGCTAATTTTCGGCATCATCGGTCTCACGGCAAACATCATCGCGATCGTCCTGCTCTCTTCAAGCCGCGGCGTGAACTTCAACATGCGAGCCGCGTTCCTTGAAGTTCTTAACGACGCTCTCGGATCGCTTGGCGTCATCGTGGCGGCGATCGTTATCGCTACCACCGGTTTTCTTCAAGCTGATGCGATCGCCGGGCTGCTGATTGCGGCACTCATCGTTCCCCGGGCATTCAAACTTCTCCGGGAAACCACGAGTGTGCTGATGGAGTTCACCCCTCCCGGCCTAGACCTGGACGACGTCCGCGCGCACATTCTTGAACTCGATCACGTCAAGGACATCCATGACTTGCACGCTTCGACCGTCGCGACGGGGCTTCCCACCATCAGCGCGCACGTGGTAGTCGAAGACCAATGCTTCACTGACGGTCATGCCGCAAACGTACTGCTCGACGTGAAGAAGTGCGTCGCCGAGCACTTCGAAGTGTCCGTGCTGCATTCCACCTTCCAGATCGAAACGGATCACATCCAGGAAGAAGAACAAGCCTCTGTCACTCATGCGTGACGGCGCTAAAGCGGCAACATCACCCGACCTCAACTACCTCAACGCGATGATCAGAGGTAGCAGTACAGCCGCGTTTTAGCGGCGCTCGTTCACGGGGAGCTTCGAATGACCACACAACCTGTACGCGAGCCGTTGTTCGCTGGATTTCTGGCGAGCGTCGGCGTCATCGGCCTTACCGCTTCACTCGCGCTCTCCATAGAGAAGCTCGAGAAGCTGCAGAACCCGAACGCGAGCGTGGGCTGCGACCTGTCCGTTCTGGTGCAGTGTTCTGCAAACCTAGATAGCGCGCAAGGTGCTGTTCTTGGCTTCCCCAATCCCTTCCTGGGGTTGATCGGATTCTCACTCGTGCTTTGTGCTGGTGTAACCCTCTGGGCCGCACCCAAACTCGCCCGCTGGTACTGGGCCGTGTTCAATATCGGTGTCGCAGGCGCCTTCGCATTCGTGCTCTGGCTGATCGGCCAGAGCATCTATGTGCTTGGCACTCTCTGCCCGTGGTGCATGGTCGTTTGGGTCATCACCATTCCGCTATTTGTTTTCACCACGGGTAGGAACGCCCGGACCGGCATCTTCGGTGCTCGAACGGCACGGCTCGGACAGCGACTCTGGCCATGGTTAACACTGATCACCATCGTGGCGTATATGACTATCGCTGCCGTCGCGCAGGTCCGTCTGGACGTTCTAGCTACTCTTCTTTGAGCCGGGGCTTTGGTCCACTCGGCTTTGTCGACAGCCGGCACATGTCCTCGGAACGACCTTGCTGGGCCGGGACCGCGGCGCAGGTGTCTTCACGGCTCAGTGGTTGTGGTGCTCGTGCTCATTGTCGTGTTCGTCCTCATGGAGGCTCCAGATCGGTGACGTGGTTGTCGCCGAGGGGGGGGTCAGACGCGGGCGGGTTCGGGCGTTGCGGCGCGGGCGCGCAGAGCGGCAGGGCGTTGCGCGGCACGCACGCCGTTGAGAATCACAAACACCTCTGCGATCTCGTGCACGAGGACCACGCCGGCCAGCCCGAGCGCACCGAAGAGCGCGAGTGGGAAGAGGACGACGATGATCGCGAGGGCGAGCACGATGTTCGCGGTCATGATTCGGCGGCCGCGACGGGCGTGGGCGCGGATCGGGACGTCACTGACGGTCCTCGCGTTCCTGTTCCACCTGGCCGGCACAGTTCTGCGCGGGATCGCTGCTGGGCGGGTGCCGTGGGCGAACATGTACGAGTTCGCGCTGACGCGTGCCCTCCTAATCGTCGCCGTATACCTGCTGGTTCTGCGCCGTTACGACCTCCGCTTCCTGGGAGCGTTCCTCATCGGCATGATCGTATTGCTGCTGGGTGGGGCGACCATTGCGTTCTACGTTGAGGTCGTCCCGCTGATGGACCCGCTCAAGAGCATCTGGCTGGTCATCCACGTCTTCGTCGCCTCGCTCGCCACTGCCCTGTTCGCGATCGCCTGCGGCCTCGCAGTCACCCAGCTCATGCAAACCCGCCGGGAACGGCGGGCCGACACCACCTCAGCTCGAAATGGCGGCCCGCGGTTCCTGGCGACGCTGCCCACCGCAGACGCGCTCGAGTCCCTCGCGTACCGATTCGTGATCGTTGGGTTTGTGTTTTGGACCTTCACGCTGATCGCCGGCGCCATCTGGGCCAACGACTCCTGGGGACGCTATTGGGGGTTCGACACCAAGGAAGTGTGGACTTTTGTGATCTGGGTGCTGTACGCGGGGTACATTCACGCCCGCGCAACGAGAGGCTGGCGCGGCACCCGCTCCGCCTGGCTGTGCATCACCGGGTTCGCCACTGTGCTGTTCAATTTCACCGTCGTCAACATGTTCTTCAAAGGACTTCACGCATACTCCGGCCTTAGCTGACCATACCCAGCCATTCAGCCGACCGGCTCCAGTAAGGCGGATCCGATGCTGCTTCAACAGTCGACGATCGCCTGCCCGATTGTCCAGCTTGATTAGTTCATTGTGCAGTGTATTATTCATCGAATGCTGACTCATGCTGATCGACTCGACGTGATGAACCGGCTGGGGCGCGCCATGGCTGACCCGACCCGCTCTCGCATCCTTCTGACTCTCCTAGACGGACCGAACTACCCGGCGGTGTTGTCTCGCGAGCTGGGACTGACCCGCTCAAACGTGTCGAACCATCTGACGTGTCTGCGGGGGTGCGGGATCGTGGTTGCCGAGCCAGAGGGCCGGCAGACCCGCTACGAGGTCGCAGACCCGCACCTTGCCCGCGCCCTGACGGCGCTGGTGGATGTGACGCTAGCGGTCGACGAGAGCGTGCCGTGCATGGACCCGGACTGCGGGGTCGAGGGTTGCGTGGCGGGGAAGGTTCGGGCATGAGCGCGGTCACGGGTTCGCAAGTCGAGCACGTCGACCTCGACGACGACGATGATGACGATGACCGGCCGTGGTACCGGAGCCCGAGCGTTCTGATTCCGATCGCCTCCGGCGTCGCGTTCGCCGCCGGCCTGGTCTGCGAGTGGACCGGCGCGGAGACCGCGGGCCTGGTGTCGTTCTGGATCGGTCTGCTGCTGGGCGCGTACACGTTTGTGCCGGGCGCGCTGCGTAAGCTGTTCACCAAGGGCAAGCTAGGCATCGGCCTGCTGATGACAATCAGCGCCACTGGCGCCGTGATCCTCGGCTATGTCGAGGAGGCCGCCGCGCTGGCGTTCTTGTACTCCATCGCGGAGGCGTTGGAAGACAAGGCGATGGACCGCGCCCGCGCAGGATTGCGGGCACTGTTGAAGCTGGTGCCCGACACCGCACGGGTCCAGCGCGGCGACGCCACGGTCGAGGTGGAGGCGAAGGAACTGCGCGTCGGTGACGTGCTCGTGGTCCGGCCGGGCGAGCGGATTGCCACGGACGGCATCGTGCGCGCCGGGCGGAGCAGCCTGGACACGTCGGCGATCACAGGCGAGTCGATCCCGGTCGAGGTCGAGCCCGGCACCGACGTGTCGGCCGGGTCGATCAACACCACCGGCGTCCTCGAAGTCGAGGCCACCGCCGCCGGCACCGACAACTCGCTCACCACGATCGTGGAGCTGGTCGAGCAGGCCCAGGCCGAGAAGGGCGACCGCGCCCGCCTGGCCGACCGGATCGCCCGACCCCTCGTGCCCGGGGTGATGATCCTCGCCGTGCTGGTCGGCGCGCTCGGGTCGCTGCTGAGCGGCGACCCCGAGCTGTGGATCACCCGCGCCCTGGTCGTGCTGGTCGCAGCCTCGCCATGTGCTCTGGCGATCGCCGTCCCGGTCACCGTCGTCTCTGCGATCGGCGCAGCCTCCAAGTTCGGCGTGGTCGTAAAGTCCGGGGCCGCTTTCGAGCGATTCGGTGGCATCCGCCACCTCGCCGTCGACAAGACCGGCACCCTGACTCGCAATGAGCCCACCGTGACCCGTGTCGTCACCACCGGCGCGACCAAGGATGACGTGCTGGCATGGGCAGCGAGCCTGGAAGGTCACAGCACACATCCCCTCGCCGCAGCGATCACCAACAACGCGGTTCCCGGCGCTCCGGCTGCTACCGACGTCCGCGAGACCGCGGGCCACGGCATCGTCGGCACCCTCGACGGTGCTCGTCTCGCGGTAGGGAGTCCACGCTGGCTGGACGCTGGCACGCTGGCCGACGAGGTGCAGGCGATGGAGTCCGAGGGCATGACCGTTGTGATCGTCCACCGCAACGACCAGCCCGCCGGAGCGATCGGAGTGCGGGACGAGCTGCGCCCCGAGGTTCCCGAAGTCATTGACACACTGAACCGGCGTGGGATCGGCGTGACGATGCTCACCGGCGACAACGCCCGCACCGCCGCCGCCCTCGCCGCACAGGCCGGCATCAGCGACGTACGTGCCGAACTACGCCCCGAGGATAAGGCCACCGCTGTCGCGGAACTGTCGAAGTCGCAGCCCACCGCCATGATCGGGGACGGTATCAACGACGCCCCCGCTCTCGCAGCCGCCGACCTAGGGATCGCGATGGGAGCCAAGGGCGCCGATGCCGCCATCGAGTCCGCCGACGTCGCATTCACCGGCCACGACCTGCGCCTCATTCCGCAGGCCCTCGCCCATGCCCGCCGCGGCCGCAATATCATCAACCAGAACGTCATACTGTCCATCGCGATCATCGCTGTCCTCCTACCGCTGGCGATCACCGGAATCCTCGGACTTGCGGCCGTGGTGCTCGTCCACGAAATCGCGGAAGTCATCGTCATCCTCAACGGCCTCCGCGCGGCGCGGCGCACGCACCATGACCGGGCCCGCTGACAGCCGTGCGCCCGGGAGGGCGGGTGCCGTATTGAGTGCCGCCGGCCCAATTGGTGCGCGCGTGCGACCCCGACTGTTTCTGCTCGCGTTCGCCGTTGCCGCCAGTGCCGTGCTGATCGACCAAGGCACCAAAGCACTCGCCCTCGCACGGCTCAGCGAACAAGCCCGCATCCCGCTCCTCGGAGACTTGCTCGGCCTACAACTCGCGTTCAACCCCGGCACCGTCATGTCCCTCGGATCCGGCTCAACCTGGCTGATCACCCTCATCGCGGCCGCAGCATCCGTGGGTCTGCTCCTTGCCGCCACACGCGCCCGCACCGCGGGGTGGGCCGTCGTGATCGGGCTAATCTGGGGCGGCGCGGTCGGTAACCTCCTAGATCGGCTGTTTGCTCCACCCGGATTCGGAGTGGGTCATGTCACAGACTTTCTCGCCTACGGCAACCTGTTCATCGGTAACCTCGCCGACGTCATCATCGGCATCGGCGTCGGATTCGGCCTCCTGCTATACCTCCGTCAGGGAAAGACCCGAGCATGATCTTCTCCTCCGTTCTGCAGGCGATCGGGCTGTTCCTCGCGACGAACATCGACGACATCATCGTGCTCTCTCTGTTCTTCGCCCGCGGCGCCGGGCAACGGGGAACTACAGTTCGGATCCTCGTTGGTCAGTATGTGGGATTCGCAGGTATTCTCGGCGCCGCCGTGCTCGTATCCCTCGGCGCTGGGGCGTTTCTGCCTCTAGAGGTGGTTCCCTACTTCGGGCTCATTCCGCTAGGTCTAGGGCTGTGGGCGGCTTGGCAAGCCTGGCACCGCCGACACGACGACGATGACGATGACGATGAGAGCAAGATCGAAGGCAAGAAGGTCGCTGTCTGGGCCGTGGCTGGAGTCACCTTCGCTAACGGTGGGGACAACATCGGCGTCTACGTTCCCGTCTTCCTCAGCGTGGGGCCCGCTGCCGTCGTCGCATACTGCGTTGTGTTCCTCGTGTTCGTTGCAGTGCTGGTGGTCGTGGCCAAGTTCATTGCCACGCGACGTCCGATCGCGGAGATCCTGGAACGTTGGGAGCACATCTTGTTCCCTCTCGTTCTTATCGGGCTTGGCATCTTCATCCTGATCAGCGGGGGAGCATTCGGGCTCTGACACAACCGTCATGCAGGGCAATTTAGGCAGCTGCGCGTCTAGACGTCATGATTGTCGCCGCTCTGAGCTACTCGACGACGCCGAGCGATTGTTCCGCCGAACGCAATTGACAAGGCTGTCCTAGCTCACCCGTGATCGTTGTCGCGGCTATAGACCTCTTCCCGTCCGACGACCGCGCCGGCGATATGGCGTGTCGGGCCGTGGCCGATCCCAGCTCGCGACCGGCGCGACGCTCCGCGAGCGAGAGGAACGGCATGATGACGACGCTGAGGGCGGTGATGACGATACCGAGAGTGGAGTGCTTGACGTCCACTTGGTCGATGAGAGTGAGCACGGACGCGACGGTGACGTACGCGGCGAAGGCGAAAACGCGACCGCTATGACGCGGAGCGTGCCCTTTTCCCACCGCTCGGGGTCGCGACGGGTGAACTGCCAGGCGACCGCGGCTGCCGACAGAACCTCGATCGTCGAGTCCAGGCCGAACCCGATAAGCGCGGCCGAGGATGCGACCGTGCCGGCGGTGATCGCGACGACGGCCTCGATCAGGTTGTAGGCGATCGTCGCCGTGACAATCCACCGGATTCGGCGTTGCAGGACCTGTCGGCGGTTGTCAGCGAGGCGGGGAGCGGTGGTGGTCATGCGCAGGTGCAGCTCTCTCCGGCGCAGCAGCCGGGCTCGACGTAGAGGACAACGCGCAGCAGCTCGTCCAAGGCAGGGGCGAGGTGTGAGTCCGCGAGTCGATACCAGGTCCGTCGACCATCGGACGCAGGCCTCGACGAAGCCACAGCCGCGCAAGCACGCGAGCTGGTTCGACATGACCTGACGAGAGACGGCAAGGGCGTCGGCCAGGTCGGAGGGGTAGGCGGGTGCTTCGCGCAGCGCCAGGAGGACGCCCGCGCGCGTCGGGTCAGAGAGTGCGTGGCCGAGGCGGGGCGAGCGCCGCGGTGTGCGTCACGGTGCGGTAGCGGTCGGGGTGGACATGACACCGAAATACAGAGAGCGCTGAATAAACAGAACGCTGTACGCCGGGTGCGAGGTGATTACCCCGTCCTGTTGCTATCAATACCCTAGGGGGGTATGGTATATCTGTGAACGGATACGACGGCAACAAAGACGACCTGCAGAAGCGACTGCGTCGGGTCGAGGGTCAGGTGCGTGGGATCGCCCGAATGATCGACGAAGACAAGTACTGCATCGACATCCTCACGCAGGTGTCTGCCGCGACGAAGGCCCTGGAAACAGTGGCGCTGTCCCTGCTGGGCGACCACCTGAGCCACTGCGTCGCGGAAGCGAGCGCCGAAGGCGGCCAGGTAGCTGCGGAGAAGATCCGTGAGGCCAACGACGCCATCGCCCGACTCGTCCGTTCTTGATCACACCGAATCCCCTTGAAGGAGCACATCATGACTGACCGCATTGACCTCGTTCTGAAAGACACCAACGCCGGCTGCGCTTGCTGCACCACATCCGCAGCGACGGACGCTCCCGCGTCGACCTCCGCCGCCGTCACGAAAGACGTCCTGGTAGACGGGATGACGTGCTCGCACTGCGTGTCGAGCGTCACTGAGGAGCTGACCGCGATCGACGGTGTGGAGAACGTCACAGTTGACCTGAACGCCGGCGGTACGTCCCGCGTCACCATTCACAGCGCCGCGCCGATCGACTCTGACGCCGTGAAAGCCGCGGTCGAGGAGGCCGGCTACACCCTGGCAGGTAGCCCCGCATGAGCACGGTCGACGTCGAGCTCGATATCTCCGGGATGACGTGCGCGTCGTGCGCGACCCGGATCGAACGCAAGCTGAACAAGCTTCCCGGTGTGGAAGCGTCGGTGAATTACGCCACCGAGAAGGCGCGTGTTCGCGGGCGCGACGTCGACCCTGCCACCCTGATCGCCGCCGTCGCATCCGCCGGATACCAGGCAGCCCTTCCCGCACCGCCGACGAGCGATGACATCGATGAGAACACCCCGGACGGTGAGGACGGCGAGGTTGGGACGCTGCGGCGGCGCTTGCTGATCAGTACTGCACTGTCGTTGCCGGTGGCGGTGCTGTCGATGGTCCCGGCGTTGCAGTTCGAGTACTGGCAGTGGCTGGCCCTCACGCTCACCGCCCCGGTGGCAGTGTGGGGGGCGTGGCCCTTTCACCGGGCTGCGGCCGTGAACGCCCGTTACGGCGCGGCGACCATGGACACCCTCATCAGCGTCGGCGTGATTGCCGCGTTCGGGTGGTCCCTGTACGCCCTGTTCTTCGGCGGCGCGGGTATGCCCGGAATGACGATGACTTTCACCCTCGTGGGCGCGCCGCAGGCCGGCGGTCACGAGATCTATCTGGAAGTCGCGGCGCTGGTCACCGTCTTCATCCTGGCGGGCCGGTACGCCGAAGCGCGCGCGAAGAAATCATCGTCGGAGGCGCTGCGGGCACTGCTGGAGATGGGCGCGAAGCACGCCACAAAGCTCGTCGACGGTGTCGAACGGACGGTGCCGGTCGCGCAGCTCGCTGTCGGAGACACCGTCCTTGTCAGGCCGGGGGAGAAGGTTCCCTCTGACGGGCTGGTGATCGATGGTTCCTCCGCGATCGACGCCAGCATGCTCACCGGAGAATCGGTGCCCGTCGAAGTGACCGCCGGGTCCCGCGTGGTCGGCGCCACGGTGAACGTCGGTGGTCGCCTCATCGTCGAAATCACCCGGATCGGGGCGGACACCGAGCTTGCCCGCATGCGCCGGCTGATGGAGGAAGCCCAGACCGGCAAAGCCAAGGTGCAGCGCATCGCTGACCGCGTCTCTGCCGTCTTCGTTCCCATCGTCATCGGACTAGCCGTGGCCGCGTTCCTCGGCTGGACAATCGCTGGAGCCTCGCTCGAGCTAGCCTTCACCGCGGCGGTCGCCACCCTGATCATCGCGTGCCCCTGCGCCCTCGGT
Organism: Microbacterium arborescens; assembly: GCF_049707515.1. Lineage (GTDB taxonomy): Bacteria > Actinomycetota > Actinomycetes > Actinomycetales > Microbacteriaceae > Microbacterium > Microbacterium arborescens_B. Next base: position 11,521 of record NZ_JBNAFI010000009.1, on the reverse strand, counting down.
CTCGCCACCCCCACCGCGCTGCTGGTCGGGACCGGCCGCGGCTCACAGCTGGGCATCCTGATCCGCGGACCGCAAGTGCTGGAGCAGACCCGCACAGTCGACACCATCGTGCTCGACAAGACCGGCACAGTCACCACCGGTCAGATGACCGTCACAAGCGTCCGCCCCGTCGCAGGTGTCACCCGGGACGAGCTGTTGCGCGTTGCGGCGGCGGTCGAGGCAGGATCCGAGCACCCGGTCGCCCGTGCCGTCGCTACTGCCGCCCCGGCGGTCGCGTACGCGGACAGCTTCGTGTCGCACGCCGGGTTCGGCGTCCAAGGGATCGTGGACGGGTCTGCCGTCGTTGCGGGCCGGGCGTCCTGGCTGGCCGAGCAGTGGGGCATCCACCCGCCGGCCGAAGCCGCCGCCGAGCTGAATGCTCTCGCGCGAACCGGTACCGCGATCGCGGTCGGTCGCGATGGGGAGTACCTCGGCGCGATCGGGGTGGCCGACACCGTGAAGCCGACCAGCGCCGCCGCGATCGCCCGCTTCCAGGCGCTCGGCTTGCGCCCGGTGCTGCTCACCGGCGACAACACCACCACCGCCGCACGAATCGCCGCGGAGGTCGGCATCCCCGACGTGCACGCCGAAGTCACTCCTGCTGGAAAGCTTGATGTGATCCGCCAGCTTCAGGACGACGGGCACGTGGTCGCGATGGTCGGTGACGGCGTCAACGACGCCGCCGCCCTCGTCGCCGCCGACCTCGGCCTGGCCATGGGCGGAGGCACGGACGCCGCGATTGTCGCCAGCGACATCACCATCGTCTCCGGCGACCTCACCGTCGTCGCTGACGCAATCCGCCTCTCCCGCCGCACCCTCGGCACCATCAAGGGCAACCTGTTCTGGGCGTTCGCGTACAACGTCGCCGCTATCCCGATTGCGATGGCCGGCCTGCTCAATCCTCTCGTCGCCGCAGCGGCGATGGCGTTGTCGTCGGTGTTCGTCGTGACCAATAGCCTCCGGCTGCGCCGGTTCCGACCCCACCCGGCACCCGCCCCTACGACCCCCGTTCCCGTGCCCCAACCGGCCTGACCCGTGCCGCCGCACCGGCGCACCCAGCGAAGGAGGCTTCAATGAGCCAGCACGACCACCACAACCACTCCGATCACCCAGACCACCACGCCCCGGCGACTGCCACCCAACACGATCACGCAGTGATGAGTCACCCGCAGAGCGAAGACGACCGGGCGCCCGCCGCGGGTCATTCCGGGCACGGTCATGCCGACCACGGCGGGCACGCCGGACACGGAGACCACGTTGCCCGGTTCCGACGGCTGTTCTGGATCATGCTGATCCTCGCGGTGCCCGTCGTGGGGTTCTCCACGATGTTCTCGATGCTGATCGGATACCCGCTGCCGGACGCGGCGTGGGTCGGATGGGTGTCCCCAATCCTCGGCACCGTCATGTACGTGTGGGGCGGCGCCCCGTTCCTTACCGGCGCCGTCAGCGAGCTGCGCGCCCGCAAACCCGGCATGATGCTCCTCATCGCCCTCGCGATCACCGTCGCGTTCCTCGCCTCATGGGGTGCAAGCATCGGGCTACTGCACCACGAGCTGGACTTCTGGTGGGAGCTGGCGCTGCTGATCGTCATCATGCTCCTCGGGCACTGGATCGAGATGCGATCCCTCGCCCAGACCACCTCCGCCCTGGACTCCCTCGCCGCGCTCCTGCCCGACGAGGCCGAGAAAGTCGAGGGGGACACCACCGTCACCGTCGCCCCCGCCGAGCTGCAGGTCGGAGACGTCGTCGTTGTCCGCCCCGGTGGACGGGTACCCGCAGATGGCCGGATCGTGCAGGGCTCGGCCAGCATGGACGAGTCCATGATCACCGGCGAATCCCGCCCGGTTCGCCGCAGCGACGGAGACCAGGTCATCGCCGGCACCGTCGCCACCGACTCCGGGGTCAGGGTGGAAATCACCGCGGTCGGACAGGACACCGCTCTCGCCGGCATCCAGAAGCTCGTCACCGAAGCGCAGAACTCCTCATCCCGCGCGCAACGCCTCGCGGACCGTGCCGCGGGGTGGTTGTTCTGGTTCGCTCTCGGGGCGGCCGCTGTCACCGCCGCAGTCTGGACCCTGGTCGGGTTCCCCGATCAAGCGGTCATCCGCACCATCACCGTGCTCGTCATCGCCTGCCCGCACGCCTTGGGTCTGGCCATCCCGCTGGTGGTGTCCATCGCCACTGAGCGCGCCGCCCGCGGCGGCGTGCTGATCAAGGACCGCCTCGCGCTGGAGAGCATGCGCACCGTCGACACGGTCCTGTTCGACAAGACCGGCACCCTCACCAAGGGCACACCCGCCGTCACCTCGGTCGCCCCGGCCGCCGGCATCGACGGAGACGAGCTTCTGGCGTGGGCCGCGGCCGCCGAAGCGGACTCGGAACACCCCCTGGCTCGGGCGATCGTGAACGCCGCGCAGGAGAAGCAGCTCACCGTCCCCACCGCCAGCGACTTCGAGTCCTCACCGGCCGTCGGTGTCCGTGCGCGGGTGACCGGCCGCACCATCCAGGTCGGCGGCCCCCACATGCTCGACCAGGAAGACGCAGCCGAACTGCCGGTCGCGGACGAGTGGCGCAAGGAGGGCGCGATCATCCTGCACGTGCTCGTCGACGGGCAGGTCGCGGGGGCGCTGCGCTTGGCGGACGAGATCCGTCCCGAGTCCCGCAACGCCGTCGACGCCCTGCATCAGCGGGGCGTGCAGGTGGTCATGATCACCGGAGACGCCGAAGCCGTCGCCGCATCGGTCGCCGCCGACCTCGGTATCGACCGGTTCTTCGCCGGGGTCCGCCCCGAAGACAAGGCGTCCAAGGTGAAGGAGCTTCAAAGCGAAGGCCGCAAGGTCGCCATGGTCGGTGACGGGGTCAACGACGCACCGGCCCTCGCGCAAGCCGACGTCGGCACCGCTATCGGCGCCGGCACCGATGTGGCGATCGCGTCCGCCGGTGTCATCCTCGCCAGCGACGACCCCCGCTCCGTGCTGTCGGTGATCGAACTGTCCCGAGCCAGCTACCGCAAGATGAAGCAGAACCTGTGGTGGGCCGCCGGGTACAACCTCATCTCCGTCCCGCTGGCCGCCGGGGTACTCGCTCCCATCGGGTTCGTCCTGCCCATGTCTGTCGGCGCGATCCTGATGTCGCTGTCCACCATCGTCGTGGCCCTCAACGCTCAACTGCTGCGGCGCCTCAACCTCAGCCCGGACGCGGTTACCGACCACTGACAGGAGTGTCGTACCGTGGAAGGAGGGAGTGACATGTCGCTGATCGCACTGACGGAACGGCTCCACGCCGGACGGTCGATGGCGCGCACCCTTCTGCTGCTCATCGCAGTGACCGCCGCGGTCATCGTCGGCCTGTTGGCCATGCACTCCCTCAACACCCACACCGCCGCCGACACCGGCCACCAAACCACCGTCGCCACCGCCAGTGCCACCCCTGAGGACCACCACTCCGGCAGCACCGCGACGGGCGAGCCGTGCGCGGACTGCGGTTCAGGCCACTCAGACATGCTCGCGATGACGTGTGTGCTGGCTCTCCTAGCCACCGTGCTGCTGCTGGGCCGACTCCGCCCGAGCAAAGTGTCGTTGTCGCTCCTGCCGCGCCCGCAGCCACTCAGCGCCGCGCTTCCCGGTGGGCCGAGACTGCGGCCGCCCTCTCTCACCGTTCTCTGCATCAGCCGTACGTGATACGGCCGAGCCGGCGCACCCTGCCGGCCGGACCTCACCCACCCGTCGATCTGACCGGTGCTCGTTCACGTACCCCTGTATTTGGAGAACTCTGATGAAAATTCGTACCGCAGCGGCCGCTGCGCTCACCCTCGCCGCCGCCCTCGCCCTTGCTGGCTGCGCCGACGGCTCCGGCTCGCAATCCATGCCCGGCATGGACCACGGCAGCAGCTCGTCCCCGTCCTCATCGTCCACGGTGACGGCGGACTTCAACGACGCGGATGTGATGTTCGCGCAGATGATGATCCCGCACCATCAGCAGGCCGTCGAGATGGCCGACATGATCCTGAACAAGGAAGGCATCGACCCGGGCGTGCTCACCCTGGCCTCCGACATCAAGGCCGCCCAGCAGCCCGAGATCGACCAGCTGCAGTCCTGGCTGGACGAGTGGGGCGCCGACATGCCCGATATGGACAGCATGGAGGGCATGGACCACGGCGGCGGCATGATGAGCGAGGACGACATGGCCGCGCTAGAAGCCGCCACCGGCGCCGAGGCGTCCCGGCTGTTCCTCGAGCAGATGACGATGCACCACGAAGGCGCGATCGAGATGGCCCAAGACGAAGTCGACAACGGCCAGAACCCTGACGCGGTCGAGATGGCGCAGACCATCGTCGACACCCAGACCGCTGAGATCGCCCAGATGCAGGAACTGCTCGCGCAGCTCTAAACGCACCCCACCGGTGAGGACGCCCCGGAAGGCGTCCTCACCGGTGGAATCGAAAGTGGTGCGGGATGCGTACCTACCTGCGCGCGACGGCGAGCTTTGTCGCGCCCACCGGCATGCCCCTCACCGGCTGCACCGCGGCCGAACCACCTTCGGTCGGCGGCGATCACGCTGACACAGCGATGCCGTACGCTCACGCGATCGTGCCCGCACCTGACGGTGACAGCTTCCTCCCTAGCCGCGACGGTGGCGCCACGTCTTCATCACCGACGACAGCAGGACTCAGCCTGCTGCCCTTCACCTAGCCCCCATTTACCGAGACCTCAATCCCCTACATCGACCCTTGACCTCGCTCTAGCGTGACCACACGCCGGGGAAGGTCCCTGAAGAAAGGAAAGCACCCATGACTGTTGCAGATCAGATGCTCGCCACCCACCCGAAGGTCGGCTTTGCCGAAGCACAGGAGACCCTTCTGCGCTGTATCGAGGCGTGCGTCGAATGCGCGCAGGCATGTACCGCCTGCGCAGACGCATGCCTCGGAGAAGACATGGTCGCCGAGCTCATTACATGCATCCGGAAGAACTCGGACTGCGCAGACATCTGCGCCGCCACCGGTGCAGTGCTCTCCCGCCAAACCACACCGGATGTCGCGACGGTTCGCGCCCTGCTCGAAGCCTGCCGCACCGCCTGCGCGTCCTGTGCCGCCGAGTGCGAACAGCACGCAGACATGCACGAGCACTGCCGCGAGTGCGCCGAATCCTGCCGCCGCTGCGAGCAGGCATGCACCGACCTTCTCGCCGCTCTCTAAGTCGGCCCAGGTTCGCAAATCGCCCTGCAAGCACAACCCGCCATGGCGGTCGCTGACGGGACGGTCGATGCCGCAATCGACCGTCCCGTCACCTCGCCGCTCCCCCCCTCCAACAGGAGACGTCATGACCGCCATCTACATGGCCAAGGAAAGGTCGGCAACGGTCGGAACAGTGACGGCATCGCCCTGGCCAAACCATCATCTAGCGCAGACACCACGTTCCCGCTCACCTATACCCCGGCGGCAGCCCTTCATCGGGGTGTCCGCCCTCCCGCGACCCGGAAGATCATGAACCGTTTTCTGCCCCTGACCGTCACCACCCTCACCGCGATCGCGATCACCGGGTGCGCAGCTGAGCGACCTTCCCGCAGCGACGCATCGTTGCCAGTGATTCAACACATTCACGGCATAGTCGCCGACCCGCGAGGAGAGGACCTGTTCGTGGCCACCCACGGCGGCATCCTGACCCTCGCCCCCGACGGAGAAATGTCGGGCCCGATCGCGGGGGAGGACCTGGACGCGATGGGATTCACGCTCCGAGGCGAGACCTTCTTTGCCTCCGGCCATCCGGGAACGCAGACCCCGTCGGAACTCGGAGCACCAAACTTGGGAATCATCCGCAGCGACGACTTCGGCGAAACTTGGTCACCGGTCTCGCTCACCGGAAGCGCCGACTTCCATGTGCTTACCGCCGGGCCGGACGGGACGCTCTACGGACTCGCCTCAAGCAATGCGGATCTGCTCGTCAGCACCGACGACGGCCGGAACTGGTTCAGCGGCGCCGCGCTATCCGCCGTCGACCTCGCAGCTACGGAAGAAGGCATCTACGCCGCAGCAGAACAAGGCCTCCTTCGCAGTAGCGATCGCGGCGCTACGTTTGCCGCCGTCGAAGGAGCGCCACTGCTCTATAGCCTTGCCCCTCAGCCTGACGGCACCATCGCGGGAATTGGAACAGACGATGCTCTGTGGGTGCAAGCAGCAGATGGGGCCTGGGAGCGCCGGGCCACTCTCAGCGGTGCCGCCCAAGCGTTCACCATCACCGACGATGGCCGCTTCATAGTCGCCGACGAGCGCGGCATCGTCGAGATCACCCCGGAGACCACCACCATCATCGCCCCATCGCAATGAGCCGCTCCTCGCGACGGCCGCGACTCCGCTACCCTGCGCAGGTCAGGGTCATCATCGTCTTGGCTTCGACGCTGATCGTCATAATCCTGATCGCCTTAACCCTTCTGCGCGTCGATCGAGCTGACGACCACCCGGGACCGGCAGCGTCAATGTCGGCGGACCCGATCGACCAATAACGATCGTTTATGGCACGCTTGATTGACTCGGCAGCGCCCACCGCGAACAATCGTGAGCAGAACGTCGTTCGCGGCATAGCCGGACGGCGGATCAGGTGTTCCGGCTCGCCGCGGCCTCTCGGCGCTCTCGCCACTGCCGGTTCAACTTCGGTGCAAGCACCGCAGCGGTGACAGTTCCGATGAGGCCTGGCATAAGCAGCAGCAAGAAGAGCGGCAGATCGTTCATAAGGTCCACGCTAACGAAGTGAGGTGGCGCGAGCCTCCGTCCGAAGGCGGGGCCGTCTCATCCGGGAGGCGGAGATCGGGCCTTCTGCATCGACGGTCGCGCCGATCGACACGCATCCTCGCCCCGAGACGATGGCTTCCCGAGGATGCGACGACTCCTTGAGATGACCATCGTTTCCGGCGGGGGTGTTCAAGGTCCCGTACGTGCTGAGCGCTGCCTAGTAGCGGAGGTGCTAAGCGATCGGTCGGAGGGTGCCCTGGTTGACGGGAAACTGCGTCGAGTAGTACAGCTCGGTTGCGAAAGTGTTTCCCCAGTCGTCCTTCTGCAGGCGGATGCCGCCGGGTGAGACTTCGGCGACACGCACCTTTAGCCAGGATCCATCGTCCAGCCGGAGCTCATAGGAGTCCGCGAGGTACGTGAGCCCCAACGCGTCAAGCGTCTCCTCCGCGGTCAACCAGTCCACCGCCTCGGTGCGGCTGCGACCAAGCAGATCGATGGCGACGAAATCCTCACCGGCCGGCTTCATCCACCCCAACAGCTCGCCATCATCGGAACGTCGATGCTCAATCCAGTCCGCGTCCATTCAAACAGCCTAAGACGCCGAGGTATCTCGCCCCCTGCCGCATAGAGCGGTAGACCGCCGGAAACGATCGTTTACGGTGCACTCGCGATAGAGGCCACGGATCGCGCCGAAAACGCACACCAGAACGTGGTTTCGGCGGGCGTTCAATGTCTCGCGAAGGGCTGGCGTTGTCAATGCCCTACCAGCAGGCTATCGAGGCCAGTAGGTTCTCGAGCAACACATCGGATCGGAGTGGACATGAAGGCAGTGGTGTACGAGGGACCCCGTCAGGTCAGCACGAAGGACGTCCCGGACGCGAAGATCGAGCGCCCTACCGATGTGCTGGTCAGGGTGACGACGACGAACATCTGCGGCTCGGACCTCCACATGTACGAGGGGCGGACGTCCTTCGAGGTGGGCCGGACGTTCGGTCACGAGAACATGGGCGAGGTCATCGAGGTCGGTAGTGGTGTGGAGAAGGTCAGGGTCGGAGACCGGGTTGTGCTCCCGTTCAACATCTCGTGCGGATTCTGTAAGAACTGCGAACGCGGCCTGACCAACTACTGCCTCACCACCCAGCCCGACCCATCATTCGCCGGTGCGGCCTACGGGTTCGCCGACATGGGTCCCTACGGCGGTGGCCAAGCGGAACTGCTCCGTGTGCCTTTCGGTGACCACAACGCGCTGCGCTTGGGCGAGGATGCGGAGGAGAAGGAGAACGACTACGTCATGCTCTCCGACATCTTCCCCACCGGCTACCACGCCACCGAGATGGCCGGCGTGATCCCGGGCGACAGCGTTGTCATCGCCGGGGCGGGTCCGGTCGGGCTGATGGCCGCCCTGTCCGCGATGATCAAGGGCGCCGCGAAGGTGATGGTGGTCGATCGTCACCCTGACCGGCTCGCGTTGGCCGAGCAGATCGGCGCGATCGCCATCGATGACTCCAAGGTCGATCCCGTGCAAGCCGTGCTCGACGAGACGATGGGGCTGGGAGCTGACCGGGGCTGCGAATGCGTGGGTTACCAGGCCCACGATCCCCAGGGCAACGAGGACACCGCCGCTACGACGAACATGCTCATCAACGCGGTGCGTTTCACCGGAGGAATCGGCACCGTCGGCGTGTTCGTCCCCCAGGACCCCGGAGCCAAGGATGATCTCGCGAGGCAGGGAAAGGCGGCCATCGATTTCGGCACACATTGGTTCAAGGGGCAGACCATGGGAAGCGGACAGGCCCCGGTCAAGCGGTACAACCGCCAGCTGCGGGACTTGATCGCCGCCGGCAAGGCGACCCCTTCCTGGATCGTCTCCCACGAGATCTCGCTGGACCAGGCTGCCGATGCGTACAAGAACTTCGACGCCCGGTCAAAGGGTTGGACCAAGGTTCTCATCAAGCCCGGGATGTCGACCGAGAAGAAGGCGAACTGATATGGCCGAGACGCTGCAGGGCAAGAGAGTCGCCATCCTCGCCGCCGACGGAGTCGAACGCGTTGAGCTCGAGAAGCCCCGCGAAGCACTGGAACGGGCCGGCGCTCAGACCGAGGTCCTCTCGATCCACGACGGCGAGATCAAGGCCCGTAAGGACGACCTGGATGAAGCGGGCACGTTCACCGTCGACGGGTTGATCGCCTACGCCTCGGTGGGCGACTACGACGCCCTGCTGCTTCCCGGCGGCACGGTGAACCCCGACCAGCTCCGGGTCGACAAGGACGCCGTTTCCTTCGTCCGCGACTTCGTCGAGAGTGGCAAGCCCGTGGCGGCGATCTGTCATGGGCCTTGGACGTTGATCGAGGCGGGTGTGGTCGGAGGTCGCACCTTGACGTCCTTCCCGAGCATCCGCACGGATCTGCGCAACGCCGGTGCTGACGTCGTCGACCAGGACGTCGTGGTGGACGGGAATCTGATCACCAGCCGCTCGCCCGATGACCTGCCTGCGTTCTGCGAGACGATCGTGGCGAAATTTGCGAGTAATTCGACCCAGGAAGAGGTGATGTGATGAGCGTGACGAAGGGACTGCTTGTCAGGCTGGAGGCCCTGCCCGGCAAGGAAGACGAGGTCCAGGAATTCCTCGGCATCGGGCGAGGGCTCGTCGAGGAGGAACCGGCCACCGTCGCGTGGTTCGCGATCCGTCTCGGACCGTCCTCTTTCGGGATCTTCGACGTGTTCCCCGATGACGCCGGCCGCGACGCGCACCTGTCTGGCGCGGTTGCGACCGCTCTCGGCGAGCAGACCGGCACGTTGTTCTCCGAGCCGACGATCGAGAAGTTGGACGTCCTGGGCTCCAAACTCCCCGCCTGACACCACAGACCGGGAGTACTGGCCCACGAAGGGGGAGGGTCGCTGCGCGCGGTGACTTCGGGCTTACACAGCCCGCTGACGTCGTGGCAGCGGCCCCTTCTCTTGCGGCCTATCGCTAATCACTAACAGATCGGGGAACCGCGATGGCAGGAAGTGACGACGGCGTTGCCACGACGCGTTCACCCGAGGTAGCAGTGATCGGGGGCGGGATCGTCGGTCTGTCGACGGCGTACGCGCTGCGGGAGAAGGGCGTGCCGGTGCGCTTGTATGAGGCTGGTCTGCCCGGGACGGGTCAGTCCGCAGGCGAGGCGCGGATCTTCCGGCATGCCCACGACGACCCGCGACTCGTCGCTTTCGCGCGCGAAAGCCGCGGCGTATGGGATGAGTGGGCCGAACACTTCGACGTCGAGCTGGTCTCATCAGACGGTGTCCTGGCGATCGGAGACAGCGCCCTGGCGCGGCTGCGGGTGCTCGACCAGGTCGGCGGCGTGGAAGCGCACGAGATAGACGCGGCCGAGGTCGCCCAGCGGATGCCGCTGCTCGCTGGGTACTCGGGGCCAGCGGTGCTCGACGAGTCGGGCGGCGCGATCCGCACCCGCGCCGCGATCACGGCACTCACGGGTGCCCTCGCAGATGCGGTCACCACCGGTGAGGTCATCTCCATCGATCCTCGCGCCGACGGGACGGTCGAGGTGCGCAGCGTCACCGACCGGGCTGTTTACTCCAAGGTGGTCGTGTGCGCCGGCCGCGAAACCGCCCGCCTGGCACGCAGCGTCGGCCTGTCGCTGCCGGTTCGCCTTGCTGCACACGTCAGGCTGACCTTCGACGTGAAAGCCGCCGCCCCGGCACGAGTCGCGTGCCTGCAGGACAGCAGCGGTGTCTTCGGCGAAGTCGGCGTCTACGCGACGCCGCTACCGGGCAACAGCAACTATTCGGTCGGACTCAGCGACACCGTCGGCGTCCGCGACGACGGAACTTTCATCGACCCGGCGGCGATTCGATCGCTGGACGAACGCGCACGCGAATACGTGACACGGGCGCTGCCCGGTCTCCACCCAGAGCCGCGCGACTTCCTTCACTGCTGGGTGACCGACCTCCCGTGGAGTGAGGACGGCGTGGCCGTGTGGGAGGCAGGCTCTGTCCTTTTTGTGGCCGGTCACAATTTGTTCAAGCAGGCACCTGCGCTGGGTCGCGCTCTTGCCCGGGCTGCGACCGGCGGCGGTCTCCGCGCCGAGCTCACGCCCGAAGCGCGCCTCGGCGAGGCCCAGAGCTAGGGCGTGTCTCCCAATCGCGTGGGGGGTGACCCGCGATTCTGGACAGCATGTCGCGGATGAGGGTGCTTTCGGATGGCGACTGGGAACTGGTCGAGCCGTTCATGCCGGCCCCGGATGGTAAGCGAGGTAGACGTTTCGTGATCACCGCACGCTGGTGGAGGGGATCATCTACCGGTACCGGGCCGGGATCGCGTGGCGGGACCTGCCCCCAGAGCCAGCCGGCCCTGGGACAACTCGCCCTATTAGCGGGCAATTCGACCCAGGAAGAGGTGATGTCATGAGCGTGACGAAGGGACTGCTTGTCAGGTCGGAGGCCCTGCCCGGCAAGGAAGACGAGGTCCAGGAATTGACGTCGACCTTCTCCGAGGAGGCTTGCTGGATGAAATCGACGGTCTTTGCGATGTTGTGGTTGACCTCACCCGGCGAGGCTTCGGCCTGAACAGCCGCTATACGAAGAGTCACCTTCACACTGTCGCAGACGGAGGGGTTGTAGGTTTCCGCAATCGGCCGAAACTGATCGATTTCGGAACGACCTCGGCGCGAGCCGCGTCTGTGAATAACAGCGCTCCGTGGCGGCGTTCTGACTTCGCTACGTGACGTGTCTACAGCAGCTCGGTTCTCGCAGGG
>NZ_JBNAFI010000008.1:0-133242 GCF_049707515.1 Microbacterium arborescens | reverse complement strand
GCCCTGCGAGAACCGAGCTGCTGTAGACACGTCACGTAGCGAAGTCAGAACGCCGCCACGGAGCGCTGTTATTCACAGCCCGAGCGCGAAGCACTCCTGCGGCGAATCGTCTCCTCCGCCTGAGTGCCCCGGTTCGGATGGCAACCCCGCGAATGCGAAACGGACCCGACCGTTGGCCGCGTCCCTCTCGCTCGGAGGGGCTGACGGGAATCGAACCCGCGCTATCTGCTTGGGAAGCAGATGTTCTGCCATTGAACTACAGCCCCAGGCACCCGGAGGTGCTCGGTCAGCTTACCCCACGGGTGCTGGGCCGCCGGAAGCAGGACCACCCGGACCGGACGCGGCCGGACCACCCGGTGCCGGCGGCGCCTCCGGGTAGGGCGGGGCAGCCGGTCGGGGACCGGTGCCGTATCCGGGCGGGAACGGCTGGCCGCCCTCGCGCATCGCGAGCAGCATCCCGTTCTTCACTGCCGTGCGCATCAGCAGGTAGCTCACCCACAGGACGAGTGCGATCGTCCCGAGGTAGAGGGCGATGCCGAGCACGACGAAGCCGATGCCGAAGGCCGCTGCGGGCCCGGAGTAGTCGTTGTACATGGCCCGAACCCTATCGGCCGTGCCCGCTCGGCACGACCCCGATCACCGCTCGATCGACACTTCGACGATCCGGCGATCGGACGCGGTGACCCGGTGCACGTCCTCGGTGACCTCGATCTCTGCCTCCGTCTCACGCTCCGCGCACGAGGGGCCGACCCACAGCTCGACCGTGCCGGGCTCGACGATCCGCACCCCGTCGCGTCCGGTGAAAGCGAGCCGCCCCGTCGGGACGTCGAACGCGACGGTCGCCTCGGCGCCGGCATCCAGGTCGACGCGGGCGAAGCCGAGCAGCTGCGCGACGGGCCTCGTGACACTGGCGTGCACGTCGCGGGCGTAGATCTGCACGACGTCGGTGCCCGCGCGCTCGCCGGTGTTGCGCACCCGGACGCGCGCCGTGAACGACCCGCCCGCCGTCACCGCGCCCGGGGCCGTCAGACCGCTGCGCTGGAAGGACGTGTAGGTCAGGCCGTGCCCGAACGGAAGGGCCGGGGTGCTGTCGGCGCTCGTGATCTCGCTGGGACCGCCCAGGATCGGGTGAAGATAGCTGTACGGCTGCGCTCCCGACGAGCGGGGAAGCGACACCGGCAGGCGTCCCGACGGCGAGACCTCGCCGGTCAGGATGGCCGCGATCGCGGACGCGCCCTCCTCGCCGGGGAAGAACGCCTGCAGCGCTGCCGCTGCGGCGTCATCGCCCGACAGCGCCCAGTCGATCGCGTACGGCCGACCCGACAGGATGACGAGCACGACCGGCGTGCCCGTCGCGACGAGGCGCTCGACGAGTTCGCGCTGCACGCCCGGCAGCTCGAGCGAGTCGGCGTCGTTCCCTTCGCCCACGGTGCCGCGCCCGAAGAGCCCGGCCCGGTCGCCGACCGCGACAATCGCCACCTCCGCAGCACGCGCGGCATCCTCCGCCTCAGCGAAGCCCGAGCGGTCGTCGCCCTCGGCGTCGCAGCCGCGCACGACGGTGACGTCGGCATCCGGCAGCGCCGCGGCGACGGATGCCGCGAGCGTCGGGATCTCGAATCCCAGCGGCACGCCCGGGTGGTGGGCCAGCACGTGATTCGCGAACGAGTAGCAGCCCATCAGCGCCTCCGAGCTGTCGCCGTTCGGCCCGATCACGGCGACGCGGCGGGGTGACGCGAGCGGCAGCACGCCGTTGTTGCTCAGCAGCACGACCGACTCCTCGGCCAGGCGGCGGGCGGCCGCACGGTGTGCGGGCGAATCGAGGTCGACGCTCGTCGGCGGCGTCTCGAACGTCTCGTCGAGCAGCCCCACCTCCTCCTTCTGCGACAGCACTCGGCGCACGGCACGATCGACGATCGCCTCATCTACGAGCCCATCGCGCACCTGCGCGGCCAGCGGCGCGGTGAACGCGTCTCCCGTGGGGAGCTCGACGTCGATCCCGGCCTCGAGGGCGAGCCGGGCCGCCTCGCCGCGGTCACGGGCGACTCCGTGCATGCTCTGCAGGAACGCGACCGAGAAGTAGTCCGACACGACCGTGCCGTCGAAGCCCCACTCGTCGCGCAGGATGTCGGTGAGGTAGGCGGGGGTCGCGCCCACCGGCATCCCGTCGATCTCCGCGTACGAGTTCATGACCGACCGCACACCGCCGTCGCGGACGGCCATCTCGAACGGCGGGAGGAAGACGTCGGCGATCTCTCGCGGCCCGGCGTGGACCGGCGCGTGGTTGCGGCCCGACTGCGAGCCCGAGTAGCCCACGAAGTGCTTGAGCGTCGCGTGCACGCCGGCGCTCTGCAGTCCGCGGACGTACGCCGTGCCGATGACGCCCACGACGTAGGGGTCTTCGGCGATGCACTCGTCGACGCGGCCCCAGCGCGGATCGCGGATCACGTCGAGCACGGGGGCGAGCCCCTGATGGATGCCGAGCTCGCGCATCGACTCGCCGATCAGCGCGCCCATCTCCTCGACGAGCTCGGGGTCGAAAGCCGCGCCCCACGCGAGGGGAGTGGGAAAGGTCGCCGCCTGCCACGCCGCCAGGCCCGTCAGGCACTCCTCGTGAACGAGCGCCGGGATGCCCAGTCGCGTCTCGCGGACGAGGCGGCGCTGCTCGTTCCACAACCACGCCGCGCGCTCGATCGGGTCGACGGGGCGGGTGCCGTAGACGCGGGTCAGCTGGCCGAGGCCGTGGACGGTGGCGTCGGCGTAGGCGGTGGACGACGCCATCTCGCCGGCCATGGGGGCGACGACCTCGTCGCCCTGGTCGACCCAGAAGCCCACCAGCTGTGCGAGCTTCTCGTCGAGGGTCATGCGGGCGACCAGGTCGGCGACGCGCGTGGAGACGGAGATATCGGTGAGGGTCACGGTCCCGTGCTTTCTGTGGAGGGGATCAGCCCTTGACGGCGCCGGTCAGACCGCCGACGATGCGGCGCTCGAACAGGCTGAAGAACGCCAGGGCGGGAAGCATCGACAGCGACGTGAAGGCGAGCACCTTCGCGGTGTCGACCGAGTACTGCGACGAGAACGCCTGCACGCCGAGGGGCAGGGTGAACGTCGCCTCGTTGTTGAGGATGAACAGGGGCAGCAGGTAGCTGTTCCAGCTGCCGATGAAGGCCAGGATGCCCACGGTGATGACGCCGGGCACCGACAGGGGGAGCACCATCCGCCAGAAGAACGACAGGCGCCCGCATCCGTCGATGAACGCCGCCTCTTGGATCTCGTCGGGGATCGCCCGCAGGAACGGCACCAGGATGATGATCGTCATCGGCAGCGCGAACGCGATCTGGGGAAGGATGATGCCCGCGAGCGAGTTCATCAGGCCCAGGTCGCGGATGACGATGTAGAGCGGCGTGATCGCGACGGTGATGGGGAACATCAGGCCCGAGGCGAAGACGGCGTACAGCACCCCGCGCCCGCGGAACCGGTACCGGGCGAGAATGTAGCTCGCCATGAGCCCGAGCAGCACCGCCCCGATCGTCGTCGCGCCGGCGGCGATCGTGGAGTTGAGCACCTGCTGCCAGAACTGCGAGCCGGTGAGCACCGCCAGGTAGTTCTCGATGTTCCAGGGCGCCGGCCAGCCGGCGGGATCGACGGTGATCTGGGCGTTGCTGCGGAAGCCGCCGATGATGATGTACAGCACCGGCGCGAGCATCAGCGCGATCACCACGAGGGCGACGAAGTAGACCACCGGGCTGCCCCAGGGCAGGCGTTCCTTGCGGCGTCCGCGACGACCGGTCGGTGCGGGCGCGACGATCGCGCGGGTGGCGGGGGAGGTGAGGGCGGTCATCGCTCCGGCTTCCCTTCGGTGATGGCCCCCGCGGTGTCGCGACGCAGCACGTAGCGCTGGTAGACGATCGCGACGACGAGGGAGATGAGGAAGATCACGACGGCGACGGCGTTTCCGAAGCCGTAGCTGCCGGCGTTTCGGCCGTTGACGACCATGTAGGTGGCCATCGTCGAGGTGCCGGCGGTCGAGGCGACGTACTGGCCCCAGATGATGTAGACGAGGTCGAACAGCTGCAGTGCGCCGATGATCGACAGGAACGCCCAGATGCGCAGGGTGGGGGCGAGCAGCGGCAGGGTGATCCGCCAGTGCATCTGCCAGTAGCCGGCGCCGTCGAGGGCGGCGGCCTCGTACAGCTCCTCGGGGATGCCCTGCAGGCCGGCGAGGAAGAGGATGACGGCGAAGCCGACGTACTTCCAGGTCAGGATGGCCATGAGCGTCCAGATCGCGATCGAGGGGTCGGCGATCCAGTCGCGTGTGAGCGCGCCGAGTCCGAGCTGCTCGAGGGCCCCGTTGAGAGCGCCCTGGGTCTGCAGCATGAGCCCGAACCCCGTGCCCACGACCACCTCGGCGATGACGTAGGGCACGAAGATCAGCACGCGGATGACCGACTGGCCCCGCATGCGGCGGTTGAGCAGCAGTGCGAGGAGCACCGCGACGGGACCCTGCAGGACGAGGGATGCCACGACGATGATCGCGTTGTGGCCGAGCGCCTCGACGAAGGTCGGGTCGGTGAGGATCGTGATGTAGTTCTGCAGGCCGACGAACTCGGTGGGCGGCCCGTATCCCTGCCAGCGGAAGAAGCCGTAGTAGGCCGCCATCACGACGGGGAAGATGACGAACCCGACGAACATCACCAGGGCGGGGCCGATGAGCACCGCGATCTCGAGGCGACCCGACCAGCCCATTCCGCGGCGGCGCCGGGAGGGCGGGGGCGTCGTCGTGACGCCCCCGCCCCGCGCCGCGAGATCCGTGCCGTCGGCGGCGGCCGCCACGGCTGTCTCGCTGAGCGACATGATGCGGATCAGCCCTTCTTCGCCGCGTCGGAGACCGACTGGATCATCTGCTCGGGCGAGCTCTTGCCGGCCAGCAGGTCGACGACCGCGACGTTCAGCGCATTGCCGACGTTCTGGCCGAGCACGGTGTCGAGCCACTGCGACACGAAGGGAGCCTTGTTGTAGGCGGCCAGGACTGCCTGCAGGTACTCCTCCTCGACCGCGCCCTGAGCGACCGAGTTCACCGGGGGTGCGTTGAACGCCTTGTAGTACGCCTCCTGCTGGTCGGACGTCGCGAGGAAGTTGAGGAAGTCGGCGCACTCCTTCGGGGCCTTGGCCGAGCACGAGTATCCGTCGACGCCGCCCATGATCGAGCCGGGCTCACCCGCGCCGCCCGACAGCTCGGGGAAGGGGAACCACGCCAGGTCGGGCAGCGGCTGCTCGTCCGGAGTCAGCGAGGCGATGACGCCCGGGTTCCAGGCCCCCATCAGCTCCATGCCGGCCTGGTGGTTGGCGATCAGGCCCGCGCTGCTGCCTGCGCCCTGCTGCGCCGAGGTGGTGAGGTACCCCTCGTTGAAGGGCTGCAGTTCCGCGAAGTCCGCGAGGTCCTCGGCGGACTTCAGCCAGCAGTCGTCGCTGAAGTCCTTCGAGTCGCCGGTGGCCTCGATCGTCTCGGCGCTGCACTCGCGGAGGGCGAAGTTGTAGAACCAGTGCGCCGCGGGCCAGGCGTCCTTCGCGCCCAGCGCGATGGGTGC
Organism: Microbacterium arborescens; assembly: GCF_049707515.1. Classification (GTDB taxonomy): domain Bacteria; phylum Actinomycetota; class Actinomycetes; order Actinomycetales; family Microbacteriaceae; genus Microbacterium; species Microbacterium arborescens_B. The sequence continues at coordinate 127,657 of NZ_JBNAFI010000008.1, read as the reverse complement.
GATGCCGGCATCCTTGAGCTGGCCGACGACGGCCTCGAGGTCGTCGACGGTGGCGGGAGGCTCGGTGATCCCCGCCTGGGCGAAGAGGTCGGAGCTGTACCAGAACCCGCTGGGGAGCACCGCGAGCGGCATCGCCCACACCTTGTCCTGGTAGGTCTCGGCCTTGAACGAGCCCTCCGAGATCTCTTCCTTGGCGGTGTCGCCGATGAGGTCGGTGAGATCCATCAGCTGGCCGGCCTGCACCATGGCGGCCATCTTGCCGCCGCCGCGCTGCAGGAAGATGTCGGGCGGGTCGCCGGCGTTGAGCGCGGTCTGGAGCTTTCCGTCCATGTCCTCGTTCTGAACGGACTGCATCGAGATCTTCACGTTCTCGTTCTCCGCCTCGAACGCGGCGATCGCATCTTTCCAGAACTCCTGACCGGGACCGGTCGTGGAGTTCTGCCAGAGGGTCATCTCGACGGTGCCGTCGCTGCTGCCGCCGTCGCCGCCGCTGCTGCAGGAGGTGAGGGCGAGTGCCCCCGCGGCCAGGACGGCTGCCGTGACGGCCGCCTTCCGGCGGGCCGTGATGGTGCGTGCCATGTGAATCCTTCTCTCTTCGTTGAGTGGACATCTGCCGGTGAGCGCGCCGCGGCACGGCCTCTGCACGGGGTGCTGGACCGACCCGGCGGCGCTGCTCGGAGTCGTCGGACGTTCATCGGTGCTGTCGGACACCGAAAGTTTGCGGCGGCAACAAAGCGGTGTCAAACGTTTTCGAAAACGGTTTCCATCGGGGCTAGCATTCGAGCATGACCGGACGCCGACCCACGATCCACGACGTCGCGGCGCGCGCGGGAGTCTCGGTCTCGACGGTGTCGAAGGCGGTGAACGGCCGATACGGAGTCGCCACGGCGACGGTGGATGCCGTCATGTCGGCGGTCGCCGACCTCGGCTACGAGTCGAGCCTGATCGCCAGCAGCATGCGCTCGCGCTCGACGGGGGTGATCGGCGTCCTCGTCGCCGACTTCGAGCCGTTCAGTGCCGAGATCCTCAAGGGGGTCGGCGAGGCCCTGCGCGACACCAGCTACGACCTGCTGGCCTACTCGGGCTCGCGCGGCGACGAAGAGGGGTGGGAGCGCCGGTCGCTCTCGCGGCTGAGCGGCACGCTGATCGATGGCGCGATCATGGTCACCCCCACCGTCGTCCGCGCCAGCGCCGATGTGCCCCTCGTCGCGATCGACCCGCACACCGGTCCGGCCGACGTCCCGATCGTCGAGAGCGACAGCTACGGCGGTGCGCGCGAGGCGACGGCCTACCTCATCGGCCTCGGGCACACCCGCATCGGATACATCGCCGGCCGCGCCGACCTCCGCTCGTCGATCGCCCGGGATGCCGGATACCGGCGAGCGCTCGCCGAGGCCGGCATCCCGTTCGACCCGACGTACGTCGGAGCGGGCCGCTACCGCGAGGCGACCGTGCGCGAGGTGGCGATCGAGATGCTCTCGACGACGGACCGTCCCACCGCCGTCTTCGCCGCCAACGACGTCTCGGCGATCGCGATCCTGCAGGTCGCGGCGGAGCTCGGCCTCGATGTGCCCCGAGACCTGTCTGTCGTCGGATTCGACGACATCCCCGAGGCGACGCGGCTGCCGGTGCCGCTCACGACCGTCCGTCAGCCGATGGGGCGACTGGGGGCCGCCGCGGTGCAGATGCTGCTCGCCCTGATGCGCGGTGAGACGCCGCCGGCGACGCATCTCCGGCTTCCGACGAAGCTCGTCGCCCGGCAGACGACGGCACCGCCCGGCGGCTGATCCGTGCGGGTGCGCGGCGTGCCGCCGCACCCGCGCCCTAGGCTGTGAGCGTGCTGTTCAGTGATCGCGACATCCGTGCCGGAATCGACGAGGGGCGCATCGGACTCGATCCGTGGGACGTCTCGATGGTGCAGCCCTCGAGCGTCGACGTCCGGCTCGACCGGTACTTCCGGCTCTTCGACAACCACAAGTACCCCTTCATCGACCCTGCGCAGGACCAGCCCGAGCTGACGAGGCTGATCGAGGTCGATCCCGACCAGCCGTTCATCCTGCATCCGGGCGAGTTCGCTCTCGGCTCGACCTTCGAGCAGGTGCGACTCGGCGATGATGTGGCCGCGCGCCTCGAGGGCAAGTCCTCGCTCGGTCGCCTCGGTCTCATCACGCATTCGACGGCCGGCTTCATCGATCCCGGGTTCGAGGGTCACGTCACTCTCGAGCTCGCGAACGTCGCGACGTTGCCGATCAAGCTGTGGCCGGGGATGAAGATCGGGCAGCTGTGCTTCTTCCGGCTCACCTCGGCCAGCGAGAACCCCTACGGGTCGGGGCCGTACGGCAACCGCTACCAGGGTCAGCGCGGGCCGACGGCGTCGCGGTCGTTCCAGAACTTCCACCGGACCGACGTGAGCGACAGGGACGCCGGGTCTCGGGGAGCCTGACGCGGGGTCCGTGAACGCATTCGACCCCGAGGCTTGGCCCCGGGGTCGAATGCGGTGGACGCAGTGCGTCAGGCGGCGTCGCGCCCGGCACGGAAGCCGGCTGTGAAGCCGCGCTCGAAGGCGCGCTCGCCGCGGTGACGCGGGTGCTCGCCGTGCGGGTGCGCGCCGTGTGCGTGCGCGCCGTGTGCGTGCTCACCGTGCTTCGGGCCGAAGCCCGCGCGGAAGCCGCCGAAGCGCGGGCCGAAGCCGAAGCCGCGACCGGGGCCGAAGCCGTGGCGCCCGCGGGGTCCGCAGTCGCGCGGCGTGTTCTCGTCCCAGCCGAGGGATCGCGCGATCTTCTCGAGCGAGGCGAGCGTCGTGGCGAAGTCGTCGTCCGAGACGGCGCCGCTCGCGCGGCCGCGCACCTCGCCGACGAGACCGTGGATGCGGTCGCGCTCGCGGCGTCCCTCGTCGGTGGCGATCCAGCGCCCGTCCGCCTCGGTCGCCCAACCGCGGGCGGCGAGGGCGCGGACGCGCTTGCCGCCGCGCTGCACCCGCTCATCGAGACCGGGTGCGGTGCGCACGCCGGCGAGGACGTTGAGCACGGCCCAGTCGCGGCGATCGAGGCCTTCGTCGGCCAGCACTCGAGCGAGCTCGGCGGTGAATGCGGAGTGCGCCGCGCGCATCCAGAAGCGCAGCGAGCGGTCGGGGGTCATGTCCGGCGTTGTCGTGTCGTGAGTGTTCATGGTGTTCCTCTCGTGGGCCGGTCGATCCGGCGCCGAATGTATGTCAGTTTGCATGTACATGCACTATGACATGGGCCCGGAGTGCATGTCAAGTCGCATGTATTCTCGGAGCATGGCCGGCCCTGACGATTCCGAGATCGATGCGATCGCCGACGCCCTCGCGCGGCTGCGCGGCCTGCGCCGCTTCGGCCCCCCTCACGGCCCGGACGGGCAGGGGTATCACGGCCCGCGCGACGCGCCGCAGCACCGTCACGCGGGCGGTCGCGGTCCCTTCGGCGCCCACGGCGGACGCGGCCCGTTCGGGTCGGGCGGCGGTCCGGGCGACGGGCGCGGCCGGATGGCGGGACTCGCACGTCTGCGCATGCTCGAAGCCCTCGTCGCGGCATCCCACCCGCTCTCCGTCAGCGAGATCGGCGACGCGATCGGCGTCGACCAGCCCCGCGCCTCGCGTCTCGTGCAGCAGGCGGTCGAGCTCGACCTGGTCCGGCGGGAGGCCGACCCCGACGACGCCCGGCGCACCCGCATCGCGCTGACCGACGCGGGGCGCAGCTTCGCCTCAGGTGTGCGCGGCGAGCGCCGGGCCGCGCTCGGGGGCGCCCTCGCCGACTTCACCGACGCCGAGCGGGCCGAGCTCGCCCGGCTGCTCGGGAAGCTCGCCGACGCCTGGCCGCGCGGCTGAGCATTACCCGTTGCTGCGGCCCCGGGCAAATGCCGCAGCCCGCTTTGCCTCGCGGCGCGATCCTGTCACCCTGGTTCGGTGAACACCGAGAACCAGCCCTCTCCCGCAGAACGCATAGCCGCGGTGTCCACCCCGGGCACGATCGCCCGCTGGGTGTTCTGGCCGGCAGCGGTCGTCATCGTCGGCTTCAGCGCCTTCGCGATCCTGTTTCCGGCCACCGCGGAGTCGTTCTTCGGCGCCATCCAGACCTCGATCGTGGATTCGTTCAACTGGTACTACGTCCTCATCGCGGCGTTCTTCGTCGGCTTCGCCCTGTTCGTGGGCTTCAGTCGCTTCGGCGACATCAAGCTCGGGCGCGACGACGATGAACCGGAGTTCTCGACCGGATCGTGGTTCTCGCTGCTGTTCGCCGCCGGCATGGGCATCGGCCTCGTGTTCTACGGCGTGAGCGAGCCGCTCAGCCACTTCGTCAACCCGCGACCCGGAGTGACGGGCACCGAGCAGCAGCTGGCTCAGGGGGCACTGACCCAGACCTACCTGCACTGGGGTGTGCACGCCTGGGCGATGTACGTCGTCGTGGGCCTCGCGCTCGCCTACGCCATCCACCGTCGTCGCCGCCCCATCTCGATCCGCTGGGCGCTCGAGCCGCTGCTGGGCAACCGCGTGCGCGGCGCGGCCGGAAACATCATCGACACCGTGGCCCTCGTCGGCACGCTGTTCGGCGTCGCGACCTCGCTCGGCCTCGGCGTCATGCAGATGGGCTCCGGCCTGGAGTTCATCGGCCTTCCGCCCATGAACGACGCGATGCTCATCGGACTCATCGGGATCGTGTCCGTCTTCGTCCTGTTCTCCGTGCTCTCCGGGGTGACGAAGGGGATGAAGTGGCTCTCGAACTTCAACCTCATCGTGGCGGGTCTCCTCCTGCTGTTCCTCCTCTTCGCCGGGCCCACCCAGTTCCTGCTGCGCGAGTGGGTGCAGTCGATCGGCGCCTACATCCAGGACTTCGTCGGACTCTCCTTCACCGTCAGTGCGCTCCAGGGCGTCGCCGGCGAGGAGTGGCAGGCGCAGTGGACCTCGTTCTACTGGGGCTGGTGGATCTCGTGGGCGCCCTTCGTCGGCATCTTCATCGCGCGCGTGAGCAAGGGGCGCACCGTCCGGCAGTTCGTCGCGGGCGTGCTGCTGGTGCCCACGCTGATCGGCATCCTCTGGTTCGCCGTTCTCGGCGGCTCGGCCCTCTACCGCGAGCTCGATCAGCCCGGGTCGATGCTCTCGCCCGACGGCACGGTCGACCTCCAGGGCGCCCTGTTCCAGCTGCTCGAGGGCTTGCCCGCGGGCGGAGTGCTGACCGTCGGCGCGATCGTCCTCATCGCGGTGTTCTTCATCACCTCGGCCGACTCCGGCGCCCTCGTCATGGGAATGATCGCGACCGGTGGCAACCCCGAGCCGCCGCGGTGGGTGCGCACCTTCTTCGTCATCATCACGGCGGCCCTCGCGAGCGCCCTCCTCGTGGCCGGCGGGCTGCAGGCTCTGCAGACGGCGGCCATCCTCATCGCCCTGCCGTTCTCGATCGTGATGCTGCTCATGTGCTGGTCGACGGTGCTCGCGTTCCAGCGCGAGCGTCGCGCCTATGCGCGCGCGGAGCGGGCGCAGTTCATCGAGCGGATCGGCGATCACTACGGGCTCGAGGTCGAAGAGCCGAACGAGCGGGGAGTGCGCTTCCCGTGGATCGTGGGAAGACGCGGCTGACGGGTTCGCGACGAGGGGCCGGGCGGGATCGTCCGGCCCCTCGTCGTACGCTGGGCGGATGCCTCAGGTGTCATCCGCCCGTCTGTCCGACGTTCCCGCCGAGACCCTCTACCGCCTGCTCTGGCTGCGGGTCAGCGTGTTCGTGGTCGAGCAGGCCGCGGCCTATCCCGAGCTCGACGGCCGTGACCTCGAACCCGACACCGAGTTGTTCTGGATCGAGGACGCCGGCCGCGTGCTGGCGACGCTGCGCCTGCTGCACGATGCCGGCGGGAACGCCCGCATCGGACGGGTCGCGACGGCCGCCGACGCCCGGGGCCGCGGGTTGTCGGCGCTGCTCATGCGCGCCGCGGTCGAGCGGGCGACCGACCGGTGGCCCGGTGCTCCGATCGACCTCGACGCCCAGAAGCACCTCGCGGGCTGGTACGGCCGGTTCGGGTTCGAGATCAGCGGGCCGGAATTCTCCGAGGACGACATTCCGCACGTTCCCATGCGCCGCGCCGCCTGAGCGGGGTCAGCGGATGCCGGCCTGCTTCGGGAGTCGCACGAACAGCAGCAGCACGAGGCCCAGCAGCAGTACGACGGCGATGCCGAGCACGCCCCAGACGATGCTGCCGAACCACGCGATGAACAGGGCCCACATGGCGGGGGAGAGGAAGCTCGCGACGCGTCCGGTCGTGGCGTAGAGGCCGAAGATCTCGCCCTGCATCCCCGGGGGCGTCACACGGGCGAGCAGGGATCGGCTCGCGGCCTGCGCCGGGCCCACGCACGCCGAGAGGATCAGCCCCGCGACCCAGAACACGATCGAGCCGGCATCCTGCAGCACCAGCAGGAGGACGGCGACGCCGATGAGGCCGGAGAGCGTCGCGATGATCACGGAGCGCGCGCCGAAACGGTCGTCGAAGCGTCCCGCGATGATCGTCGACGCGCCCGCGACCAGGTTGGCCGCGATGCCGAAGATCATCACTTCGGTCGTGGAGAATCCGAACGCGCGGGCGGCGAGGACCCCGCCGAAGGCGAAGACGCCGGCGAGGCCGTCGCGGTACACGGCGCTGGCCAGCAGGAACCAGAAGGTCGGGCGCTCGGTCCGGTACAGGCGGACGATGTCCTTCACCAGGTGCACGTACGCGGCGAAGAATCCGACCCGCTGCGCGCTCGGCGGCGCTGCTCGCTCGGGAACGTTCACCAGGAGCGGGATGGCGAAGAGGATCGTCCACACGCCGCATCCCACCGCGATCAGCCGGTAGGCCAGGCCGCCGCTGGTGTCCATCCCGAACCAGTCCGCGAAGGTGAGCACCACGACGATGACGAGCGCGATGATGCCGCCGATGTATCCGAGGCCCCACCCCAGCCCGCTGACCCGCCCGATCGTCCGTGGCGTCGAGACCTCGACGAGCATCGCGTTGTAGTTGACGCCCGCGATCTCGGACACGACGGCGCCCAGCGAGAGGACGATCGCGCCGTACCAGAAGAAGGCGGGGTCGGCGAAGGTGAAGAACAGCGCGAACTGCAGCAGCGCGAGGATGACGGTGAAGACGCCCAGCCAGCGCTTCTTCCGTCCCGATCGGTCGGCGGTCTGCCCGAGAACCGGGGCGAGCAGCAGGATCAGGATGCCGGCGGCGGTCGAGGCGACGCCGTAGCCGCTCGCCAGGTCGGCGATCGCGGCCTCCTTCACCGGATCGGTGTCGGCCAGCGCGGCGACGTCGGCGGGCAGGAACGAATCGGAGACGAGGAAGAGGGATGCGAAGACGAACGTCAGGATGACGGAGTTGAACGGCTGCGTCGCCCAGTCCCACAGCGCCCACGAGACAACGGCCCTGCGCGGGACCGGGCGCTCGTCGCCCTCTCGGGTCTGCATGTCGGCGATGCGCCCGAGCGCCTGGGTTCCGGCGGCAGTGGGCGGGGCGGGGACGCCGGCGGCGGCCGGCGTCGAGGCGGGGTTCGCTCCGGGAGGGTTCGACTCGGGTGACATGCCGGGCACGCTAGGACCTCTCCGTGAACACTCGGTGCCGCCGGGTCGGCGGCGGTCGCATCATCGCGACGGGGTCAGCGTATCCGGCGGAAAGCCGAGGGCCGGCCTTTTTCAGCCGCGACGCGCGAAGCGGTATCCGATGCCGCGCACGGTCTCGATCCACCGACCGGTGCGGCCGTCGTCGCCGAGCTTGCGGCGCAGGTTCATCATGTGCACCTCGACCGCGTGGAGATCGTGCCCGCTGACGTGCTCGCCGTGGGCGCCGTTCTGCCGGCGCAGCATGAGGGCGATCCAGGCCTTCTCGATGACATCCCCGGGGCGCTGCATGAGCGCCTGCAGTACGTCGAACTCCGACCGGGTGAGGTCGAGCGTCCGTCCGGCGAGCTCCGCTCGACGGGCGCCGGGGCTCAGCCGGAGGTCTCCCGCCTCGATCCACGAGCCCGCCGCTCCCTCGAGCGGCTTGAGGCTGCGGGGCCGGCGCATGAGGGCGTCGATGCGCGCCCGGAGCTCGTAGGGGCGCCAGGGTTTGATGACGTAGTCGTCAGCGCCGCTGCGGAAGCCCTCGACCGTGGCGGTCTCCTCGTCGACGGCGCTGATGATGAGGATGTATCCGTCGTGGAAGGCGCGGATGCGGCGCACCGCTTCGAAGCCGTCGATACCGGCGAGCTTGACGTCGACGGTGGTGAGGTCCGGGCGCAACAGGCGCACGGCGTCGACACCCGCCGGGCCGTCGGCGAAGGCGTGCACCTCGAAGCCGTGCTGCTCCAGCGTGTGGCCGAGCAGGTTGCGGAGGTCGTCGTCATCCTCGATCACGACGACAGTGCGGGTCATGACCGGCTCCAGGCGTGCAGGATCGCTCGACGACCGCCCAGTCCGGGCTCGAGGTCGACGAGAGGCGAGTTCGGGTTCACGCTTCTTGTCATCGGTGGACTCAACATAGTGTCCGCGCCTGGGAGGAGACGATGGTCCACCCGACGCATTTCCTCAGGTTTTCCTCAACAGGGCGTCCCTCGACGCCAACGCGGGCAGGAGGGGACGAACTTGATACGGGTCGACTCAAGTTCGCTTGACAGTGAAATCGTGCGCGGTTACAGTTGAGTCATCGCGGCTCAGGTTGGGCCGCCGCAGACTTCCGATCCACACGAACCGCAAGTAAGGAGACAACTCATGGCACGAGCAGTGGGTATCGACCTGGGAACGACGAACTCCGTCGTCGCCGTCCTCGAGGGTGGCGAGCCCAAGGTCATCGCCAACGCCGAAGGGCTCCGCACGACCCCCTCGGTCGTCGCATTCACGAAGGACGGCGAGGTGCTCGTCGGCGAGACCGCCAAGCGCCAGGCCGTCACCAACGTCGACCGCACGCTGACCTCGGTCAAGCGCCACATGGGCACCGACTGGAAGACCCAGGCGATCGACGGCAAGGCGTACACGCCGCAGGAGATCTCGGCCCGCATCCTCCAGAAGCTCAAGCGCGACGCCGAGCAGTACCTGGGCGACACGGTCACCGACGCCGTCATCACCGTTCCCGCGTACTTCAACGACGCCGAGCGCCAGGCCACGAAGGAGGCCGGTGAGATCTCGGGACTGAACGTCCTGCGCATCATCAACGAGCCGACTGCCGCCGCGCTTGCGTACGGCCTCGACAAGGGCAAGGAGGACGAGCTCATCCTCGTCTTCGACCTCGGTGGTGGAACCTTCGACGTCTCGCTGCTCGAAGTGGGCAAGGACGACGACTTCTCCACGATCCAGGTGCGCGCGACCGCCGGTGACAACCGGCTCGGCGGCGACGACTGGGACCAGCGCGTCGTCGAGTACCTCATCAAGCAGTTCAAGGACACGACCGGTGTCGACGTCTCGGGCGACAAGATCGCCCTGCAGCGCCTCAAGGAAGCTGCTGAGCAGGCGAAGAAGGAGCTCTCGAGCTCGCAGTCGACCTCGATCAACCTGCCGTACCTCTCGCTGACCGACTCGGGCCCGGTCTCGCTGTCCGAGACGCTCTCGCGTGCCAAGTTCGAGGACCTCACCAAGGACCTCCTCGACCGCACCAAGAAGCCCTTCGAAGACGTCATCCGCGAGGCCGGCATCAAGGTCGGCGACATCGACCACGTCGTGCTCGTCGGTGGCTCGACCCGTATGCCCGCCGTCTCCGAGCTGGTGAAGAAGGAAGCCGGCAAGGAGCCCAACAAGGGCGTGAACCCGGACGAGGTCGTCGCCGTCGGCGCCGCCCTGCAGGCCGGCGTCCTCAAGGGCGAGCGCAAGGACGTCCTCCTCATCGACGTCACCCCCCTGAGCCTCGGCATCGAGACCAAGGGCGGCATCATGACGAAGCTCATCGAGCGCAACACCGCCATCCCGACCAAGCGCAGCGAGACCTTCACCACCGCCGACGACAACCAGCCGTCGGTGGCCATCCAGGTCTTCCAGGGCGAGCGCGACTTCACCCGCGACAACAAGCCGCTGGGAACCTTCGAGCTCACCGGCATCGCGCCGGCGCCCCGCGGCATCCCGCAGGTCGAGGTGACCTTCGACATCGACGCCAACGGCATCGTGCACGTGTCGGCGAAGGACAAGGGCACCGGCAAGGAGCAGTCGATGACGATCACCGGCGGCTCGTCGCTGCCCAAGGACGACATCGAGCGCATGGTGCGCGAGGCCGAGGAGCACGCGGCCGAGGACAAGAAGCGCCGCGAGGCCGCCGAGGTCCGCAACCAGGCCGAGACGCTGTCGTACTCGATCGAGAAGCTCATCGCCGACAACGCCGACAAGCTGCCCGAGGACGTCAAGACCGAGGTGCAGGGCGACGTCGACGCGCTGAAGACCGCCCTCGCCGGAGACGATGACGACGCGGTGAAGACCGCGTTCGACAAGCTCAACGCGTCGCAGGGCAAGCTGGGCGAAGCGATCTACGCGCAGGGTCAGGCCGACCAGGCGCAGAGCGCCCCGACCGACGCCCCCACGGGCGACGCCGGCGCAGCGGCATCCGATGAGGATGTCGTCGACGCCGAGGTCGTCGAAGACGAGGACGAGAAGAAGTAATCATGACCGACAAGGACTTCGAAGAGCCGCACGGCGACGACGAGGTCCTCGGCGAGGAGGGGTCGGGCGCGCAGGCGTCCGGCCCCGACGCGCACGGGGAGCCCGAAGCGACGGATGCCGCGGATGCCGCGGCTGCGGACGACGAGCTGACCATCGACGACATCCTCGGAGCGGCCCAGTCCGACGAGGCGGCCGTCGCCGAGGCCCCTGCCGGGGAGCACGACCTGCTGCTCGACCTCAAGCGCGTGCAGGCGGAGTACGCGAACTACCGCCGCCGCACCGAGGACCAGCGCGAGGTCGAGATCGAGCGGGCCAAGGGCTCGGTGGCCAAGGGGCTGCTGCCGGTGCTCGACGACCTCGACCGTGCCGACAAGCACGGTGACCTCGTCGAGGGGTCGCCCCTGGCGGCGATCGCCGACAAGCTGCGGGGAGTCGTGTCGCGGCTGGGCGTGGAGACCTACGGCGCCGCGGGCGATGCGTTCGACCCGCAGCAGCACGAGGCGATCTTCCAGGCGCCCACCCCGGGCACGACCGAGCCGACGATCCTCGAGGTCGTCGAGGTCGGATACCGCCTCGGCAGCATCGAGCTGCGTCCGGCGAAGGTCGTCGTCGCCGTGCCGGCCGAATAGGAGGCACGCATATGGCCAGTCAGGACTGGTTCGACAAGGACTTCTACAAGGTGCTGGGCGTCTCGAAGGACGTCTCCGAGGCCGATCTGAAGAAGACCTACCGCAAGCTCGCGCGCAAGTACCACCCCGACTCGACCCAGGGAGACCCCGCGGCCGAGGCGAAGTTCAAGGAGATGAGCGAGGCGTACTCCGTGCTCTCCGACAAGGAGCAGCGCGCCGAGTACGACCAGATCCGGGCGATGGGGTCGGGCAATGCCCGCTTCACCGCGGGCGGCCAGGGCGCAGGCGGCTTCGAGGACGTCTTCAGCGCGTTCAACCAGGGTGCCCGCGGCGGCACCGGAGCCCGCGGTGCCGACTTCGACGACATCTTCGCGATGTTCAACCAGCAGAGCGGCGGTCGAGGCAGCCGGTTCGGTTCGGGCGGCTTCGGTCGCTCGACCGGGGGATTCCAGGGCTTCGGCGGGCCGCAGCGCGGTGCCGACGTCACGGCGCGGACGACGCTCGACTTCGCCACGGCGGTGCGCGGCGACACCGTCACGCTCCAGGGCGAGGACGGCAAGCCGTTCAAGGTGAAGGTGCCCGCCGGCGTCGCCGACGGGCAGAAGATCCGACTCCGCGGCCGCGGGCGTCCGTCGCCCGACGGCGGCGAGGCCGGTGACATCGTCGTGTCGGTCACCGTGCGCCCGCATCCGGTGTTCACCCGCGACGGGCTCAACCTGCGCGTCGTGGTGCCGGTGACCTTCACCGAGGCGGCCCTCGGCGCGACGATCGAGGTCCCCACGCTCGGGGGCGAGCCGGTCAAACTGCGTGTCGCCCCCGGCACGCCCTCGGGTCGCGTGCTGCGCGTCAAAGGCCGCGGCGTGAGCACGGCCAAGGGGACGGGCGATCTGCTGGCCGAGGTGCAGGTCGCCGTGCCCGCACACCTCGACGAGGAGGCCCGAGCCGCCCTCGAGAGGTTCGCGGAGGTCGAACCCCGCGACAACCCCCGCGCCGACCTGATGAACAAGGCGCGCGGCTGATCCATCCGTCCGCGACCGCCGCGTCTGCCAGCCAGGATCGGCGCAGGCGCGGCGGACGGGGACATCGACTTTCCCGACACGTACCGGAGGTGAGCAGCCATGGCCGAAGACGACATCGATGAGGACGCCCCGATCTTCGCGATCGCGGCGGCGTCGGAGCTCGCGGCGATGCACGCGCAGACCCTCCGGCAGTACGACCGGCTCGGGCTCGTCGTGCCCGGGCGCACGCAGGGCGGGTCGCGTCGGTATTCGCTCCGGCACATCCGTCAGCTGCGGGAGGTCGCGCAGATGTCGGCGGAGGGCATCAGCCTGCCCGCCATCAAGCGCATCCTCGAACTCGAGAACGAGGTCGCCGGGCTCCGCCGCGACGTCCGCGACCTCGAGCAGCGCCTGCGCGACGAGATGCAGCAGCGCCCCGGTGCGCGCGTGTTCGCCGCCGGCGCGACCGGCGCCGTCGTGACCCTGCGCCACGGCGCCCGCGTCCGCCGCGCGACCGAGGTCGTGCTCTACCGCCGCCCCGCCGACCCGCCCGCCGACTAGCTCCCGCCCCCGCGCGCGAGCCGACGCGAAGGGTCGTCATCCGGCGCGCGAGGCGACTATTCGCGTCGGCTCGGCGGGTCGTTCTGTCCTCCACAGGCGGGGCGCCGTCGGGCGAGCGCCGGAGAGGTGGGGACGGGCAGCGGATGCGGCTGTCGACGCGGCACGGTGGGGAGATGACGCGTCGCCCGGCCGAGCTGCCTCCGGCGTTGCCCGATGCCTTCACCGTCGGGCTCGCGCGGGCGTCGGGAGTCACGCGGGCGCGGCTGCGATCGGGCGACCTCCGAGCGCCCTTCCACGGCATCCGCTCGAGGGACGACGTGACCGACGTGCGCGCGCTCGCCGCGTCGTATCTGCCGAAGCTCCGGCCCGGCGAGCACTTCAGTCACGCGACCGCGATCGCCGTGGTCGGCGGCTGGATCCCCGACCGACTGCGTGCGGACGTGGATGTCGCCGTGCCGCGACCGTACGGACGGGCCCGCGGTGTCGGCGTACGCGGACACGAGGCCGCGGCTCCGAGCCGGTGGCGGTTCGGCCCCGTGCCCATCGAGCATCCGGCCGTCGCCTGGTGTCAATCGGCGGAACTCATGGACGAGCGCGAACTCATCATCGCCGCCGATTCCCTCCTGCGCAGACACGACCCCGTCCTGTCGCGCGAGCAGCTCGAAGCCGCCGTGGCGGCGTGGGCCGGCCGGCGCGGCGTGCGCGTGCTTCGTCGCGCGTACGAGCGCTGCCGGGAACGCACCGACTCCGTGGCCGAGACCGAGCTCCGCCTCGACGCCGAAGCTCTCGGGATGACGTCGTTCGAGGTGAACGCCGTCATCCGAGACGAGTCCGGGCGCTTCGTGGCGTACGGCGACCTCGTCGATGCCGAACGCCGCGTGCTGCTGGAGTACGACGGTCAGCAGCACCGCCTCGATGACACCCAGTACGGCCGCGACGTCGACCGCCTCGACGACCTCGCGCGCCTCGGCTGGCGTGTCATCCGGGTGAACAAGAGCCACCGCGGTGCGCGGCGACGCGCCATCCTTCTGCGCGCTCAGGAGGCACTGACCCGCTGACTGCCGCTCCCGACGTCGACCCGACGCGAACGGCTGCCCGCACCGGCGCATGACGACCGTTTGCGTCGGGTCGGAGACGGAAAGAGAAGTCGTCAGGCGGGCGGAAGGCGGAGGGTTCCGGCGCTCTCGCCGAGGGTCAGGTCGTCGACCACCCGGAGCGAACGGGCGAGGTGATCGAGCTCGTCCAGCACGGTGCCCACGCGTTCCCGGTCGGCGCACACGGCCGACAGCGTCACGAGGTGCGAGCCGGTGTCCCAGGTGTACGACACGAACGGGGGCGTCCGGGGGTCGGGCGGCAGCGTCATGACGAGCTTCTCGCCCACACCGAGGTACGGCGAGCGGAAGTCCTCGGTGTCGTCATACTCCATCGGCATCATCGCCCGCGCGGTGCGCACCTGCGGCGTCGCCTCCTGCATCTGGGCGAGGACGACGAGCAGCTCGGGGTCGGCCTTCCACATCCACGCCCGCACGCGTCCGTTCGCGCGGCGCATGAGCATCGGCACGGCCTGGCTCGCGACCCACGCGGCGAAGCGTCCCCCTGGGCGCGGTGCACCGCCGATCGCGGTGTTCGCCTGGCCGAGCAGCATCCCGATCGCGCGTTTGCGGGCGCGGCGACCGGAGAATCCGAAGGATTCGGTGACGGCCACCCAACGGGCGGGATCGGCGTCGGCTTCGAGTCGGGCCATGCCCTCAGCCTAGGGATGTCGGCTGGCATGCGCCTGCACGCTCGGGTTTCCCCCAACGCCGCCCCGCCTCCGGGAAGCGCTGAGACCGCTCCGGTAAGCTCGGGCCCGCCGCGACGGCTGAAGCCGGCGGCACTCCGCCGTACAGATTGGGCCTGACCCGTGACCGAATCCACGACGACCGAGGGTGTTCCCGCCAGTTCGCGCGCACCCCTGACCATCGTGATGGGTGCCGACACCTTCGCACCCGACGTCAACGGCGCCGCCCGCTTCGCCGAGCGGCTCTCCGCCGGTCTCGCCGCCCGCGGTCACGACGTGCACGTCGTGACGCCGAGCGTGAAGCACTCGCAGTCGGGCACCTTCACCGAGAACATCGAGGGCGCCGACCTGACCGTGCATCGCCTGCCGGGCTGGCGCTGGTACCCCCATGACTGGCTGCGATTCGTGCTGCCCTGGCGGTCGAAGCACTACGCCCGCCGCGTGCTCGATTCGGTCAAGCCGGATGTCGTGCACAGTCAGTCCCACATCGTCATCGGGCGCGGGCTCACGCGCGAGGCCACGAAGCGGGGCATCCCGGTGGTCGCGACCAACCACGTCATGGCGGAGAACGTCATCGACTTCACGACGCTGCCGCCGTTCCTCGACAAGATCATCATCAAGCTCTGCTGGGACGACGCCCGGCGCACCTTCGAGATGTCACGCGCGGTGACCACTCCGACGCGCAAGGCGGCGGAGTTCCTCCAGGACACGATCGACATCTCCGGCGTGATCCCGATCAGCTGCGGCATCGACAAGCGCAACTACACCCCCGACCTGACGCCTCGCGAGCACCGCCGCATCCTGTTCGTCGGTCGCCTCACCACCGAGAAGCACGTCGAGGTGACCCTCAAGGCGGTCGCGCAGCTGGCGCCGCAGCTCGACGTGCACTTCGACATCGTCGGCGGTGGCGATCAGCGCCGGAACCTCGAGCAGACCGCTCAGCAGCTCGGCATCAGCGATCGCGTGACCTTCCACGGTCGCACCGACGAGGCCGAGCTCCGCGCGGCGTACACGCGCGCCGACGTGTTCGCGATCGCCTCGATCGCCGAGCTCCAGTCGATCGCGACGATGGAGGCCATGGCCTCGGGGCTGCCGGTCGTCGCAGCGGATGCCGTCGCCCTGCCGCACCTCGTCCAGTCGGGCGTCAACGGCTACCTCTTCGAGCCCGGCAACGTCGACGACCTCGCCGACAAGCTGCGCCGCGTGCTCACCGCCTCGCCCGAGGAGTACCTGCGGATGCAGCAGGCATCGCTCGACGGCGTCGAGATCCACGACATCGAGCGCACTCTCGACACCTTCGAGAAGCTCTACCGCGGCGAGCCGCTCGACGCCTGACGATGCGGCTCTTCTTCGACGCGCGCTACATCCGCACCGACTTCCACGACGGCATCAGCCGGTTCTCGCACGAGCTCGCCCACGCCGTCTTCGCGGCGGCGCCCGGGGAGGGCGTGGAGGTCACCTTCATCGTGCACGACCCCGCGCAGCTCGCCTTCCTGCCCGACGGGGCGCCGCATGTCACGCTGCACGCGCCGACGTCGGTGCTCGAGCCGGTCGCGGCCCTGCGGTTGAACCGGCACCGGCCCGACGTCGTGTACTCGCCGATGCAGACCATCGGCGCTCTGGGGCGCCGGTTCGGTCTGATCCTCACCCTGCACGACACGATCTACTACCGGCATCGCACGCCCCCGCGCGACCTGTCGTGGTTCGTCCGCCTGGGCTGGCGCCTGTTCCACCTGTCGTACGCGCCGCAGCGTGCCACGCTCAACGCCGCCGACATCGTCGCGACGGTGAGTGAGACGAGCAAGCGGCAGTTCGCCGACGTAAGGCTCACCAAGCGCGAGGTCGTCGTGCTTCCCAACGCGCCGCAGCGTCTGGCCGAGCTCGCTCCGGCGGGCGCGATGCCGGGGGCCGCGAAACCGCGCAACATCGTCTACATGGGCTCGTTCATGCCCTACAAGAACGTCGAGACCCTCGTCCGCTCGATGCAGTGGCTGCCGGGCCGCACTCTGCACCTGCTGAGCCGCATCTCGGATGCGCGTCGCGCCGAGCTCGAGCAGCTCGCGCCGTCGGACGCCCACATCGTCTTCCACGGCGGTGTGACGGATGCCGAATACGCCGCGCTCCTCGCCGACGCCGGGTTGCTCGCCACGCTGAGTCTCGACGAGGGGTACGGCCTGCCGATCGCCGAGGCGCTCGAGCTCGGTGTTCCCGCGGTGGTCAGCGACATGGAGATCTTCCACGAGGTCGGCGGGGACGGCGCGCTGTATGTGCCGCCACGCGACCCTCGCGCCTTCGCCGCCGCCGTCGAGTCCCTCGATGACGACGAGGCCCGGGCGGGGCTCGTCGCGGCAGGACGCGCGCACATCGCCCGCTTCACCTGGACGGAGTCGGCGTCGCGGCTGCTCGCGGCATCCCGACGCGCCGTTACGCTCCGCGCGCGCTGACCCGGCCGGCCGGGGCGGTCTGAGACCCGCGGGGCTGAGGTCCCCGGGCCGTGGCGCCGCGGGCTGCCGCGTCGCCGACCCGTCCCTCGCCGGCTTCCGCCTGGCGCCGCGACAGTCGGCGAGGAGTTCCGGCGCCGCGACGTCGCCGGAGCGGAAGGCGGGTCGGGTCGGTCGGGATGCGGCGATACCCGTCGCGCGAGGCGACCACGATGGTGGCGGCTGCCGCGAAGACCACGAGCAGGCCGAGGGCGAGGAGAAACAGTTCACGGGACATGGCAGGAACGCTACGATGATCGTTATCCTGCCGATACTGGCAGAGAAGCCATCGTCCGAAGGATTACTGCCATGCACACGATCGCCTGCATCGTCCAGCCGGGCTTCGCGCCGTTCGAGTTCGGGCTGGCCTGCGAGGCGTTCGGGCTCGACCGCAGCGACGAGGGCATCCCGAACTTCGACTTCCGGGTGGTGACGCCCGATCCCGGTGTCGTCCCCGCCAACCTCGCGTTCTCGCTCAACGTCGACGCAGGACTCGCCTTCGCCGACGAGGCCGATCTGGTCGTGATCACACCGATTCCGCGAGAGAGCTGGGATGCGGTGGACGAACGCGTCACGGCGGTGGTGCGACGCGCCGTCGAGCGTGGCGCTTGGGTGCTGACGGTGTGCAGCGGCGCGTTCGTCGTCGCGGCCTCCGGTGTGCTCGACGGCAAGCGCGCGACGACCCACTGGCGCTACGCCGAGACCATGGCGCGCATGTACCCGCGCATAGAGGTCGATCCCGACGTGCTCTACGTCCAGTCCGACCGGATCATCACCTCGGCGGGCACGGCGGCCGGCCTCGACGCCTGCCTGCACCTGCTGCGCATCGAGCTCGGCGCCGAGGCGGCGAACACGATCGCCCGGCGGATGGTGGTTCCGCCCCTCCGTGACGGTGGACAGGCCCAGTTCATCGCCCGGCCCCTGCCCGAGGCGGCGTCCCTGTCGCTCGCGCCCATCACCGACTGGATGATCGCGAATCTCGATCTCGACCTCTCGGTGGATCTGCTCGCGTCGCGCGCGCACATGTCGGCGCGCACCTTCGCCCGGCGGTTCAAGGCCGATTACGGAACGACGCCGGCCGCCTGGCTCGGCCGCCAGCGCATTCTCCGGGCGCAACGCCTGCTCGAGCAGACGGACCTCGGGCTCGAGCAGATCGCCGCCGACAGCGGATTCGGATCGGCCTCGGTGCTGCGCCAGAACTTCGCCCGCGCGCTGGGACTCAGCCCGAGCGCCTACCGGGCGCGCTTCGCCTGCACTCCCGACGCTGTCGCCGCGGCCGGAGTGGAAGGCCGCCTCGCCGAGCCCGTAGCGTCCTGAGCCCGTCGATGTTAAACTTGAGTCACACAGGCTCAAGTTTGAGCCGAGAGATTTCAGGAGACAGATGAACGCCACTCAGCAACCCGGGCAGGAGGACGCGCAGAGCGCCCTCGAGCAGTTCGGCATCAACCTCACCGACCGTGCCCGTCAGGGCAAGCTCGACCCGGTGATCGGTCGCGACAGCGAGATCCGCCGCGTCAGCCAGGTGCTCACGCGACGCACGAAGAACAACCCCGTCCTCATCGGCGAACCCGGCGTCGGCAAGACCGCCGTCGTCGAGGGCCTCGCTCAGCGCATTGTCGCGGGCGACGTCGCCGAGAGCCTCAAGAACAAGGAGCTCGTCTCGCTCGACATCTCGGCGCTTGTCGCCGGCGCGATGTACCGCGGGCAGTTCGAGGAGCGCCTCAAGAGCGTCCTCAAGGAGATCACCGAGTCCGACGGCCGCGTCATCACCTTCATCGACGAGCTGCACGTGCTGATGGGCGCGGGCGGCGGCGAGGGGTCGGTCGCAGCGTCGAACATGCTGAAGCCGATGCTCGCTCGCGGCGAGCTGCGCCTCATCGGCGCCACCACGCTCGACGAGTACCGCGAGTTCATCGAGAAGGATGCCGCCCTCGAACGCCGCTTCCAGCAGGTCTACGTCGGCGAGCCGAGCGTCGAGGACACCATCGCGATCCTCCGCGGGCTCAAGGAGCGCTACGAGGCGCACCACAAGGTCGCGATCGCCGACGGCGCGCTCGTCGCCGCGGCATCCCTGTCGAACCGCTACATCCCGGCCCGTCAGCTGCCCGACAAGGCCATCGACCTGATCGACGAGGCCGCCTCGCGCCTGCGCATGGAGATCGACTCGGCACCGCTCGAGATCGACGAGCTGCGCCGTCACGTCGACCGGCTGAAGCTCGAGGAGCTCGCGCTGAAGAAGGAGAAGGATGCCGCATCGCGCGAGCGCCTCGAAGCGCTGCGCGCGACCCTGAAGGACGAGCAGCAGAAGCTCGACGACCTGCAGGCGCGGTGGGAGCGGGAACGCGCGTCGCTGAACCGCGTGGGTGACCTCAAGACGCGTCTCGACGCCGCCCGCGTGGAGGCGGAGCGCGCGCAGCGCGAGGGGAACCTCGAGAAGGCGTCGCGTCTGCTCTACGCCGAGATCCCCGCGCTCGAGCGCGAGGTCATCGAGGCCGAACGCGCCGAGACGGCCGTGGACGGGCCCGAACGGATGGTCAATGACCAGGTCACCGACGAGGACATCGCCGCCGTGATCGCCGCGTGGACCGGGATCCCGGTCGGCCGGCTGCTGCAGGGCGAGACCGAGAAGCTCGTGCGGCTGGAGTCCGAGCTCGGCAAGCGCCTCATCGGGCAGAAGGTCGCGGTGAAAGCCGTCGCCGACGCCGTGCGCCGCTCGCGCGCGGGCATCAGCGACCCCAACCGTCCGACGGGCTCGTTCCTCTTCCTCGGCCCCACCGGCGTCGGCAAGACCGAGCTGGCCAAGGCGCTCGCGGAGTTCCTCTTCGACGACGAGCACGCCATGGTGCGCATCGACATGTCGGAGTACGGCGAGAAGCACTCCGTCTCGCGGCTCGTCGGTGCGCCTCCGGGCTACATCGGCTACGAGCAGGGGGGACAGCTCACCGAGGCCGTGCGCCGGCGCCCGTACTCGGTCGTGCTCCTCGACGAGGTCGAGAAGGCGCACCCCGAGGTCTTCGACGTGCTGCTGCAGGTGATGGACGACGGCCGCCTCACCGACGGCCAGGGCCGGACGGTCGACTTCCGCAACGTCATCCTGATCCTCACCTCGAACCTCGGGTCGCCGATCCTCATCGACCCGACGCTGAGCCTCGAGCAGAAGCGCGAGCAGGTGCAGATCCTGCTGAGGCAGGCGTTCCGGCCCGAGTTCCTCAACCGCCTCGACGACACCGTGATGTTCGAGGCGCTCAGCCAGGACGACCTCGCCCAGATCGTCGAGCTCTCCGTCGACGCCCTGCAGCGCCGGCTGAAGGACCGGCGTCTCGCGCTGGCCGTGACCCCCGACGCACGCGCGTGGCTCGCCGAGCGCGGCTACGACCCGGTGTTCGGCGCCCGGCCGCTGCGCCGCCTCATCCAGTCCGAGATCCAGGACCGCCTGGCCATGGCGATCCTCTCCGGCGGTGTGCACGACGGCGACGTCGTGCGGGTCGATGTCGCGGCCGACGGCTCGTCGCTCGTGCTCACGAGCGCGGGGCCCGCCGCCGAGCCGGCCGCCCGCCCGGGCGACGACGACGTCATCGAGGCCGAGCTCCTCGACGACTGATCGACCGGCACGCGCAGCCGTGACACTGCCGATCGATCACCCCGGACGCAAGCCCGCGGGTCGGTCGGCCTCGGCGTGGAAGCATAGGGGCATGCGCACCGTGCGGGCCCTGTGGGGCGCCTCCCATCCCGGACCGGCGCTTGTCGTCACGGCCCTCTCGCTGGCGCTGGGGCTGGCCGCCGGCCTCGAGCCGTGGCGCGTCGTCGTGCTCGTGGCCGCGGTGCTCTTCGGGCAGCTGTCGATCGGCATCTCCAACGACGCGATCGATCGTGAGCGCGACCGCGCCGTCGGCCGCCGCGACAAGCCTCTCGTCCGCGACGAGGTCTCGAACCGGACGGCGTGGACCGCCGCGATCGGTTCGGTGATCGTCGCGCTCGCGCTGTCGGTGCCGCTCGGATGGGGGATGCTGCTCGCCCACATGGTCACCATCGGGGCGGGCTGGGCGTACAACGTGGGGCTGAAGGCGACCGCGGTGTCGATCGTCCCGTTCATCGTCAGCTTCGGCCTCTTCCCCTCGCTCGCGACGCTCGCGGCTCCCGAGCCGGAGCTCGCCGCGCCGTTCGCCGCGATCGCCGGCGCCGCGCTCGGTGCAGCGGTGCACCTCACCAACGTGCTGCCCGATCTCGACGACGACCGCGCCACCGGCATCCGCGGTCTGCCGCATCGGCTCGGCGCGAGCGTCTCGGTGCTCATCGCCGTCGCGGGCGTGGTCGTCGCGGCTCTCGCGGTCGTCGTCGGCGGCGGTGCCGGCGGCGTGCTGCCGTGGCTCTTCTTCGCCGCCGTGCTCGCCCTGGCCGTGGCCGTCGTCGTGCGGATGCGGCTGCGGGGGCCTGATCGCACCGGCTTCCGCCTCGTGATGGCGGCAGCGCTCCTGCTCGCCGCCCAGCTCGTGGTGACCGCCGGCGCGCTCGCCGCCTGAGGCCACGCGCGACCCGCGTCAGCCTCGGGCTCGCCGGCAGCGTCGGCGCGAGCGGCGGCCTCAGCGTGCGGCGGAGTCGAGGCCCATCGCGTAGGCGTGCGGGATGAGCGAACCGGTCGCCGCGAGCGCGGCGCCGAGCGTGCGTCGCCGCAGAGCGTGCGTCGCCGCGCTCACGGGGCGGCCGAGGCGCATGTTGACGGCGGCCATGCGTCCGGCGATGCGGGCCGACCGAAGCCGGTCGCGCTCCCATTGCGCGAGCGCCGACGCGGGCTCGACGCCGGTGCGGGTCCACTCGGCCAGCAGGGGAGCGAGGGTCGCCGCATCCAGCAGTCCGAGGTTCATGCCCTGCCCGCCGATGGGGCTGATCTCGTGTGCGCTGTCGCCGATGACGACGAGGCGGCCGCGCCGCATCGCGGGTGCGAGCACGCGCCGCACCCGGAAGCCGGTGGCGCTCGTGACCGCATCGGCGGCGGAGGCCTCGCCGCGCTCGCGCAGCGCGGTGCGCAATCGCGCGAGCCGGGCGTCGGGGTCGTCGGGGTCCGCCTCCCTGGCAGCGCCCCCCGCGGCACCCGGGGCTGCGGCATCCCACGCGACGAATCGTCGACGTCCGCCGGGCAGGGGGAACGACTCCAGCACGCCACTGGCCGCCAGGTGGACGACGGCCGTCTCGGCGTCGGGCCGGTCGGGCACATCCGCGTCGCTCATGAGGTAGCGGTCGGGATAGCTCGTGCGGCGCACCGCCCCGGGGCGGAAGACGAGGTCCCGCGCCCCGACCCCCGCGGCGACGACGACGATGGGCGCGCGCAGCTCGTCATCGCCGCGTGCGTCGGTGACGCTCAGTCTCACGTCGGTGTCGCCGGCGCGGACCGCGGTGACGGTCGTTCCCCGTCGCGGTTCGGGTGCTC
Source organism: Microbacterium arborescens (assembly GCF_049707515.1). Classification (GTDB taxonomy): domain Bacteria; phylum Actinomycetota; class Actinomycetes; order Actinomycetales; family Microbacteriaceae; genus Microbacterium; species Microbacterium arborescens_B. Next base: position 105,186 of record NZ_JBNAFI010000008.1, on the reverse strand, counting down.
CGACGGCCAGCGCCGCCTCTGTCCTCGCCTGGGGGAGGGTCGCGACGTACGGATGCCGCATCGACAGGCGATCGAAGCGGACCACGCCGAGCAGCTTTCCGTCGCTTCGCGCTTCGCCGCGTGCCACGCGGACGGCGTGCTCGAGGATGCGGTCGGTCGCACCGCCCTCCTCGAGGGCGCTCAGCACCGGTGCGTGCAGCCCGATGGCGCGCGATCCGTCGCCGGAGCGGTCGCGGCGCTCGACGACCTCGACGTCGACGTCGCGGCGCGCCAGCTCGGCGGCCAGCAGGGTGCCGACGGGGCCCGCGCCGATGACGATGACGTCAGGCACGGCCGGATCCCACCGCGAGCAGCCGGAACGGTGCAGGACGCAGCACATGCCAGGTGCCGCGGTCGGCGAGCGTCGTGCGCAGCTCGGGCGCTCGATAGCTGCGGCGGATCGAGCGGAGGCCGTCGGTTCGGAGGAAGGTGCCGCGCTGCAGCGGAAGGATGCCGGCGGCGTACAGGGCGTAAGCGGTCCGGCCGCGTTCGATGTCGGCGTGCAGCACGATGCCGTCCGACAGGGCGCGGGAGTCGTCGAGGAACGCCGCCAGCTCGGGCTCGCCGAGGTGATGCAGCACGTGGTTCGAGATGACCGCGTCGAAGCGCTCGCCGGTTGCCCGCAGCTGCGTCGAGTCGGTGCTGCGGAACTCGAGGCCGGGTCGGGAGCGCTCGCGGGCGACCTCGAGCGCCCGCGGATCGGGGTCGATGCCGAGCCATTCCACGCGCAGCCCGTCGCGCTCGGCCAAGCCGGCGAGGCGGGCCGTGACGTCGCCGCCGCCGGAGCCGATGTCGAGCACGCGGGCGGGACGGTCGAGGCGTGCCAGCGCCGGCCGCAGGTGGCGGCGCCACACGGTTCCCCATCCGCTGACCGCGCGGTTGACGATGTCGAAGCGCCGCAGCGTCGCCGAGAGAGCGGCCGGATCGCAGTCCGGATCGTCCATCAGCTCGCGGAGGTCGACGTCGCGGTGCCTCAGGTCCACGACGCGACGGGCTCGGTCAGGGCGGCATCCCGGGGCACCGCATCCGCCGCCGCGACTCCGGCCGTGAGCAGGGCGGCCTCCATCGTGAGCCCGGGGCCGAAGGCGAGGGTCGCGATCGCCTCGCCGTCCGTGAGAGCCTCACCGGTGAGAAGCGCGTGCAGGATGAAGAGGATCGTCGCGCTCGACATGTTGCCGTAGTCGCGAAGCACCGCCCGGGAGACGGCGAGGGCCTCGGGAGCCAGCTCGAGCCCCGACTCGACGCGATCGAGCACGGCGCGTCCGCCCGGATGCACGGCCCACGTGTCGACACGCGCGCCTCGGACGACGTCGTCGACGGCCGCGCGGATCTCGCGCCCGATGATGCGCGGCACCTCGGCGGTCAGCACCATCTCGAAGCCGGCGTCGCCGATCGTCCAGGTCATGTCGCGTTCGCCGTCGTCGGTCACGGCGGTCGCGAACCGTTCGAGGTCGAGCCAGCGCTCGCCGCGGCGCGCCGGGTCGGCGCTGACGACCGCGGCTGCGGCGCCGTCGGCGAACAGCGAGGCGGCCAGGATCTGATCGGGGTCGTCGGCGACGCGGAAGTGCAGGGTGCACAGCTCGGCGCACACGACGAGCACGACCGCCTCGGGCTGCGCCGCGCACATGCGAGCGGCTGCCCGCAGGGCCGGCACGGCGGCGGCGCAGCCGATGAAGCCGAGGTGGTAACGCTCGACGGTCGTGGGCAGCCCGAGGTCGCGGACGAGCCGGTAGTCGGGCCCCGGGGCGTACATGCCGGTGCACGAGACCGTGACGACGTGCGTGATCTCGCCCGGTTCGACGGATGCCGCGGCCAGGGCCTCGCGCGCCGCCCGCGCTGACAGCTCGGGCGCGAGAGCGATGTAGGCGTCGTTGCGCGCGCCGGTGGGCGGTGAGAGGAGGGCCCCCGCGTCGGAGATGACGGGAAGGTCGGCGGTGGCGGGATGGGATGCCGCTCCGGCTGCGGCCGGGTGCTCGCGCGGCGCGGATGCGGGCGAGGCGTCGAGGGCGTCGGCGAGGTCGGTCAGGACCGTGTGGCGGGTCTCGATGGCCGAGGCGTCGAAGGCGGCGCGAACGAGCCGCTGCGACAACCGCCCGATCCCGGGCTGTGACGCGAACAGGTCGCGCACGGAATTCTGATGGAGCACGGCCGGCGGCACGGCGGTGCCGATCGACAGGATGCGGGCGGTCATGCTTGACGATAACCGGCCCAGAGGGCCTCGGGCGCGGGGGTGCCGAACCAGGGGGCCTCGTCTATGGTGCGGGCGGGAACAGCGGCGCCCCGCCGACGCGGGGTCGGCGGGGCGCTGCTGTCGGCGGCGATCAGTCGTCGATGACGACCGACTCGCTCGCGGGGCGGCGCGTACGCGGCGAGAGCTCGCGCTCGCGCACGGCGGAGGGGGCGGCGTCGACGTCGCCGAGGTCACCCACGGCCATGACGGTGACCGGCACGAAGGGCGCCTCGATGCCGAGCTTCTCGGCGAGGGCGGCGGCGTCGAAGCCGGTCATCTGGTGGGTGTAGAGGCCGTCGGCGTGGGCCTGCACGGTGAAGTGAGCGGCAGCCTGACCGAGGTCGTAGAGCGCGGTGGGAACGGGCCTGCCGTCGATCTCGGTCTGTGCGATGAAGACGACGAGCGCGCCGGCGGGGCCGGCCCAGGCCTGGTTGAACTCCACGAGGGCCGAGACGACCTTCGCGTGGGTGGCGGTGCCGCGGCGCGCCACGACGAAGCGCCAGGGCTGGGCGTTGAACGCGGACGGCGCCCAGCGTGCGGCCTCGAGGGCACTGGCCAGGGCGTCCTCGTCGACGGGGGCGACGTCGTCGTACAGACGCGTGCTCCAGCGCGCGGCGAGGACGTCGAGGACGGGGGCGTCGGTTTCGGCGACGCGCTCTTCGATGAGAGACATGGGTTTCTCCGGGGGTCGTGTGGACAGCGTCGGACTCCATCGTCCCGCCAGGAGCGAACGACGGGATCCGCGCCGACATTCCCCGTCATCCGATCCTCTTGTGCGCCGCCTCCGAGAGGGCGACCCTGTCGTCATGAGCGCTTTCACAACCAACGGGGCCTTCAGTGGGTTCAGCGTCGACGACATCGATGCGGCCCGAACCTTCTACGGCGACACCCTCGGTCTCGACGTCGAGACCAACGCGATGGGCTTCCTCCAGGTCCGCCTCGCCTCGGGCGGCGGCATCCTGATCTATGCCAAGCCCGACCACACTCCTGCGAGCTTCACGATCCTGAACTTCCCCGTCGACGACATCGACGCCGCTGTCGACGAGCTGCGCGAGCGGGGCGTCGACACGAAGATCTACCCCGATGACGTGTTCCCCTCCGACGAGCGGGGCATCGTGCGCGGGGAGGGTCGCGGCCCCGACATCGCCTGGTTCCGCGACCCCGCGGGCAACGTCATCGCGGTCCTCCAGGCCTGAACCGCGAAGACGTCGGCGCCGGGTGCGGACATCCCTGAGCGGATGCGCACCCGGCGCCGACATCGCGGGCCGGAAGCCCCGGCGGGCGGGCCCGACAGCGTCAGCGGCGCAGTGCCTCGCCGAGCTTCACACGGGCGCCCATCCGCAGGAGCGAGTTCTCGTAGATCTTCGCACCGAGGAGGATCGCCCCGACGCAGGTCACGAGCAGGATCGCGAGCGAGAGGAGCGGCTCCCACCAGAGCGCGTCGCCGAGGAACAGGCGCATCGGCATGCCGACGGGGGCCGAGAAGGGCACGTACGACATGATGCCGAGGATCAGCGGGTTGTCCCAGGCGAAGATGACGAGGAAGTACGGCGCCATGATCAGCATGAGGAGGGGCGTGGTGGTCGTGCCGATGTCCTCCTGGCGCGAGACCATGGCGGCAGCAGCGGCGAACAGTGCCGCCAGCAGCACGAACCCGAACAGGAAGAACACCGCGAACCACGCGATCGGCGCTCCGATGCCGGTGAGCAGCTCGGTCTGATCCGTCACGGTGAGACCGATCACCGCCACGGCCGCGAGGATGAGGATCTGCCCCATCGCGAGCACGGTGTTGCCGAGGACCTTGCCGGCCAGGAGCGCCCGCACCGGCACCGCCGAGATCAGCAACTCGACGACGCGGGTCTGCTTCTCCTCGACGACCGACTGCGCGATCGTCGCCCCGAAGATCTGCGCCGAGATGAAGAAGACCGCGCCGAACCCGATCGCGACGATGTAGCCGAGGAACCCGGCATCGCCCGACGGGTCGAGCAGCTCGACCTTCGGCAGCTGTGCGAGCGACATGAGGATGCTGTTCGACACCGACGTGTCGCCGATGACGACGTAGCCGCTCGGGGCCGTCGAGTCCGCGACGATCGCGGCGTCGACGTCGCCGTCGCGGACGGCGCTCTCGGCCGCGGCCCGGTCGGCGACGTCCCGGACGTCGAGACCGGGAGCGTTCTGAACGTATGACGCCGCGTCGGGGGTCACCGCGACGGGTGAGCCGCTGTCGTTCCCGGCCGAGAACCCGCCCCATACGACCAGGGCGAGGGCGCCGAGGAAGAGGATGGCGAACGAGATGACGAACGACTTGCTGCGAAGCTTCGAGCCGATCTCGCGTTCGGCGACGAGCCAGGTGCTCTGGGCGAATGAGGGCGATGCGGCGCTCACGGGGCGACCTCCTGGATGACTTCGGTGAAGATCTGGGCGAGGGACGGATGCCGCGGCGTGAAGCTCGCGACGTCGCCGTGCTCGACGGCGCGGCGCAGCACCCGCTGCGCGGTCTCGTCGGCGTCGACGTCGAACAGGGCGTAGCCGCCGTCGAACTCGACGACCTCGACACCGGGTTCGCTGCGCAGCCACCCGGCATCCCCCGCCGAGACCAGCTCGTAGCGGTGACCCTGGTGCTGACGGCGGAGGCCGTCGCGAGTGCCGGCCGCCCGGATGGTGCCGCCGGCGATGATGACGAGGTCGTCGCAGAGGCGCTCGACGACGTCGAGCTGGTGCGACGAGAACAGCACACCCACGCCCTGGGCGGCTCGGCTCTGCAGCACGCCCGCGACGACGTCGACCGCGAGGGGGTCGAGGCCCGAGAACGGCTCGTCGAGGATGAGCACCTGCGGATCGTGCACGAGGGCCGCGGCGATCTGCGCGCGCTGCTGGTTGCCGAGCGACAGGGTCTCGATGTTGTCGTTCAGGCGCTCGCCGAGACCGAGCTCCTCGAGCAGCGCCCGGGCCCGAGTCGTGGCATCGGGCTTGGAGAAACCGTGGAGGCGGGCGAGGTAGACGATCTGCTCGAGGACCTTCATCTTGGGGTACAGCCCGCGCTCCTCGGGCATGTAGCCGAAGCGGCGCCGGTCGGCGGCGGTCAGCGGCGCGCCGTCGATCGTGACCTCGCCGCTGTCGCGGGAGAGCACGCCGAGCATGATGCGCATCGTGGTGGTCTTACCTGCCCCGTTGCCGCCGACGAAGCCGGTCAGGCGTCCGTCGGGAACGCGGAAGCCCACGTCGTCGAGCACGCGGTGCGTGCCGTAGTTCTTGGTGATGCCGCTCAGTTCGAGCATTCCGCCTCCTTAGCCGATGCCTCCACGCTAGGGAGCCGGTGGGCGCGGCGGATCCCCCGCATGGCGGATCGTGCCCTCGGTCCACCCGCCCGGCGGGGGAGCGGCACGGGGGAGCCGCACGGGGGATGCCCGCGCCAGCACCGCATTCCCCTCACGCTTGCCCGGCGGGTACCGGAGCGGAACAATGTCGAGGATGCCCGCAGCGATCGAGCGCTACGCCCTCCTCAGCAACTGCCGCAGCGCCGCTCTGGTGTCGGATGCCGGTGATCTCGACTGGCTCTGCCTGCCGCGATACGACTCCGGGTCGATCTTCGGAGCGCTGCTCGGTGACAGCTCGCACGGCCGCTGGGGCCTGCGCCCGCGCGACCCGCATGCCCGGGCGACACGGCGCTACGACGGCGACACGTTCGTGCTGGTGACCCGCTGGGAGTGCGAGGACGGCGTCGCCGAGGTGCACGAGTTCATGCCCGTCCTCGATGGTGCGGATGCGGTGGTCCGCCGCGTCGCCGGTGTCGAGGGCGAGGTCGCGTTCGTCAGCGAGGTGCGTCTGCGCTTCGACTACGCCCGCGCGGTGCCGTGGGTACGGCAGATCGGGTCCACGAGCACGCCGGATGCCGAGACCACCGGCGTGCTGCTCGCGGTCGCCGGTCCCGATGCCGTGACCGTTCGCGGGCCACGACTCGTCGCGGACGGCGCCATGCACCGCGGTGAGTTCGTCGTCGGCGCCGGGCAGATGGTCGACTCGGTGCTGCAGTGGGCGCCGTCGTTCCGCGACATCCCCCAACCGTTCGACGTCGACGAGGCCCGCGACCGCACCCTGACGTGGTGGACGACGTGGGCGCGCCGCATCGACGACGACGGCCGGTGGGGCGATCGCGTGCTGCGTTCGATGCTCGTGCTGCGAGCGCTCACCCACGCCGAGACCGGCGGCATCGTCGCGGCGGCGACCACGTCGCTGCCCGAGGACTTCGGCGGCACGCGCAACTGGGACTACCGCTACGTCTGGCTGCGCGATGCGGCGCTCACGCTCGAGGCCTACATCTCGCACGGGTATCTCGAAGCGGCCGCGCGCTGGCGCGACTGGCTGCTCCGAGCAGTGGCGGGCGACCCCGCCGATGTCCAGATCATGTACGGCATCGCGGGGGAGCGCGATCTTCCCGAGCGCGAGCTCACGAGCCTGCCCGGGTATGCGGGGTCGGCGCCGGTGCGCGTCGGCAACGGCGCGGTCGACCAGTACCAGGCCGACGTGGTCGGCGAGGTGATGGTCGCCCTCGAAGCCGCCCGGCTCGCCGGCGTCGCCGAGACGACGTTCTCGTGGGCGTTGCAGCGCGCGCTGCTCGACCAGGTCGTCGCGTGGCTCGACCGCGCCGATCACGGCATCTGGGAGATGCGCGGCGCCCCGCAGATGTTCACCCATTCGCGCGCCATGATCTGGGCGGCCCTCGATCGCGGGGTCCGCGCCGTCGAGGACCACGGGCTCGACGGCGACGCCGACACGTGGCGGAGCCTCCGCGAGCGTGTGCGCGACGAGATCGCCGAGCGGGGGGTGGATGCCGCGGGCGGCCACTTCACGCAGCACTTCGGCACCGACGAGGTCGACGCCTCGCTGCTGCTGCTGCCCGCCGTCGGGTTCTGCGCGCCCGATGATCCGCGGATGCTCGCGACCGTCGCGCGGATCGAGCAGACCCTGCTGCGCGACGGCCTCGTGATGCGCTACCGCACCGAGGCCGGAGTCGACGGACTCGGCGGCACCGAGCATCCCTTCCTCGCGTGCTCGTTCTGGCTCGTCGAGCAGTACGCCGCGACCGGGCGCATCGATGACGCGACGCAGCTCATGGACCGCCTGTGCGGTCTGACCAACGACCTCGGCCTGCTGTCGGAGGAGTACGACGTCACGCACGGGCGGCAGGCGGGGAACACCCCGCAAGCCCTGTCGCACCTGGCTCTCGTGGGCGCGGCCGACGCGCTCGCCGGGCACGGCGGCCGGGCGGCGCACCGGCGCTGAGGCGGGCGGGCGCGCGCAGGGCGGACCGCCCCCGTTCGTTCATTGCGCGGATATGCGCGGGGCCTATGATGCCCGGGTGACGTCACTTCCGGCATCCCCCCGCCGCAGGACGCGCCGCCAGCGCTTGGCGGCGTTCGGTCGGACCCGTCGCGGTCTCGTCACCGGATTCGTCGCCTTCCACGTCGCATACATCATCGCCCTCTCACCGCTCATCATCACCGGGGGCACCGAGGGCGATCTGCCGCTGTACCGGCAATGGGCGCAGGATGCCGTGCAGGGGACCTGGCCGGTCATCGACTTCGAATGGGTCTATCCGGCGGGCGCGTTGCTTCCAATCGTCGCGCCCATCGCCCTCGGGCCGTACCTCTACCAGCTCGTCTGGCTGCTCATGCTGGCCGGAGCGAACTGGCTCGCACTCGCGGCGATCGCCGGGGCGCGGCTGCAGCGGCGCTCGGCGTACCCCGCCGCCTGGTACTGGCTCCTGAGCATCCTGCTCCTCGCGCCCGTGTCGATGCTGCGCCTCGAAGGATTTGCCGCCCCGCTCGCGATCGCGGGCCTGGTCTGGGTCTCGCGCCGTCCCGTGGTGGCCGGGGCGCTCATCGCACTCGCGACGTGGGTCAAGGTGTGGCCGGCGGCGATCGCTGCCGCGGTCATCGCCGTGTGCCGCAGCCGGTGGTGGGTTGCTCTGGGCGGACTCGCGGCGAGCGCCGCGATCATGGTGGCCGTCGTTCTCGCCGGCGGCGCGACGAACCTCTTCAGCTTCCTGACCATCCAGGGAACGCGTGCTCCGCAGCTCGAGGCTCCCGTCGCGACGCCCTGGGTGTGGGCGACGATCTGGGAGATGCCCGGTGCGCGCATCCAGCAGAACCACGAGCTCGCGACCCGCGAGGTGATCGGGCACGGCGCGATGGCGGCGGGTGAGATCGTCGGGTGGCTGATGATCGCCGCGTTCATCGCGATCGCGCTGCTGCTGGTGCGGGCCCGCATGACCCGGGTCACCGAGGCCCGCCGCACCGAGTCCGCCGAGGGGCGCCTCGTCGTTCTCGGGGCCTTCGCGTTGACGGCTGCCCTCATCGTCTTCAACAAGGTGGGCTCGCCGCAGTACATGCTGTGGCTCGCCCCCATCGTCGTCGTGGGGCTCCTGCTCGACCCGGACCGCTGGCGGACGCCCGCGATCTGGATGGCGGTGACGAGCTTCCTGACGACCCTCGTCTTCCCGATCTTCTACATGCCCCTCGTCCGGGCCGACCCCTTCGCCGCGAGCCTGCTGCTCGCTCGGAACATCCTGCTGGTCGGCCTGTTCGTGTGGAGCGTCCGAGCGCTGTGGCGGGTCGCCGTGCCGGGACGGGCCCGCCGGCGCGTTCCGGTGCCGATGCAACGCACCTCCCGCTCGCCGGTATCCGATCCGGCCTGAGACGGCGGGCCTGATGCCCGGCCTGACGCCTGCCGGCGGCCCGTCAGGCCCAGCCGTTGCGGTGAGCCAGGACGACGGCGGCGACGCGATCGCGGGCGCCGAGCTTGATGAGGATGTTCGACACATGCGTCTTGACGGTGGCGTCGCCGATGAACAGCTCCCGGGCGATCTCGGCGTTGCTGAGCGCACGCGCCAGCAGGCGCAGCACCTCGGCCTCGCGCTCGGTCAGGCCGTGGTGGGCGGGTGACCGCGACGGGGTGACGGGCGTCGCGTGCTCGGCTGCGAGCGCCGGTGCGACGTCGGCGACGGTGCCGACGGCGGTGCCGCCGGCGGTGCCGCCCGCGAACCGCTCGATCACCCGGCGGGTGACTTCGGGTGCGAGCAGCGCGTCACCGGCGGCGGCGATGCGGACAGCCGCCGTCAGCTCCTCGGGCCCGGCGTTCTTGAGCAGGAACCCGCTCGCGCCGGCCTCCAGCGCCTGGAAGAGGTAGTCGTCGCGGTCGAAGGTGGTCACGACGACGACCGCGCTGGTGTTTCGGGGGTCCGAGACGATGCGGCGCGTGGCCTCGAGTCCGTCGAGGACGGGCATCTGGACGTCCATGAACACGACGTCGGGTCGAACCCGGGCGACCGTCTCGATCGCCTCCGCCCCGTCGCCCGCCTCACCGACGACGGCGATGTCGCCGCCCGCCTCGAGAATCATCCGGAAACCCGCGCGCATGACGGCATGGTCATCGGCGAGCACCACCGTGGTCGGTGTCGACGCATCGCTCACGCGAGCACCCCCTGCTCGATCGGCTCTGCGGCGGTGCGGGAGCCGGCGGGAACACGCGCGCGGACGAGGAAGCCGCCGCGCGGGCGGGGGCCGGCTTCGAGCCAGCCGCCGGATGCCGCCGCGCGCTCGCGCATCCCCACGAGCCCGAGCCCCGGCTTCGCGCCGAACCGCACGCGGCCGTCGTTCGCGACCTCGAGCTCGATCTCGTCGCCGTCGAAGCGCAGGCGCACATCGGCCCGGGCGTCGGGCCCGCCGTGGCGGCGGGCGTTCGTGAGAGCCTCCTGCGCGATGCGGTAGAGGTTCACCTGGGCGACCTCGGACGCCGCGACCGGCTCACCCACGACGCTCAGGGTCGTCGGCATCCCGTTCTCCTCCGCGTACCGCACGAGCTCGCCGATGGCGTTGAGCCGCAGCGTCGAGTCGCGCGGAGAAGCGGCATCCGATGTCCGCAGTGTCTCGAGCAGCTGGCGCAGCTCGGCCAGCGATGCTCGCGCAGACTCTTCGACGACGGCGAGCGCGCGCCGCGCCGCCTCGGGGTCGCGGTCGAGCACCGTGCGCGCCGCACCGGCCTGCACGCCCATGGCGGACACGTGATGGGCGACGACGTCGTGCAGCTCGCGCGCGATCCGCACCCGGTCGAGCGCCACGGCCTGCGCTGCCGTGATCTCGCGCTCGTGCTCGAGTTCGCGCGTGCGCTGCTCGAGCTCCTCACGGCTGAGGGCGCCGGCGTATGCCCGCTCGCCGAACGCGAAAGCCCCGGCGAAGAAGACGACGTTGAAGAGGAACTGCAGCATCATCAGGGCCGCGACCGGGGAGAACAGGGAGAACTCCGCCGCGGTGCCGCCGCCCTCGTCGCTCGCGGCCTGGAACATCGCGGCCAACAGCCACAAGAACATGCCGATGATGACCACGACGCGCACGACCATGGCGCGTCGACGGTTGACGACCCACGCGCCGACGGAGTACATGACGATGAAGAGCGCGATGCTGCCGACATACATCTCGGGGATGTGGAAGGACATGCCGACGAAGTAGACGACGGCCACCGCGATGAGTGCGACCTCGGGAAGGCGGCGGCGCAGCGCGAGTGGCGCGGTCAGGCCCACGGAGTACAGCAGGCCCCAGCCGAGATGCGGAGATTCGTCGCCCCAGACCTGGGCGACGCTGCCCAGCCAGGTGCTGAGGATCGCGCTGACGAGCAGGGCGGCGGCGAGCCAGAGGTCGTTGCGCAGCTGCTCGGGCGTCGGCGCCAGACGCTCGTCGGGAACAGGGGGAGCCACGGACATGCCCCCACGCTACGGGCACCCCGCAGGTGCGACATCCCCCCGACGGGGGACGCGGGCCCCGCCCCTCTCGAGCGGCGGATCAGAAGATCATCGGGCGATCGTCGTCGTCATCGCCGGCGAGGTCGAGGTCGACCACGACGGGAACATGATCGCTCGGGGCCTCGCCCTTGCGCTGATCGCGGTGGATCGCCGCGCCCGTCACGGCATCGGCGAAGGCGGGGGATCCGAGGATGAAGTCGATGCGCAGGCCCTCGTTGCGGGGGAAGCGCAACTGCTTGTAGTCCCAGTAGGTGAAGCCGGTGGGCACGAGCGGACGAACCGTGTCGGCGAGGCCGGCGTCGAGCAGTGCCTGGAACGCGGCGCGCTCGGGAGGCGAGACGTGCGTCGTGACGCCCTCGACCAGGGTCGGGTCGCCGACGTCTTCGGGGGTGGGGCAGATGTTGAAGTCGCCGGTCAGGGCGAGAGGAAGCGCCGGCGAGGCGGCGAGGGTCTCGCGCGTGTACTGTTCGAGCGCCTGCAGCCAGTGCAGCTTGTACACGTAGTGGGGGTCGTCGAGCGAACGCCCGTTGGGCACGTAGAGGCTCCACACCCGGACCCCGCCGACGGTCGCGGCGATCGCGCGCGCCTCCTGCGGCGCGTCGGGGCCCTCGTGGCCCTTGAGGAATCCCGGCATCCCCGGGAACCCGATCTCCACGTCGCTCATCGGCTCACGACTCGCGATCGCGACCCCGTTCCACTGGTTCAGGCCGTGGAGCTCGACGTGGTACCCGGCCGCCTCGAACTGCGCCATCGGGAACTGCTCGGGCTTGCACTTGATCTCCTGCATCGCCAGCACATCGATGTCTTCGTTCACGGCGAAGCCGACGATGCGGTCGACACGAGCACGGATCGAGTTCACGTTCCAGGTGGCAAGACGCATGCCTCCAGCCTATTCGGCGCCCCGGACGTCGCCGCCTCGAGGCCCTGACGGGACGCGCCGGGACCGTGCGCGCGGGCCATGCGCCGGGATGCAAGGAATCATGACCGACACGCCGAAGGGGCGGCCCTCGCCGCGGCGAGCCGCGCACCATCCCTTGCACCGCGGCCCGCGGCATCCCGGTGCGCACAGCCAGGGACCGGGCTAGCGTCGGGGGATGGCCACGAGACTGCTGCTCATCGCCGACACGCACATCCCCGGGCGGGCGCGGATGCTGCCGGATGCCGTGCTGGCGGCGGCCGACGCGGCGGATCTCATCGTGCACGCGGGGGACTGGGTCTCGGCATCCGTCCTCGACGAGCTCGAACGCCACGGCGAGGTGCTGGGTGTGTGGGGCAACAACGACGGCGACGACCTGCGCTCTCGGCTGCCCGAGGTGGCGCGGCGCACGATCGAGGGAGTCCGGGTCGCGGTCGTGCACGAGACCGGCGCCGCGACCGGCCGCGAGCGACGCATGGATGCCGCCTATCCGGACGACGATCTGCTCGTGTTCGGTCACAGCCACATCCCCTGGGACACGACGACTCCGCGCGGCCTGCGGCTGCTCAACCCCGGCTCGCCGACCGATCGGCGCCGCCAGCCCCACAAGACCTTCCTCACACTGACCATCGACGCGGGTGAACTGCGCGACGTGGACCTCGTCGTCGTCTGAGCCGCGGGGCACGCGGAGCCCGTGCGGCGGCGCATCGGGCCGCTCGTAGAATCGGGGGCATGACCGTCGCAGGCACGCCCGAGCTCGAAGCCGACCGCCAGGACCTCATCCGGCTGATCCAGGACGAGGCGGTGTTCCACGGCGACTTCACGCTCTCGAGCGGAAAGAAGGCGACGTACTACGTCGACATGCGCCGCCTGACCCTCGACCACCGCGCCGCCCCCGCGATCGGTCGGATCATGCTCGACCTCATCGCGGACGTCGACGGCGTCGTGGCGGTCGGCGGGCTGACCCTGGGAGCCGACCCCATCGCGAACGCGGTGATGCACGAGTCGGTGCACGCGGGTCGTCCGCTCGACGCTTTCGTCGTGCGCAAGGAGCCGAAGGACCACGGCCGTGGCCGTCAGATCGAGGGCGCGGATGTCGCGGGCAAGCGTGTCGTCGTCGTCGAAGACACCTCGACCACCGGTCAGTCGGCGCTCAAGGCCGTCGAGGCGCTGCGGCGCGAGGGCGCCGAGCCGGTGGCCGTCGCCGTGATCGTCGACCGCAAGACGGGTGCACAGGCCGCCGTCGAGGAGGCCGGGCTGCGCTGGCTCGCCGCGATCGATCTCGACGACCTGGGGCTCCAGCCGCAGTAAGGCCCGCGGCCGCGTCGCAGCTGCTCACCCGGCAGCATCCGCCCCTCCGCTTCGCCGGAGCGGCGAGAACTGCCGGGTGAACCTCGCCTGCGGAGGAATACCCCGCGGGGCCGGCCGGGTTGCGCTTCGGTATGAGCCTGTACGAGCCCGCCGTCTTCGGCACCCTGAACCTCTCGAACCGTGTCGTGATGGCGCCGCTGACGCGCACCCGAGCAGCCGAGGACGGCGTGCCCACCGACGTCATGGTCGAGTACTACCGGCAGCGCGCGGGGCAGGGTCTCATCATCACCGAGGGCACGTGGCCCGTCGTCGAGGGCAAGTCGTACCCCGGCCAGCCGGGCATCCAGACTGATGATCAGATCGCGGGGTGGCGCCGCATCGCCGACGCCGTCCACGAGGCGGGCGGCACGATCGTCATGCAGCTCATGCACGGCGGCCGCGTCTCGCACCCCGACATCACCGGAGCAGACCGCGTCGTCGGCCCCAGCGCGCTGGCCGCCCCCGGGCAGACGCGCACACCGAAGGGCAAGGCCGACATGCCCATCGCCCACGCCCTGTCTGCGGCAGAGATCCCCGAGGTCATCGAGCAGTTCGCGCAGGCCGCGCGCAACGCCCGGGCCGCCGGTCTCGACGGCGTCGAGGTCCACGGCGCGAACGGATACCTCGTCCACGAGTTCCTCTCGCCCGTTTCGAATATGCGCGACGACGAGTACGGCGGATCGCCCGAGAACCGCGCCCGCTTCGCGATCGAGGTCACGCGGGCCGTCGCCGCGGCGGTGGGCGCCGACCGCACCGGCATCCGCCTGTCGCCGCAGCACAACATCCAGGGCGTGCTCGAGCACGATGACGCCGACGCGCTCGCCACGTACACGGCCGTAGCCGAGGGGCTCGCGCCGCTCGGGCTCGCCTTCGTCGACGTGCTGAGCGCCGATCCGACCGGCGAGCTCGTGCAGCACCTCCGCCGGACGGCCGGTGCCCCCTTCATCCTCAACTCCGGATTCGGGTCGCCGACGACGCGTGAAGAGGCAGAGACGCTCGTGACGTCGGACTGGGCGGATGCCGTCGCCGTCGGACGCCCCGTCATCGCGAACCCCGACCTGGCGGCGCGTTGGAAGCAGCGTGCCGAGCTCAACGACGCGCGTCCCGAGCTGTTCTACGGCTCGACGTCCGAGGGGTACACCGACTACCCGTTCCTCGACGAGGTGCGCGCCGGCGTCTGACGCGCGGGGCGGCGGCGGGAGCACGGCCTCTCGTGCGGGTACGGAGGTCCCGTCCCGTGTACGGGACAGGTTCGCACGGTTTCGCGGATGGCCGTCGCCCTCAGCAATTCTCGACGCGAGTGTCCGAGGTGGGCGGTGCTCGCGGGGCGGAGCCTAGGCGAGGGGCCGCCCACGGCGGTACTGTCTGAGCCATCGGTCTGCTCCGATCTGCGTCGCAGGAGGCGGAGGGCCGTGAGTGCTGCTTTGGGGGCGGTGTGGTTTCTCGTGCATGGGGATGGTGTTCGGTGCGGGCCCGGGCACGTCGGTCGGAGCAGGCGGCCGCGCTCGAGCGCGAGGACGACCTCGACCCGAACCGCGAGCCGGACGGCGACCCGGCGCGGGTGTGGGGTGGGTTCGCGCTCGGCCTCATGTTCGCTGTGATCGGTGCCGCCCTCGGTCTGGCGGGTGGGTGGGATCGGATGGCGGTCGGACTTGTCGCCGGAGGCGGTGTCATCGTCGTCATCCAGCTGCTCTGGCTGCGGCGCGGACGCCGTCGCCGTCGGGGAGGGCGACCGGATGAGCCTGCGTGACACGGATGAGGCGCACGTCGCGTTGCTCGCGGCGGGAGCGATCTCCGTCGGAGCCGGCATCGTCATCGTGATGCTGCCCGCCGGACTCGGCTTGGGGCTCGTCGCGATCGTCGTCGGAGTCGCCGCCATCCTGGCCGCCGCTCGATCAGCGCTGACCGCCTGGCGTCGACCTCGAAAGGCCCCGGCCCGACAGACGACCGGACGACGCTTCTGGGACGCCCGGACTCGACTCGAGTCGCTGATGGGAGTCAGCGCCGGGATGGGGGGCTGTGCGCTCCTCGTCTCCGCGATGGCTCCCGAGCACGAACGGTGGTCGACCGCGCTGTTCTCCGCGTCTGTCTTCGTGCCGGCGGTGATCGCGTGGGTGATCGTGCGTGCGATGCGGCGGCGTCGACGGAAGTGAGTGCGCGGGGCGCTCAGCTCTGGAAGACGGGCAGCTGCGAGGCGAGCCCGAGCAGCAGGCCGAAGAACATCAGCAGGATGATGCCGCGCCGGGTCGAGCCGCGGTTGGTGCCGTCGTCGCCGATGCGCTGGTTGCGCACGAAGATGACGAGGGCGATCAGCAGGATCGCGAGGCCGGTGAGTGCGAGGACGATCGACATCAGTCGTCATCCCCGCCGCGCCGACGGCGCATCAGCTGCACGACGATCACGACGAGGCTCGTCGTGAGCATCAGTGCGGCGCTGATCAGCAGAAGGTTCTGCTCGAGCTCGTTCACAGGATGCCCGGATCCTCGGCCTCGTACGGCTCGTCGTCGAGCAGATCGGCGACCGAGTCGAGGATCTCGTCGGGACGGAACGGGTACCGCTCGATCTCGGCGTCGTCCGAGATGCCGGTGCGCACGAGGATCGTGTGCAGGCCCGCCTCGATGCCCGCCACGACATCGGTGTCCATGCGGTCGCCGATCATCCCGGTGTTCTCGGAGTGCGCGCCGATGCGGTTCATCGCCGACCGGAACATCATCGGGTTCGGTTTGCCCACGACATAGGGCGTCTTGCCGGTGGCGTGCGAGATGAGGGCGGCGAACGAGCCGGTGGCCGGAACGACGCCCTCGGGCGTGGGCCCCGTGGCATCCGGGTTGGTGATGATGAACCGCGCACCGGCGTTGATGAAGCGGATCGCCTTGGTGATGGCGTCGAAGGAGTAGTTGCGCGTCTCGCCCACGACGACGTAGTCGGGGTCGCTCTCGGTCATGATGTAACCGGCCTCGTGGAGAGCGGTCGTCAGGCCCGCCTCGCCGATGACGAACGCCGAGCCGCCCGGATGCTGCGAGCGGAGGAAGTCCGCCGTCGCGAGGGCCGACGTCCAGATGCGGTCCTCCGGCACCTCGAGCCCCGACCGCGCCAGTCGCGCGCTGAGGTCGCGTGGCGTGAAGAAGGGGTTGTTGGTCAGCACGAGGAACGGGGTCCCGGTCTCGCGCCACTGCGCGAGCAGTTCCGCCGCTCCCGGGATGGGGTGGTTCTCGTGGACGAGAACGCCGTCCATGTCGGTGAGCCAGCACTCGATATCGGCACGTGTCCGCATGGCCCCAGCCTAGCCGTGGCGATCCGGCCGTAGTCTTCAGTCGTGGCCCGCGACGACTGGAATCCCCGCAAGCTTCCCGACCTGTCGGGCAAGCGCTACCTGGTCACGGGGTCCAACGCCGGACTGGGCTATTTCGCCTCGCTCCAGCTCGCCTCGGCAGGCGCCCACGTCATCATGACCGGACGCAGCCCGCAGCGTCTGGCCACCGCGCGCGCCTCGGTCATGCGCGCTCTTCCCGAAGACGTGGGCTCGGTCGAGACGCTGCTGCTCGACACGAGCAATCTCGGCTCGGTGCGTGCGGCCGCGGCCACCGCGCGGGGCCGCAAGCCGCTGCACGGGCTGCTCCTCAACGCCGGGGTCGTCCACCCGCCCCGCCAGCGCCGCACGACGCCCGACGGTCACGAGCTGGTCTTCGCAACCAATGTGCTCGGTCACTACGCGCTGGCCGGTGAGCTCCTGATCGCGCTCGCCGCCGGGCGCGGCCGGATGGTGTGGGTGGGTTCGGTGTCGACGTCGATCTGGAAATACGACCCGGTCGACATCGAGCTCGAGGACGACTACTCGCCGTGGCGCGCGTACGTGCAGTCGAAGGTCGCCACGACCTCGCTCGGTCTCGAGGCCGACGACCGGCTGCGCGCGGCGAGCGTGCCGGTCGCGAGCCTCGTCGCCCACCCCGGCTATTCGACGAGCGGACGCACCCGCGGCATCGCCGGCATCAACGAGCCGTCGCGGATGACCCGGTTCACCGACAACCTGCAGGTCGTCGTGACGCAGTCGAAGGAACGAGGCGCGTGGCCGCTCATCCGCGCCCTCGTCGATCCGGATGCCGAGGGCGGCGAGTTCTACGGTCCCGGCGGGGTCCTCCGTGGTGAGCCGCGCATCGCGACCCCCGCCGCGGTGACGCGCGACCCCGAGGTCGCAGCGCGCCTGTGGTCGTACTGCGAGCAGACGACGCGTACTCCGTGGCCGTATCTCAAGGCCAGCCGCACCCGGGCGAAGAGCTGAGGTCCGGCCGTCCTCAGGCGGTCACCCAGATCGCCGCAGCGCCGCCGGTCGGCAGCGCGATCGAACCGCCGCCGTCGAGCTGCACGCTCCGCCTGCCGGTGACGGTCAGCGTGTGTCCGACGTCCACGCCCTGCTCCTCGAGGGCGCGCAGCAGCGCGGGATCGCGGTCGCTGACGCGGAGGATGCGGCCCGAATGGCCGATGGCCGCCTCGGCCAGCAGCACGAAGGGCTCGCGATGCACCTCGCCGTCGGCATCGGGGATCGCGTCGCCGTGCGGGTCGAAGCGGGGATCACCGAGGCGCTCGGCGATACCCGACAGCAGCCGATCGCTGATGGTGTGCTCGAGGACCTCTGCCTCGTCGTGAACTTCGTCCCACGCGTAGCCGAACTCGCGGACGAGCCACGTCTCGATGAGGCGATGCCGCCGGATGATGGATGCCGCGCGCAGCCGGCCGGCCTCGGTCAGTGCCACGGGGCCGTAGGGGCGGTGCGACACGAGGTCCTGCGCGGCGAGCTTGCGGACCATCTCGGTCACCGTCGACGGTGCGAGCCCGAGCGTTGCCGCGAGTTGCGAGGGCGTAATGGGCGCGGGCTGCCACTCGGTGTGGTGGTAAATCGTCTTCAGGTAGTCGTCGACGGCGGGGGAGGGCACACTCCACAGTACCCAGCCACCCCCGCCGATCCCGCCGAGTGCACGGCATCCTGCCGAGTGCACGGGGTACGGACGTGCGGATGCCGTGCACTCGGCGCCCAGCCGTGCACTCGGGCGCCGGATAGCCTGGCTCGGTGGACGCTACAGACCCGGCTCAGGAGCACGTCGAAGCGCAGCTCCCGGTCGGTGTGGGGCCCTGGCCCGGCGGACCCGACGCGTGGCCCGACGATTCCCGCTACGACCCGCAGCTTCTCGCCGACGGGGACCGGCGGAACGTCATCGACCGCTACCGCTACTGGCGGCTCGAGGCGATCGTGGCCGACCTGGACGAGCACCGGCATCCGTTCCACGTCGCCATCGAGAACTGGCAGCACGACATGAACATCGGCTCGATCGTGCGCAGCGCCAACGCGTTCGGTGCGGCCGAGGTGCACATCGTCGGACGGCGGCGCTGGAACCGACGGGGAGCGATGGTGACCGACCGCTACCAGCACGTCCGCCACCACGAGGATGTCGCGGCCTTCGCCGCCTGGGCGCGCGAGAACGACCTCCCCATCGTCGCCGTCGACAACGTGCCGGGTTCGGTTCCGGTCGACCGGGCGGAGCTGCCCGAGCGCGCCGTGCTGATGTTCGGCCAGGAAGGTCCGGGGCTCTCGCCCGAAGCGGTGGCCGCGGCATCCGTCGTCGTCGAGATCACGCAGTACGGCTCGACCCGCTCGATCAACGCCTCCGCCGCGGGAGCGGTCGTGATGTACGAGTGGTGCCGTCGCTGGGCTCGCTGAGCCCGGCCGGCCCGGGTGTCAACGCGCCGGATCGCGATCGGGAGTGACCGAGTAGACGAACAGCCCCGCGGCGGAGGCGGTGAGCTCGACCGTGGCATCGGCGGGGACGTCGCGGATGCCGTGCGGCTCCGCGTTCTCGTCGACGGCCGCGCACACGACCTCGCCGCTTGCCAGCACCTTTCCGGCCGCGGCGACGGTGTAGGCCAGGTCGCCCCCGGATCCGCTCACGCAGGCGATCGTCACGATAGCGGGAGCCTCGGCCGCCGTCACCGAGATGATCGGCTCCCTGCCGGGCTCGAGCACGCCCGTCTCGCGCTGCGTCCAGGTCGCACCGCCGAGCGCGTTCTCCGGGATGACGGTGTCGGCCCATCGCACCGCGTCGTCGGCGGTGGGGCGGGGGAGCGTGCCGGGATCGGACGATCGAGTGGGGATCTCGACGGGCGGCGTCCGTTCCGCGCAGCCGCACGTCAGCATCCCGACCGCGAGCACGGCGACGCCGGCGGCGGCTGCGGAGAAGAGCTTCGGCATGCCGCCACGCTAAGGGCGGTTCCTGAGGTTCGGGCGTGAGAGACGTTTCTCCCCGATCACAGTCCGCTCACACGGCGATGCTGAGCCACGCCCCGCGCCGGACGCGCCACCCCAGCGTGAGGAGGCGGGCGAGCATGTACACACCGAAGAACGCCACCGCCAGCCACGCCAGCCCGGCCGCGCCGACCGGATGCAGTGCGGCGATCACGACAAGCGCCGGGATGAACGGCACGAGGTTGAGCCCGCCCGCGATGGCGAGGTAGCGGGCATCGCCGGCACCCATGAGCACCCCGTCGAGCACGA
This sequence comes from Microbacterium arborescens, assembly GCF_049707515.1. GTDB lineage: Bacteria > Actinomycetota > Actinomycetes > Actinomycetales > Microbacteriaceae > Microbacterium > Microbacterium arborescens_B. The sequence goes on along the minus strand of NZ_JBNAFI010000008.1, from coordinate 85,310 downwards.
AGACGATGCCGCAGACGGGCTGTGCGATCGCGAGCACGATCAGGGCGGGCTGCACCAGCGCGGCCACCGCCGCATCGCCCGTGAAGACGAGGCCGATCACCCCCGACGCCGCCGCGATGCCGATGCCGACGAGCACGCCGAACCAGGCGCCCCACGCGACCGTCCGACCGAGGACGCGCCGGACGAACGCCTCGTCGCCGGCGCCGAGGCCGCGGCCGATGAGGGCCTGCGCCGCGATGGCGAGGGCGTCCAGCGCGAAGGCGGCGGTGGAGAAGATCGTGAAGGCGACCTGCCATCCGGCGAGTTCGCCGGTGCCCAGACCGGTCGCGACGGCGACGGTGGCCAGGAGGGCCGCGCGCAATGACACCGTGCGCAGGAACAGCCACCCGCCGAGCCGGGCAGAACCGCGCATGCCCTCGGCGCGGGGGCGCAGCGATGCCGAATGAAGACGGGCGAGCCGTCCGATCACCACGACGTAGGCGCCGACCATGCCCCACTGCGCGATGACGGTGCCCAGTGCCGAGCCGCCGATGCCCCAGCCGAATCCGTAGACGAACAGCACGTTCAGCAGGGCGTTGGCGCCGAAGCCGAGCCCGGCGATCCACAGCGGGGTGACGGTGTCCTGCATCCCGCGCAGCAGACCCGTCGCGGCGAAGACGATGAGCATCGCCGGCAGGCCCCACATCGACAGCCGGAGGTAGGTCTCCGCATCCGTCGACACCGCCTCACCCGCCCCGAACATGCCCACCAGCAGCGGGGTGGCGAGCGAGCCGACCGCCGCGAGCACGGCGCCGAGCCCCAGCGCGAGCCACAGTCCGTCGATGCCCGCGCTCACCGCACTCGTCGAGTCGCCCGCCCCGAAGCGGCGCGCGACCGCCGGGGTCGTCGCGTAGGCGAGGAACACCATCAGCCCGACGATCGTCTGCAGCACGGCACCCGCGATGCCCAGCGCCGCGAGGGGCACGACGCCGAGGTGCCCGATGAGGGCCGCATCGACGATGAGGAACATCGGCTCGGCGATGAGAGCGCCCAGCGCGGGAACGGCCAGCCGCAGGATCTCGCGGTTGAGCGTAAGCGCCATGCCTCGAGCCTAGGGCCGCGGCGTCGGCGGGCTCGCCTTGCACGGGGGTCGCGTCGCTGTCGAGCGCCGAGGCCGGCACAGCATCCGCCGCTAGCGTTGATGGTCGACCGGAGGGACGGACTCGGATGCGGTTGCTCAAGCGCCTGGCGATCGCGCGCCTGCACGCGCGGCTGCCGACGTGGGTCCGCGTGGTCGTGGCGGCGGCGGCCGTCGTGCTCGGCGTCGTCATCGTCATCCGCCCGACGACCGCCCTCGACGTGCTCGCCTGGCTCATCGGCGGCGGCATGGCCCTGACCGGGCTGCTCGAGCTCACCGGCCGCGAGGACGAGTCGCATCGGCCGCGCTGGCGGACCGTGACCGGTGTCGCGTGGCTGATCGGCGGCGCGATCGTGTTGCTTGCCCCGGGGCTGACGGTGCGGGTGGTCGCCGTCGTCGTGGGCGTGCTGCTCCTGTCGGGCGGCGTCCTCGGCGTCATCGCGGCGTTCGGGCGCGGCCGCACGTGGGATGCGCGCATCGCCGACGCCGCCTTCGGTGCCTCCGGGGCGATCTTCGGCTCACTCGCGTTGTTCTGGCCCGACATCACCCTGCTCGTCACGGCGGTGGTGTTCGGGGCACGGCTCATCATGAGCGGAGTGGTCGACCTGTGGACGCGGCTGCGCCGGCGCCGCGACGACCGCGCGGCAGCGGGTGTCGGTGACGACGGTCGCCCCCGGCGGCGTTGGGGTCGTACCGTCGTCGCCATCGCCTCGGTCGCGCTCGCGGTGAGCACGACGATCGTCACGGCGCCGCTGCGCGAGGGCTCGACCGTCGTCGACGACTTCTACGCGGCGCCTCGCGACCTGCCCGACGAGCCCGGCCGCCTCGTGCGCGCCGAGCCGTTCACCGGCGGCATTCCCGCGAGCGCGGAAGGCTGGCGCATCCTCTACACCACGACGGGCGTCGACGGTCGCGTGCGCGTCGCCAGCGCGATCGTCGCGGTGCCGCGCGAAGGCGACGGCCAATGGCCCGTCATCGACTGGAACCACGGCACGACCGGTTTCGCTCCGCACTGCGCACCCTCGCTGCAGCCCCGCGGACTGTGGGCGGGAGCGTTCTACATGCTGCCGCGCGCCATCAGGGAGGGATGGGCGGTCGTCGGAACGGACTACATCGGCCTCGGCACCGAGGGCCCGCATCCCTACCTCGTCGGCTTGCCGAGCGCACACGCCTCGCTCGACGCCGTCCGCGCCGCGCGCGAGCTCGACGAGGCGGACCTCGGCGCGCGCACGGTGGTGTGGGGTCATTCGCAGGGCGGCGCCGCGGCGCTGTGGGCGGGCTCCGTCGCACGCGAGTACGCGCCCGAGGTGTGGGTGCAGGGAGTCGCGGCGCTCGCGCCGGCGAGCGACCCCGCCGCGCTCGTGCAGGGGATCTCGGGCGTCACCGGCGGCAGCATCTTCGCCTCGTACGCATTCGCCTCGTTCTCGGAGATCTACCCCGAGATCGAGTACCGCGACTACGTGCGACCGGGAGCGGAGACGGTGCTGCGCCAGATGTCGGAGCGGTGTCTGTCCGACCCCACGATCGTGCTGTCGGTGGCGGCTGCGCTCGGGATGAGCCGTGATCCGGCGCTGTTCTCGCGATCGCCGGCATCCGGTGTGCTCGGCCGGCACCTGCGCGAGAACACGGCGCCGCTGCGCTCGACCGCGCCTGTTCTGCTGGCGCACGGCGGAGCCGACAGCGTCATCCCCGTCCAGACCCAGGCGGACTTCGTCGACCGGATGTGCGGGGCCGGCCAGGACGTCGACTTCCGCACCTACGCGGGCTTCGAGCACGCGGGTGTCGTCGAGCGCCCGTCGCCCCTCATCGACGAGCTGTTCGACTGGACGAAGGATCGTTTCGCCGGCATCCCGGTGGCCGAGGGGTGTACCACCACGGAACGCTGAGCGTGCTCCGAAGTTCGTGTCGTCCGGTCGGCCTAGCATGGGTGCCATGACCGATCCCGTCCTCCCCTCCGGCATCGACATCGCCGAGCTCAGCCCCGAGATCCGCCCGCAGGACGACCTGTTCCGGCACGTCAACGGCAGCTGGCTCGAGCGCACCGCGATCCCCGACGACAAGGCCCGTTGGGGGTCGTTCCACCTCATCGCCGAGCAGGCGGAGAGCGACGTCCGCGCCATCGTCGATGAGGCGACGACGGCCGAGCCCGGCACGGTCCGCCGCAAGATCGGCGACCTGTTCACGAGCTTCATGGACACCGAGCGCATCGACCGGCTCGGCGCCGAGCCGCTGCGACCGCAGCTCGCCCGGGTCGATGCGATCGACTCCGTCCCGTCGCTGCTGCGCACCGTCGGCGAGCTCGAACGCGAGGGCATCGGCGGGATGATCGGCACGTTCATCGAGCCCGATCCCGGGCATCCCGAGCGTTACGTCGTCTTCTTCGTGCAGGGCGGCCTGTCGCTGCCCGATGAGAGCTACTACCGTCTCGACAACTTCGCCCCGACGCGTGCCGCGTTCCGCGGCTACGCCGAGCGCATGCTCGAGCTCGCCGGGGTCGGCGACGCGGCGGAGCAGGCCGAGCGCATCGCCCGCCTCGAGACGGAGCTGGCCACGCACCACTGGGACAACGTCCGCAATCGCGACGCGGTCGCCACCTACAACCTGCAGACCTGGGATGAGGTGCGCGCGCTCGCCGGCGTCGACCTCGACCCGTGGCTCGACGGGCTCGCCCCCCGACACCGCGACGGCTTCGCCGAGATCAACGTCAATCAGCCGAGCTTCCTCTCCGGTCTCGGCTCCCTGCTGACCGACGAGCACCTCGAAGACTGGAAGGCGTGGCTGCGGCTGCAGGTCGTGCGCGCGTCGGCGCCGTTCCTTCCCGAGGCGTTCGTCGCCGAGAACTTCGCGTTCTACGGCACCCAGCTGACGGGCGTGCCGGTCAACCGCGAGCGCTGGAAGCGCGGCGTGAGCATCGTGCAGGCCGCCCTCGGCGAGGCGGTGGGCGAGATCTATGTCGAGCGGCACTTCCCGCCGCAGGCGAAGGTCGAGATGGACGCGCTCGTGGCGAACCTCATCGAGGCGTACCGGCAGTCGATCACGGCGCTGGAGTGGATGACGCCGGCCACGCGCGAACGCGCGCTCGAGAAGCTCGCGGCGTTCACGCCGAAGATCGGGTTCCCCGACCGGTGGAAGGACTACTCGGCGCTCGAGATCGAGCCGGCCGATCTTCTCGGCAACGTCCTGCGCTCGACCGAGTGGGAGTACGAGCGGCAGCTGGCGAAGCTCGGCCAGCCGATCGATCGCGACGAGTGGCACATGACCCCGCAGACGGTCAACGCGTACTACAACCCGCTCATGAACGAGATCGTGTTCCCCGCCGCCATCCTGCAGCTGCCGTTCTTCTCTTCCGAGCGCGATGCGGCTGCGAACTACGGCGGCATCGGCGCGGTCATCGGCCACGAGATCGGGCACGGGTTCGACGACCAGGGCAGCGCCTACGACGGCACCGGAGCTCTCAACGACTGGTGGACCGACGCCGATCGCGCCGCCTTCGAAGAGCGCACCGGAGCCCTGATCGAGCAGTACAACGCGCTCGTGCCGCAGGGGCTCGGCGAGGAGCACACCGTCAACGGTGCGCTCACGATCGGCGAGAACATCGGCGACCTCGGTGGTCTGGGGATCGCGCTGAAGGCCTACCGCCTGCACCTCGCCGCGACGATGTCGGAGGACGAGCTGGCCGAGGCGCCCGACGGGCCCGTGATCGACGGTTTCACCGGGGTGCAGCGCCTGCTGCTCAGCTGGGGCCAGATCTGGCAGCAGAAGGGCCGCGACGCCGAGACCATCCGGCTGCTGACGATCGACCCGCACGCGCCGAACGAGTTCCGCTGCAACCAGATCGTCCGGAACATCGACGCGTTCTACGATGCGTTCGGCGTGACCGAGGGCGACGAGCTGTGGCTCGCGCCCGAACGCCGCGTCACGATCTGGTGATCGACCGAATCGAATCGCTGAGACTGACTCCGACGGAGACGAGAACATGACGGTGGACGGATCAGAGTCCTCCTCCGAAACCGCCCGCTCCCGGGCGGAGCGTCGCTCCGGCCCCCGGCCGCGGCGGCGCTCCGGCGCGCCGCGCCGGGGATTCGCGTCGACGGAGAAGGCCCTCGACGCTCTCGCAGCCTCGGGGGCACGGGTGTCGGTGCGGGTCGCCGACCTCGACCGAGGCACGCCCGTGCTCGCCGGCGACGACTTCGTGACCCTTCCCATCGCCGGGGTGGGGATCGTGCCGCTGCTGATCGAGGTGGCGACGCGATTCGATGCCGGCAGCCTGGATCCGCTCGAGATCGTCGACCGGTCGGCCGTCGGTGACGTCGCGGTCGCGGGAATCTGGCGTCATCTGCTCGCACCGGCCCTGCCGCTGGGCGACCTCGCCGTGCTGGCGGCCTCGACCGGCGACGCGCTCGCCGCCAACGCCCTGCTCGACCGGGTCGGCCTCGACGCGGTGCGTGCACGACTCGGAAGCCTCGGGATGCCGCGGACGGCACTGCTCGACCGCTTCCGCGACGACCGCGGCCCCGACGACGCGCCGCACTACGCCCTCGGCACGGCGCGCGAGCTGGCCGCGATGTTCGCTGCGCTCGTCAACACCGACGTCGTCTCGGCCGGGGTGAGCGCGCAGGTGTCGGAGTGGCTGAGTCTGAATCACGACCTGTCGCTCGTCGGGTCGGTGACGGGCCTCGACCCGTTCGCCCACGACGACGACAAGCACGAGCTGCTCTTCGTCAACAAGACCGGCCGGGCCGACGGCATCCGGGCCGAGGCCGGCGTGCTCGCGGGCCCCCGTGCCGGGGTGTCGTACGCGATGATCGTCGGCTTCGACGACCTGTCGATGAGCGACCGGCTGCGTGCCCACGAGGCGTTCCGTGCCTTCGGGCTCGACCTCATGGAGTACGTCTTCTGAGGTGATCCGACCCGCGCTCGAGTCTCACTCCGTGTCGTGACGGGGCGCAGGTGGGCGCGCGCGTCGCGGTCGTATCCGCCGGTCAGAAGACGATCGTGTGGTTCCCGTGCCGGATGACGCGGTCCTGCGCGTGCCACAGCACGGCTCGTGAGAGCACCTGACGCTCGACGTCGGCTCCGCGTCGCGCGAGCTCGGCTGCCGTGTCGGCGTGGGTGACGCGGATCGTGTCCTGCTCGATGATCGGGCCCTCGTCGAGGTCGGTGGTCACGTAGTGGCTCGTCGCTCCGATGAGCTTGACGCCGCGCTCCTTGGCCTTCTTGTAGGGCTCGGCGCCGATGAAGGCCGGCAGGAACGAGTGGTGGATGTTGATCACGGGCACGCCGAGCTTCTCGAGGAAGTCCGACGAGAGGATCTGCATGTAGCGGGCGAGCACGACGAAGTCGACGTTGCCCACGAGCAGCTTCAGGATCTCGGCCTCGGACGCCGACTTGTCGGGTCCGGGGGTGGAGGGGACGTGGAAGAACGGCACGTTGAACGAACGGACGTCCTCGGCCGACGTGGTGTGGTTCGACACGACCATCGGCACCGTGACCGGGAGGTCGCCGCGGCGGTGGCGCCACAGCAGGTCGAGGAGGCAGTGGTCCTGCTTCGACGACAGGATCGCCATGCGCTTGGGCACCGACTGATCGGTGAGCGACCACTGCAGGTCGAATCCCGCCAGCGTCTCGCCGATCTCCGCCTCGATCGCGGGTCGGTCGACCGCGAAGTTCGGACGGTGGAACACGACGCGGCAGAAGTAGGCGCCGCCGGTCGGGTCGTCGGAGTACTGGTCGAAGGCGACGATGTTGCCGCCGACCCGCGTCACCATGGCCGACAGGGCTGCGATGATGCCCGGCTGATCCCGACCGTGCACGATGAGGCAGGCGTGGGCGGGATGGAGCGCAGTCGACGAAGCGGTCATCCTTCGATTCTGCCCTGTCCGCCGGGGGCTCCCGGCACGCTCAGGCTGTCCGCTCGCCGGATTCCGCGGATGCGGTGGGTGCCGCATCCGCGATTCGTGGCGAGTCGACGGGAATGAGACGGGAGCGCGGGGTCAGTCGACGTCGAGGTAGTCCTCGATGACGAAGGCCGCCTCGCCCGCGTGGGTCGCGGGGAAGAGATGCCCGCCGCCCTCGAGGGTCACGAGGCTGACGAGCCCCGGAGCGGCGGCCTGCAGTCGCTCGCCATTGGCCGGGGGCAGCACCTCGTCGGCACCGCCCTGGATGAGCATCACCGGAACGGTCGGAGCGAGCGCACGCCACTCCTCGGCCGACACGGATGCCGCAGCCGCCGCCTGCAGCGGCTCGAGGTCGGTGCGGGGCGTCTCGCCCTCGGCGCCGAGCAGCAGCACGCCGTCGACGCGGTCGGTGTGGTCGATCGACACGGTGCGCGCGACGGCGCCGCCGAAGGCGTGACCCCCGACCCACGCGTCGCCGAGTCCGACGTGGTCCATGACGTCGACGACATCCTGTGCCAGGTCGTGCAGCGTGGCGCCCTCGGTCTGCGCCGTGCGGTAGCCGACCCGCAGAATGCGGAAGTCCTCCTCGGCCAGCACGTGGGCGAGGGTGCCGAGGGCGGCGATGTTGCTGTACCCGGGGATCAGCACGAGGACGGGCTCGCTACCGGCATCCTCCACGTAGGGGATGGCGCGGCCCTCGGGCTCGAAGATCTGCGGCTGTGTCTCGGTCATGGCTTCCTCTCGCGCTGTCCTGCGACCCTTCACGCTAGTCGAATCGGCTCACCGCCCGCCGGGCGCTGCTGCAAGGGACCGTGGTCGACACCCCGGATGCGGATGCCGGAACCCGGGGTGTCGGCGCCGTTCCGTTGCATCGCGGACCGACGGCGAACGGGTCAGGCCCGCGAGCCGGCGATGCGGGCGCCCTCACCGAGCGAGGCGAGCTTGGCCCAGGCGATGTCGGGGTGGATGCGCCCGCCGAGACCGCAGTCGGTCGAGGCGATCACGCGGTCGGGCCCGACGATGCTCGCGAAGCGCTCGATGCGCTGCGCGACGAGCTCCGGGTGCTCGACGACGTTGGTGGCGTGGCTGACGACTCCGGGCACGAGCACGAGGTCGCTCGGCACGTTCGCGTCCGCCCAGACGCCCGACTCGTGCTCGTGACGGACGTTGCCCGCTTCGAATGAGATGGAGCCGACGTTCGCCTCGAGGACGACGGGCAGGATGTCGGCGAGTGCGACGTCGGTCGTGTGCGGTCCGTGCCACGAGCCCCAGCACAGGTGCAGTCGGACGAGCTCCTTCGGCAGCCCTGCGATCGCGTGATTGATCGCCTCGACCCGGATACGCGTGAAGGCCTGGTAGTCGGCGATCGAGGGCTCCGGGCTGATCTGGTCGAAGTTCTCGGCGAGCGAGGGGTCGTCGAGCTGCACGATGAGGCCGGCGTCGGTGATGGCCTTGTACTCCTCGCGCAGCGCTTCGGCCCACGCGAAGATGTGCTCCTCGTCGCTGGCGTAGTACTCGTTGCGCACCCGGGAGGCCGAACCGGGCGCGATCGCGGTCAGGAACCCCTGCTCGCCGTCGCGCAACGCGGCGGTGAGGTTCGCGATGTCGGATGCCACGGCGGCGTGACCCCGGTAAGCGATGGGCCCGGTGGTGGTGGGGAAGGCTGTCGCGGTGGCGCCGGCGTCGACGGCCTCGGCGTAGACGGCGGGGAACAGCTGCCGGTCGCGGCGATCGAGGAACGAGGTCAGGCGGATGCGGCCGGGCTCGGAGCGGACGGGCGGCTCGTTGAAGGCGTTCACCTCGGTCAGTGACAGGCCGCTCACGCGCTGGAACGAGTACGACCACCAGGCGCCATAGTCGACCGCGTTCGACATCGCCTTGCCGAATTCGCCGTCACCGACCTGTGTCACGCCCGCAGCGCGCTGCCGCGTGACGACGTCGGCGACGGCCTGAGCCGTCAGCTCGGCGAACTCGGGCGTCGACTGCAGCGTGAATCCGTCCTCGGCGAAGCTGCGGACGCGGTTGGCGTCGATGAGCGCCTGCGTGCGAGGGAGGCTGCCGGCGGTGGTCGTGGTGATCTCGGTCATGCGCGTCGCTTTCTGGTCGGGCCGATCGACGCCAGCGGGGCGCCCGTCGGATCCGTCCGCGACTCTAACGTCGGTCCCGTGGCGGGCCGGCATCCTGCGTCATCGTGTGACGGTGACGCAACGGATGAGGGTCACCAGACGATGCCGCCGCCGATCGAGATGCCGCCCCAGGTGAGCAGCACGAAGATGCCGGCGAACACGACGGGGGCGATGCCTCTGCCGCTGCGTGCGAGGCCCTTGAGCAGGGCGATGACGACGAGCACCGCTGAGACGAGCGAGAGCCCGCCGCCGAGGATGAGCCCGATGAACAGCGGGATCGGCATGAGAACGAGTCCGAGGAGTGCCACCCAGAAGGCGGCCCAGGCGGTCGGGTTCGAACGGCGCTCGACAGAGGAAGACATGCGTCCATCCTCTCGCGCGGGACGCCCTCGTGACGAGGGCTCGCGCTTCGCCGTCAGCGGACGTCGCGCATCAGCGCGAGCACGGGCTTGCGTGCCGCGGCCAGTGCGAGACCGAGGACGATCGCGATCGCCCCGAGGATCGAGAAGTAGGGCACCTCGTTCTCGGGGTCGTAGAGAGGGGCGAGAAGGCCCGAGATCGCGGTTCCGAGTGAGACCGAGAGGAAGAACAGCGCCACCATCTGCGTCTGGAACGCGGCCGGAGCGAGCTTCGTCGCCGCTGACAGCCCGACCGGCGAGATCAGCAGCTCGGCGACGGTGAAGACGAAGAGGATGCCGACGATCCCGAGCAGCGGGGTCGACGACGGGCCTCCGCCGGCGAAGGGGAGGAAGAGCAGGAACGCGAGCCCCATGACGGCGACGCCCGCGGCGAACTTGATCGGAGTCGACGGCTGGCGGGTGCCCAGCCGCGTCCACAGCGCCGCGAAGACGCCCGAGAGGATGATGATGAACACCGGGTTGATGGACTGAACCCAGTCCGGCGGCATCTGCCAGCCGAGGAAGTTCAGGTCGAGTCGCTTCTCGGCGTAGATCGGAACGACGGTGAACTGCTGCTGGTACAGCGACCAGAATGCGACGCTGACGATGAAGAGCGGGATGAAGCCGTACACGCGCGACCGCTCGGTCGAGGTGATGCGGGCGCTCGAGATGATCACGGTGAAGTACGCGATCGTCGCGGCGATCACCACGACGACCACGACGAGCGAGAGGTTGTCGGCCCGGATGACGCCGACGGCGACGAGCAGCGCGACAGCGGCGACCGCCAGGGCGGCGATGCCGATCATCAGCGGGTAGCGCGAGCGCGGCAGCGGGTTGGGGATGCGACGGGCCGACTCGGGCAGCGCCCGCCGTCCGATCGCGTACTGGACGAGGCCGATGGTCATGCCGACCGCCGCGGCGCCGAAGGCCCAGTGGAATCCGAGGCTCGTGCGCAGGAATCCGGTGAGCAGCGGACCCGCGAACGCGCCGAGGTTGATGCCGAGGTAGAACAGCGAGAAGCCGGCGTCGCGCCGGGGATCGTGCTCGGAGTAGAGGGTTCCGACGACCGCCGTCGCGTTCGCCTTCAGGCCGCCCGAACCCAGGGCGACGAGCACGAGGCCGACCGCCACCGACAGCAGACCCGGAAGCACGGCGAGGGCGACGTGACCCGCGACGATGATGATCGCACTGAAGAAGAGCACGCGCTCCGAGCCGAGCAGGCGATCGGCGACCCACGCCCCGAGGATGGTCGAGAGGTAGACCGCCCCGCCGTATGCGCCGACGATGCCGACAGCCGTCGCCTGCGGCAGGCCGGCCCCGCCCTCGGACACCGAGAAGTAGAGGTAGTAGACCAGGACGATCTGCATGCCGTAGAAGCTGAAGCGTTCCCACAGCTCGACGCCGAAGATGTGCGTGAGAGCCCACGGCTGCCCGAAGAACCGGGTGTCGCCGGCGCGTGCGTCGGACGAGCGGGGGCGGGATGCGGTGGAGGCTGCGTCCTCGTGGCTCATGAACGCCGACGATACGCCGGTCAGCGCAGCGACGGGCGCGTCTCGTGCGGATCGCGGCGCTGCGGTATGCACAGGGCCACCGCGAGCGCGATCACGGCGGCACCGAGGCCGAGCGCGAACGACAGCTGGAATGCCGCGGGTGTCGGCACCGCCACACCGGCCCGTTCGACGGAGAACGCCGCGAGCACGGCGCCGATGAGCGCCGCGGCGGTGCTCGTGCCGAGCGAGCGGAACAGAGCGTTCAGCCCGTTCGAGGCCCCCGTCTCGGTCGGGGGCACCGAGCGCATGATGAGCATCGGCATGCCCGCGTAGCCGAATCCGATCCCGACGCCGATGAGGAGGTTCGCCGCCAGCAGGTGCCACACCTCCGACGCCCACAGAAGCGAGAAGCCGTAGGCGAGGATCAGCGCGATCGAACCGAGGACGAGCAGCAGCCGCGGGCCGACCGTGCGGGCGAGCCGGCCCGAGAAGGGCGAGAGCACCATCATGACCAGTCCCGCAGGCATGACGATGAGGCTGGCCTGCAGCAGGGTCAGTCCGAAGCCGCCGACGGCCACGGGCAGCTCGAGCATCTGCGGGTACGACACGTTCGAGGCGAACAGCGAGAAGCCGATCGCCACCGACGCGAGGTTCGTCAGCAGGACGGCCGGGCGCGCGGCAACGCGCAGGTCGAGCAGGGGGTCGGCGATGCGCAGCTCGAACCAGCCCCACGCGAGCAGGACGAGGATGCCGCCGAGGCCGCAGGCGAGGGTCGCCGCCGAGGTCCAGCCCCACGTGTTGCCGCGCGAGACCGCGAGGAGCACGCCGGTCAGGCCGATCGCGAGTCCGATCGCGCCGGCGACGTCGAAGCGGCCGGGGGTGCGCAGCACGCTCGGAGGCACGACGAGCACGACGAGGACGAGGACGACGACGCCGAGGCCCGCCGACATCCAGAACAGCACATGCCAGTCGCTGGTCTCGGTGACGAGCGCGCTGATCGGCATGCCGACCGCTCCGCCGACGCCGAGGGTCGCCGACATCAGAGCGATCGCCGGGTCGACGCGGTTCTCGTGGAGCACGTCGCGCATGATCGAGATCCCGAGCGGCACGACGCCCGTCACCGCGCCCTGGAGCGCGCGCCCGACGATCACCCCGATGATGTCGGTCGACAGCGCCGCGACGATGGACCCTGCGATCAGGAGTGCGAGCAGCACGACGACGATGCGCCGTTTGCCGTACATGTCGCCGAGGCGCCCGGCGATCGGGGTGAAGACCGCGGCGGCGAGAAGGGTGGCCGTGACGACCCAGGCCGTGTTTTCACGGCTCGAATCGAGCAGCTCGGGCAGCTTCGACTGGATCGGGACGACGAGGGTGAACATGAACGACGACGCCAGGCCTGCGGTGGCGAGGACGGCGACGATCGCTCCCTGCCGCGGCATCCGAGTGAGTCGTCGTCGTTGGTCGTCGCCTGATGCCATCCCGTCAGGCTATCCGCGGCGGCGTAGGGTGGGCTCATGAGCGAGAGCGTTCCCCCCATCGAAGCCGACGTGCCCGCGGGGATCGACATCCGCCCCCTCGAGACCGTCGCCGACATCTTCGCCGGTGCGGCGGTGCTGCGCGAAGTCTGGGGCGGCGACCGCGATTCGGTGCCCACGAACCTCATGCGCGCGCTGGCGTACTCCGGCAACTATGTCGTCGGTCTCTTCGACGGCGATCGGGTCGTGGGCGCATCGGTCGCCTTCTTCGCCGCGCCCGGCGCGCGGTCGATGCACTCGCACGTGACCGGCGTGCTGCCCGAGTACCAGCAGCAGGGCCTCGGGCGCGTGCTCAAGCAGCACCAGCGCGCCTGGGCGTTCGCGCGCGACGTCGGCACCATCACGTGGACGTTCGACCCGCTGTTCGCGCGCAACGCGCACTTCAACCTGCAGGTGCTCGGGGCGCGCATCAGCGACTACCTCGTCGATCAGTACGGCCTCATGGACGACGGCATCAACCGCGGCGAGGTCACCGACCGGCTCATGGTGACGTGGCCCCTCGCGGCGCCCCCGCAGGAGCGGCCGGCCGATGACCGGGTCGTGGCCACCATCGCGGTGCCCGCCGACATCCACGCGATCCGCGCAGCGTCTCCGGCCGAGGCGGATGCCTGGCGCGACCGCGTCCGCGCCCAGTTCCTCGAGCACTTCGCAGCCGGGCTCGTCGTCGGTGGTTTCGACGACGCTCGCGGCTTCCTCCTCGTCCGTCCCTGACCACCGGCGGCGCGGGTGGGGGCTCGCGTTGCGCGCGGTTGCAAGGGATCGTCGGTGACACGCCGGGTTGGAGGCATCCGTGCCGGGGTGTCGCGTCAGATGTCTTGCATCGCGGCCCGGGGGTCCGTACTTCTATCTCTAGGTATATAGAGATAGGGTCCTGACATGCAGCCGCTCAAACGGGTGACCCCGGCGACCGTCGACGTCCTGGAAGTGCTCGTCGGAGAGCCGGAACCGGTGTGGGGGCTGCTCGTCGTCAGTCGCACCGGCCGGCCGGCGGGCAGCGTGTACCCGATCCTCGAACGCCTCGAATCGAACGAGTGGGTCATCTCCGAGTGGGAGGTCGATGGGCGCCGCAGCGGACCACGTCGGCGGCTCTATCGGCTGACCCCGGAGGGGCTTGTCGCAGCGCGTGCCGCGTTCGAGGCCCACGCCGTGCGGATGCAGCGCCGCCGGGCTGATCGGCTCGAGCCCGAGTCGCCCCCGATTCCAGGCGACGCGACGGGAGCGATCGCATGAACGTCGACCTCGTCCTTCGCGCGGTGAGCCGTACGATGCCGGTGGCATCGCGCGCCCGTCACCTCGAGCAGTGGCGGGCGGATGTCGCGGGCGCCCACGAAGCCGGGATACGGCCGGAGGATGTCGTGCGCGGAGCGATCGCCGTCGCGCTGACCGCCGACCGTGACTCGCCCGTGCTCACCGGCGAGCCGCGAGGTGCGACCCCGCGCCGGCTGAGCCGACAGGGCGTCGCGCTGGTCGCCGCAGTCGTCACGATGACGGGTGCGATGTGGCTGACGGGAGATCTCGACCGCGCGGCTGTTGACATCTCACCGGCGCTCGAGATCGCGCTCGCCGGGGCACGGTCCGTGCTGAGCATGCTCACCTTCGGGGGAGTGCTGTTCGCCGCCGCGCTCTTCGTCGGCGCGGCCGCCCTGTCGCGCTCGAACGTCGTGCGGGTGGCCTTCGCCGCCACAGCGCTCGGCCTCGCTCTCCTCGCGGTCGCCGCGTTGCACCCCACCGCGGCGGAGGTAGCGGCCGCGGGCATCGGCCTCACCGCAGGCGGGGCGGCCGTGGGGGTCACCGGCGCCTGGCGCTCGATGCCTCTCATCCTGGCGCCCCGCTCATCACCGCTCGTCCGCCGCGCTCCGATCGCAATAGCCGGTCTTGCATCGGTGGCCGTGCTGCTCGTGCTCGGTGCGCTCGACACACTGATCTGGAATCCACTGGCGAAGGTTCCCGGCCGCGACCTCGACGCTATCTATACGGCGATGATCGGGGCCGACGGCTTCGATCCCGTGACCGCGGTGACGTTCGTCGTGGTGTGGGGGGTCGTGTGGTTCATCGCGGCGGCCTGTGTGACCGTCGGCGCGTTGGCCACCCGTGGAGCGTGGCTCACGCCGCGCCGGCTCGGCATCCTGTATCTCGCGATCATCGGCATCGCTCTGTTCCTCCGCCTTTTCTCGGGCTTCGGGATCGGGATGTCCATCGCCGACACCTTCGCCACGTCAGGCGGCGACGTGTCGGTGGTCTCGCAGATCTTCCACCTGATCGGGCCGCTGAGCCTCGCCGGCGCTTTCCTGCTCTTCGGTTGGGCGCCCCGGGAGCGATCAGCCCCGAAAGCGGCATTTGCCGCCGGCTGAGCTCGGGAGGGCAATACGGCGCCGCGTCGCGTTGTGCGCGGGCGCAAGGGATCATCGACGACACGCGGGGGTGGAGGCATCCGGATCCGGGCGTCGGGCGGGATGCCTTGCATCGCGGCCCGGGGTCGAACAGACCGGGCCGGGGCCGTTTTTCGTGCCGGGGCGCCGACTCAGGCGGCTTCGGCGGCGAGGCGCATCCGCAAGAGGAAGTCGACGAGCACGGCCGCCGAACCGGCGGGCATGTCGGCGATGACGTCCTCGACACGGTGCTGCACCTCGGAACCCGAGCGGCGCAGACCCTCGACCGGGCGGTCGCCGAGCGTCACGAAGACCTTCCGGCGGTCGGACGGATGCGGCTGCCGGCGCAGGTACCCCGAGCGCTCGAGGCGATCGAGCATGGCCGTCGTGCTCGCAGACGAGATGCCGAGCTC
Source organism: Microbacterium arborescens (assembly GCF_049707515.1). Taxonomy (GTDB): domain Bacteria; phylum Actinomycetota; class Actinomycetes; order Actinomycetales; family Microbacteriaceae; genus Microbacterium; species Microbacterium arborescens_B. The sequence continues at coordinate 69,965 of NZ_JBNAFI010000008.1, read as the reverse complement.
CTGCGTGATGTTCGACGGGGTGAGGGTGACCGCGCGGTCCTGGGCCTCGATGAGCTTCTCGAGGGCGACGAGGTCGTTCTCGCTCACGAGCATGGAGTCACGCAAGCGCAAGCGGATCGCGCCTTCCGCCGCCTCGTACCCCCACAGCGCGTCGAGAACTGCCGAGGCCGACGATGTCTCACCCTGCACTGTCATGTTTCCCCCGCGTTCATCGGCCTAGCGCTTCAGTCTTGCGCAGTGGGTCTCCGCGGGGGAGCTCTTCCGGTGAGAGGGCTCAGCTGATATGGCAGGGAAGGTGAACCTCAGTGCACCGAGAAGCCGCCGTCGATGGCGATCGACTGACCGGTGACGTAGGCCGACCCGGGACCCGCGAGGAAGATCGCGGCGGCTGCGAAGTCGTCGGGCACGCCATTGCGCCCGACGAAGGTGCGCGCCGCGAGCGTCTCGACGACAGCAGGATCACTGGCGAGCCGCTCGTTGAGGCGCGTGAGAACAAAGCCCGGGATGAGCACGTTCGATGTCACACCAGAGGCCGACCATGCCTCGGCCTGCGACCGGGCGAGCCCCTCGAGCGCCGCTTTCGAGGCGCCATAAGCGCCGCTCGATGCGAAGGCCCGGCTCGCCTGCTGCGAGCTGATCGAGATGATCCGGCCGTATCCGCGCTCGATCATGCCCGGCGCGAGCCGCTGCCCGAGGAGGAACGGCGCATCGAGATTGACCGCCATCGTGGCATCCCACGACGGTTCGTCGAGCTCGAGGAGTGGGGGCCGGATGTTGATGCCCGCGGAGTTCACCAGGATGTCGATGTCGCCGGCCTGTTCGGCGAGCTCGTGGCAGCCGCTGCGCGACGACAGGTCGGCGACGATCCCCGCTGCGAGCCCGCCCTCGGCGCGGATGTGCTGGACGGTGTCGTCGACGAGCTCGCGTCCGCGCGCCGCGACGACGACCTCGGCACCGGCGGACGCCAGCGCCTCGGCGATTCCACGCCCGATACCCGAGCTGCCGCCGGTGACGAGGGCACGGCGACCGGCGAGCCCGAAAAGACTGGTGAGATCCATTCCTCCAGCGTATGCAGTACGCGTGTTCGATCGCAGCTCTGGTGAGTGTCGTAGGTATGTTCTATCCTCGACTTCCATGACCGATACGACGAGCGCTCACGACGTCACCCTCTGGCTCGTCGACGACATCCCCGCGCGGATGTTCTTCGCGGGTCGGCGTTGGACGGTGACGGACATCCCGACGCGCCTGCGCGACTCGATCTGGTCACTCGCCGCCGACGACGATCGGCGGCGCGGCCTCTATGGATGGCGCTTCCAGGCGACCGACCCGGACGGCGAGACATTCGTCTTCGACGTCTATCGGGGCGAGGAGGGATGGCACGTGCACCGGGCCTACGCTTGACGGGGCGCTGTACCGCGGCGTCGCACCGGGGCGTCGCACCGGGCGCGATTCCGACACCCGCCGAAGGCATCGACCGAAAGGACCGGATGACCGCCGTCACCCCCGTTCGCGACAGCGCTTCCCGTTACCGCATCGAGCCCACGGTGCTGCAGGCGCTGCGCAGTCCTCGGTTGCTCACCCGCGAGGTGCTCGCCGGGCTGGTCGTCGCACTCGCGCTCATCCCCGAAGCGATCGCGTTCTCGATCATCGCCGGCGTCGACCCCCGCGTCGGACTCTTCTCGTCGTTCATCATGGCCGTTGCGATCTCGTTCCTCGGCGGCAGGCCGGCCATGATCACGGCGGCGACGGGGGCGATCGCGCTCGTCATTGCGCCGGTGGTGCGCGAGCACGGCATGGACTATCTCGTCGCCACCGTCCTGCTCGGCGGCCTCATCCAGATCGTGCTCGCCGTGCTCGGTGTCGCGAAGCTCATGCGGTTCATTCCGCGGTCCGTGATGGTGGGATTCGTCAACGCGCTCGCGATCCTCATCTTCCTCGCCCAGCTGCCGCAGCTGTTCGGCTCCGGCATCCCGTGGCTCGTCTGGCCGCTCGTCGCGGTCGGCCTCGTCATCCTCGTCGTGCTGCCGCGGCTGACCAAGGTGGTCCCCGCCCCGCTCGTCACGATCGTGCTGCTCACGGGTGCGGTCGTCGCCTTCGGCTGGCAGGTGCCGACCGTGGGCGACCAGGGTGAGCTGCCGTCGAGCCTGCCGACGCTGTTCCTGCCCGACGTTCCCCTGACCTTCGAGACGCTGCGCATCATCGCGCCTTACGCGCTCGCCATGGCGGTCGTCGGCCTCCTCGAGTCGCTCATGACGGCCAAGCTCGTCGACGACATCACCGACACACACTCGCGCAAGACACGGGAAGCGCTCGGTCAGGGAGCAGCGAACATCATCTCCGGCGCGTTCGGCGGCATGGGCGGATGCGCCATGATCGGCCAGACGATGATCAACGTGAAGGCATCCGGGGCGCGCACGCGCATCTCGACGTTCCTCGCGGGGGTCTTCCTGCTGATCCTCGTGCTCGCGCTCGGCGACGTCGTCGCGATCATGCCGATGGCGGCGCTGGTCGCCGTGATGATCATGGTGACGGTGGCGACGTTCGACTGGCACAGCGTTCGTCCCGCCACGCTCCGACGGATGCCCAAGAGCGAGACGGCGGTCATGCTCATCACGGTCGTGGCCACGGTGTGGACTCACAACCTCGCCATCGGAGTCATCCTGGGCGTCGTCGCCGCGATGGTCATGTTCGCCCGCCGCGTCGCCCACTTCGTCACCGTCACCCGGGTCCTCGATCTCTCCCGCGGTGCGCCCGTGGCTCGTTACGAGGTCGACGGGGAGCTCTTCTTCGCGTCGAGCAACGATCTGACGACGCAGTTCGCCTATGCCGACGACCCTGACCGCATCATCATCGACATGAGCAGGTCGCACGTGTGGGACGCCTCGACGGTGGCAGCGCTCGACGCGATCGTCAGCAAGTACGAACGCCACGGTAAGTCTGTGACGATCGAGGGGCTCGATGCCGCGGCATCCGCTCTGCATGGGCGTTTGAGCGGAAACGTCGGAGCGCACTGACGGGCTGGCTGCAGGTAGGCAGTCGGGGAGCGCAACCCCTGGTGTGCGAGCGTGTGACGGAGGTAGCTTTCTGCCACATCTGGCAGCTGGTGATGCGATTCTCCGGCGGCCCCGCTGAACGGAGCGCACGATGGTCAACCCCCGGCCGACCGCCATGACATCCGACCTGGTCACGCGGCGCAGTGTTCTGCGCGCTGCGGTGTGGACCGCGCCGGTCATCGTCGTCGCAGCCGCGACACCGGCAGCAGCGGCCTCGCTGCCCGTGCGTGAGGTCGCGGTCGTCTACCCGGACCGGCTCGATGTCGCCTCATACTCACCGGGAACCGTGCAGATCAACTCGGCTGCGATCATCTACGACTACGCGCGTTGGGGGTTGAGCGGGGAGGAAGAGGCGAGCGGTCCCGATACCGCGACGGTGAGCTACCTCGTCGAGGCGGTCCGGGTCGATGTCGGCACGGTCGTCGCGAGCACCGAGGGCGGCCCTGTCGTCATCGCGAAGTACCAGGAGGGCAGTGTGACGCAGCGCGTGTTCTCCGACGTGCCGCCGGGCGACTACGTCATCCGCGTGACGGTCACGAACGTCGACCCGTCGGCGTCGACGCTGCCGTACGAGTTCCGTGCGACCGTCCCGCAGGCGATCGAGTCGGCTGTCGTCACGGTTCTCTAGACTGGGCTGTCTCCGCATCGGCGGGCGTGGGGATCTTGCGCCTGGGGTGCGGCGATTCCTCCCCGACGAGGAGGACGAGCGAGTTCTCCACAGGCGGTAGGATGTTCGATTGGAATGTCGTACCCCGCTGTCATGATGGGAACATGCAAGCGGGTGGCGATGAGCGTGATCAGGGTGGGGACCTCGATCCGTCGCCGCACGCTCACGCGTTCTCGACGTTCGCTCAGGCACTGAACGCGGCGCACGCGGCTGACATTCTCACAACGCGGGCACTGGCCGAGTTGGGTCGGTCGGCGCTGCGTGAGGCGCGCCGTGATGGGGTGCGTGGGATGGCGTCGGACATGGAACTGCGGTCGGTCGCGGCCGAGGCGGCAGGGTTGGCGCGGCGCAGCGACAGCCGGTTGCAGGCTGATATCGATCACGCGTTGACGATCGTGGATGACTACCCCGCGGTGTTCGCCGCGTGGGAGTCTCGCCGGATCACCCGCGACCACGTCGACGTCGTCGTGAAAGCCGGGGCCGGCGTGCCCGCGGAAGTGCGGGCGGAGTTCGAGGCTGCGGCGATCGCGGTATGCGAGCGCGACATCGCCACCCGGGTGCGCGAACCGTTGCGGGCTTTGGCGGAGAAACTGCATGAGCGGTCGTTCACACAGCGACACCGCGAGGCTGCGGCGGGACGGTGTGTGCGGATGCTGCACGGTTCCGACGGGATGTCGGATGTGATCGCGACCGTCCCCACGGTGATCGCGGTGGGAATGCTCGACCGGCTCACGCAGATGGGCCAGGCGGTCAAGGACGCACGAGTGCCAGCCGGGGCGGGTGGCGTGGTGGGCGACGGCGCGGGCGCTGCTGGCGCGGGTGGCGCGGATGCTGCTGGCGCGAATGCTGCTGGCGCGGGTGGCGCGGATGCTGCTGGCGCGAATGCTGCTGGCGCGGGTGGCGCGGATGCTGCGGGCGCTGCCGAGGCACCCGATGTGCGGACGATGGACCAACTACGCGCCGACATCCTCAGCGACCTCGTCCTCGGCGGGGCGCCGGTCGTGGACCCGACCTACGGGACCGACCGGGCCGGCGGGCTCGGGGCGATCCGCGGGCGGGTGCAGGTCGCTGTCACCGCCGAGACGCTGATGGGCAAGGACGAGCATCCCGCCGAAGCTATAGGGGCCGCGCTGATCGACGCGGAGAGCGCACGCAAGCTCGCGGGACAGGTCGCAGAGTGGGACCGGCTGTTCATCGACCCCGTCACCCGCACCCCTGTCGAGGTCGACACGTACCGGCCGACTGCGTCGATGAAGAAATTCCTCACCGCCCGAGACCAGCACTGCCGATTCCCCGGATGCCGGCGGGCGGCGATCCGGTGCGAGATCGACCACACCATCGACTACGCCACAGGCGGCCACACCCACATCTTCAACCTCGCCCACCTGTGCCAAAGACACCACTCCATGAAGCAATTCACCAAGTGGGGAGTCCGGCAGGCCGGGGCCGGGGTGCTGATCTGGACCTCGCCGCTCGGGCGGGTCTACCGCGAAGACGTGCCGATACCGGCGGTGTGCTTCACGATCGACAACCCGAATCCACCACCACCGGGCGCGGGAACGGGCGGGCCACCCGACGACCCACCACCCTTCTGAATGATCCCGACGCGCGCGGCCCGAAGCCCTGCTGCGGCGGCTCCTCCTGAGCGCTGCACGAAGCCGTCACCGTCTCGGCTGCTCGCCGCGACGGGCGACTGAGCCTCCGTGCATCCGGGGCGGCTTAAGCTGTCGCGGTGGGCAGATTCTTCTACGACAACGCGGCGAACTTCGTTGAGATCGACGACCGTGCGCTGGCTCATCTCCGGCTGGTCCTGATGACGAAGCTGCGGCGCGGCGAGCCCCTCATGTTCGAGACGACCTCTCCCCACGGGACGAGCCGCCGCGACTTCTGGCTGCACCCCACCATCTCGGTGCAGTTCCAGTTCGCCGGCAGTCGGCAGCCCCAGATCAACCCGAAGTGGATCGACGCCCTGATGGAATCGGCGAACAGCGCGGACGGCCTCCGTATGGTGCCCGAGCCCCAGGGCTGACGCCGCTCTGACCCTGACCGCCACCGCCTCGATTCCCACCTTTCGACAGACGCGTGCACGAGCCCGTCCAGTAGTTCGGCGGTTCGCACCGCGGCCTGCAGAAAACCGGGCGAGGTCGTTCCGATTGTGGCAAGATTTCACCTGATGAGCGACGACATGACGCGTGTGCCGGTGCGCACGAAGACCCTGCTCGAGCAGTGGGTGGCGGAGTTCGTCGAGCAAGGCCAGTCGCACGGCGTCGAGATCAAGGTCGCGATCCAGGACGGCTCCGAGGGACTCGACACCGGCCTGGTGATCGTGCATCTGCAGAACGCGCCCGCCGACATCTACCTCCAGCCCCGCGGGATCGACGAACCCGAGTGGGAGGCGACGCTCTCGGCTCGCTCGGAGGATCTGACGCTCACGCCGTACGCGATGGCCGGTCTCGCCGCCGAGGTCGCCTTCGCCGGCACCCTGTGCACCTTCCTGCAGTTCAAGTCGCTGCAGTGGGACCGCATGACAGGCATGCGCTGAGCGCTCTCGCCTAGACCATTCCGTCGGGGCTGGCAACAGCTGCGTGCGCACGCCCACGCGTGCCGACAATGGTCGCGAGATCGCGAGCTTCCACCGTGGATGCCTCGGTGGAAGGAGATCGTCATGGCTGCAACAACCGGGCGCGGAGTCGCCGTCGTCACGGGAGGAAGCGCCGGCCTCGGCCGTGCCATCGTCCGCGAGCTGGCCGGCCGCGGTTGGGATGTCGCGGTGCTCGCACGTGGACGCGACGGGCTCGACGGCGCTGTCGCTGACATCGAAGAGGCCGGCAGGCGCGGGTTCGCCGTCTCGGTCGACGTCGCCGACTCGGATGCCGTCGACCGGGCCGCCACCGAGGTGGAGGACGTTCTCGGCCCGATCGACCTCTGGGTGAACAACGTCATGTCCGGGGCGATCGCCGCCTTCCTCGACACGTCCGCCGACGACTTCGACCGCGCCACAGCGGTTACCTACCTCGGCACCGTCAACGGCACGCGCGCGGCCCTGCGGCGCATGCGCGATCGCGACCACGGACACATCATCCAGATCGGCTCTGCGCTCGCCCACCGCGGCATCCCGCTGCAGTCGGCCTACTGCGGCGCCAAGCACGCGGTCCACGGGTTCACGGATGCCGTCGTGTCCGAACTCACGCACGAGAAGAGCAGCGTCGCGGTGTCCATCGTCGACATGCCCGCCCTCAACACGACGCAGTTCGGGTGGGTGAAGTCGAACTTCCCGCACCACCCGCAGCCGGTGCCGCCGATCTACCAGCCCGAAGTCGGCGCCCGCGCCGTCGCCGACGTCGCGGATCGACCCCGCCGTCGCACCTGGGTGGGGGAATCGACGGTCGGGCTCATCCTCGGAACCCGCGTCGCCGGTCGTTTCCTCGACTGGTACCTCGCGAAGAACGCGTGGGAGGGACAGTTCGCCCCCGATGCCGGCGCGCCGGGGAGCGCCCCCAACCTCTACGAGCCGGTGCCGGGCGACCACGGGGCCCACGGCGTCTTCGATGACCGCGCGCGCAACGGGAGCCTGCAGACCTGGGCCATCCGCCACCGGGCGCCGCTCTACACCGCCGCCTCCGCCGCCATCGCGGGCGCTGTAGCGGGCGCGGTCGCGGGAGCGAGGGCGCTGCTGCGGCGGCGCTGAATGTCGCGGGGCGCGCGGGCGCCGTCTCGCGGCACGGCCGCGTCCGTCAGCCGGCGCGCACCGACCCGAACCACAGTGCGAAGTAGTAGCTGAAGTTGCGGTTGCCGTACGACGAGCAGGGGCCGCCCGATCCCCATCCCGCGGACAATGCCGCAGCGTCGGGCTGGTATGGCGTGTAGTTGTACAGCGCCGCGGTGGCGTCGTTCGCGATCGCGACATCCGTGCCGCCGCACTCGGGGTTCGGGTGGAAGGCGATGAAGTGCGTGCCGGGCTGGCGCATGAAGCCCGACGCCCGGTATGACGCGAGGTCGGTCGCCCCGGCGACGATCTGCGCGCCCACGCCCTCGTACTGCGGGTCGCATGGCGCCGTGTCGGGACAGCTGGCGCCCATCGCCGTGCGCAGCCGCGCGTCCGAGGGTGCCCGAGCCGCGCGCCCCTCGACAAGCGACTGCTCCTTCTGAAGAGTCACCAGGATGACGCGCGCCGAGATCCCGCAGGCATCCTGGACGCGATGGATGATCTCCGCGACCGGGAGCTCGCCGCCCTCGATGGCGCGGCACACGACCTCGCCGGTCCGCTCGGACACCCGTGCCTCGCGCGACGAGATGCCCGCCGTCGCCACGTTCAGGCACGCGCCGTTGACGCATTCGCCGATCCGCTCGTCGAGGAACTCCTGGATCTGCGCGGCCGACAGGGCGTCGCGATCGAAGAACAGGTCGTCATCGATGAGGTTCCCCGGATCGATGTCGCCGGCGTTCGGTGGGAGTTCGCGCGGCTCGCTGCCCAGCACCGGTGCCTCGCCGGCAGTGCTCAGCAGGTTGGCGGCCGTCACTCCGATCGCGGTGATCACCGTCACGAGCAGTACGGGGACGAGGACGAGGATGGCGGCGATCCCGAGGCGACGCCGACGGCGCAGCATCCGGGATCGTGAAGCCATGGGAACGATCGTGCCCCACCCGGTCACGAGAAGGCTGAGAGTGCCGTCGCTCGCGCATTACCTCATTCCCGGCTCGAACGCGACCGGGTGCGCGGTCGGACCGGGCCGACCTACCGTGAGATGACCGGGATGAAGCGTCCCGGCATCCGGGGACATGAGCCCCGGACGCAGATCGACGGAAGGGGCCGATATGGGACTCGACGACAAGATCAAGAACGCAGCTCAGGACGTTGCCGGCAAGGCGAAGGAAGCCACCGGCAAGGCCACCGACAACGAGCGTCTCGAAGGCGAAGGCCACAAGGACCAGACCGCCGCCAACGTCAAGCAGGCCGGCGAGAACGTCAAGGACGCCTTCAAGTAAGACGCTTCTTCACGCGAGCGCCCCGGGTCCCCGTGACCCGGGGCGCTCTGCCGTTCCAGCCGCCGAACGAGTTCGCAGATCCATTCACCTGACTAGATTCGCCTAGCACGGGGAAGCGGGCGAGACAAGCGTTTCCCGCGGCGGCGACCTGGCCGCACGATTTCCTCATGACGGATCTCCTCGTGCCCGAGACCGCTCCGGGCGAGCCGCAGCGCACCGAGCTCGAGCCTGAGCTCGACAGCCTCCTCATCGCTGCCGCGGCTGATGACCGAATCGCCTTCGCGCGACTGTACGACGCGATCGGGGCGGCGGCTTTCGGCCTTGCGCTGCACGTGACCGGCAGCCGCTCCCTCGCGGAAGAGGTCGTCGGAGAGGCCTTCCTGGAGATCTGGCACACTGCCTCCGCATTCGATGAGAGTGCCGGTACGGCCCGGCGGTGGGTCCTCTCACTCGTCCGCAGGCGCGCGTTCGACCGCGTGAGCCGGCTCACGCCGGTGCAGCAGCAGGTGCTCGACCTGGCCGCATTCGGCGGGTGCAGCCAGGCCGAGATAGCGGAACGCACCGGACAACCGATCGGCGTGGTGAAGGCGCGGATGCGTGAGGCGCTGACGTGCCTTCATGACGCACGGCTCGATGTCGAGACCGTCGCCTGAGCCCGCTACCGCACCGACCGCGCCCGGGGCAACCGGCATCTCTCTCCCGGGCACGCCGGAAAGACTGAGGCATGGCCTTCATCGGATATCACGCGTCGCACGAACAGCTCGCGCCCAGCGCGCTTCTGGAGGCCGTGATCGAGGCCGAGCGCGTCGGATTCGACGGGGCGTTCAGCGCCGACCATCTCGCTCCCTGGACACCGCGCCAGGGGCACTCCGGCAACGCGATCGCCTGGCTCGGTGCGGCGCTCGCCTCGACGCGTTTCTCGATCGGATCGGTCTCGACGCCAGGCCAGCTGTACCACCCCGTCGTCAGCGCGCAGGCGATCGCGACCCTCGCCGAGATGTTCCCCGGACGCTACTTCGCAGCGCTCGGCAGTGGAGAGCTGCTCAACGAGCACGTCACGGGCGCGCCGTGGCCGTCGAAGGACGAGCGCACCGCGCGGCTGGGCGAGTGCGTGGGCGTCATGCGCGGCCTGCTCGCCGGTGAGACGGTCGATCACGACGGCCGTGTCCGCGTGCACGACGCGCGCCTGTGGAGCCTGCCGGCGGGCCCGGCGACGCTCATGGCGACCGCGGCCTCCGCCGAGACCGCGCGCTGGGCGGCGGGGTGGGCCGACGGGCTCGTCACGGTGGGAACGCGGCGCGAGCAGGTCGCCGAGGTCGTCGACGCCTATCTGGATGCGGGCGGCCTGGGCCCCACCTGCCTGCAGGTGCACATCGCCCTCGCCGGAACATCCGCCGAGGCGGCCGCGCTCGTCCGGGATCAGTGGCTGCACGGCGTCGTGGCCCCGCCCGAGGCATGGGACATCGCGCAGCCGGAGGAGTTCGCCGCGCGCGCCGGTGAGCCGACCGACGCGGAGCTCGCCGAGCACGTCATCATCGGCGTGGATTCACCGGGTGGCATCGCCGAGCTAGCCGACAGCCTCGCCGACCTGGTCGCGGCCGGTTTCGACCGGCTGTACCTCCACGAGATCTCGCAGGATCAGGGCGCCTTCCTCGGCGGACGCGCGGGCAGGCTTCTGCGGGCGCTGCGCGAACGACTCGACGCGGCCCCGCGCTGAGGCATCCTCTCCTCCCCAGGACGACCGAACGCGCACTCACCCCCGGTCGCGTGCTCGCGTACGGAATGGGCAGCCCGCTCCGGCGACAGTAGTGGGGCACCGTGCGATTCCGGGTCGGGGAGCTGGTTGGGGAACGGCTCCCCGCCCCGGGTGTCGGGCTGTGGCAGCCCGCCGGGTCAGCGCCCGATCGGAGGCGTCGCGGGCAGAACGATGGCCATCGCCGTGCCGCCGGAAGCGGACGCGCCGACCCGAACCCGCCCGCCGTGGGCGACCACGGCGTTGCGCACGACCGAGAGGCCGATGCCGAAGCCCTGAATGGCGTTCTGTCGGGCGTAGTCGGTCCGGTAAAACGGATCGAACACACGCGTGCGCTCGGCCGAGCTCAAGCCGGGGCCGCTGTCGCTCACGACGATCTGGACGCCCGACTCGTCCACGCGCTGGCCGATGACCACCGCGGATGCCGGCGGGCTGAACTTCACGGCGTTCACGAGCAGCTCTTCGAGGGACTGACGGATGCGGACGGGGTCGAGCACGACACGGTCGGCCGTCGCCCCGATCTGCTGGATGGAGCTGCCGCGGTTCTCGGCTCGAGGCGACACGGCGCGTACCGCCGAGGCGATCAGCTCGCTGAGGGTGACCGGCCGCGGCGAGACCTCGGTGTCGGTCGAAGCGGCGGCCAGCAGCTCGTTGATGCGGTCGGTCAGCACGAGGACGTTGCGCTCGACCATCGACAGGTACCGGGTCGCCGCCGGGTCGTCGTCGCGCACATGGTCGGTCAGCAGATCGAGGTATCCCGTCACACTCGTCAGCGGAGTGCGCAGCTCGTGCGAGACCGTTCGCAGGAAGTCCTGTCGGATCTGCGCGGCATCCGCCAGCTCGGTCACGTCGTGCGCGGCCACGAGTGTGCCCAGCAGGGTTCCGTCGGCCCGGCGAACCCGGTCGGAGTCGGCGAGGATCGCCCGTTGTGCCGACGCCGGACCGACCCACTCGACGGTGTCGCTCGTGCTCTCACCGCGCAACGCGCGGGGGATGAGCTGCTCGTGATGGGGCACGGGGGTCGAGCGGTCGGCGGCGAGGACCGCGTCGCCCGCGTAGGGCGGCTCGCTCAGTGAGAAACCCATCGCTCGCGACAGCTCCTCGGCGGTGCGGTTGGCCAGGACCAGACGACCGGCGTCGTCGTACAGCACCACGCCGCTGCGCACGGTGTCGAGAACGGTGCGCAGCACGAGCTCGTTGTCGTGGGCTCGGGTGAGGGCCCGGGCGCGCTCCTCATGAAGTGCGCGCAGCCGAGCGCCGCGGCGCCGGAGGTGCTCAGCCGCGATGTTCACGACGACGGCGATGGCGAGGATGAGGCCCGGCAGGGTGAATACGTTCACCCAGTCGAGCGGTGTCGTCGGCCAACTTCCGCGCACGACGAAGGGCAGCGAGGTCATGAGCGCGGTGGCGCCCACGGCGGCGACGAACGCGACGGGCGGGAAGCCGTAGGCGATCCACAGGATCGGGAAGATCGCCAGCATGCTCACGCCCGGCATCAGCCAGATGACCTCGGCGCGCAGCAGGGCGACCGCGACGATGTCGGCGACAGCCACGACGAGCAGCCACGACGGCGAGACACGCTCCCACGGCAGCAGGGCCGTGGCCATCGTGGACACCAGGGTGAGCAGGGCCGCAGCGCACACGAGCGGGGTCGACAGCGAGGCCGGCGCGCCGATCGCGAGCGCCACGAACACGAGGAGGGCCCCGACCGTGAAAGGCAGCTGCGCGCGCGTGAACACGCGCAGGCGTCCGACGCGCGACCGTTCGAGTTCGAACAGGGGCATCCGGGGGTCTCCGATCGAGGTGTGGGAGGGATCGAAGAACGGCCCGGGGAGAAGGCACGGCTTTGATTACGTCGGTAGTTAGCGTACGCTGTCTCTTTGGTGCCTGTGCCCGCTGGCTCGGTACCGCGAACGTGAGCCCTCCACTGGCGTGTTCTCCACGAGAACCACCCCGGAGCGGGATTCACGAACTTCTCCGTTCGATATAAGAAAGCAGCACTATTGTGACGCGCACTTTCACCCCCAAGGCTGGCGAGATCCAGCGCGAGTGGCTGGTCATCGACGCAACCGACGTCGTCCTCGGCCGCCTCGCCTCGCACGCCGCGGTCCTTCTCCGCGGCAAGCACAAGGCCTCGTTCGCCCCCCACGTCGACACCGGTGACTTCGTCATCGTCGTCAACGCCGAGAAGGTCGCCCTGACCGGCCAGAAGCTCCAGAAGAAGAAGGCGTACCGCCACTCCGGCTACCCGGGTGGTCTGAAGTCGGTCACCTACGCGGAGCTGCTCGAGAAGAACCCGGTCCGCGCGGTCGAGAAGGCCATTCGCGGCATGCTCCCCAAGAACAGCCTGGGCGCCCAGCAGCTTTCGAAGCTCAAGGTCTACGCCGGTGCCGAGCACCCGCACGCTGCGCAGCAGCCCACCACCTACACCTTCGACCAGGTCGCCCAGTAAGCGCCGCGAAACACTCAAGGAAACACTGATGGCGAAGATCGCTGACTCCCTCGAGGAGACTCCCCAGAACTACTCCACCGAGACGCCCGCGTCGGAGGCCGCTGCCGCCGCCGCACCGCGTCCGGTGCTCTCCGTCCCCGGCGCTGCCGTGGGTCGCCGCAAGCAGGCCATCGCCCGCGTGCGTCTGATCCCCGGCTCGGGCACCATCACGGTCAACGGCCGCACGCTCGAGGACTACTTCCCGAACAAGCTGCACCAGCAGCTGATCAACGACCCGTTCACGGTGCTCGAGCTCGCCGGCTCGTACGACGTGATCGCCCGCATCTCCGGCGGTGGCCCCTCGGGTCAGGCCGGCGCGCTGCGTCTGGGCATCGCCCGTTCGCTGAACGGCATCGACGAGGAGAACAACCGCCCGACCCTGAAGAAGGCCGGCTTCCTCTCGCGCGACGCTCGCGTCAAGGAGCGCAAGAAGGCCGGTCTCAAGAAGGCGCGTAAGGCTCCTCAGTACTCGAAGCGTTAAGCTCCGTGGCGCTGTTCGGTACGGACGGTGTTCGGGGGCTGGCCAACGGCCCCCTCACCGCCGAACTCGCACTCACCCTGGCCCAGGCGACTGCCGTCGTCCTGGGCCAGGGCCGTATCGCGGAGGCGCGAAAGGCCGCCGGCAAGCGGCTGACCGCCGTCGTCGCGCGCGACCCGCGCGTCTCGGGCGAGTTCCTCTCGGCCGCGGTCGCCGCGGGCCTGGCGTCATCCGGCGTCGACGTGCTGGATGCGGGAGTCCTGCCGACGCCCGCTGCGGCGTTCCTCATCGGCGACATCGACGCGGACTTCGGCGTCATGGTCTCGGCGTCGCACAACCCCGCCCCCGATAACGGCATCAAGATCTTCGCTCGCGGCGGGGTCAAGCTGCCCGACGAGGTCGAGCGACGCATCGAAGAGGCTCTCACCGGCCCGAAGCTCCAGCCCACGGGCGCGGACGTCGGACGCATCCGGGTCTTCGCCGACGCCGAGGACCGTTACGTCGTGCACCTGCTCGGGTCGCTTCCGCACACGCTCGACGGGATCCACGTCGTCCTCGACTGCGCCAACGGCGCGGCATCCGGCGTCTCGCCCCAGACATTCCGCGATGCGGGCGCGAAAGTCACCGTCATCGGTGCCGATCCCGACGGACTCAACATCAACGAGGGAGTCGGCTCGACGCACCTCGACCGGGTCGCGGCCGAGGTGATCCGCACGGGCGCCGACATCGGCATCGCCCACGACGGGGATGCCGACCGCTGCCTCGCCGTCGATGCGGAAGGTCGCGTCATCGACGGCGACCAGATCATGGCCATCCTCGCGGTGGCGATGAAGCAACGTGGGCGACTGCCCTTCAACACCCTGGTCGCGACCGTCATGAGCAACCTGGGGCTGCACCGTGCGATGGCCGAACACGGCATCACGGTCGAGCAGACCGCGGTGGGCGATCGCTACGTGCTCGAGCGGATGAACCAGGGCCGCTTCGGCCTCGGCGGCGAGCAGAGCGGCCATGTCATCATGAGCCGCTACGCGACGACCGGCGACGGACTGCTGACGGGGCTCCACCTCGCGGCCGAGATGGCGCGTCAGGGCAAGACGGCCGCGGAACTCGCGGCTGTCATGACGGTCTATCCGCAGGTGCTCGTCAACGTGCGCGGCGTCGACCGCGATCGCGTGGGCAGCGACGAGGGCCTGCAGGATGCCGTCGCGGCTGCCAGTGCGCGTCTGGGTGACTCGGGCCGCGTGCTGCTGCGCGCTTCCGGCACCGAGCCCCTCGTCCGGGTCATGGTCGAGGCGACGACCGCGGCCGACGCGCAGAGCATCGCCGACGAGCTCGCCGCCGTCGTGGCCGACCGACTCGCGCTCTGAGCCGTTGCGCCGCCGCCGGCGCGGCGGGCGCGATATGAGGCCGCCGTCCTGACGTCATCCCCCAAGGACGCCAGGACGGCGAGCCGTGCGCGCACACCCCCAAAATGGCGCGCATCGATGTTCGGGCCTCTTCGGGGAGGCCCACCGCTCACAGCTCCGAATCCGGAGCGTGTGCGGCCGTGGGATCAGATTATCTTCCGGTGGGCAGGAAAGGCTGAGCCTCTGCAGACCTTGCGGCAACGTTGCGCTCGTCTTCACACGACCTTGTGGTTCCGAACCTGCGGGGCGCATTTTGCACGCTCGCGGCTTCGTGCCACACTCGTGGGGATTGCTGGGGGAGGGACTTGGCGGGCGGTGCGCGCTCGTCAAGGTGATTGCTACCCAACGAGGAAGACATGAAACCCGTCAATCAGGATCCCCGAACCATCCGCCGACGACGATCTTCGCAAGCCGTCGTCGCGACCCTGTCCGCTCTTGCGCTCATGCTCGCCGGCGCCAGCTCGGCGCAGGCATCAGGCGACGTCGCCCCCCAAGCGACCGTGGCCCGCACGGTGACGGTGACGGTCGCGCCCAGCGACGTCGCCACCGTCTCGTCACGGACGCCCAAGACCGTGCTGAAGACCCAACCGCTCAGCGCGACGTCGACCCAGGACCGGAGCTACGCGCGCTTCACGCTGCCGGCCGATGTCGACACCACGAAGCCCGTGTCGGCATCGCTGTCGATGACGGTGCGGTACACGACCGCGACAGCGGCCGGTGTCGACGTCTACGCGGAGCGAGGCGCGTGGTCGAGCTCGACCCTGACCTACGCCAACCGTCCGAGTGAGGCCGGAGCCCGGCTGGCTCAGTCGAGCAGTACCGCTCGGGTCGGCTCGGCGCTGACCCTGCCGCTCGGCGACGTCGCGCAGGTCGCCGCCAAGGGTCAGCTCTCCGTCCGCCTGATGTACCGGCAGAAGCACGTCTCCACGACGTTCTTCCGAACGGGCGACAAGGCGCCGTCGCTGAAGCTCACCTACACGCGCAAGCCCGCCGCCGCGCCCGCCCCCACGACGCCGCCGAGCGCTCCCGCGCCGCCGAGCCAGCCTGCGCCGCCGTCCACAGTCGACACCTCGCGAAAGGTGTTCGCCCACTACTTCCCGCCGTACCCGGTGTCCATCGACAACAAGCCAGCGGAGAGCGACTACTACACGCGCAACTACCTGAGCCCGGACGGCGAGGGCGGCAAGCACGCCGAGTACGGCGGGCTGCTGCGCGACCGACCGCTCGCCGTGCCGCCTTCCGGGTCGTCGTCGTGGAAGCTCGACAACCTTCGGCGCGAGGTCACGCAGGCCAAGAGCGCGGGCATCGACGGTTTCACCGTCAACATCATGAGCGTGGGCGGCTCCAACTGGGAGGCGACGAAGAATCTCTTCGTCGCAGCCGAGCGGCAGGGCGGCTTCGCCGTGGTCCCGATGATCGATGCGTCCGCCTCGGTGGCGAACAGCGATCCCGCCACCGTGGCGGACCGGCTCGCGGAGCTCTACCGGTCCAAGGCCGCGTTCCGCGTCGGTGACCGGATGCTGCTGTCGTCGTTCGCGGCCGAGAAGAAGAGCGTCGACTGGTGGTCGCGCATCATCGACCGGCTGAAGCGGGTGCACGGTGTGCCCGTGACCTTCCAGGCCGTGTTCCTCAACGCCTCCGACGCCAACATGTCCGCCTTCCGCGGCATCGCCGACGGGTACGGGAACTGGGGCGTGCGCACCGAATGGCACACCGCCAACGGCCCCGACTACGCCGCGCGTGCCGCAGCCCTGGGGAAGACCTGGATGGCGCCGGTCTCGGTGCAGGACTACCGGCCGCGCGCCGGCGTGTTCGCCGAATCGGGCAACACCGACAACCTGCGGGCCTCCTGGAAGCGCGCGATCGACACCGGGGCGCAGTACGTGCAGCTGGTGACGTGGAACGACTACAGCGAGAGCACGCAGTTCGCCCCGTCGGCCGACCACGGCGACACGTTCCTCGACATCAGTCGGCCCTACCTCGACTGGTTCCACAGCGGTACGCAGCCGCGTGTTACGCAGGACCAGGCCTTCCTGGTGCACCGCACGCAGTTCACCGGTGCCCGACCGACCCTCGGCCACCTGCTGGCGGCACCGACTCTCGGCGGCACTTCGGGCAGCCCGACCGACGAGGTGGAGGCGGTCGTCTACCTCACCGCTCCCGCGACTCTCACCGTCACCGTGGGCGGAACGACGACCCGCTTCGACGCTCCGGCCGGTCGGTCGGTGTACACGGTGCCGCTCCGAGAAGGTGCGGTGTCGGCGAGCATCGACCGTTCCGGCAAGCGGATCGTCTCGCTGTCCTCTCCGTACCGCGTCGTGGGATCGCCGCGCGTGCAGGATCTCAGCTACTACGGGGTGAGCAGCCTGGGCTGACGCCCGGAGCGACCGCTCACCGCCGCCCCGCGGCCGACGGCTCTTCCCGGAGCCCGTCGGCCGCGGGGCGTTCGTTCGAGGCGTCGGTGGTGCCGGATGCGCCGCGACTGCTCGCCCCCGTGCCGCGACCGCCGCGAACGCGGCGCCCGGCATCCGGTGCGACGGCGTACGTGGCGTAGCTCCGCCGGTCGGCGCGCGCCGACCGGGCCAGGTTCAGCACGACGCCGTGGATCGTGGCGCCCACCGAGGTCAGCCGCGCGACCGTCCGGCGGACGTCGCGTTCGCGCACCCGGCCGGCTCCGACCACCAGCACCGCTCCGCCGAAGACGCGCGCCAGGACGGCAGCGTCCGCGACCGGGTGCACCGGTGGCGCATCGATGATGACGATGTCGTGCGCGGCACGCAGGTTCTCGAGAACGTCGAGGGCGCGTTCGGACTCGAGCAGTTCGGACGGGTTGGGCGGAACGGGCCCGGCCAGCAGGACGTGCAGTCGGTCGGGGCCCCATGCCACCAGGGCGTCGTCGAGCGTCGCCTCACCGGCGATGACGTTCGTGAACCCGAGGTCGGGCGGAAGGTCGAGGATGCGGCTCAGGCTCGGCCGTCGGAGGTCGGCCTCGACGAGGCACACCGATGCCCCGGTGGCCGCGAGGGCGACGGCGGCATTCGCGGCCGTCGTACTCTTGCCCTCGCTCGGCACGGATGACGTGAACACGAAGACGCGGTGCTCTTGCGACGCCTGCACGAAGCGCAGGTTTCCCCGAAGTCGGCGGTAGTCCTCGGAGCGCAGGGAGTGCGGCGCCGACAGGAGCGCGAGCGGAGCGCGGTCCGCGGTGCGGTCGGCGCTCACCGTGCCGATGATCGCCGCACCGGCGGCTTCCTGTGCCTGCTCCACCGTGCGGACGCGCGTACCGAACATCAGCCGCAGCAGCACGACGCCGGCGGCGGCCACGAGACCGCCGAGTGCTCCGAGGATGACGAGCATCGGCGTGTGCGGTGCGGAGGGCAGGTTCGGCGGCACGGCGTTCTCGATGACGCGCAGGCGGACCGGCGACGTGCCGTCGACCTGCGGCGAGAGCGTCGGCACGACCTCGGCGAGCTTGGCGGCGACGAGATTGGCGATGCGAGCCGCTTCGCGCGGCGACGGATCGACCGCCGAGATCGAGATCATCGACGTGTTCAGGGGAACCGCGGTCGACACGCGCGAGCGCAGCTTCGCGGTCGAATCCTCCAGCCCCAGCTCGTCGATGACCGGCGCCAGCACGATCTCACGCGTCGCAACGGTGCTGAGATTGCGCGCCTGCTGCTGCGAGAAGTTGCTGCCCTGCGCCAATTCGCCCGTCGTCGAGCTGCCGGTCACCGCGACGAACACGTCGGCGCGAGCCGTGTACTCCCGTGGCACCGACCAGGCGTAGGCGAGCGCAGCAGTGGCGCCCAGCGCCATCAATACGACCACCGTCATCCAGTGATAGCGGATCACCCGCAGAACACGGTTGGACTCCATAGCGTCCCCCATTCGCGCGTCGATGAATCGACGCGGCCCCAATATGCCGCGTGTGAGAAACACGCGGACCCCCGTCTGCCATGATATGCGAGGGGGAGGCTCGTGGGGAAGCACACCGGAACGATCGGCGCAGCGGGAATCCGCAGCGACGCCGAGACGTCACTGCGCGGCGGCGCGCGCATCGCGCTGCTCGCGCTCTCGATCGGCGTGCTGAGCATCGCGTTGCCGGTCGCGCTCATCTCGGACATCCCCGACCGCGGGCGCAGCGAGGCCTGGATCGTCACGTTGCTGATCATGGTCTACGGCGGCATCCGCCTCTCGCTGACGTGGGTGTCGGGACGGCCCCACCTGTTCGACTTCTTCTTCTGGGTCTTCGGCTACATCTTCATGGGGCTCGCGCCGACGGCGCAGATCCGCGCCGACGCCGTTTCGACCACGACGCCCGGCATCGATCCGGCCTTCGACCTGCCCACGGCGGGAATCGTCGCGCTGGGCCTCGGGTGTTACGAGATCGCACGTGCGGCCTGGATGCTCCTGCAGCACGCCCGCCCGCCGCGCGCCGCACGCGCGCCGCGCGCCGTCGGCCCGGCGCGGGCGATCGGGCTCGCCGTCGTCGGGCTCGGCATCAGTGCGTTCTTCGTCGCCCAGCTCGGCCCGGCCGCGGCCCTCGGCAGCCGTGAGGCGGCGTTCGCCGCCCGCGAGGCGCGCTGGCCCGATCCCGCGGTGCGTGCCGTCATGTACGCGGCGGCGGTCTACCCGCTGCTCATCGCGACGGGAGCGATGACGCAGCTGCGCCGAGTCGCGCGCTCACGGGCCGGCCGCATCGCGTACACGACCGCCGCCGTCGCGGCCGCGGTCGTCCTCCTGCTGATTGTCAATCCGATCGCGAGCGCCCGATACACCTTCGGCACCGTCGCCGTCGCCCTCGCGATCTTCGCGGGCGCTGCCGCGACCCGGTTCCGCGCGCGCGTGACGATGCTTCTGGCGATCGTGGCGTTCCTGTTCGTGTTCCCGATCGCCGACGCTTTCCGCACCGACGAGGTGCGCGTCAACCGTACGAGCTTCTTCGGCGAGTACCTCGCGAACCCCGACTACGACGCGTTCTGGCAGATCGCCAACTCACTCGCCTATTGGCTCGACGGTCTCGTCGAGCCGGCACGGCAGTTCCTCGGCAGCATCCTGTTCTGGGTGCCGCGCGCGATCTGGCCCGACAAGCCCACCGACACCGGCATCGTGCTCGCGGAGTACCGCGGATACGCGTTCGACAACCTCTCGGCGCCGATGTGGGCCGAAGCGATGGTCAACGGCGGAATCATCGCCGTCGTGGTCGTCTTCATCGCGCTCGGCATCGTGCTGCGGGCCATGGACGTGCGTATCGTCCCGGCGTTCGCCGGCGGCGGCGTGTGGGCGATCGTCGGCGCGGTGCTGCCGGTGTACATGACGATCCTCATGCGCGGATCGCTCCTGCAGGCCACCGGCGCGACGACCGTGATGATCGCATGCCTTCTGCTCGTCGCCGGGCAGCTGGGTTTGCCCGGCGACGAGGGTTCGGATGGCGCGGAGCCGGATCGCGCGGGATCAGGCGACGCGGAGCTCGGCGTGGCTGCGCCGGTACCACGCGATCGTACGGGCCAGCCCCCCGCGTAGCCCGATGCCCGGCGTCCAGCCGGTCGAGCGCAGCAGCGAGATGTCGAGCAGCTTCTGCGGCGTGCCGTCGGGCTTGGATGCATCCCAGCGGGTCTCGCCGCGATAGTCGACGATCTCGGCGATCTCGTCGGCGACCTCGCGGATCGTCATGTCGCGACCGGTTCCGACGTTGACGTGCGATGCTCCGTCGTAGTGCTCCATGAGGTGCACGATCGCCGATGCGAGATCGTCGGCATGCATGAACTCCCGACGCGGGTTGCCCGATCCCCAGTTCGTCACGACGGGGATCCCGAGCGCGGCAGCTTCGTCGTAGCGGCGGATGAGCGCCGGCAGCACGTGCGATCCGAGCGGCGAGAAATTGTCGTTCGGACCGTAGAGGTTCGTCGGCATGACCGAGATCCACGGCAGCCCGTACTGGCGTCGCACCGCCTGAGCGTTCAGGATGCCGGCGATCTTCGCGATCGCGTACGCATCGTTGGTCGGCTCGAGATGACCGGTCAGCAGGCTGTCCTCGCGCAACGGCTGCGCGGCGAGCTTCGGGTAGATGCACGACGACCCGAGGAACACCAGCCGCTCGACGCCCGTTTCGGCCGCAGCGTCCATGACGTTGGACTGGATGCGGAGGTTGACGCTCAGGAAGTCGACCGGATAGGTGCTGTTGGCGAGGATTCCGCCCACCTTGGCCGCCGCGAGCACGACGTAGCGCGGTCGCTGCTCGCGGAAGAACCGGAACACCTTGTCGCGCTCGGTCAGATCGAGCTCGGACGAGGTCCGGGTCACGATGCGGTCGAAGCCCTCCGATTCGAGACGCCGCACCACGGCGCTGCCGGCGAGGCCGCGATGGCCCGCGACGAAGAACGTCGCGTGTCTGTCGAGGCGGCCCGGGACGAAGTCGAGACCGTCGCTCACGCGGCCCAACCCGACAGGGCGACGGTGTCGATCCACGGGCGACCGGCGAACTCGAGGGCGCGGACGTCGGCGTCGACCATGATGCGCGCCAGCTCGAGCGGCCCGACCGTCGCCTTCCAGCCGAGCTTCTCCTCGGCCTTGCTGGGGTCGCCGATCAGGGCGTCCACCTCGGTCGGACGCAGGTAGCGCTCGTCGAAACGGACGTGACGCCGCCAGTCGAGACCGACGTGTCCGAACGCGGCCTCGAGGAACTCCCGCACCGTGATGCCGATGCCGGTGGCGAGCACGAAGTCCTCGGGCTCGTCGGCCTGCAGCATGCGCCACATGCCCTCGACGTACTCTGCGGCGTAGCCCCAGTCGCGCACGGCGTCGATGTTGCCGAGGTAGACGTGGTCCTGCGTCCCGAGCTTGATGGCCGCCACAGCACGGGTGATCTTGCGCGTCACGAACGTCTCGCCGCGGCGCGGCGACTCGTGGTTGAAGAGGATCCCGTTGACGGCGAACATGTCGTACGCCTCGCGGTAGTTCTTCGTGATCCAGTAGCTGTAGAGCTTCGCGGCGGCGTAGGGCGAACGCGGGTAGAAGGGCGTGTTCTCGTTCTGCGGCGGGGGAGTGGCCCCGTACAGCTCGGACGAGGAGGCCTGGTAGAAGCGGGTCTGGATGCCGGACATGCGCACGGCATCGAGCAGCCGCACCGAGCCGGTGCCGGTGGTGTCGGCGGTGTGCTCCGGCTCGTCGAACGAGACCCGCACGTGCGACTGGGCCCCCAGGTTGTACACCTCGTCGGGCTGGATCTGCGCCAGCAGCGTCGCCATCCGGACGCCGTCGCTGAGGTCGCCGTAGTGCAGGAACAGACGCGCCCCCACCTCGTGCGGATCGACGTACAGGTGATCGATGCGCGACGTGTTGAACGTCGACGCGCGGCGGACCAGACCGTGGACCTCGTAGCCCTTCGCGAGCAGCAGCTCGGCGAGATAGGAACCGTCCTGGCCCGTGATACCGGTGATGAATGCACGCTTCATGAGCGTTCTCCCCCAAAGCCTCGGCGCTGCAGCCCCGTCGCGCGACCCGAGCGGACCCCTCCGCTCGGCGCGTGCCGATCCCCAAATCGACGGTGTTGCGAGTATAGGGATGCCGAGCTCTCCACCACAAGCGCGGGTCATCGGGCGTAGAGCGTGACGAGCCTCTCCGCGATGGCGGGCATGGTGAATCGGTCCCGGGTGAGGGCGCGCCCACGGGCGCCGCGAGCGCGTGCGTCGACGGGGTCGCTGAGCAGTCGTCGCATCGCGGCGACGAGCGGTTCGAGCCCGCCGTCCGTGACGAAACCGGCGTCGGCGTCGCGGACCGCCGGGGCCAGCCCGCAGGTGTCGGTGACGACGACCGGGAGCCCCGCCGACATCGCTTCGAGCACCGACATCGGATACGGCTCGTCGACCGACGGCAGCACGTAGCCGCTCGCGTGCCGCATCCGCTCTCCTGTCCGCGCCGGCTCCAGAGCGCCCTCCCACCGGATCCGGTCGGCGTGTCCCGAGGCCGCGATGGCGGCGCGCACGGCGTCGCCCTCGCCCTCGTCGGGTCCGACGAGGCTGAAGCGCGCCGCGGGGAACTCGGGCGCCAGGCGCGCCGCGGCCTCGACGAAGTGCACCGGCCGTTTCCGCGGCGCGAGACGGGCGAGGTAGAGCAGTTCAGGGCCGGGCGGGTCGGCCAGCGACCCCGCGGGAACACCGTTGGGCAGCTCGACGAGGCGCGCGCGCCCACGCCCGACCGCCTCGAGCGAGGATCGTTCCCGCTCCGTCAGGTGGGTGACCGCCCGCGCGGCGGCGAGGGCCGGCCGGGTCAGCGCGGCATCGAGTGGGACGGCGAGCGGGTTGGCGGTCTCGTCGATCATCCCGTGCGTCTGCAGCACGGTCGCGACGCCGCGGGCCTGCGCGATGCGCGCCGCGGGCAGCGTCACGAGGTCGCGCGCGGCGTGGACATGCACCACGTCGAACTCGTCGACGTGCCGTCGCAGCGAGCGCAGCAGACCCGGTGACCCGATGCCCGCGAAGCCGATGCCCGGGATGATCGTCCGCGCGGGGAACAGGCGCGCGGGGATGCCGTCGACCTCGGACGGGACGACGTCGTAGCCGCGCGCGGCCCCTGCCACGACGACGTCGTGCCCGAGGTCGCGCAGCGCCATGAGCTGATTCAGCGCCACGCGCACCGGCCCGCCGTACTCGCCGTGCGGACTGACGAGGGTGACGACCGCGAGGATCCTCACGACCGCACGACCGCGGCAGGAGCGAGCGCCGTGCCCCCCGCGGGGACGTCGTTGACGACGAGGGCCGTGGCGCCGACGAGTGCGTCGGCGCCGATCCGGACGCCCCGAAGCACCGTCGCGCGGGCGGCGACCCAGGCGCCGTCCTCGACGACGATCGGTGCGTTGTCGAACTCGAAGGTCGGGGATCGGCGGTCATGGCTGCCCGTGCACAGCAGGGCTCCCTGCGAGACGCACACGTCGCTGCCGATCGTGACGGGTTCGAGGTTCAGGATCCAGACGCGCTCGCCGATCCAGGTGTCGTCGCCGATCTCGAGCTTCCAGGGCCAGTGGACCCGTACCCCGGAGCGGAGATTGACCCCGCGCCCGATGCGCGCGCCGAACGCCCGCAGCACCGCGATGCGCACCCGCACCGGGACGAACCACGGCATCACCGCGATCGCCGACGCGAGCTGCCACGCCGCCTGCCAGACGGGCCCGCGGCCCTTGTCGTATCCCCTGCCGCTGAAGCCAGCGAGCCTTCGCCGTTCCCCCATGGCGCCTCATCGTACACACGGCCCGGGAACCGGCTGGAGACAGAAGGCCATCCGATGCGGTACCGTCGCTTCCGTACGGACAGGCGTGGGGACGCCGTCCGGATTCGGGGGGTATTGGGGGAATGTCCGACGTGCGACGGCGATTGCGCCGTCTCTCCGGCGGACTCGGCAGGATGTCGGGTTTCGCTCTGTCCATCGGCCTGCTGGCGGTCGCATCGCTGGCAGCCATTCCGGTGATGGTCTCCGCCGAGGGCGATCGTGGCTGGGGGGCGATCGCCCTCGGTCAGGCCGTGGGCGCCATCGCCGCCGCGGCGATCGGATACGGCTGGGGGGTGTCGGGACCCGCTCGCATCGCGGTCGCCGACGAACCGCAGCGCCGGACGGCATACGTCGAATCCGTCCGTGCCCGGCTCGTGCTCTTCGCTCCGATCACGCTCGCGAGCGGCCTGGCCGCCGCAGCTCTCGCACCGCAGTCGGCGGGGCTCGCCGCCCTCGGCGCCGTGACGGCGGCCGCGGCCGGGGTGTCGGCCAACTGGTACTTCGTCGGCCGCGGGGCGCCGTTCGCGCTCCTGCTCGCCGAGACGCTGCCGCGCGTCGCCGGGACCGTGGTCGGGATCGCCCTGATGCTCGCCGGCGGGGGAGCCGCGGCTGGACTGGCGGGGATGCTCGGCGGGATGGTCGCGGCCTTCCTGGGGTCGACCGCCTGGATCCTGCTGAGGTCGCGCCGCCACCGCGCTGTCGCGCCGAAGCCCCAGCGGCTGTCGCGCATCCTGGCCGAGCAGCGGCACGGCATGGGGTCGGCGCTCGGCAGCGCGATCTACATCGCGCTGCCGCTGGTCGTCGTCTCCGTCGTCGCGCCCGCGGCGCAGCCGGTCTTCGCCCTCGTCGACAAATTCCAGCGCCAGATCGGCGTCGCCTTGCAGCCGGTGATCACCGTCGCTCAGGGCTGGGTGCCCCGTCGCGACAGCGTCGAGAGCGCGTCGCGGGCAGGGAGCGCGCTCCTCGTCGGCGGCGCGCTGTCGCTCGTGATGGGTCTGGCGGTCGTGGTCGCGGGCGGGCCCGCACTGGCGTGGCTCGGCAGCGGAGAGATCGCGGTCGTGCCGGTGGCCATCGTGCTCATGGCGTCGTTCGTCGCGGTCAACTTCTTCGAGTCCCTCGTGGCCAAGGCGCTGCTGCCCTCGCTGGGGCGCCTGCGCATCGGTGCGCACGCGACGATCGTGAGCACCGTCGTCGTCGTCCCCCTCGTCGCCCTCGGGGCGATCCTGTGGGGTGCGCCCGGCGCGCTGGCGGCCGTCGTGGCGGGCCTTCTCACGCGCGGCGCGGTCGAGGCGGTCGCCGCATCGCGCGCCATCCGATCGAGCAAGACCCTCGTCGTCCGGGAGGAGATCGATGCCTGACAAGATCCGTGATCTGCTGAGGCTCGCACTGTGGCTGCTGCCCGCGAGCCCCGTGAAGAATGCGCTGCTTCGTCGCGCGGGCCACCGCATCCACGCCACCGCACAGGCTCGTGCGAGCCTCGTGTGGCGGGTCGCATCGTTCGAGATGGGTCCCGGCTCGTCGTTCGGGTCGGCCAACGTCGTGAAGAACATGCGTGAGATCCGGCTGGGGCGCGACACCCTGCTCGGCCGCTGGAACCTGATCTCGTCCCATCCCTCGTTCGTCCGGCATCTGCCCGGTGGCGGGGCGCTCGTCCTGGGGGATCACGCCAAGATCACCAGCCGCCACCAGCTCGACTGCTCGGGATCGGTGACGCTCGGTGCCTTCGCGTCGATCGCGGGGCACCAGAGCCGCGTGATGTCGCACAGCGTCGACCTCGAGCGCGACGCCCAGGCCGCCTTCCCCGTCGTCATCGGCGAGCGGGCGTTCGTCGGCACCCGCGTGCTCATCCTCGGCGGCGCCGTGCTGCCGCCGCGCTCCGTGCTCGGAGCCGGGTCGGTCCTGACCCGCGCGCGCGGCGTACCCGAGCCCGGTCTCTGGGCGGGGGTGCCCGCGAAGCTCCGGGGCGCGGTGTCGGGAGCCTGGTTCGACCGCCACGAGACCTCGACCCACGACCTGTGGATCCCCGAGACCGACGAGATCGTGAAGACCCGATGAACTCCGCCAGGCGCTCGCGGCGGATGTCCGACGTCGCACCGTCACCTCGACCCGCGCGGAGACCGGGCGGCGGACACTGGTGGCAGATCGACTGGGGCGGGATGCCGGTGTGGGCCGTCGCCCTCTCGGTGGTCGCGATCGGCGGGCTGCTCGCCGGCGGCTTCGCGCTGCGCCCGAGCACCGCGGCCGAGGACACGCCCTCGCCGATCGTGGTCTTCCTCGGGGACTCGTACACGGCCGGTACCGGCGCGTCGGACGACTCGCTCGGCTGGGCGAGCCTCGTAGGCGAAGCGGAGGGGTGGCGGGTGCGCAACCTGGCACGCGGCGGCACGGGATACGCGTCGACGGTGACGGGGGATGCCGCCCCGGCGGCCTGCGGTCGCGACGAGTGCCCCTCCTTCGGGCAGATGGCGCAGGAAGGGACGTCTCTGCTTCCGGACATCGTCGTGGTCTCCGGCGGGCGCAACGACGTCGGCGACGAACCCGTGGATGCGGAGGTCGATGCGTTCTTCGACACCGTCGCGGCGGCCTATCCGGGCAGCCGCATCTACGTCACGGATGTGCTCTGGCACGACCGGGCGCCGGAGGCTGTGGAACGGCTGTCGGAGGTCGTCCAGCGCGATGCGCGGCGTATCGGGGCCACCTGGCTCGACATCGGTCAGCCGTTGGCGACCGGCGACGGCCTGCTCGCTCCCGACGGCATCCATCCGAACGACGCGGGACACGAGGCCATCGCGCGAGCGGTCATCGCCGCCCTCGGGTGATCTCCGGCTCGCCGCGCTCTCAGCTCTGCACCGGCACGGAAGCGCCGGCGAGCGATCGGAACCACTTGCGCGCCAGCAGTGCGGTGATGCCGGTGGTGGCGAGCAGCAGGGCGGCGTAGACCGCGAGGAAGACCTCGGGTGCACCCCACAGCACGAACGCGACCGCCAGGATGCCGTAGTCGGCGGGCAGCAGCAGCACCGCCCGCAGCGTCGACGGGGGCGGGGTCGGCCCCGATGCCGGTGCGAGGAGCGAGTACAGGGTCAGGCCGGCGAAGAGGATCACGGCCACGAGCGCGTACCCGAGGGGAAGAAGCAGCCAGGCTCCTCCGGACCGGCCATTCGC
Organism: Microbacterium arborescens; assembly: GCF_049707515.1. Classification (GTDB taxonomy): domain Bacteria; phylum Actinomycetota; class Actinomycetes; order Actinomycetales; family Microbacteriaceae; genus Microbacterium; species Microbacterium arborescens_B. Next base: position 42,705 of record NZ_JBNAFI010000008.1, on the reverse strand, counting down.
CGTGAAGCCGATGAGCACGGCCGCGTGGACGCCGACCATCTTGCCCGCATCCACGACATGGTCGAGCCATTCGCCCGCGCGCGATGACGCACCGGTGAGGCGGGCCACCTGGCCGTCGGCCGCGTCGAGGGCGAAGCCGACGACGAGGAGGGCGGCTGCGATGACGCCGGTGACCGCGCTCGTCGGCACGGCGGCGACGACGACGAGTCCGGCCACTGTCGCGAGCGCGGAGATCGCCGTCACGGCGTTCGGCCCGATGCCGGCCGCCGCCGCTCCTGCGGCGAACACCCGCCCCATCGGGCGATTCACCCAGCGCGAGTACAGCGAGACGCCGCGCTTGCCCTTCTGAGCCCGCCGCAAGCTGTTCCACGCGTCGCCGAATCGCACTATCGCCCCCAAATCGTGCCGGTCGGTGGAATCCGACCTATGCGTCCCCTGAGCCACAGTGTACGATGCACGAGACCGGAGTGGTGCTGGGGCATCGATCCGGTCCTGGGGAGGGGCGTACGGCGGGGGCCGTGCGTTTGGGGAAGCGCTCGCGAGGGCGCGCAACACTTGGGGAACACTCGTGCGTACACGCATCGCGGCCGTCGCCGCTGCCGTTCTGGCTCTCATCATCGGCGTCGGCGTCGTGGGCGTCAGCGCCCCGGCATCCGCTCTATCGCCGGGGGTGTCGTTCGCTGCGGAAGATCAGCCGACCTGGCAGACCAACGGCACGATCTACGCTCTCGGTGCGGCCGGGGGCAAGGTCGTCGCCGGCGGGACCTTCTCGCAGATCCGTCCGCCGGCGGGTCGATCCGATGCGGTGCGAGCGCGCAGCGCCCTCGTCATCCTCGACGCCGAGACCGGCGAACCCGACGCGTGCCAGTTCGGCCTCACGCTGAGCGGCGGCACGCCGACGATCCGGGCGATCACGGTCAGCGCCGATCAGTCCCGCGTGTTCATCGCGGGCAACTTCTCCGCCGTCGGCGGCGTCAACGTCGCGCGCATCGCGGTGCTCGACGTCCAGGCCTGCACGGTGGCGCCGTTCAAGTCGCCGCTGCCCGGGTCGACCGTCACGGCGCTGGCCCTCCATGGCAACGTGCTGTACGCCGGCGGCCTCTTCAAGACCGTGGGCGGTCAGACCCGCGAGGCCTTCGCGGCGTTCGACGCGACGAGCGGCGCACTCCTGCCGTGGACCGCCAATGCCGTGCGCGGTCGTACCGACCTGCCGCCGCAGGTCAACGAGGGTCGCGCGATCGCCGTCTCACCCGACGGCGCCAAGGTCGTCGTCGGCGGCGACCTCTTCTCCATCAACGGCCAGTACTCGCATTCGATCGCGATCGTCAGCGGCGCGAGCATCGTCGACGGCACCGGCGGCGACGTGCTGCGCACCTATGCGCCGGGCTTCATCCCCGACACCTCGGTCACGAAGACGATCATCGACGGTGGCGACGGGCGGTTCTACATCGGCAACGAGGGCACCGGCGGCGGGGTCTTCGACGGTAAGGCCGCGTTCTCGTGGGCGACGGGCGACCAGGTCTGGCGCGACACCTGTCTGGGAGCGACCCAGTCGCTCGTGATGTACCAGGGCACGCTCTACTCGGCCAGCCACGCGCACGACTGCAGCGGCATCAACGCGTTCAACGACGGCATCCGTCGCTACTTCATGGCGCAGAACCCCGACTCGATGGAGGTCCTCGGCTGGCTTCCGCTCGGTAACGACGGCATCGGCGAGGGCATCGGCCCCCGCGCCCTCGCGGTGGCCACCGGCAACGGCAGCGGACAGCGCTACCTGTGGTCGGGCGGCGACTTCACGACCATCAACGGACGGGCGCAGCAGGGTCTCACCCGGTTCGGCCCGCAGGACACCGGAGCCCCGCCCACGCCCGTGGCGAGCGCGCAGGCGACCAGCGACGGCACGGTCCAGGTGCGATTCCGCACCGTCGTGGACGCCGACGACAGCCACCTGACCTACAGCGTGTACCGCGGCAACGCCACGGACCCGATTTGGACGGGGACCGGCAGGTCGCTGTGGTGGGAGCGTCCGCAGATCACCTTCGTCGACGCGAACGTCACCCCTGGGGCGACCTACTCGTATCGCGTCACCGCGAGTGACGGCACCAACACCTCGGCACGTTCCGCCGCCGTCAGCGCGACAGCTCGCTCGGCCGGGGCCGACTACCCGGCCGCGGTGCGTGCCGACGGGCCGACCAGTCTGTGGTCCGGCACGACCAACGGAACGTGGGTTCACGACTCCGGCGCGGCGCAGAGCCGCACCGACGCGGTGCCGGCGATCCTCATGGACGGCGCGACCGTGTCGGCCAACGGGGCCGTCCCGGCCGCCGGCGGCTCGCTGCAGTTCGACGGGACCGACGACTACGCGATCACCGATCAGCTGCGCCCCGGGCCCTCGACCTACACCGTGGAGGCGTGGATCAACACGACCACGACCTCGGGCGGGAAGATCGCCGGATTCGGCAACGGCCGTCCGCGCACCGGATCGAACACCTCCAACCTCAGCGGATCGTACGACCGGCACGTCTACATGCAGAACGACGGCCGCGTGACCTTCGGTGTCTGGATCGGCGGCGCTTCGACCGTCACCACGCCGCAGCCGCTGAACGACGGGCAATGGCACCACGTCGTCGCGACGCAGGGGGCGGGCGGCATGGCGCTCTACGTCGACGGTCTCCGCGTCGGGTCGAACGCCAACACCAACCAGCAGCCGTACTGGGGCGTCTGGCGTGTCGGCGGCGACAAGCTCGGCGGATGGCCCGGCCAGCCCGCGAGCAACTTCTTCGGCGGGCTCATCGACGAGGTCGCTGTGTACCCGACCGCGCTGCCTGCCTCGCGCGTCGCCGCGCACTACCAGGCCTCCGGCCGGACGCTCGACCTGAACGCGGCTCCCGCCGACGCCTACGGCGCCGCTGTCTTCGGTTCCGACCCCGCGCTCTACTGGCGCTTCGACGACACCGACGGTGTCGCCGCCGACGCGTCGCTGTTCAAGACGAACCCGGGCACCTACAACACCGGCGTCGTGACGCAGCCCTCGGGTGCCGTCTCGGGCAGCGGGTCCATCCAGCTGCCGGGCAACGAGTCGGGCACGGTCGCGCTCAGCCGGCCCACATCCCCGACGAGCACGACCTCGGGTGAGATCTGGTTCCGCACCGACACCACGGCGGGCGGCAAGCTGTTCGGCTTCGAGAACACCCAGACCGGTAACGGTTGGAACTACGACAAGCACCTGTACATGACGAACGACGGGCGCCTCGTCTGGGGTTCGTACCCCGGATACGCCGCCACGGTCGAGTCGTCGAAGGCCTACAACGACAACCGCTGGCACCACGCGGTCGCCGTCATCGACGAGACCGGGCGCAAGCTCTACGTCGACGGCGAGCTGGTCGCGGCGAACGGACAGACCGGTGCCGAAACCGGCGACGGCTACTGGCGGGTCGGCGGCGGCAACATCGGTGGTTGGCCCAGCCAGCCGCAGTCGTTCTACTTCGACGGTGAACTCGACGAGTTCGCGATCTACCCCGCGACCCTCGACGCAGCCACCGTGGCGCGGCACTACGCGATCGGCGTCGCCGACACGACAGCCCCGACGGCTCCGGCCGGGCTGTCCGCGCAGACGCTCGCCGACGGTGTCCACCTGACGTGGACGGCCGCGACGGACGACCACGCGGTGGTGTCGTACACCCTCTACCGTGGAACGACGCCCGACTTCGCGCCGAGCGACGACACCCGTCTCGGCACGAGTGCGACCACCGAGTTCGTCGATGCGGCCCAGGTCCCCGGTACGCGGTACTACCGCGTCGTCGCGGTCGACGGAGCCGGCAACGTGTCTCCGGCGACGGATGCCGTGCAGGTCGATGTCCGCGACACGACCGCGCCGCAGACTCCGGCTGCGCCCACCGCGACCGTGGGCGCCGATGCGGTGTCGCTGACGTGGGCTGCCGTGGCCGACGACGTCGCCGTCACGGGGTACACGGTCCACCGCGGCACGACCGCCGACTTCGCGGCCACGGCCGAAAACGCCGTCGGCACCACGGCGACGACCGCGTTCGCCGACCCGCTCCCGGCGCCCGGCACGTACTTCTACCGGGTCACCGCGTCGGATGCGGCGGGCAACGTCAGCCCGGCGTCGCCGGCGTCGGGCGCGGCCCTCGTCGCCGCTCCCGACACCACGCCGCCGACCGCGCCGGCCTCGGCCACCGCGGCCCTCGTCGACGGCACGGTGCAGGTGCGCTGGACCGCCGCCTCCGATGACCGAGGGGTCAGTGGGTACCGTGTCCACCGGGGCTCCGACGCCGCATTCGTCCCCGACGAGACGAACCGTGTCGGTGAGGTGACCGACCTGCGGTACGACGACGCGGGGCTGCCTCCGGGTGTCTATCACTACAAGATCGTCGCCGTGGACGCGGCCGGGAACGTCGGTGCGGCCGCGTCGGTCGCCGTGACGATCGAGTCGGTCGAGCCCGTGGAGGTCACGGTCCCGATCGCCGACGACGCCATGGTGGTACAGGGCGTGCCGGGCACCAACTACGGTGCGAACACGCAGCTCTCGAGCCGCGGCGGCACCAGTCAGATCGAGTCGCTCCTCTCGGCTGCACTGCCGTCCGCACCGAGCGGGACGACGCTGACCCGGGTCACGCTGAGGCTGCGGACATCGACCGATCCGACCGCGGCCAGCATCGAGCCCACCGATTTCGCGGTGATCTCCGACAACTGGAACGAATCGACCGTCACCTGGAGCACCCGTCCGACGACGCCGGGCACGGCAGTCGGTCGTCTCGGGCAGGCTCCGGCCCTGAACACCGCGTACGCGGTCGACCTCTCGGCGGGGGCCCTGCGGCCGCTCCTCGGGCAGAAGGCCACGCTGCGGATGACGGGCACCGGCGCCGACAACCTCCGGCTGTGGTCGTCCGAGGCGTCGAACAGCACCTACCGTCCCGTCCTCGTCCTCGAGTTCACACCGCTGTCGGCGCCCGACACGGCGGCGCCCACCGCGCCGACGGGAGTGCAGGCCAACGCCACGGGCTCGACGGTCGGGCTCGCCTGGACGGCTGCGGCCGACGACCGCGGTGTCGTGCGGTACGACATCCACCGCAGCACGGTGCCGGGGTTCGCCGTCTCGGCGTCCACGAAGGTCGGCGATGCCACCGCCACCACCGCGCAGGACGGTCCGCTCCAGCCGGGGACCTACGTGTACCGGATCGTCGCCGTGGACGCGGCGGGCAACGCCGGACCGGCGTCGGGCGAAGCATCGGTCACGGTCACCGCACCCGACACGACGGCGCCCTCGACACCGGCCGCGCCTGCGGTGACGGTGTCGGGCGGATCCGCTCAGCTCTCGTGGCCGGCCAGCACCGACGACGTCGGAGTGTCCGGGTACGACGTCTACCGGGGAGCGACCGCAGGCTTCGCCGCCGACGCGAGCTCGCGTGTCGCCTCCGTCACCGCGCCCACCCACACCGACACCGGGCTGGCGCCGGGTACCTACTGGTACCGCATCGTGGCTCGTGACGCCGCCGGCAACGCCAGCGCACCGTCGGGGTCCGCCTCGGGTACCGTCGTGGCGCCCGTGCAGACGGTGACGGCGACGGTCGCCGTCGATGCGGATGCCGCGGGCTATGCCAACGCGCCCACGCAGAACTACGCGACCTCGAACCAGCTCGTCTCACGCGGCGACGTCGGACAGCAGAGCTTCCTCGAGCTCTCGCTGCCCGCGCTCCCGCCGGGCGCCACCCTGGTCTCGGCGACGCTGGCCCTGCGCACCTCGACGGACCCGTCTGCGGGAAGCGCGGGGGCTCACGACATCCATGTCATGGACGGGGTGTGGGATGAGGCCACACTCACCTGGAACAACCGGCCCACGACCGTCCGTGGGTCCGGCGCCATCGGGGCCCTGTCGGGTGCGACCGCGACCAACACCGCCTATTCCGTCCCGCTCGCGACCGATCAGTTGACGCCGCTCCTGGGACAGAGCGTGACGCTGCGGCTCTCGACCGCCTCGGCCGACAACCTACGGGTCTTCTCCCGCGAGGCGACCTCGGCGAGCCAGCGGCCCAGCCTCACGCTCACCTACACCCTGCCCTGAGCGGCGGGGGCGGCCTACGCCGCACCTGAGGCCCGGCTGACGACCCGAACGTCATCCGGGCCTCCGTGGTGCTCGGCGACCCTGCCGGTGGGCGCGCGCATCACCGCACGGTGTTCCGCGTCCACCGGGCGTGCAGACTCGTCCGTGTCAGCCCGCGAGCGCTCGAGGTCGTCGGTCTCTTACAGCCACTCGACCACCCGATCGCGATGATCAGGGCGAAGACGCCGAGCGCCGAGATGAATCACGAGACGGACAACAGGCGACCGCCCACTTCCGCGCTCGTTGTCTGACACCAACGAGCGCGCACGAACGAGCCCGGCCGAACGAGCGCGCACGAACGAGGCCGCCCACGCGCCGGGCAGCACGCCGAAACGGGGGCCGCAGACGCGACCCCCGCCGGGTGGTGAGCGAACGTCGTTGTCCGATCACGAGGGTGCGCGTTGCGCGGTCGTGGCCGACGCGACCTCCGTCGGGCGGCCGGGCCGGGCTGCGCCGCTGGTGGCGTCGTGGTGTCCGCTCGCGATCGCGGCGGCGAGGGCGCGTGCGAAGCCGCCCACGGCGGCTTCCTCGGTGAGGATGCGACGCCGGTAGCTCTGCGCCGCCGTGCCGTACTGCGCCGCCCGCTCCGGGTCGGCGGCGAGCTCTTCGGCCGCCGAGACCAGCGCGTCCGGTGCGGCGGCCGGGACGACAGGGCCGGCTCCGGCTGCCTCCATCTCGGCGTAGGTCGTGCTCGACGCGTCGACGGCGGCCAGGACCGGCTTCCCGGCCGCGAAGTACGACGTGAGCTTGCTCGGCACGGACATCTCGGTCAGGCCCGGTCGTTCGTTGACGAGCAGCACGTCGGCGGCCGCGAGCACCTGCAGGAACTCGCCCTCGGGCAGCGGGTCGACGAACGAGACGGCATCCGCGCCGGGCAGCTGCTCCAGCGCCGATCGCTGCCCGCCATCGCCGACGAGCACGAAGCGCACACGCGATCCTCGCTCCCGTGCCACGACGGCGGCATCGACGACGTTCTCCAGGCCCTGCTTCGCGCCCATCGCGCCGGTGTGCAGCACGATGATCTCGTCGTCGCGCCAGCCCATGCGTCGCCGCGTCTCGGCAGCATCCCGCACGTCCGGCTCGGGCACGTGCGACCAGTTGCGCACGACGTCGATCGGACGCGAGACGCCCAAGCGCTCCTCGAGTGCGCTCCGGAACCGGCGGTGGATGACGACGACCCGTTCCGAAGCGGCCAGCAGGCTCGCCTCGACGGCGCCGATCGCCCCCGCGCCCGTTCCCGAGCCCGCTTCCTGCACACCGAGGGCGTAGATGTCCTGCACCCACGTGACGACCGGGATGCGGCGCATCCGAGCCCGCAGGGCGACCAGGCGCGACGCGAGAAGTGCGGGGGAGACGACGACGACGACGGCGGGGTCATCCCACCGGCACGTCACGGCTCGCAGGCCGAAGGAGATCTCGAACGCCGCCCGCTTGAGCGTGCTCGGGACGCGGGGCACGTAGTGCCGGAGGCGCCGGACATCGACTCCTGCGACGGCTGCCCGCGCGGGGAGATCGCGATACTCCTCGGGCGTTCGCCACCACGGATAGTGCGGGTACGAGGTGATGACGCGGACATCCCAGCCCTCGCGTGCCAGGCCCTCGGCCATACCCGTCGTGTAGGGGCTGACTCCGGTCGGCTCAGGGGCGTAGTTGATGCCCACGAACAGGACCGAAGCGGGCGTCGAGGATTGCTGCGTGCTCATCAGTAGGCTCCCACGGGTCGGAGCATCACCTTGACGGTGCGCCACATGATCATGAGGTCGAGGGTCACGGACCAGTTCTCGACGTAACGCAGGTCGAGGGCGACGCTGTCCTCCCACGACAGGTCGCTGCGTCCGCTCACCTGCCAGAGGCCCGTGATCCCCGGTTTGATGTAGAGCCGGCGGAAGACGCGGCCCTGGTAGTTGCGGACCTCCGAGGGCAGGGGCGGGCGCGGGCCCGAGATGCTCATGTCGCCGCGGAGGACGTTGAAGAACTGCGGCAGCTCATCGAGCGAGTAGCGGCGCAGCACGCGCCCGACGCGCGTCACGCGCGGGTCGGAGCGCAGTTTGAACAGCGGTCCGGCGCCGTCGTTGGCGGGCAGCAGCTCAGCGAGTTCCTGCTCGGCTGTGTCGGTCATCGAGCGGAACTTCAGCATCGTGAACTCTCGCCCGTCGCGGCCCACGCGGCGCTGGCGGAAGAACACCGGGCCGGGAGAGTCGAGCTTGATCGCCACGGCGATCAGCGGGGTCGCCAGAGCCACGGCGGTGCACGCGACGGCGCTGACGATGAGGTCGAGCAGCCGCTTGAGAGTGTGAGCGGCCCCTTCGAACACCGGGATCTTCACGTGGATGAGCGGGAGCCCTTCGATCGGGCTGAGGCTGATGCGAGGACCGGCGACATCGGCGAGTCTGCTCGACATGATGAGCTCGGCGGCGGTGCCCTCCAGCTGCCACGCCAGCGATCGCGAGAAGTCGGGATCATCGTCGGGGATGCTCGCGACGACGATGGTGTCGGCACCCACCGCCCGCGCCACCTCGGCTATGTCAGCTGCAGTGCGCACGGCGTACACGCGGCGCGGGTCGCCGCCGGCCTCAGCATCGGTGAGCGCGAGCGCGATCACGGCGTAGCCGTTGTCGGCGAGCGCGAGCTGGCGCGTGACGTAGTCGACGTCGCGACGCCTGCCGGCGATCAGCGTCGGCGACGCGTACTCGCCCAGGCGCCGCCGCATCCGCAGCCACGCGCGCCACCTCCAGCGGGCGATCAGCAGGGCCAGGAGCCCGGCAGGCAGGGCGACGATCATCTGCATACGCAGGCCGTCCCACTGCGCGACCTCGAACCCCACCGCCAGGATGCCGAAGGCGACACCCGTCGCGTTGGCGACGCGTTTGTACTCGCTCGAGCCCGCCCCCATGACGCGGGGCTCGCGGGATCCGAACAGCGCGAGTCCGAGCAGCCAGACGATCAGGGTCGCGGTCGCGATCGCGGCGGCGACCGAGGGTGGCGTGCCGAACCGTACGGACACGACACCGGCACCGCAGACCGCAGCGCCGGCGACGAGCGTGTCGGTCACCCGCAGGCGGCGGGCATATCGTCGCTCGCGCTGCCTCCGCAGCTCGAGGCTCGGTCGGCGGCGAGGCGAGACCGCCGGATCGCGGATCTCTTCCGAGCCGATCTCCGCCCGATCATCGACGGCGGTCATCGGTTCGATCCGTGATCGTGTGCCGTGACGCGCACGACCGCATGGCTGACGCGCACGACCGCATGGCTGACGCGCATGATGTGCTCCCCCCAATGGAACATCGCGACGAAGTCGCTCAGATCGGACGTGAGTTCCCAGGCTCACGACCGAGTGCGTCGGATTGCTCCGTGGCCGTTCCCACAACGGCCCGCCCTCGATTTGTACACCATGTCGGGGGCGTAGGGGAAGTGCCACTGCGTGCCGCGCATCATGTCGGCGCGCGCCCGCGACACATGCGCGACACGCCGACTACCGAAAGCGGACGCGCTCGGTGTACTGTCTGACGCACCGGCTCTATGCCGGGATTTGGGGAATGCGCTCGTCGGGTGGGACCGACGGGCGGGTCACGAGCGTTTTGGGGGCGCTATGACACAGCGGATCGGATACGCCGCGGGGGCTTTCGATGTCTTTCACATCGGCCATCTGCAGATCCTTCGGCGTGCCCGTGAGCACTGCGACATCCTCATCGCCGGGGTGGTGAGCGACGAGATGCTTCTGCGCACCAAGGGCATCTCGTCGTTCATCCCCACCGACGAACGCGCCGAGATCGTCCGCCATATCGACTTCGTGGACGACGTTCACATCGAGCGCGTTCCCGACAAGCTCGATGCCTGGCGGGAAGTCGGTTTCACGCACTTCTTCAAGGGCGACGACTGGCGCGACACCGAACGTGGGCGCGACTTGGAGAGGCGGTTCGCGCGCGTCGGCGTCGAGGTCGTCTATTTCCCCTATACCGCTCACACCTCGAGCACGCAGCTGAGACGAGCCCTCGCGGCGGCGGCCGATCGCGGGCGCAGCGCCGCGAGCGCCTGAGGCGTGCCGGCCGGTCCACCCGCGTCATCGCGATTCGCTAGGATTTCCGCCAGCGAGGGATCGACCGCCGAGTTCGAGGGGGCGGATGTGAGCTGGGGGCGAGCATCGCGACGTCGAGCGCGTCTGCGCCCGGGCGTCGTGATCTGGTGGGATGCCGTGTCGGGCGGGCGGTTCTTCACCACCTGGAGTGCGCTCATCGCCCTTCCTCTTTCCGCCATCGTCCTCGCCCCGTACGCATCGATCGACACGGCGCTCGAGCTCGTGACCGCTCAGCTCTCGGCGCTGCTCGTCGCCTCGGCGCTGGCCGGCGCTCTGCTGCCCGTCGCGCTCGCCGAGCGCCGGATGTCCTCGCCGGCGGCGCGGGGAGCCCTCGTGCTGAGCGCACTCGTCGCGGCGGCCGTCGCCCGACCGTTCCTCAACGACGCCCTTGCCGTCGGCGTCTTCGGTCTCGGAGCCGACCCCGCGTGGGCGGAGCGCATCGTCACCAACGTCGTCGCGTGGGTCAGTGTCCTCTCGCTCGTCGCGGTGACGGAGCAGCTCTACGCCAGCTCTCGGACGGCGCGGACCCGCCTGGTCGACGCGCTGCAGGCGGTGACCGACGAACAGCGCCGCGCGGGCCGTTACGAGAGGGAGAGCCGGGAGTTCCTCGCGGCGGAGGTCGCCGAGCTGCGAGGCGCGCTGACGGCGCTCGTCTCGGCACCGCTCGACTTCGAACGGGTCCGCGTCTTCTCCGACGGTGTGCGTGCGGTGAGTCATCGCGCTCGAGACCGAGCCGGGCTCGAACTGGCGGAGGTCGCCGCTGACCGGGCCGTGCCCGTGGTGGCGAGCGGCGTGCGGACCTTCTTCGAGCGCTTGCGGCCGCCCGCGGTGGGCCTCGTCGGCGTCATCTTCGCCGCCGGGAGTGCGCCGTTCGCGCTGCGCACCGGTGGCCCGGCGCTCGCGGCCGTGGTGACCGTGAGCATCATCGTCCTCTGCCTCGGCGCCGACCACGTCAGTCGGCACCTTTCCCGCGGCTGTGCGCCCCACGAGCGCGGCGTCCGCATCGTCGCGGTGTGGGTGGGCGCCGGGATCGTCGCCGCGGCCGCCGCCGTGCCGATCGTGGGCGGGCACACCGCCGTGCCGCTGGTCACGGTCGTCGCCCTCCCCGCCGTCGCGATCATCGCGGCGCTGTGCGCTGGAGCAGTCCACCGGGGCAGGGTCGAATCGCGCCGGCTCGGCCGGGCGCTGCGAGCCGTCGTCCGTTCCGCCGCCGACCAGACTTCCGGCGCACGCCAGAACCTGGTGCACGCCTCCGAGGTCCTTCACGGTCGCGTGCAGGGCAGCTGCGTCATGCTCGCGGCCCAGGTCGACGACGAGGTCGCGACCGCGGCTGACATCCGCGCATTCGAGCTCGCGATCGGCGCGGGGCTGTCCGACGCGCTCGAAGCGGGAGGGTCGCCGGGTGCTCGGCCCGCGGATCTGGCCGAGACGGTCGCGATCTGGAAGCCGGTGCTGACGGTGTCATCGGACGTCGACCCGGCCGCGGCGACCGCGATGGCCGACGCGCTGGTGTCGACCCGCGTGGTCGCGGTCGTCGCCGAGGGGCTGGTCAACGCGGTCAAGCACGCCGCAGCGCGCTCGGCGGCGATCGAGGTGCACGGTGCCGACGACGGATCGGCTGTGGCGGTGCGCATCCGCACGCCCGGCCGGCTGCGCGGCGACACGCGCGGACCGGGCCTGGGCGTCTCGGGGCTCGGGTCGTCGGCGCGTGTGTTCCAGGTGGGCGACGACGTCGTGCTCGAGGCCCTCGTGCCGATCGCCGCTGTGACGCCCGTGGCCGCCGGTCAGGGTCGCGGGGCGCTCCACGACAGCGACTCGATGTAGCGCAGGAGCACTCCTTCGCGCAGCGCCCAGGGCGAGACCTCGAGCTCGTCGACATCGAATGCCCGCATCGCCTCGTGCAGGACCACGGCGCCGGCGACGATCTGGAAGGTCCGGTCGGCGGTGATGCCGGGAAGCTCCTGCCGAGCGGATGCCGGGATGCGGGCGAGCCGGGGGATCCACGAGCCCAGCGCCGAGCGCGGCAGCGTCATCCGTTCGATCCCCGACCAGCCCGGCACCGGGTATCCCGCGAGCTTCGCGAGCGAACGGATCGCCTTCGACGACCCCACGACGTGATCGGGTCGCGGGGCGTCGGACATCGCCGCGATGACCGGCTTCAGCGTCGTCCGGGCGTGCTCGCGCAGGCGCTCGACAGCCTCCTCGCCCGGGGGGTCGGCGGCGAGGAACTGCACCGTCATCCGGCCCGCCCCGAGCGGCACCGACGCGGCGGCATCGGGCAGCTCATCGCTGCCTGCCGCGATCTCCAGCGAGCCCCCGCCGATGTCGAACAAAAGGATCTGCCCGGCGGACCAGCCGAACCAGCGACGCACGGCGAGGAAGGTGAACCGCGCCTCCGACTCGCCGCCCAGCACCTGCAGGTCCTGGCCGAGCGCCTCCTCGATCGCCGCGATGACCCGGGGCCCGTTGGTCGCATCGCGCACGGCGCTCGTGGCCGTGGCGAGCAGCTCGACGACGTTCTCGGTGCGCGAGACGGCCACCGCCTCGGTCACGGCTGCGACCAGCGCACGCACCCCGTCGTCGCTGATCGATCCGTCGGGCTCGAGATATCGCATGAGGCGAAGAACGGTCCGCTTGCTCGTCCGAGCGAGCGGGCGCCCACCGGGGCGGACATCGGCGACGAGCAGGTGGACCGTGTTCGAACCGATGTCGAGGACTCCCAGACGCACAGGTTCACAGTAGTGGCAGCCTGGTCACGCCGTGCCGGGCGCGAGCGCGGGCTACGATGAGCGCGATGTCCCCAGAAGATGTGCAGGCGCTGACGCCGCTCGCCCCCGCGCTGTACCGAGAGATCGGCCGCGCCGACTGGTCACGGCTCGCCGCGGGAGTGACGCAGCCGCTCACCGAGACCGAGATCGTCCAGCTGCGTGGACTCGGTGACCGGATGGATCTCGGCGAGGTCGCGCAGGTCTATCTCCCGCTGAGCCGGCTGTTGTCGCTGTATGCCAGCGCCACCCGGCGTCTGGGGGCCGACACCGACGCGTTCCTCGGTGAGGAGGACAGCACCACGCCCTTCGTCGTCGCGGTCGCCGGGTCGGTCGCGGTCGGCAAGTCGACGGTGGCCCGTCTGCTGCGGGAGCTCATGAGCCGCTGGCCCGGGACTCCTCGTGTGGAGCTCGTCACGACCGACGGCTTCCTCTATCCCAACGCCGAGCTCGAGCGCCGCGGGCTCATGGCGCGCAAGGGCTTCCCGGAGTCGTACGACCGGCGCGCGCTGATCGAGTTCCTCACCGAGGTCAAGTCGGGTGCGCCCGAGGTGCACGCGCCGTTCTACTCGCACATGCGATACGACATCGTCCCCGACGCGCAGATCACCGTGCGCCGTCCGGATGTCGTGATCGTCGAGGGACTGAACGTCCTCGCACCGCCACCGGCACCGCACGAAGTCGCGGTTAGCGACCTGTTCGACTTCTCGATCTACGTCGACGCCGACGCCGAGCACATCCGGGGCTGGTACGTCGATCGCTTCATGGCGCTCAAGGCCGGGGCCTTCAACAACCCGTCGTCGTACTTCAAGACCTTCGCCGACCTCGACGACGACGAGGCGGTCGCCATGGCGCGCGGGTTCTGGAACGACATCAATCTGCCGAATCTCCTTGAGAACGTGCTGCCGACGAAGCATCGCGCCACGCTCATCCTGAGCAAGGGCGCCTCGCACGCGGTGGAGCGCGTGCTCCTGCGCAAGGTCTGACACCCGGTCGGATGAGACGGGCGGCGTGCCCGCCGATCCGTGAGGATGACGGGCACGCCTGGTTGTGACGACCCCCGCTCAGGGGGAGGGGTGCAACCCGAAACCGCGCGGTCCGGTCGGACGAGCCGGCGTGGCCGGGGCCCGGGTCGCGGTGATCGAGCGTGAGCCGCCACATCCGAGTGGCGTATATCGGAGTGCCGGCCGTGGCCGACGGAGCGGAGTCCGACCGACTCGGTCGACGCCGCAGCGACGACTGCTCCCCAGCAGCCGTGCGAGCGCGTGGAATCGCCTCGTCATCCTTGTCCCCATTCCCCAGCGAGAGCGGAAGACTCCAACTCTCGTTCCCCAATACCGCCGGGCCGAGCGCGCCGGGTCCCATCCCGGCGAGTCCGTGAGCCCCGCGTTCCGCCCGGGCCGAGGCCGCGGGCTGCGCTCAGTATGTCAGAGGGGCACGCTCACGGGAAGCACGGATTTCGGGTGGATGTCGGCTGCGGGCGGCATCCCGTGTGCGTTGTGCAGTGCGCGTGCGCGGCTGCGCACTGCACAACGCCCCCACGGTGCACAGATCCCCATCGACACCTTGAGTTCGACGCGCCTCGCGACTCCCGCGCCCCCCAAAAGCGGGGAGTCAACGCATCGAGCTTGATGCTACCGCCGAAACTCGTGTCCGCCAATAGGGGGACAAAGTGGACTTTTCCGTGATAGCGGTCGAGCAGCTTCGTTTCCGGTAAGCTTCTCTCGCCTGCGCAGTACTCGAACCGTTCCCCAAGCGGTGATTCGGTCGACCCGCCGTCCCCAACGGCCCGGCCGAGAGCGTGCGGGTGTTGCGGGGCCCTCTCGAGTAAATCAGTCCCCAAATGGCTGACTCGAGAGGGCCCTCGTCTTACTTCGCGGAGAAGTCGTCCGCTGTTTCCGTTACGCACCCGTCATCACAACCTGCTAGGTATGAATCATGGATCTGGGGCGGCGTTCGCGCGCTCTCGTGCGCGCAGTCCGGTCCGCGCGCTCGCGTGCGTCCCCCCGGCGTTCCCGGTGGCGCTCACTCGTGGCCCTGAGCACGGTCGCCGTGCTCGCAGCGACCGCGACGCTCGCACCGGCCGCGGCGTCGTCGGCGTTCGCGCCGGCGGGAGCCACGGGCCAGGTGGCCGCCGCGCTCGGTGACCGCGTCGTGCGCTTCAGCGAGCAGGGCGAGCAGGATTCCCGCGCGGTGCTCCTCGTCCACGGGTGGCTCAGCACCGTGCTCCCCGACGGAGACGGCCAGCGGTCGTTCGCCCGGTCGCCGTTCTCCCGGCCGGTCCAGTGGCGCGACGGCTCCGGCGCACCCGTGACGCGTGGCATGTCGGCATCGCTGCAGCAGCGGCTCGACGCGCTGCCCGGTGTGGCGGTGTACGCGTTCGACTACTCCGCCAACTCCGCGGGCTGGGTCGGCTCCAACGGCTCGGCCGACAATCTGGCCGCCGCCATCCGGTCGATCGCCCAATCCGTGAGCGGTCCGGTCGACATCGTGACGCACTCGATGGGCGGGCTGGCTCTGCGCTATGCGCTCCGCGACGATCCGGGCGCCGCCGCGCTGATCGGGGAGGTCGTCACGGTCGGCACCCCCACGCAGGGGTCGGACATCGCCAACGTCGCGGTCGACATCGCCGCGACGATCCGCGCGTCGATGTCGAGCATCCCGGTGCTGCAGAATCTCGTGCTGCCGTGGATCGGGGCGGTGTGCAACAACCAGCTCGCCAGCGACGCGCGCGGCGGCTGCGATCTCCCGCCCGTCATCCGCACCGGTATCGCGGCGCTCGGACCCGGGGGTACGGCGCTGCGCGCCGGATCCGCCGACCTGGCCGACCTTCCCGACTGGCCCGCGGGTCTGCGAGTGCACGCGATCGCGGGATCGGCCGTCGTCGCCGTGCCGCTGCCGACCGGGCGGACGTGGGAGGCACGGCTCGGCGACGGCCTCGTGGCGGAGCCCTCCGCCGTCGCAGATGCCGACACCGCCACCGTCGTCACGTGTCGAACCGACCTCGCCCCGGGCTTCGCCGGGCTCGGGATGATCCTGTCGGGGGAGGTCGCGGCGCCTCCGTTCGGCGGCTCGTGCGGTCACGACGCGATCTTCGCGAACCTCGAGGTCGTCGACGCCGTCCTCGCCGCGCTGAACGGAGCGCCACGGGCCTGAGGTCCACCTCTCTCGCGCGCGCCGACGCCGGCGCGGGGCGCGCCATGCCGCGCGATCTAGGATGGACCCCATGTGCGGAATCATCGGATACGTGGGTCCTCGTCCCTCCCAGGACATCCTCATCTCGGGTCTGGCCCGCCTCGAGTACCGCGGCTACGACTCCGCCGGAATCGCCGTCATCGACGGTGAGGGCGGCCTCGGAACGCGCAAGCGCGCCGGCAAGCTGCAGGTGCTGCGCGACGATCTCGCCGCCCGCCCGCTCGCCGAGGGCACGACCGGCATCGGTCACACCCGCTGGGCGACGCACGGCGGCCCCACCGACGAGAACGCGCACCCGCATCTCGCCGACGACGACAAGCTCGCCGTCATCCACAACGGCATCATCGAGAACTTCTCCGAGTTGAAGTCCGAGCTCGTCGCCGAGGGTCACACCTTCCGCAGCGAGACCGACACCGAGGTCGCGGCCGCGCTGCTGGGCCGCGAGTACGCGGCATCCGGAGACCTCGTCGAAGCCTTCCGTGCGACCGTCTCCCGGCTCGAGGGTGCGTTCACGCTGCTCGCGCTGCACCGCGATCAGCCCGGCCTCGTCGTCGGAGCGCGCCGCAACTCGCCGCTCGTGATCGGCCTCGGCGACGGCGAGAACTTCCTCGGCTCCGACGTCGCCGCGTTCGTCGAGCACACGCGCCACGCCCTCGCGATCGGCCAGGACGAGATCGTCGCGATCACCCCCGACGAGGTCACCGTCACCGACTTCTCGGGCGACGCCGTCGACGTCGAGCCCTTCGAGGTCGTGTGGGATGCCGCGGCCGCCGACAAGGGCGGCTGGTCGTCGTTCATGGCCAAGGAGGTCTCGGAAGAGCCCGAGGCCGTCGCCAACACCATCCGCGGGCGCGTGCACGACGGTCTCGTGCAGATCCCCGAGCTCGACGGTCTCGACGCGCTGTTCACGGGCATCGACCGCATCATCGTCATCGCGTGCGGCACCGCAGCCTATGCCGGCATGGTCGGCAAGTACGCGCTGGAGCAGTGGGCCCGCGTGCCCGTCGACGTCGAGCTCGCCCACGAGTTCCGCTACCGCGATCCGGTCATCGGGCCCCGCACCCTCGTCGTGTCGATCAGCCAGTCGGGCGAGACGATGGACACCCTGATGGCCGTCAAATACGCCCGCGAAGCCGGCGCGAAGACCCTGTCGATCTGCAACACCCAGGGCGCGACGATCCCGCGGGAGTCCGACGCGATCGTGTACACGCACGCCGGCCCTGAGGTGGCCGTCGCCTCGACCAAGGCCTTCGTGGCGCAGATCACCGCGCTCTACCTGCTCGCCCTTCACGTGGGACGCGTGCGCGGTGCGCTCGACGCCCAGACGATCGCGGCGCAGGTCCGTCAGCTCGAGGCCGTGCCCGAGAAGATCGCCCGGGTCCTCGCAACCGAGCAGGAGCACATCGAGCAGTTCGCGCACTGGATGGCCGACACCCGCTCGGTGATCTTCCTCGGCCGCCACGTCGGCTACCCGATCGCCCTCGAGGGCGCCCTCAAGCTCAAGGAGATCTCGTACATCCACGCGGAGGGCTTCGCCGCCGGTGAGCTCAAGCACGGGCCGATCGCGCTCATCGAGCCGGGTCAGCCCGTGTTCGTGATGGTCCCCTCGCCCAGCAGCTCGCCGCTGCTGCACGCGAAGGTCGTCTCGAACATCCAGGAGATCCGCGCGCGCGGTGCCCGCATCATCGCGGTGGCCGAAGAGGGGGATGCCGCTGTGCTCCCGTTCGCCGACGAGGTGCTGCGCATCCCGCTGGCCGAGCCGCTGTTCGAGCCGCTGCTGGCCGTGGTGCCGCTTCACATCTTCGCGATGGGACTCGCCACCGCCAAGGGACTCGACGTCGACCAGCCGCGCAACCTGGCGAAGTCGGTCACGGTCGAGTGACCCGGCGCGGGCAGAGGGGGATGCCGTGATCGTCGGCATCGGCGTCGACCTGGTCGACGTCTCGCGTTTCGAGCGATCGCTCGAGCGCACCCCCCGGCTGCGCGAGCGGCTCTTCTCGCCTGCCGAGCGCGTTCTGAAGCCGCGATCGCTCGCGGCCCGGTATGCCGCCAAAGAGGCGCTGATCAAGGCCCTCGGCGGTTCGGACGGCGTGCACTGGGTGGATATCGAAGTGACGTCGGAGACGTCGGGTCGTCCTGTCTTCGCGCTCACGGGTGAGACGGCTGCGACCGTCGCCGCGCGAGGAGTGACGGCGCTGCACCTGTCGCTGTCGCACGACGCGAACCTCGCCACGGCGTACGTGGTCGCGGAGGATGCCGCATGACCGCGCGGCCGCTGCGCGAGGCGCTCATCGACGTCGAGGCGATCGAGCACAATGTCCGCCACATGCGCCGCCTCGTCCAGACCGAGGTCATCGCCGTCGTCAAGGCCGACGGGTACGGGCACGGTGCGGTCCGCGCGGCGACGGCCGCGCTCTCGGGCGGCGCGACACGGCTCGGAGTCGCCGACATCGCCGAGGCGGTGGCCCTCCGTCGCGCCGGCATCACCGCACCGATCGTGGCGTGGCTGCACGGACCCGACGCCGACTTCCGCGGCGCTGCCGAGCACGGCGTCGAACTCGGAATCTCGAGTTTCGCGCAGCTGCAGGCCGCAGCGGCCGCGGCATTCGCGGGGCATCCACTCGGCCTGCACCTCAAGGTCGAGACGGGCCTCGGGCGCAACGGCGTCGAGCCGCGCGAGTGGCAGCGCGTCTGCGCCGAGGCCGCCCGCCTCGAACGCATCGGACAGGTGCGGGTCATCGGGGTCTTCAGCCACCTCTCGAACACGAGCCTCGACGACGACCGCGCCGCGCTGGGCCGGTTCCGCGACGCGCTCGCCGAGGCGGAAGCGGTCGGAGTCCATCCGCCGCTGCGTCACATCGCCGCCTCCAACGCGGCCATCGCGCTGCCGGAGGCGCGGCTGAACTGCGTCCGTCTGGGAATCGCCGTCTACGGCCTCTCGCCTCTGCCCGAGCGCTCCTCGGCCGATCTCGGGCTGCGTCCCGCGATGACGCTGCGCACCTCGGTCGCCGCGGTCCGCCGCGTGCCCGCCGGCCATGGCGTCTCGTACGGGTACACCCACCGCACCGCCGCCGAGACGACGCTCGCCCTCGTACCGCTCGGATACGCCGACGGCGTGCCGCGGCAGGCGTCGGGCCGCGGGCCGGTGGTCATCGGCGGCCGGCGGTTCACCGTCTCGGGCCGCATCGCGATGGACCAGTTCGTCGTGGACGTCGGCGACGCCGACGTCTCGATCGGCGACGAGGTGGTGCTCTTCGGCGACCCCACGCTGGGCTTTCCCGCGGCCGCCGAGTGGGGCGACGCCGCCGACACCATCGACTACGAGATCGTCACCCGTATCGGCCCGCGCGTGCACCGCACGGCGGTATCGTCCGAGATGACGGGAGGTCGATGATGGGCGGAATGGACGAGTACCTCGGCGGACGCGAGGTGACGTCGGCTGACGAGATGGAGGCGTGGGGACGCGAGATCGGCTCGCGGCTGCGCGCCGGCGACCTCGTCGTGCTGACCGGTCCGCTCGGTGCGGGCAAGACGACGCTGACCCGCGGCATCGGCGCCGGTCTCGGGGTCCGCGGCCCGATCCAGAGCCCGACGTTCGTGATCGCGCGCACGCATCCCTCGCTCGTCGACGGCCCCCCGCTCATCCACGTCGACGCGTACCGCCTGGGTTCGCCGGCCGAGCTGTCGGACCTGGACCTCGACCTCGACGCGAGCGTCACGATCGTCGAGTGGGGACACGGCATGGTCGACGGCCTACGCGACAGCTGGTGGGAGATCGAGCTCGAGCGCGGCTGGAGCGGCACGGGCCTCGACAACGCCTGCGGCACGAGCGGTCCGGCTGCCGCCGAGATGGCCGACGCCGCGCCCCGCATCGTCACCGTCACCCGCCGCCCCTGAGCGCACCGGCCCGCGCGCCGGGCTACCCTGGGTGACGTGATTCTGGGCATCGACACCTCGATCGGCACGGCCGTCGCGATCGTCGACCCCGCCGGTGCCGTCCGGGCCGAGGCGTTCAGTCCCGACCACCGGGGTCACGCCGAGGTCATCGGCGACCTCCTCGTCCGCGCCTTCGAGGAAGCGGCGACTGACCCCGCCGAGGTCACGGCCGTCGCCGCCGGTATGGGGCCCGGGCCCTTCACGGGGCTGCGTGTGGGCATCGCGGCCGCTCGGGCGTTCGCGCTCGGCCGCGGCATCCCGCTCATTCCCATCGCCAGCCACGACGCCGCCGCACGCGCCCGCGTCGATCCCGCCTTCGCCACGGGCGGCGCCGCCCCCGTCGAGGGCGAGCCGGTCGCCGTCGTGACCGACGCGCGCCGACGCGAGCTCGCCGTCTCGGTCTACCGCGTCGAGAACGGGATGCCGGTGCGCGTCGTCGATCCCCACCTCGTGCTCCGCGCCGCGGCGGAGCCTGTCGGACTCTTCGGCGTCCCCGCCTCGGAGCTTCCCGAGACGACGTCGATCAGCGCCGCGGCCCTCGCGCGCATCGCCGCCGAGCGGCTCGCTGCGGGCACCGTCGACACCGCGGCCGCCGAGCCGCTGTACCTGCGTGCGCCCGACGTCTCGGTTCCCGCCGGTCCGAAGAAGGTCGGCACATGAGCCTGCGCACCGCCACCCGCGACGACCTCGAGGCCATCATGGCGCTCGAGGAGTCGTCCTTCCCGTCGGACGCGTGGAGCCGCACCGCGATGTCGGCCGAGCTCGCCTCGCCGCACGGCCGGTACCTCGTCGACGTCGAGGACGGCCGCGTCGTCGGCTACGGCGGAGTGAGGGCCGTGCGGGGTGCGGCCGACGCCGATATCCAGACCATCGCCCTCGAGCCCGCCCTCCGCGGTACCGGCCGCGGCCGGACCCTGCTCCGGGCGCTGATCGACGAGGCCCGCCAGCGCGGAGCGCGCGAGGTCTTCCTCGAGGTGCGTGCCGACAACCCCATCGCACAGGGACTGTACGCGTCGGAAGGCTTCGCCGAGATCGCCCGGCGCCCCCGCTACTACCAGCCCGACGATGTGGACGCGATCATCATGCAGCTGAACCTGCGAAGCGAGGGCGGGACCGACCGATGACCACCACCCCGGCCCGCGCCGAACCGCTCGTCCTGGGCATCGAGACCAGCTGCGACGAGACGGGGATCGGCATCGTGCGCGGTCGCACGCTGCTGTCGAACACGATCGCGAGCTCGATGGCCGAGCACGCCCGATACGGCGGCGTCGTGCCCGAGGTCGCGGCGCGAGCGCACCTCGAGGCGCTCCAGCCGGCCATCGAGGCGGCGGTCGCCGAGGCGGGCGTCTCGCTCCGCGACCTCGACGCCGTGGCGGTGACGAGTGGGCCGGGACTGGCCGGCGCGCTCATGGTCGGCGTCGGTGCCGCCAAGGCCCTCGCCGTGTCGCTCGGGAAGCCGCTCTACGCGGTCAACCACCTCGTCGGGCACATCGCGGCCGACATCCTGACCGGCGACGACGTGGAGTACCCGACGGTGGCGCTCCTGGTCAGCGGGGGGCACACCTCGCTGCTGCTCGTGCGCGATCTCGTCTCGGACGTCGAGATGCTCGGCGAGACGATGGATGACGCCGCCGGCGAGGCGTTCGACAAGATCGCCCGCATCCTGGGCCTGCCCTACCCCGGCGGCCCCGAGATCGATCGCGCCGCGGCGAACGGCGACCCCGACGCCATCCGCTTCCCGCGGGGCCTCTCGCGAGCCTCCGACATGGCCGCGCATCGCTACGACTTCTCCTTCTCGGGGC
The DNA here is from genome assembly GCF_049707515.1 of Microbacterium arborescens. Lineage (GTDB taxonomy): Bacteria > Actinomycetota > Actinomycetes > Actinomycetales > Microbacteriaceae > Microbacterium > Microbacterium arborescens_B. The sequence continues at coordinate 20,814 of NZ_JBNAFI010000008.1, read as the reverse complement.
TGAAGACCGCGGTCGCGCGGTGGGTCGAGCAGCGCGAGGCCGCCGGCGAGACCGTACCGGTCGCCGATGTCGCGGCGTCCTTCCGCGAAGCGGTCGTCGACGTGCTCGTGACGAAGGCCCTCGACGCGTGCGCGCAGCACGGTGTGCCCCGTCTTCTGCTCGGCGGCGGCGTGATCGCGAACCGGCGGCTGCGCGAGGTGGCCATCGAGCGCGCGGCGGCGGCGGGTGTCGCGGTGCGCATCCCGCCGCTCACCCTGTGCACCGACAACGGCGCGATGATCGCCGCGCTCGCCGCCGAGCTCGTCTCGTCGGGTGCGGAGCCCTCGACCCTGTCGTTCGGCGCCGATTCGACGCTGCCCGTGACCGAGATCCAGGTGCGCGCGTGAGCGACGACCGGACGCGCAGCGCGCGTCCTGCAGTGGAGGCGCCGACCGACGACGTCGCGCCGGCTCCCGAGGCAGCCCCTCTCCCGGGGGAGCACCGCGGCGGGTTCCAGCGGGAGTTCACACAGCCCACGCCTCTCGCGTACCTGCCCGAGGTCGAGCCCGTGGCGCCGGAGCCGCGCGTCGAGTGGGTGCCGGCTCCCGAGGCCCTGCCCCGGTCGGGATCGTGGGCGTTGGGCCTCTCGGTCGTGGCGCTCGTGCTCTCCCTGTTCGTCGGGTGGGCCTTCCCGCTCGGCATCGCGTCGATCGTCATGGCCGTGCTCGCCGTCCGCCGTCCGTGGGAGAGCCGGACGGTCGCCGTGTGGGCCCTCTGCCTCGGGGCGCTCTCGGTCGTCTACAGCGCGGGATGGCTCGTGTGGGCTGCCGCTCAGGCGGGGCTGCTCGGCTGAGCCGGGCGCTCGCCCGCATCGTCGACGCGGTCCGCGAGGACGGCGACGCGCCGATCGCCGACGCGGGTGAGGAAGAGGGTCGCCGACCCGTCGCCCGCGAGCGTGAGCTTCTTGCGGAACTGTGCGGGGTCGACGTCGACGCCCCGCTTCTTGATCTCCAGGATGCCGATGCCCGCGCGCTTCAGCGCCGCATCGATGTCTCGCGTCTTCAGCGGCAGCACCTCGCGGACGCGGAAGGTGGTCGCGAAGGCGCTCGTGTGCCCGTCGTCGGAGGTCATGTACGCCGTGCCGCCCGCGAGCATGCCGGCGTCGAGCGACCGGGCCACCTCGCCGATCAACCGGGAGCGGATGACGGCGCCGTCGGGCTCGTGCAGGTAGGCGCCGAGATCGCGCGGTTCGGCGTCGGCGGCGTCATCCGCCGCGGTGAGCTCCGCCGCGCGATCGCCGCGCAGCACCAGGGCCGAGCGCCGCACTCCGGGGCGGGCGAGGGTCCGAGACCACAGCACGAGCTCGATCGTCGAGCCGTCGGCGCTGATCCACTGGGCCTCGACGTCTGCGGGGAGGTCGTCCCGGTCGAAGGCCGGGCCGAGCTTGATGCCGCTCGGCATCCGGCGGGCGAGGTCGAACGCCCAGTCGAGCGGAGGCGTGTAGTCGGATGCCGAGACGCGCCGCGTCTCGCCGTGCCCCGAGGTGCGTCGGGCGGGGTCGAGCCACACCGCGTCGATGTCGCCGAGATCTGTCTCCTCGGCGCGGCCGTGCCGCACCCGGGCGGATCCGCCGAACGGGGCCAGGTTGTAGGCGGCGATGGCGGCGGTGATCTCGTCCGCGTCGACGGCGAGGACGTCCAGACCGATGCCGGCGAACCCGAGCGCGTCGCCGCCGATGCCGCAGCCGAGGTCGGCGACCCGTGTGACGCCCGCGTCGCGGAAGCGTCCCGCGTGACGGGCGGCGACGGCCAGCCGGGTGGCCTGCTCGAGGCCGGCGCGGGTGAACAGCATCCGGTCGGCGAAGGGGCCGAACTTCGCCCGCGCCCGCTCGCGCAGGCGGGCCTGGCCGACGGCCCCGGAGACGAGGTCGGGGGAGAGGCCCTCGCGCCGCAGCCGCGACACCGCGGCCGCGGCATCCGCCGTCGACGAGATGCGCAGGGTGTCGACCAGACGGAGTCCCTCGGGAGTCAGCAACGCGGCGAGCTCGGCGTGATCCACCACGACAGCCTACGGGGCGGGGCCACCGCTGACGAGGCGACGTTGGCACTCGCGTTGCATGAGTGCCAACGTCCCTCTAGACTCTGATTTGGCACTCTCAGGGTGAGATTGCCAACCAGTCTTGTGGGAGAAAGAGGTAGACCGTGTCGGTTTCCATCAAGCCGCTCGAGGACCGCATCGTCATCAAGCAGGTCGAGGCCGAGCAGACCACCGCGAGTGGTCTGGTCATCCCCGACACCGCCAAGGAGAAGCCCCAGGAGGGCGAGGTCGTGGCCGTGGGCCCCGGCCGCATCGATGACAACGGCAACCGCGTTCCGCTCGACGTCGCCGTCGGCGACCGGGTGATCTACAGCAAGTACGGCGGAACCGAGGTCAAGTTCGGCGCTGACGAGTTCCTCGTGCTCTCGGCGCGCGACGTCCTCGCCGTCGTGGTCCGCTGACGCAGAGCTCTTCCGCGAAGGCCCGGGTGCACACCGCACCCGGGCCTTCGCCATGTCTCGCAGGCGCGTTGGCGGGTCGACGGCGATCGATGGCAGTCCGCCACCGGCGTCCTGTGTCATGACCCGCCCTATGCTTGGCTCGTGACACCCCTCGACCCCGCCCGTGAACGCTCGCTCGGTGGGGTCTACGCCTTCTCGGCGTATGTCCTGTGGGGCTTCATGCCCCTGTACTTCCTCACGCTGGCCCCGATGGGCCCCTTCGAGGTCGTCTCGTGGCGCATCCTCTTCTCCCTCGTCTTCTGCGCGATCCTCCTGACGGTGCTCCGGGGATGGGGAAAGCTGGTCACGATCCTGCGCACCCCGCGCCTGGTGCTCTGGACGATCGTGGCGGGCCTGCTCATCTACGTGAACTGGCAGGTCTTCCTCATCAGCACCCTCACGGGTCATGTGATCGAGGGGAGCCTCGGGTACTTCATCAACCCGATCGTCACGGTGCTGCTCGGGGTCCTCGTCCTCAAGGAGCGGCTGCGCCTCGCACAGTGGGTCGCGATCGGCATCGCCGCCGTCGCGGTCGGGGTCATCGTCGTCGGCTACGGGGCGTTCCCGTGGATCGCGCTCACGCTCGCCGCGAGCTTCGGAACGTATGGACTGGTCAAGAAGCAGATCGGACCGTCGGTGGATGCCGTCAGCGGGCTGACCCTCGAATCGCTCTGGCTCGCACCGGTCGCGATCGTGCAGGCGATCGTCGTCGCGGTCACCGGCGGGCTCGTCTTCGGTTCGATCAGCGGGGGGCACACGGTCCTCGTGACTCTCGCCGGCGTCGTCACCGCCGTACCGCTGCTCTTCTTCGCAGCCGGCGCCCGCCGCAGCAGCCTGACGGTGATCGGCCTGCTGCAGTTCGTGGCGCCGATCCTGCAGTTCATCACGGGCGCGTGGATCCTCGGCGAGCCGATGCCCCTCGAGCGCTGGATCGGGTTCGGCCTCGTCTGGCTGGCGCTGGTCGTACTGACGGTCGACTCGTTGCGCGCCGCCCGTCGCCCGAAGCGCGCGGCCGAGGCATCCGACGTCGCTCCCGTCGTCTGACGAGCCGCCCGCGGCCCCACGCGGGTCGGCGTCGCATTCCGGCTCGCGAGCCGATGACCTTGGCACCGGTCCCACCCGCGGAATCCCGCGTCTCGCGAGGCTCCGGAGATAACGATTCGGTCGCGTAACAGACCGTTAACACATCGCAACATCGCCGACGCGAGCGCGCCACTAGGTTTGACCCAACCTCGCGGGGCTTCGGCGCCGCGTTTACACTCATCAAGGAGCACAATGGGCGTTCTCACCCGTTCCCGCACCGCGAAGGTCCTCGGCGGTATCGCCGTGATCGGCGCGAGTGCCCTCGTCCTCGCAGGCTGTGCCGGAAACAGCGAACCCGCTGCGTCGGGCGACTCCGGCGGGAGCACCTCGGCCGACTTCCCGATCGACTGCGATGCCGCCGAGCCCGCGTCGTACACGCCGGAGTACGCCTCGTCCTCCACGGGCCCCGGCACCGACCTCACGTACACGATCGGCACGGCTCTGCCCGTGACCGGCAACCTCGCCTTCCTCGGCCCGCCCGAGATCTCGGCGACCGAGTTCGCCGCTTCGCAGGTCAACGCCGCCGGCAAGGGCATCACGATCGACCTCAAGCAGGGCGACTCGGGCGACACCGACAACAAGGCGTACGAGACGGAGATCCCGCGTCTGCTGGGCGAGGGCGCCACGGCGATCGTCGGTGCGGCATCCTCGGGAACGTCGCTGCAGTTCATCGATCAGGTCATCGCGGCCGACGCCATCCAGTTCTCGCCGGCGAACACCTCGGCTGAGTTCACCGGCTACGAGGACAAGGGCCTGTACTGGCGCACCGCGCCCTCCGACGTGCTGCAGGGCGAGGTGCTCGGCAACCTGATCGGTGCTGACGGCAACGAGACCCTCGGCATGATCGTGCTGAACGACTCGTACGGAACCGGCCTCGCGTGCTTCACCAAGGCGGCCTTCGAGGCAGCCGGTGGCGAGGTCGTCGCGACGTCGCTGTACAACACGGGTGACACGAACTTCTCGGCCCAGGTCGAGGACGTGCTCGCGGCAGGCCCCGACGCGATCGCCCTGATCACGTTCGAAGAGGTCAAGACGATCATCCCCGAGCTGCTGGGAGCCGAGGTGACCCCCGAGCAGCTGTACCTCGTCGACGGCAACCTGGCGAACTTCAGCGAGGACTTCGAGGCCGGCACGATGGCCGGCGCGAAGGGAACCTACCCCGCGGTGGACCCCGCGTCGATCGCCTCGTTCCGCGACGACCTGCAGTCGTTCTGGACCGGAGCCGGCAACGCCGAGCTCCAGGACTTCACCTACGCACCGGAGTCGTATGACGCGATCGTCCTGCTCGCCCTTGCGGCGCTGCAGGCCGGTTCGACGGCGGGCCCGGATGTCGCAGCCAACCTCCAGGCGGTCTCGGGCGGTGCGGGCGAGGGCACGAAGTGCACGACGTTCGCGGAGTGCGCCGACCTGATCATCGCCGGTGAGGCAGCCGACTACGACGGCGTCTCGGGCCCCATCACCTTCAACGAGGTGGGCGACCCGACCGAGGCCTCCATCGGTGTCTTCGAGTACGGCGACGACAACAACTACGAGTTCGTCCGCGTCGGCTGAGTCCGATTCCGCGAAGGGCCCCGGTCGACCGACCGGGGCCCTTCGTCGTGCGGTGGGGTGGGGCGCGTGCTGGGCTGGGTTCGCGCGGGGGCTTGGGTTGACAGTCGACGCCCGCTCTTCGGGCGAGAGTGGGCGCGAGCTGCCAGGTGGAGCGCGGTCAGCGCGGGGGAGACCAGCCGCGCCGTCGGAGGGCACCGCCCACGAGCGTCACTGCCGCGGAGCCGGTGGGTCGGATGTGCGCCGAGGTGAGCCGCACCACCTCGAAGCCGAGAGCGACGTAGGCGGTGTGCTTCTCGATGTCGCGCGCCCATTGGCGTCTCGACGTGCGGTGGTGGTCGCCCTCGACCTCCGCCCCCGAGACTCGCCACCTCGACGTGCGTCGGGGCGAGCTGGCGTCCTCGGATGCCGTGCCGGCGCGGTGCGCGCGCGGGCGCGATGACCCCCACCTCGAGCTCACGCGAGGAGCGCGCGCTCGTTCCCCACAGCACCGCTGCCGTCCGCCCGCAGAAGAAGGCCCGCCCGTCCATGATCTGGGCATAGGCTCGCGCGTGGTCGAGCACCCGGCACCGGACATCCTGATCGTCGGCGAGCGGCCCGGATGCTACGGCATCCTCTGTTCCGCGCTTCCGCCGCACGCCGCGGAAAGGGGTGTCGAGGTCTGCCGCCCGCAACCGCTTGGGCGAGACGCCCGAGGCCGATGCCGCGGCGCATGAGAACACCTCACCGAGGTCCTCGGGCAGGGGCTCCGGAGATCGCGGCATCCCCTCATCCTGCGGACGGTCGCGGCTCGCGCGGGAGCCCGCGTCGCCGCCTGTGCACAATGCACCCGCATCCTTCGTGGGGGAGGAGCCCGCCCCTCATCGCCCCGAGACGCAGTTCGCCTGGCGGTTCTCTCCCCTTCCGCGGATGCGAAGGGGAGAGAACTGCCAGGCGAAGCCACGCGAGGCGCCGGCCCAGGCCAGCCCGAGCTCAGGTGCCGAGCGTACCCAGGTACAGCCCGATGACCTTCGGGTCGTTCAGCAGCTCACGGCCGGTGCCGGTGTAGGCGTCGCGTCCCTGATCGAGGACGTATCCGCGGTCGCAGATCTGCAGGCAGCGGCGCGCGTTCTGCTCGACCATGATCGTCGTCACGCCGGCCTTGTTGATCTCCGACACCCGCAGGAACGCCTCGTCCTGGCGCGACGGCGACAGACCCGCCGAGGGCTCGTCGAGCAGCAGGACGTAGGGGTCCATCATGAGCGCTCGGCCCATGGCGACCATCTGCCGCTCGCCGCCCGAGAGCGATCCCGCCCGCTGCTGCAGACGCTTGGCGAGGTCGGGGAAGATCGACGTCACAAAGTCCGTGCGCTCGGCCACCACCTTGGGTCGCTGATACGCCCCCATCTGCAGGTTCTCGGCGATCGTGAGGCTCGGGAAGACGTTGTTCGTCTGCGGCACGAAGCCGACGCCTTTCGACACGAGCTTGTTGGCCCGCAGCCCCGTGATCTCGTCGCCGTTGAGCTTGACCGATCCGGAACGGACCTTGACCTGCCCGAAGATGGCCTTCAGCATCGTGGATTTGCCGGCGCCGTTGGGGCCGATGATCCCGACGAGCTCGCCGGGGGCCGCCGTGAGGTTCGCCCCGTTGAGGATGTTCACCCCCGGCAGGTAGCCGGCGTGGACGTCGGTCAGTTCGACGACGTTCTCGGTCACTTCTGGTCCTCAGCCTTCTGGTCGCCGGATGCGCCCGACGTCGGGCCGCCCGCGGCATCCGTCACCGGTGCCTCGTCGATCGCCTGGTCGAGCTCGTGGACGGTCTCGACGAGACTCTCCGCCTCGGGCGGGAGCTCCCCGGCGTAACGCCCCGTCACGACACCGAGGTCGACGTCCTGATGGGCGCCGAGGTAGGCGTCGATGACCGCGGGGTTCTGCATCACGGTGTCGGGCGGCCCCTCGGCGACGACCCGACCCTCGGCCATCACGACGACCCAGTCGGCGATGTGGCGAACCATGTGCATGTCGTGCTCGACGAACACGACCGTCATGCCGAGGTCCTTGAGGTCGAGGATGTGGTCGAGCAGCGACTGCGTCAGCGCCGGGTTCACGCCGGCCATCGGCTCGTCGAGCATGACCAGAACGGGATCGCTCATGAGCGCCCGGGCCATCTCGAGGAGCTTGCGTTGCCCGCCCGAGAGCGACGCGGCGAAGTCCTTCTCCTTGGCGTCGAGCTTGAACCGCGCCAGCAGTCCGCGCGCCTTCTCCTCGATCGCCGACTCCTGCCCCCGCCACAGGAAGGGGAGGATGCCGGCGAAGATCCCCTCGCCCTTCTGCTTCGGGGCGCCGAGCTTCATGTTCTCGAGCACGGTGAGCAGACCGAGCGACTTCGTCAGCTGGAAGGTGCGGACCTGACCCATCCGGGCCGCCTTGAAGGCGGGGATGCCGGCGAGGTTGGTGCCGTCGAACGACCACGACCCGGCGTTGGGCTTGTCGAAGCCGGTCAGCAGGTTGAACAGCGTCGTCTTGCCGGCGCCGTTCGGGCCGATGAGCGCGGTGATCGCGCCGCGCGGGATCTCGAGGTGCTCGACGTCGACCGCGGTCAGGCCGCCGAAGACGCGCTTGACGCCGTCGGCGACGATGATCGGGTCGACCTTCGCGACGCCGGGGCGGACCTCGCCGCTGCCGTCGTCTTTGTGCAGGCCGGTCGCCTTGGGGCGCGGCGTGGGGGGTACGACATCAGCGGACAAAGGTCAGCTCCTTCTTGCTTCCGAGGATGCCCTGGGGGCGGAAGATCACCAGCAGCATGAGCGCTACGCCGACCAGCACGAACACGAGCATCTGGCTCTGCTCGGTGGTCAGGAACGGCAGCCAGCCGATGTTGACGAGGGCCGGCAGCAGGTTCGAGAGGAACGCGCGGACCACCCAGAACAGCACGGCGCCAAGCACCGGGCCGAAGATGGTGGCCGCGCCGCCGAGCAGCAGGGCCGTCCACACGTAGAACGTCTGCGAGGTGACGTACACGTTCGGGTTGACGTTGGTGCCCATCGCGGTGACGATGCCGCCGGCCGCGATGATGACGCCGCCGACGATCAGCGCCTGCATCTTGAAGGCGAAGACGTTCTTGCCGAGCGAGCGCACCGCGTCCTCGTCCTCGCGGATGCCGCGGATGACGCGTCCCCACGGACTCCGCATCAGCAGCCAGACGAGGGTCACGACGATGGCGATCGTGATGATGCCCACGATGATGACCCACCACTGGTCGGACTGGTAGGTCCAGGGTCCGAAGCCCCAGCGTCCGGGCGGCAGCGGGTTGCTCGCGCGGAAGCCGGCCTGGAAGCCCGAGAGGCCGTCGGCCGAACCCGTCTGGTTGCGGAACGCCGAGGTGAGGAAGAGCAGACGCAGCACCTCGGCGGCGGCGATCGTGACGATCGCGAGGTAGTCGCCGCGCAGGCGCAGGGTCGGGATGCCCATGACGAGCGCGAACACGACGGCGGCGATGAGCCCGATGAGGGCGGCCACCGGCCACGCGAGGCCGAAGGTCAGGATCGAGATGGCGAAGCCGTAGGCCCCGATCGCCATGAACCCGGCGACGCCCATGTTGAGCAGGCCCGCGAAGCCGAAGTGCACCGAGAGACCGATGGCGGCGAGGATGTAGCCGAGCGTCGCCGGGGCGAGGATCTGGGCCGCGGTGTTGCTGAGGATCTGAAGGAAGTTCACGGTGCCTATCCGATTCGCTCTCGGCGCCCGAGGAGACCCTGCGGGCGGAACAGCAGGATGACGATCAGCACGACCAGCGCGCCGACGTACTTGAGGTCAGAGGGGATCCACAGCGTCGATACCTCGACGAGGAGCCCCACGATGATGGCACCCACGAGAGCGCCGAACGCGGTGCCGAGACCGCCGAGCGTGACGGCGGCGAAGATGAGCAGCAGGATGCTGGTGCCCATGTCCCACTTGATGCCCGGGCGGAAGTAAGCCCACAGCACACCCGAGAGGCCCGCCAGCGCTGCCGAGACGACCCAGACGACCCGGACGACCGCGTCGACGTCGATGCCGCTGGCGGCGGCGAGCGAGGGGTTGTCCGAGACGGCGCGCGTCGCGCGTCCGATCCGCGTGCGCATGAGCCACCACGCGAAGGCTGCGATGACCACGAGCGAGACGCCCATGCTGATCAGGTCGGTGATGGTGAGGCGGATCGGGCCGAGACCGGGGATGACGGAGGTCGAGCCGCCGGGAAGCTGCGCCGTGCCGCCGCCGACGAACATCTGGAACACGTAGCGCAGCGCCAGCGACAGACCGATCGAGACGATCATCAGCTGCACGGTTCCGAGGCCGCGACGGCGCAGGGGGCGCCAGAGCCCGGCATCCATCGTCAGCCCGAACAGCGCCGAGACGCCGACCGCCAGGGGGATCGCCACCCAGATGGGCAGGCCGAGCCCGGCCGAGAACAGCAGGGCGGTGAGCGCCCCGAAGGTCACCATCTCACCGTGCGCGAAGTTCGACAGCCCCGTGGTGCCGAACACGAGCGACACACCGATCGCGGCGAGCGCGAGCATGAGGCCGAAGTTCAGCCCGTTGACGGCGCGCGAGAGCAGCTGGTCGGTGAAGCTCGTGGTCTGGCGCTCGGCCGCCTCGAGGGTGAAGTTGCGCGTGATGGTGCTGGTCGCACCGAACTCGACCTCGATGGTCGACTCGAAGCCGTCTGGGACCGAGACCCCCGAGGGGAGGCTGTCCTCGACGAGCTCGACGGTGTAGGCGACGTCCTTGGTCGGGACGCCGATCGAGAAGCTGCCTCTCTCGTTCGTCTCGCCCTCGGCTTCGAAGTCGCCGCCGGTCACGACGATCGTCGCTCCTGCGACGGGCTCGCCGCCGGTGCGGACGTTGCCCGCGATCGTGAACGGTAACGACTCGGCGTCGTCTCCTGCGGCCATGGCGGGGGAGGCGATGCCCAAGAACGCGATGGCGGCCAGGAGGCCGGCGATCAACGTCGAGAACATGCGCCTCGGGCGACGAGCAGCGCGCGTCATCGAAGTGATCGCCACTGGCACCTCCTGAGATAAGTGGTCGAACGCGCCGAGAGGTACCGGTTCGGTGGCTTCGGCGACACCTGAACGTATGCGCTGATTGTTGCCTGCGTGTTTCGGGTGCGCAACTTCGACCGCGGTGTGTCGTTTGCGGGATCGCGGGCCGGGAATTCCTCCGGGGCATGGGCGCTTAGAATCGTTGAGACTTTTCAAGGAGTGCGCATGAGCGACTACAACGACCCGTTCGGATTCGTCGGCCTCACCTACGACGACGTCCTCCTCCTGCCGGGGCACACCGACGTCATCCCGTCCGAGGCTGACACATCGTCGCGCGTGACGCGCCGCATCACGGTGGCCACCCCGCTGCTGTCGGCTGCGATGGACACCGTCACCGAGGCTCGCCTCGCCATCGCCATCGCGCGCGAGGGCGGCATCGGCATCATCCACCGCAACCTCTCCATCGAGGAGCAGGCCGCGATGGTCGACCGGGTCAAGCGCAGCGAGTCGGGCATGATCACCGACCCGATCACGACGACCCCGGATGCCACCATCGAAGAGGTCGACGCTCTGTGCGGCCAGTACCGCATCTCCGGTCTCCCCGTCGTCGACGACGAGGGGCACCTGCTCGGCATCGTGACCAACCGCGACATGCGCTTCGTCTCGGGCTTCGAGCGCCAGACGACCAAGGTGCGCGATGTCATGACGAGCGAGAACCTCGTCACCGGCCGGGTCGGGATCGGCGCGAACGAGGTCATCGCGCTGTTCGCCCATCACCGCGTCGAGAAGCTGCCCCTCCTCGACGACGAGGGCAAGCTCGCCGGTCTCATCACGATCAAGGACTTCGACAAGAGCGAGAAGTACCCCCTCGCCACGAAGGACGACCAGGGCCGCCTCCGCGTCGGCGCGGCGATCGGCTTCTTCGGCGACGCCTGGCAGCGTGCCGAGGCCCTGCGCGACGCCGGTGTCGACGTCATCGTGGTCGACACCGCGAACGGTCAGTCAGCCGGCGTCATCGACATGGTCAAGCGCCTGAAGGCGGATGCATCCTTCGAGCACATCGACGTCATCGGCGGCAACGTCGCGACGCGCGAGGGCGCTCAGGCTCTCATCGACGCCGGAGTGGACGCGGTCAAGGTGGGCGTCGGACCGGGCTCGATCTGCACGACCCGCGTCGTCGCGGGCGTGGGCGTGCCCCAGGTGACCGCGATCTACGAGGCGTCGCTGGCCGCGCGCGAAGCCGGCATCCCGATCATCGCTGACGGCGGTCTGCAGTACTCGGGTGACATCGCGAAGGCCCTCGTCGCGGGCGCCGACTCGGTCATGCTGGGCTCGCTCCTCGCCGGAACCGACGAGTCGCCGGGCGAGATCGTCTTCCAGGGCGGCAAGCAGTTCAAGCAGTACCGCGGCATGGGTTCGCTCGGTGCGCTGCAGACCCGCGGCAAGAAGACGTCGTACTCCAAGGACCGTTACTTCCAGGCCGACGTGCCGAGCGACGACAAGCTCATCCCCGAGGGCATCGAGGGCCAGGTCGCCTACCGCGGACCGGTCTCGGCCGTCGCGTACCAGCTGATCGGCGGACTGCGTCAGTCGATGTTCTACGTCGGTGCCCGCACGGTCGAGGAGCTCAAGGCCCGCGGCAAGTTCGTGCGCATCACTTCGGCCGGCCTCAAGGAGTCGCACCCGCACGACGTCCAGATCGTCGTCGAGGCGCCCAACTACAAGCGCTGACCGCGCGCGTCGCGTCCTGCTCGGGCGCGTGGGTCGCGCAGCAGCGTGAGCGAAGGAGATCTGCACCCCGGAGGACCGTCGCTCGGCGGACACCCTCCGAAGCGCAGATCTCCTTCTGTGTGCCTGGAGGGTTCGTCTGTCTGGATGGTGCGGCGCCCGGCCTCACCCCGCACGGTGCAGCCCCTGGGCGACGGCGGTCGCGATGAGTCCGTGAACCTGCGGCCACTCGTCCACGACCTGCGCGTAAGTGACACGGATGACGTGATAGCCGTGCAGCATCAGCTGCGCGTCATGCTCGATGTCCGCCGCGCGTTGCCTTCCGACGTGGTGGCCCCCGTCTATCTGCACGACGAGGCGCTCGCCCACGAGAAGGTCGACCGGTCGCCCGAGCAGCCAGACCTGTTGCCGGAGCGGTACCCCGAGCCAGCGCAACCGCTGCGGGAGGATCGTCTCGAGACCGGAGTCCGAGTACGGATCGGCCCGAGACAACAGCTTCCGCGCGGCCGGCGGCAGGTCGAGCCGGCTGAGGACTTCGCGCGAGGTGAGCTGGCGCCGCAGCGCGGATTCCCAGATCACCAGAGCCGACTCGAAAGGCTGACATCGCGCCACGGTCACCAGGACGTTCTCGACCCGGTCGACGAGAGAGTCCGGATGCCGCGGCACGGCCGGCTCGTGCCAGTGCACAGTTGCCCGCCGGGAAGGAGCGCGACCCGCGTGCGGCCGCGCCGCGACGTGGGGTCGGTCCTCGGCGAGGACCCACAGGCCGAGTCGCCGCGCCGCGCTGATGCAAGCGATGACCACACCGTGACGTGCAGCCGCGACGAGTTCCGGGTCCGCGTCGGGGAGCGCGACCCATCCGCGGCGCACCCGGAGAAGCGCGCCCGTCTCGATGGCGGTCTGCACACGGTGCCTCGACGCGCCGGCGTCGTGCAGTGCGGTGGTCCGAGCGACTCCGTCGGTTCTCCGCATCCACGACGCGAGTTGGCTTTCATCCATCCGTCCAGGGTCGGTCGAACGAGCGGCCGGCGGTGATGCTCCCGCACAACCCGGGGATGCGCAGCGGCCGGCGCCCGCCGGGGAGGATTCGCGGCCTGCGGGGCTGAAGTTCGCAGACCAGCACCGCGGGGGTGCTGCGCAGCGGAGGATTTCTGCGCAGGGGAGGAGGTTCTGCGCGGAGGCCCCCTCCGCTACGCGGATCTCCTCCGCGGGCCCCGCCGCGTCGCTCCGTAGCGACGCTCAAGACTTTCTGCACAGCGGAGGATTTCTGCGCAGGGGAGGAGGAGATCCGCGTAGGCCCCCTCCCCTGCGCGGATCTCCTCCGCAGGCCCCGCCGCATCGCTCCGTAGCGACGCTCCGGCGCCTCGGCGCGGCGCGGCACCGCCCCCGAGTCAGGCCGCGGGCAGGCGGAAGGGCGCTGCCGCGCGGGCGGCCGGATCGAGCGCGAGGTCGGCCAGGGTGCCGCCCACGCCGGGGGCGAACTTGAATCCGTGGCCCGAGAACCCCGCTCCCACCACGACCGAGCCGGCGCGGTCGAGCACGAAGGCGCTGTCGTCGGTCGAGGTGTACGTGCACGACAGATGCACGGCCGATGCCGGGTCGAGGCCCGGCATCCATTCCCGTACGTAGTCGACGAGGGTCTCGTGGTGCGTGACGCGGTGGGGGCGGTGGTCGGGGTCGATGACGTCTCCGACGCGGTGGAAGCCCACCTTCACCCCCTCGCCCGGTGTCGGCATGCCGTAGACCGGCGCCGGGTACCGAGCGGGATCGAGCCGGTGGTTGAACGAGGGCCACGGCCCGGTGGTCGGGGCGAAGTGAGCCGGGGTCTCCTCGGTCACCGTCAGGCGCGGCAGGCGGATGCCGGGCAGCAGGCGCTCCGTCCAGGCGCCGACGGTCGCGACGACGACCTCCGCCTCGACCTCGCCCCCGCTGGCCAGCCGCACGCGTGCGCCGCGCTCGCCGAGGTCGTCGATCCCCGCCACGGGTGCGCCCCAGCGCACCTCGCCGCCGCCGTCGAGAACCCGCCGCTCCAGCTCGAGCATCGCCGCGGAGGCGCGCGCGACCCCCGCGTCGGCGGAGAAGAGGACATCGGTCTCGAACCGCATCCCGGGCCAGCGCGCACCCGCCTCTGCCGCGGAGAGCATCTCGGCCGGGATGCCGCGTTCGCCGAGGTTTCGCGCGATGGTCTCGAGACCGTCGTCGCCGTCGGCGCCACCGCCGAGGTCGCTGCCGGCGCCGTGCGTCACCAGGCCGTGCCGTCGCAGCAGCGGTTCGCCGTCGACGTCGCCGAGAGCGTCCCAGCCCTCCCGTGCGCGCTGCAGCAGATCGAGGTAGTGCGCATCGGCGTAGGCGTTGTTGAAGTTCCGCGTCGCGCCGTGCGAGGCGCCGTGGGCGTGCCCCCTGCCGAACCGCTCGAGGACGAGCGGTCGTTCGCCCCGGCGGGTGAGCGCCCACGCGGTCGCGAGGCCCATGATGCCTGCGCCGACGATCACGATGCGTGTCATTCCCCCAGCATCCCACCCGACGTCGCGCTCACTCGCCCGCCCGGTTCACGGCCCGTTCCCAGGCGTCACCCGTGGTGCGATAGCCTGGTCGGCTCCGCAGTGGAGCGGAAAGGCCCGGTCCACCATGGGATCGCTCGACATCCAGGGTGTCTCGTACACCCTCCCCGACGGCAGACCGCTGCTCGACGAGGTCACGTTCCGCGTCGGCGCGGGATCGACCACCGCCCTCATCGGCCAGAACGGCGCCGGCAAGACGACGCTGCTCCGCATCGTGCGGGGGGATGCCGCAGCCCACGGCGGCGTGGTGCAGATCGACGGCGGTCTCGGCGTCATGGACCAGTTCGTCGGGCACGGCGCTGCCGGAGAGACGGTCCACGACCTGCTCATCTCCGTGGCCCCCGAGCGGGTGCGCCGCGCGGCGCGCGAGCTCGACGACGCCGAGAACGCCGTCATCGCCTCCGACGAGCTCGACACCCAGATGCGCTACGCCGCGGCCATCGCCGACTATGCCGACGCGGGCGGCTACGAGTACGAGACGGTCTGGGACACCTGCACGACCGCCGCCCTCGGTGTGCCGTTCGAGCGGGCCCGGTATCGGGAGCTGACGACGCTCTCGGGCGGCGAGCAGAAGCGGCTCGCCCTGGAGGCTCTGCTCCGCGGGCCCGACGAAGTGCTGCTCCTCGACGAGCCGGACAACTACCTCGACGTCCCGGGCAAGCGCTGGCTCGAGGAGCGCCTGCGCGAGACCGCCAAGACGATCCTCCTCGTCTCGCACGACCGCGAGCTGCTGGCCCGGGCCGCCGATCGCATCGTGACGCTCGAGGCCGGAGGAGCGGGCAGCACCGCGTGGGTGCACGGCGGGGGGTTCGAGACCTACCACTGTGCTCGCGAGGACCGCATGTCGCGGCTCGACGAGCTGCGTCGGCGCTGGGACGAGGAACACGCGAAGCTGAAGAAGTTCGTCGCCGAGATGAAGGTCAAGGCGGCGGCGAGCGACGACTTCGCTTCCCGGTACCGGGCGGCGCAGACCCGGCTGCGGCGCTTCGAGGAGGCCGGACCTCCTGAGGAGCGGCCTGCCGACCAGCACCTCGAGCTGCGCCTGCGCGGCTCGCGCACCGGCAAACGGGCCGTCGTCGCCGAGGGCCTCGAGCTGCTCGGGCTGATGCGTCCGTTCGACCTGGAGGTCTGGTTCGGCGACCGGGTCGCCGTCCTCGGCTCCAACGGCTCGGGCAAGTCCCACTTCCTGCGGCTGCTGGCCGCGGGCGGCACGGCGCCCGACTCCCTGCTCGGGCACGTCACCGCCGTCGGCGCCGCACTCGAACCGGTCGCGCATGCGGGCAAGGTGACCCTCGGGGCCCGCGTGGTCCCCGGCTGGTTCGCCCAGACTCACCGGCATCCGGAGTTCGACGGCCGCACGCTCCTCGAGATCCTGCACCGCGGCGACGACCGCCGGGCGGGGATGCCGCGGGATGCCGCGAGCTCGGCGCTGGATCGGTACGGCCTCGTGCGGCAGGCCGAGCAGGGCTTCGACAGCCTGTCCGGCGGGCAGCAGGCGCGGTTCCAGGTGCTGCTGCTGGAACTGTCCGGCGCGACGCTCCTGCTGCTGGACGAGCCGACCGACAACCTCGACCTCACGTCGGCCGAAGCCCTCGAGCGAGCCCTGGCGGCGTTCGAGGGAACCGTGCTGGCCGTCACCCACGACCGCTGGTTCGCGCGCTCGTTCGACCGGTACGTCGTCTTCGGCGGCGACGGCCGGGTGTACGAGTCGGGCGAAGCGGTCTGGGACGAGCAGCGGGTCGCCCGGGCGCGGTGACCGCCCGGCCGGTCCGGATGCCGCGTCCGGACCGGCCGGTAGGCTGAGGGGGTGACCATGGAGATCGAGCTCGGCCGCGCCAAGCGCGCCCGTCGGGCCTACGCGTTCGACGACATCGCGGTCGTGCCCTCGCGGCGCACCCGCAACACCGAGGACGTGTCGACCGCGTGGTCGATCGACGCGTTCCAGTTCTCCATCCCGGTGCTCGGCGCCCCGATGGACTCGGTGATGAGTCCGCGAACGGCGATCATGCTCGGTCAGCTCGGCGGACTCGGCGTGCTCGACCTCGAGGGACTCTGGACGCGCTACGACGACCCCGAGCCGCTGCTCGCAGAGATCGCGGGCCTGCCCGATGCCTCCGCGACGCGTCGCATGCAGGAGCTGTACGCCGAGCCGATCCGGCCCGAGCTCGTGCGCGACCGCCTCGCCGAGATCCGCGCCGCGGGTGTCACGGTCGCCGGCTCGCTCACTCCGCAGCGCACGCAGGAGCTGTACGAGACGGTCGTCGCCGCCGGCGTCGACCTGTTCGTCATCCGCGGCACGACGGTCTCGGCCGAGCACGTCTCGAGCGTCGACGAGCCTCTGAACCTCAAGAAGTTCATCTACGACCTCGATGTGCCCGTCATCGTGGGCGGCGCCGCGACCTACACCGCGGCCCTCCACCTCATGCGTACCGGAGCGGCCGGCGTGCTGGTCGGCTTCGGCGGCGGCGCCGCCTCGACGACCCGCGCGACCCTGGGCCTTCACGCGCCGATGGCCACGGCCGTCGCCGACGTGGCCGGGGCCCGTCGCGACTACCTCGACGAGTCGGGCGGCCGGTACGTCCACGTCATCGCCGACGGTGGCGTCGGCACGTCGGGCGACATCGTCAAAGCGCTCGCGATGGGCGCCGACGCGGTCATGCTGGGCGTCGCTCTGGCGCGGGCAACGGATGCCCCCGGGCAGGGGTTCCATTGGGGGCCCGAGGCTCACCACGCTCAGCTGCCGCGCGGTCGACGGGTCGCCGTCGAGCAGGTCGGGTCGCTCGAGGAGGTCCTCTACGGACCGGCCCCCGTGGCCGACGGCACCGCGAACCTCGTCGGCGCGCTGAAGAAGTCGATGGCCACGACCGGCTACTCCGACCTGAAGGAGTTCCAGCGCGTAGAGGTCGTGGTGGCGCCGTACAGCGTGCGGTGACATGAGCGCCACCGACCCCGCCCCTTCCGCCGCGCCGCCGACGGCGTTCGCGCCCACGTTGCGCGAGGTCATGCTGCGCCCGTGGTGGCTCGGCATGCTCGCGTTCGCGCTGCTCGTGGCGGCGGTGTTCGCGTGGCTCGGTCAGTGGCAGCTCTCGCGCGCGGTCGACACCTCGCCGCCCCCGCCGGGTCAGACCGAGCAGGTGCGCCCGCTTGCCGACGTCGCTCAGCCGGGGGAGTACCTCCCCGAGCCCCTCGTCGGTCAGCGGGTCGAGGTGAGCGGCTCATTCGTCGCGGAAGACTTCGACATCGTCTCGTCGCGCTTCGACCGCGGCGAGGAGGGGTACTGGGTCACGGGTCAGCTGCGGCTGGATGCCGACGCGGTCGGCTCCGGCGACCCCACCTCCCTCGCCGTCGCGGTGGGGTGGACGGCAGACCGCGATGAGGCCGAGAGAGCCGTCGAGACGCTCGACGCCGAGCCGCCGCAGGCGGTGGAGCTCACGGGGCGCATCATCTCCGACGAGGGACCCGCACTTCCGGGCCGCGGCGCCGAGCCGCAGGAGATGACCCGGATGTCGCCCGCCGCGCTCCTCAGCCGGTGGCACGACGTCGAGGGGCTCGATGTCTATCGCGGCTACCTCACTTCCGCGGAGGCCTTCGGCGGTCTGACCGCGATCCATTCACCCGCTCCCGATGAGCGCTCGAACGTCAACTGGCTCAACATCTTCTACGCGGTCGAGTGGGCGGTGTTCGCCGGCTTCGCGTTCTACATGTGGTACCGCCTGGCCAAGGACGCCTGGGAGAAGGAGCTCGAGGACCTCGAGGACGCGGACTCCGATGACGAGGGTGCGGACGAGCCGGCGGTCGATGTCGCGGCGGGAAGCGCGTCGCCGGGCCGCGACTAGACTGGACGCCATGCCCCGCGCCCCGAAACTCGCCACGTTCCCGGCGATCCGGAACGCTCTGCGCTTCTACCAGATCTGTTCGGTGATCACGGGCGTCGGGCTCCTTCTGCTGCTGGCCGAGATGATCCTGAAGTACACGCCCATCCACCTCGAGCTCTTCGCCGGGGGATCGGGCGGGTTCCTCTGGTTCGCGCCCGTGATCGCGGGCGCCGACTGCGAGTGGTGGTCGCTCTTCCTCCCGCAGACCAACACCTGCGAGATGCTGTCCACGGGCGACGGCTTCAACATCTCGCTCGCGATCCTCGTCGTGCACGGCTGGTTCTACGTCGTGTACCTCTTCTCGTGCTTCCGCGTGTGGAGCCTCATGCGATGGTCGTTCCCGCGCTTCATCCTGCTCGCACTCGGCGGCGTCGTGCCCGCTCTCTCGTTCTTCATGGAGGCCCGCGTCGGACGCGAGGTGAGGACTTACCTCGCCGAGCGTGAAGCCGCCGAGGCCGCCGCATCCATCCCCGCCACGGAAGGCACCCGGTGACAACACAGACCGAAACGTCGCAGCGTCCTGTTCTCGTCGTCGACTTCGGCGCACAGTACGCCCAGCTCATCGCCCGGCGCGTGCGCGAGGCCGGCGTCTACAGCGAGCTGGTCCCGCACACCGCGACCGCCGAGGAGATCGCCGCCAAGGAACCGGTGGGCATCATCCTCTCGGGTGGGCCGTCGTCCGTTTACGAGCCCGGAGCGCCGGCGCTCGACCCGGGCGTGTTCGACCTCGGCGTGCCGACCCTGGGCATCTGCTACGGCTTCCAGGTGATGGCGCAGACCCTCGGCGGCGAGGTCGCCAACACGGGTCTGCGCGAGTACGGCGCGACCGACGCGACGATCGTCACGGAGGGCACCCTCCTCGAGGGGCAGCCGGTCGAGCAGAACGTCTGGATGAGCCACGGCGACCAGGTGTCGCGCGCCCCCGAAGGCTTCGAGGTGCTCGCACGCACGGCCGCGACGCCCGTCGCCGCGTTCGCGAACGACATCCGCAAGTTCTACGGCGTGCAATGGCACCCCGAGGTGAAGCACTCCGATCACGGGCAGAACGTGATCGAGAACTTCCTGCACAAGGCGGCAGGGCTCCCCGCCGACTGGAACAGCGGGAACGTCATCGCTGAGCAGGTGGAGCGCATCCGCGAACAGGTCGGTTCCGGTCGGGTGATCTCCGCGCTCTCGGGCGGTGTCGACTCGGCGGTCTCGACCGCCCTTGTGCATAAGGCCGTCGGCGACAAGCTGACGGCGATCTTCGTCGACCACGGCCTCCTCCGAAAGGGTGAGCGCGAACAGGTCGAGAACGACTACGTCGCCTCGACCGGGGTGCGGTTGATCACGGTCGACGCCCGCGAGCGCTTCCTCGAGGCGCTCGCCGGGGTGAGCGACCCCGAGCAGAAGCGCAAGATCATCGGGCGCGAGTTCATCCGAGCCTTCGAGCAGGCCGAGCGCGACCTCATGGCCGAGGCGGAAGCCGATGGCGAGCCGATCCGTTTCCTCGTGCAGGGAACGCTGTACCCCGACGTGGTCGAATCCGGTGGGGGAGCGGGCACCGCGAACATCAAGAGCCACCACAACGTCGGAGGCCTACCCGAAGACCTGCAGTTCGAGCTGATCGAACCGCTGCGCACGTTGTTCAAGGACGAGGTCCGAGCCATCGGTCGCGAGCTCGGCCTGCCCGAGGCGATCGTCGGGCGTCAGCCCTTTCCGGGGCCCGGCCTCGGAATCCGCATCGTGGGCGAGGTCACCGCTGACCGTCTCGAGATCCTGCGTGATGCCGATGCCATCGCACGCGCCGAGCTGACGAAAGCGGGACTGGACGCGGAGATCTGGCAGTGCCCGGTCGTGCTCCTCGCCGATGTCCGCTCGGTGGGGGTGCAGGGGGACGGTCGCACGTACGGTCACCCGATCGTGCTGCGTCCCGTCTCGAGCGAAGACGCCATGACGGCCGACTGGACGCGACTGCCCTACGACGTCCTGTCGAAGATCTCCAACCGCATCACCAACGAGGTGCGCGACATCAACCGCGTCGTGCTCGACGTCACGTCGAAGCCCCCGGGGACGATCGAGTGGGAGTGAGCGCACACGTCGCTCCATGCGAAACGGCGGATGCCGCGACCGAGAGGGTCGCGGCATCCGCCCTTTTCCGCGTGATGACGCGGATCGCGGGGCCCGCGGACACACGCGACACGCCCGGGATGTCGCTCCGCTTTGCCAGGATGCCGGGAGCCGCGTAACTTATTACTTGTTCGCCCCACAGGGAAGAGCGAAGGGCCGGAAGGCCTACGCCCCCTCAAGCGGAGAACAAACTCCATCCCAAACCTCCTTGCGAGAACACGACGCCTGCGTCTAGGATGGGAACCTCCACCCCGAACAGCAGTCCTCGACTGTCGCGGAGCATTCGCTCCGAGTCCAGATCGAAGCGCGTCGCGGTGGGGTATGGTTGTGAAGTTGCCCTCTGGGCTGGCTGTGAGGTCAGTTGGGGGAGCGTCCGATCCTTGAGAACTCAACA
>NZ_JBNAFI010000007.1:0-229793 GCF_049707515.1 Microbacterium arborescens | reverse complement strand
CGGCCCGCCCGCCCCCGCCCGTACCCCCTGCGCTCGCATCACCACGACGCTCGTAGGCTGGACGTATGACCGCGCCCGAGATCGTCATCGTCGCCGCCGCACGCACGCCGCAGGGTCGCCTGCAGGGGAGCCTCTCGTCGGTTCCAGCCCCGGAGATCGGAGGCGCCGCCATCGCTGGAGCGCTCTCCGCGTCGGGTGTGCCGGCTGCCGCCGTCGACGCCGTCATCATGGGACAGGTTCTCCCCGCGGGCAACGGCCAGAATCCGGCACGTCAAGCGGCTCTCGCGGGCGGCATCGGCTGGGACGTCCCGGCCTCGAGTGTGAACAAGGTCTGCTTGTCCGGTCTCACAGCGATCATCGACGCCTCGCAGATGATCGCCCTCGGCGACGCGGAAGTCGTCGTCGCGGGCGGCATGGAATCGATGAGCCGCGCGCCCCACCTGATTCCGGGATCACGGTCGGGCTGGTCGTACGGCTCAGTCGAAGTTCTCGACCACGCCGCGTTCGACGGCCTCACCGACGCGCACGACCGCGAGAGCATGGGCGCCTCGACCGAGCGTCTCAACGCGCGTTACGCCGTCAACCGCGAAGACCAGGATGCCGTCGCCGCGCGGTCGCACCAGCGGGCCGCGGCTGCGAGCCGCGAGGGCCGCTTCGCCGCCGAGATCGCCCCCGTCTCGGTGCCCCAGCGTCGCGGCGAGCCGGTGCTCGTCGACACGGACGAGGGGATCCGGCCTGGCACCACGGTCGAGACTCTCGCGGGCCTGCGACCCGCGTTCGCGAAGGACGGCGACATCACCGCAGGAAATGCCTCTCAGATCTCCGACGGGGCCGCGGCGGTGGTCCTGACCACGCGCCCGCGCGCCGAGCGAGAGGGGTGGACGGTTCTGGCCGTGCTCGGAGCCAACGGACAGGTCGCCGGACCCGACAACTCGCTGCACGAACAGCCCGCCGCCGCGATCGAGCGAGCGCTGGCGAAGCAGGGGCTGGCGGCATCCGATCTCGACCTCGTCGAGATCAACGAGGCCTTCGGTGCGGTGGTGGCGGCCTCGGAGCGCCGCCTGGGAGTCTCGTCCGACGTGGTCAACGTCGACGGCGGCGGCATCGCCCTCGGTCACCCGATCGGCGCCTCCGGCGCGCGGCTCGTCGTGCACCTGGCGCACGAACTCGCCCGCCGCGGCTCGGGAACGGCCGCCGTGGGCCTGTGCGGCGGCGGCGGTCAGGGCGAAGCGCTCATCCTGACCCGCTGATCATGACGCGCTGAAGCAGCGCCGCTCAGCGAAACACCGCCGTAGCCGCTCAGCGGACCCGCGCCGCTTAGCGCCGGTTGCGCGTGACGCGCTCGGTGAAGACCTTGTCGCGGTCGACCTTCGAATCGCCGTCGATCAGGCGGCCCCGGGCGCCGCGGTAGCTGTCGACGATCGCGCCGACGGCGAGCGCCATCGTGATGCCCCAGCTCAGCCACGCGAGCGCGGTGCGCCACGTGAAGGGCTCGTCGCTGCGGGCGGAGCGGAGAAGCGTCACGCCGCCGGTGATCGCAGGGAGGAGACCGGTGCCGAAGAGGTACTTGCGCATATCACAAACGTAGCCGCCCACAGGGGTTGCCGGGTGCGCGGGTAGGCTGGCCCCACCGCCGATCGCAGCCTGGAGGCATGCATGAGCACCGCTGATTTCGTCGTCGTCGCCAACCGGCTGCCGGTTGACCGGAACACGGACGGTGGTGGCGACGGCGAGTGGCGCCGTTCGCCCGGAGGGCTCGTCACCGCCCTCGAACCGGTCATGCGGCGCACCGAGGGCGCATGGGTGGGATGGCCGGGCAAGCCCGATCTCGAGTTCGAGCCCTTCGACTTCGACGGCATGCGCCTCGTACCCGTCGCGCTCAGCGCTGCAGACGTCGAGGACTATTACGAGGGCTTCTCCAACGACACGATCTGGCCCCTCTACCACGACGTCATCGCCGCCCCGCGATACCGCCGCAACTGGTGGGAGGCGTATCAGCGCGTCAATCGTCGGTTCGCCGAGGCCGCAGCGGCTGTCGCGGCGGATGGCGGAACCGTGTGGGTGCAGGACTATCAGCTGCAGCTCGTGCCGAAGCTGCTCCGCGACATGCGGCCCGACCTCACGATCGGCTACTTCCACCACATCCCCTTCCCGGCCTATGGCCTGTACTCGCAGCTTCCGTGGCGCAAGCAGGTGCTCGAGGGCCTCCTGGGCGCCGACGTCATCGGTTTCCAGCGCGTGGCCGATGCCGGCAACTTCGCCCGTGCGGTCCGGCGCCAGCTGCGTTACGAGACCAAGGCCGCCGGCATCCGCGTTCCGGCCGCCGGCGGGGGACACCGCACCGCCCTCGCGAAGGCGTTCCCGATCTCCATCTCTACGGACGACTACATCGAGCTCGCGCAGCGGCCCGACATCCGAGCCCGGGCCGCCGAGATCCGCGAAGACCTCGGCAACCCCAAGACCGTGCTGCTCGGCGTCGACCGCCTCGACTACACCAAGGGCATCCGTCACCGCCTGAAGGCGTTCGGGGAGCTCATCGAAGACGGCCGGGTCTCGGTCGAGGATGCGACGCTCGTCCAGGTCGCGAGCCCGAGCCGCGAGCGCGTCGAGTCGTATGTCCAGCTGCGCGACGAGATCGAGCTGACGGTCGCACGCATCAACGGCGACCACGACACCTGGGGGCACAGCGCGATCCGCTATCTGCACCAGGCGTTCCCGCGCGAGGAGATGGTCGCGCTCTTCCTGGCGGCTGATGTCATGCTCGTCACCGCTCTGCGCGACGGCATGAACCTCGTCGCCAAGGAGTACGTGGCCAGCCGGGTCGACAACCGCGGTGTGCTCGTCCTGAGCGAGTTCGCCGGCGCCGCAGACGAGCTCGCGAGCGCCGTTCGCATCAACCCGCACGACATCGACGGGATGAAGGACGCCATCGTGCGGGCGATCGAGATGCCGACGGCCGAGCAGGGACGTCGGATGCGGGCGCTGCGCAAGCGCGTCCGCGAGCACGACGTCGACGACTGGTCGCGATCGTTCCTCGACGCGTTGGCGGCCGCGGCACAGCAGAACGGAGCCACGGATGCGGCGCGCGCCGTCTCGACAGCGGCGACCGAGGCCGAGTCCGAGGCGGAGGCGGGCGAATGAGCGCGGTCGAGTTCACGGATCCCGTCGGGCTCGAGGCGGCCGTGGCTCGCGCTGCGGAAGCTCGGCACCTGCTCGTCGCGCTCGATTTCGACGGCACCCTCGCGCCCCTCGTCGATGACCCGATGTCGGCGCGGATGCTGCCCGCCGCGCGCGATGCGCTCACTCGCCTGGCGCACGCGCCCGAGACCACCGTCGCCCTCGTGTCGGGGCGCACGCTCGAGCACCTCGCCGAGATCTCCGAGCGAGAGCCCGACTCGCTCATCCATCTCGCCGGTTCCCACGGCGCCGAGTTCTGGCATCCGGATGCCGACGGCGAGCAGGATGCCGACGACGACGCGGCCCTGCGCGACGCGCTCACCGCGCAGGCGGAGCGGATCGTCGGCGGCGTCGACGGCGCGTGGATCGAGCACAAACGGTTCGGCTTCGGCCTGCACACTCGCCTGGCCGACCGCGACGGCGCCGCCGAGGCGATCGCTCGGATCGACGACCTCGTGCGGGCCGAGGCGCCGACCTGGCGCCGGCGCACCGGTCAGGACATCCTCGAGTTCGCCTCGCGCCACGAGGGCAAGGACTCGGCCGTGCGGAGCCTCCGCGAGCGCGTCGGCGCTGACGTCGTCCTCTTCGCCGGAGACGACGTGACGGACGAGGACGCCCTCGCCTCGCTCGATGCGGGTGATGTCGGGATCCGGGTGGGTGGGGGAGAGAGCGTCGCGGAATACCGGGTCGCGGATGCCGCCGCGCTGGCGGCTCTGCTCGGGCGGATCGCCGAGGCCCGCGCGCGGGAATGAGCCCCGGCCGGCGGGCATAGAATTCGAGAATGCCCGACAGCTCCGAGACCATCGACATCAAGCCTCGCAGTCGTGCCGTCACCGACGGCATCGAAGCCACGACCTCCCGAGGCATGCTCCGTGCCGTCGGCATGGGCGACGAGGACTGGGACAAGCCCCAGATCGGCATCGCGTCGAGCTGGAACGAGATCACCCCCTGCAACCTGAGCCTCGACCGGCTCGCACAGGGCGCGAAGGAGGGCGTGCACTCCGGTGGCGGCTATCCGCTGCAGTTCGGCACCATCTCCGTCTCGGACGGCATCTCGATGGGCCACGAGGGTATGCACTTCTCGCTCGTCTCGCGCGAGGTCATCGCCGACTCCGTCGAGACCGTCATGATGGCCGAGCGCCTCGACGGCTCCGTGCTCCTCGCCGGGTGCGACAAGTCGCTTCCGGGCATGCTGATGGCGGCGGCCCGCCTCGACCTGGCCGGTGTCTTCCTCTATGCGGGCTCGATCGCCCCGGGCTGGGTCAAGCTCACGGACGGCACCGAGAAGGAAGTCACCATCATCGACTCCTTCGAAGCTGTCGGCGCCTGCAAGGCCGGCACCATGAGCGAGGAAGACCTCAAGCGCATCGAGTGCGCCATCGCGCCGGGCGAAGGCGCCTGCGGCGGCATGTACACGGCCAACACCATGGCCTCGGTCGCCGAGGCGCTCGGGATGAGCCTGCCCGGTTCGGCGTCGCCGCCCTCGGCCGACCGCCGTCGCGACTACTACGCGCACCGGTCCGGCGAGGCGGTGGTGAACCTCCTTCGCCAGGGCATCACGGCGCGCGACATCATGACCAAGAAGGCGTTCGAGAACGCCATCACCGTCGCGATGGCGCTCGGCGGCTCGACCAACGTCGTGCTCCACCTGCTCGCGATCGCGCGAGAGGCCGAGGTCGAGCTCACGCTGGACGACTTCAACCGCATCGGCGACAAGGTTCCCCACCTCGCCGACATGAAGCCGTTCGGGCGCTACGTCATGGCCGACGTCGACCGCCACGGCGGCATCCCCGTGCTCATGAAGGCGCTGCTGGACGCAGGACTCATCCACGGCGACGCGCTCACCGTCACGGGCAAGACCGTCGCCGAGAACCTCGCGGACCTGAACCCCGACCCGCTCGACGGCAAGGTCATTCGCACGCTCGACGATCCCATCCACGCGACCGGCGGCATCACCATCCTCAAGGGCTCGTTCGCGCCCGAGGGTGCGGTCGTCAAGACGGCCGGCTTCGACGCCGCGGTGTTCGAGGGCCCCGCCAAGGTCTTCGAGCGCGAGCGTGCCGCGATGGACGCGCTCACCCGCGGTGAGATCGTCGCCGGCGATGTGGTCGTCATCCGCTACGAAGGCCCCAAGGGGGGTCCGGGCATGCGCGAGATGCTCGCCATCACCGCAGCCATCAAGGGCGCCGGGCTCGGAAAAGATGTACTACTCTTGACGGACGGACGATTCTCAGGCGGCACAACCGGCCTGTGCATCGGCCACATAGCACCCGAAGCGGTGGACGCAGGTCCCATCGCATTCGTGCGCGATGGTGATCTGATACGGGTCGATATCGCGGCTCGCTCCCTCGACCTACTCGTCGACGAGGCTGAGCTGAACGCCCGCCGTGACGGCTGGGCTCCTCTTCCCCCGCGCTATACCCGTGGCGTCCTGGCCAAGTACTCCAAGCTCGTGCGCTCCGCCGCGGAGGGCGCGACCACCGGCTGACTTCGGCTTCGGCATCCTCTCCTCTTCTCCAGCGAGGTTCATCACCATGTCCACCGACATCTCCGCGGCCATTCCCCGGCCGCCGTCCCGCACTCCTTCGGCACCCGTGATGACGGGAGCCGAAGCGGTCGTCCGCTCGCTCGACAACCTCGGTGTCACCGAGGTGTTCGGGCTGCCCGGCGGCGCGATCATGCCCGTCTACGACCCGCTGATGGACGATGAGGCGGTCCGCCACATCCTCGTCCGTCACGAGCAGGGCGCCGGGCACGCCGCCGAGGGCTACGCCGCGGC
Organism: Microbacterium arborescens; assembly: GCF_049707515.1. GTDB lineage: Bacteria > Actinomycetota > Actinomycetes > Actinomycetales > Microbacteriaceae > Microbacterium > Microbacterium arborescens_B. The sequence goes on along the minus strand of NZ_JBNAFI010000007.1, from coordinate 223,837 downwards.
ATCCGGCCGCACCGGTGTCGCGATCGCCACATCGGGTCCGGGCGCGACCAACCTGGTGACCGCGATCGCCGACGCCTACATGGACTCGGTGCCGCTCGTGTGCATCACCGGTCAGGTCTTCTCGACCCTCATGGGGACGGATGCCTTCCAGGAAGCCGACATCGTCGGCATCACCATGCCGATCACCAAGCACTCGTTCCTGGTCAAGTCCGCCGACGAGATCCCCGGCGCCATCGCCGCGGCGTTCGAGATCGCCGGCACCGGTCGTCCCGGCCCCGTGCTGGTGGACATCACCAAGGATGCGCAGCAGAACACGGCGCCCTTCATCTGGCCGCCGAAGATCGATCTGCCGGGCTACCGGCCGGTGACCAAGGCGCACGGCAAGCAGATCCAGGCAGCGGCTCAGCTGCTGGCCGAAGCGCAGAAGCCCGTGCTCTACGTCGGCGGCGGCGTCATCCGCGGTCGGGCGTCGGACGAACTCCTGACCCTGGCCGAGGCGACCGGTGCGCCCGTCGTGACGACGCTCATGGCACGGGGGGCGTTCCCCGACTCGCACCCGCAGCACCTGGGCATGCCCGGCATGCACGGCACGGTTCCCGCCGTGCTGGCGCTGCAGGAGTCCGACCTCATCGTGGCGCTCGGTGCCCGCTTCGACGACCGAGTCACCGGCAAGGCGGCCCTCTTCGCCCCCCACGCCAAGGTCGTCCACGTCGACATCGACCCCGCCGAGATCTCGAAGATCCGCTTCGCCGACGTGCCCATCGTCGGCGATGTGCGCGACGTGCTCGTCGACCTCGAGTCGGCCTTCCGCGGCGTGATCGGAGACGGCCAGCCCGACACGACCGAGTGGTGGGCCTACCTCGACGGGCTGCGCGAGGAGTTCCCGCTCGGCTACGCGCCGACCACCGACGGCCTGCTGTCGCCGCAGCACGTGATCCAGCGCATCGGCGAGCTGAGCGGACCGGAGGCCATCTACGCCTCCGGTGTCGGGCAGCACCAGATGTGGGCGGCCCAGTTCATCAAGTACGAGCGCCCGAACTCATGGCTGAACTCCGGCGGCGCCGGCACCATGGGCTACGCGGTCCCGGCGGCCATGGGGGCGAAGGTCGCCGAGCCCGACCGCGTCGTGTGGGCGATCGACGGCGACGGCTGCTTCCAGATGACCAATCAGGAGCTCGCGACCTGTGTCATCAACCAGATCCCGATCAAGGTCGCGATCATCAACAACTCCTCGCTCGGCATGGTGCGGCAGTGGCAGACGCTCTTCTTCGATGGGCGCCACTCCAATACCGACCTCAACACCGGACACGGCACCGCCCGCATCCCCGACTTCGTCAAGCTCGGCGAGGCGTACGGCTGCCTCGCCATCCGGGTCGAGACCGAGGACCAGATCGACGACGCGATCAAGCTCGCGCTCGAGACGAACGACCGGCCCGTGGTGATCGACTTCGTCGTGAGCGCCGATGCGATGGTCTGGCCGATGGTTCCGCAGGGAGTCAGCAACAGCTACATCCAGTACGCCCGCGAGCACGCGCCCGCATTCGACGAGGAGGCCTGAGATGTCGCGCCACGTGCTGAGCCTCCTGGTCGAGGACAAGCCGGGTCTGCTGACCCGCGTCGCCGGGCTGTTCGCCCGACGCGGCTTCAACATCGAGTCGCTCGCGGTCGGTGTCACCGAGGTGCCGGGTCTCTCGCGCATCACCGTGGTCGTCGACGTCGAGGAGTTGCCGCTCGAGCAGGTGACGAAGCAGCTGAACAAGCTCGTCAACGTCATCAAGATCGTCGAGCTCGACTTCTCGTCGTCGGTGCAGCGCGAGCACATCCTCATCAAGGTGCGCGCCGACAACCAGACGCGCTCCAACGTCATCGAGGTCGCCAACCTGTTTCGGGCCGCGATCGTCGACTACGCCCCCGACGCCCTGGTGGTCGAGGTGACCGGAGACCGCGGCAAGATCGACGCGATCCTCCGCGCCTTCGAGCCCTTCGGCATCAAGGAGCTGGCCCAGTCGGGTCTGCTCGCCATCGGGCGCGGTGGCAAGAGCATCACCGAGCGCGTCCTGCGCGGCTGACCTTCCGAACCACGAATCAAGGAGAAACACGAACATGGCCGAGATCTTCTACGACGACGACGCCGACCTGTCCATCATCCAGGGCAAGAAGGTCGCGATCGTCGGATACGGCTCGCAGGGCCACGCCCACGCCCAGAACCTCCGGGACTCGGGCGTCGAGGTCGTCATCGCCCTCAAGGACGGCTCGAAGTCGGCCGCGAAGGCGCAGGACGAGGGCTTCGAGGTCAAGAGTGTCGCGGATGCCGCCGAGTGGGCCGACCTGATCATGATCCTCGCCCCCGACCAGCACCAGCGTTCGATCTTCGCCGACTCGATCAAGGACAAGCTGACCGCGGGCAAGACCCTCGCGTTCGCCCACGGCTTCAACATCCGCTTCGGCTACATCGATGCTCCCGAGGGCGTCGACGTCATCCTCGTCGCCCCCAAGGCTCCCGGCCACACGGTGCGTCGCGAGTTCGTCGCCGGCCGCGGCATCCCCGACATCATCGCCGTGGAGCGCGACGCATCGGGCTCGGCGTGGGACACCGCGCTGTCGTACGCCAAGGCCATCGGCGGTACCCGCGCGGGCGTCATCAAGACGACCTTCACCGAGGAGACCGAGACCGACCTGTTCGGCGAGCAGGCGGTGCTGTGCGGTGGCATGAGCCACCTCGTGCAGTACGGCTTCGAGACCCTCATCGAGGCGGGCTACCAGCCCCAGATCGCCTACTTCGAGGTGCTCCACGAGCTCAAGCTCATCGTCGACCTGATGTGGGAGGGCGGCATCGCCAAGCAGCGCTGGTCGATCTCCGACACCGCTGAGTACGGCGACTACGTCTCGGGCCCCCGTGTCATCTCGCCCGAGGTCAAGGAGAACATGAAGGCCGTTCTGTCCGACATCCAGTCGGGTGCCTTCGCACAGCGCTTCATCGCAGACCAGGACAACGGCGCGCCCGAGTTCCTCGGCCTTCGCGAGAAGGAGCAGGGTCACCCCATCGAGGCGACCGGCAAGGAGCTGCGCGGTCTGTTCGCTTGGAAGCAGCAGGACAGCGACTACATCGAGGGCAGCGCTGCACGCTGACCCGCGACTCTCGGCGGCACCCCGCTGAGTTCGGCCTCGTGCCACGGAAGCCCGGTCCCCATCAGGGGCCGGGCTTTCGGCTTGCGCCGGTGTTGCCGGGACGTTTTACGATGGGATGCATGTCCCGCCAGCCGAAGCCCTCCGCTTTCGCGCGCCTGGGGGCAGTCTGTGTCGCTGCCTCGGTGATCGGCGGGGCCTTCGCGGCACCGGCCGCCTGGGCCGGCACCCCCGACACCGTCGAGATCACGGCGCGGTCGGATGCCGCGGTGTCGCCGGTCACCCCCGACGAGTCAGAGCCGGACACGGGCTCGGGCGACAGCGTCGAGGACGATGCCGGCGACGGGACGGAGACGCCCGCGCCGGGAGAGCCGGGCGACCCCGAAACACCGGCACCGGCACCATCCCCGAGTGCGACCCCGGACCAGCCCGCGCCGACGCCCTCCGAGACCCCCGCCCCGAGTCAGCCGCCCGTAGAGCCGGCTCCGCCCTCCCAGCCATCCGAGCCTCCCGTAACCGAGGTCCCGGCGCAGCCGGCGCCCGCCCCGCACCCGCCGCGTATCGAGACCCCGACCGAACTGCGGGCGCCCGCCGCCCGGCTCGGGGCACTGCTGCGTCTGGTGCCGCGCGAGAGTGCGGGCGTGCCGGCGCCGGAGGCGACGGACGAGCCGGAGGTCGACGGCGGCCCGAACGTGGGCGGCTCCGCCGAGCTGGGCGCATCCGTTCCCGCCCAGGACCCGACGGGACGCACCGACGCCGTGCGCGTCGGCTCGCTCGACATGGCCTCGGGGCCCGACCTGGCGGAGCCGGCGGTATGGGCTCCGTGGGCCGGTGCGCTCGGTGCCGCCGCTGCGGCGGTGATCGTCCTCGTCCTGCGCGGAGGCCGTCACCTCGGACGCTGACGACTCGGGCATGGAGGCCCGCACCCGGCATCGCGCGGGCGAGCGTTACTCTGAACGGGTGACGAGCCGCGATGACGATGCCCTGAGCTGGGCCGGGGACGACGATCCGACACTCGTGTCGGCGCCGACGGGCGATCCGGCCGCGCCGGTGTCGCGTGGCGCCGCACCCGAACCGCTGCCGCAGTCCGGTTCATCGCGCACCGAGCACGCTGCTGACGAACACGATCCGGTCGGACACGATCCGGTCGAGCACGGTCCCGCCGCCGTCCCGGCCGAGACTCCCGCGATGAGCAGCGCGGCGCTCGTCTCTCTCGGGGTGCTCGGTGGCATCTACCTGCTCTACACGGTCGGCTGGATCGTCGGGGGACTGCGCCTCAACGGCGTCGCGGGCTTCATCGTCGCGCCCACCGCCTCGGTTCCCGCCGTCGTGGCGGCCATCCTGGCGCCGCCGATCTGGTTCGGCGTGACCCTTCTGCTCACCCGCGGCCGCCCCGCGTGGCTGCGGTTCACGTGGCTCATCGCGGGAGCCGTGCTGCTCGTGCCCTGGCCCTTCGCGATGATCGGAACCGGACTGTGATGACGACCGACGCCTCGACTGTGCAGCCCGCGCGGCGGACGCCGACCTGGCTCGTGGCCACCGTCGCGGGAGGATTCGGCCTGTTCTACGCCTACGCCGTCTGGGTCGCCGTCGGGCATCTCGTGACCCAGGCCACGGGACTTCTCGGCCTGAACGGGCTCGGCTGGGCGGTCCTCGGCAGCGCCGTGATCTTTCCGATCCTCGTGTTCGCGGGTGCGTTCGCGCTCGGATACCGACGGGGTGCCGGGGCGTTCGCGCTCATCCTGCTGGCCGGACTCGCTCTCACCGCGGTGTTCTGGCTGAACATCCTGTCGTACTCGATCACGCAGGGCGCCTCGCTCCTGGGCGGTTGATGCGTGCGGTCTCGCGGCGTCACACGGTCGTGGGCGTCGCCGACGCCGCGCTAGGCTGAGACGACCCGCCGCACCGCCGTCGGCCGTCGTGGCGACCACCCGTTCCGCGCTCCCGCGCATGCTCCAGAGGATCGTCCGTGCCCCAGCCCGTCGTGCTCATCGCCGAAGAACTCTCGCCCGCCACGATCGATGCCCTCGGTCCTGATTTCGAGGTCCGATCGGTCGACGGCGCGGACCGCGCCGCCCTGCTCCCGGCTCTCGCCGAGGCGCACGCCGTCCTCATCAGGTCGGCGACGAAGATGGATGCCGAGGCGATCGCCGCGGCGCCCTCGCTGAAGGTCATCGCGCGCGCCGGTGTCGGTCTCGACAACGTCGACATCAAGGCCGCGACGGCCGCGGGCGTCATGGTCGTGAACGCCCCGACGTCCAACATCATCTCCGCCGCGGAGCTCACGGTCGGTCACATCCTCAGCCTCGCCCGTCACATCCCCGCGGCCCACGCATCGCTCGCCGCCGGTGCCTGGAAGCGGTCCTCCTTCACCGGCACCGAGCTCTTCGAGAAGACGGTCGGCATCATCGGCCTCGGCCGCATCGGGGCCCTCATCGCGGCTCGCCTGCAGGCCTTCGGCGTGAGCGTCGTGGCCTACGACCCCTATGTCACGCCGACTCGGGCTCAGCAGCTCGGCGTCACCCTGCTGAGCCTCGACGACCTGCTCGCGCAGAGCGACTTCGTGACGATCCACATGCCGAAGACGCCGGAGACGACCGGCATGATCGGTACCGAGCAGTTCGCCCGCATGAAGAGGTCCGCCTACGTCGTGAACGTCGCGCGCGGCGGTCTCATCGACGAGGAGGCGCTCTACACGGCGCTCACGACGGGGGAGATCGCCGGTGCCGGCCTGGATGTCTTCACGAGCGAACCGCCGAAGGAGGACGGCACGGCATTCCCGCTGCTGTCGCTGCCCAACGTCGTCGTGACGCCGCACCTCGGCGCGTCGACAGACGAGGCGCAGGAGAAGGCGGGCGTCTCGGTCGCGAAGTCGGTCAAGCTCGCCCTCGAGGGCGACCTCGTACCCGACGCGGTCAACGTCGCGGGCGGCGTCATCGACCCGTTCGTGCGTCCCGGAATCGCCCTCGTCGAGCAGCTCGGTCAGATCTTCACCGGCCTCGCCCCGAGCGCGCTGACGAGCCTCGACATCGAGGTGCGGGGCGAGCTCGCCGCCTACGACGTCAGCGTCTACCGTCTCGCGGCGCTGAAGGGCATCTTCACCAACATCGTCAGTGAGAACGTGTCGTACGTGAACGCGCCCCTCTTCGCCGAGCAGCGCGGCATCGAGACCCGCCTCATCGTCGAGTCCGAGAGCCCGCTGTACCGTAACATCACGATCCTCCGGGGCACGCTGTCGGACGGATCCGTGCTGACGGTCGAGGGCACGCTCGCGGGCACGCGCATGGTGCCGAAGGTCGTGGGCATCAACGGCTACGAGGTCGAGGTGCCCATCGAGCGGCACCACGTCATCATGCGCTACGCCGACCGTCCCGGCATCGTCGCCATCTACGGTCAGAAGCTGGGGGAGGCGGGCATCAACATCGCCGGTCTCCAGGTCGCTCGTCCGGATGCCTCGGGTCGTGCCCTCTCGGTGCTCACCGTCGACTCGCCGGTGCCCGACCACCTCCTCGACGAGATGCGCGAGGCTGTCGCGGCCGACCTCTTCCGGCAGATCGAGCTGACCGAGGTCTGATCGTCCGCTGCGGCGTCCACGGCAGGCGGCCGTGGACGCCGTTCAGCGTGCCGCGACGTCGAGGACGAGGCGGATGAGGGCGTCGAAGTCGTCGCCCTGGGGGAGCGGGCCGACGACCGCGCCGGCGCCGAGCGCGTTGTTGAAGTACAGGCCGTCGCCGACGAGCAGCACGAGCTGCAGGGCCGTCTCGTCGCGGGTATGGCCGCGGAGCGCCTCTTCCCACAGGGTGCGGACGTCGCGGAGCGCCGCGCTCGCGCCCGCGTGCCCGCTCTGCGCGAGCCGGGATCCGGCGAGGAGCGCGCGGTCGAGAGCGCTGTCCTCCATGACGGAGGTGCGGAGGTACGCGGCCACGATGCCCTCCGGATGCTGCGCCATCTCGTCGACGTCGAGGCGCGCCAGTTCCATCATCCGATCGAGCAGCGCCGTCTCGAGCGCGTCCTTCGAGTTGTAGTGGTAGAGCAGCCCGCCCTTCGAGACGCCGGCGGCAGCGGCGACGGCATCCATCGTCGCGCCGCGGGCGCCGTCGGAGATGAGCAGCTGCTCGTACGCGTCGAGCACGCTCTCGCGTGCACGGGGGGGACGACTCATGTCATCCATCCTCTCGCGTCAGGGCGTCCATTTCTGTTACTATACCGGCTGGACGGTGAACTAATGACGTTGACAGAAGAGATCGCAATCGCAGACCGACAGGGTCGGCGGGTCGGCTGGCGGGGGTGGGCGGCGCTGGGCGTGCTCATGCTGCCGGTGCTGCTCGTGTCGGTGGACAACACGGTGCTGAGCTTCGCGCTGCCCGAGATCGCCCGCGCGCTGAGCCCTTCGAGCGCGCAGCAGCTGTGGATCATCGACGTGTACCCGCTGATCCTCGCGGGCCTGCTCGTGACGATGGGGTCGCTCGGCGACCGGTTCGGCCGCCGCCGGATGCTGTTGATCGGCGCGACCGGGTTCGCCACCGTGTCGGCCCTCGCGGCGTTCGCACCCAGCGCGGAGCTGCTGATCGCAGCGCGGGCGGCGATGGGCGTCTTCGGCGCGATGCTGATGCCCTCCACGCTCTCGCTGCTTCGCAGCATCTTCACCGACCGCGATCAGCGGCGCCTCGCGATCGCCGTCTGGGCATCGATGTTCTCGGCCGGCGCCGCCCTCGGGCCGATCGTCGGCGGCGTCCTGCTCGAGCACTTCAGCTGGGGCTCGGTCTTCCTCATGGCGGTGCCGGTGCTCGTCCCGCTGCTCGTGCTCGCGCCCTTCCTCGTTCCCGAGAGCCGTGACCCGCACCCCGGCCGCGTCGACCCCGTGAGCATCGCGCTGTCGATGCTCACGATGGTCCCGATCGTCTACGCGATCAAGGAGTTCGCGGTGAAGGGGTGGGGCGTGCTCCCTCCCGTCCTCTTCGTGCTCGGGGTGTTCTTCGGCTGGCTGTTCGTGCGGCGTCAGCTGCGGGCGGATGAGCCGATGCTCGACATGCGTCTGTTCTCGCGGGGCACCTTCAGCGGCGCCCTGCTGGTCAACCTGCTGAGCGTCGTGGCCCTCGTCGGGTTCCTCTACTTCGTCACGCAGCATCTGCAGCTGATCGTCGGGCTGTCGCCGATCGAGGCGGGTCTCGCCCTCGTTCCGGGCCTCGCGATGATGATCATCGCGGGGCTGGGGGTCGTCCCGATCTCACGGCGCGTATCTCCCCGGATCGTGATCCCGGTCGCCCTCGCGCTGTCTGCCGCCGGCTACGTCATGATCGCGGTCCTGACGGACGCCGAGAGCATGATCGAGCTCGTGCTGGCCTTCGCCCTGCTGGGTATGGGTATCGGCGCGGCGGAGACGGTCTCGAACGAGCTCGTCCTCGCGAGCGCGCCGCCCGCCAAGGCCGGCGCCGCCAGTGCCGTGTCCGAGACCGCGTACGAGGTCGGTGCCGTGCTCGGGACGGCCGTGCTCGGCGGCATCCTGACGGCGATGTACCGGTTCGGGATGGTGGTTCCGGCGGGCGTTCCCGCCGAGGCCGCGGATGCCGCGCGCGAAACGCTCGCGGGAGCGGTCAACGTCGCGCAGGATCTGCCCGAGCCGCTCGGTCGTCAACTGCTGGATGCCGCGGCGCACGCGTTCGACTCCGGCGTCGGGGTCACCGCGACCATCGGCGCGGTGCTGGTCGTCTGCGCGGGTCTGGTCGCGGCCACTACGCTGAAGGGATCCCACACGCGGCACGCCGAGCACTGAGCGCGCGGCGCGCCGCATCGCCGAGAACGAGGAGAGCGATGTCGCGCGTCGTGAAGCTGGCAGTCATTCCGGGTGACGGAATCGGCCCCGAGGTGGTCGCCGAGGCCGAGAAGGTCCTCGACGCGGCCGTGGCGGGAACGGATGTCGTCATCGACAAGACGCGTTTCTCGCTCGGTGCTGCGCGCTATCTCGAGACGGGCGACACGCTGACCGACGACGACCTGCGCGAGATCGCCGGGCACGACGCGATCCTGCTCGGCGCCGTCGGGGGAGTGCCCGGAGACCCGCGGCTGCGCGACGCGAACATCGAGCGCGGGCTCCTTCTCAAGCTGCGCTTCGAACTCGACCACTACGTCAACCTGCGGCCCTCCAAGCTCTACCCGAGTGTGCCGGGCCCCCTCGCCGAGCCCGGCGAGATCGACTTCGTCGTCGTGCGCGAGGGCACAGAGGGCCCCTACGTCGGGAACGGCGGAAGCATCCGGCGCGGCACGCCGCACGAGGTCGCCAACGAGACGTCCGTGAACACGGCGTTCGGCGTCGAGCGGGTCGTCCGGTACGCCTTCGAGCTGGCCGGGCGCCGGCGGCAGAAGCTGACCCTCGTGCACAAGACGAACGTCCTGGTCCACGCCGGCGGCATCTGGAAGCGCATCGTCGACGAGGTGGCCGCGGAGCACCCCGGCGTCGCCGTAGACTATCTGCACGTCGACGCGGCGACGATCTTCCTGGTCACGAACCCGGGCCGCTTCGACGTGATCGTCACCGACAACCTCTTCGGCGACATCCTGACCGACTTGGCCGGCGCCGTCACCGGAGGCATCGGCCTCGCCGCTTCGGGGAACATCAACCCCGACGGCGCGTTCCCCTCGATGTTCGAGCCCGTCCACGGATCGGCGCCCGACATCGCGGGTCAGCAGAAGGCCGACCCCACGGCTGCGATCCTCTCCGTCTCGCTGCTGCTCGATCACCTCGGGCTGGCGGAGGCGGCTCGGCGCGTCACCCACGCCGTCGAGTCCGACATCGCGGACCGGACTTCGGACCCCCGTACCACGACGCAGATCGGCGACGCGATCGCGGCTCGTCTCCGGGCGTAGCCTGGACACCGCCCGCCGCCCCACTTTGGCTTGGAAGACACATGACCCTTCTCGAAAACGACCCCGACGCCGGACTCGAGCCCCTCGAGTTCTCCGTCACCCGCAACCTCGCCGGGGCAGCTCCCGCCCGCCGCGACGAGATCCTGGCGAACCCCGGCTTCGGCACCCACTTCACCGACCACATGGTCGACATCTGCTGGTCGGTCCGCGGCGGCTGGCACCGTCCGCGCGTGCAGCCCTACGGCCCGATCACGCTCGATCCCGCCGCGGCCGTGCTGCACTACGGCCAGGAGATCTTCGAGGGCATCAAGGCCTACCGTCACGCCGACGGCTCGGTGCACACCTTCCGGCCGGACCAGAACGGCCGCCGACTGCAGCGGTCCGCGCGCCGGCTGGCGCTGCCCGAGCTGCCGGTCGAGTGGTTCATCCAGTCGCTGCGCGAGCTCATCGCCGTCGACGGCGACTGGGTGCCTTCCGGTGCCGACCAGTCGCTCTACCTGCGTCCCTTCATGTTCGCGAAGGAAGCTTTCCTCGGTGTCCGGCCCGCGAACAAGGTCGCGTACTACCTGATCGCGAGCCCCGCGGGTGCCTACTTCACCGGTGGCGTCACACCCGTGTCGATCTGGCTCAGCGAGGACTATGCGCGCGCGGGCAAGGGCGGCACCGGAGCGGCCAAGACCGGCGGCAACTACGCATCGAGCCTGCTCCCGCAGGCGGAGGCGTACGAGAACGAGTGCGACCAGGTCGTCTTCCTCGACCAGGACCGCAACGTCGAGGAGCTCGGCGGGATGAACGTCGTGTTCGTCTACAAGGACGGCACGATCGTCACGCCGCAGTCCGATTCCATCCTCGAGGGGATCACACGCGACTCGATCCTCCAGCTCGCGCGCGACCGCGGGCACAAGATCGAAGGCCGCGCCGTATCGCTCGACGAGTGGCGTCAGGGCGTGGCATCCGGCGACATCGTCGAGGTCTTCGCCTGCGGTACGGCCGCTGTCGTCACCCCGATCGGCGTGCTGAAGGGGCGTGACTTCTTCGACGAGCAGCCCGTGGGCGAGCTCGCCCTCTCGCTGCGAGAAGAGCTCACCGACATCCAGTACGGCCGGCGCGAAGACAAGCACGGCTGGCTCGTGCGACTGGACGGTTGAAATGAAGATCGTACGTTTCTCGCACAATGAGGCCATCCGGTACGGCATCCTCGACGGCACCGACCTCGTCACCCTCGCGGGTGACCCGATGTACGCCGGCTACGACACCACCGGCGACCGCGTGGCACTGAGCGACGCCGTGCTGCTGGCACCCGTCATCCCGCGATCCAAGGTGATCGCGGTAGGCCGCAACTATCGCGACCACGCCGCCGAGTTCGGCAACGAGGTGCCGGCTGAGCCGCTGCTGTTCTTCAAGCCGAACACCTCGGTGATCGGTCCCGGCGACGCGATCGTGCGACCGACGCAGTCGCAGCAGGTCGACTTCGAGGGAGAGCTCGCCATCGTCATCGGGAAGGTCACGCGCAACGTCTCGGCCGACGACGCGCTCGGCCACGTCTTCGGGTACACGATCGCCAACGACGTGACCGCTCGGGATCTGCAGCGCAGCGACGGCCAATGGGCGCGGGCGAAGGGCTTCGACACCTTCTGCCCGCTCGGACCCGCGATCGAGACGGAGTTCGACGCCGCTCAGGCCGAGCTCGTCGCGCGGGTCAACGGCGAGGAGAAGCAGCGCGCTCCGCTCAGCGACATGGTCCACGGCATCGCCGACCTGATCGCATACGCCTCGGCGGCGTTCACCCTGCTTCCGGGCGACGTCATCCTGACCGGCACGCCCGCCGGCGTCGGGCCGCTCGTGGCGGGCGATGTCGTGGAGGTCGAGATCGACGGTCTCGGCATCCTCCGCAACATCGTCCGGGATGCCTGAGCGCCCAGCTGTCGCGCTGACCGAGGCCTCGCGCGAGGCCGTCCGCCGGCGCGCCCTGCTGGTGCTCTCGCTCGGGCAGGTGCTCGGCGGAATCGGCTTCGGCTCGACGATCTCGCTGGGCGCGGTCATCACCGAACGGCTCACCGGCGACGACGCACTCGCGGGACTCCCGACCGCCGCCGTGACCCTCGGGGCGGCACTGCTGGCGGTGCCGCTCGCGTCGTTCGCCTCGCGGTCCGGGCGTCGTCCGGCGCTCGCCCTCGGGATGGCTCTGGCACTGGCCGGAGTCGTCCTGGTGGTCCTCGGCACGGCGCTCGAGGTCTTCCCGGTCCTGCTGGCGGCTTTCGCGCTCATCGGCGCGGGGCAGGCGGCGAACCTGCAGTCCCGGTTCGCCGCAACCGACCTTGCGACCGACCGCACGCGCGGGCGAGACCTCTCCATCGTCGTGTGGGCGACGACCCTCGGCGCCGTGCTCGGCCCCAACCTCATCGGCGCCGGTGAAGAGCTCGGCGACGCCCTCGGGATGCCGCCGCTGACAGGTCCCTATCTGTTCACCGCGGTCGCCCAGCTGCTGGCGATCGTGCTCTACCTGATCGCGCTCCGGCCCGACCCGCTGCTGCTCGCGCGCGCCTCGGAAGCGATGGCGGCTCGGCGATCCGTGGCCCGGGGACCCGTGGCCGTCGCCCCGAGCGGCGACCGACCGCGCGCCGCCCGGTATGCCATCGCCGCGATCGCGGGATCGCACGGGGTCATGGTCTCCGTCATGGCGATGACTCCGCTGCACCTCGTGCACCACGGCGCCGAGCTCACCGTGGTGGGGCTGACCATCAGCCTGCACATCGCCGGCATGTACGCGCTGTCGCCCGTCTTCGGCCTGCTGGCCGATCGGCTCGGGCGCGTCGCGACGATCCTGCTCGGTCAAGCGCTCCTGGCCGCGTCGCTCATCGTGGCAGCGTTCGGCGCGGAGTCGGCTGTGGCCGTCACGCTCGCGCTGATCCTGTTGGGGCTCGGCTGGAGCGCGGCGACCGTCGCGGGCTCGGCGCTGCTGACCGAGGCGTCATCGCCCGAGTGGCGGACGACGCGCCAGGGGCGCAGCGACGCGATCATGAACCTCGTGGGCGCCGCGGGGGCGACAGCAGCCGGAGCGGTGCTCGGCCTGATCGGCTACGCCGGTCTCGCTGCCGGGGCGCTCGTGATCGTCGCCGCGGTCGCCCTCAGCGCCCCGCTCGCCCGGCGGCCCGCCGTCGCTGACGCTCCCACCGCGGGGCGCGGAGACGCCTAACCGCTGCGACGCCGCGCGGCAAGCATTTGGATCCGCGAGCGAAGCCTGTCACGGTGGTGTCATGAGCCACCGATCACAGCTGATCATCGCCCTCGTGTCGAGCGCGATCCTCTTCCTCTCGATCGCGCTGATGTTCGCGCTGGTCATCATCAGCTTCTTCACCGACGGCATCGACTTCACGGGCGACTCCCACATCGTCGATGCGATCGCCACCGCCGGCTGGACGCTGACAGCCTGACTTCGGCGCGCCGCCGCGCCTCGCCGCCGGTCTTCGCCGCCGGTGTCGATCAGCCGAGCAGCGCGCGTGCCGCCAGCTCGACGTCGGCCTCGTCGTTGAAGACGTGGAAGGCCACCCGGGCGTTCCCCCGCCGACCGGATGCCGTCACCCCGGCCGCTGTCAGCCGGGCGAGATCGGCGCCGTCGAGATCCGGCCAGGCGACGATCGGGGTGGGCCGGAGCGGTTCGGGCAGCCCCAGGCGCGAGCGGAACGCCGCTGCGAGGCCGGTCACGCGCGCGTGGAGCGCTCGCGGGTCGGCGGCCGCGAACATCGCCAGCGCGGGCTCCGCGCCCACCATCGCCTGCCACGTGGGTGAGACGTCGAACCGTCGAGCGGAACGCGCGAGCGACGCGTCGGTGCCGTAGCACGCGGCCCAGGGATCCTCCCCGGCGTACCAGCCGGCGTGGATGGGGCGGAGCGACGCGGCGAAGTCCTCGCTCAGCGTCAGGAACGCGACGCCGCGGGGCGCGCAGAGCCACTTGTAGGTGTGGCAGACGAGCGCATCGTACGCGCCGGCATCGACCGGCAGCCACCCCACCGCCTGGGTGGCGTCGCAGAGGGTGCGGGCGCCGTGTCGCCGCGCCGCCGCGACGATGGCGTCGGCATCGGCGACCTCGCCCGTCGCGGACTGCACGATCGAGAACGCGACGAGGTCGACGTCGGGCCCGATCGCGTCCGCAAGGCCTGCCAGCGGAACGGCTCGGACCCGGATGCCCCGGCCGGCGTGGGCGAACGGCATCACGAGCGACGAGAACTCGCCCTCCGGGCAGAGCACCGTCGCGCCGTCACGCAGGGAGGCGGCGAGCAGGCCCACCATGACCGAGGTCTGCGAGCCGAGCGCGACCCGGTCTGTCGGAACCGACACCAGGCGTGCGACGTGCGCCCGGCACCGCTCCGTGACGGCCGCGTAGTGCGCGAGGTCGGGGCGTGCATCGAGATCCGCGACGACGGCCGCGCGCGTGTCGCGCGTCGGCAGGCCGGTGCTGCAGGCCGAGAGATACCCGCGCGTTCCGGAGAACGCGCTACGGAGCTCGTCGGGTGAGAGGGTCGTCGTTCGCATGTCTCCAGACTCCGCGTAGGGAACCCATTGGTCTACGGCAGGATTTGCATGAAAACCATTGCGCCTAGTTATCTTTCGGTATGGGAACTCCCGACTACCGACTCGACGTCGCCGAGCTGCGGATCGTGCGCGCCATTGCCGACAGCGGCTCCATCACCGCCGCCGCTGCGGCCCTCGGCTACAGCCAGCCGGCCGTCAGTCAGCAGGTCAAGCGGCTCGAGCAGCGGCTCGGGGTGCCCGTGGTCGAACGGGTCGGACGTCGGATGCGGCTCACCGAGGCCGGACGCGTCATCGCCCGCCACGCCGCGGCCGTCGCGACGGTCATCGACGCGGCATCCGGCGAGCTCGCCGAACTCGCGGGGCTCCGGTCGGGCACCGTCCGCATGGTCGGCTTCCCGTCGGCTTCCCCCACCGTCCTGCCGCGCCTCATGGACAGGCTCGCGCACGCCGAGGCCGGGCTGACGCTGACCTACGTCGAGGCGGAGCCGCCCGAGGCCATCGCCGACGTCCGCGCCGACCGTGCCGACATCGCGCTCACCTTCGGCTACCCGGGCGATCGGAACGACCCGCACGGGGAGAACGCGCGCGGCCTCGACACCGAGGTCATCGGGTACGACGAGCTGCTGGCCGTCCTGCCTGCCGGGCACGCCGCGGCGCGCGGAAGCGGCGCGATCGAGATCGCCCCGCTCGCGCAGGAGGATTGGATCGCCGGCTGCCCGCGCTGCCGGGGTCACCTGCTCGAAGTGTGCGGCCGGGCGGGCTTCGTGCCGGCGATCCGTTTCGAGACCGACAACTTCGTGGCCGTCGAGCAGCTCGTCGCGCAGGGGATCGGGGTCGCGACGCTGCCGGGGCTCGCGGTGGCGTCGTTCCCGCTGCTGCCGGGGGTGGTGACCCGTCCGCTTCCGGCGAGCGAGCGTCGTGCCATCCACGCCGTGTCGGCCGGGGGAGCAGGCCGGGTTCCGGCGGTCGCATCCGTCCTCGGTCATCTGCGCGCGGTCGTGCGGGAGCTCACCGGCGTCGGGCCGCGCGAGAACTAAGCTGGAGGGGATGTCCAGCGCACCCCACCCCGCCACCACGACCGCCTCCGGAACCGATGTCCGCGTGCGGTTCTGCCCGTCGCCGACCGGTCTGCCGCACGTCGGCCTGATTCGCACCGCCCTGTTCAACTGGGCTTACGCGCGCCACAACGGCGGCAAGATGGTCTTCCGCATCGAAGACACCGATGCCGCTCGCGACAGCGAGGAGAGCTACCAGCAGCTGCTCGAGGCGCTGCGGTGGCTCGAGATCGACTGGGACGAGGGGGTCGAGAAGGGCGGCCCGCACGCGCCCTATCGTCAGTCGCAGCGCCACGAGCTCTACCGCGGTGTGCTCGACAAGCTGATCGCCGCCGGTGTCGTCTACGAGTCGTACTCGACCGCGGAGGAGATCGACGCGCGCAACGAGGCGAACGGGCGCGCGAAGCAGCTCGGCTACGACAACTTCGACCGCGGCCTCACCGACGAGCAGAAGGCCGCCTTCCGTGCCGAGGGCCGCGAGCCCGCGTGGCGTCTGCGCGTGCCGGACCACGACCTCACCTTCGTCGACCTCATCCGCGGCGAGGTGACCTTCCCCGCGGGCTCGTTCCCCGATTTCGTGATCGTCCGCGCCGGCGGCATCCCGCTGTACACCTTCGTGAACCCGGTCGACGACGCGCTCATGGGCGTCACGCACGTCCTGCGCGGCGAAGACCTCATGCCGTCGACCGCTCGGCAGCTCGCCCTGTACGCGGCGCTCATCGAAGCCGGCGTGACCGACTTCGTGCCGCGCTTCGGTCACATGCCTCTCGTCCTCGGCGAGACCGGCAACAAGAAGCTGTCCAAGCGCGACCCCAAAGCCGATCTCTTCCTGCAGCGCGAGAAGGGCTTCATCCACGAGGGGCTGCTCAACTACCTCTCGCTGCTCGGGTGGTCGATCGCGGCCGACCGCGACGTCTTCACCCGCGACGAGCTCATCGCCGCGTTCGACATCGCCGACGTGAACCCCAACCCGGCCCGCTTCGACCAGAAGAAGGCCGAGTCGATCAACGGCGACCACGTGCGGATGCTCGCGCCCGACGACTTCGCCGAGCGCCTCGTGCCCTATCTCGCTGGCGCCGGACTGATCGAGAACCCGCCGACCGCGGGGGAACGCGAGATCCTCGAGGCGGCGGCGCCCCTGGTGCAGGAGCGGATGCAGCTTCTCGGCGACGCACCCGGGCTGCTGGGATTCCTGTTCCGCTCCGACGTCGCGTACGACGACGATGCCCTCGCCGGCCTTCCGGCGAACGCCGGCGAGGTGCTCGTCGCATCGGTCGGCGCCCTCGAGGTCGTTCCCGAGCACGGCTTCACCGCCGCCGCCGTGCAGGATGCGTTGGCACCAGCCCTCATCGAGGGGCTGGGCCTGAAGCCTCGCGTCGCCTACGGCCCGCTCCGCGTCGCCCTCAGCGGGCGTCGCGTGTCGCCGCCGCTGTTCGAGTCGATGGAGCTGCTCGGCAAGGTCGAGACGATCCGTCGTCTCGACGCCTTGGTCCAGCGCGTCGGCTGACGCGCCCGGGCGGCGCCCGGTTTGGCCGCATCCTCTCCGTCAGGTAGAGTTATTCCTCGGTGAGGCTGCGGCTGAACCCCCATGGGGTATGGTGTAATTGGCAACACGGCGGTTTCTGGTACCGTTGTTCTTGGTTCGAGTCCAGGTACCCCAGCTCTCTGAAAGCCCCGCTCCGGCGGGGCTTTTCTGTTGTCCGAGAACGCCGCCACGGCAGCTCTCTCCACCCGCCTTCGGGCGGAGAATGGGCTCATGGGACTCTTCACGCAGCGACCCGAGGAACCGAGCGAATGGGCGGGCCTGCCGTCCGAACCGGCGCGTCCGATGTCGGGTGCCGAACTCCTGCCCGACGAGCCGCCGCTCGCGGATCCGGCTGCCGCGATGCTCGGCGGAACCGGTATCTCGTCGGTCGCCGTTGCGCTCTCGGTGCCGGCGGCGCCGGAGAGTGCGGACGATCGCGATGCCGATCGCCACGAGCACACCGGCGACGATTCACCCGCGTCTATCTGACACCTGTCGGATAGACTGGCGGCATGGATCCGCGGTCGATGCGCAGCCGAGAGGCGTTGCGCCGCGCCGCGCTCGATCTGGCTGCCGATCGTCCGGTCGCAGAACTGTCGGTCGCCGACATCTGCCGCGCCGCCGGGGTGACCCGCGACACGTTCTACCGCCATGCCGAGTCGGCGGTCTCGCTCGTCGCAGACGCGCTGAGCGCCGAACTGGATTCCGTGCTGTCAGATGTCGGCGACCTCGATTCGCTCTCCGTCGCAGAGGGCCTGCTCCTCGAGCACGTGCGGGCTCGCGCCGATGTGTATCGCGGTGCCCTCCAGCCCGCGCTCGCGGCACCGATGCGTGCTGTGCTCGAGCGGGTCGTCGCGGCCGGTCTCGAGGAATGGCTCGACCGGCATCCCGAGATCGAACCGCGGGCGATAGGCGACCTCCCCGCGCGCGAGCTCGCGATCGCCTACGCGGCGGGCGGCACGGTCGCGGCGATCGAGGTCTGGCTGCGCTCGGGCGCAGGCGACGTGGCGTGGGCGACGAGGGCGATCCTCGCCGCCTCGCCGGAATGGTGGCTGCGCTGATGCAGCCGAACGAGAGGAGATCACGATGAAGGCAGCAGTGTTCCACGCGAAGGAAGACCTCCGGGTGGAGAACGTCGACGAACCGAGGGTCGCCGCCGGGCAGGTGAAGCTCAAGAACGCCTTCGCCGGCATCTGCGGTTCCGATCTGCACGTGTACTACGCCCCGGAGGCGGCAGGGCTCACCCTCGACGAGCCGCATCCGGTCACCGGAGCGCAGCTTCCGCAGATCCTCGGCCACGAGTTCGCGGGAACCGTCGTGGAGATCGGCGACGGCGTCGAAGGCGTGTCGGTCGGTGACCGCGCCGCGGTCTGGCCGGTGTACTACTGCGGCGCGTGCCCCGCGTGCGAGAAGGGCATGTTCAACGCCTGCCAGAAGATCGGCTTCCACGGCTTGAGCTCGCACGGCGGCGGCATGGCCGAATACACCACCGTGCCGGCGACGATGCTGCACAAGCTCCCCGAGAACGTCGACCTGCGCATGGGGGCCCTCGTCGAGCCGATGGCCGTCGCGTGGCACGCCGTGGAACGCTCGCGCGTGCAGCCCGGGCAGACGGCGGTCGTCGCGGGGGCGGGACCGATCGGCATCGGTGTGTGGTTCGCGTTGAAGGCCCGCGGCGTCGACAAGGTGCTCGTCTCGGAGCCGAGCGCGGCCCGCCGCGAGACCATCGCGGCGCTCGGTGCGACCGTCGTCGACCCGGTGTCGGGCGACCTCGCCGCGGCCGTGGACGAGCTCACCGCCGGCCGCGGTGCCGACGTGGCCTTCGACGCCGCCGGAGCCGGACCCGCCATCACCTCGGGACTGGCGAGCCTCGTGCCCGGCGGCCGCCTCGTCGTCGTTGCGATCCACGAGCGCGCGATGGAGTTCGCGCCGACGCAGCTCGTGATGACGGAGACCGAGATCGCCGGCGCCCTGGCGTACCTTCCCGCCGACTTCGACGCGGTCATCGAGGCGATGTCGCGCGGTGTCTACGACACGACGGGCTGGGTCGAGGAAGTGCCGATCGACGGCGTCGTCGGCGCGATCGAGAAGCTCCGGGGCGGCGCCGGCGCGAAGATCCTGGTGCGCTCGGACGCCTGACCTCGAAGCGTGACAGCCCGCGAGTCGGAGGTCGTCGACTCGCGGGCTGTCGCACGCCGCGCGGCTCAGCTGCGACGCGGCCGTGGCGCCGGCGGCGGAGGCACGGGCTTGGCGGCGACGATGTCGGCACGCCGGATGCGCTCCACGCCGCGCTTGCCGTCGACGACGACGACCTCGCCGTCAGCGCTCACCAGCTCGCCGAGCGCATCCGTCGCTTGACCCGTCGGCAGCAGGTAGCGGACGACGACGCGGTTGCCGGGCGCCGGGAGTCTCACCATGCGCCGGGCGAGTAATCCTTGAGGAAGACACCGAAGACGTCGTCGCCTGCTTCGCCGCGGACGATCGGGTCGTAGACGCGTGCGGCTCCGTCGACGAGATCGAGCGGGGCGTGGAAGCCCTCTTCCGCGAGGCGCACCTTCGTGGGGTGCGGGCGCTCGTCGGTGATCCAGCCGGTGTCGACGCTCGTCATGAGGATGCCGTCGGTCTCGAACATCTCGCGGGCGCTCGTGCGCGTCAGCATGTTCACGGCGGCCTTGGCCATGTTCGTGTGCGGGTGGCCCGGGCCCTTGTAACCGCGGTTGAACACGCCCTCCATGGCGCTGACGTTGACGACGTAGGTGCGGCGTGCCGGGCTCGCGGCGAGCGACGCGCGGAGTTTCGACACGAGCAGGAACGGCGCCGTCGTATTGGCGAGCTGCACCTCGAGCATCTCCAGCGGATCGACATCGCCGACACGCTGCGTCCACGAGTTGACGCTGTCGAGATCGGGGATCAGCCCACCGGCGTCGATCGCGGTCCCCGCGGCGAGGCGCTCGAGCGAGCTCGAGCCCGCTGCCATCGCCTGTTCCGTCAGCTCGTCGGCGCGCGAGGCTGCGGCGGCGAGGATCGGATGCGCGTTGACCGAGCGCTCCAGAGCCTGCGGGTGCATGTCGTTGGTGTGCCCGAAGGTGACGAGCTCGGGCAGGGGGCCGTCCGGCAGCGGCGAGAGCTCCGCGTCGACGAGCGGCTGATAGGCGCCGGGGGAGCGCCTCACGGTCTGCGTCGCGTTGTTGATCAGGATGTCGAGCGGCCCGGCTGCGGCGACGTCGTCGGCGAGCCCCACGACCTGGGCCGGATCGCGCAAGTCGATGCCGACGACCTTGAGCCGGTCGATCCACTCCGCCGAGTCGGGAAGGCTCCTGAAGCGGCGCACCGCGTCGCGCGGGAAGCGGGTCGTGATGGTCGTGTGCGCACCGTCGCGCAGCAGCCGCAGCGCGATGTACATCCCGATCTTCGCGCGCCCGCCGGTCAGCAGCGCACGGCGACCCGTCAGGTCGGTGCGCGCGTCGCGCTTGACGTGGCTGAGGGCCGCGCAGTCGGGGCAGAGCTGATGGTAGAAGGCATCCACGATCGTGTACGGCTGCTTGCACATGTAGCAGGCACGCGCCTTGATCAGGGTTCCGGCGATCGGCGCTGTCGTCGACGACGAGATGGGGATGCCGCGGGTCTCGTCGTCGATGCGGTCGGGCGCGCCCGTCGCGGTCGCGTGGACGACGGCGCGGTCGGCGGTGGCGACCGCATCCCGGATCTCACGCCGGCGCACCTTCTTCGCCGCCTTGAACATCGCCGCCGTCGCGCGACGGACCGTCGCGAAATCGGGGTGGGCGTGGTCGATGTCGGCGAGCTGACCGAGCACGCGCAGAGTCGTGGCGAGGTCATCGGGATCGATGCCGCTCGGCGCGAGGGAAGAGGGGGAGACCGTGTCGGGAAGCACACGGAATTCTACGACACCCCGCCTGCACGACCGCGGGGAAGGGGACGGCCCCGCTGGAGACGAATTTCACAGCGGGGCCGTCAGTGAGCCCTGGGAGAAAGTGACCCGAACACCGTCTCTACCGAGCCGCTCACGTACAAGAGTGAAACTACGCGCCCGGGCCCCGCCGTTCGGGGTCGTTGACGTCGCAGTACTGACTCTGATACGAGGTCAGCGCATCGCCTCGCCGATGTAGGAGTACTTCAGGAAGACCTCCGGCGCCCACCCCGCCTCTTCGAGCACTCCCTGCACCGCCGTGAGCATGTAGCGCGAGTCCCAGCCCATGTAGAGGTAGGTGCCCTCGCCGAGCTCGTCCCACTGGCCGTTCCACGCCATCGCCGGATAGACCGGGCCGCCGCGTCGCGCGCTGAAGTCGACGACGCTCTGGCGCGAGTCGACCCACAGGCGCTTGAACACCCGGTTGAAGAGGTACCGGACGTCGGGCACCTCCCAGTGCTCACCGCGGAACTCGACGTAATCGAACTCGCGCTGCCAGCCGCGGGGCCAGCCGCGCCGCAGCTTCGCATCGAGGATGGGAGTGAGGTTGTCGTCGTCGATGCCGGTCAGCGGGGGGCGGCGCCACAGGTCGACGAAACGAGCCGCGAGGCTTTCCGTGCGCGAGCCGATGGCCGCCGTGTCCCACGCGTCCCGCTCGGAGATCTCGCGCGACATCTCGACCGCGCTCCCCGCGAGCAGCGGACGCAGCTGCGGGAAGGTGGCGTCGAGGGCGCGCTCGGCGCGGTCCTGCTCGAGGAGGGTCAGGTTGCCGATCGTGTGGGCGAGCGCGCGGTGGCTGTTCTGCTCGTCCTCGCTGTAGTCCGCGAAGCGCCGGGCGCCGTCGCCCGACCAGTCGTCTCCCGCCCCGGCGGGGAAGACCGGAGACACATCGAGGAGGTCGGCCGGATCGGCTTCCGCGAGCCGTCCGAGCACGTAGCGCGGGTGCGGGAGGTCGCTGTAC
Source organism: Microbacterium arborescens (assembly GCF_049707515.1). Classification (GTDB taxonomy): domain Bacteria; phylum Actinomycetota; class Actinomycetes; order Actinomycetales; family Microbacteriaceae; genus Microbacterium; species Microbacterium arborescens_B. Next base: position 201,845 of record NZ_JBNAFI010000007.1, on the reverse strand, counting down.
TTGAGCCCGACGCGCACGCGCTCGTCCGACGGCGTGATGCGCGCGATGGCTCGGGTCAGCGCTTCATGGCCTTCGGCGTAGGCCCGGCAGAGCCGCGCGACGAGGCGCTCGGTCGCGATCCCGACCACCACGCGTCGGAGCAGGAGCGACTGGATGTCTTCGAGACGCGCGATGAGCTCGGCTCGCGGCAGGGTGCCGGCTCGCTGGTCGTGGACGAGCCGCATCGCCAGGGGGAACATCCCGCGACCGAGCACGGCGAGGTAACCGAGCTGGCGCCCCACCTCCGCGTCATCGCTCGAAGCGGGGTCGAGCAGCTCACGATAGATCTCGGAGAAGGTCCGCCAGCTCTTCGCGTGCGCACGGAGCGTGTGGATGTCCAGGCGCGGGAACTGCTGGCGGAAGACGTCGTACACCCCGCGTCCACCCGTGACGAGCACCTCGCGACCGGTCAGCATGACGAGGTAGTGGTTCCAGAACGAGCCGATCGCGTCGCCCGTGTTCTGCTCGATCGGGAGCCAGTACTCCTGCTCCACCTCGTTCTGCTGGGCGTGTGTGAGCCCCATCAGCACGTAGTTGTGGATGAGCTCGTGGTCGCGGAGCGGTTCTCCCGTGGAGTTCAGGCTCTCGAAGATCTGCTGGGCGTTGGCCTGCACCCCCAGCGTGATGGCGACGTGCTCGAGCTTTTGCAGCCCGCGCCAGAGCGAGGCCGCTTCGCCGGGGCGGATCTGGCTCCGGAAGAACGCGTAGTTGTCGTCGAAGCGCGAGGCCCGCTGCTCGTCCTCGGCGCTACGTCGATCGAGGACGACGCTCTCGAACACGTCGGCCCAGGCGCGGTGGGGACGCAGCTTGGTGCGGGCGGGGTCGTCCGTGCGGACGAGGACCGCCTCGAGCTCACGCGCGAGCTCGGGATCGTCGTCGCGCAGGGTGTGGTGGAGGGCCGCCACGAGGAGCATGAGGGTCGTGATCCGCTGCTGGCCGTCGATGAGCACCAATTGCGCGTCATCCTCGGCGCTCGTGCTCGCCGTCGAGAGGATCGACCCGATGAAGTGCGTGTGCGCGTCGTCCGCTGCCGAGACGGAGCGGATGTCGCCGAGCAGCTGTTCGCAGCCGCCGATGTCCCAGCGGTACTGCCGCTGATAGACCGGGACGACGATGGTGGTCTCGGATGCCGAGAGCCAACCGATCGTGTTGACGGCGGTCGCTTCGACATTCGTAGCAGTGCTCATGTTCTCCGAAATCGCTCCTCGAAAACCCCGGACGAGTCTACCGGCGCGCCCGGAACCCCTAGGTAGGCTGACCTAAGTCGGGCCTGTAAAAACTTCGCTTGTCCGACAGAAAGGTCATGATCCGTCATGGGTTACATCAAGTCCGCTGCCCTCGAGGAGACCGGTTACGTCGTCCTCGACCGCTACAACAAGGAGATCGATCCGAAGGAGTGGCTCGACATCGAGTATGTCGACTGGAAGTCCTCCGGTGACACGCGCTTCGCTCCGTTGGCCTCGGCCAAGGGCGAGATCGAGTGCAACGGTTTCTGGAACCACAAGCCGCCGCGCACCGACAAGGACGGGGTGTGGATCGACTCGCAGACCGCTCTCGCGCCCACCCTGACAGCGCGCGCGCAGGAGCCCGGAGCCAACGTCGGTCGCTGCCGCATCATCGAGCTGCAGCCGAACACGTACGCCGACTGCCTGTACAACCTCCACCAGGACGACAACAACCGGCTGAACCCCGACGGCACCGGCTGGGTCGTCCGTGGCTTCTTCAACCTCACCGACGACAAGACGAGCTACTTCGTGCTTCGTGAGAACCGCACCGACCCGAGCGAGGAGACGCGCATCGCGCTTCCCGCCGGTGCTCAGCTCATCGTCGACACCCAGCGCCTGTGGCACGCCGCCGCCCACTACGGCGACGAGCCGCGCTACTGCCTCATCACGTCGTGGGAGTCGGGCCCCGAGCTCGACGCCTACATCGCCAAGTACAACGGCGTGAACAAGGTCGAGAGCTACCCCGTCGACCAGGAGATCCTGGATGCCGGCCAGATCGAGCAGGAGCGCCGTATCGCCGCCCGTGCCGCCGCCCTCGCGGCGCGCGGTCAGCAGGAGGTCATCGCGATGAGCGAGGCCTGAGTCTCGTATTTCTCTCGAAGGGGCGTCGGCTGCGGCCGGCGCCCCTTCGCTGTGCGTGCGACCCGCTCCGCGGAGATGTTGGTTTCTGTTGCTTTGCGTTTGAGTGCGTTGTAATGTGTGGGCATCCGAAGGGGGATGTCGTGTACGCAATGGAGCGCCAGCAGCTCATCGAGCGAATGCTCGCCAGCCACGGTCGCGTGGCCGTGGTCGACCTCGCCTCCCGCTTCGACGTCACCACCGAGACCGTCCGCCGCGACCTGGCCGCCCTCGAAGAGACGGGTGTGCTCCGCCGCGTGCATGGCGGCGCGGTGTCGTCCGAGCGCGTCAGCACCGCCGAGCCCTCCGTCGCCGAGCGCGCGGAGCGCCACTCGGCTGCGAAGGAGCGGATCGCGCGGCGAGCGCTCGCTGCCCTGCCCCCGGGTACCGGTTCGGTCTACATCGACGCCGGCACGACGACTGCCGCTCTCGCCGCCGCGCTCCTCGGGCGCGCGGCGACGGGCGGCCATGAGGTCGTCACGCACTCGATGACGATCGCGCACTCCCTCGCCGGAGCCCCGGGCATCGGCCTGACGGCGATCGGCGGACGCGTCCGCGGGCTGACGGCCGCAGCGGTCGGCTCCGACACGGTGGCGGCGATCGCGCGACTGCGTCCGGACGTGGCGTTCCTCGGCACCAACGGGATCGCCGCCGGAGCGGGACTGACCACACCCGACCCCGACGAAGCCGCCGTCAAACGCGCGATCGTCACGGGCGCGCGCCGCGTCATCGTGCTGGCCGATTCCGACAAGTTCGGTGCGGAACTGCTCGTCTCGTTCGCGGAGCTGCCCGATCTCGACGTCGTCGTGACGGACCGGGAGCCCGACGGAGAGCTCGCCCGCGCCCTGCGCGAGGCCGACGTGGAGGTATGGATCGCATGATCGTGACCCTGACGGTGCATCCGTCGCTCGACCGCACCATCTCGATGGTCGCCCCGCTGCGCGTAGGGGAGGTGCAGACCGCGTCCGCCGTTCGCGAGGATGCCGGCGGCAAGGGCATCAACGTCGCCCGTGTGCTGAGGGCGGCGGCGGTCGACAGCCTCGCCGTGCTCCCGCTCGACCCCGCCGACCCCTTCGGCGCGGTGCTCACCGGTGCGGATGTCGACGTCCGCAACGTTCCGGTGCGCGGGCGGACCCGAGCCAACATCGCCGTGACGGATCCGACGGGCGAGACCACGAAGATCAACCTCCCCGGTGTGGCGCTGAGCTCGGCGGATCTCGACGACGTCATCGACGTGGTCGCCGAATCGTCCCGTGGTGCGCGCTGGCTCGTTCTCGCCGGCTCGCTCGCCCCCGGTCTGCCGGACGACGCCTATGTGCGCGTCATCCGGGCGGTGCGCGAGCGCTGCGGGACGGACGCCCCACGGATCGCGGTCGACACCTCGGGGTCGGCGCTGCGGGCCGTCGTCGCCTACGGGCATCCGGACCTCATCAAGCCCAACGACGAGGAGCTCGCCGACCTGCTCGGAGCGGCGCTCCCGGCCGCCGACACCCTCGTCGATGCGGTGCACGCCGCCGCTCGCTCGCTCGTACCGTCCGCGGTCGGCGCTGCCCTGGTCACCCTGGGCGGTGACGGCGCCGTGCTCGTGACGGAGGAGGGAGCGTGGGCCGCCGCGCCGCCGCCGACGCGGGTGCGCAGCACCGTGGGCGCCGGTGACAGCTCCCTCGCCGGATATCTGATCGCGGAGGCCCGCGGCGCAGCGCCGGCCGAGGCGCTCGTCTCCGCCATTCGCTACGGCTCTGCCGCTGCGGCCCTCGAGGGCACCCAGGCGCCGCGCGCCGCTGATCTTCCCACCGCGGACATCCCTGCCCGCGCTCTCCACCGCTGAATCCGATGACACCGCAACACCCGAACCAGGAGGACACCGTGTCCGACACCATCACCCCGGAGCTCGTCAGCCTCGACGTGCCGCTCGGGACCGACAAGAACGACATCATCCGCGCGCTCGCGCGCCTCGTCGCCGCGCAGGGCCGCGCGGGTGATGCCGACGCCCTCGCCCGCGACGCGATCGCCCGCGAGGAGAAGGACGAGACCGGGCTGCCGGGCGGCATCGCCATCCCGCACGCGAAGAGCGCAGCGGTGACGCAGGCGTCGCTCGCGTTCGCACGCCTGAAGCCCGGCGTCGACTTCGGGGCGCCCGACGGGCCGGCCGATCTCGTCTTCCTCATCGCCGCTCCCGCCGACGCGGCCGAAGCCCACCTCGCGGTGCTGTCGCGTCTCGCGCGCAGCCTGATGCAGGATGCCTTCACCGCCGACCTCCGCGCAGCAGGTTCCGCCGACGACGTCGTGCGTACCGTCCGCGCCGCGATCGGCGAGGGCGATGCCGCTCCGGCTGTCGCGCCCGCATCGACGGCGGCAGCGACGCCGGTGACCGCGCCGGCAGCCGCTCCGGCCGATGACCTCACGGTCGACGGACGCCCGGCCCGCATCGTCGCCGTCACGTCCTGCGCCACCGGCATCGCCCACACGTTCATGGCCGCCGATGCGCTCACCGCGGCGGGCAAGGCGGCCGGGATCGACCTCGTGGTCGAGCCGCAGGGCTCGAGCGGATACCAGGCCCTGCCGGCATCCGTCATCGACGACGCCGACGCCGTCATCTTCGCCACGGATGTCGACGTGCGCGAGATCTCGCGATTCGCCGGCAAGCCCGTGATCCGTTCGGGCGTCAAGCGCGGCATCGAGCAGCCCGCGCAGATGATCCGCGAGGCGGTGGCCGCGGCATCCAACCCGAACGCCGCGCGCGTCAGCGGTGCAGCGGCGGATGCCGGGTCGGATGCGGGCACCGCGTCGCAGAATCTGTCGTGGGGGGCGAGGATCCAGCGCATCCTGCTCACCGGCGTGAGCTACATGATCCCCTTCGTCGCGGGAGGCGGTCTGCTCATCGCTCTCGGCTTCGCGCTCGGCGGCTACGAGGTGACGGCCAACGCCTCGACGGTGATCATCGACAACGCCCTGTGGAACCTCCCGACGACCGACATCACGTCGCCGTTCGGTCCACTCGGGCAGTACCTCGGCTCGGTTGCCTTCATGATCGGGTCGACATCGATGGGCTTCCTCGTCGCCGCCCTCGCCGGCTACATCGCCTATGCGATCGCCGACCGGCCCGGCATCGCCCCCGGTTTCGTCGCCGGTGCGATCGCGGTCACCATGAGCGCCGGCTTCATCGGCGGCATCATCGGCGGCTTCCTCGCCGGCTTCGTCGCGTGGTGGCTCGGACGCCTGCCGGCGCCGCGCTGGCTCCGCGGACTGATGCCCGTCGTCATCATCCCGCTGCTCGGATCCATCGTCGCCTCGGGACTGATGATCCTCTTCCTCGGCCGCCCCATCGCCGCTCTCATGGCACTGCTGACGGACGGTCTCACCTCGCTCACGCAGAGCGGCGCCGGTCTGATCGCCGTGGGTGTGATCCTCGGGCTCATGATGTGCTTCGACCTCGGCGGACCCATCAACAAGGTCGCCTACGTCTTCGCCACGACCGGGCTCGCGGCGGCCTCGACCGACAACCCCGCGCCGTACCTGATCATGGCGGCGGTCATGACGGCGGGCATGGTCCCGCCGCTGGCGCTCGCGCTGGCCTCGACGGTCCTCGCCCGTCCGCTGTTCACGCCCGTCGAGCGCGAGAACGGCAAGGCGGCCTGGCTTCTCGGCGCCTCGTTCATCAGCGAGGGCGCGATCCCGTTCGCCGCTGCCGACCCGCTCCGCGTCATCCCGGCCTCCATGGTCGGCGGTGCCATCACCGGCGCTCTGAGCATGTGGTTCGGCGTTCAGAGCTTCGCCCCGCACGGCGGCATCTTCGTGCTGTTCGCGATCAATCCGGTGTGGGGTTTCTTCGTCGCGCTCCTGGCGGGTACCGTCGTTTCTGCGCTGTTGCTCGTCGTGCTCAAGAAGTACGTCCGCAAGAGCTCCACCGCCCCGGCCCCGGCCGCGGCGACCGCGACCGTCTGAGGAGACACCACCATGGCAGAACGCACCGCCACCATCGCGAGCAGCTCCGGCCTGCACGCCCGCCCCGCGAAGCTCTTCGTGCAGGAGGTGCAGTCCAAGGGTGTGCCCGTCACGATCGCCGTCGAGGGCGGCCCCGACCTGAACGCCGGCAGCATCCTGAGCATCATGGGTCTCGGCGCCTCGAAGGGCTCGGTCGTGACGCTCAAGGCCGAAGGTGACGGTGCCGAGAAGGCCCTCGACGAGCTCGTCGCCTTCCTCGAGATCGACCACGACGCGGCCTGAACCGCTCGTGACGCACGGATGCCGTGGACCTCATGGGTCCACGGCATCCGTCGTTCGTGGCGGGATCAGATGTCGGTCGACTCGCCGGGATCGAGGGCGACGAACTCGCCGCCGTTCTGCTCAGCCGCCCAGGTGAGCCGCTCACGGCCCATCGAGAGGCCCGCCTGCGACAGCGTCATGTCGTGGGTGGCGAAGACGCGGCGCGGCTTGACGGCGAGGACGAAGTCGATCGCGTCGCCGATCTTCAGCCACGGTGCGCCCACAGGGGCCGCGAGGAGCTTCACGTCCGCCCCCTTCGGGACCGCATAGGAGTCACCCGGATAGTAGAACTCGTCGTCGACGAGCACGCCGACGTTGTCGATCACGGGGATCGACTCATGGATCACGGCATGACGCCCGCCGAAGAACTCGAGGGTGAACGGCCCCGCCTCGAGCTTGTCGCCGGGGGAGACCTCACGGATGTCGAAGCCGGCAGCCGCTCGAACGACCCCCTCCGGGCCGTAGATCGGGATGTTCGGGAAGGTCTCGAGGATGCGGGAGAGGTGCTGCGAGGTCCAGTGGTCCGGGTGCTCGTGGGTCAGCACCACGGCGACCACGCTGTGCAGGTCGTTGAGCGGCAGCGTGAACGTGCCGGGGTCGATGATCAGGGTCTTGCCCTCGCGCTCGAGGCGCACACAGGCGTGTTCGTGCTTGGTGACGTGCATGCCCTCAGTCAACGCCCGACACGCCCGAGAGGGCAATGGTGGCCTCGATTTTGCCGGATCCGCGGGGGCATGGCATACTTTAACGGTTGCCTCCGGAGCCCCGGGGAAGACAGAAAAGTACGGCCCCATCGTATAGCGGCCTAGTACGCCGCCCTCTCACGGCGGTAACGCGGGTTCGAATCCCGCTGGGGTCACCATCGCGAAACGCCCATCCACCCGGATGGGCGTTTCGCATTTCTGCGCCGCTCATCGCGACTCCCGGCGAGAATCGCTCGCCGCGGCGAGACTTCGCGTGGGATGCCGATTCCCGGAGCGGATGCCGATTCTCAGAGCGCACGCCGACGGCGGGTCAGCGGGTGCGGCGACGGCGGGTGGTGCGCATGGCGAGCCACACGAGGGCCGCGGTGAGGCCGAGCACGGCGAGCCAGGGGAGGAGGAACCCGAGTCCCACGACGATCCCGTTGAAGGTCGCGACGAGGCCGTTCCAGCCCGTCGCCACCCCGTCGCCGAATCCCGCGGGATCGGCGTCGACCTTCTCGGCCGGAGCATCGAGCTGCACCGAAAGGGAAGACAGGGCGACCTGCGACTCCAGCGCCGTGAGCTGCTGCTGCAGTGACTCCAGGCTCGCCTGACGCTCGGCGAGGGTCGACTCGGCGGCGAGGAGGTCGGAGACCGATGCGGCCTCGCTGACCAAGGCGGTCAGGCGTTCGACCGAGGCCTGACCCGCCGCGACACGCGCACGCAGGTCGATCGCCTGCGTCGTCACGTCGTCCCGCGTCACCTGGGAGGTCTCGACCTCGCCGACATCCGCAAGGCCGTCCATCACGGTCTCGAGGCTCGTCGCCGGCACGCGCACCGACACCCACGAGGATCCGGAGGGTGCGGGCCAGGCGACGGCGTCCCCGGGAAGCGCCGAGGTGCCGCTGCCCACGCTCACGGATTCGACGTATCCGCCGGCGGCGGTCGCTGCGTCGGCGATCGCCTGTGCGGCCGCCCGGGGGTCGTCGACGGTCAGGGTGGCGGATGCCGTCGCGACGACCTCGCGCGCGCCTGCCGTGACCGTCTCGTCGCCGGTTGTGGCGTCCCCGGCGGTGCCGTCCTCGGCCGTGTCGTCGAGGGCGAAGGGGGCGGACTCCGTGGCCGGGTCGCCGTCTTCGCGTGCGACGTCGCCGTTCTGGGATGTCTCGAGCGTGGAGTCGGGAGCCGTCACGGGGGCTGCCGAACCGGCGGCGCCTCCGGTGGTCGCCGTCAGCTGCGGCGCGATCACGGCGGCGACCACGATCACCGCGGCTGCCGCTCCCGACGCGGCCCACCAGGTGCGGCGCCGACGACGCGTCCGCGAGGACGTCTCATCCTCGCGCACACGGCGCTCGGCCCGCTCGCGGGCGATCTCGGCGAATAAGGCCAGCTCGATCTCGTCGATTCGCCGGTCGTCGAGGGTGGGGAGATCGTTCATGACTGCTCCGGTTCTACGGTCGATCGGACGAATGTGCGGATGCGGGAGAGCCGGTTGCGGACGGTGCCGTGGGTGACGCCGAGTCGGTCGGCGGCCGCTTGATACGCGAAGCCTTCGGCGGCGCAGAGGCGGAAGATGTCCTGGTCGAGCGGGCTCAGCGAGCCGACGGCGGCGAGGATCCGCTCGACGAGGTCGCTCTGCGCGACCTGGCGCTCGACATCGATCGTGTCGGCGATGTCGGCGGCGTCGTCGTTCGACGCGAGACGGCGCTCGCGCTGGCGCCGGCGGATGCGGTTCGCGCTCTGGAACCGGCAGATGGTGACGAGCCACGGCAACAGCGAGTCACCTGCGAGCTCGAGGTCGGGGAGTTTCCGCCAAGCCACGAGGAAGGTCTCCTGCGTGACGTCCTCGGCGTCGGCGGAGTCGCCGAGCAGCCCGTGGGCGAGCCAGTACACCGGCCGCACGTAGGCGCGGTACAGCGTGCGGAACGCATGCTCGCTGCCCGCGGCGGCTGCCTCGACGAGCTCGGCGTCGCCGCGTTCGATCGTGTCGACCATGCGTCTGAGTCCCTTCCCTCACTTCATCAGTGTCGCGCCGTCGCGTTCCGTCTCACCCGGGGCGGCGGGGGAGGGCGGGTGTAGTCTCGGGAGGTTCCTCCCCGAAAGGCTCGCATGGACCTCCCTGTGCCGTTCCAGATCGTCGCACTCGTCGTCCTGGTGCTCGTGCTCGTCGCCGACCTGCTCATCATCGTCAAGCGGCCCCACATCCCGTCGCCGAAGGAATCGACGCTGTGGGTGCTCTTCTACGTCGGGCTCGCCCTCGCTTTCGCCGGCATCCTGTGGGCCGTGGCCGATGTCGAGCACGCCGGGCAGTTCGTGGCGGGCTGGCTCACCGAGTACAGCCTGTCGATTGACAACCTCTTCGTGTTCGTGCTGATCATGAGCCAGTTCTCGGTGCCCCGCAGATACCAGCAGAAGGTGCTGATGGTGGGCATCATCATCGCCCTCGTCCTGCGTGGCCTGTTCATCCTGGCCGGCGCGGCCATCATCGAGCAGTTCAGCTGGGTGTTCTACATCTTCGGCGCGTTCCTGATCTACACCGCCATCAAGCAGGCGCTGCCCGAAGGCGATCACGACGGCGACGTGAAGAAGGAGAGCTTCCTCGTCCGCATCATCCGGCGCACCGTCGACATCTCCGACGAGTACGACGGCGCGAAGGTGCGGACCGTCGTGGCCGGCAAGCGCATGTTCACCCCGATGATCATCGTCTTCGTCGCGATCGGCGTGACCGACCTGCTGTTCGCCCTCGACTCGATCCCCGCCATCTTCGGCATCACTCAAGACCCGTTCCTGGTCTTCACCGCCAACATCTTCGCCCTCATGGGGCTGCGCCAGCTGTACTTCCTGCTGGGCGACCTGCTCGACCGGCTCAAGTACCTGCACTACGGGATCGCGTTCATCCTCGCGTTCATCGGCGTGAAACTCATCCTCCACGCGATGCACGAGAACGAGCTGCCCTTCATCAACGGGGGCGAGGGCATCGCCTGGGCACCGGAGATCTCGACGTGGGTCTCGCTCGGCGTCATCATCGGGGCGATGCTCGTGGCGACCGTCGCGAGCCTCATCGCCGCCCGCGGCCACGGCGACGCCGGCGACCCTGTCGAGGCGGCTGCCGCCGTGGCCGACGAGCAAGGGACGCCGGCGACCGTCGAGCAGCCCCCCGCGCCGGACGAGCGCCGATGACCGGGCGGGTCCACCGACCCCGGTGGTATTCTGACCGCATGCGGATCGCTCGCCTTCTCCTTAGCGGCCGCGGCGAGGTCTCGTTCTGAGCCCCTCCTCGCCGCGGAGTCCGTCGTGGGCTTGACCCGGTTCGCAAGGAGAACGAAACCCATGAGCATCCCCACCCCGCCCGAGCGCCCGCGCACCCTGGCCGAGAAGGTCTGGGACGACCATCTCGTCGTCAAGGGCGAAGACGGTCAGCCCGACCTCATCTACATCGATCTTCACCTCGTCCACGAGGTGACGAGCCCGCAGGCCTTCGACGGTCTGCGCGCCGAAGGACGTCCGTTGCGGCGCCTCGACCTCACGATCGCGACCGAGGACCACAACACCCCGACCCTCGACATCGACAAGCCGATCGCCGATCTGACGAGCCGGACGCAGATCGAGACCCTGCGGCGGAACGCCGAGGAGTTCGGCGTGCGACTGCACTCGCTCGGCGACGCGGAGCAGGGGATCGTCCACGTCGTCGGACCCCAGCTCGGGCTCACGATGCCCGGCATCACCGTGGTGTGCGGCGACAGTCACACCTCGACGCACGGTGCGTTCGGCGCCATGGCGTTCGGCATCGGCACGAGCGAGGTCGAGCACGTCATGGCGACGCAGACCCTGCCGCTGAAGCCGTTCAAGACGATGGCGATCACGGTCGAGGGCGAGCTGAAGGAAGGCGTCACGGCCAAAGACATCATCCTCGCCGTGATCGCCAAGATCGGCACGAACGGCGGTCAGGGCTATGTGCTCGAGTACCGCGGCAGCGCCATCCGGTCCCTCTCGATGGAGGGGCGGATGACGATGTGCAACATGTCGATCGAAGCGGGTGCCCGCGCCGGGATGGTCGCCCCCGACGACATCACTTTCGACTACGTCAAGGGTCGTCCGCACGCTCCCACCGGACAGGACTGGGACGACGCGGTCGCCTACTGGCGCACGCTGCCGAGCGACGAGGGCGCCGTCTACGACGCCGAGATCTTCATCGACGCCGGCGACCTCGAACCCTTCGTGACCTGGGGCACCAACCCCGGTCAGGGCGTGTCGCTGAGCGCCACCGTGCCGTCGCCGGACGACTTCGCCGACCCGAACGAGAAGGCCGCAGCCGAGCGCGCCCTCGAGTACATGGACCTCGAGCCCGGCACCCCGCTCAAGGAGATCCCGGTGGACGCGGTCTTCATGGGCTCGTGCACGAACAGTCGGATCGAAGACCTGCGGGCGTTCGCCTCGGTCATCGAGGGTCGCACGAAGGCCGAAGGCGTCCGCGTGATGGTCGTCCCGGGGTCGGCCCGGGTGCGGCTGGAGGCCGAGGCCGAAGGACTCGACCGCGTGTTCACCGACTTCGGTGCGGAGTGGCGGTTCGCCGGCTGCTCGATGTGCCTCGGCATGAACCCCGACCAGCTGGCTCCCGGCGAGCGATGCGCCTCGACGAGCAACCGCAACTTCGAGGGTCGCCAGGGCAAGGGCGGGCGCACCCACCTGGTGTCGCCGCTCATCGCCGCCGCCACCGCCGTGCTCGGGCGGCTCGCGTCGCCGAGTGATCTGCCCGCACGCGAGAAGGTCGAGGCCTGAACATGGACAAGTTCGAGACCCACACCGGCATCGTCGCACCGCTCAAGCGATCGGCCGTCGACACCGACCAGATCATCCCCGCCGTCTACCTCAAGCGCGTCACCAAGACGGGGTTCGAAGACGCCCTGTTCGCCAACTGGCGGCAGGATCCGGACTTCGTCCTCAACCAGCCGGCCTTCGCGGGCGCGTCGATCCTGGTCGCCGGACCGGACTTCGGCACGGGGTCGAGCCGTGAGCACGCCGTCTGGGCGCTGCGCGACTTCGGCTTCCGTGTCGTGCTCGCCCCGAAGTTCGCCGACATCTTCCGCGGCAACGCGGGGAAGCAGGGTCTCCTCGCGGGCGTGATCTCCGAGTCCGACCGCGAGGCGATCTGGGCCGCTGTCGACGCCGACCCCGGCGTGCGGATGACGGTCGACCTCGAGGCGCGTGTGGCGACCCTGGGCGACCTCCGCGTCCCGTTCGAGATCGACGATTACACTCGTTGGAGGCTCCTCGAAGGACTCGACGACATCGGGCTCACGCTGCGCAACGAAGAGGCGATCGCGCAGTTCGAGGCGCGCCGAGAGGCGTGGCGACCTCGGACACTCCCCGTCGCGTAGCCCCGGACCACGCCCCCGAACCGTGGGGCGAAATCCGTCCCGCCCTCGATCACCAAGTGAGGAACCCCTGCATGAGCACTCTCCCGAGTGAGCCGACCACGTCGGAGACCGGCAACCGTCGCGAAGACGGCGAGATCCTCGAGATCCGCGGCGGGCGACCGCTCGTCGGGCGCGTCGACGTCAAGGGTGCGAAGAACTTCGCGACGAAGGCCATGGTCGCCTCTCTCCTGGGTGGGACCGAGAGCGTGCTGCGCGATGTCCCCGACATCAGCGACGTCGCCGTGGTGCGCTCGTTGCTCGAGGTGCACGGTGTGACGGTCGCCGACGACGGCCAGGGCACGTATCGGCTCGACCCGAGCGGCGCCGAGTCGGCCGGCTTCGAGGAGATCGACGCGCATGCCGGTGCCTCGCGCATCCCGATCCTCTTCTGCGGGCCCCTGCTGCACCTGCTCGGTCAGGCGTTCATCCCCGATCTCGGCGGATGCCGCATCGGCGACCGTCCGATCAACTTCCACCTCGACGCGCTGCGCAAGTTCGGCGCCATCGTCGAGAAGCAGCCGAGCGGCATCCGTCTGTCGGCTCCCGAGGGCCTGCACGGCGCAGACATCGAGCTGCCCTACCCGAGCGTGGGCGCGACGGAGCAGGTCCTCCTCACCGCCGTGCGCGCCAAGGGGACGACCGAGCTGCGCAACGCGGCCATCGAGCCCGAGATCATGGACCTGATCGCGGTGCTGCAGAAGATGGGCGCGATCATCTCGTACGAGCCCAACCGGGTCATCTTCATCGAGGGCGTCGACAAGCTGCGCGGCTACGACCACCGGTCGATCTTCGACCGCAACGAGGCCGCGTCGTGGGCCTGCGCTGCACTCGCCACCGACGGCGACATCTTCGTCGGCGGTGCGAAGCAGCAGGAGATGCTGACCTTCCTCAACGTCTTCCGCAAGGCCGGCGGCGATTTCGACATCCAGGAGGACGGCATCCGGTTCCGTCGCGACGGCGCGCTGCGCCCCGTCTCCGTCGAGACCGACGTGCACCCCGGGTTCATGACCGACTGGCAGCAGCCGCTCATCGTCGCGCTCACCCAGGCGGAGGGCGTCTCGACCGTTCACGAGACCGTCTACGAGAACCGTCTGGGCTTCACGCAGGCGCTCAACAAGATGGGCGCCCAGATCGTGGTGCACCCCGAGGGCATCGCGAGCCCGGATCGCCGCGTCCCGCGTCGTGCCCTCGAGCAGGCGGCGGTCATCACGGGCCCGACCCCGCTGCACGGTGCGGATGTCGTCGTGCCCGACCTCCGCGGCGGCTACAGCTACGTCATCGCGGCCCTGGCAGCCGAGGGTGTCTCGGTCGTTCGCAACGTGGGCATCATCCGGCGCGGCTACGAGAAGTTCTTCGACAAGCTCGAAGCGCTCGGCGCCGACTTCGACGTCATCGGCTGACCCTTGGCCGAGATCCGCCGTCGCGCGTCCGCCGAGAAGACGAAGCCGACCCCGTTCTGGCTCGCCGCCGCTCTCGTCCTGCCGGCGGTGAGCCTGCTCGCCAAGATCGAGATCGAGGGCGGGGAGCACCTTCCGGAGGAAGGTCCGTACGTCCTCGCGCCGAATCACTACAGCGAGTTCGACCCGATCATCATCGCCGTCGCGACTTGGCGGCTGGGCCGAGCCCCGCGGTTCATGGCGAAGGAGAGTCTGTTCCGTGTTCCCGTCGTGGGCGCGGTGCTGAAGGGTCTCGGCATGATCCCGGTGTCGCGGACGACCTCGGCCTCGGCAGCCGGGCAGGCGATCTCGCAGGCGGCGGCGCTCGTGGCCGACGGACGCGGCGTCATCGTCTATCCGGAGGGCTCCCTCACGCGCGAGCCCGATCTGTGGCCCATGCGCGGCAAGTCGGGCGCGGTCCGCGTCGCCGTCGCGGGCGACATCCCGGTCATCCCCGTCGCGACCTGGGGCGTGCAGGCGATCCTGCCGCGCTACGGCAAGTTCAGCGTGTGGCCGCTGCGCAAGCGGGTGCGTGTGCGGTTCGGTCCGCGGGTCGACCTGCCCCTGGTCTCGGGGACGACCCCGTCGCCGATGCAGCTGGTGGCGGCGACGGATGCGGTGATGGCGCGCATCGCGGGCCTGCTGGGCGAGCTGCGCGGCGAGCGGCCCCCCGCCGAGCGCTGGAACCCCGGTCAGCACGGTCAGAAGGAGACGGGGCGCCTTGAGCCGTAAGACCGAGACAGCCAGCCCCCGCGTCACCGTGATCGGCTCGGGCAGCTGGGGCACGACGTTCGGGAAGGTGTTGGCGGACGGCGGCGCGCAGGTCACGATGTGGGCGCGTCGGGCGGAGCTCGCCCACGAGATCCGCGAGGGCAAGCGCAACAGCCGCTACCTCCCCGGCATCAACCTGCCGCGTTCGATGACGGCGACCCATCACCTCTCCGAGGCGCTCGAGGGCGCCGAGCAGGTGTATCTCGCCGTGTCGAGCCAGGCGCTGCGCGAGAACCTCACGGCGATCCGTCCCCTGATCGCCGGCGGCACCATGCCGGTGGTCTCGCTCATGAAGGGTGTGGAGAAGCGCACCGGCCTGCGCATGAGCCAGGTGATCGAACAGGGTCTGGACTGCGATCCGCAGCGCATCGCGGTCGCTTCGGGGCCCAACCTCGCCCTCGAGATCGCGCGGGAGCAGCCGACGGCGGCCGTCATCGCCTCGGCCAGCCAGGAGACCGCCGAGGCGGTCGCGCTGCGCTCCCGCAACGCCTACTTCCGCTCGTTCGTGAACACCGACGTCATCGGCACCGAGTTCGGCGGTGTGCTCAAGAACCTCATCGCGGTGGCCATCGGCATCGTCGACGGCGTCGGATACGGCGAGAACACGAAGGCCTCGATCATCACGCGCGGTCTGGTCGAGATGACCGACTTCGCCGTGGCGCAGGGCGCCCACCCCGAGACCCTTCAGGGCCTCGCCGGGCTCGGCGACCTCATCGCGACGTGCCAGTCGCCGCTCAGCCGCAACAACACCGCGGGGCGCCTGCTCGGGCAGGGATACTCGTTCCAGGACGTCGTCAAGCAGATGGATCAGACCGCCGAGGGACTCGCGTCGGTGGCGCCCATCCTGACACTGGCCCGCGCCGCGGGCGTGCAGATGCCGATCGTGGAGCAGGTCAAGATGGTCCTCGACGGCACGATGAACCCGCGCGACATCGCGCCCCACCTGACCACCGACGACGACAAGCCGACCGGCGAGAGGACCCCCCATGGCGACGACGACAGTAGCGGTGCTCTTCGGCGGGCGTTCCAGCGAGCACTCGATCAGTTCCGCCACGGCGGCGGGAGTGCTTCGCGCCATCGATCGTGAGCAGTACCGGGTGATCCCCGTCGGGATCACGCGCGAGGGCGCGTTCGTGCTCGAGGACGACGATGCCGACAAGTTCGCCCTGAACCCGGAACGGATGCCCGAGGTCGTCGACAACGGCACGCGCATCCTGTGGCCCGAGCCGGGTGGGCGCCGCGAACTGCGGGTGGGGCGCACCGACGGCGCCATCGACGCGCTCGGCGAGATCGACGTCGTGCTGCCCATCCTGCACGGGCCACACGGCGAGGACGGCACGATCCAGGGCTTCTTCGACACGCTCCAGGTGCCCTATGCAGGCGGCGGTGTCTTCGACTCCGCGCTGTGCATGGACAAGCACTTCATGAAGATCGTGCTGCAGGCCGCCGGCATCCCCGTGGCGCCCTGGATCACCGTCGACCGGGCACGGTGGGGTCGCGACCCCGAGGGCGTGCGGGCGGATGCGGCAGCCCTGGGCATCCCGAGCTTCGTCAAGCCCGCACGCGCCGGATCGAGCGTGGGCGTGTCGAAGGTCCACGAGCCCGCCGAGCTCGACGCCGCCCTCGAGCTCGCGTTCGCGGAGGACGACAAGGTGCTCATCGAACCGGCGATCGTCGGGCGCGAGGTCGAGGTCGCCGTGCTGGAGGGCCGGGGCGACGAGCCCGCGCGAGCGTCGCTGCCCGGCGAGATCGTGCTCACGACGCGCGAGTTCTACGATTTCGAGGGCAAGTACCTCGGTGGCGACGGCGCTGAGGTCGTGTGCCCGGCCGATGTCACCGACGGCGAGATCGAGGCGCTGCAGCGCATGGCGGTGGCGGCGTTCACCGCCGTCGATGGACGTGGGCTCGCACGGGTCGACTTCTTCCAGACCCCAGCCGGCCTGTTCGTCAACGAGCTGAACACGATGCCCGGCTTCACACCGATCTCGATGTTCCCCAAGTGCTGGATCGCGTCGGGTCTGAGCTACCGCGACCTCATCTCCGAGCTGATCGAGGTCGCGTTGTCGCGCGTCCCCGAACGCGTCTGAGCGCGTCCCGATCCGTCCGCGCGTCAGGGGCCGACGGGCGACGGTACGGGCGTCGCTTCGGCGCGGTCGACGCATTCGCCGCCGTCGCGGGGGAGTCGCGACACGATCGGCGACAGCGCGTCGAGGACCGCGCGGCTCGAGACTCCCTGCACGTCGTTGCTGACCTCGGTGTCGAAGAAGAGCTCCACGGCCGGTGTCCGACCGAACGAGACGACGCGGAACCGCGGGGCCTCGGATTCGTCGATGACCCAGTCGACGCCCGACACCGACTCGCAACGGAGCGTGGTGGGCCCCGGAGTCGCGACCCCGCACGAGAAGATGACGGTCGCCGGGTCACCCCAGGCCGCCGTCGATTGGCTGTCGGTCCACCGGCGCTCGGCACCGTCCACCGACTGCGGCAGGCGCACCATCACGTCGGCGCACTCGGCCGCGTTCGCCTCCGGCGCGGCAGGGACGTTCACCGTGGCGGCGCACCCGGCGAGAGCGATGGTCACCGAGGCCAGCAGGAGGGCGGGGATCGTGCGGCGCGGCATCCCTCCAGGGTACTGCGCCCGACGCCGCGGGCGCGGCGGCGGTAGCGTGGGAGCATGCCCGACGTCGATCCTGGTACCCCCGTCGGCTCCCTGTCGGAGGAGGCCGTCCTCTCCCTGATCCTCGAGCGGCTGGGTCCCTCGGATGCCCTCGTCGGGCCGGGCGACGACGCCGCCGTCCTGGCCCTCGCCGACGCTCGCGTCGTCGTGACGACCGACACCCTCATCCACGGGCCCGACTTCCGCCTGGCATGGTCGTCCGGCACCGACCTCGGCGCGAAGGCCGCCGCGGTGAACCTCGCCGACGTGGCTGCCATGGGCGCTCGGCCGGTCGCCCTCTTCGTGGCTCTCGCCATGCCGCCCGAGACCACGATCGGCTTCGTCGGCGATCTCGCGGCGGGTCTGCGCGAGGCGTGCGACGAGCTCGCACCGGGATGCCGGGTCGCGGGAGGCGACCTCACGAGCTCGGACACGCTCGCGATCGCGGTCACGGCGATCGGCGAGCTCGAGCCGGGCCGGGCCCCGGTCCTGCGTTCGGGCGCGCGGCCGGGGGACACGCTGGCGATCTGCGGTGATGTCGGCGTCGCGGCGGCGGGCCTCGACATCCTGTTCGAGCGGTTCCGCGGAGAGGACGGTGACGCCCTCCCCGTCGACGCCGAGTCGCTCCGACCTCACGAGCGCGACGCCGTCCGAGGTCAGCTTCGGCCGCGACCGCCGATCTCGTCGGGCGCGGCTGCGGCCCGTGCCGGAGCGACCGCGATGATGGACGTCTCGGACGGCCTGGTGCTCGACGCGCGACGCCTCGCGCGCGCCTCGGGGGTGACGCTCGACATCGACCGGCGCACGTTGGGCGAGGACAGTGATCGTGCCCTGCGCGGCGGCGAGGACCACGCGCTCCTCGCGACGTTCCCGTCGACGACGCTTCCCGTCGGATTCCGCCGGATCGGATCCGTCAACGCCGCGGGTCCGGAGCCGCTCCTCGTCGACGGGCGCCCGGAGCGTTCCGCGGGAGGGTGGGATCCCTACCGGGACTGGGACGGCGCCGGCGGCTGACCGTCGTCGGTCTCGTACCACCAGAGCGTGGTGTCGCCGTAGCGCTTGGACCGCAGCGGGCGCAGCTCTTCGGGGACGCGCGGTTCCGGAGACCGCGAGGCGCGCTCGACGATGACGACCCCGCCGCCTGCGACGGCGGCCGGAAGCAGCGCGAGCGTCGCCGAGAGGGCGTCGTCGTCGAGGTCGTAGGGCGGATCGAGGAACACGAGGTCGAACCGGGCCGACGTCGTCTGCAGGAACGAGTCGGCGCTGCTGCGGTGCACGCGGACGGATGCCGAGCCGACGGCGCGGGCGACGGTCCGGGCGTTGCGCTCGGTCACGGCGGCGGCCGACGCCGACTTCTCGACGAGGTCTGCAGACGCGGCGCCCCTGCTGAGGGCTTCGAGCCCGAGCGCCCCCGACCCCGCGTAGAGATCGAGTACGTGCGCGCCGTCGAGGATGCCCGACGCGTCCAGGCCTCCGAACAGGGATTCGCGCACCCGATCGCTCGTGGGTCGCGTCCCACGATCGGGCACCCGCAGCGCGATCGATCCCGCGGCGCCGGCGATGATGCGGGTCATGACGGATCCACCGTGCCGCGCGTCGCCTCCTCGGCGGTGCCGCGACCGTCCTCGTCGCGCAGGCGCGGTTCGCTGCGCAGCTCGGGTCGATACCCGGCCTTGTCGGCGTAGAACCGGCGGATGACGGCCATGTCGGCGGCGATGTCTCCCGTGAGCTCGATCGTGGGCCCGAGGCCCGCCGTCATGGTCGGCCGGTCGACGTACCCGAGCGTGACCGGCAGGCCCGAGGCGCGTGCGATGCGGTAGAAGCCCGACTTCCACCCGGTGCGCGAGCCGCGCGTGCCGTCGGGCGTGATGACGAGGCCGAACACCTCGCCGGCCCGGATCTGCGCGAGCACATCGGCAACGACGCGCGACGGGTCGTCGCGATCGACGGGGATGCCTCCGAGCCGCCGCATCGGCGCGTCGCGCCAGCCGCGGAAGAGGCTCTTCTTCCCGAGCCACCGGATCGGCACCTGCAGGCGCCACGCGATGGCGAGCATGAGGACGAAGTCCCAGTTCGAGGTGTGCGGCGCCCCGATGAGGATCGTGGGCCGGGTGGGAGCCGGAGTGCTGACGAGGCGCCAGCGGCTGAACGTCCAGAAGAGGCGGGCGATCGCGCGTCGGAGCATGCTCTTACCGTAGAGCCTGGCGGGGCGGCAGGGTGTCCGACCTCGTGCCTAGACTCGTGGGCATGCCGCAGGTCGTCCTGGAAACACCGTTGACGGAGGCCGTGGGCGAGAAGGTGGCCGCGACCCTGTCGCGTGCGTTCGGCATGACAACGGTCGGAGACCTCCTCGCGCACTACCCGCGTCGTTACGCGCGGCGGGGTGAGCTGACGCCGATCTCCTCGTTGCCGGTCGGCGAGATGGCGACGATCGTCGCCGAGGTGAAGTCGGTGTCGGAGCGACCGATGCGACAGCGGCGCGGTTCTCTGATCGAGGTCATCATCAGCGACGGCGTCGGCGAGGCGACGCTGACCTTCTTCGGTCAGAAGTGGCGCTTGCAGGAGCTCCGAGTGGGGCGGCAGGGCATCTTCTCCGGCAAGGTCGGCGTGTTCAAGGGCAAGCAGCAATTCGCCCACCCCGATTACGAGCTCTTCGACGACGAGGTCGAGGCGCGGGTGACGGCCGTCGCCCGCAGCCTCGAGCCGATCCCGATCTATTCCGCGACCAGCACGGTGACGAGCTGGCAGCTGCGCAAGATCATCGCCGAGGTCATCAGCCGCCTCGGCGATGTGCCCGACCCGCTGCCCGACGAGCTGCGCGCGCGCGAGCAGCTCCTCGATGCCCGCAGCGCTCTCGTCCAGGTGCACACCCCGGTCGTGCCCGAGCACGTGCGGCCCGGGTTCGCGACGCTGCGCATGCACGAGGCGTTCGTGCTGCAGGCCGCCCTGCTGCAGCATCGCGCCCAGGTGCGTCAGCTCGCAGCCACCTCGCGCCCCGCCGGAGCGCTCTTGTCCGAGTTCGACGCCGCGCTGCCGTTCGAACGCACGCCCGACCAGATCGACGTCGGCGACGTCATCGCCGCCGATCTCGAGAACGAGTGGCCGATGAACCGCCTCGTTCAGGGCGAGGTCGGATCGGGCAAGACCCTCGTCGCCCTGCGCGCGATGCTGCAGGTCGCCGAATCGGGCGGGCAGTCGGCGCTCATCGCGCCGACCGAGGTCCTCGCGGCGCAGCACGTGCGATCGATCGCGAAGATGCTCGGGCCGCGCCTCGCCCCCGAGCTCATGCCGACCCTGCTCACGGGCACCCAGACGGCGGCCGAGCGGCGCAGAGCGGCCTTGCGCGCGGCATCCGGTCAGGCGCGCATCATCGTGGGCACCCACGCGTTGCTGAGTGCGTCGACGACGTTCGCCGACCTCGGGCTCGTCGTGGTCGATGAGCAGCACCGGTTCGGGGTGGAGCAGCGCGAGGCGCTCCGAGCGAAAGGCACGTCGCCCCACGTGCTGGTCCTGACGGCGACGCCCATCCCGAGAACCGTGGCGATGACGGTGTTCGGCGACCTCGACGTGTCGACGATCCGCACGATGCCGACCGGCCGGGCGGGCATCTCCACATTCGTCGCGCCCCTCGCCGAGAAGCCGGGGTGGTTCGGCCGTGTCTGGGAGCGTGTCGCCGAAGAGGTGGCCGCTGGACGGCAGGCGTTCGTCGTGTGCGCGGCGATCGATGCCGAGAAGGCGGTCGTCGACGATACGGACGATGCCGGCATGCTCGACGACGGCACCCGCACCCGCACCCGGTGGGGGGTCGTGCAGGCGAGCGCGATGCTCGCGCAGCATCCTGCCTTCGCCGACCTGACGGTCGCGACACTGCACGGCAAGATGCCGGCGGACGAGAAGGATGCCGTCATGCAGGCCTTCGCGCGCGGCGAGATCGACGTGCTCGTGGCCACGACCGTCGTCGAGGTCGGCGTCGACGTCCCGAACGCCTCCACGATGGTGATCCTCGAGGCCGAACGGTTCGGCGTCTCGCAGCTGCACCAGCTCCGCGGTCGCGTCGGCCGCGGCAGCGTGCCGGGACTGTGTCTTCTGGTGACCGAGTCCGATCCCGACACGCCCGCGCGTTCGCGGGTCGAGGCCGTCGCCGCCACGACCGACGGCTTCTCGCTCGCCGAGGTCGACCTCGAGCTGCGCGGCGAGGGCGACGTCCTCGGCGATGCCCAATCCGGGGCACGTTCGTCGCTGCGACTGCTCCGTGTCGTCGCCGACGCCGACCTCATCGCACACGCGCGCGACGAGGCCGCGCTCGTCCTGCGTGACGACCCCGATCTCTCGCGTCACCCCGGGCTCGCGGCCGCGATCGCTCGACGACTGGGCGAGGAGCAGCGCGGCGCGCTGCACAGGAACTAGGCTCGGACCATGAGCAACCGGATCGCGGTCGTGCCCGGCTCCTTCGACCCGCCGACCCTCGGCCATCTCGATGTGATCCGTCGCGCGGCGGGCCTGTACGACCAGCTCCATGTCCTCGTGGTCCACAATCCCGGCAAAGAGGCGATGCTCCCGATCGCTCAGCGTCAGGCGCTCATCGAGCAGTCGATCGACGACGCCGGGATCGAGGGCGAGATCGTCGTCGCGGCGTGGAGCATGGGCCTGCTGGTCGACTACGCGACCGACGTCGGCGCGGGCATCCTCGTCAAGGGCATCCGGTCGCAAGTGGATGTCGCCTACGAGACGCCCATGGCCATCGTCAACCGCCACCTGGCGCAGATCGAGACCGTCTTCCTGCTGCCCGACCCGGCGCACGCGCTCGTCTCGAGCTCCCTCGTGCGGCAGGTGGCATCGCTCGGCGGCGACGTCTCGCCGTTCGTTCCCGGCCCCGTCGCTCGGTTCCTCGACACCGGATCCCGCGGCATCTGAGTCCCGCCGCTGCTACGGCGACTACCATGGTCGATCGTGGGTAGAAAGCACGTCACCGGACCATTCGTCATCCCCGTGCGCGACATCGTGCGCCAGCCGGGGGAGATGCGCGAATTCGCCTTCAGCGTGCCCGCACCCGAGAAGTGGGGCGAAGGCCTCGTCTTCGTCGCGGCCGGTCAGCCGATCGATCTCGAGGTCCGTCTCGAGTCGGTGCACGAGGGTATCCTCGCCACTGCTGAGGCCGACACGATCTACGAAGGCGTCTGCGGCCGCTGCCTCACGGACCTGACACGCCCCCTCCGAATCGAGTTTCAGGAGCTCTTCGGGTATTCTGGGGACGAAGCGTCCGACTTCGAGGTTCAAGACGACCACGTGGATCTTGAAACTCCGGTCAGGGATTCGATCGTCCTGGCGCTTCCGTTCCAACCGGTATGCCAGCCGGATTGCCCCGGGCTCGACCCGGCCACGGGTGAGAAGCTGGTGTCGGGAACGGAACCTGCTGAGCAGGTGCAGATCGATCCGCGCTGGGCCGCGCTGACGGCCTACACCCCAGACCACGACGACGCAGACCACCGCGTCGCGCCCGACACAGAGAAGAGCTAGCCATGGCAGGTAACCCCCCGAAGCGGAAGGTCTCCCGCTCCAACACGCGTTCGCGTCGCGCGCAGTGGAAGGCCGAGGCGCCCGCCCTCGTCAAGACCATCGAGAACGGCAAGGTCGTCTACAGCCGTCCCCACCAGGCGAAGGTCGTCACCGACTCGCAGGGCACCGAGCTGTTCCTCGAGTACAAGGGTCGCAAGGTCACTGACGTCTGACGACGAGCGGCGTGACTGACATCACTGTGGAGCGCTCCGCGCTCACCGACAAGCTCGGGGTCGACATCGACCCCGAGCTTCTGTCGCTTGCCCTGACCCACCGGTCGTACGCGTACGAGAACGGCGGCTCGCCGCACAACGAGCGGCTCGAGTTCCTCGGCGACTCGATCCTCGGCCAGGCGGTGACCGTGCACCTCTTCCGCACGCACCCCGACCTCGATGAGGGATCTCTGGCGAAGCGGCGCGCGAGCGTCGTGTCGACGGTGGCTCTCGCAGAGGTCGCCCGGGCCATCGGGCTCGGCGACCACATCCTGCTCGGTCGCGGCGAGACCCAGACCGGCGGCCGGGACAAGGACTCGATCCTCGCCGACGCCATGGAGGCCGTCATCGGCGCTGCCTTCCTCTCAGCAGGCCCCGATCGCGCGCAGGAACTCGTGCTGAGACTGGTCGCACCGCTCTTGGCGGATCCGGCACGGTACGGCGCGGCCATGGATCCGAAGACGTCGCTGCAGGAACTGGCCGCCCATCTCGGCGTCGCGCCGCCGGCGTACCGCGTCGAGGCGTCGGGGCCGGATCATCACCGGGTCTTCACCGCGACCGTCACTGTCGGCGACGTGTCGCGCGAGGGCGTCGGCACCAGCAAGAAGCAGGCGGAGATGGCCGCGGCCCTCGCGGTCTGGCACGTGCTCTCGGCTCGTGCCTGAGCTTCCCGAGGTCGAGGTCGTACGGGCGGGCCTCGAGCCGGCGATCGTGGGTGCGCGCATCGAGGGCTGCGCCGTGCTCGACCCACGCGCGCTGACACGTCATGCCGACACGCCGGCGTCCTTCGAGCGCGAGCTCACCGGCCGAACTCTGGCCGCCGCGGCCCGACGCGGGAAGTTCCTCTGGTTCCCCATCGCAGGAACCCGGCGGGCCGTCGTGGCCCACCTCGGGATGAGCGGTCAGATGCTGCTGCGCGAACCGGGCGCCCCGACCGAGCGGCACGAGCGCATCCGGTGGGACATCGTGCACCCCGAGCACGGCGAGCTGGCGGTGCTCTTCGTCGACCAGCGCACCTTCGGGTCGCTCGCGGTCGACGACCTCGAGCCCACCGTCGACGGGGCGCCGGCGGGTCGGGGCACGACCGCGACCGACATCCCGACCCAGGTCGCGCACATCGCGCGCGACCCGCTGGACCCCGCGTTCGAGAACGCGCGGTTCCATCGCGAGCTCGCGCGGCGCGCATCGGGCATCAAGCGGGTGCTGCTCGACCAGAGCGTCGTGAGCGGCATCGGCAACATCTATGCCGACGAGGCCCTGTGGGCAGCGCGCATCCATCCGGAAACGCCCGCGTCGCTGCTATCGCGTGCATCGCGCGGGCGGTTGATCGAGGCTGTCGTCGCCGTCATGACGAAGGCGCTGGCCGAAGGCGGGACGAGCTTCGACGCGCAGTACGTCAACGTCAACGGCCAGGCCGGCTACTTCGCGCACTCGCTCGAGGCGTACGGCCGCACCGGAGCGGAGTGCTCGCGGTGCGGCTCGGCCATCGTGCGCGTGGCGTTCACGAACCGCTCGTCGCACTACTGTCCGCGGTGCCAGCGACGTCGGTCGTGATCCGCTTCTGCCAGGCGCCCTCGTACGACACCGCCTGGAAGCCGATCGCCTCGTTGATGTCGAGCATCGGCCGGTTCTCTTCGGCGTTGTAGGTGATGACGCGCGGAGAGTCGGGAGCGATGTCGCGCCAGGCGACCAGCGCCGAGCATTTCACGAGCATCCCCAGACGGTGACCTCGATGGGTGCCCGCGACGAGGGTGTCGTGCTGATGTGTCGCACGCGTCCGGTCGGCGCTGATCATGAGCTCGTTGAACGCGGCGAGTTCGCCCGTTTCGACATGCTGTGCTGCGGTGACCAGAAGCGTCTGGCCGGCCTCGACGTAGCGGGCGTCGTGGCGCGCGAGTCGCGCCGCGTCCCACGCCTCTTCGTCCACATCGAGGCCCGCCGAAGGCGCGTCCGTCGACATGCGGGACTTGAGCCAGGCATATCCCTCGACGAACTCGGCCGGCGTCGGGGCGGTCCAGGAGACCACCCGGTAGCCGGATGCCGCCGCGGCCGCTCGCTCTCGGAGAGCATCCACGACCTCGCGCGAGTCGCGGAGATCGAGCTCGCTCTTCCGGTAGATCTGCTCCAGCGCGTAGCCGTGACGGAGCATGAAGCGCGCACCGTGATCGAGCGGGATGTCGCCGTATCCGGTCGGTGCGGGCAGGCGTTCGCCCGTCTGCTCCGGGTGCTGGGCGTAGGCCTGCAACGCGTGGCGCCCGTGCCGGCGCGCCGTGCGCTCGATGAGATCGTACGCAGCGGTGCCGATCCCTCGGCCGTGCACCTCGCGGAGCAGTTCGATCAACCAGTACGCGGTGTCGGATCCTTCCTCGTGCGGGATGTCGAGACCGACACGTCCGACGATCCGGCCGTCCCACACCGCGAGCCAGAGGTAGCGGGTCTCGTCCGGCGTCGGCCGGTAGTGGGGGAGCAGTTCCTCGGGCCCCGCGTCGTCGTCATCGCCGCCGGTGATCTCGCGGTAGACGAGGTTGCGGACACGGACCATCTCGCGGAAGTCCGCCGCGGTCGGATCGTCGATGCTGCCGGGTATGGGGAGAGCGCGCAGCTCGAGGTGTGACGTGATGTCGTTCATGGTCTTCTCTCGACGGCGTGGGGTCTCGTGAGCGAGACCCCACGCGATTCAGCGAAAGCGGGTGAGCAGGTAGTCGTGCATCCAGAGCCGCTCGCGCGCCTCACGGGCGGCGAGCTGCTCGCGGCGGTATGCGACATCGGGTGCGGAGCTCGCACCGCGCTTCGCGCTCCACACGATCAGGCGCAGCGCCACGCGCAATGCGAGACGCTGGAGAAGGGTCGGACGGCCGAGGGCCGTCTGCTCGGGGATGGCAGGTCGCGCGGGCACGACCTCGGGACGTCGTTGTACGACGGTGTTCATGGTGTCCTCGTTCGGTGAGGGCGGAATTGCGGATGCGACGGATGACTCGTCGCGGGTGCAGCCGACGGCTGCGGCCCGGCGCGCAGAGGGCGCACGGGCGGAGAGGCGGAACGGGGCGAGGGACTCGCAGACTCAGGCGTTCAGCGGAGCACCGATGACGGCGGCTCCACCGATGGCGCGGAAGCAACGGTCGCGGTGTTCGGAACGAACGGCGACAGCGGTGAACGCGGTGACGGAAATCAACATCAGGGAACCTCCTTTCATTCGGGATGCGGGAAGTGACGCTAGCGGTATGTGCGGTGCGGCGTCAAGTCGCGTCGGTGATCCTCCGGTAGCGTGTGGACGTTCACCGAGCGCCGGGAGGGCCCGACATGCACCTGAAGAGCGTCACGCTCAAGGGCTTCAAGTCATTCGCCCAGCCCACGACGTTCGTGCTCGAACCCGGCGTGACCTGCATCGTCGGGCCCAACGGATCCGGCAAGTCGAACGTCGTCGACGCGCTCGCCTGGGTCATGGGGGAGCAGGGCGCCAAGACCCTCCGCGGCGGCAAGATGGAGGACGTCATCTTCGCCGGGACGGCGACGCGCGGGCCGCTCGGGCGCGCCGAGGTGCAGCTCACGATCGACAACCACGACGGCGTCCTCCCGATCGAGTACACCGAGGTGACGATCAGCCGCACGCTGTTCCGCAACGGTTCGAGCGAGTACGCCATCAACGGCGAGACATGTCGCCTGCTCGATGTGCAGGAGCTGCTCAGCGACTCGGGTCTCGGCCGCGAGATGCACGTCATCGTCGGACAGGGCCGGCTCGACACCGTGCTGCAGGCCAGTGCCGAGGACCGTCGGGGTTTCATCGAAGAAGCCGCCGGGATCCTCAAGCACCGCCGGCGCAAAGAGAAGACCGTCCGCAAACTCGAGGCGATGGAGACCAATCTCACGCGCCTCAGCGATCTGGCCGGCGAGCTTCGCCGGCAGCTGAAACCGCTCGGAAAGCAGGCCGAGATCGCGCGCGAGGCGGCGACGATCGCGGCCGTGGTCCGCGATGCCAAGGCCCGGCTGTTCGCCGACGACCTCATGGCGCTGCGTTCGCAGCTGGCCGATCATGCCCGCGACGAGCACGAGCGACACGCGGAGCGTCTCGTTCTGCAGGACCGGCTCGACGGCGTCAAGCGCCGCATCGACGAGCTCGAGGCGGAGCAGCGCTCGGAGGCCGTCGACCGGGCGCGTGCCACCGCGTTCGCGCTCGAGCAGGTGCAGGAGCGCGTTCGCGGGCTCCACACGCTCGCCGCGCAGCGCCGGGCACTCCTCGAGGACGACGGGCAGCTCGCGATCGACGTCGCCACGGTGGGCCAGTCGGCCATCGACGAGGCACGCCAGGAAGTCGACGACATCGCCGCGGGCGTCGGGGAGGCGCAGGATGCTGCAGCCGCGGCATCCCGGGATGTGATCCGCGCCCGCGCCGAGCTCGACGCGCTCGACTCGGACATCGCCGCGCAGAGCGCTCTCGTCTCCGAGCACGACATGCGACTGACGAAGCTGCGGGGGCGCTCGGAAGCGGCCGCCTCCCGTCTGGAGGCGCTCCGCGCCGCCGTCGACCGCCAACAGCGCGGGCTCGACGCCGCCCGCGCCCGCCGTGCCGAGGCGGAGTCGGCGCTCGAGCAGGTGCAATCGGACTCCGCGCCCGAAGCGAGCTCGGCCGAGCACACGGCCGCGTACGAGCGGGCGCAGCGCGATGCGACGGAGGCGGAGACCGCGCTGTCGGGCATCCGTGAGCGACTCCATGCGGCCGAACGCGAGGTCGAGTCGTTTACCGCCCAGACGGCGGCCCTCGGCCGGGCGCTCGAGGTGCGCAACGCTGCGGCCGATCTGCTCGCGCGGGGCGACGAGGGGCTGCGCTCGCTCGTCGCCGATGCCCTCAAGGTCGAACCGGGCTTCGAAGCGCCTGTCGCGGCGGCTCTCGGTGCGCTTGCCGAGGGGGTCCTCGCCGTCGATGTCGCGGCTGCGCTGCGGGCGGCCGACCTGGCCGCAGAGGATGATCTCGGCGTCATCGACATCGTCCTCGCAGACGCGGCCGCGGGCACTCCGGTCGCGGCGGTGCCCGGAGCCGTTCGCGCGATCGACGTCATCAGCGGTCCCGTCGGGGTGACCGGGCAGCTCGCGGGTGTCCTCATCGCCGACGACCTCGACGCGGCCGTGCGGATCCGGGACGCGTGGAGTGTCGCGGACCGGGAACGCGCCGTCGTCGTGACCAAGCGCGGGGAGGTGGTCTCGTGGCGGACGATGCGCGCCGGCTCGGGCGAAGGACGCTCCCGCCTCGAGCTCGCCGCAGAGCGCGATGGCGCCGCCGATCGGCTGAGCGAGATGGCCGTCATCGCCGACGCGTTGCGCGAGTCGCTCGCGGACGCGCAGGCCGCGTGGTCCGAGGCACGTGCGCGAACCCGGACCGCGCTCGAGACTCTGCGCGCGCACGACGCCGCCCTCGCCGCCGACGCGGAGAAGCTGAACCGAGCCACCGTACGCTACGAGGCGGCCGTCGCCGAGTGCGATCGGCTCGAGGCCGGGCTCGCCCCTGCCGTGGCCGCCGCGACCGAAGCCGAGTCGGCTGCACGCGACGCGGAGGACGCGTTGGCCGCGGCGACAGCGGCCCCCCGCCCGATCCTCGACGCGTCGGCGCGCGACGGACTGCTCGATGCGCTCGAGCATGCACGAGAGCACGAGATGCGCGCGCGACTGGACGTCGAGACGCTGCGCGAGCGCGTCCGAGCCGGCGAGGCGCGGGTCGTGCAGCTCGAGCGGCAGCGCGAGCGGGAACGGGCGGCGGCAGCCGAGGCCGCACGCCGCGCCGTCATCCGTCGCCGGCAGCGCGCGATCGCGGATGCCGTCGCGGCACAGCTTCCGCCGCTGCTCGAATCCATCGACCGTTCCGTCGCCGCGGCGCGTGTCGAGCTCGGACGCGCGGAGCAGGCGCGCAGCGAGATCACCTCGGAATTGTCCGAGCTCCGTCGCCAGGATCATGCCGCGCGCAGTCGCCTCTCCGCGCTGACGGAGTCGGTGCACGGCCTCGAGCTGCAGATGCACGAGAAGAAGCTGCACGTGACGAGTCTGCTCGAACGCGTCGGTTCCGAACTGGGGTTCGACGAGCACATTCTCGTTTCGGAATACAGGCCCGACCAAGCCGTTTTGAACGACGCGGGGGAGCCGGTCACGTTCGACCGGGCAGCGCAGCGCCGGCGTCTGGCCGAAGCCGAGCGGAAGCTCGCGCAGCTCGGCCGTGTGAATCCGCTCGCGCTCGAAGAGTACGCCGCGCTCGAGCAGCGCCACGCCTTCCTCACCGAGCAGCTCGCCGACCTGACCCAGACCCGAGCGGACCTCCTCACGATCATCGGTGAGCTCGACGAACGGATGCAGTCGATCTTCCTCGCGGCGTTCGAGGACACGAAAATCGCCTTCGGCGAGGTGTTCCCGATCCTCTTCCCCGGCGGGACCGGCAGCATCTCGCTCACCGATCCCGACAACCCGCTGACGACCGGCATCGAGGTCTCGGTGCGCCCCGTGGGCAAGAAGATCGAGCGGCTGTCGCTGCTGTCGGGCGGCGAGCGGTCGCTCGCGGCCGTCGCCCTCCTGACCGCGATCTTCAAGGCTCGTCCCAGCCCGTTCTACATCCTCGACGAGGTGGAGGCCGCGCTCGACGACGCGAACCTCGGGCGCCTCCTCGGTGTCTTCGAGCAGCTCCGCGAGTCGAGCCAGCTCATCGTCATCACGCATCAGAAGCGGACGATGGAGATCGCCGACGCTCTGTACGGCGTCTCGATGCGGCAGGACGGCGTGTCGGCCGTCGTGGGTCAGCGCGTGCGCGAGCGCGCGGGCGCCGTAGGCTGAGGACATGGCCGAGAATCCCTGGTCGCTCTCGCGCGCGCTGCGCGGGCTCTTCGTCAAGCCGACCATCGACGAGAACACGTGGGACGACCTCGAGACGGCGCTTCTGACCGCCGACTTCGGTCCCGACATCACCGAGCGGCTGGTCGACGACCTCCGCGGCAAGGTCGAGCGCTACCGCACGACCGATCCGCGAGACCTCCAGCGCATGCTCAGGGAGACCCTCGAGGAGCGGTTCGCCGCCTTCGACTCCACCCTGAGGCTGACCGAGCGCCCGGCAGTCGTCCTCGTCGTGGGCGTCAACGGCGTCGGCAAGACCACGACGATCGGCAAGTTCGCCAAGTTCCTGCAGCGCTACGGCCGCTCGGTGGTCGTCGGAGCCGCCGACACCTTCCGAGCAGCAGCGGTCGACCAGCTGGCCACGTGGGCCGAGCGCGGCGGGGCGCAGATCGTCCGGCCGCAGCAGGAGGGCCAGGATCCCGCCTCGGTCGCCTTCCAGACCATCGACTACGCCAAGAGCACGGGCACCGAGATCGTGCTGGTCGACACGGCGGGGCGCCTGCACACCAAGGGCGGACTGATGGACGAGCTCACCAAGATCCGGCGGGTGATCGAGAAGCAGGCCCCGATCAGCGAGGTGCTCCTGGTCCTCGACGCCACCACCGGCCAGAACGGCGTCATGCAGGCCGAGGCGTTCCTCGAGCACGCGGGCGTGACGGGTCTGGTCCTCACCAAGCTCGACGGCTCCGCCCGCGGCGGATTCGTCCTGGCGGTGCAGGAGCGCACCGGCATCCCGGTCAAACTCCTGGGGCAGGGCGAGGGCATCAACGACCTCACCGGCTTCACTCCGCACGTCTTCGCGGCCGCTCTGGTCGACTGAGTCCCGCGCCGCGCCGCGTCACCACTTCCCCCGCACCCTCACGGCTGGTTCTATAAACACATGGCGATCGAGCACGACTACTTCGGACTCCTCGAGTCCGGGCCGGACGGATCGATCTTCTGGTCGGATCACGTCGAGATCGGCGACCAGACGGTCACCGTCGATCTCACCGCGCCCGACCAGGACGACGTCTCCGCCGCGGCGCTGGACGTCGCCGCCGCGATGATCTCGGCCATCGAGTCGATCGACCTCTCGGCGCGCAACGCGATGGTGTCCGAGCTCAGCGATCGGACGAGCGAGGTCATCGAGTTCATCCTGCAGCAGCAGGAGCAGCTGGGCGAAGACATCGAGTCGTACCTCGTCGACATCTCCGGCGATGTCCACATGGACGTCATCCGATCGCTGCAGCTCATCAGCATGACGATCCTGGCGGACGAGCACGGCGGATCTGACCCGTTCGCCGTCCTCGAGTACGCGCTCGACCCGGATTCCACCGACGAGGTGCTCCTGGTCAATCTGACCAGCGACGGGAGCATCCAGTCGGTCACCAGCGCCGACTGACGTGCAGACGTTCCTGCCCTACCCCTCGTTCGCCGAGTGCGCGGCCGTGCTCGACGCGCCGCGGCTGGGCAAGCAGCGTGTCGAGACGCTGCAGTTGCTGCGCGCCAACACGGTGCCGGGCTACGGATGGCGCAACCACCCGGCGGCGAAGATGTGGCGCGGCTATCTGCCCGCCCTCACGGCCTACGGCCTCGTGATGACCGACGCGTGGATCGCCGGCGGTCGCGCCGACACGGTGCGTGCGCAGATCCTCGAGTTCGCCCCGGAGGTCGACGGACTGCCCCAGAGCGAGGTGGAGATGCCGCCGTGGCTCGGGGATGCGGCCTTCCACCTTTCGCACCGATCGAATCTCCTGCGCAAGGATGCCGCGTTCTACGGCCCGCGATTCGGCGACGTCCCCGACGACCTTCCCTACGTCTGGCCTCCCGACCCCACGTCGGCCTGACCGGCTCGCGCCGGGCCGGACGGGGTCAGACCGCCTGCGCGAAATCCGACTCGGCAGACGGGGCGAGGTGTGCGAGATGCTGCGGGATGTCGCGGCCCTTCGCCGTCATCGACTGCGCCCACAGGCGCCCGGCCCGGTACGACGAGCGCACGAGGGGTCCGGCGAGCACTCCGAGGAATCCGATGCGCTCGGCCTCTTCGCGGAATCCGACGAACTCGTCCGGCTTCACCCACCGGTCGACCGGGAGGTGGCGCGGTGTCGGACGCAGGTACTGCGTGATCGTCACGATGTCGGTTCCCGCGTCGTGGAGATCCTGCAACGCCTGGACGACCTCGTCGGGCGTCTCGCCCATCCCGAGGATGAGGTTGGACTTGGTGATCAGCCCCGCCTCGTGCGCACGGGTGATCACGCCGAGCGAGCGCTCGTAGCGGAACGCCGGGCGGATGCGCTTGAAGATGCGCGGCACCGTCTCGACGTTGTGGGCGAAGACCTCGGGCCGTGACGAGAAGACCTCGTCGAGCTGTGCCGGGTCTCCGTTGAAGTCGGTCGCGAGGATCTCGACTCCGGTGCCGGGGTTCTCGGCGTGGATGCGGCGCACGGTCTCGGCGTGCAGCCACGCTCCGCCGTCGGCCAGGTCGTCGGGCGCCACCCCGGTGACCGTGGCGTAGCGCAGCTGCATCCGATGGACGCTCTCGGCGACGCGGCGCGGTTCGTCGGTGTCGTACTCGGCGGGCTTACCGGTGTCGATCTGGCAGAAGTCGCACCGCCGCGTGCACTGCGAACCGCCGATGAGGAACGTCGCTTCGCGGTCCTCCCAGCACTCGTAGATGTTGGGGCAGCCCGCCTCCTGGCACACGGTGTGCAGACCCTCTTCGCGCACGAGGTCGTGGAGCGCCCGGTACTCCTGACCCATTCGGGCCGTCGTCTTGATCCATTCCGGCTTGCGCTCGATCGGCGTCTGCGCGTTGCGCACCTCCAATCGCAGGAGCTTGCGACCCTCGGGTCCACCGGCCGCCGGCGCTGCGGGCACGGCGCACCCGGTCATGCGGCGACCGCCGTCTCGAACTCCGCGCGGAAGCGGGCCGCGACCGTGTCGACGACGGCTGCAGGGGAGATGCGTCGGCCGAGCACCGTCGTGAGCGAGGCGACGCCGGCGTCGGAGATGCCGCACGGCACGATGCGGTCGAACGGGGCCAGATCGTTGTCGCAGTTGAGGGCGAACCCGTGCATGGTGACGCCGCGCTGCACGCGGACCCCGATGGCCGCGATCTTGGCGTCGCGCCCATCGGCGGAGACCCACACTCCGCTCCGACCCGCGACCTGACGCGCCGTCACCCCGAGGTCGGCGACCGCGGCGATCAGCACGCGCTCGAGCCGTCGTACGTGCGAGACGACATCGACCGGCTCGGGGAGCCGCACGATCGGGTAACCGACCAGCTGTCCGGGCCCGTGCCACGTGATCTTGCCACCGCGGTCGACATCGATCACGGGCGTGCCGTCGGTGGGTCGCTCGCTCGGCTCGGTGCGGGCTCCAGCGGTGAAGACCGCCTCGTGTTCGAGCAGGAGAAGCGTGTCGGGGCTCCCGGAGACGACGGCGGCGTGGATGCTGCGCTGCCGCTCCCACCCTTCGGCGTAGGAGACCACGGCGGGAGCGAGTCCCAGGATGCGGACATCGAGCACTGTTCCTCCTCGGAATGCTGGACCGCGTCCAACAATACGACACGCCTAGGCTGTTGTGGTGACATCGACGAGTCGGGCGGGTCGGCCCCGCGCCTCCTCACGCGAGACCCTCGCCGAAGCGGCGTGCGAGCTCTTCCTCGAGCGCGGCTACGAAGCCACGGCTGTCGCGGACATCACCCGGCGGGCGGGTGTCAGCCGTTCGAGCTTCTTCAACTACTTCTCCTCCAAGTCGGCCGTCCTGTGGTCGGGCCTGGATGAGCGCATCGCCGCGCTGGAGGAGGCACTCGAGCGAGCAGAAGGCTCCGACGCGGTGGAGTCCGCGGTGGCTGACCTCGCGCGGGGCTTCGCGCCCGATGCGCTGGCGCTCGCGATCGTCAATGACGTCGCGATGGGACTGTCGGACGAGCTCGAGCGCGACGCGGCCGTGCGCTCGGCGCGGATCGCCGCCGCGGCCGCCGCAGCCCTGCACCGGGCGGGAAGCGAACGCCTCGACTCGGACATCCACGGAGCGGCATGGGGTGGCGCGGTCCTCGGCGCCGTGCGTTCCTGGGCGCGCGGGGGAGCGGGGCGCGCAGACCTCGGACAGGAGATGGCTCGCGCGATCTCGATCGTGCGGGGCAGTCGGCCGAAGGGCGCCGCGGGCGCTGCCCGCTCGGAATGACCCGCTCACGTAGAATCGAGGGATCATGGCAACTTTCGGCACGCTCTCCGACCGTCTCACCGAGACCTTCCGGAATCTCCGCACCAAGGGAAAGCTCTCGGCGGCTGACGTCGACCAGACCGTCCGCGAGATCCGCCGGGCCCTGCTCGACGCCGACGTCGCCCTCGTGGTCGTCAAGGAGTTCACCGCCAAGGTGCGCGAGCGAGCCCTGGGCGACGAGGTCAACCGTGCGCTGAACCCCGCGCAGCAGGTCGTCCAGATCGTCAACGAGGAGCTCGTCGGCATCCTCGGCGGAGAGCAGCGACGCCTCCAGTTCGCGAAGAACCCGCCGACGGTGATCATGCTCGCGGGTCTCCAGGGTTCGGGTAAGACGACGTTCGCGGGCAAGCTCGCCAAGCAGCTCGAGAAGGACGGTCACACCCCGCTCCTCGTCGCCTGCGACCTCCAGCGGCCCAACGCCGTCAATCAGCTCCAGGTCGTCGCCGAGCGCGCCGGCGCCGCGATCTACGCGCCCGAGCCGGGCAACGGCGTCGGAGACCCGGTGCGCGTGGCACGCGACGGCGTGGAGCACGCTCGTCGCCAGCAGCACGACATCGTCATCATCGACACCGCCGGTCGCCTCGGCGTCGACGCCGAGCTGATGAAGCAGGCGGCCGCGATCCGCAAGGCGACCGATCCCGACGAGGTCCTCTTCGTGATCGACGCGATGATCGGTCAGGATGCCGTCAACACCGCCAAGGCGTTCCAGGAGGGTGTCGACTTCACCGGCGTCGTCCTGTCGAAACTCGACGGCGATGCTCGCGGTGGCGCGGCGCTCTCGGTCGCGTCCGTCACACAGCGCCCGATCATCTTCGCCTCGACGGGTGAAGGCCTCGACGACCTCGAGCCCTTCCACCCCGACCGCATGGCCAGCCGCATCCTCGACCTCGGCGACATCCTCACCCTCATCGAGCAGGCGCAGCAGGCCTTCGATGAGGAAGAGGCTCTCGCGGTCGCCGAGAAGCTCGCCAAGGAGCAGTTCACCCTTGAGGACTTCCTCGACCAGCTTCAGCAGATGAAGAAGATGGGCTCGATGAAGAAGATGCTCGGCATGCTGCCGGGCATGGGGCAGATGAAGCAGCAGCTCGAGCAGTTCGACGAGCGCGAGATCGACCGCACCGAGGCGATCATCCGGTCGATGACTCCCGCCGAGCGACGCAACCCGAAGGTGCTCAACGGCTCGCGTCGCCTTCGTATCGCTCGCGGATCGGGCATGACGGTCACCGACGTGAACCAGCTCGTGCAGCGATTCGAGCAGGCGGCGAAGATGATGAAGACCGTCGCCCGGGGCGGCGTGCCCAACATCCCGGGTATGGGCCCGATGGGCGGCAAGCCGGGGGCCTCGAGCAAGCGCGGCAAGCAGGCGAAGAGCAAGAGCGGTTCGCGCTCGGGCAATCCGGCCAAGCGCGCGGCCGAGAATGCGGGGCTCGCGACCGCGACGGCTCCCACCGGGTCCGGCTTCGGTCTCGGTGGCGCAAAGCAGGCTCAGCCCACCGAGGCCGACCTCGCCGAGATCCAGAAGCTCTTCGGAAAGGGCTGAGCCTCAGCGTCCGGTGTCGGGCTGCGCCAGGTGCTGGCGCAGCGTCGGACCGTCGCGGAACTCCCGGATGAGGTGCTGCACGACCTCGCGCAGGTCGCCGTCCGCGGCATCCGCGACCCGCGTCTGACGCAGGTAGCTCGCGCCCTGGTCGAGGATCGTCGTGAGGCCGCGGAACTCGCGGGCGCAATGCAGTTCCTCGGCGACGGGCTCGAGCTCTGCCATCGTCTCGCGCAGGTGATCGGCGACCGGGCGCTGCGTGCCCTCGGCGTCGACGATCAGCCGAGCATCCAGCCCGTAGCGGGCCGCGCGCCACTTGTTCTCGCGCACGAACCACGGCGGGATGGTGGGGAGCTCCCGCCCCTCGTCGAGCTGGCGCGACAGGTGCTCGGTGAGCACCTGCACGAGCGATGCCACGGCGGCGAGTTCGGGGAGCGTCGACATGCCGTCGCAGGCGCGGATCTCGAGCGTCCCCCACTTCGGCGCCGGTCGGATGTCCCACCGCACCTCGGAGGCGTCCTCCATGACGCCGGTGCGGACCATCCCGTCGAGGTAATTCTCGAAGTCGCTCCACTGCGTGAAGCTCCACGGCAGTCCGGCCGTCGGCAGCTGCTGGAACACGAGGGCGCGGTTGGATGCGTAGCCCGTGCGCTCTCCGGCCCAGAACGGGCTCGACGCCGACAATGCCTGCAGGTGGGGCAGATACAGCGAGAGGGCGTTGATGAGCGGGAACACCTTGTTGACGTCCTCGACGCCGACATGGATGTGGATGCCCCAGATCATCATGTTCCGACCCCACCATTGGGTGCGCTCGATGAGCTTGTGGTAGCGGGTCTTGTCGGTGATCTCCTGTTCGTACCACCGAGCGAACGGGTGGCTGCCGGCGCACAGCATCTCGAGGCCCCGCGGCGCTGCGAACTCGCGCACCCGCTGGATGGCGTCGTCGATGTCGTCGACGGCGGCGGCCACGGTGTCGCCGACACCGCTCGTCACCTCGATCGTGTTCGTGAGCAGTTCGCCGGTGATCGTGTAGCGCTCGAGCGCCGACGATT
This sequence comes from Microbacterium arborescens, assembly GCF_049707515.1. Classification (GTDB taxonomy): domain Bacteria; phylum Actinomycetota; class Actinomycetes; order Actinomycetales; family Microbacteriaceae; genus Microbacterium; species Microbacterium arborescens_B. Next base: position 165,027 of record NZ_JBNAFI010000007.1, on the reverse strand, counting down.
CCTCGACCTCGGCGAGCACCTCGGGGGCACGCGGGGCCAGATCCCCGGTGTCTCGATCGGCGAGCATCAACTCCCACTCGATTCCCACGGACGAGCGGGCAGACGTGGCGAAAGGGACCGTCATGCGCTCAGTCTGACACGCGGTACGACACGGTTCGCGACGACGGTCATCATCTGGCAAAATAGACGGTTGGACCACTCGCTCGACCCTCTATCCGGCGAGAAGGTCCACCCTCAGAGCTCCCGCCGGGTGTGCACCCCACGCTCCAGGCGACGTTCACTTCACATCACACCACTCAGGAGAATTGTGGCTGTCAAGATTCGTCTCAAGCGCCTCGGCAAGATCCGCGCACCCTACTACCGCATCGTCGTCGCCGACTCGCGCACTAAGCGCGACGGTCGCGTCATCGAGGAGATCGGTCAGTACCACCCGACCGAGGAGCCCTCGGTCATCAAGGTCGACTCCGAGCGTGCGCAGTACTGGCTCTCGGTGGGCGCACAGCCGACCGAGCAGGTCGCCGCGCTGCTGAAGCTCACGGGCGACTGGGGCAAGTTCAAGGGCGACAAGAACGCCGTCTCGACCGTCCGCACGGCCGAGACCAAGGGCGAGTTCGTCGCCGACGCTTCGAAGAAGTCGGTCATCAAGCCGCAGGCAGCGAAGAAGGCCGACGAGCCCGCGGCCGAGGCTCCGGCCGACGAGGCTCCGGCCGCCGACGCGACCGACGCGGAGTAATCCGTTGCTGTCCGCCGCGCTCGAGCACGTCGTCAAGGGGATCGTCGATCACCCCGACGACGTCGTCATCCGCTCCTCTTCATCGCCTCGCGGCGAGGTCCTCGAGGTGCGCGTGCACCCCGACGATCGGGGACGGGTGATCGGGCGCGGCGGGCGCACCGCCAAGGCGTTGCGCGCGCTGATCTCCGCGCTGGCCGACGGCACCCGTGTCCGCGTCGACGTCGCGGACGACTGACATGGCCGCCGACTCCGCCCGCACGCAGCTCCGCGTCGGACGCCTCGTCAAGGCGCACGGCCTCAAGGGCGCGCTGAAGCTCGAGCTCTACACCGACGACCCCGATGGGCGCTTCGTGCCCGGTGCGACCTTCACGCTGCAGGTTCCCGAGGCATCGCCGTGGCACGGCAAGACCGTGACCGTCCGCGAGTTCCGCTGGATGAACTCGCACCCCGTCGTGTTCCTCGAAGACGTCGACGACCGGGATGCCGCCGAGAGTCTCGTGAAGGCCATCCTGTGGGTCGACCAGGACGGCGAAGCCACCGCCGAGGATGACGCGTGGTTCGACCACCAGCTCGTCGGTCTCGACGTCGTCCGAGAGGGCGAACGGATCGGACGCATCGCGCGCGTCGACCACCTGCCGGCTCAAGACCTGCTCATCGTCCTGCGCGACGGGGACGACACCGAGATCCTCGTGCCGTTCGTCAAAGCGATCGTGCCCGAGGTCGATGTCGCAGCGGGACGCGTCATCGTCACCCCGCCCGCGGGGCTGTTCGAAGAGCTGCCGGCCGACGACTCCGTCGTCTCGGAGGAAACGTCTTCGCAACAGGACGGCGACGCCGCCACGCACGAGGACTGACGTGCGCGTCGACGTCGTCACGATCTTCCCCGCCTTCTTCGACGTCCTCGAGGTCTCGCTGCTCGGCAAAGCGCGCGGTGCCGGCCTGCTCGATGTCCGGGTCCACGATCTCCGCGACTACGCGCTGGATCGTCACCGCACCGTCGACGACACCCCGTACGGCGGCGGCGCCGGGATGGTCATGAAGCCCGAGCCCTGGGGGCTCGCGCTCGACGCGATCGTCGCCGACAGCGCCGACCGGCCCACCTTCATCTTCCCCTCGCCCGCGGGCGAGCGTTTCACCCAGGGGGCTGCGCGCGAACTCAGCGATGCTTCGCACCTGGTCTTCGGATGCGGTCGCTACGAGGGCATTGACGAGCGCGTCTTCTCGTACGCCGCGACACTCGGCGATGTGCGGCTCATGAGCCTGGGGGACTACGTCCTCAACGGGGGAGAGGTCGCCTCGATGGCGATGATCGAAGCGATCGGGCGCCTCATCCCGGGCGTCGTCGGCAACCCCGAGAGCCTCGTCGAGGAATCGCACGAGGACGGCCTGCTCGAGTACCCCTCGTACACGAAGCCCGCGTCGTGGCGCGGGCTCGACGTGCCCGATGTCCTGCTCAGCGGGCACCACGGGCGGGTGGCCGACTGGCGTCACGCGCAGCGCGTCGAACGGACGCGCGAAAGGCGTCCGGACCTGCTGCAGGCAGATCCGGACGCGTGAGACCGCGCGACCCGGCGCCGCGTACCCTCAGTCGACGCCGAGGAATGAGCGGTCGGTGAGGACGATCGGTCCGTCCGCGGTGATCGCGACCGTGTGTTCGGAGTGGGCGCCCCGCGACCCGTCGGCGCTTCGGAGCGTCCACCCGTCCGGGTCCGTGACGAGCTTGTCGGTGCTCTGGAGGAACCACGGTTCGAGGGCGACGACGAGCCCCGCGCGCAGCGGGTAGCCGCGTCCGGGCTTGCCGTCGTTGGGGACGTGCGGGTCACCGTGCATCTCGCGGCCGACGCCGTGTCCGCCGAAGTCGGTGTTGATCGACAGGCCCTCGGCCCGCGCGATCGTCGATACGGCGTGCGAGATGTCACCGATCTTGTTGCCGACGGTCGCTGCGCCGATCGCGGCATCGAGAGCGCGCTCTGTCGTGTCGATGAGGGCGAGATCCTCGTCGCGCGGCGTGCCGACGATGAACGACACCGCCGAGTCGGCGACCCAGCCGTCGACGGCCACGGCGAAATCGAGCGTGACCAGATCGCCGTCGCGCAGGGTGTAGTCATGCGGCAGCCCGTGGAGGACGGCGTCGTTGATAGACGTGCAGATCACCTTCCCGAACGGGCTCGCACCGAACGAGGGGTGGTAGTCGATGTAGCAGGATTCCGCGCCCGCTCGGCGGATCATCTCGTGCGCGCGCCGGTCGATCGCCAGCAGGTTCGTGCCGACCCTCGTCTCATCGCGAAGGGTTGCCAACGTCTCGGCGACGAAACGTCCCGCGGGACGCATCGCCTCGATTTCGGCGGGGGTGCGCAACTCGATCATCGTGATCCTCTCTTCAGCTTCCATCCTGCCGGACCGGCGTAGCATCGGGAGCATGTGGCTGCGACGCGCACTCTTCCATTGGCTTCTCCCGGCAGCGCTGGTGCTGCCGCTCTGGCTGGTCGCAGGCTGGGCGATCTCGGGCGCGAGCGGGTGGGTCTTCCTCTGGGTGCTGTTCATCGCGGTCCCCGCCGTCCTCGTGGGGCAGCTGGTGACGACGCTGCTCGTCCGCGCCCGCGGGACCGTCCGCCACACGCGGATGCTCTCGTGGTGGGACGTCCTCGCCTTCACCGTGTGGCATGCCCTCATCGTCGTCATCGGGCTGTACCCGGCCGGCGCCTTCTGGCCGCTGCTCTTCGCCGCCGTCGCCGCCTTCCTCGGCGTCTTCTGGGTGTCGCTGTGGCAGTTGTTCCGAGAGGCGCGGCCCGTGTCCCTCTTCTCGGCCGCGACCGATGCGGGGTTCCTCCGCGGCGGGGTGCGCGAAGGCGCGGAGCGTGCTGCGGACGAGCGGGTCGTCGTCATCGAGGAGCGCCGGCGCAGCGATCGCTGACGTTTTGGCCGGCGCGCCGGTTCGTGGCAGAATGAACGCTTGTGCCCTGACAGATCTCTGCCTCAGGGGAGCGGCGCCCGGCGGGCGCCCGGGGCACCGCATCCTTATTCAACTCTCTCGTGGTCGACCTGAGGCGGTCGCAGGAAGAAAAGATCATGCAGATCCTCGACTCCGTCGACGCAGCATCGCTGCGCAGCGACATCCCCGCTTTCGCCCCCGGAGACACCGTCAAGGTGCACGTCAACATCACCGAGGGCAACCGCTCGCGCATCCAGGTCTTCCAGGGTGTCGTGATCGGCCGCTCCGGTGATGGTGTCCGCGAGACCTTCACCGTCCGGAAGATCAGCTTCCAGGTGGGCGTCGAGCGCACCTTCCCGGTCCACAGCCCGGTGATCGACCACATCGAGGTCGTCACTCGCGGTGACGTCCGTCGCGCGAAGCTGTACTACCTGCGCAACCTCCGTGGCAAGAAGGCCAAGATCAAGGAGAAGCGCGACCGCTGATATCAGCGACGTGTTCTTGGATGCCCCGGGCTCAGGCTCGGGGCATCCGTCGTGTCGGGTGCGCGGCGAACGGTGATGTGCCCCGAGTGTGCGACCCTGGGATGGGCTCCCCGGCGGGAGAGTCGGATGAAAGGCGTTGGATGACCACCGATGATCTTGCCGCGCAGGCAGCGAGGCCCGCGCGCTCGCGATCACGTCGCTTCGGGCTGCTGTTGCGCGACATCCTCGTGATCGTGGCGATCGCCCTCGCGGTGTCGTTCCTCGTCAAGACGTTCCTGGTGCGCTCGTTCTACATCCCCTCCGGATCCATGGAACGGACGCTGCTGAAGGATGACCGCATCCTGGTCGACCAGCTCACGCCGAGGTTCGGTGACTATGCGCGCGGGGATGTCGTGGTCTTCCGCGATCCCGGCGGATGGTTGCCGACCACCGTCGAGCCCGCCCGACCCCCGCTCGTCGAAGGCATGGACTGGGTGCTCTCGGTCGTGGGGCTGTCGGCGCCGGACAGCAAGGACCACCTGATCAAGCGGATCATCGGGACGCCGGGCGACCACGTCGTCTGCTGCAACGCGGTCGGTCAGATCACCGTCAACGACGTGCCGATCGACGAGTCGTCCTACGTCTCCCTCGCGGACGGCCAGTCCGCCCCGCAGGAGGTGCCCTTCGATGTGACGGTGCCCGAGAACTCGTTGTGGGTCCTCGGCGACAACCGCGACCACTCCCGCGACTCGCGCTACAACCAGGAACAGCCCTCACAGGGCTTCGTGCCCGTCGACAACGTCGTCGGCCGCGCCTTCCTCATCACCTGGCCGCTCGACCGGTTCGGCCCGATCGACTTCCACCACGACGTCTTCGCGGGCGTTCCCGCGCCGGGCGGACGATGACCGTCGTCGCGCCCCGGCTGACCGTCGAGCGGCGGCTGCTGCGCGAGCACGACCTCGTCATCGCGTTGGACGAGGTCGGGCGCGGCGCGCTGGCAGGGCCCGTCGCCGTCGGGGCGGCCGTGCTCGACGCGCGATGCGCGCGGCGCCGCATTCCCGAGGGCCTGCGCGATTCGAAGCTCGTGACCGAGCTGCGGCGTCCCGAGCTCGCCCAGCGCGCGGCGGGATGGGTCGTCGCGTCGTCGGTCGGCTCGGCGACGCCGGGCGAGATCGACGAGGTGGGGATCATCCGCGCCCTCGGCCTCGCCGCCGTCCGTGCCATCCAGGCGCTCGACGGCGTCGATCCCTTCGCCGCGGAGACGGTGGTCATCCTCGACGGCAACCACGACTACGTCAGCCCGGTCGCCGGCCCCGGGCTCAACGTGCGGACGATCGTGAAGGCGGACCGGGACTGCGCGAGCGCGGCGGCGGCGTCGGTCATCGCGAAGGTGTCTCGCGACTCCTACATGGCCGAGCTCCACGACGAGACCCCGATGTACGAGTGGGCACGGAACAAGGGTTACGCGAGTCCGCTTCACCGCGCGGCGATCCGCGAGCACGGCCTGTCACGCCACCATCGCGCATCGTGGGCGATCGCCGACGCGCCGACCCTGTTCTGAACGGGGGTCCGCACGGCCGAGATCGTGGCGTGCCCCCGCCGCCTAGGATGGAACCACCATGGATGACGAAGTCTTCGAAGACTATGACCGCGAGCTGGAGCTGGCGCTCTACAAGGAGTACCGCGACGTCGTTTCGCAGTTCCAGTACGTGATCGAGACCGAGCGCCGGTTCTACCTCGCCAACGATGTCAACGTCGTTCGTCGCGACACCGAGCACGACTTCTACTTCGAGTTGACGATGAACGACGTCTGGGTCTGGGACATCTACCGGGCCGACCGCTTCGTGAAGTCCGTGCGCGTGCTCACGTTCAAGGACGTCAACGTCGAGGAGCTCCAGCGCCGCGATTTCGAGCTGCCCGACGAGCTCTCGCTCGACAGCTGAGCGCTCCCCAGCGCACGAGCCGCGCGGGTTGTCCACCGCCGGAGGCAGGTGGCCTCCGAGCGCTCCGCCCGCCGACGAGAGTTCTCGTATGGCAGCGAAAGACGACCGGGGACGCGCCGGTGAAGAGCGGGCGGTGCGGCATCTGACCGACTGCGGGTACGACATCCTCGACCGCAACTGGCGCGACCGGCGAGGTGAGATCGACATCGTCGCCGCGACGCCCGACGAGCTGGTCGTGGTGGAGGTGAAGACACGGCGCAGCGCCGCCTTCGGGCACCCCTTCGAGGCCGTTGACGAGCGTAAGAAGGACCGGCTCTGGCGCCTCGCGTGCGGGTGGATCGCAGCGCATCCCGGTGCTGTGCGGGGGCGCCGGATTCGCCTGGACGTGATCGGCATCACGGGGGAGGATGTCGCCACCGCGCGGCTCGAGCACGTCCAGGACCTGCGATGAGTCTCGGCCGGACGTGGGCGGTCTCGCTGACCGGGCTGGCCGGGGACCTCGTCGAGGTCGAGGCCGATCTGTCGAACCAGACACCGGCCTTCCGCATCGTCGGTCTGGCCGATCGGGCTCTCGCCGAGGCTCAGCAGCGGGTGCACAACGCCTGCCAGAACAGCGGGCTGCCGCTGTCGCGGCGGCGTGTGACGGTGAACCTCTCGCCGGCGAGTCTGCCCAAGCACGGGGCCGGCTTCGATGTGGCCATCGCCGCGGCGGCACTGGCGACGGAGCTGCCGATGGATCCGGCGTCGCTCGCCGACACGGTGCACATCGGTGAGCTCGGACTCGACGGTCGCCTGCGCCCCGTGCCGGGCGTGCTCCCGGCCGTCATCGCGGCAGCGCGAGCGGGGCGCCGGACCATCATCGTCCCCGAGTCCTGCCGTGCCGAGGCCGCTCTGGTCGAGGGGATCCGGGTCGTCGGATGCCGAACGCTCGCCGGCGTCGCGCGCTGGCACGGGCTCGACGTCGATGCCGACGAGGAGACGCCCGTTGAGGGACCGAGCGCGCCAGCCGGCGAGGTCGACGAGGCGGCGCCCGCGGAGGACCTGGCCGACATCCGTGGACAGGAGGAAGCGATCTCGGCCCTCGTCGTCGCCGCGGCCGGCGGACACCACCTTCTGATGACCGGCCCACCGGGCGCGGGGAAGACGATGCTCGCGCGCCGGCTGCCCGGCATCCTTCCGCCGCTCGACGACGAGACCGCGCTGCAGGTCGCATCGATCCGCTCGCTCTCCGGGGTCGCCGTGGAAAGCCTCAGCAGGATCCCGCCGTTCGAGGCACCGCATCACAGCGTCAGTGTCGCCGCCTTGGTGGGAGGCGGCAGCCGAGCGCTGCGCCCCGGGGCCATCGCGCGCGCGAGCGGGGGTGTCCTTTTCCTCGACGAGGCAGGGGAGTACAGCGCGCACGCGTTGGACTCCTTGCGGCAACCACTCGAGTCGGGGTCGATCGACATCCATCGCGCGGGCTTCCGGGCGACGCTGCCCGCGCGGTTCCAGCTGGTGCTCGCCACCAACCCCTGCCCGTGCGGTCAGTACGGCGTCCGCGGCGGGACCTGTACGTGTCCGTCGCTCGCCATCCGGCGTTACCTCGGACGCCTGTCGGGCCCGCTGCTGGACCGTATCGACATCGAGCTCTCGCTCGCGCGCGTCTCGCTCGCCGACATCGCCATGCGCGGGGCGGCCGGGATGACGACGGACGCCGCTCGGGCGCAGGTGGCGCGTGCGCGGCACCGAGCGGCTGAGCGCCTCGCGGCGACGCCCTGGCGCACCAATGCGCAGGTTTCCGGCGCGTGGCTGCGCGACGGCCCGCTCGCTCCCGAGGCGCGCGTGCGTGCTCCGCTCGACGCGGCGTTGCAACGCGGAGCGCTCACCCTGCGCGGCTACGACCGCGTGCTGCGCGTTGCGTGGTCGGTCGCCGACCTCGCAGGTCACGAACGGCTGACGGCGAACGACGTCGGGCGTGCGCTGTTCCTCAAGAAGGGGGCGCAGCAGTGAACGGCGACGAACCGAGGGCCGCGCTGCACGGGCTGGCGCCGGATGAGGAGCTGCGCGACTCGGCGCGACTCGCGGAGCGGTGGGCGCGCGCCCGCTGGTCGGTGCTCGCCGAGCCGGGAGACGGCATCGCCGGGCTCTCGATTCAGCAGCTCGGCGCTGCGCGGGCGCTCGAGCTCGCTCTCAGCGTCGACGAGCCGCCGGCCGAACTCGGATTGAGTACGAGGGACTGGCGCCGAGCCTGTGCTCGGTGGCGCCCCAGGCAGCACGATCACCTCTACCCGATCGAACGGGCCCGACGGGTCGGCGTCCGGCTGATCGTTCCGGGAGACGCGGCCTGGCCGCTGCGGGTGGATGAACTCGGCGTTCGCGCGCCGATCGCGCTCTGGGTCCGTGGCCAAACGGCCGCGCTGTCGCGGGCTGATCCGACGGTCGCGCTCGTGGGAGCACGCGCCGCGACGGCGTACGGCGTCCAGGTCGCCGCGGAGATCTCCGGAGACCTCGCGGTGGGCGGGGCCACGATCGTCTCCGGTGCCGCCGTCGGAATCGACGCGGCAGCGCATCGGGCTTGTCTCGCGGTCGACGGCAGCACGGTCGCGGTGCTGGCCGGCGGAGTCGACAAGGCCTACCCCTCGGCTCACGCCGGACTCCTGACCGGAATATCGCGTCGCGGCGCCGTCGTCAGCGAGGTACCGTGCGGCACGGCACCGACCAAGTGGCGCTTCCTGCAGCGCAACCGACTCATCGCGGCGCTCTCGGATGCCACCGTGGTGGTCGAGGCGGGGTGGCGGTCGGGTTCGCTCAACACCGCGGGCCACGCGGCGGCGCTCGGGCGTGCGCTCGGTGCGGTGCCGGGGCCGGTCACCTCGGCCGCGTCGGCCGGATGCCATCGCGTCTTGCGGGAGTACGACGGCGCGTGCATCACAGGAGCGGACGACGTCCGCGAGCTTCTCGGGTGGACCGACGACGCTTCCCGCCCAGGAGGAGGCGACTCCGACCGCACCGATGACTCGGTACGGGTCTTGGATGCTCTCAGCGCGCGGTCCGCGCGAGATGTCGGCGAGATCGTCCGTCGCTCGGGCGTCGCGGAAGACGAGGTGACGGCGCTGCTGGGGCTCCTCGCGCTCGAAGGCCGGGTTCTCTCGGACGCCCAGGGGTGGCGACGGTCGACCGGGTGAGTGCGGGGTCCCGCGAGCCTGGGACCGGGGGAGCGGGGCGTCGGCCATGCTGGGATGCATGCGGATCTCGGAGGCGTCGGCGTCGTACGGCGATCATCTGCGTCGCGTCCGCCGACTGTCCGAGAACACGGTGCGGGCGTACCTCACCGACCTGGCCGACCTGGCCGATGCCGCCGGAGACATCGACATCGCCGACGTCGATATCGAAGTGCTGCGGGATTGGGTGTGGCGCGCCAGCGAGCGCGGCGACGCGCGAGCCACCCTCGCCCGGCGCACCGCGACAGCGCGCGGCTTCTTTGCGTGGGCGGCCGAGCGCGGCGACATCCTCACCGACCCCGCGCTGCGGCTCGCCTCGCCCAGGCGCGCGCGGACGCTCCCCAAGGTCGCGACGGCGCAGACGATGGCGTCCGTGCTCGACGGACTCCGGACTGCCGCCGTCGACGGTGACCCGGGCGTTCTGCGCGATCACGCGGTCCTGGAGCTGCTCTACGCCACCGGCATCCGCGTCTCGGAACTGTGCGGGCTCGATCTCGACGACATCGATGACGGACGCGGCACCGCCCGTGTCACAGGCAAGGGCGACAAGGAGCGGGTGGTGCCGATCGGCCGGCCCGCGCTCAGCGCGCTCCAGGCTTATCTCGTCCGCGCCCGGCCCGCACTCGCAGCGCGGGCGGCGGGGAACGGGGAAGGCACGCGCGCCCTGTTCCTCGGTTCGCGAGGCGGCCGGCTGAGCCCCCGTTCGGTGTACGCGACGGTTTCTCACGAGCTCGGACCCGCGCTCGGCGTCGAGACGGTCGGACCGCACGCCCTCAGGCACTCGGCTGCGACGCATCTGCTCGACGGGGGTGCCGATCTGCGCGCGGTGCAGGAGATCCTCGGCCACGCGAGCCTCGGCACGACCCAGATCTACACGCACGTCTCGGGGGAGCGGCTCGCCGCCGCCTACCGTCAGGCTCACCCACGGGCCTGATGGCAGACAGATGCCGCGGCGACGTAGCGTGGACGGCGCGGAGCGAGGATGAGGAGACGGGTATGAGAAAAGCGATCATGGCAGGCGGCGCTGTGGCGCTCGTGCTCGCGCTGACATCCTGCGTTCCGGCCTCGGACGAGCCCGACCGCATCGTCCGCCCCTCGGCGCCCGCGACGCCTCCCGCTGCTCCGTCGGCAACATCTCCGTCGGCATCCTCTTCGTCTCCGCCTGTGGCGTCGCCCGGCGCGACGGGCTCGACGCCCGCTGCGCCGGATGAGATCGCCTGCGTCGACGGAGTCGTCGCCATCCGCGGAGCCGACCTCGACATCGCCTTCGCCGGCGAGTGCGCCCTGGTCCGCATCGAGGGCGACTCGCTGGACATCGACCTCGAGACTGCGCGCGTCGGCGACGTCGTGGCGAGCGGCGATCGCATCGAGATCGACCTCGGAGCCGTCGACTCTCTGCAGATCACCGGCCAGTCCGCCGACGTCGACGCCGCCGCTGTCGAGGCGCTCAGCATTGCGGGCGATCGGAACATCGTGGATGCGGACGAGATCGGATCCGTCTCGGTGTCGGGCAACGACAACCGCGTCGAAGCCGACCGGCTCGGGGCCGTGACGCAGAGCGGTGACCGCAACGCCATCGGCAACGGGTGACCCTCAGCAGCACGGCAACAGCACGGGACGTTCGAGCTCCGCGACCAGGAGCAGCGGGTTGATGTACTCGCCGTTCCGGCGCACGCCGAAGTGGATGCTGCCGTCGCCGGCGTGACCGCCCGGCGCCGCCGTCCCCACCGGCTGACCCGAGCCGACCGGCGTACCGGCCCGGAGTGCTGTCTCCACAGGTTCGAGGCTCGTGACGAGCCCGCCGCCGTGGTCGATGGTCAGAACGGGCCGCCCCGCGACCGGGCCGGCGAAAGCGATGACTCCCGCTGCCGGAGCGACCACCTCGCCCTCACCCGCCACCAGATCCACGCCTCGGTGCCCGGCTGCGTACGCATGCGCCGGCGCCTCGAATGCGCGCGCGACGGCGGCGCCTGGGAGCGGCATCGTCCAGGCGGCCACGGGAAGCGCCGACCCGTCATCACCGGCCGCACCCGTCGCCGCGACGACGGAGGGTGTGGCGGCCGTCAGGACGAGGGCGAGGGCGAGGGCGAGGAGGCGCGCAGAGGAGCGAGTCATCGTCCGAGTGTGTGCGGCCGTCGCCTCGTCCGAGCGCGGCGCGCTTCGACACGGGGAGACCTGCCGCGCCCATCGCCTGGGGGAGACGGCGCCGACTGCTACACTGTTCACCGCACCTCGCTCGTCGAGGTGACTACGCGTGCCCTGAGCGACCGGATCCCGATCGTGGCGCATCTTCCCCAGGTCTCCCGCTCCGGCGGCGAGCGGAAGTGCGTCGGGCACCAGGAACACCGGGCCGTCGGTCCGGGGAATCAACCGAAACAGAAGGAGAACGGCCATGGCCGTCGTCACCATTCGCCAGCTGCTCGACAGCGGCGTCCACTTCGGGCACCAGACCCGCCGCTGGAACCCGAAAGTCAAGCGCTTCATCCTCACCGAGCGCTCGGGCATCCACATCATCGACCTGCAGCAGTCGCTGTCGTACATCGACCGCGCCTACGAGTACGTCAAGGAGACGGTCGCCCACGGCGGCACCATCCTCTTCGTCGGCACCAAGAAGCAGGCTCAGGAAGTCATCGCCGAGCAGGCGACGCGCGTCGGCCAGCCCTACGTCAACCAGCGCTGGCTCGGTGGTCTACTGACCAACTTCCAGACGGTCTCGAAGCGCCTCGCGCGCATGAAGGAGCTCGAGGAGCTCGACTTCGAGAACCCTGCTGCGAGCGGCTTCACCAAGAAGGAGCTCCTGCTCAAGAAGCGCGAGCTCGACAAGCTGCACAAGTCGCTGGGCGGTATCCGCAACCTGCAGAAGACCCCGTCGGCCATCTGGGTCGTCGACGCCAAGCGCGAGCACCTCGCCATCGACGAGGCCAAGAAGCTCGGCATCCCCGTGATCGGCATCCTCGACACGAACGCCGACCCCGACGAGTTCCAGTACCCGATCCCCGGCAACGACGACGCGATCCGTTCGGTGAGCCTGCTCACCCGCATCGTGGCCGACGCCGCCGCCGAGGGCCTCATCCAGCGTCACCAGCCGTCCGACGAGTCGGCCGAGGCCGAGCCCCTGGCCGACTGGGAGCGCGAGCTGCTCGAGAGCGCCCCGGTCGAGGGCGCCGCCGCTGAGGTCGCCGCGACCGAGACGCCCGCCGACGAGGCTGGCGCCGAGGCGCAGGCCGAGACCGCTGCCGCCGAGACGACCGAGGCTGAGCCCGCCGAGGCTGAGCCCGTCGAGGCCGAGTCCGCCGAGGCCACCGAGAAGTAATCAGCGCGTCTTCCTGACCCGCTACGATCGGCGCGGCCGCGGCTGAGCCCGGCCGCGCCGATCGGCATCCACGAGATTTCCCACAGACAGAAGGAGCCGCCACTCATGGCAAACTTCACCATCGCTGACATCAAGGCTCTGCGCGAGCAGCTCGGCACCGGAATGGTCGACACCAAGAAGGCTCTCGAAGAGGCCGACGGCGACGTCGAGAAGGCCGTCGAGATCCTCCGCCTCAAGGGCGCGAAGGGCAACGCGAAGCGTGCCGACCGCTCCACGAGCGAGGGCCTCGTCGTCGCCCGCGAGCAGGATGGCAAGGTCACCCTCGTCGAGCTCGCCTGCGAGACCGACTTCGTCGCGAAGAACGACCGCTTCATCGCGCTGGCCGACAAGGTCGCCGACGCAGCCGCCGCCGCATCCGCGGACTCGGTCGAGGCCGCTCTCGCCGCCGACGCCTCGGGTCAGACCATCGAGCAGCTCATCAACGATGAGGCCGCCATCATCGGCGAGAAGGTCGAGCTCCGCCGGGTGCGCACGCTCACCGGTGACGCGTTCGAGATCTACCTCCACAAGACGAGCAAGGACCTGCCCCCGCAGATCGGCGTCGTCGTGGCGTACTCGGGGTCCGACGCCGAGACCGCTCGCTCCATCGCGCAGCACATCTCGTTCGCGAACCCGAGCTACCTCTCGCGCGAGGACGTCCCCGAGGCCGATGTCGAGAAGGAGCGCGAGATCGTCACCGAGATCTCTCGCAACGAGGGCAAGCCCGAGGCCGCTCTCCCCAAGATCGTCGAAGGCCGCGTCGGCGCGTTCTTCAAGCAGGTCGCCCTGCTCGACCAGGACTACGCGAAGGACAACAAGCAGTCCGTCGCCCAGGTCGCGAAGGACGCCGGCATCACGATCACCGATTTCGCTCGGTTCAAGGTCGGCGCGTAACAGCCCGAAAGGCCCGCATCCTCGGATGCGGGCCTTTTCCGTGCCCGTCAGGGCGATACTCTGCAACACAGCGTCGAGAGGGACACGATGAACGATGAGAAGACCGGACGCCGTCGCGTCCTGCTGAAGCTGTCGGGAGAAGCGTTCGGCGCAGGCCAGCTGGGCGTGAACCCCGACGTGGTCGGGCAGATCGCGCGCGAGATCGCCGAAGCCGTCGACCGCGTCGAGGTCGCCATCGTCGTCGGCGGTGGCAACTTCTTCCGCGGCGCCGAGCTGAGCCAGCGCGGCATGGACCGCGGCCGTGCCGACTACATGGGCATGCTCGGAACCGTGATGAACGCACTGGCGCTGCAGGACTTCCTCGAGCAGGCGGGGGCGGCGACCCGCGTCCAGTCCGCCATCTCGATGACGCAGGTCGCCGAGCCCTACATCCCGCGTCGCGCGGAGCGGCACATGGAGAAGGGCCGTGTCGTCATCTTCGGCGCCGGTGCCGGGCTGCCCTACTTCTCCACCGACACGGTGGCGGCGCAGCGCGCCCTCGAGATCAAGGCAGACGAGGTTCTCGTCGCCAAGAACGGCGTCGATGCGGTGTACACGGCCGATCCCAAGAAGGACCCCACGGCCCGGAAGATCGAACGGATCACGTACGGCGAGGCGCTGCAGCAGGGGCTGAAGGTCGTGGACTCGACCGCGTTCAGCCTGTGCATGGACAACGGCATCGACATGCGGGTGTTCGGCATGGAGCCGGCTGGAAACGTGACGCGTGCACTGCTGGGCGAGCGCATCGGCACGCTCGTCACCGTGTGAGTCGCGGTCGCCCGCAGACTAGACTTGACCGGACGTACCGACGAATGGAGTGACGTGATCCCCGAGATCCTCGCTGACACGAAAGCCCGCATGGAACGCGCCGTCGAGGCGGCGAAGGAGGACTTCTCCACCGTGCGCACGGGGCGGGCCAACACGGCACTGTTCCAGAAGATCCTCGTCGACTACTACGGGTCGCCGACGCCCCTCGCGCAGCTCGCCTCGCTGAACAACCCCGAGGCCCGCACCATCATCGTCACGCCGTACGACAAGTCGGCGCTCAAGGCGATCGAGCAGGCCATCCGCGACACCCCGAACCTGGGTGTGAACCCGACCAACGACGGCAACCTCGTCCGTGTGACGATGCCCGAGCTGACCGAGGAGCGCCGCAAGGAGTACGTCAAGCTCGTGCGTTCGAAGGGTGAGGACCACAAGGTCCACCTGCGCGGCATCCGGCGCAAGTCGAAGGACGAACTCGACGGTCTCAAGAGCGACGTCGGCGAGGACGAGCTCGTGCGCGCCGAGAAGGAGCTCGACGGCCTCACTCGCGCCCACGTCGACCTCATCGACGACGCGCTCAAGCGCAAAGAGGCCGAGCTCCTCGAGGTCTGAGACCCATGACCGCACCTGGCGACGACGCCCCGTCTCGGTCCGAGCGGGAGCGCTCCCGTTCGCGCGAGCACGCCGATTCGACCTTCCAGAATCAGGTGCGCGCTGCTCGAACCAAGTTCGAGCAGCAGATCGGAAAGGCTCGAGCCGACTTCGAGCAGGCGAACGAGCGCATCAACGCGCGGACGGGCCGTAACCTCTTCGTCGCCATCCTCATCGGCGTCGGTATCGGGGCCGTGGTCGTCGGATCGCTGATCTTCGTGAAGTGGGTCTTCATCCTGTTCGCGATCCCGGTCGCGCTCCTCGGCGTGTTCGAGCTGGTGCGCGCTCTCCAGGCGGCCGGTCGGCGGGTGGACGTCGTTCCGCAGCTGGCTGCGGGCGCAGCCGTCCTGGCAGCCGGCTTCCTCCTCGACGCGGGCACGCACTGGGTCGTCGTCTTCGCGGCGGTCGTCTTCGTCATCGTCTGGCGCCTCATGGCCCAGATGGTGAGCACCGAGGCCCGCCGGTACGGGCAGGTGCTGAGCGATGTCCTGATCAGCGGCTTCGTGCAGCTCTACGTTCCGTTCTTCGGCAGCCTGCTGCTCATCCTGCTGCGTGAAGACGGCGGTGAGTTCTGGGTGCTCGCGATGATCGCGGTCGTGGTGGGTGCCGACACAGGTGCCTACGCCGCCGGGCTCGCCTTCGGCAAGCATCCGATGGCGCCCCGCATCAGCCCGAAGAAGACCTGGGAGGGTCTCGCGGGGGCCGGTGTCGTGGCGATGCTCGTCGCGGTCGGCTTCGCGTGGCTGCTTCTCGGTCTGCCGGCGTGGACGGGCGTCGTCATGGGACTCGCCATCCTCGGTTCGGCGACCGTCGGCGACCTGGCGGAATCGATGATCAAGCGCGATCTGGGGATCAAGGACATGAGTTCCTGGCTGCCGGGGCACGGGGGTGTGCTCGACCGCCTCGACTCCATCCTCCCGTCCACCGTCGTCGCTCTCGTCCTGTTCCACGTTCTGTCCCCCCTGGTGATGTCGTGAGCTCCACCGAGACCCCGCTCGCGCCGAGCCCGTTCCCCGTGACGCAAGGGCGCGCGAAGGGATACGACCGCGCGGCCGTGGACTCCTTCCTGCAGCGCGCCCGCGAAGCTTTCGAAGCTTCCGACGACGACGAACTCGACTCCGCGGCCATCCGCGGCACCGCGTTCCCGCTCGTCCGCGGCGGTTACGCCGTCGCCCCCGTCGACGCGGCGATCGGCCGGATCGAGGACGCGTTCGCGGCGCGCGAGCGCGAGCGCGCCTTGTCGCGCGCCGGGGCCCGGGCATGGGTGGGTCGCTCCCGCAACCTCGCGCAGGAGATCCTCGATCGGCTGTCGCGCCCGGAGCGCCAGCGGTTCGATCGCGTCGGGCTGCTGTCGTACGGATACCGCGTCGACGAGGTCGATCTCGTCGCCGATCGGATCGCACGTTACCTCGAGTCCGGCGAACCGCTCACGGTGGAGCAGATCCGCTCGGTCGCGTTCCGGATGCAGCGCGGGGGATACCGCGAGGCGCAGGTGGATGCCGTGCTCGACGGTGTCGTGTCCGTCGTCCTCGCCATCGGCTAGAGAGATGCAGAGCTGGTGGGCGCCTCGCTAAACTCGGACGCATCGTGACTTCCCGCTCATCCCTCGTCCGCCGCGCCCCGCGCACCGAGGTCGGGCGCGCCTCGACATCGACGAGGTCGCACTGGTCGCGTCGGCGCGGCGTCGTCTCGGTGTTCGCCGCGGTGGCAGCCGTGGGGATGGCCGGAGGCGCCCTAGCACCGCTCGGGTCTGCTCTCGCGGTCGCGCAGGAGAAGCCCGTCGAGGTCGTGTCGCTCTGGGCCGACTCGCGCGGTGACGCCCAGGCGCTCGCGACCGATACGGATTCTCAGGCGCCCGCTCAGCTGGACCGCAGCGGGTTCACGGTGTACGTCACCCCCAAGCCCACGCCGACTCCCACCCCGACTCCCGTGAAGGGCGACAGTGCCGGGTCGTCCCGGCCGGCGCCGGTCAAGTACAGCGGGGGCGGGTCGTCGTCGGACTGGCTGAGCGCCGCCGGCATCCCCGAGAGCGACTGGGGCTACGTCGATTACATCGTCTCGCGCGAGAGCAGCTGGAACCCGAACGCCACCAACGCCTCGTCCGGCGCGTGCGGCCTCGTCCAGGCCTACCCGTGCAGCAAGGTGCCGGGCAGCGGCTACGACCCGGTCGACAACCTCACGTGGGCCAACGGCTACGCCGTGGGCCGCTACGGCAGCTGGGCCGAGGCGCACGCGTTCTGGACCAGCAACCACTGGTGGTGACCGCGGCCGTCATGCCCCGCTCCAACAGACGTCGTCCGGACCCCCCTGACGATTCGCTCGACCGCCTTCTGAACGGGTGGAAGCGCTCCGAGACCCGTCGCGGCGCCGAGTGGACCGTGCAGCCGGTGTCGGCGGCACAGGCGCAGAAGACGTACACGTGCCCGGGTTGCGGGCGCGACATCCCGCCGGGCGTCGCCCACGTCGTCGCATGGCGCGCAGACGGCGTGCTGGGAGACGCCGCCGACCTGGCGGCGCGTCGACACTGGCATTCGGCATGTTGGAGGATCGCATGAGCTTCGAAATCCGTGGACCCGTGCAGCTCCCCGCACGGCGGGAGGAGATCGAGCTCCACACGCTCGACGACCTCACCCTCGTCGGCGAGCTCGCCGTGCCCCAGGACCGTGACCCGGTCGCGACGCTGGTGACCCTGCATCCGCTTCCGACGGCCGGCGGCTTCATGGACTCGCACATCCTCCGGAAGGCGGCGGGCCGGCTCCCGGCGCTCGCGGATCTGGCCGTGCTCCGCTTCAACACGCGAGGCACGACCTCGCCGCGGGGCACGAGCGACGGGGCGTTCGACGGGGGAGTGGGCGAGGTGTTCGACGTCGCCGCGGCGATGGCCTTCGTGCGCGAGCGGAGTCTGCCCCGCCCGTGGTTGGTCGGCTGGTCCTTCGGAACCGAGCTCGCACTCAAGTACGGACGCGACCACGACATCGAAGGCGTCATCCTGCTCTCGCCGCCGCTCCACCGCGCCACGGCCGACGAGGTCGCCGCGTGGGCGGGCGACGAGCGCCGCGTCGTCGTCGTGGTGCCCGAGCTCGACGACTACCTCCGCCCACCCGAGGCGCGCGAGCGGTTCGCGGCGATTCCGCACGCGACCCTGATCGCCGTCGAGGGGGGCAGGCACCTCTGGGTGGGGGAGAACCAGACGCGGCGCGTGCTCACCGAGATCGTCGCGGCGGTCAATCCCGACGCGCTGCCGCTGCCCGAGGAATGGGACGGCGACGACACCGCCGACGCCGGCCCGTCGGACTGAGCCTCAGCCGACTGAGCGTCAGCGCTCGTTCTGCCGCGGGATGACGACCTGGCGGTAGATGATGAGGATGCTGGCGGCGACGGGGATCGCGACCAGGGCGCCGAGCAGCTGGCCGAGCGCCGCACCCGCCAGCGCCGCGATGACGACCACCGCTCCGGGGATCGACACGGCCCGGTTCATGATGCGGGGCGAGAGCAGATACGCCTCCACCTGCATGTAGACGAGGTACCAGATCGCCGCCCACAGGGCCGTCTGCGGTTCGGCCAACCCCGGGATGAGACACGTCAGCACGATGATCGCCGAGCCCGTGAGCGTTCCGACGAGCGGGATCAGGGAGAAGAAGAAGGCGATGACGGCGAGGACGGCCGGGAAGGGTGCGCCGATGACGCTCAGGAAGATCGCGCTCAGGACGCCGTTGATCACGCCGAGCGAGACCTGTCCCATGACGTAGAACCCGACGGAGGCGGTGATCTGCTCCGCGAGGTCGATGAAGCGGGGACGCCGAGACGACGGGACGAGCTGGTACACGGCGGCCTTCAGGCTCGGGGTCGATGCGGTGAAGTAGATCGTGAGGATGAGCACGATGACCGCGCCCGTGAACCCGCTGATGATGCCGCCGCCGATCAGGATGATCGACCCGGTGATCGAGCCGCCGATCTCGCCGATGTCGAGCGAGCTGTACCAGTCGGAGAGGTATTGGAAGAGCTCGTCGACGTTCAGCTGCGGGAACGTGACGGTCAGCCAGTCCTTCACGGCGTTCACGGGGTCCCAGTCGCCGTTCGTCACGAGGTCCTGGATGGCGGCGACGAGCTGTGAGATCTGAGTGACGATGATCGGGACGACCATCAGGATGATGCCGGCGAACGCCGCCAGCAGCGCCGCGAACGTGATGAGCAGCGCGCCCCAGCGCGGTATCCGTCGCCGCTCGAGCCAGGAGACGACGGGGTCGAGCCCGAGCGCGAGGAACAGGGCGGTGCCGACGTAGAGAAGGATCGTGGAGAGGGTCTGGAGGCCCCCGATGATGAGGATGCCCACGCCGACGCCGAGTGTGGCGATCAGCGCGGTGCGAAACGGGTTCTGGATCTTCACGAACGCCTCCGAGGTCGAGTTCCATCACCTTACGGTCGGACCGGCGTTTCCGTCGGGAGGCGCCCCTTTCACGACGCTTTCAGGTCGTTTCGGATAGCCTGAAACGTCGATCAAGCGTTCGGTGGTCCCGTTCCGGATGTGGAGAGGTGTTCTTCGTGCGTTTCGTGTGGGCTGTCGTCGCCTTCGTCCTGGCGACCGTCATGATCGGTGCGGGCATCGCGCAACGTACGATCCTGCGCGGGCCCGAGAGTGTGACGGAATCGGTCACCGTGGCCGGCGACGCGCCGTTCACCCTGCTCGACGGGTCCGTCCTCACCTCTCGGCCCGGCGCCCAGAGCCTCAGCATCGAAGGGTCGGGCACCGTGTTCGCGGCGTACGGCCGATCCTCGGATGTCGCGGCGTGGCTCGCGCGCACCGACTACACGCGACTCGAGGCGGACGACGACGGCGGGATCACCGCCACCGATGTCGCCGCGGCTTCCGCACCGACCCCCGGTGAGGACGGCGCGGTTCCGGAGATGCCGTCGCCGATCGGCTCGGACCTCTGGCTCGAGGAGTTCCAGCGCGACGACGCGCTGACGACCTCGCTGCAGCTCCCCGACGACATGAGCGTCCTGATCGCCTCGGACGGCACGGCACCCGCGCCGGCCGAGGTCCGGGTGACGTGGCCGATCGAGTCGAACACCCCGTGGGCCGGACCGCTCATCGTGGCCGGAGGAATCCTGCTGGCGTTCGGCATCGTCATGTACGCACTGGGCTGGCGTCACCTGCGGCGATCGCGTGGACCACGACGGAAGGGTCTGCCGATGACCGCAACGCAGCCCATCGACCTCACCGAGGACGACGAGGCCAAGGGCGTCATCTCCTCGACCCCGCCGCGTCGCCGCCTGACGCGCGGGCGTCAGGCCCTGCTCGCCCTCCCGCTCGTCTCGATCGTCGCCCTTTCCGGCTGCTCGGCAGACGCCTGGCCCCAGCTGGCGCCCAGCGCGACCCCGTCGCCGACGGCGACCGTCGTCGCCGATCCGGACCAGGCGCCCCCCGCAGTGACGCAACAGCAGGCCGAGCGCATCCTGACCCGCATCGCCGAAGACGTCTCGACGGCGGACGGCAGCGCCGACGCCGCCCTGGCCGCGACGCGACTCGCGGGGCCTGCGCTGGCCGAGCGTGAGACGAACTACACGCTGCGCTCGAAGATCACCGATCGCGCGCCGCTGCCGCCAATCCCCGCCGAGCCGCTCGAGATCCTCCTGCCCGAGACCTTCGACAAGTGGCCGCGCACGTTCCTCGCTGTCGTCGAGGGCGGGGAGGGTGCTGCCGACACCATCATGACGGTCAGTCAGCAGGATCCCTGGTCCAACTACAAGCTCGGCTACATCGCCGAGCTCGCGACCGACTCCTTCCCCGAGCTCGCACCGTCGTATCTCGGCGCCGCCCAGGTCGCGCCCGACTCGCCCTTCCTGGTGCTGCCGCCGAAGGACCTCGCCGCGGCATACGCGGACCTGCTGACCAACGGCGACGCGAGCCCGTATGCCGGCCTCTTCGAGGCGGACGGCGACGCCTTCCGCGCCGGGGTCACCTCGAACCGCGAGCAGATCGTCAACGACTTCAACCAGACCGGTGCAGAGACCGGGTCGGTGTCGTTCACGACGCAGGCCGGCACGCAGGCTCCCATCGCCCTGCAGACCCTCGAGAGCGGCGCGGTCGTCGCCGTCACGATCACCGAGGACCACACCTTCCAGCCGAGCAATCCGGATGCGGTGATCAACGTGCCCGACACGAACCCCGTCGCGAGCGCACTGACCGGCGTCTCGCAGTCCTCGACCGGCTTCACCACCACGTACGCGGATCAGCTCTTCTTCTTCGTGCCCGGCGCCGGGTCGTCCGAGCCGATCCAGTTCCTCGGCTACCGTTCCAATGTCCTCTCAGCAAAGGTCGTCTGAATGAGTGATCCCTCTCCCAACGCCGTGCTCCGTGGAGCCCTCGATCTGTCGTCGCTGCGCAACCGGCCCGCGACGCCCGCATCCGCTGGTCCTGCGACCGCAGAGCACCCGCCCGCAGGCGGCCCCCGCCTGATCTTCGACGTCACCGACCAGACGTTCGGCGACGTCCTCGAGCTCTCCCGCACGGTGCCCGTCGTCGTCGACCTCTGGGCCGAGTGGTGCGGCCCCTGCAAGCAGCTCAGCCCGGTCCTGGAGAAGGTCGTCACCGAGCTCGCCGGGCGCGTCGTTCTGGCGAAGGTCGACGTCGATGCGAACCCGCAGCTGGCGCAGGGTTTCCGCGCGCAGTCCATCCCGATGGTCGTCGCGCTCGTCGCCGGCCAGCCGGTGCCGCTGTTCACGGGGGCCGTCCCCGAGCAGCAGGTGCGGGAGGTCATCGGGCAGCTCCTTCAGCTCGCCGCGCAGAACGGCGTCACGGGCACCGTCCCCGGTGCCGGCGCCGCGGAGCCGACCGACGAGCCGGCCGAAGCGCCGTTGCCGCCGCTGCACGCCGAAGCGTTCGCCGCGATCGAGGAGGGCGACTACCCGCGGGCGATCAGCGCCTACGAGCGCGCCCTCGCCGAGAACCCGCGCGATGCGGACGCGCAAGCCGGGCTCGGGCAGGTCAAGCTGCTCGACCGCGTGCAGGGTGTCGATCTGGGCGAGGCGCGGGCCGCGGCTGCGGCGGCGCCGCACGATGTCGACGCGCAGCTGCGCGTGGCCGACCTCGACGTCGCCGGAGGGCACGTCGACGACGCTTTCGACCGTCTGCTCGATCTGTTCGCGGCGGTCGACGGAGACGACCGCAGCGCCGTGCGGGACCGGCTCCTGGAACTGTTCGGCCTGGTCGGCGACGCCGACCCGCGCGTCATCACGGCGCGCCGACGGCTTACGTCGCTGATGTTCTGAGCGATCAGACGGGCGGGGACGGTCACCATCGGCGACCGTCCCCGCGCTCGTTCGAGGTCAGGCTTCCGGTTCGTCCGTCGTCGCGCCGCCGGTGTGGTGCAGCCACAGCACTCCGAGCGGCGGGACGACCATGGTCGCGCGTCCGCCCTCGGCGTGCACCGTGCCGAAGTTGCCGACGCCGGAGCCGCCGTAGGACTCGGCGTCACTGTTGAGCACCTCGCGCCAGGCGCCGTCCGCGGGAAGGTCGAGCACGAAGTCGTGCAGCGGCACACCCGAGAAGTTGCAGACGACGGCCACGGTGTTGCCGTGGTGGTCTCGGCGCGCGAACGCCATCACGTTCGTGTTCCAGTGCGGCGCCCCCAGGCGTGAGAACGCCTCGCCGTCGGAATCGCGCGACCACAGCGCAGACTGATCGCGATACACGTGGTTCATATCGGCGACGAACGCGTGGAGACCGCGATGCGCGGGCTGGTCGAGCATCCACCAGTCGAGTTCGCGGCCCTCGGACCACTCCGACATCTGGCCGAACTCCTGACCCATGAACAGGAGCTGCTTGCCGGGGTGTCCCCACATGTAGGCGAGATAGGCGCGCATGTTCGCGAGCTTCTGCCAGTGGTCGCCGGGCATCCGGGTGAAGAGGCTGCCCTTGCCGTGAACGACCTCGTCGTGACTGATCGGGAGTACGAAGTTCTCGCTGAACGCGTAGACGAACGAGAACGCGAGCTCGCCCTCGTGGTGGGCTCGGTACATCGGGTCGCGCTTGATGTACTGGAGCGAGTCGTTCATCCATCCCATGTTCCACTTGAACCCGAAGCCGAGGCCGCCGTGTTCGGTGGGAGCGGTGACGCCGGGGAAGCTCGTCGACTCCTCGGCGATCATCGCGATGCCGGGATAGCGCTTGTACGCGGTGGCGTTGACCTCCTGCAGGAAGGAGATCGCCTCGAGGTTCTCGCGGCCGCCGTGGACGTTCGGCTCCCACTGGCCCTCCTCGCGCGAGTAGTCGAGGTAGAGCATCGAGGCGACGGCGTCGACGCGCAGACCGTCGACGTGGAACTCCTCGAACCAGTACAGAGCGTTCGCGACGAGGAAGTTGCGGACCTCGTTCCGTCCGTAGTCGAAGATCAGGGTTCCCCAGTCGCGGTGCTCGCCGCGGCGGGGGTCCGGGTGCTCGTACAACGGGCGTCCGTCGAACTGCGCGAGCGCGAAGGAGTCCTTCGGGAAGTGCCCCGGCACCCAGTCCATGATGACGCCGATGCCCGCCCGGTGCAGCCGGTCGATGAGGTAGCGGAGGTCATCGGGGGAGCCGAAGCGGCTGGTGGGCGCGTAGTAGCCCGAGACCTGGTAGCCCCACGAGCCGCCGAACGGGTGCTCCGCCAGGGGCAGGAACTCCACGTGCGTGAAGCCCTGCGCGAGGACGTACTCGATGAGCTGGTCGGCGGCGTCCCGGTACCCGAGGCCCGAGCGCCACGATCCGAGGTGCACCTCGTAGACCGACATCGGCTGCGACACCGGCGTGGACGTGCCGCGGCGCTCGAGCCAGGCGGCATCCTCCCAGTCGTAGGAGCTGTCGGCGACGATGGATGCCGTCGCCGGCGGCACCTCCGACTGGCGGGCCATCGGGTCGGCCTTGTCGATCCAGGCGCCGTCGGCGGTGAGGATCTGGAACTTGTAGACCGCACCGGCAGTCAGCGCCGGGACGAAGAGCTCCCAGACGCCCGAGTCGCCCATCGAGCGCAGGGCGTGCCCCTGCCCGTCCCACCCGTTGAAGTCGCCGATCAGCCGCACGGCGCGGGCGTTGGGCGCCCAGACGGCGAACGACACCCCGGGAACGCCGTTGTGCAGGCGGACGTGGGCACCGAGAACGCGCCACAGCTCCTCGTGACGACCCTCGCGGATCAGATGCAGGTCCAACTCCCCGATCGTCGGGAGATGGCGGTACGGATCGTCCGCCACCCACGCGGGGGCGTCGTCGTATGTGGCGACGACGCGGTACGCCTCGGGGCGCTCCTCGAGCGCGGCCTCCCACACGCCCGCCCGCAGGTGCCGGAACGACGCCTCGGGCTGGTTCGCGAAGACCGCCGTGACGGCGCGGGCGAGCGGCCGCCGGACGCGGATGACCCACCCCTCGGCGCTCTGGTGGGCGCCCAGCACGTCGTGCGGGGCGTGGTACGAGCCGGTGGCGACCGAGTCGAGGACGTGGTCTGCGAGGGCGTTCATCGGCGTTCCTTCACGTGGAGGATGTGCACGGGTTCGACGAAGGCGTCGAGGCGCACATAGTTGTGGTCGTTCCAGGTCCAGACGGCGCCGCTGAGCAGATCCTCGACCTCGTAGCCGTCGCCCGGGGCGACGCCCCATACCGACGTGGCCAGGTGCACGGTCGTCTCGCGTGCCGAGTGCGGATCGACGTTGACGACGACCAGGATCGTGTCCGCGACGCCGTCGGGGCTGAGCTCGGCCGGGAGGTGCTTGGAGAAGACGATGATCGCGTCGTCGTCCGACCAGTGGAACGCGAGGTTCCGGAGCTGGCGCAGCGCCGGGTGGGCACGGCGGATCTCGTTCAGGCGAGCGAGGAAGGGAGCGAGCGATTCGCCGCGTTCCTCGGCTCCGGCCCAGTCGCGCAGCTTGTACTCGTACTTCTCGTTGTCGAGGTTCTCCTCGGAGCCGGGACGAGCGACGTTCTCCACGAGCTCGTACCCGGCGTACACGCCGTACGACGCACCTGCCGTCGCAGCGATGGCAGCGCGGATCTTGTACGCGGGGCGGCCGCCGTACTGCAGGTACTCGGTGAGGATGTCGGGGGTGTTCACGAACAGGTTGGGACGCATGAAGTCCGCCGTGTCATGAGCGACCGAGCCGAGGAACTCCTCGAGCTCCTCTTTGGTGTTGCGCCAGGTGAAGTACGAGTAGCTCTGCTGGAAGCCGGCCATCGCCAGTCCCTGCATCGGGGCGGGACGCGTGAACGCCTCCGCGAGGAAGACGACGCCCGGCGTCTCATCCGCCACCGTCGCGATCAGCCACTCCCAGAACTGCAGGGGCTTGGTGTGCGGGTTGTCGACACGGAAGATGCGTACGCCCTGGGCGATCCAGTGCCGCACGACCCGCAGCACCTCGGCGCGGATCCCGGCGGGGTCGTTGTCGAAGTTGACCGGGTAGATGTCCTGGTACTTCTTCGGGGGGTTCTCGGCGTAGGCGATGGATCCGTCGGGGAGAGTCGTGAACCACTCCGGGTGCTCGGTCACCCACGGGTGATCGGGCGAGGCCTGGAGTGCGAGATCGAGCGCGATCTCGAGACCGGCGTCGGATGCCGCGGCGACGAATCCTCGGAAGTCTTCGAGCGTGCCGAGATCCGGGTGCACGGTGTCGTGTCCGCCCTCGGCGCCACCGATCGCCCACGGCGAGCCGGGGTCGTTCTCACCGGCGGTCAGCGTGTTGTTGGGTCCCTTGCGGTGCGTGCGACCGATGGGGTGGATCGGGGGGAGGTAGAGCACGTCGAAGCCCATCGCGGCGACACCGGCGAGGCGGTCGCGGGCGGTGACGAAGGTGCCGCTGCGCACC
This sequence comes from Microbacterium arborescens, assembly GCF_049707515.1. Classification (GTDB taxonomy): domain Bacteria; phylum Actinomycetota; class Actinomycetes; order Actinomycetales; family Microbacteriaceae; genus Microbacterium; species Microbacterium arborescens_B. Next base: position 139,227 of record NZ_JBNAFI010000007.1, on the reverse strand, counting down.
GTGCCGTCGGGCAGCCGCTCGGCGCCCTCGGAACGGGGGAAGAACTCGTACCAGGCGCCGACGCCGGCGCGCTCGCGCTCGACGAGCAGCTCGCGCTCATCGCCGATCGTGACGAGGGACTGCAGCGGGCGCTCTGCGAAGATCCGCGCGAGCTCGCTGTCGCGCACGACCTCGAGCGCATCGGGAGCGTCGGCCGCGGCATCCCGGAGGCGAGCCGCGGCGTTCTCCAGAAGCTTGCGCTGGGCCGCGGGTCGGCTCTTCTCGCCTGCCGCGCGCTTCAGGAGCAGCGCTCCCGACTCGCGCATGAGCCCAACGTCGACGCCGGCCGCGATCTTGATGGCCGCAGCGTGCTGCCACGTCGCGAAGTCGTCGCCGAACGCCTCGTAGTGGAAGCGCCAGATGCCCTCTGCGAGCGGCGCGACGAGCACCGACCACCGGTCGAACCCGTCGTTCAGCGCCGTCAGGCGATGCAGCGACTCGGCGCCGGCGGGAGAGACGAGCCGCAGGTGCACACCGATCGCATCGTGCCCCTCGCGGAAGGCCGTCACCCGGAACGGCACGGCCTCGCCGGCGAACGCCGAGGGTCGGAAACGGTCGCCGGGAACGGACGGGGCTGGTCGCTGCAACGGGATGCGTCCCGTCACGGTGTCGCCCGCCGAGGGGGCGGGCACGGCGGGCCGTGCCGGGATCTCGGCGGTGCTGCGGAACGGGACGGATGCGGTCGTGCGCGTCGGTGATGCCACGGGTCGAACCTATCGCGGCGCACCGATTCGAAAAACGGGCTTGCGCCTCACTCCGCTCTGAGCAAATGCAGCGTCGGACCGGACACGCGGATGCTGTCGCCCGGAGCGTGGCGAGCGTCGTCGTCACGGGGCCGTTCGTCCTCGCTCGACCACAGGGAGACGAAGGAACGCACCCCGCTGAGGACCGGGAGCGTCACCTCGGCGTCGTCCTCACGGCCGTGGATGACGAGCAGGACGCGGTTCTGCTCCTCCGTGGCGGGGGTCGACGTGGCCACGTACTGGAGGGTGCGCTGCTCCGGGTCGGTCCAGCGGGCCTGCGTCATCCGCTCGCCGTCCGCGTCGAACCAATGCATGACCGAGGCCTCCGGCACCCCCTCGGCGGGGTCGGCGTAGCGGACCGGGCGCAGGGCGGGGTTCTCGGCGCGCAGCCGCGTCAGCGTCCGCACGTGCTCGAGGATGTCGACCTGCCAGTCGGCGAGCTGCCAGTCGACCCAGGTGAGGGCACTGTCGTGGCAGTAGGCGTTGTTGTTGCCGGACTGGGTGCGGCCCATCTCGTCACCCGCGGTCAGCATCGGGACGCCGGCGGAGAGGAGAAGCGTGCCGGCGAGGTTGCGGATGGCGCGCCGCCGAGCCGAGAGGATGTGCTCGAGTTCGGTCTCGCCCTCGGCGCCGTGGTTGAAGGATCGATTCGTGTCCGCGCCGTCGCGGCCGTGCTCGCCGTTGGCGTCGTTGTGCTTCACGTCGTACGAGACGAGATCGCGCAGCGTGAATCCGTCGTGCGCGGTGATGAAGTTCACCCCCGCGAGCGGTCCGCGCTGCGCACCGAACTGCGGAGCCGAGCCGGCCAGGTGCGTCGCGAGCCCGCCGACCCCCGCCGGTGAGGTGCCTGCCCGGCGCAGATAGTCGATGTCGCTCAACCAGAAGTTGCGGATGCCGTCGCGGTAGCGGTCGTTCCACTCCTGCCACCCGTCGCCGAAATCACCGGTGTGCCAGCCGCCGAGGCCGATGTCCCACGGCTCGGCGATGATCTTGTCGTCCTGGAGCACGGGGTCGTCGGCGATCGCGCGAAGCAGCGGATGCCGGGGATCGAAGACGTGATCGCCGTCGCGGCCGAGCGTCACCGCGAGGTCGAAGCGGAAGCCGTCGATCTGCACCTGGTCGCTCCAATAGCGCAGCGAGTCGAGGACGAGGCGGGCGACGCCGTCGTTCGACGTGTCGACGGCGTTGCCGCATCCGGTCACGTCGATGTACGCACCGTCGGCCTGCTGCCGGTAGTAGGCGCGGTTGTCGATGCCGCGGAAGCTCGAACGGGGCCCGCCGAGCTCGAGCTCGGCCGTGTGGTTGTAGACGACGTCGAGGATCACTTCGAGCCCGGCCGCGTGGAGATTACGGACCGTCGTCTTCAGCTCGTTCAGAACGGCTGTCGCGCCGCCGCGCCGGGCATCCTCCGTCGCATAGGCCGGGTGCGGCGCGAAGAAGCCGAGGGAGTTGTAGCCCCAGTAGTTCGCCAGGCCCAGCGCGAGCAGGCGCGGCTCGCTCTCGAACGCGTGGATGGGCAGCAGCTCGACGCTCGTGACGCCGAGGGAGACGAGATGGTCGATCATCGCGGGATGCCCGAGCCCCGCGTACGTCCCGTGCAGAGCGGGCGGGATGTCGGGATGGCGCTTGGTCAGACCCTTGACGTGAGCCTCGTAGATCACCGTGCGATCGCGCGGCACCCGCGGCTTGCGCACCCCGCCCCAGTCGAACGCCGGGTCGACGACGACGGACCGGTGATCGCCCGGCCGCCCCGAGGCGACGCCGCGTCCGTACGGGTCGAGCAGCAGCGTCTGCGGGTTGAACACGTCGCCGGGGCCGTGCGGGCCGTCGACCCGCAGGGCGTAGCGCACGCCCGGACGCAGCGAGTCGATGCGGACCTCCCAGACACCGCCGCCGACCGGGGCGAGGGAGCGCTCGTCCACCGCCCAGTCGAGGTCGTCGTCGTCGAAGAGGAGCACGGCGACCGCGGTCGCGCGCTCCGACCACACCCGCAGCGTGCCGCCGCCGTCGTGCAGGGTCACGCCGAGGTCGGCGAACCGCGCGTCGTGGAGTCCAGGGGGGCTCGTGCTGTCGGGCATGCGATCTACAGTAATGAGCGACGGTGAACGCTTCGGGAGGCTGCAATGGTCGTCTACCTCGATCACGCCGCGACGACACCGCTTCGTCCCGAGGCTCGCGACGCCTGGCTGTCCGCGCATGAGACCCTCGGCAACGCGTCATCGGTCCACGGTGCGGGGCAGGCCGCGCGGCGGCTGCTCGAGGATGCGCGCGATGCGATCGCTCGCGCGCTGGGCTGCGAACCCATCGAGGTCGTGTTCACCTCCGGGGGAACGGAGTCGATCAATCTCGCGGTGAAGGGTCTGTGGCTCGCCGCTGATGCCGCCGCGCCGATCGTGCTGCCGGAGGGCGAGCATCACGCCACCCTCGACGCCGTCGCCTGGCTGGCCTCGCGCTGGAACGCCGCGGTACGTCCCGTGCGGCTCGACAGCGTCGGTCGCATCGACCCCGTCGGCTTCGCCGACGCCCTCCCGGGTGCCGGGCTGGCGACCGCGCTCGTCGCCAACAACGAGGTGGGAACCCGCAACGACCCGGCAGCGCTTGCGGCGGCGGCGCGCGATGCCTCGGTGCCGCTCCATCTCGACGCCGTCGCGGCACTCGGCACCGTTGCGCTGGACTTCGGCTCGTGGCGGGGGCCGGGCGCCGCCGCTCACGGTCTCGTCGCGTTGTCGGTATCAGGCCACAAAGTCGGGGCTCCCGTGGGGACCGGGGCGCTCGTGGTCTCCCGGCACGCGGAGCTGACGCCTCTGGCGCACGGCGGTGGTCAACAGCGGGGACTCCGCGCGGGTACGCCCGATGTCGCCGGGGCAGCCGCCTTCGCTGCGGCCCTCGAGGTCGCCGAGCGCGAACGCGAGCGCGAGACGGCGCGGCTGCAGACTCTGCGCGACCGGCTCATCGACGGCATCCGCGCCATCGTGCCGTCGGCGGTCGTCCTCGGCGACCCGCGCGACCGTCTGCCGGGCAACGTCCACGTGCTGTTCCCCGGCACCATCGGCGAGACGCTGCTGTTCCTCTTCGACACCGCCGGAATCGCGGTCTCGACCGGATCGGCGTGTCAGGCCGGGGTCACCGAGCCCTCGCATGTCGTGCTCGCCCTCGGCCGCGACGCCGACGACGCTCGCGCGGTGCTCCGGCTCACCCTCGGGCGCACGAGCACGGACGCCGATGTCGACGCGTTCCTCGCCGCCCTTCCCGAGGTGCACCGACGCGGCCTCGCGGCCCGCGCCGGCCGGGCCGGTCGCCCGTAGACTGGAGCGATGCGAGTACTGGCTGCGATGAGCGGCGGCGTCGATTCCGCGGTCGCCGCGGCGCGCGCCGTCGATGCCGGGCACGACGTCGTCGGCGTGCACCTGGCGCTCTCACGCGCGGGTGGCACGCTGCGGGCCGGAAGCCGCGGATGCTGCACCATCGAAGATGCGATGGATGCCCGCCGAGCGGCGGATCGTCTCGGCATCCCGTTCTACGTGTGGGACTTCTCCGAGCGTTTCCGCGACGACGTCATCGACGACTTCGTGTCGGAGTATCGCGCGGGCCGCACACCCAATCCGTGTATGCGCTGCAACGAGAAGATCAAGTTCGCGGCACTGCTCGAGCGGGCACTCGAACTCGGCTTCGACGCGGTCTGCACCGGGCATTACGCGCTGCTCGTCGACGGCCCGGAGGGGCGAGAGCTGCACCGGGCCTCGGATGCCGCGAAGGATCAGTCCTACGTCCTGGGCGTTCTCACATCCGACCAGCTCGCCCACACCTACTTCCCGCTGGGCTCGACCCCCTCGAAGGCGGAGGTCCGCGCCGAGGCCGCGGAGCGCGGACTCACCGTGGCGCAGAAGCCCGACAGCCACGACATCTGCTTCATCCCCGATGGTGACACTCGCGGCTGGCTCGCCGAGAAGGTCGGGGCCGAGACCGGCGAGATCGTGGACCGCACCGGCGCCGTCGTCGGGCGTCACGAGGGCGCTCACGCGTTCACTGTCGGACAGCGGCGCGGACTGCAGCTCGGGGTTCCGGCGCCCGACGGCAAGCCGCGGTTCGTCCTCGAGGTGCGCCCCGTCGACAACCGGGTCGTCGTCGGGCCCAAGGAGGCGCTCGCCACCGCGGAGATCGCGGGTGCGCGCTTCACGTGGGCGGGCCGGGCTCCCCGCGACAGGGTGTTCGCCTGCGAAGCGCAGATCCGGGCGCACGCCGACCCCGTGCCGGCCCGCGCCGAGCTCGCCGATGGCCAGATCATCGTCAGACCCGAGTCGCCGTTCGACGGTGTGGCCCCGGGGCAGACGGCCGTGATCTACGACGGCACGCGGGTCATCGGGCAGTTCACGATCGACCGGACCGTCTCGGCAGTCCCGGTCGACGCCTGATCTCGTCGTTCGCGGCGCGGAGGGCTTCGTCGACCTCGGTGAAGCGGAAGCGGTAGCCCGCCTCGGTCAGGCGTTCGGGCACGACCCATCGGCTCTTGAGCACCAGCTCCGGTTCGGTGCGCAGCAGCCACATCGCGGGCTCGAGCATGAAACGCCAGACGGGAAGACCGAACCTCATCCCGGTGATGGAACGCAGGTGATGCATGAGGGTCCTGTTGTCGGATGCGGTCGGAGCCGCGACGTTCACGACCCCGGCGATGTCGTCCCGGTCGCGCACGAAACGCAGCACGCCGACCACATCGTCGATGTGCACCCAGCTGAAGCGCTGCCGCCCCCGCGTGCGGTACCACGCCGGTCGGCCGCCGGTCGGGTGCTCGCCGATTCCGCGGTAACGGCGGTGGGGGAGGATCGGGCCGTCGATCTGCGGGCCGCCGAGCCCGGTCCGCGCGAGTGTCAGGAGCATCGCCGTCGCGGGGCCGGGCCCGAGAACGATCGCCATCCGGAGCGCGACTCGGCGGGTGGCAGGCAGATCGTCGGCGAAGAAGGCCGCCTCCCATGCGCGCGCGACATCCACGGAGAAGCCGGTGCCCGACTCTCCGGTCGACTCGGAGTTGGGGCGGTCGGTCGCGTGGCGATAGATCGTCGCCGTCGACGCGTTGACCCAGAGCCGCGGCGGCCGCTTCGCCCGCCGCACGGCAGCGCCGAGGATGCGGGTGGTGTCCACGCGGGATCGCAGGATCTCGTCGCGGTTGCGGTCGGTGTAGCGGCAGTCCACCGACTTGCCCGCGAGGTTGATCACCAGGTCGGCCCCGTCGACGAGGGCATCGATCTGTGCGAGGTCGAGCCACGTGGCGTCGGTGCGGCGTCCGATCGTGGTGACGAGGTAGCCGTCCGAGCGCAGGGCTCGGACCACCGCGGAGCCGACGAAGCCCGACGCTCCGGCGACGACGGCGCGAGGTCCTGTTCCGTTCATGGCCTCAGCGTAGTACTTTCTGAACATGTTCAGTGCGCGAATGTCGCCCCTCGATCCCTTCGACGGCCGTTCGGTGTACGAGCGCGCGCTCGGTGCCGCCTTCGCGCGACTGGACCCCGCGCTCCAGACCTATTTCGGGCCGATCCCCCGGGGCTCGGAAGGGGTCGGAGCCGGCGTCTACGACGACGCGGGCTATCGCGGGCCGCGATGGCTCCGACCGGCGATGACCTTCCTCGCCTGGCGAGGCATCATGTTCCCCGATAGGGCAGTCGGCGTGCCGTTTCGGATCACGAACTCGCCGGAGCCGAACGGCGCGCTCGTCGGTCAGCGCGACTTCGACTTCCCGAGAGGCAGGCGGCGCATGGTCGACGCCATGACGCCGGGCCGACGGGGCGAGATCGTCGACCGCCTGGGTCGTCGAGGCGAGCTGGAGGTGCGACTGCGGCCGGCGGTCGACGGCCGCGGCGGGATGCGGCTTCGCTCGGTCGGGATCGCCCTGCGCGTGGGCCGCATGCGGCTTCCGCTTCCCCCGGTCGCGAGCGTCGAGGTGCGGGAGCGGGTCGACCCCGGGAACCCGCGCCGGCAACGTGTGGAGGTGAGCGTGCGAACGCGGCTCCTCGGCGAGGTGTTCCGCTACCGCGGTTCGTTCTCGTACCGCATCCAACCGGCCGTTCGGAAGCCCGCCGACCGTGTCGCACCCCCTGCCTAGACTGACGACGTGGCTGATGGAGAACTCCCCGAGATCACGCTCGACGAGGCGCGCGACGAATCACGCGACCTGATCGACCGGATCACAGCGGCACGTGACGCGTACTACGGTCGCGACGCCGAGGTCGTCGATGATGCGACCTACGACGGCTGGATGCGTCGTCTCGAAGAGCTCGAGAGACTGCATCCGGAGCTTCAGAAGCAGGACTCACCGACCCAGACCGTGGGCGCGGCCGAATCGACGCTCTTCGCTCCCGTCGAGCACGCGGAGCGCATGCTGAGCCTCGACAACGTCTTCTCGCCCGAGGAGCTGACGGAATGGTGCGTCAAGGCAGCCGCGTCGGCGGGACGGGCGGTGCGCTGGCTCTCCGAGCTCAAGATCGACGGGCTCGCGATCAGCCTCCGCTACGAGAACGGCGTCCTGACGTCGGCGGCCACCCGCGGCGACGGCCGAGTCGGCGAGGATGTCACGATCAATGCCCTGCGGGTTGCCGGCATCCCGCAGCGCCTCGCGGGCGAAGGACACCCACCCATCGTCGAGGTCCGCGGCGAGATCTTCATCCCGGTCGCAGAGTTCGCGGCTCTCAACGCCCTCCAGGCCGAGATGCGCGATCGCGTCGTCGACGAGGCTCGGGGGCGTTCACGCGCCTTCGACGAGGTCCGTGCACGCATGAGCGCGGACCGCCGGTTCCCGGCCTTCGCGAATCCCCGCAACGCCGCCAGCGGCGGCCTGCGTCAGCAGCTCGACAAGAAGAGCGGGCTCGAGCTCGAGGCGGCGGAGGCCCGCGTCCGGTCGTTGCGACTCTACGTCCACGGCATCGGGGCCTGGCAGAATCCGCCCGTCTCGTCGCAGAGCGAGATCTACGCCCTCCTCGCCGAATGGGGCCTGCCCACCAGTCCGCACTCGCAGACGCACGACAGAATCGACGGCGTGCTCGGCTACGTCGAGCACTTCGGCGAGAACCGTCACAGCGTCGAGCACGAGATCGACGGCGTCGTCGTCAAGATCGACGAGTTGGCCCTCCACGACGAGCTCGGCGCCACGAGCAGGGCACCGCGCTGGGCGATCGCATACAAGTACCCGCCGGAACAGGTGAACACCACGCTGCTCGACATCGTCGTGTCCGTGGGGCGCACGGGACGCGCCACGCCGTTCGCCGTCATGGCCCCCGCCCGCGTCGCCGGCAGCGTCGTGCGGCAGGCGACCCTCCACAACCAGGATGTCGTTCGCGCCAAAGGCGTGCTCATCGGCGACACGGTGGTGCTCCGCAAGGCGGGGGACGTCATCCCCGAGGTCCTCGGCCCGGTCGTCGAGCTCCGCGACGGCACCGAGCGGGCGTTCGTCATGCCCGCGAACTGTCCCGAGTGCGGTGCCGCGCTGCGTCCGGCGAAAGAGGGCGACATCGACCTCCGCTGCCCCAACGCGCGCTCGTGCCCCGCTCAGGTTCGCGGTCGCGTCGAGCACGTCGGATCGCGCGGCGCCCTCGACATCGAAGCGCTCGGCGAGGTGACGGCTGCGGCTCTCACGCAGCCCCTCGGAGATGCGACACCGCCGCTGGTGACCGAGGCGGCGCTGTTCGAGCTGACGCTCGACCAGCTCGTGCCCATCGAGGTGATCGTCCGCGACTCCGAGACCGGAGAACCGCGCGTCGACGAGAAGACGGGCGAGCCGGTCCGGCGCGCCCCGTTCCGACGTCACCCTTCGGCGGCGGAGAAGAAGGAGGGCCTCACCGGCCCGCAGCCTTCGGCGCAGGCGCTCAAGCTGCTCGATGAGCTCGAGAAAGCCAAGACGAAGGAGCTGTGGCGCTTCCTCGTCGCGCTCAGCATCCGTCACGTCGGTCCGGTCGCCGCGCGCGCGCTCGCCCAGTGGTTCGGCTCGATCGCGGCGATACGGGCGGCCACGCGCGACGAACTTGCGGCCGTCGAGGGTGTCGGGGGCATCATCGCCGATTCCCTGATCGACTGGTTCGAGGTCGACTGGCACCGGGAGATCGTCGAGCGGTGGGAGGCGGCGGGAGCCCGACTGGAGGTTCCGGGACACCCGGGGCCGGGAGCCGCAGTCGTCGAAGGGGGAGTCCTCGAAGGCATCACCGTCGTCGCGACGGGCTCGCTCGAGGGCTACACCCGCGAAGGGGCGCAGGAGGCGATCCTCGCGGCGGGGGGCAAGGCCGGATCCTCCGTCTCGAAGAAGACCGACTTCGTCGCCGCCGGCCCCGGCGCGGGCTCGAAGTTGGGCAAGGCCGAGCAGCTCGGCGTCCGGATCATCGACGCGGCGCAGTTCCGCATCCTCGTCGAGCAGGGACCGGCCGCGCTGGAGGACTGAGCTGGGGATGACTCCGAATCGGTGTCGGTGGTTCGCTCTAGCCTGGCGTGCGTCACGAGGAGGGTTCCATGTCCGATCAGCTCACCCCGCAGGAGATCGCCTGGCTCGATCAGGAGCATCGCCGCGTCACGGAGACGATCCGCCGGTACGGGGTCGCCGCCGAGTACGTCATCGGCGATGCCCGACATGAGCAGCCGAGCTTCGCCTACTCGATCGGTCTGTTCGGACTCGGCCACCCCGAGGTCCTCGTCTTCGGTCTCGACGACGGCAACGCCGGAGCGGTGATCAACGATGTCGCCGCGCGCGTCCGCGGCGGCTCCGACCTCACGGTGGGCGAGGTCTTGTCGTTCCCCGGCTGGGCCCACCGCGTCAGCGTGGCGCACGTCCCCAATCCCGGCGAGGTGCTGTTCTCGGCGAACTCGTACTACGACCGGCCGCCGTTCGCTTCGGTGCCGGCTGTCCAACTCATCTACGACGACGTGCACGGACGATTCCCGTGGGACGACGGCTACAGCCGCCCGCGGTGGCTGCAGCCCGAACCCGGCAGCTTCCGCGCCTGAGCCGCTCGGGCAGATCAGTCGGCGAGGAGGCGGTCGCGCACCTGCCGGCGCAGGACTTTGCCGATCATCGACTTCGGCAGCTCGTCCACGACGACGATGCGTCGGGGCACCTTGTACGGAGTGAGGATGCCGCGGCAGAAGTCGCGGACATCCGCTTCGTCGATCGATGCGCCCGGCACCGCCACGACCGCTGCGACGACATCCTCGCCCGAGTGCTCGCTCGGGAGGCCGACGACTGCGGCATCGGCGATCTGAGGATGCTGGCGCAGCGCGATCTCCACCTCGGTGGGAGCGACGTTGAAGCCGCCGGTGATGATGAGCTCCTTGATGCGGTCGACGATCCGTACGAAGCCGCCCTCGTCGATCGTGACGATGTCGCCGGTTCGGAACCATCCGTCGACGAACACCTTCTCGGTCTCTTCGGGCTTGCCGTAGTAGCCGCTGAAGACCTGCGGGCCGCGCACGAGAAGCTCGCCGCGGCCGCCCGCTTCGACGTCGCGCGTGGGTTCGTCGGGGTCGACCACGCGGCACTCGGTGCCGGGCAGGGGCAGCCCGACCGTTCCCGGCACGCGGTTCTCGGCAACCGGGTTCGCCATCAGCACCGGCGAGCATTCCGACAGCCCGTAGCCCTCGACGAGGTAGCCGCCCGTCGAGGCCTCGAACGGCACGACCAGCTCATGCGGCAACGCCATCGCGCCCGAGATCGCGACCTGCGTGCCGGCGAGCGAGACGCCCGCCGCATCTGCCGCCGCCAGCAGACGCTCCGCGATCGGCGGGACGAGGGGCAGGAGGGTCGCCGGATGACGCTTGTGCACGGCGAGGACGAGGTCGGGGTCGAACTTGGGGAACAGCACGAGCCGGGCGCCCATCGACATCGCGAAGGTGAGGCAGAGCGTGAGCCCGTACGCATGGAACATGGGCAGGACCGCGTAGACGACGCACCCAGCACCGCGCTCGATCGTCGGAACCCAGGCCTGCGCCTGAGCGGCGTTCGCGAGGAGGTTGCGGTGCGTCAGCGCCGCGCCCTTCGGTGTCCCGGTCGTCCCGCTCGTGTACTGGATGAGCGCGAGATCGCCGGTCGTCGGCCCCACGTGCGTCGCCGGCAGGGGGTCGTGGCGTTCGGCATCCGCCCACGTGCCGTGGATGCGGTTGCGGGGTACCGGCGCCGTGAGCGCGTCGCGCGAGGCACGCGCCTTGGCGATGGGCAGGCGAAGCGCGGCACGCATGTGCAGCGGCATCGCGGTCGTGACATCGACCGAGATGATCGCGCTGAGGGCGAGGTCGTCGGGGAAGTCGAGGAGGACCGAGACGAGCTTGCTCCACACGATCGCGACCTTCGCGCCGTGATCCTCGAACTGCTTGCGCATCTCGCGCGGGGTGTAGAGCGGGTTGTGCTCGATCACCACGGCGCCCAGGCGCAGCACGGCGTAGAACGCGACGATGTGCTGCGGGCAGTTGGGCAGCACGATCGCCACGCGGTCACCGCGACGCACGCCGGCATCCCGCAGATAGGCGGCCGCGCGGTCGATCCGCTCCTGCATCTGCCGGTACGACAGCGTGCGCCCGAAGAACTCCAGGGCCGGGGCGTCGGGATGCTCCCGCGCGGATGTCGCGACGATGTCGACGAGCGAGCCTTCGATGGGCGGGAGATCCTCCGGCACCCCGTCGGCGTAGCTGGCGATCCAGGGACGTGGCGGGTCGTAGGTCGTCACGCTGACACCCTACGGGTCTCAGGGCGGATCGGGCCGCACCTAGAATCGAGGGGTGTCTGAAATCACCCCCGATCTCGTGCGCCATCTCGGCGTGCTCGCCCGGATCCAGCTGAGCGAAGAGGAGGTCGAGCGTCTCACGGGACAGCTCGACGCCATCGTCGACAACATCGCCAAGGTGTCGGAGGTTGCGACTCCCGACGTCCCGGCGACGAGCCACCCGATCGCCCTCGAGAACGTCTTCCGCGAAGACGTCCCCGGCGACATGCTGACGCTCGACGAGGTGCTGCAGAACGCGCCCGAGCGCGCGGACGATCGTTTCCGCGTCACCGCGATCCTGGGGGAGGAGCAGTGAGCGACCTGATCCGTCTGAGCGCGGCGGAGCTCGCTGCGCGTCTGGCCGATGGCAGCGTCAGCAGCGTCGAGGCGACGCAGGCGCACCTCGACCGGATCTCCGCCGTCGACGGAGACGTGCACGCCTTCCTGCACGTCTCCGACCATGCACTCGAGGTCGCGGCGGCCATCGACGAGCGCCGCGCGGCGGGCGAGCAGCTCGGGGAACTCGCCGGCGTGCCCCTGGCCATCAAGGACGTGCTCGTCACGACCGACATGCCGTCCACCAGCGGCTCCAAGATCCTCGAGGGCTTCATGTCGCCCTACGACGCGACGGTCGTCGCGCGGGCTCGAGCCGCGGGGCTCGTGCCGCTCGGCAAGACCAACATGGACGAGTTCGCCATGGGCTCCTCGACCGAGCACTCCGCCTACGGTCCCACGCGCAACCCGTGGGACCTCGACCGGATCCCCGGTGGATCCGGCGGCGGTTCGGCAGCTGCGGTCGCCGCGTTCGAAGCTCCGCTGGCCCTCGGATCCGACACCGGCGGCTCGATCCGCCAGCCGGCGCATGTCACCGGCACGGTCGGCGTGAAGCCGACCTACGGTGGCGTGAGCCGCTACGGCTCCATCGCGCTCGCGTCGAGCCTCGACCAGGTCGGACCCGTGTCACGGACCGTGCTCGACTCCGCTCTGCTGCACGACGTCATCGGGGGCCACGACCCGCACGACTCGACCTCGCTCGCGGACCGGTGGCCTTCGTTCGCCGCGGCGGCGCGCGAGGGCGCACGCGGTGATGTGCTGCGGGGCCTCAAGGTCGGTGTCATCCGCGAGCTCGCCGACGTGGGCTTCCAGTCCGGAGTGAGCGCGTCGTTCCGCGCGTCACTCGAGGCGATGGCCGCGCAGGGCGCCGAGATCGTCGACATCAGCGCCCCGCACTTCGAGTACGGCGTCGCGGCCTACTACCTGATCCTCCCGGCCGAGGCGTCGAGCAACCTCGCCAAGTTCGACTCGGTCCGGTTCGGCATGCGCGTCGACGTGCCCGGCGGCACCGTCGAGGACGTCATGTCCGCGACGCGCGACGCGGGGTTCGGCGACGAGGTCAAGCGCCGCATCATCCTCGGCACGTACGCACTGTCGGCGGGCTACTACGACGCCTACTACGGCAGTGCTCAGAAGGTCCGCACCCTCATCCAGCGCGACTTCGACGAGGCGTTCGCGCAGGTCGACGTCATCGCGACCCCGTCCGCCCCGACTACGGCGTTCCGACTCGGTGAGCAGATCGACGACCCCCTGCAGATGTACCTGAACGACGTGACGACGATCCCAGTGAACCTGGCGGGGGTGCCCGGCATCTCGATCCCGTCCGGTCTGTCGGATGACGACGGCCTGCCCGTCGGCATCCAGTTCATCGCTCCTGCCCGTCAGGATGCGCAGCTCTACCGCGTGGGTGCAGCCCTCGAGTCGCTGCTCGTCGACAGCTGGGGCGGGCCGCTGCTCGACCGCGCACCGATCCTGGGAGGGGCACGCTGATGGCTGCCAAGGTCGCACTGATGGACTTCGACAAGGCGCTGGAGCTCTTCGAGCCGGTGCTCGGCTTCGAGGTGCACGTCGAGTTGAACACCCGGACGAAGATGTTCTCGCCGGCGGCGAACCCGGCGCATCCCGACAACCACGACGCTGCGCCGAACACGCTCGTCGCGCCCGTCGACATGGGCCTGCCGGGCGCGCTCCCGGTCGTCAACGCGACGGCGATCCGGTCGTCGATCAGCCTCGGGCTGGCTCTGGGGTGCTCCATCGCGCCGTCGAGCCGGTTCGCGCGCAAGAACTACTTCTACCCGGACCTCGGCAAGAACTACCAGATCTCGCAGTACGACGAGCCCATCGCCTTCGAGGGTGCGGTCGAGGTCGAACTCGCCGACGGCACGACGGTGACGGTCGACATCGAGCGCGCGCACATGGAGGAGGATGCCGGCAAGCTCACGCACATGGGCGGGGCGACCGGACGCATCCAGGGCGCTGAGTTCTCCCTCGTGGACTACAACCGCGCCGGTGTGCCGCTGGTGGAGATCGTGACCAAGCCGATCTTCGGAGCGGAGCACCGAGCGCCGGAGATCGCCAAGGCGTACGTCCGCACCATCCGCGACATCGTCATCGGTCTGGGCATCTCCGAGGCGCGCCTCGAGCGCGGCAACCTCCGGTGCGACGCCAACGTCTCGCTGCGACCGCGCGGGCAGGAGAAGCTCGGCACCCGAACCGAGACCAAGAACGTCAACTCCATGCGGTCGGTCGAACGGGCCGTGCGCTACGAGATCCAGCGTCAAGCGGCGATCCTCGCCGAGGGCGGGACGATCATCCAGGAGACCCGCCACTGGCACGAGGACACCGGCACCACCTCGCCGGGGCGCCCGAAGTCCGACGCGGACGACTACCGGTACTTCCCCGAGCCCGACCTGCTGCCGGTCGCGCCGTCCGCCGAGCTGATCGAGGAGCTGCGCGCCGCTCTCCCCGAGCCGCCCGCTGCCCGACGTCGCCGCCTGCAGGGCGAATGGGGCTTCACCGACCTCGAGTTCCAGGACGTCGTCAACGGCGGGCTGCTCGCCGAAGTCGACGCGACCGTCGCCGCCGGGGCCTCGCCCGCCTCGGCGCGCAAATGGTGGACGGGCGAGATCACCCGCGTGGCGAACGCCCGCGGCATCGAGCCGCAGGCCCTCGTCTCGCCGGCGGACGTCGCCGCCCTGCAGCAGCTGGTCGACGCCGGCACCCTCACCGACAAGCTCGCGCGTCAGGTTCTCGAGGGCGTCATCGACGGCGAGGGATCGCCGCAGGACGTCGTCGACGCACGGGGTCTCGCCGTGGTCTCCGACGACGGCGCGCTCATCGCCGCGATCGACGATGCCCTCGCTGCGCAGCCCGATGTGCTCGCGAAGATCCGCGACGGCAAGGTCCAGGCGGCCGGCGCGGTCATCGGGGCGGTCATGAAGGCCATGCGGGGCCAGGCCGACGCGGCTCGCGTGCGCGAGCTGGTCCTCGAGCGCGCCGCCCAGTAGCCCCTCCGCTCGCCCCGCATTCCGCGAGACATCACTTTCGCGCCGACACCCTGGCCCTACCCCAGGGTGTCGGCGCGAAGCTGTCGTCTCGAGGGAAGGGGCCCCGGGGAGGGGGGCGGATGTCGGAGGCGGGAGCGAGAATAGAGCTATGGGACGCGGTGATGGGACGGGGCGCCTCGTGTCGCCGCCCGATGCGGACGACACCGGCACGCGCATCCTCCACGTCGACATGGATGCCTTCTATGCGGCCGTCGCGGTGCTCGATGATCCCTCCCTCGCGGGCAAACCCATCATCGTGGGCGGCGTGGAGCGCCGAGGGGTCGTCTCGAGCGCGTCGTACGAGGCTCGTCGTTTCGGGGTCCGCTCGGCCATGCCGGTGGCGCGCGCCCTGCAGCTGTGCCCGCAGGCGATCGTCGTGCCCACCACCTTCGAGCGCTACACCGAGCTGTCGCGACGCGTGATGGAGATCTTCCGTTCCATTACGCCCTTGGTCGAACCACTGTCGATCGACGAAGCCTTCCTCGATGTCAGCGGCGCCCGCCGGCTGTGGGGCAGCCCGCGCGAGATCGCGGTGCTGATCCGCGAACGCGTCCGGGCCGAGACCGGCCTCACCTGCAGCGTCGGCGTTGCGGCCACCAAGCACGTGGCGAAGATGGCTTCGACCATCTCCAAGCCCGACGGGCTCCTGGTCGTGGCAGAGGATCAGACGCTGCCCTTCCTCGGAGCTCGTCCCGTCGGAGCACTCTGGGGTGTCGGCCCGAAGGCCGCCGAGGCGCTTCTGTCGCGCGGCATCCGGACCGTCGCCGACGTGTGGGACACCCCTCGATCGGTTCTCGAACGGGCTCTCGGGCCGGCGATGGGCGAGCGGGTCTGGCACCTCTCGCGCGGGCATGATGCCCGGCAGGTGCAGACCGAACGCGCGGAGAAAAGCATCTCGCACGAGGAGACGTTCTCGCACGACGTCACGGACGTCACGGTTCTCCGCTCGGAGCTCAGGCGCTTGGCCGACCGCGTGGGCGCCCGGCTGCGCGCCGGCGGGTGGGAGGCGGCGACGGTGTCGATCAAGGTGCGATTGAGCGACTTCTCCACCTACTCCCGCTCGCAGACGCTCCCGCTCGCGACGAACGTGGGGCAGCGGATCGGCTCGGCGGCCATCGACCTGCTCTCGGCGGTCGAGCTGTCGCAGCCCGTCCGCCTCATCGGAGTGCGCGCCGAGAAGCTGCGTCCCGACGGCACCGGGGGGCTCACCCTGTGGGATGACGACGAGGAATGGCGGCGTGTCGACGACGCGCTCGACGGTGCACGCGCGCGCTTCGGCCGGGGCGCCGTGACCCGGGCGAGCGTTCTGGGCCCGCGGCGTGACGTCGGCGCGATGCCCACGAATCCGCGGCCTGATCACGAGGACTGACGCCTGTACCGCGGGGCGTGGGGGAGGGTACGGTGGGACCATGCCCAACCTCGCACTCGAACTCGGCAAGCAAACCGCGGACCTCGGCGTCACCAGCGTCTACGGCGAACAGCAGGATGTCGACGGCATCAAGCTCATCCCGGTCGCCATCACTTGGAGCGGCTTCGGCGCCGGCGAGGACTCCGAAGGCAACAACGGCGGCGGCGGTGGCGGCTACGCGATCCCCGTCGGCGCGTACGTTCGCAAGGGCGACGATCTGCGCTTCGAGCCCAACCTCGTGTCGCTCGTGGCCGTGGGCATCCCGTTCGTCTGGGTCGTGGGTCGCGCACTCAGCCGTGTCATCCGAGCCCTCAAGAAGTAGCCGCGTCGAGCGCCTGGCGCTGGCAGATCTCGTCACGGTCGTCCTCGACGAGGTGACACCGCACGACGTCGTCATCGTCGATGGACGCAGCGGCGCGGGAAAGTCGACGTTCGCACGCGAGCTGCGACGCAGGTGGCCCTCGGATGCGTCCGTCGAACTGATTGCTCTCGACGACGTGTATCCGGGGTGGGACGGACTCGCCGCCGGAGCCTCCTATGCGGTCGCACGGGTGCTCGCACCGCGAGTCGCAGGCGAGCCCGCGCGCTGGCAGCAGTGGGACTGGGCGGCCGATCGCTATGTCGGAGAGCGCACGCTGGCCGCGAGCAGCGCGGTCATCCTCGAGGGGAGCGGTGCGCTCACGGCGACGGCGGCGCGATTCGCGGCCGTGCGGGTCTGGCTCGACGCTCCGGCCGAGCTGCGCAAGCGGCGTGCGCTGGACCGCGACGGCGAGACCTACCGTCCGCATTGGGAGCGGTGGGCGGCACAGGAAGACGAGCACATCCGCCGCGACGATCCGCGCAGTCTCGCGACGCACCTCGCCGAGCTGGTGTGATCACGCGTCGAGGGCGCGCAGCAACATCTCTTGGCGGTATCCGAGCCACTCGTAGACGTCGAACCGGGGATCACCGACCGGCATGATGTTCTCGTCGGTGATGCCGACCCGGTCGGCCAGGACGAGCCGAAGTCCGGTGAGAGTCCGCAGCCACGCGGTCTGCTCCTCGGGGCGGAGCGAAAGGTGTGCGGGGCCTGCGGGCGGGCGGCCGCTCTCGAGTGACAGCGTCGCGAGTACGCGACGGGCGTCCGCCGCGCGGGTGGCGGAGACGTCGTCCTGGGTCAGTGCGCGGAACTCTGCAGATGCTTCCCCGTCATCGGGATAGGCATCGGGGAACAGGCGCCTCGTGGCCGGATCCCGGGGGTCGGCGGCCGAGCTCACGAGCTCGAGGTACTGCTCGACCAGTTCGCGCAGATAGGCGGCCTCGGCATCGGGGAGGTCGAAGATCACCGAATCGTTCATTCGCCGGCCCGCCTCACGGTCGCCCAGAGTCCGAATTCGTGCATGGCGCGCACGTGCGCCTCCATTGCTTCCCGAGGTCCCTCGGCGACGACCGCGTGACCGTCGTGGTGTACGGCGAGCATCAGCTGAGTGGCCCGCTCGCGGGAGTGCCCGAAATAGGTGCGGAAGACGTGCACGACATACGACATGAGGTTGACCGGGTCGTTCCAGACGACCGTCTGCCAGGGCTCGTCCGGGGCGGCGCGCAGGTCGCTCTCGATGTCGATGTCGGGGAGAGCGGTGCTCATCACGCCCACCCGAGCTCGTGGAGGCGGAGATCGTCGATGCCGTAGAAATGCGCGATCTCGTGAACCAACGTGGTGTGGATCTCATCGCGCAGTTCCTGGACGTCGTCGCAGGCATGCAGATGCGACTCGCGATAGACGATGATGCGATCGGGTAGCTCACCCTGGCCGTACCGATCCCGCTCGGTCAGGGCGAAACCGTCGTAGAGGCCGAGCAGGTCGAGACTGCCGTCCTCCGGTCGGTCCTCGACGACGAAGATGACATTGTCGAGGCCGTCGACCATGTCGTCGGGGAGGCGATCGAGTTCGTCTGTGACGAGAAGCTCGAACTCCCCGGCATCCATCTCGATCATCTGCACTCCCGGACCCGGGTGTTATGTGGGGTGGCTAACGGGACTTGAACCCGCGACCCCCGCGACCACAACGCGGTGCTCTACCAACTGAGCTATAGCCACCATGTCTCCCGGTGAAACCGGGCAACCAGACGATTGTATTACACGGATGGCGAGTACGACGACACGGCTGCCTCTGCGGCGGCCCGAGCCTCATCGCTCGAGGGCCCCGGCTCGGGCACGAACACGGCGGAACGGTAGTACGCGAGCTCGCGGATCGACTCGCGGATGTCGGCGAGCGCGCGGTGTCCGCCATCCTTGGCCGGTGCCTGGAAGTACGCACGCGGGAACCACCGTCGCGACAGCTCCTTGATGCTCGACACGTCGACGTTGCGATAGTGCAACCACGAGTCGACGCGGGGCATGTACTTCGCCAGGAACATCCGGTCGGTCCCGATCGTGTTTCCGGCGAGCGCCGCCTTGCCCTCCGGAACGAAGCGCTGGATGTACGCGAGCACGGCATCCTCGGCCTCGGCGAGGGTCACGCCCGCGTCGAGTTCGGACAGGAGGCCGGACTTCTCGTGCATCGCCGTCACGAAGTCGCCCATGTTGGCACGCGCGGCCTCGCTCGGTCGGATGACGAGCTCGAAGCCCACATCGAGCGGACGGAGCTCGTAGTCCGTCACGATCACGGCGACTTCGACGAGCTCATCGACACTGAGGTCCAGCCCCGTCATCTCGCAATCGATCCATACGAGACGATCGTTCTCGGCTGTTCCCACCATGTCGCCCATCCTAATGACCGGGCCGGACATGGCTCGCCCGAGGTCCGTGGCGATGTGCCCCCGACAGGATTCGAACCTGTGACCGACGGATTAGAAGGCCGTTGCTCTATCCACTGAGCTACGGAGGCGGATGCTGCTACGTTACCGCGCCGAGGACGGCGACGCGGGTCCCCGCGTGGCAGACGTCGCCGGACGAAACGCAGCCGCACTGCGCCCCGCTCTGGCTCCCGAGCGGTCGGAGGCGTAGCCTGCGAGGGTCGGAAGGGGTTCGATGATGAACGCACAGACACGCTCGACGGCACTCTGGGTCGCCTACGGCCCCGCGGGAGTGGTCGGAATGATCCGCCATCGCGGCGACGAGTACACCGTGACGATGGCGGGGGCGGATGCCGAGCTCGGTTCGTATCCGTCGATGGACGTGGCGAAGAACGCGCTGCACGCCCACATGCATCCGGGCGCTGACTGGCCTACGTTCCGGGAGCACTGAGTCCGGGCGCGGCGACGGCGGCGGACGGCGCACCCTCGTCGACGTCGCCGTCGACGTCGACGCGCGCAGAGCGCGCAGAGCGCGTAGAGCGGCGGAGAGCACGGGCGCGGGGGTCGAACAGCGGCAGGCTGACGTGGACGATCGGTCCGATCAGCACCGCGAAGAGCACGGTGCCGAGGCCCACGGTGCCTCCGAGGAGCCAGCCCGTGACGAGCACGGTCGCCTCGACGCCGAGCCTGCCCGCCCAGATCGGCCATCCCCACCGCTGATGCATGCCGGTCATCAGGCCGTCCCGCGGGCCGGGCCCGAGCCGCGCGCCGATGTAGATCCCCGAGGCGATTCCCACGAGGACGGTGCCGGCGAGGAACATGCCGATCCGGGCCACCCAGTGGTCGGGTGTCGCCAGGAGGGGGAGCGTGACCTGGATCGCGGTTCCGACGACGAGGATGTTCGCGACGGTGCCGATGCCCGGCTTCTGACGCAGCGGGATCCACAGCAGCAGGACGAGGAACCCGGTGATGTTGACGACCCAGCCGATGCCGAGGCCGGTGTGCTCGCTCACACCTTCGGCGAAGACCGTCCACGGGTCGAGCCCGATCCCGGCGTCGACCATTACGGCGCACCCCGCGCCGAAAAGGACGAGGCCGACGAGGAGCTGAGTTATGCGGAGGATCACCTCCTCATTCCACCGCGAAGATTGGCCGCTCCGAAAGAGGCCAATTCGCGTACTGTGGCCATATGCACTCCCGCATCTCCGCCCGGTCGCTCGAGACGGCCCTCGGCGGATGGCGCACGCGCGAACCGGCCTACGAGGCGCTTGCCGACGGCATCCGGCTGCTGTGCCTCGACAACCGCATCGCGGCACGCACCCTCCTTCCCGCCGAACGCGTCCTCGCACAGACCCTGAGGGTCAGTCGCACCACCGTCGCGAGCGCCTACGCGAGCCTGCGGGCGAGCGGTCATATCGAGAGTGTCCGCGGCTCTGGCAGCGTTACGACCGCTCAGCCCCTCCGCGGCGGCGGCACCGTCTTCGCCGCGGCCGGCTCGATCGATCTGCAGCAGGCATCCCCGAGCGCTTGGCCGGGGCTTGCCGGGGTCATCACGGAGACGGCTGCGGATGCCGCGACGCTCGTCTCCCGCTCCGGCTACGACACGCTCGGTTCCCGTCGGCTCCGAGAGGCGATCGCGGACCGCTACGCCGCACGAGGGATCCCGACCTCGAGCGAGCAGATCCTCGTGACCGCCGGCGCCCAGAGCGCGATCCACCTCATCGCGGAGGTGCTCGTCGCGCGGGGGGACCGGGTCCTGGTCGAGACGCCCACCTACCCGCACGCAGCCGACGCGCTGCGAACGGCGGGAGCGCGACTGGTCGCCGTGCCCGTCACCACCGCCGACGGCTGGGATGTCGACCGTCTGAGCGAGGCCGCGCGGCGCACCCGGCCGACGCTGGCGTACCTCATGCCGACGCTGCAGAACCCCACCGGCCGGACGATGACACTCCTCGAGCAGGACGCGATCCGCGAAGCAGCGCAGCACGGGTGCACGATCGTCGTGGACGAGACGACGGCCGAGCTCGCTTTCGGCGATCCCGCTCCCGTGGCCCTCACAGAGGACGAGGTCGTGCGCATCGGCTCGCTCGGGAAGACCGTGTGGGGCGGGCTGCGCGTCGGATGGATCCGGGCGCAGCCAGATGTCATCCGGCGCCTGCACGCGGCGCGGCCGGCGCGCGACCTGGGCACGCCCGAGTTCGAGCAGGCCGTGGCCCTCAGGTTGATCCCGCGGATGTCGGAGATCCTTCCGCAGCGAGCGGAGTTGCTCTCGGGCGGACACCGGGCCGTTCGGGATGCCCTGCGCGACCGGCTGCCGAGCTGGGACGTGCCGAATGTCGACGGGGGAGTCGCCCTATGGGTCGGTCTACCGGCGCCGCTCAGCGTGCCACTCGTGCTCGGGGCGCGCGCCGAGGCGGTCTACGTCAGCGCCGGACCGCGGTTCGCCGTCGACGGCGGTCACGAGAACCGGCTCCGGATACCGTTCACCTCACCGCCCGCCGACCTGCAGCGCGCCGTCGGCGTGCTGGCCGACGTGTGGGAGCATGTCGCCAGCGGTTCGCGGACCGCGGGCCCAGCGCCCGTCGACGCGCTGGTCTGACCGGACGATGGTCGGCGCCCGTCGCGCTCAGCGCGACAGCCGCAGGGTGTCGGCGGCCTCGCCACGGCTCCAGAACTCGCCGAGGGCGCGGAAAGCGCGGGACGGGACGTGGAATCGCAGAGCGCGGTACCGCGTCCCTGCCGGCGCTTCCACCCGCACGATGAGTCCGCGAACGCGTCCATCGCCCTCGACCACGCGCCACCGGTCGTCGCCGAGTGCGATGAGTGTGCTGCCGCGGCGGGCTTGCATCGTCGTCATGGTGACCTCCTCGGTGCCGAGGCTAGGGAGGGGCTCCGACATCGGCGGGAACACCGCAGCCGAGAGAGTGGTTGGCTAGGGTGAGACCTCGCGCAAGCGGGAGAACGGAGCCTTCCATGACCACCACCTTCATCCTCGCCGGCGGCTGCTTCTGGTGCCTCGATGCCGCGTACCGCGCTCTCGATGGCGTGTCGGAGGTCGTGTCCGGCTACATCGGGGGGCACGTGCCGCACCCGAGCTACGAGGCCGTCTGCACCGGCACCACCGGGCACGCCGAAGCCGTATCGGTCACCTTCGACGCCGAGGTCATTCCCGCCGACGTGATCCTCGACGCGTTCTTCACGATGCACGACCCGCGTCAGCTCAACCGCCAGGGCGCCGATGTCGGCACCCAGTACCGTTCGGCCATGTTCCCTCTCGACGACGAGCAGGTCGAGGTCTTCACGGCGGCCCTCGAGCGCGCGGACGAGATGTGGGGCGGCGGCGTCGTGACGACGATGGAGCGCGGCGAGACCTTCTACCCCGCGGAGGACTACCACCAGGACTTCTTCGCGAAGAACCCCGGACAGGGGTACTGCCTCGCGGTCGCCGTTCCCAAGGTGAACAAGGTCCGGGCGCGTTTCGCGGAGTACGCACGAAGCTGACCCCTCCTCCCCATCCCCCCTCGACGGCGGTTCTGCACCGATGTGCGGAACCGCCGTCGGCGTTCCCGGGCGGGCCGCGAAGCTGGGAGCGCTCCGGCACCCGACGGGCACTCGGGTGCCGGAGCGTCCCACTGCGAGTGCCCGCCCGAGGAGCAGACATGTCAGACCGCATCACCGTCATCGGAAACGTCGCCACCGAGCCCGAGCAGCGCCGAACCGGCAGCGGCATCCCCGTCACGACCTTCAGACTCGCGAGCAGTCAGCGCCATCGCGACCCGCAGTCCGGCGAGTGGGTCGACGGTGCCACCAACTGGTACCGGGTCAGCGTCTTCCGAGCCCTCGGCGAGAATGCTTTCGCCTCGCTCCGGAAGGGGCAGCGGGTCTTCGTCGACGGCCGCCTGCGGGTGAGGGAGTGGGAGTCCGGCGGCAAGCGGGGCATCGAGATCGAGATCGACGCCGATGCGATCGGACCGGATCTGAAGTGGGGCACGGCGACCTTCCAGAAGGCGGCGCGGACCGAGGCTCCCGTCGTGCAGCATCCCGCGACCGGAGCAGGGGCGAGCGCCGGGAACGCCGGACGCGTCGACCCCGCCGACACCAACACCGACACCGACACCGACGGCGAGTGGTCGGTTGCCGACGTCCCCAGCGGAACGCTCGATGCGACGACCCCGTTCTGAGGCCGGAGCGCGTCGCCGGGTGCACCTAGAATCCAGGCATGCGCCTGACTCGTTCCCCGTTCGGTCGGTCGACGAGGGGGATGCTCGGCGCACTGACGGTGACGGTCGCCGTGTCGCTCGCCGGGTGCTCCGCGCTGTTTCCCGGGGGAACCGGGTCGACGACGGCGACGCCGACCGCCGGCCCGTCCGCCGCAGCGCCGCTGCAGCCGCTGGCCCCGGACAGCAGCGCGACCGACAACTTGCCGGTGTTCGCCGCGGTGATGAATCAGGTCGCCGCCTCACCCGACGGGGTCGCGGGCCGTGCCTACATCGACGCCCTCGTCGCCGCCGGATTCGACAAGGCAACGATGCAGGTGACGGCCGACCGCACGTCGGTCGACGACCCCGTCGACAGTCTGCAGTTCTCGGTGCTGTGGTGGGGCGAGTGCCTCGTCGGCCAGGTCGGCCCCTCCACTCCGTCGCCCACCGCGAAAGTGCTTCCTCAGCTTCCGAGCGGCGGCTGCCTGATCGGGAAGACCCGCCCCATCGACTGGTGAACCCGTGGGCTGAGGGCCGGAAGGCGGCGCCCCCGCCGACTAGACTCGATTCGTTATGGCCGAATACATCTACTCCATGGTCCGTGCCCGCAAGGCTGTCGGCGAGAAGCTCATCCTCGACGACGTCACGATGTCGTTCCTCCCCGGCGCGAAGATCGGCATGGTCGGCCCCAACGGTGCCGGCAAGTCGACGATCCTGAAGATCATGGCGGGCCTCGACCAGCCCTCCAACGGCGAGGCGAAGCTGACACCCGGCTTCACCGTCGGCATCCTGATGCAGGAGCCCGAGCTCGACGACACCAAGACCGTGCTCGAGAACATCGAGTCGGGCGTGGCGATCAAGGCCAAGCTCGACCGCTTCAACGAGATCTCGGCGCTCATGGCCGACCCCGACGCCGACTTCGACGCGCTCCTGGCCGAGATGGGCACCCTGCAGGAGGAGATCGACGCAGCCGACGGGTGGGACCTGGACTCCCAGCTGCACCAGGCGATGGAAGCACTCCGCACCCCGCCGGCCGACGCGTCGGTCGCCCCGCTCTCCGGTGGTGAGCGTCGCCGCGTCGCCCTGGCTCGCCTGCTGCTGCAGAAGCCCGACCTGCTGCTTCTCGACGAGCCCACCAACCACCTCGACGCCGAGAGCGTGCTCTGGCTCGAGCAGCACCTGCAGTCGTACAAGGGTGCGGTCATCGCCATCACCCACGACCGGTACTTCCTCGACAACGTCGCCGAATGGATCGCCGAGGTCGACCGCGGTCGCCTCATCGGCTACGAGGGCAACTACTCGACCTACCTCGAGAAGAAGGCCGAGCGCCTCGACATCCAGGGCAAGAAGGACGCCAAGCTCGCCAAGCGTCTCAAAGACGAGCTCGAGTGGGTTCGAAGCTCGGCCAAGGGACGCCAGACGAAGTCGAAGGCGCGTCTCGCCCGCTATGAGGAGATGGCCGCCGAGGCTGAACGCACGCGCAAGCTCGACTTCGAAGAGATCCAGATTCCCGCAGGTCCGCGGCTGGGCAGCGTCGTCATCGACGCGAAGAAGCTGCACAAGGCCTTCGGCGACCGCGTGCTCATCGACGGCCTGAGCTTCAATCTGCCCCCGAACGGCATCGTCGGCGTCATCGGTCCCAACGGCGTCGGCAAGACGACGCTCTTCAAGACCATCGTCGGGCTCGAGCCCCTCGACGGCGGTGACCTGAAGATCGGCGAGACCGTCAAGATCAGCTACGTCGACCAGTCGCGCGGCAACATCGATCCCGACAAGACGCTCTGGGAGGTCGTGTCGGACGGTCTCGACATCATCACCGTCGGCAAGACCGAGATCCCCTCACGCGCGTACGTCTCCAAGTTCGGATTCAAGGGACCGGACCAGCAGAAGAAGGCCGGCGTGCTCTCCGGCGGTGAGCGCAACCGTCTGAACCTCGCGCTGACGCTGAAGGAGGGTGGCAACCTGCTGCTCCTCGACGAGCCGACGAACGACCTGGATGTCGAGACCCTCAGCTCGCTCGAGAACGCCCTGCTCGAGTTCCCGGGCTGCGCCGTGGTCATCACCCACGACCGGTGGTTCCTCGACCGCATCGCGACCCACATCCTCGCGTACGAAGGCACGGCGGAGAACCCCGCGCAGTGGTACTGGTTCGAGGGCAACTTCGAGGCCTACGAGGCGAACAAGGTCGAGCGTCTCGGAGCGGATGCCGCCAACCCCGCGAAGTCCACCTACCGCAAGCTCACGCGTGACTGACGACGCATCGACGACGGTGGCCTCGGTGGTGGAAACCGCCGGGGCCACCCGCGTCCGCATCCCCATCCATCTGCGGTGGGGCGATCTCGACGCCCTCGGCCACGTGAACAACACGTCGATGCTCAAGCTCCTCGAGGAGGCGCGACTGCGCGCTTTCTGGAAGCCGGAGGCGGGCCTGTCCGGTCCATCGACGGCCATCCTCGATGCACTGAGCCTGTCGGCCGAGACGATGACCCTGATCGCGCGCCAGGAGATCGAGTACCTCGCGCCCGTGCCCTACGGCCAGCGTCCGCTCGACGTGCAGCTGTGGATCGGGCGGATCGGGGGCTCGAGCATCGATGTCTGCTACGAGGTGTACAGCCCGCGTGACGACGACGTGCAGACCTGCTACGCGCGCTCCACGGCGGTCGTGGTCATGGTCTCGACGGCGACGGGTCGACCCGTCCGGCTCACCGAGGAGATGCGAACGGCGTGGGCTCCCATCGTGGGGGAACCCATCGCCTACGCTCACCGGCGCTGATCGTCACTCGCGCCGGACGGGGCGGCCACGCGCACCATGATCTCCTGCGCGACACTCGCGATCAGCGCGCCCGAACGGTCGTAGATCCGACCGGTCGCGAGGCCACGGCCGCCTCGTGCGCTCGGCGACTCCTGCACGTACAGCAGCCACTCGTCGACCCGGGCGAAACGGTGCCACCACATGGCATGGTCGAGGCTCGCAACCTTCAACCCGGGCGTGGCCCATGCCAGTCCGTGCGCCCGCAGCACCGGTTCTTGAATGGTGAGGTCGCTGAGGAAAGCCAGTGCGGCGCGATGGATCGCGGGGTCGTCGGGGAGCGCAGAACGGGTGCGAGCCCAGACCGCCTGCCGGGGTGTGGCGTCGTCGTCGGGGGCGAGGTAGATGGGCGTGGTGACGTGCCGCAGCTCGATCGGGCTGGCCGAGAAGATCCGCCGGCTGAGCGGATGCATGCCGCTCAGCTGCTCTTCGAGCGCGGGGAGATCCTCGGGCTGGGGCATGCCCTCGGGCATCGGCTCACCGTGTTCGACTCCGGGATCCTCGTCTTCGAATGAGGCGATCATCGAGAAGATCGGTAGCCCGTTCTGGAAGGCCTGCGTCCGTCGGGTCGAGAACGACCGGCCGTCGTGGATGCGGTCGACGGAGAAGGTGATGTTGCGCGATGAGTCCCCGGGGCGCAGGAAGTACCCGTGCATCGAATGCGGAACCCGTTCCGTCGGCACGGTCCGCATCGCCGCCATCGTCGCCTGTGCGAGGACCTGCCCGCCGAACACGCGACCTTGCGGCATGACCTGCGACCGGCCCGTGAAGATGTCCTCGGTCGTCCGCGCCTCACTCGACGAGAGGTCGAGCACGCGAAGCATCGCGGTGACGGGATCAGCCTCTTCGACGGCGCTGTCGGGCACGCGCTCTCCGCTCTGTTGGGACATCGCTCGGTAGTCTAGGACGGATGTCCGAGCGCCTCCTCTTCCCGCAGCCCGACGTCGTCCGGGATGTCCTGACCTTCGCGGGGCGCGCCGCACGTCACGGTGACGGCGTGATCAGGCTGCAGGCGGGCGCCGGCATCCTGGTGATGACGTGCGCACCGCTCGCGCCGCGCACACTCACCGACGCCACGCCCTTCGTCCTCGCCCTTCGGACGGCACGTGTCGACCCGGAACTCGAATGCGATCTCGCCGTCGATGCTGCCGCACTCGCGCCCGACGCCGACGAACGCGCCGTGCGGTTGCCCGACAGCGGCGTCACGGCCACGTGGGCCGGGGTGTCGCCCCCGCGGTCGGGCTGGCGCGATGCGGGCTCCCTCGATTCCGCGCGGATCTCGCTGCGGGCCCAGTGGGGGATCGCCGCGGTCGCGCGGCAGCTGCCCGAAGCGGCGGGCGATGATGTCGTGCATCTGGTCCGCTCGACGATCTGGGGGGCGCCCGACGAGGATCTCGCAGGCCTGCCGCTCGGGGTCGCCTTCGCCGCCGTCGGGCTCGGCTTCATCGCGGGCGCGGAGTCGCCGACCATCCGTCGCACCGACGTGTGGACGCGCGTCTCGTTCGCTCGCGGACACGTGTTGACCCGCGGACCCGTCGCCATGGGCCTGACGCCGGTGCGGTCGACGGGCGCCGGACGCTGATTCAGTCCCGGGGCGGGTCGGGTGTCGTCGCCGGGTGCAGGCCCAGGCCCGCTCGCCGGTCGGAGCCGCCGGGACCGATCCCCGCGGGCTCGAACGTGTTGACCATCGCATAAGCCGCGCGTTCGAGGTAATCCCACAGCGTCGCCTCGTGCAACGGGGGCAGCGACAGCTCGTCGAGAGCCGTCCGCATGTGGCGCAGCCAGCGGTCGCGGGCGTCGGGATCGACGTGGAACGGACGATGGCGCATCCGCAGCCGGGGATGCCCGCGCTGTTCGCCGTAGGTCGTCGGACCGCCCCAGTACTGCTCGAGGAACATCGTCAGACGCTCGGCGGCGGGTCCGAGATCCGCCTCCGGGTACATCGGCCGCAGCACCTCGTCGGCGGCGACCTCGCGGTAGAAGACGTCGACCAGACGGACGAAGGTGTCGTGACCGCCGATCTCCTCGTAGAAGCTGAGCTGCTCGGTCACGTCGTGCCCTTCTCCTCGTCGCTGGATCCCTCGGCGCTCGACGGGGCACCGGACACCGGCGGCGTCTCGGGCGCCGCGTTGTCGGTGCAGTTCCGCCGCGGGCGCCACTGCGGGCGCGCTTTGAGGGGTGCCTGGGCGACGGGCTGCGGCTTGGTGTGCGGAGGATTCGCGCCGCGGACGCTCTGGGCGCCTTCGAGACCCGTCAGGATGATCGAGTTCAGCTGCGGCAGCTTCACGCCCAGGCCGTCGATGGCCTGCTTGAGCCGCATCCGCAGGGCGCGGGCGACATCGTCCTTGGCGTTCGGACGCGTCTTGACGACCAGCCGGATGACCAGCGCATCGCCGCTGATCGACTCGAGGCCCCAGATCTCGGGCTTCTCGATGATTCGCGTGCGCCACTTGGCCTCGCGTGCGAGCTCCTTCGCCGTGTCGAGCATGGCCTGCTCGACGACCTCGACGTCTGCGTCGGTGGGTACCGCGAGGTCGATGATCACCCGCGACCAGCCCTGCGACATGTTGCCGATGCGTGTGATCTCGCCGTTGCGGACGAACCACAGGGTGCCGTTGACGTCCCGCACGTGCGTGACACGGACGCTCACGTACTCGACGATGCCGGTGGCGAGCCCGAGGTCGACGACGTCGCCGATGCCGATCTGGTCCTCGGCGACGATGAACATCCCGTTCAGGACGTCCTTGACGATGTTCTGCGCTCCGAAACCGAGCCCGGCGCCGATCGCAGCGGACAAGAGAGTGAACGAGCTGAGGATGTTGGGATTGAGCACCCCGACGACCATGAGGATCGCGATGATGACGATCGTGACATTGACGATGTTGCTCAGGATCGATCCCAGTGTCCGGGTGCGCTGGACGATGCGCACCTGGGCGAGCGGCGACATGTCGATGGCGCGGGTGTCTTCGGCCTCGGCCCGGCTCTTGGCACCGCGCACGATGCGGTCGACGATGCGGGAGATCAGGCGGCGCATCACCCAGGACAGCGCGAACGCCCCGAGGATGATGCAGGCCACGGCGACGATGTTCCATCCTGCAGCGGTCAGGAACATCCAGAACTCGTCGGTGGCGAACTCCCAGGCGAACGGGGCGGGTGGTGGGTCGGCAGCGAAGGTCATCGATCCGATCCTAACGACGTCGCCCGCGACGTTCCCGAGAACGACGTCAGCCCTGCGAACCCGGCTCGGCCAGGCCGTGCGCGATCAGCACGGCGTGCACACGGTCGCGGGCGGGAAGCTTCGTCAGGATGCGTCCGACATGCGTCTTCACCGTCGACTCGCTCAGGAACAGCTCGGCGGCGATCTCAGCGTTGGTGAGGCCGCGCGCCATGACGGCGAGCACCTCCGCTTCCCGAGCCGTGAGCACGGACGGGGAGACCGGCTGCGGCGCGGGATGGCCCTCGGCGGTGACGAGCTCGATCATGCGACGGGTGACCCGCGGCGAGAGCGTGGCCTCGCCGGCGGC
Organism: Microbacterium arborescens; assembly: GCF_049707515.1. GTDB lineage: Bacteria > Actinomycetota > Actinomycetes > Actinomycetales > Microbacteriaceae > Microbacterium > Microbacterium arborescens_B. The sequence goes on along the minus strand of NZ_JBNAFI010000007.1, from coordinate 109,627 downwards.
GACGGCACGGACGGCAGAGACCAGTTCGTCGCGTCGCGCGTCCTTGAGGAGGAAGCCGTTCGCACCGGCCCGGAGCGCACCGAAGGCGTACTCGTCGAGGTCGAAGGTGGTCAGCACGAGGACGGCGACGTCGGGATGGTCCTCGCGGATGCGCGCCGTCGCCTCGATGCCGTCGACGCCCGGCATCCGCACGTCCATGAGCACGACGTCGGGCGAGGATTCCGCCACGGCCTCGAGCGCCGCAGCGCCGTCGGCGGCCTCGGCCACGACCTCGATGCCGTCGGCCGCTTCGAGGACCATGCGGAATCCGAGGCGGATGAGTGTCTGGTCATCGACGATCAGCACGCGGATCGCACCAGAGGAGTCAACGGTCATGATTCTCCTGTCCGAGGGGGAGCCTCGCCCGCACGCGCCACCCGCGTCCGATTCTCGGACCTGCTGCGACCGTGCCGCCGGCGAGGGCGACGCGCTCCCGGAGGCCCCTCAGCCCGTACCCGGTGCCCGCCGACGGTGCCGGCGCGACGGTTTCCCCGTCGTCGTCGATCTCGACGTCGACGGCGTCCGCTCGGTAGGCGATGCGCACCTCGATGCGAGCGACGCCGCGAGCGTGGCGGATTGCGTTGGTCACGCCCTCCTGCACGATGCGCGAGATCGCGAGCTGGACGCCGCTCGCGAGATCCGGCCGGTCGCCGGAGACGGTCAACGTCGCATCGAAACCCGCCGCACGAGCCGACGCGACGGTCTCAGCCGTCGTGTCGCGGGCCAGGGGCGCGAGGGGCGCCGCCGCGTCGTCGGAGCGCAGGATGCCGAAGGTCGCTCGCATGTCACGGAGCGCCTCCCGGCCGGTGCTCGCGATCGCGGTCGCGCCCGGCCGTGCTCGGTCGATGTCGCTCGAGGCGGCGACCCCCTCTGCCAGAGCGACCATCACGGTGAGCGAGTGGGCGACGATGTCGTGCAGCTCGCGTGCGATCCGATCGCGCTCGGCGGCGGAGGCGAGCCGGGCCTGCTGATCCCGCTCGATGACCAGCTGGCGGGAGCGGTCGATGAGGGCTGCGACGTACCGATGCCGGTTGCCGACGTTCGCGCCGATGAGAGTCCCGATGAGTGCGGCGAGCACTTCTCCGACGACCGAGTTCCAGGCGATCGCCGGTGCGATCGCGCCGGCGAAGCCCAGAACGGCGGCCGTCGGGGCGATGATGCCGAGAGCGACGGAGACGCCGATGAGGCACGCCCGGGTGCTGCGGTGGACGGCGAGGGTGTACGCCGCGATGCCGAGGATGGGCCCGCCTGTGGCCACCGGCGCGAGCAGGTATGCCAGCGCCGTCGCCACAGCGCCGACGAAGACGACCGTCGGGTAGCGCCTGCGCAGAAGCAGCGAGGCGCAGCCGAGCACGATGACGACCATGACGACCGGCCCCGTCGTGGGCCAGTGCCTGCCGATCCCGACGGCCTCATCCCAGCGGTCGGTGAAGCTCGTCGCGGGAACGAGCGAGAACAGGAGACAGGCCATCGCGGTGAGGATGTCGGCGAAGACCGGATGCCGCGCCCAGAACCTCCGGAGGACGCCGGGAGGACGCGGAAGCCGCAGCTCATCGTCGTCGGACGACGGGCTGCGGCTTCCGGGAGACACCCCTTGTACCCTACGCGTCGGTCGAGCGGAGGACCGCCCAGCCGCCGAGCAGCGCGGCTGCCGGCCATGCCAGCAGCGTGATGAGCGCCGTCACGAAGTCCTCCGAGCCCGGTGAGGTCACCGTCTGCGCGGCGGCCGCGGGGAGGTACTGACCCAGATCGACGATCCACGCCCACGATTCCCCACCCAGGGCGAAGAGGCTGAGGACGATCGGCAGGACGAAGAGGATGCCCACCGTGGCGGCGATCGCGCCGGCGCCGTTTCGGATGATGAACCCCCAGCCGAGGCCGAGCAGCGCGAAGGTCGCCATGGCGAGCACACCGAGCACGAGCGGGATGGTCGACGACTCGGCATCCGACCAGTCGATGGCGCGATCGCCGAAGATCGGCGCCGAGGCGAGCACGGCCACGAGCGAGGTGACGATGGTCGTCGCGGCCAGCAGCAGCGCGACGACGATGCCCTTCGCGACGAGGACCGCGCCGCGACGGGGCTCCGCCGTGAGCGTCGACCGGATCATGCCGGTCGAGTACTCGCCGGTGATCGCCATGGCGCCCAGGATGCCCGCGACGAGCATTGTGAACTGCATGGGAGCGACGATCGCCATCACCGGGTTGAAGTCCCCGCCGAAGTCCTGCGAGGCCCACGCCATGAGCAGCGAGATGCCGATGGCGAGCGCGGCGGTGACGCCGAGCGACCACCAGGTCGAGCGGAGCGTCAGGAGTTTGATCGTCTCGCTCCGCACGAGGCGTCCGAACGACAGGCGAGCGTCCGTCTGTAAGACACGCGCGGGCGTCGGTGTCTGCACGGTGGTGGTGCTCATCGCACGGCCCCCTTCGTCTGGTATTCGACCGAACCCTCGGTGAGGGCCAGATAGGCCTCCTCGAGCGAACCGACACGCGGGCTGAGCTCATGGAGCGGGATGCCGTGCGCCGCGGCGGCGTCTCCGATCGCGGCGGCGGTGAGGCCGGCGACCTGCAGCAGGCCGGGTTCTCCGGAGGTGACGGCGACGTCGGGCCCAGCGATCAGACGCGTGAGCTCCTCGGCACGCGGTGTGCGGACGACGACGGTGTTGCTCGTCCAGGAGCGCACCAGCTCGTCGATGCCGGCATCGGCCAGCACGCGTCCCCGTCCGAGCACGATCACATGATCGGCGGTGAGTGCCATCTCGCTCATGAGGTGGCTCGAGAGCAGCACCGTGCGCCCCTGGGCGGCCTGGCCGCGCACGAACTGGCGCACCCAGCGCACACCCTCGGGGTCGAGGCCGTTGACGGGCTCGTCGAGGATGAGGGTCTGCGGGTCGCCGAGCAGGGCGGCGGCGATCCCGAGGCGCTGGCCCATGCCGAGCGAGAATTTGCCGGCGCGCTTGCCGGCCACCGACCCGAGCCCGGTGATCTCGATCACCTCGTCGACGCGGGACCGCGGGATGCCGTGCGTCGCGGCCATGGCGCGCAGATGGTTGCGCGCGCTGCGCCCGGTGTGCACCGCCTTGGCGTCGAGGAGGATGCCCACCTCGGTCAGCGGCGAGCGCAGAGAGCGGTAGTCGCGGCCATCGATCGTGACGCTCCCGGAGGAGGGCCGGTCGAGGCCGACGATCATGCGCATCGTGGTGGACTTGCCGGCGCCGTTCGGGCCGAGGAAGCCGGTCACCTTGCCCGACTGCACGGTGAAGCTCACCCCGTCCACGGCGGTCTTGTCTCCGTACCTCTTGGTGAGGCCATCTGCAACGATCATGCGTTCACGCTATCGACGGGGGGTCGCGGTGTCGTCCGCCACGAGTGCCGAGAACGCCGATGGGCGTCGTACCCGGGTACGACGCCCATCGGCACAGCGGATGACGTCAGGCCTGCGCGTCGCGCTCCTGGACCGAGAGCGCCCGCTCGACGCCGGCGAGGTTCTCGGCGACGAGGCGCCGAAGTGCGGCCGGGGCCTCGGTGTTCTGCGAGAGCCACGCGCGCGTCGCGTCGCGCAGGTCCGCATTGGCCAGCGCCGCGGGGTAGAGCCCGACGATCAGGTACTGGGCGATCTGGTAGCTGCGCGACTCCCAGATCGGCAGCAGCATCCGGAAGTACTCGTCCACGAACGGGGCGAGCAGCGCGACACCGGCCGGGTGCGTGAATCCGATGGCCGCCGAGCGTACGACCGTGTTGGGCAGGTCGTCGTTCTCGACGAGGGAGGCCCACGCCGCCTGCTTCGCATCGGCGGTGGGGAGGGCCGCACGCGCCTGCGCCGCGAACTCGCCGCCCTTGGCGGTGTTGTCGGCTGCGAGGGCGGCCTCGATGTCCGCGGCCGAGACGGCGCCGGAGGCGGCGAGCGAGACGAGGAGCGTCCACGAGAGGTCGGCGTCGATCTCCAGACCCGGCAGAGCGGTCTCGCCCGAGCGCAGCGCCCGGACGACGTCCGCGTGCTGGGGCGTCGATGCGGCCGACGCGAACGCGGTGACGAACTGCAGCTGGCTGTCACTCCCGGCTTCGGCCTGCTGTGCGAGCGACCACAGTCCGTCGGCGACCCGGTTGCGGGCGGCATCCCGAGTCTGCGGGTCGACGTAGGAGTTCGCGGCGAGCTGCAGCTGTCCGAGCGTCGTGCGGACGGTGGTCGACTCGGTCTCGGTGCCGATGTTGCGGAGCACGAGATCGATGTAGTCCGTCGCCGAGGCCTCGGCGTCGCGGGTCTGATCCCACGCCGCACCCCACACGAGCGAACGGGCGAGGGGGTCGCTGATCTTCGCGAGGTGCTCGATCGCGGTGCGGAGCGAGCGCTCGTCGAGGCGGATCTTCGCGTAGGCGAGGTCGCCGTCGTTGAGGAGGACGAGGTCGGGCTGGACGCGTCCCCGCAGCTCGGGCACCTCGGTCAGATCGCCGTCCACGTCGAGTTCGACGTGGTGCGTGCGCACGAGCTCCCCGTCCCGCAGTGCATAGAAGCCGACGCCGAGTCGGTGCGGGCGGATCGTGGGGTAGTCGGCGGGCGCGGTCTGAACGATCGCGAACCGGGTGATGATGCCGTCCCCATCGGTCGCGATCTCGGGCTCGAGGGTGTTCACGCCCGCCGTCTCGAGCCACTTCTTCGACCAGGTCTCGAGCTCGCGACCGCTCGTCGCCTCGAGCTCGACGAGGAGGTCGGACAGCTCGGTGTTACCCCATGCGTGCTTGCGGAAGTACGCGGAGACGCCGGCGAAGAACGCCTCGACCCCCACCCAGGCGGCGAGCTGCTTGAGCACCGAGCCGCCCTTGGCGTAGGTGATGCCGTCGAAGTTGACCTGCACGTCCTCGAGGTCGTTGATGCGGGCGACGACGGGATGCGTGGAGGGCAGCTGGTCCTGGCGGTAGGCCCAGGTCTTCTCCATCGCGTTGAACGTGGTCCAGGCCTCGGTCCACTCGGTGGCCTCGGCCGTCGCGATCGTCGACGCCCACTCGGCGAACGACTCGTTGAGCCAGAGGTCGTTCCACCACTTCATCGTCACGAGGTCGCCGAACCACATGTGGGCGAGCTCGTGGAGGATCGTCACGACACGACGCTCCTTGACGGCGTCGGTCACCTTGGAGCGGAAGACGTAGGTCTCGGTGAACGTCACCGCGCCGGCGTTCTCCATCGCGCCGGCGTTGAACTCCGGCACGAACAGCTGGTCGTACTTCGCGAACGGGTAGGGCACGCCGAACTTGTCCTCGAAGTAGGCGAAGCCCTGGCGGGTCTTCTCGAAGACATAGTCGGCGTCGAGGTACTGCCACAGGCTCTTGCGCGCGTAGACGCCGAGCGGGATGACGCGGCCGTCGGCGCTCGTGAGCTCGGAGAACACCTGCTCGTAGGGCCCCGCGACGAGTGCGGTGATGTACGACGAGATGCGCGGGGTCGGCTCGAAGGCCCAGGTGGCGGTGCCGCCGTCACCGGGGACCGGCTCGGGGGTGGGGGAGTTGGAGACGACCTTCCACTCGGCCGGGGCCGTGATGGTGAAGCGGAACTCCGCCTTCAGGTCGGGCTGCTCGAAGACGGCGAAGACGCGGCGCGAGTCGGGCACCTCGAACTGGGAGTAGAGGTACACCTCGCCGTCGACGGGGTCGACGAAGCGGTGGAGACCCTCGCCGGTGTTCGTGTAGAGGCAGTCCGCGTCGACGATGAGCTCGTTCTGGGCGGCGAGCCCGTCGAGCGCGATGCGCGAGTCGTCGAAAGCGCCCGGGTCGATCGTCCGGCCGTTGAGCGTGATCTCACGCACGTCGCGCGCGATCAGGTCGATGAAGGTCGAAGCGCCCTCGGTGGCGGCGAATCGGATGACCGTGCGGGAACGGAAGACCTCCGCGCCGACGGTCAGATCGAGGGCGATGTCGTAGGACTGCGTGTCGACGATCGCGCGGCGCTCCTGCGCCTCGATGCGGGTGAGATTCTCTCCAGGCACGTGCGTTCTGCTCCCAGGGTCGGGGTGAGGATTCGGGCCGCGCGCTGCTGGCGCCGACGGCAACCGTGCCAGCCTACGCTTTCGGGGCCGTCACGTTCATAGGATGGTGCCATGCGCATCCACATCGCGACCGACCACGCCGGTCTCGAGTTCTCCACTCAGCTCCAGCACCACCTCGCCGCGGCCGGTCACGACGTCGTCGACCACGGACCGATCGAGTACGACCCCGTCGACGATTACCCCGCGTTCTGCATCCGGGCGGCGGAGGCTGTCGTCCGAGACCAGCAGGCGGGTGTCGAGGCCCTGGGTGTCGTCTTCGGAGGGTCGGGCAACGGCGAGCAGATGGCGGCCAACAAGGTGCACGGCGCGCGCGCGGCACTCGTGTGGAACATTCCCACGGCCGAGCTCGCCCGCGAGCACAACGACGCGAACGTCATCGCGATCGGAGCCCGTCAGCACACCTTCGACGAGGCCGTGACCTTCATCGACCGCTTCATCGAGACGCCGTTCAGCGGCGAGGAGCGCCACGCCCGCCGCATCGGACAGCTCGCCGCCTACGAGGCCGACGGCAGTCTCCTTCCCGACCCGCGCGCGGTCTCCGGCGGAACCGCGTCGCCGCTTCCTGCTTCCGACTCCTTCGACCCGGAAGCGGGCTGATGCCCGAAGGCCACTCCGTCCACCGGATCGCCCGCCAGTTCGACCGGAACGTCGTGGGCCGCGTCGTCGCCGCCTCGAGTCCGCAGGGCCGCTTCGCGGAGGGCGCGGCCGTCCTCGACGGCCGCGAGGCCGTCGAGGCTCGGGCGGTCGGAAAGCAGATGTTCCTCGCCTTCGAGGACGACGTCTGGCTCCGAGTCCATCTGGGCATGTACGGGGCGTGGGACTTCGCCGGCGAGATCGTGGCCGATCCCACGATCGCTTCGGCCAACGGGCGGATGGGTCAGACGAACCAGCGGGGAACCGACGTGGCCGCGGTCTTCGACAGCGCGGGAGAGAACTCGCTCAGCTCGATCGGGGCGCCTCGGCGCACGCGCGCCCGGGTCCGCATGAGCGAGCAGACCACGGGGCTCGAGGGCGACGGGACGCAGCTCGACGACGCCGAGTGGCCGCCGCCAGTGGTCGGTCAGGTCCGCCTGCGGTTGCTCACGGAGGTCACCTCCGCCGATCTGCGCGGCCCCACCGCCTGCCAGCTGCAGACGCCGGAGGAAGTGCGGGCGACGATCGCCAAGCTCGGACCGGATCCGCTCGTCGACGACGTGACCGAGGGCGAGGAGCAGTTCACGTCCGTGGTTCGCCGCAAGCCGACGCCCATCGGGCTGCTGCTCATGGACCAGAGCGTGGTCAGCGGCATCGGCAACGTCTACCGAGCCGAGCTGCTGTTCCGCGCGCGACTGAACCCGCACACCCCCGGTCGCGACGTGCCGGAGGAGGTGGTCCGCGGCCTGTGGCGCGACTGGGTCCGGCTCCTGGCGATCGGCGTCGAGACCGGTCAGATGATGACGATGGACGACCTGGATCCCGAGGCTTGGCGACGAGCGATGGCGCATCGCGACGACCGCCACTGGGTCTATCACCGCGCGGGGCTTCCGTGCCGCGTGTGCGGCACGGCGATCGTCCTCGAAGAGATGGCTTCGCGGAAGCTGTACTGGTGCCCGAACTGCCAGAGATGAGCGAATGAGACAGAATCCGAGCTTCGCCATGACCGACGTCACCGAACTGCGTCGCGTCATCGACGAGAACCCCTGGGTCACGATCGTGAGCGGGGCCGACGAGGGCCTCGTCGCGTCGCATTACGCTGTGCTGCTCGACGAGGAGCGCGACGATCTGACCATCGTCGGCCACGTCGGCCGTCCGGACGACATCGTCCACGGTCTCGGCGAACGCGAACTCCTCGTCGTCGTGCAAGGACCGCATGGGTACGTGTCGCCCAGCTGGTACGGCGACGTGCCCGCCGTCCCGACGTGGAACTTCGTCTCCGTCCACCTCGCCGGCGTTCCCGAGATACTGCCGCCCGACGAGAATCTGCGCGTGCTCGAACGCCTCGTCGACCGGTTCGAGTCCGGCCTTCCCGAGCCGCGCGGCATGTGGGCACCGCCCAACGACGACGACTTCGTGCAACGGCTCGAGCGCGGCACGGTCGGATTCCGGCTGACCCCGACGCGCGTGAACGCCAAGCGGAAGCTGAGTCAGAATCGACCGGATGCCGTGGTCGACACGATCATCACCGAGGTCGAGGCGAGCGCGAGTCCCTATGCCGACCCGCGGCTGGGCGCCGAGATGCGCCGCGCCCACGCGGCGATGCGCGCGGCGCGCGAGGGGCGGTCGTGAGCGGTCGCAGTCTCGGCGAGACCGTGGATGTCGTCGCCGGCGTGCGATTGACCGGCCCCGGCCGCACCGACCCCTTCGGGACCGATCCCGTCGACGTGCACCTGTCGAACGGGAAGGTCGTCGACATCGCTCCGGCGGGCGCACTTCCCCGGCGCGGCGTCGTGCTCGACGGCGCCGGGGGCTGGTTGCTCCCGGGGCTGTGGGACCATCACGTGCACACCGTGCAGTGGGCGCTCGCATCGCGGCGCGCCGACCTCGACGGCGTCTCCTCGGCAGCGGAGGCGGCGAGCGTGATGGCACGGGTGCCGGTCGACCGGGACGGCCGGCGTGTCGGGTCGGGGTTCCGCGACGCGCTGTGGCGCGACCGGCCGTCGCTCGATCTGCTCGACGCGGCGACGGGGGAGGTCCCCACTTATCTCATCAACGCCGATGTCCACAGCGTCTGGCTCAACACCGCGGCGCTCGGGCGCGAGGGCATGCAGTCACCCGACGGCGTCCTGCGGGAGGAACCGGCGTTCGAGATCTCGCGCCGGCTGAACGCGATCGACCCGTCGGTCGCCGATGCGGCGGTCAGTGATGCGATGACCGTGGCCGCGGCTCGCGGTGTGGTCGGGATCGTCGATCTCGACATGTCATGGAACGCCGGCGCGTGGGACCGCCGTCTCGCCCGGGGGTACGACGCGGTGCGCGTCTCCTTCGGCGTCTACGCCAGCGCGCTGGAGCGCGCGATCGCCGAGGGGCTCGAGACGGGTGACGCGATAGACGCGGCCGGACTCATCCGGATGGGGCCCTTCAAGGTCATCACCGACGGCTCCCTGGGAACGCGGACGGCGGCCTGCTCCCACCACTATCCGGGTGCCGAGAGCGACTTCGGCGTGATGACCGTGCCGCCGCCCGAGCTCGGCGAGCTCATGCGGCGGGCGACCGGGGCCGGCATCGCCTGTGCGGTGCATGCGATCGGCGATGTCGCGAACTCGCACGCGCTCGATGCATTCGCGGCGACGGGGGCGACCGGGACGATCGAGCATGCGCAGCTCGTCGCGCACGCCGACATCCCGCGTTTCGCGCGGCTCGGTGTCGCGGCGAGCGTGCAGCCCTCGCACGCCGTCGACGACCGCGACATGGCAGAGGAGTACTGGGAGGGCCAGACCGCTGTCGCGTATCCGTTGCGCGAGCTCGTCGACGCCGGCGCGAATCTGCTCTTCGGGTCGGATGCGCCCGTCGCCGGGCTCGACCCCTGGGCGACGATGGCGGATGCCGTCTTCCGCACGCGCGACGCCCGTGAGCCGTGGCGCGCGCATCAGCGGGTCTCCGCGGCCGTCGCGCTCGCGGCGTCGACTGCCGGAGGATCGGATGCCGGGTCGGCGATCGCACCGGGTGACACCGCCGACCTCATCGTGGTCGACCGGGATCCGCTCGCCGCAACGACCTCGGAGGAGCTCCGCTCCACGGCCGTCAGCGCGACACTGCTGGCGGGCCGCCTGACGCACGTGTCCTGACGGACGGCTGCACGAGACGGTCGGAAACGCGAAACGGCGTGAGGATCGGGCACCGGGGGCGATCATCACGCCCGGTAGCGATCCTCACGCCGTCTCGTCGGCGCGGAGGGTTACTCGGCGAGGTGGGCGAGGAGGAACCAGCGGTCCTTGTCCACGCCGCGCTTGATCTCGATGGCGACGTCCTGGCTCGTCAGGTCGACCTCGTCGAGCCCGTCGATCGCGTCCTGAAGGTCGACGAGAGCGGCGTCGATGTCGGAGACGATCGCCTTGATCTCGTCACGCCACTGTGCGAAGCCGGCAGGAACGGCCGTCGACGTCTTCTCGGCGATGGTCGACACGCGCGAGTCGACCGGCAGGCCCAGGGCGACGATCCGCTCAGCGGCCGTGTCGGCGTAATCCTGCGCGTGGGCGACGACGGAGTCGAGCAGCTCGTGGATCGCGATGAAGTTCGAGCCGCGGACATTCCAGTGAGCCTGCTTGCCGTTGACGACGAGCGCCTGCATCTTGTGCACGACCGGGGTGAGGAACTGCGCCGCAGCGGCAGCGACCTCGGGGTCGGCGGTGAGAGCGGGGGTGGTGGTGTTGATGTCAGTCATGTCTGCGCCTCCTTCTGGCAGGTCGAGGCCTGCGTCTGCTCAAACGCTACTCACGCCGGAACATTCCGCAAGCAAGAGAAGGCTCGGCTCACCGGGCACGGCGGCACCATCGCGGAGATGACAAAGCTCCTCCTCACCACAGGGCGAGAAGGAGCGACGGAGGGGCTGACGAGAATCGAACTCGCATCATCTGTTTGGAAGACAGAGGCTTTACCACTAAGCTACAGCCCCGCATCCGACCGGAATCGGATGACGGTTCACCGGCGGACGGACTCGAAAAGCCCGCCGAACGGCAACCCGATCAGTCTAGCGGACTCCGTCGGCTAGACTGACCACGGCCGTTTTCCGACGCACGTCGCGGCGCGCCCGGGGCGTAGCTCAGCTTGGTAGAGCGCCCGCTTTGGGAGCGGGAGGCCGCAGGTTCAAATCCTGTCGCCCCGACAAACGGCCCCACGAACCCAGACCACTGAACGGACGCGCATGTGCGCGGCCGGATAAAGGAGAACGACAGGCATGGTCACCAGCACCGTCGAGACGCTCAGCCCCACCCGGGTGAAGCTCCACATCACGGTCAGCCCGGACGAGCTCAAGCCGAGCATCACCCACGCGTACGAGCACATCGCTCAGGACGTGCAGATCCCCGGTTTCCGCAAGGGCAAGGTGCCCGCCCCGATCATCGACCAGCGCGTCGGCCGCGGCGCGGTCATCGAGCACGCCGTCAGCGAGGGCCTTGACGGCTTCTACCGCGAGGCCGTGACGGCCAACGAGCTGCGCGTCCTGGGTCGCCCGTCGGCCGAGGTCGTCGACTGGCCCAGCGACAAGGACTTCTCGGGTGACCTGAAGGTCGAGGTCGAGGTCGACGTCCGCCCCGACTTCGAGCTGCCCGCCTACGACGACATCACGATCGAGGTCGAGCCCGTCGCCACCGACGACGCCGCCATCGACGAGGAGCTCGACCGCCTGCGCGGCCGCTTCGGGACGCTCGTCACCGTCGACCGTCCCGCCACGAAGGGCGACTTCGTCGAGCTCGACCTCGTCGCGACGATCGACGGCAACGAGATCGACCGCGCCGAAGGCGTGTCGTACGAGGTCGGCTCGGGCGAACTGCTCGAGGGCATCGACGAGGCGATCGAGTCGCTCACCGGCGGCGAGGACACGACCTTCCGCTCGAAGCTGGTCGGCGGCGACCACGCGGGCGAAGAGGCCGAGGTGGCCGTGACGGTCAAGGCCGTCAAGGAGCGCGAACTGCCCGAGGCGGACGACGACTTCGCTCAGATGGCGAGCGAGTTCGACACGATCGCCGAGCTCCGCGAGAGCCTGTCGGAGCGCGTGTCGCAGCAGAGCCTGTTCACGCAGGGTGCCGCAGCGCGGGACAAGCTCGTCGACGCTCTTCTCGAGAAGGTCGAGATCCCGGTTCCGGCCGGTCTCGTCGAAGACGAGGTGCACGCGCACCTCGAGGGCGAGGGACGTCTCGAGGACGACACCCACCGTGCCGAGGTCACCGAGGCGAGCGAGAAGCAGTTCCGCACCCAGATGGTCCTCGACAAGATCGCCGAGAAGCACGAGATCCAGGTCTCGCAGGACGAGCTGACCCAGTACCTGATCCAGGCCTCGGCCCAGTACGGCATGGCCCCGCAGGACTTCGTCAACACCCTGCAGCAGAACGGGCAGCTGCCCGTGATGGTGGGCGAGGTCGCTCGCAACAAGGCGCTGGCTGTCGCCCTCGGGAAGGTCACGGTCGTCGACACCGACGGCAAGTCGGTCGACCTCACCGGCTTCATCACCGTCGAGGGCGAGGAGTCCGCCGACGCGGCGGACGAGACCGAGCAGCCCGCCGAGAGCGACGCCGCCGACTCCGCGGCCGCGGACGAGGCGCCCGCCGAGACGAAGGCACCGGCCAAGAAGGCCCCCGCCAAGAAGGCTCCGGCCAAGAAGAAGGCCGAGACCGCCGACGAGGCGCCCGCCGCCACCGACGAGGCGCCCGGCGCCGAGGACGAGAAGGCTCCGGACGAGAAGGCTCCGGCCGAGAAGGTTCCGGCCAAGAAGGCGCCGGCGAAGAAGGCTCCGGCCAAGAAGAAGGCCGCCGAGGAGACCGTTGCCGAGTGATCGCATGATCCCGGCGGTCGCCTGACCGCGCGGAGGGGGTGGATGCTGCGGCATCCGCCCCCTCCGTCGTTCCACGGCGTGAGTGGCGACCTCGGGCGGCGACACGGCTATGCCCACGGCGAACACGGCCGGGGGCCGACCGTCGCGTCGGTAGATTCGACACGTCACGAAACTTCGGATCAGGAGCACACATGGCTGACCCCCTCATCGCAACAAGCGTCTTCGACAGACTGCTCAAGGACCGCATCATCTGGCTCGGGTCGGAGGTGCGCGACGAGAACGCGAACGAGATCTGCGCGAAGATCCTCCTGCTCGCCGCAGAGGACTCCGACAGGGACATCTTCCTCTACATCAACTCGCCCGGCGGCTCCATCACGGCCGGCATGGCGATCTACGACACGATGCAGTTCGTGCCTAACGACATCGTCACGGTCGGAATCGGCATGGCCGCCTCCATGGGGCAGCTGCTGCTGACCGCCGGCACGAAGGGCAAGCGCTACATCACGCCCAACGCGCGGGTGCTCCTGCACCAGCCGCACGGCGGATTCGGCGGAACCTCGAGCGACATCCAGACGCAGGCGCAGCTCATCCTCGACATGAAGCGCCGCCTCGCCGAGATCACCGCCGCTCAGACCGGGAAGTCGGTCGAGCAGGTCAACGCGGACGGCGACCGCGACCGCTGGTTCACCGCCCAGGAGGCCCTGGAGTACGGCTTCGTCGACCACATCCGCGAGTCGGCCACCGACGTCGTCGGCGGCGGCGGCACCGAGAACTGATCGACCGAAGGAGACAGACAACGATGAACACACCCGCCTTCGGCCTTCCCCACGGCGCAGCGATGCCCTCGAGCCGGTACATCCTGCCGCAGTTCGAGGAGCGCACCGCCTACGGGTACAAGCGCCAGGACCCGTACAACAAGCTCTTCGAGGACCGGGTCATCTTCCTCGGTGTGCAGGTCGACGACGCGTCGGCCGACGATGTCATGGCACAGCTGCTCGTGCTCGAGTCCCAGGACCCCGACCGCGACATCATCATGTACATCAACTCGCCCGGTGGCTCCTTCACCGCGATGACCGCGATCTACGACACGATGCAGTACGTGTCGCCGCAGATCCAGACGGTCGTGCTCGGACAGGCGGCATCGGCGGCATCCGTGCTGCTGGCCGCCGGCGCGCCGGGCAAGCGTCTCGCGCTGCCGAACGCTCGGATCCTCATCCACCAGCCGGCGGTCGGCGAGGCCGGTCACGGCCAGGCGTCCGACATCGAGATCCAGGCCGCGGAGATCCTCCGGATGCGCACGTGGCTCGAAGAGACCATGGCGCGGCACACCAACCGCACGCAGGAGCAGGTCAACAAGGACATCGACCGCGACAAGATCCTCTCGGCGCACGAGGCGATGGAGTACGGAATCGTCGATCAGGTGCTGACCTCGCGGAAGCGGACGCCCGCGGCGATCACCGCCTGAGCGGCGCACGCCCATCGCGTATGGCCCCGGCGACGTGTCGGGGCCATACGTGTCATCACGGCGCTTCATCCGAACGCCGCGCAAATCCGCGGGGATGTCTGCGGGAGAGGTTAGGCTCGGAACACCACGTTCTCAGGGGAGCGATGGTTTCCGGCATCCAGGAGGGGTACATGGCTCGCATCGGTGAGAGTGCCGACCTGTTCAAGTGCTCGTTCTGCGGAAAGAGCCAGAAGCAGGTCCAGCAGCTGATCGCAGGACCCGGCGTCTACATCTGCGACGAGTGCGTCGAGCTGTGCAACGAGATCATCGAAGAGCGCATGGCCGAGTCCGGCGACGAGTCGGTGGCCGAGTTCGACCTCCCCAAGCCCCGCGAGATCTTCTCGTTCCTCGAGGAGTACGTCGTCGGGCAGGACCCGGCCAAGCGTGCCCTGTCGGTCGCGGTCTACAACCACTACAAGCGCATCCGCGCCCACTCGACCCTGCAGCCGGCCGAGCAGCGAGCCGACGACGTCGAGCTGGCGAAGAGCAACATCCTGCTCCTCGGACCGACCGGATGCGGCAAGACCTACCTGGCTCAGACGCTCGCCAAGCGCCTCAACGTACCCTTCGCCGTCGCCGACGCGACCGCGCTGACCGAGGCCGGCTATGTCGGTGAAGACGTCGAGAACATCCTCCTCAAGCTCCTGCAGGCCGCCGACTTCGACGTCAAGCGTGCCGAGACCGGGATCATCTACATCGACGAGGTCGACAAGATCGCGCGCAAGGCGGAGAACCCCTCCATCACGCGCGACGTCTCGGGCGAGGGCGTGCAGCAGGCGCTTCTCAAGATCCTCGAGGGCACGGTCGCCTCGGTTCCGCCGCAGGGCGGACGCAAGCATCCGCATCAGGAGTTCATCCAGATCGACACGACCAACGTGCTGTTCATCGTCGCCGGCGCCTTCGCTGGCCTCGAAGAGATCATCTCGTCGCGCGTCGGCAAGCACGGCGTCGGTTTCGGAGCGCCCCTGCAGGAGAAGGACAAAGAGCTCGATCTGTTCCGCGAGGTCGAGCCCGAAGACCTGCACAAGTTCGGGCTGATCCCCGAGTTCATCGGGCGTCTTCCCGTGGTGACCTCCGTATCGCCGCTCGACCAGAAGGCCCTCATCGAGATCCTCACGGGTCCGAAGAACGCGTTCGTCAAGCAGTATCAGCGGATGTTCGAGCTCGACGGCGTCGAGCTGGAGTTCGAAGACGATGCTCTTCGCGCGATCGCCGATCTCGCGGTCGCGCGGAAGACGGGTGCCCGCGGTCTGCGCGCCATCCTCGAGGACGTCCTCGGTCCGATCATGTTCGAGATCCCGTCGGCCGATGACGTCGACAAGGTCATCGTGACGCGTGCAGCCGTCGATGACGGCGCGCCGCCGACCCTGGTCCTGCGACAGAAGCGCAAGAGCGCCTGATCCTTCCGGCTCCTGCCGCCTGCGGCGAAGCCGTGCTCGCCGACGATGTCGGGGGAGTGGTCTAGCGTTCGCAGCATGCGACGCATCATCTACGACACCGCGACCTCACTCGACGGATTCATCGCTGACGCTGAGGGTTCGCTCTCGTGGCTCTTCGCGGTGGAGGGTGGTGAGGAACCCGACGCGAGCCTCCTCCCCGGCGATGCCGGGGTGCTCGTGGAGGGGTCGACGACCTACGAATGGGTGCTCGCGGAGTCGGACATCCTCGCTCATCCCGAGCGCTGGTACGAGTTCCACGGCGACCGCGCGACCTTCGTTTTCACGACGCGGGAGCTGCCTCGCCCGGCCGGTGCCGACATCACCTTCGTGTCGGGACCGGTCATCGATGCGCTCCCACGTATCCGAGCCGCCGCCGGCGACCGCGACGTCTGGGTCGTGGGCGGGGGCGACCTTGCGGGCCAGTTCTTCGACTCCGGTGCGCTGGATGAGATCTCGGTCTCGGTGGCACCGGTCACGCTCGGCGCCGGAGCGTCCCTGCTGCCGCGGCGGATCGACTCCGACCGACTCTCACTGCGCTCGGCGCAGATGGTGGGTGCGTTCGCCCGGCTCGTCTACGACGTCAGGCCGACCGGCGGGAGTGGCGCGTCGCGCGAGCTCCTGCCGATGGCGATGTCGTGACGGACCGCGTCACCCGGT
Source organism: Microbacterium arborescens (assembly GCF_049707515.1). GTDB lineage: Bacteria > Actinomycetota > Actinomycetes > Actinomycetales > Microbacteriaceae > Microbacterium > Microbacterium arborescens_B. The sequence goes on along the minus strand of NZ_JBNAFI010000007.1, from coordinate 93,487 downwards.
CAAGCCGCGGCGCTCGAGGAGCGGTTCGATGCGCGCGTCGCGGCCGCGGAAGTCGCGGTAGGCCTCGAGCGGGTCCTTCGAGCCGCCGACGCCGAGCAGCCGCTCGCGGAAGCGATCACCGTTCGCCCGCGTGAGTCCGCCGTGCTCGTCGAACCACTCCACCGTGTCGGCATCGAGCACCTCGCTCCAGATGTACGAGTAGTACCCGGCGCTGTAGCCACCCGAGAACACGTGTGCGAAGTACGTCGACGAGTAGCGCGGCGGCACCGCCGGCTCGTCGAGCCCGATATCGGCGAGGGCTTCGGCTTCGAACCGGGCCACATCCGTGACCTGAGCCGCTTCCTCCGAGCTGAGCGAGTGCCAGGCGAGATCGAGCCATGCGGCCGCGAGGTACTCGCTCGTCTCGAACCCTTGATTGAACGCCCCGGAGGCGCGGAGCCGGTCGACGACGTCGGTGCTGAGCGCCTCTCCGGTCTCGACATGGCGCGCGTAGTGGGCGAGCACCTCGGGGTGGAAAATCCACATCTCGTTCACCTGGCTGGGGAACTCCACGAAGTCGCGGAACACGTTCGTGCCGGCGAACGACGGGTAGGTGACGGTGGCGAACAGGCCGTGCAGCGCGTGGCCGAACTCGTGGAAGAGCGTCGTCACTTCGTCGAGCGTCAACAGCGTCGGCATCCCGGGTGCGGGCTGGGGGACGTTGAGGTTGTTCACGACGATCGGAGTCGTGTCGCGCAGTCGTGACTGCGAGGCGATGGAGTTCATCCACGCCCCGCCGCGCTTGGTGTCGCGCGTATAGAGGTCGAGGATGAACAGGCCCAGGTGCGAGCCGTCCTCGTTCGAGACCTCGAACACACGAGCCCCCTCGGTGTAGGCCGGCAGATCGGGCCGCTCGGTGAAGGTGATGTGCCGTACAGCCGGGTTGCGGCGAAGAAGACCCCGTCGCGCAGGACGCGCTCGGCGTCGAACCATGGGCGCAGCGCCGTCGTGTCGATGTCGAGTGTGGCTGTGCGTACCCGCTCGGTCGCGAACGCCCAGTCGGCGGCGGAGAGCTCGCGGCCATCGATGACAGCCTGCAGCGCCGTCTTCTCGCGCTGAGCGTTGCGCGCAGCCGGCACCGCGAGGCGTCGGAGCATCGACGACACCGCGTCGGTGCCACCCGCAGTCTGGTCCGAGGTCACGTAGGCCGCGTGCGAGGCGAACCCGAGCAGCTCGGCGCGCTCGGCGCGCAGGCGCACGATCTCGAGCAGCACGGGGCGGTTGTCGTTCGGCCCCGGTCGCGAGCCGCGCGCCCGTGAGGCATCGAGAATTCGCTGCCGCGCCCGAGGATCGGTGAGCGAGGCCATCAACGGATGCCCCGTGAACAGCGTCAACGTGATGACGTAGGCGCCGGGCAAGCCTCGCTCATCCGCGGCGCGAGCTGCGGCGGAGAGCTCGCCGTCGCTCAACCCGTCGAGCTCGTCCCGCGAATCGAAGACGACCGCGAGGTCGTTGGTGTCGGCGAGCAGGTTCTTCTCGAACGCCGTCGTGAGGACGGAGAGCCTGCTGTTGATCTCCGTGAGCCGCGATGTGGATGCCGGATCGAGACCGGCTCCGGCGTGCGTCATCTGCACGAAGCGTCGTTCGACGAGGTAGCGCTGCTCCGCCGTCAGCCCGAGCGTGTCGCGCATCGCGTGAAGCCGCCCGACGCGCTCGTAGAGACGCGGGTTGAGCAGGATCGCGTCGGAGTGCGCAGACATGAGCGGCGCGAGCTGCTCGTCGACTGCCTGGATGGCGGGTGTCGCATCCGCTGAGCTGACGGAGTAGAACGTGCGAGCGACGTCGCCGAGCAGTCGTCCGCTCTCCTCCCACGCGCGCAGCGTGTTCTCGAACGTCGGTGGCTCGGCGCTCTCGACGATGCGCTCGATCTCGGCGAGCTGCTGATCGAACGCCTCACGGAAGGCGGGGAGGTAGTGATCGACGGCGATCTCGCGGTAGTCGGGAAGGCCCCACGGGAGGGCGGATGCGGTCAGGAGCGGGTTCGCGGATTCCGGCATGTCCCCACCCTGCGCCCCGGTGCAAAGACTCAGTTGCAAAGAACATGTTGCAAAGTTAGGTTTGCAACATGACAGGCGACGACGACCGAATGCGACCGCGGCGAGACGTCCGGGCTCTGGACGCGGGAGCCCTGCGCGCCCTGGCCCACCCCGTGAGGGTGCGGCTGTACGACATCCTGAGTCAGCAGGGTCCGCAGACGGCGAGCTCCCTGGCGGCGATGACGGGGGAGTCGTCGGGCTCGACCAGCTACCACCTGCGCGCTCTCGCCAAGCACGACCTCATCCGCGAACTGCCCGACCGGGGCACCGCCCGCGAGCGCTGGTGGGAGCGCCCGTCGGGTGGGATCTCGTTCCCGGGTCCCGACTCGCTGCGCACCCCGGCCGGCCGTGCAGCCACCCAGGTGGTGATGAGCGAGTTCCTCGACCGTCGCCACGACCAGCTCATGCGCTTCGTCGACACCACGCTCCGCGACGAGCTCGACCCGTGGGCGCAGAGCGCGCTGATCACCTCGGCCACCGTCACGCTGACGGTGGAGCAACTGGGCGAGGTCAACGCCCGCATCCAGCGCGTCATCGACGACATCGTCGACGAGTACCGCCTTCCCAGCGGTGACGAATCGTCCCCGGCCGGCGACCGGCGCGTCGTCTCGCTTCGCGCCGACGCCTTTCCGCTCGTGACGGAGAGCGATCGGCCATGAGCCCGGACAGCGCTCCCGCACCCTCCGCGGTCCGGGCATCGAGCCGCCTCGGGCGGGACTTCTCCCGGCTGTGGACTGCCGCGGCATTCAGCAATCTGGCCGACGGCCTGGGCCGCACCGCGGTCCCCCTCATCGCGACGACCCTGACGCGCGACCCCGTTCTGATCTCTCTGCTGGGAGCGGCCGCGTTCGTGCCCTGGCTGGTCTTCGGCGTCCCCGCCGGCGTCATCGTCGACCGATTCGACCGGCGCCGCGTCATGGCACTGGCGAACACCGTCCGGGCTGCTGCCGCAATCGGGCTGGCCCTGCTGACGGTCTCGGGAAGCCTCGACATCGGATGGCTCCTCGTCGGCACCCTCGTCTTCGGGTTCGGCGAGACGCTGTTCGACAACGCCACGAACGCCGTCATACCGGGCGTCGTCGCCCGCGGCCAGCTCGATCGGGCGAACGGCCGCATCCAGGCTGCTCAGGTCACGATCGACAGCTTCGTCGCGCAACCTGTCGCCGGCGTGCTGTTCGCAGCGTCTCTCGCGCTCCCGCTGTGGCTGGGCGCCACCGGGTACCTCGTGCCCATCGCATTGGCGCTGATGCTGCCGCTCGCGGCAGCGCGGGCCCGCAACCCGGCCGCGGCCGCGCCCGCCGACGGCGATGTCGTCCCCGGGCCGATGCCCGAGCCGCTTCCCGCTCCGCCGTCACCGATCGTGCCGGCCGGCGAGGCGGTGCGCTACCTGTGGCGGCACCGCTTCCTCCGCAGGCTCGTGCTGTTCACCTCCGTCGTCGGATGCGCGTTCGCCTTCGCCCAGGCGCCGACCCTGCTCTACTTCCTCGACGTGCACGGCGTGAGCGAGATCGCGATCGGATTCGTCACCGCGGGCGTCGGCGTCGGGGCGCTGACGGGTTCGATCGTGGCTGCCCGGCTCGTCGGCCGCTGGGGGCGAGGCAACGTGATGTGGGTCGCCAACCTCGCTGCCGCGGTCTGCATGGTGGCCGTCGGCCTCGCACCGCACGTGGTGATCGCCGTGATCGCCTACGCCGGGATGGCGTTCGCGGTGTCGCTCTGGAACGTTCCCTGGGGTGCGCTGCGCCAGCAGATCATCCCGCCCGCCCTGTTCGGCCGCACGCTCGGCATCATCCGGACGTTCACCTGGGGACTGTTCCCCGTAGCCACAGTGCTCGGGGGTCTCGTCGCCGCGATAGACCTGCGTCTCCCGTTCCTGGTGGCCGGGGTCGTGTGCGTCGTCGCGACTGCGGCGAGCACGCGCCTGATCCGAGCCGCCTCGACTTACAGCGCGCCTGCTCCCCGGGACTGAGGGGCAGGCGCGCCGTACGTCAGAACGTGTCGTCGTCGATCTGACCGACGACGGCGGCCCCATCCGCGTCGAGCGAGACGACCACGCCGTTCTCGAGCTCGGCGACCGGGCGTCCTTCGAGCCAGGTCAGCGTCCACTTCGGTCGGGGGTCGACGTCGAGGACCCGATCCACCGCGCGCACCTGCTCACGGAAGGCCTCGGGGAGGGATGCGGGCGGTTCGTCGCCGCTGCTCCACCGCGTTCCCAAACGCATGTCACGCCTCCTGGGGTGCCAGCTCGACCCGCTCGACGACGAGGTCTCCGTCGCCGTCGAGCAGCTGGAGCTCGTCGATGCGTCCGACGGCCTTCAGGTCGCCCTCGGCGCGGCGCAGACGATCGATGGTCGCGGCGTCCGCGCGCAGGGCGAGGACGGCCACCGGGGTCTTCTGCGATGCCTTGGCCTCGGTCTTGGCTCGGCGGATGCCGATGAGCGCGGCACTCGCTGCGGTCAGCACGGCGGGGTCGCCCGCGATGCCGCTCGCCTCGGGCCAGGATGCCGTGTGCACGGAACCGTCCTCGAACCACGACCACGCCTCTTCCGCCGCGAACGAGAGGACGGGGGCCAGCAGGCGCAGCAGAGACGACAGCGCGAGGCGGAGCGCCAGTGCGGCGGATGCCTGGCCGGCGTCGCCCCGGTCGTAGGCGCGCTCCTTGACGAGCTCGAGGTAGTCGTCGCAGAACGTCCAGAAGAACGCCTCGGTGATCTCCAGCGCCCGAGCGTGGTCGTAGGCCTCGAACGCCCGGGTCGCGTCGACGATCACGCGGTCGAGGGTCGCCAGCATCGCCGCGTCGAGATCGTGCGTGACCTCGGCTCCCTCGGGGACGGGGAAGGACAGCACGAACTTCGCGGCGTTGAGGACCTTGATGGCGAGCCGGCGTCCGATCTTCACCTGCGTGGGGTTCTGCGGATCGAACGCGGCATCGGAGCCGAGCCGGCTCGAAGCCGCCCAGTAGCGGACGGCGTCCGTGCCGTGCTGAGCGAGGATGTCGGCGGGCGTGACGACGTTGCCCTTCGACTTCGACATCTTCTTGCGGTCGGGGTCGACGATGAAGCCGGAGATCGCGGCGTCGGACCACGGCGCACGACCGTCCTCGAGAGCGCTGCGGAGCATCGTCGAGAACAGCCACGTGCGGATGATGTCCTGCCCCTGCGGTCGCAGGTCGAACGGCGCCACGAGGTCCCACAGTTCCTCGTCGCGCTGCCATCCGCCGGCCAGCTGCGGGGTCAGCGACGAGGTCGCCCAGGTGTCGAAGATATCGCGCTCGGCGTCGAAACCACCCGGAACGCCGCGCTGGTCCGGCGTGTAGCCCGCGGGGACATCGGTCGTCGGGTCGATCGGCAGCTGCGCCGCATCCGGGGTGATGACGCGCGCGTAATCGCGCTCACCGTTCTCGTCGAGGCCGTACCAGAGGGGAATCGGCACGCCGAAGAAGCGCTGCCGCGAGACGAGCCAGTCGCCGGTGAGGCCGCTGGTCCAGTTCTCGTAGCGCACCCGCATGAAATCGGGATGCCACGACATCTCCTGGCCGAGCGAGATGAGGCGTGCGCGCAGCTCCTCGTCGCGTGCGCCGTTGCGGAGGTACCACTGACGCGTGGAGACGATCTCGAGCGGACGGTCGCCCTTCTCGAAGAACTTCACGGGGTGGCTGAACGGCTTCGACACCTCCAGCAGCTCGCCCGATTCCTGAAGCAGCTCGACGATGCGCTTCTTCGCGCTGAAGACCGTCTTGCCGGCGAGCTCGGCGTAGGCGTCGCGAGCGGCGTCGGTGGCGATGGCCTCGGGCGCCTCGGCGAGGATCCGCCCGTCATGGCCGAGGATCGTGCGGTTGGGAAGGTCGAGCTCGCGCCACCAGATGATGTCGGTGACGTCGCCGAACGTGCAGATCATCGCGATGCCCGAGCCCTTGTCGGGCTGGGCCAGGTGGTGCGCGAGCACGGGGACCTCGACGTCGAAGAGCGGCGTGCGCACGGTCTTACCGAAGTAGGGCTTGTACCGCTCGTCATCGGGGTTCGCGACGAGGGCGACGCACGCCGGCAGCAGCTCGGGGCGGGTGGTCTCGATGTGGATGTCGCCGGTGCCGTCGGTCTTGTGGAAGGCGATGCGGTGATACGACGCCTGCTGCTCGCGGTCCTCGAGCTCGGCCTGGGCGATCGCGGAGCGGAAGTCGATGTCCCACAGGGTGGGTGCGAGCGCCTGGTACGCCTCGCCGCGCTCGAGATTGCGCAGGAACGCGAGCTGGCTGGTGCGGATCGTGTCGTCGGAGATGGTGCGGTACGTCTGGGTCCAATCGACCGACAGCCCGAGCTGGCGGAAGAGCGACTCGAACTGCTTCTCGTCCTCGATGGTGAGCTTCTCGCAGAGCTCGATGAAGTTCCGACGGCTGATCGGCACCTGGTCGGCGGCACGGCTCGACTTGTTGTCACCGCCTTCGAACGGCGGGACGAAGTCCTCGACGTAGGGGAGTGTCGGATCGCAGCGGACGCCGTAGTAGTTCTGCACCCGCCGCTCGGTGGGCAGGCCGTTGTCGTCCCAGCCCATCGGGTAGAACACGCTCTTGCCGCGCATCCGCTCGAACCGGACCTTCAGGTCGGTGTGGGTGAACGAGAAGACGTGACCGATGTGCAGCGAGCCCGAGGCGGTCGGCGGAGGAGTGTCGACGGAGAAGACGCCCGCGCGCCCCGTCCGAGCGGCACGTGCACGATCGAACAGGTAGGTGCCCTGCTCGGCCCAGGCGGCGTCCCACTTCTGCTCGAGGCCTTCCAGAGCGGGCTTGTCAGGAATGTGCGCGGTCATGGGAGCTCCTCGGCGATATGTGCGGCACTGTGTGAGCGTGCCTGAGTGTGGGTCGTCCGATTCTACCCGGCGCGCGACGCGGATCAGGGGTGGGACGCGGTTCCGCATCCCACCCCCGGAAGCTCAGAAGGCGGCTTCGATGGTCTTGTTGCCCTCGATGACCTCGCGCACGCCGTCGCTCGTGAACGCGTCGATCAGAGCCTGCGTCGCGGGCGAGTCGGCCTCCGACGAGGGCACGACCAGCTGCAGCGCGAAGCGGTCGTCGAGTTCGGTGAGGATGCCGTCGTCCTGCGGGGTGAGGCCGAGGGCCGCGATGTGCGAGGGCCACTGGAAGACGAGGTCGGCCTCGTCGTACGCGGTGTTGAGCTGATTGATCTCGAGCGAGAGGAACTGCAGGTTCTTCGGGTTCTCGGCGACGTCGTCGAGGGTGGCCGCGTAGGGGTCGATCCCGTCGGCGAGCGCGATCACGTCGGCGTCGTCGAGGAGCTTCAACGCGCGGGCGGTGTTCGAGGAGTCGTTGGGGATGGCCACGGTCGCGCCGTCGGGCAGCTGGTCGATGTCGGTCAGGCTCTTGGAGTAGAACGCGATGACGAAGTTGTAGATGGGCTGCACGGCCTCGAGCGACGCGTCGTTCTTCGCGTTGAACTCCTCCATGTAGGGCTGGTGCTGCGAGAAGTTCGCCTCGATGTCACCGGCGGCGAGCATGTTGTTGATCGTGACGTAGTCCGACACGGGAACGAGCTCGATCTCGTACCCGTCCGCGATCGCGGCGCCCGCCGCCTCCACGATGTCGGTGGCAGGCGAGGTCACCGCCCCGACGCGGAGGGTGATGGTGCCGGAGTCGGAGTTGCCGGAGCTGGCGCCGTCTGCCGCGCTCGCGCATCCGGTGAGGAGCGTGGCGGTCGTCAGGGCAGCGATTGCAGCTGCGGCGAAGCGGGAGCGGGCGGTACGGATGGGCATGGAGTCTCCTTGTGAGAGGGCGATGGCTGGGGTTCAGCGGTGGTCGAGCCGAATCGACACGCGGTGTCCGATCGACTGGATGGCGAGGACGACGACGAGGATGACGGCGATCGTGAAGTACATCAGCGGGTAGTCGTACTCCTGGTAGCCGTACCGGAGAGCGAAGTCGCCGATGCCGCCCCCGCCGACGACCCCGAGGACGGTCGAGTACGACAGCAGGCTGATCGTGGCCGACGTCAGGGCGTACACGAGACCGGGGAACGCCTCGGGCAGGAGGAAGCGCGTGACCGTCTGCGGCAGCGTGGCTCCCATCGTGCGCGCGACGCGGGGGATGCCCGGGCTGATCTCGCGGAGGATCTGCTCGACGAGGCGCGCATAGATGGCGACGGCGACGAAGCAGAGCGAGAACGTCGCGGCGGGGGTGCCGAAGGTCGTGCCGTACACCAGTCGCGTCACCGGCACGAGGAAGACCACGAGAAGGAGGAAGGGGAAGGATCGCACCACGTTGATGAAGAGATTCCCGATCCACCAGACCGCGCGGTTCGGTGCCACGCCGCTGCGGCCGGTCAGGTAGACGAGCATCCCGAGCGGGAGTCCGAGAACGACGGCCGCGGCGAGCGACACCAGGAGCATGTATCCGGTCTCGCCGAGCGCTTCGAGCAGATCGGCGCCGCGGCGCTCGAGCGAATCCGCCAGGCCGCTCACGAACCGAGCTCCCGCCGCGCGCGCTCGAGGTAGCTCTCGTGACGGTCGCCGGGGTCGGGTCGCACCGTGAGGATGTCTCGCAACCTGCCGTCGTCGAACAGCGCGACCCGGTCGCAGACCCGCCGCACGACGGCCAGGTCGTGCGTGACGACGACCACCGTCGTGCCGAACCGGTCGCGCGCCTCGCGGAGGAGGGCCAGCACGCCATCGGTCGTCGTGGCGTCGAGCGACGACGTCGGCTCGTCGCACAGCAGAACGTCGGGGCGCGACACGAGCGCGCGAGCGATGCCCACGCGTTGGCGCTGACCGCCGCTGAGCTGTGCCGGATAGGCGTCCTCGCGGCCCTCGAGACCGACGAACCGGAGGATGTCGTCGACCAGCGCCGACTGCTCGCCGTCACGGGAGCGGCGACCGCGGCGACGCAACTCGAGGGACAGCGCGACGTTCTGGCGGACCGTGCGGTTGGCCAGCAGATGAACGCCCTGGAACACGACGCCGATCCGCCGGCGGAGAGCGCGCAGCGCGGCGCCGTCGAGCGCCGTCGGGTCGTGCCCCATCACCACGACAGCGCCCTCGTCCGCGGTGATCTCGCCGGTCAGGAGCGAGAGCAGCGTGCTCTTGCCCGCGCCGCTCTCGCCGATGACGCCGAAGATCTCGCCCGGAGCGACGGCGAGGCTCACATCGACGAGCGCCCGGGCGCCGCCCGGATACGTGACGCCGACGCCGCTCAGGGCGATCGGGGCGTCTGATGGTGACACGGGGTTACTCCATTAGTTGGACGACGTTCAACTATAGTCGAGGCATGGCCACCCGGTATCGCACCTCTGCATCGAACGACGACGGCGGCACGCGGGTCAGCCGCGTTCCCGGGGGCCTCGAGGTGGCCGTGTCGAACCCGCTCCAGCCCGGTCACGATGCGACGGCGAGCAACCCCGAGCAACTGCTCGCGCTCGCCTGGGCCACCTGCCTGAACGCCACCGCGCAGGCGATCGTGGCCGGTGAGCGGCAGACCAGGGTGCGCGCCGAAGTCACTCTTCGCGACGCCGAAGGGCGCGCGGGGTACGAGTTCGTGGTCACGGCGTTCGTCTCGGGCGAGGGGCTCGACGAGGAGCAGGCATCGGGACTCGCCGCCGCGGCACACGACCGCTGCCCGATCTCGCGGCTGCTCCAGGCATCGCCTCTCGCCGAGGTGCGGGGCGAGACCTGGTCGGCGGCCTGAAGCGCCGTCAGCGCTCGATCGCGAAGCCCAGGTGGGGCATGTCGACGCCTCGGTAGTGCACGATGAAGCGACGTCGGACCGTCATCCCGAGCCTGATCGCGACATTCATCGACGCGATGTTCGTGTCGCGAACCTTCGCCCAGATGGCCGGGGCACCCAGCTCCCGGAATCCCCAGTCCCGGGCAGCGGTCGCGGCCTCCGTCGCGTAGCCCCGGTGCCAGTGCCTCCGCTGGAAGAGATAGCCGACCTCGAGCACCTGCTCGTCGCCCACGAACTGACGGGTGATGCCGCACTGCCCGATCATGCCGGCGCCGGGCAGATCGACCGCCCAGAGGCCGAAGCCGTCCTCGTCGTAGCGGCGGAGATTCCGCGCCAGCCACCGGGCGCTCTCCTCGTCATCGAACGCGCCCTCGTAGGCGGCCATCGCAATCGGATCGGTGAGGATCTCGCGCAGCGGGCCGAGGTCGTCCTCCGTCATGGTGCGGAGGACGAGACGCTCGGTGCGGGCGATCACGGGACGCGCTCCCCGGCATCCTCGTCGCGGACGTCCCACCCGAGCGCTGCGGCGAACGCGGTGGCGTGCGCCTCGACCTGACGCCGGGACGCCGTCGCACCGGACAGGGCGCGGACGTCGGTGAACGCGAGTGCCTCGAGACCGCGGAGGTCGAGGTCGGAGCCGCTCAGACCTCGCGTGTCGAACTCGTCGACCGTCGTTCCTGCGAAGCGGACGCGCTCGAACACGGCACCGGGGGCGTCGAGCGTGCCGATCCGGCAGTCCACGATCTCGACGTCACGCAGAGTGGCTGCGGGGACCGACAGGTACTGGATGCGGATGCCGCGGAGGATGACGCCGTCCCACCGCGCGCGTTTCGCGTCGAGAGTGCCGATGCGTCCGCCGGACACGGTGACGGTCCGCCAGTTGCCGTCGCCCGCATCGAGCTCGGGCGTCGCGAAGTCGCTCACGAGCACGTCGGCGAGGATGGCGCCGCTGAGGTCGAGCCGGTCTGCCGTCCCGGCCCCGATCACCGATTCGCTCAGGCGGGCGTGGGCACCGTCGGCCGGGCCGCCCTCGATCGTGATCGACGACTCGATGAGCTCGACGTGGCGCGACAGCCTGCCGGGCTCGAGATGACGGGGTGCTTCGGGCTCGCTCACGCGAGGGGGTGCGGGGCGAGTACGCGGGCGGGCCATGCGTTCAGCGTATGCCGACGGTATGATGAGGTCATCAGCAACGATCCGGCCATCACCGGGGAGCTCTCGGAAGAACAGCGGTCACCCGCTCAGTAGAACCGAGCGGGGCAGGCCCGTCACAGCCGCTGGGAGAGTGGCCCTCCGGGGCAAGCGGGGTGGTACCGCGGTCGCACGATCGTCCTCGCAGGATGTCCGACCCTGCGAGAGAAGCCATGACCTATCCGAAGTCCTCTGCTTTCGGCCCCGCCGCCGACAGCGTCGTGCCGAGCCCCCGTTTTCCCGACGTCGAACGCGACGTGCTCGCGTTCTGGGACCGCGACGACACCTTCCGTGCGTCGATCGAGCAGCGTGACGGCGCCCCCGAATGGGTGTTCTACGACGGACCTCCCTTCGCCAACGGCCTGCCGCACTACGGGCACCTCCTGACCGGCTACGCCAAGGACGTCTTCCCCCGCTTCCAGACGATGCGAGGGAAGAAGGTCGACCGGGTCTTCGGATGGGACACGCACGGGCTGCCCGCAGAGCTCGAAGCGATGAAGCAGCTCGGCATCACCGAGAAGAGCGAGATCGAGTCGATGGGCATCGCCGCCTTCAACGACAAGGCGCGCTCGTCGGTGCTCGAGTACACGCGCGAGTGGGAGGACTACGTCACGCGTCAGGCGCGGTGGGTCGACTTCGAGCGCGGCTACAAGACCCTCGACACGGGGTTCATGGAGTCCGTGCTGTGGGCGTTCAAGGAGCTGTGGGATAAGGATCTCGCCTACGAGGGACACCGCGTGCTGCCCTACTGCTGGCGCGACGAGACGCCGTTGTCGAACCACGAGCTCCGCATGGACGACGACGTCTACAAGATGCGGCAGGACCCGTCCGTCACCGTCACGTTCCCGTTCGTCGGTGCGAAGGCGGAATCGCTCGGACTCACCGGCGTGCGGGCGCTCGCCTGGACGACCACTCCCTGGACGCTGCCGACGAACCTCGCGCTCGCGGTCGGTCCCGGCATCCGCTACGTCGTCGTGCCCGGGGGTCCCGCGGGAGCCGCCGATGTGCACGAAGACCGGGCCGAGGCCGACGCGCACCGCTACCTGCTCGCCGCGGACCTGCTCGCCGGCTATGCGAAGGACCTCGGGTACGACAGCGCCGAGGCGGCCCGTGAGGCCGTCGAGCGCACGGTCGTCGGCGCCGACCTCGCCGATGTGCAGTACGACCGGCTCTTCGACTACTACGCGGATGCCGAGACGTGGGGCACCGGGTCTGCGTGGCGCGTGCTCGTCGACGATTACGTCACGACCACCGACGGCACGGGCATCGTCCATCAGGCTCCCGCGTACGGCGAGGACGACCAGCGCGTGACCGGCGCCGCCGGCATCCCGCTCATCATGAGCCTCGACGACGGCGGACGCTTCCTCCCGCAGGTCAAGGACGTCGCCGGCGAGCTCTGGATGGACGCCAACCGTCCGCTCATCCGGCTGCTCAAGACCGAGGGCCGCCTGCTCCGCGAAGCCAGCTACGAGCACTCGTATCCGCACTGCTGGCGCTGCCGCAACCCCCTGATCTACAAGGCCGTCTCGAGCTGGTTCGTGCGGGTCACCGCGATCAAGGACCGCCTGCTCGAGCTGAACGAGCAGATCACGTGGGCGCCGGAGAACGTCAAGCACGGCCAGTTCGGCAAGTGGCTCGAGGGCGCGCGCGACTGGTCGATCAGCCGCAACCGCTTCTGGGGCTCGCCGATCCCGGTCTGGAAGAGCGACGACCCCGAGTACCCGCGCACCGACGTCTACGGCTCGTTGGCCGACATCGAGCGCGACTTCGGGCGTCTGCCGCGCAACGAGGCGGGCGAGGTCGATCTCCACCGGCCGTTCATCGACGACCTCACGCGTCCGAACCCCGACGATCCGACCGGCCGCTCGACCATGCGGCGCATCGAGGACGTCTTCGATGTGTGGTTCGACTCCGGATCGATGCCGTACGCGCAGGTGCACTACCCGTTCGAGAACCGCGAGTGGTTCGACGAGCACGCCCCGGCCGACTTCATCGTCGAGTACATCGGGCAGACGCGCGGCTGGTTCTACGTCATGCACGTGCTCTCGGGCGCCCTGTTCGATCGTCCCGCCTTCTCGGGTGTCGCCTGCCACGGCATCGTGCTCGGCAGCGACGGGCAGAAGATGTCGAAGTCGTTGCGGAACTACCCCGACGTCTCCGAGGTGTTCGACCGCGACGGATCCGACGCGATGCGCTGGTTCCTCATGGGCTCGTCGGTGCTGCGCGGTGGCAACCTCGTCGTGACCGAGGAGGGAATCCGCGCCGGGGTGCGCGAGTTCCTGCTGCCGCTGTGGAACACGTGGTACTTCTTCGCGACCTACGCCAACGCTGCCGGCGGCGAAGGCGGTGCGGGGTACGAGGCGCGGCGGCGCACCGACTCGACGAACGTGCTCGACCGCTACATCCTCGCGCTGACCGGTGACCTCGTGCGCGACGTCGCAGCCGATCTCGAGGCCCTCGACTCCACGATGGCGGCTGCGAAGCTGCGCGACTTCGCCGAGGCGCTCACGAACTGGTACATCCGGCGCTCCCGCGAACGGTTCTGGGTCGGAGTCGTGCCGGGAGACGAGTCGAGCACCGAGGCCTTCGACACGCTGTACACCGTGCTCGAGACGCTCACGCGCGTCGCAGCGCCCCTCCTCCCGCTCGTGAGCGAGCGCGTATGGCAGGGTCTGACCGGCGGTCGCAGCGTGCACCTCGAGGACTGGCCCGACGCAGACGAGTTCGCGCCCGCCGCCGACATCCGCGCCGCAATGGATGCGGTCCGGGAGGTCTCGTCGGTGGCCAATGCGCTGCGCAAGAAGGAGGGCAAGCGCGTGCGGTTGCCGCTCCCGCAGCTCACGGTCGCCATCAGCGACGCGGCGGCGCTCGAACAGTTCGCCGACATCCTCCGCGAGGAGCTCAACGTCAAGGACGTCGCCGTCGCCGAGCTCTCCGACGACCTCGCGGCCTCGTACGGCATCAGCCAGCGTCTCTCGGTGAACGCGCGCGCCGCGGGTCCGCGTCTGGGCAAGCAGGTGCAGCACGTCATCGCCGGCGCCCGCGCGGGTCTGTGGAGCGAACAGGACGGCGTCGTGACGGTCGACGGCGTCGCCCTGGAGCCCGGGGAGTACGAGCTCACCCTCGAGGCGGGGGGTGTCGCGGACGGAACCGCGATCGCCCTGCTCTCGGGTGGCGGCTTCGTTCTGCTCGACACGACCACCACACCGGAGCTCGAGGCCGAGGGCCTCGCCCGCGACGTCATCCGCGCCGTCCAGGACACGCGTAAGGCCGCGGGCTTCGAGGTCAGCGACCGCATCCGACTGTCGCTCACCTTCGACTCGGACGAGGATGCCGCGGCGGTCGCGTCGGCATTCGATGCCGCGGATGTCGCCGGCGAGACCCTCGCCCGCGAATGGGTCGTGCGCTCTCGCACCGACAGCCTCGCGACATCCGCGACTCCCGCGTCCTCACCGGCACCGTTCTCCGCCGGCGGTGAGGCCGCCTACGAAGCGGTCGTCGCGGCGAAGACCTACGCGAACCGGGGCGATCTCACGGTGAGCGTCACCCGTCTGACAGGAGAGAGCGCATGACCGATCAAGCCCGGGCCGACGCCGTCTACGCCGCGCTGCTGCAGCGCCAGGGCGAGCAGTGGGTGCAGCCGCGTGTCGAGCGCACGCGCCGCGTGCTCGAGCTCCTCGACGACCCGCAGCGGACCTATCGCGTCGTGCACGTCACGGGCACGAACGGCAAGACGTCGACCAGTCGCATGATCGAGAGCCTCGTGCGTGCGCACGGCTTGCGGACCGGCCTCTTCACGAGCCCGCACCTCGAGCGCTTCACCGAGCGGATGCTCATCGACGGCGAGCCGATCGCGGATGCCGCCGTCGCCGAGGCGTGGGAGGAGATCTCGCCCTTCGTCGATCTCGTCGACGCCGAGCTGGAGGCCTCCGGGGATGCGCCGCTGACCTTCTTCGAACTGCTGACCGTTCTCGCGTTCGTCGCCTTCGCCGACGCCCCGGTGGACGTCGCGGTGATCGAGGTCGGCATGGGCGGGTCGTGGGATTCGACCAACACCGCCGACGGCGACGTCGCGGTCATCGGCCCCGTCGCCCTCGACCATGCCGACCGCCTGGGTGACACCGTGGCCGAGATCGCCGCCGTCAAGGCCGGCATCATCAAGCCGGGCGCGGCGGTCGTCTCGGCGGTGCAGACGGCCGAAGCCGCGGCGCAGATCCGCGCCCGCGCGGCGGAGGTCGCAGCGACCGTCGGGTTCGCCGGCGAGGACTTCGGCCTGACCGGGCACAGCCTCGCGGTGGGCGGGCAGCAGATCAGCGTCCGTGGCCGGGCGGGGGAGTACCCCGAGCTCTACCTCCCGCTGTACGGCTCGCACCAGGCCGAGAATGCGGCCCTCGCGGTCGCCGCGGTCGAGGCGCTCATCGGAGCCGAGGACCACGCCCTGCACGCCGAGGTGGTCGCCGATGGGCTGGGCGCCGTCACCTCGCCGGGTCGTCTCCAGCTGCTCGGCGTCGCACCGACGGTACTGGTCGACAGCGCGCACAACCCCCACGGGGCCACCGCCCTGGCCGCGGCTCTCCGCGAGTCGTTCGACTTCGACGAGTGGGGCGTCGTCCTGGGCGTTCTGGGAGACAAGGACACGGCGGGGATCGTCGAGGCCCTCGCGCCGGTCGCCGCGCACGTCTTCGCGACCGCCCCTGACTCCGAACGCGCGTCCGAGCCGACCGTCGTCGCCGATCTCGCCGAGGAGCGGGGACTCGCCGTCACAGAGCACCGGGATCTGATCGAGGCGGCGGAGGCCGCGCGCGAATGGGCGGCCTCCGGGGAGCGGCGCGCGGTCGTCATCGCCGGGTCCGTCGTTCTCGCGGGCGAGGCCATCGCTCTGGCTGCCGCTGAGGACTGGAAGTCGGGATGGCAGGCGTGAGCCGGACGCGGGAACGCCGCCGCCGAGGCGCTGCGGAGTCCCTCGGGTCGGTCGTGCTCGGGTTCGAGTCGATCGTCGTCTTCCTCGGCGGGCTCACCGTCTACGGGCTCGACGTCCTACCCGCGGGCATCGCCGACTGGTGGGGCGTGGTGGCCGGGTCGCTGCTCGCCGTCGTCATGATCGTCACCGCAGGACTGCTCCGGCACCGCTGGGGGATCGCACTCGGCTGGGCGCTGCAGCTGATCCTCGCGCTGGGAGTGTTCCTCGTACCGGCGCTCGGAATCGTCGCCCTCGTTTTCGGCGGCATGTACGCGTATGCGACCATCAAGGGGGCTGCCCTCGACCGGCGCAACGCCGCCCTGGCAGCCGACGAACGAAACGGAGACTGACATGCCCACCGAAGAGACACTCGTCCTCGTCAAGCCCGACGGCGTGGCCCGCGGCCTCACCGGCGCCATCCTCGCCCGCATCGAGGCCAAGGGATACGCGCTCGTCGACATCCGTCTCGTCGAGCCGGACCGTGAGCGCCTCGAGAAGCACTACGAGGAGCACGCCGGCAAGCCGTTCTACGAGCCGCTGCTCGAGTTCATGCAGAGCGGGCCGTCCGTCGCGATCCGCCTCGCGGGAAACCGCGT
The DNA here is from genome assembly GCF_049707515.1 of Microbacterium arborescens. GTDB lineage: Bacteria > Actinomycetota > Actinomycetes > Actinomycetales > Microbacteriaceae > Microbacterium > Microbacterium arborescens_B. The sequence continues at coordinate 76,939 of NZ_JBNAFI010000007.1, read as the reverse complement.
CATCGAGGGCTTCCGCTCGCTCGCCGGCACCACCGACCCGACCTCCGCTGCTCCCGGCACCATCCGAGGCGACTTCGGTCGCGACTGGGGACTCGCGGTTCAGCAGAACCTCGTCCACGGCTCCGACAGCCCCGAGTCCGCGTCGCGCGAGCTCGAGATCTGGTTCGGCTGACCGATCCCGCGACATCGAGCCCGCGCACCGACGTCACGCCGTCGGTGCGCGGGCTTCGTCGTCTCAGAGGAAGCCGATCCAGTCCAGACGGATCTGGGCGATGACCGCGATCGCGACATAGCTGAGGACGGCGAGAAGCGGCACCCAGCCCGCCAGGGAGCCGGCGGCGTCCCGCGCACGCCGGGGGAGCGGCACGACCCCCGAACGCATCACATGGAGGGTGACGGCGTAGAAGCTCGGGATCGTCACGAACCACGTCACCATGCACCAGGGGCACAGCGTTCCGAGCACGAAGATGCTCTGCGAGATCAGCCAGACGATGAATCCGAACGCGAATGCCATGCCGGCCCAGAACAGCAGCCAGAACCAGCGAGCGAAGCGGGCACCGGCGAGGACGGCCGCGCCCACCACGATCGGGGCCACCCAGCCGGCGAGCCCGAGCAGGGGATTCGGGAACCCGAACACCGAGCCCTGCGCCGAGGTCAGGTTCGCGCCGCACTGCACGACGAGGTTGAAATCGCAGGATGGCGTGGCCGTCGCGTCTTCGAGCAGGTGCAACCGCTCGGTCGTCAGGGCGAACGCCGCCACCCACCCGATGACTCCCGCGATCATCAGCCAGACGGCCAGGGCGACGGGACGAGCGTGGCTGCGGGGAGCGGGCATGACGGCGATTATCGCATCGCCGTCGATGGTCCTGCCGTGAGCGTCGGACCCCGCGTCCCACATCCCGACGCCGGTAGTGCGATAATGGTCGTCGATGCACGTCAGCAGCCGCGCTGCGACAGGGCATCACGAGAGACTTCGGGCAATGGCTGCCCACGCAGGCCGCGCCGAGAGCCGGCTGCACACCGAGTGAGTTCGCGGCTCGTCCTTCCGGGAGCGACGCCGCCAGAGATGTGCCGGGTGGCGCGCGGTGCCGCCCGAAGAGGAGTACGCCAGTGATGGCCGATGATCGCAACGACAATCCGACCCCCGATGCATCCGCGAGCGAGGTAGACCCGGCAGCAGCCGAGTTGGCCGACGCGGTGGCGTCGATCGATGCCACCGAGGAGCACATCGACAGCGGTCGCGCCGCCGAGAACGATGCGGCGCCCGACGCCGGCGAGGAGCCTGCCGAGTCGGAAGCGTCCGAGCTCGCGCTTCCTTCTGAGGGTGGGGCGGTCCAGGACGCTCCGGTGACCGAGCAGCCCGATGAGCAGCCCGAGCAGACCTCCGCCGACGAGCCCGCCCCCGTGGAGGAGCCCGCTCCGGCGGACGAGCCCGCTCCGGCGGAGGAGACCGGACCGGTGACGGCCGTGTCGCTCGGACTGCTTCCCGCCGACTTCGTCTCGGCGGTATCCACGGCGCTGCACTTCTACGCCCCCGAGATCTCGGCGCTGCCCGCCCCCGCGGAGGACGGGGAGGACGACGATGCCGGTTCGTCCGCCGCGTCGAGCAACTCGCGTCGCCGCGGCCGTCGCCGCGGGGTTGCGTCCGGCGAGGACGCACCCGAGCAGCCGGCTCCGCGTCAGCGCGCCGTCGAGCTGATCACCGAGCCGCAGCGCATCAAGGGCTCGACCCGCCTCGAGGCGAAGAAGCAGCGCCGCCGCGACGGACGCGAAGCCGGGCGCCGACGCACCGTCGTGACGGAGGCCGAGTTCCTCGCTCGCCGTGAGGCGGTCGACCGGGTCATGATCGTGCGCTCGAAGAGCGGGCGCATCCAGATCGCCGTCCTCGAGGACAATGTGCTCGTCGAGCACTACGTCGCCCGGAACCAGGACGCGTCGCTCATCGGCAACGTCTACCTCGGGCGCGTGCAGAACGTCCTCCCGAGCATGGAGGCGGCCTTCGTCGACATCGGTCGCGGACGCAACGCCGTGCTCTACTCCGGCGAGGTCGACTGGGATGCCGTCGAGACGGGCAACCAGCCGCGTCGCATCGAACTGGCTCTGAAGTCGGGCGACCGCGTCCTGGTGCAGGTCACGAAGGACCCGGTCGGCCACAAGGGCGCCCGTCTGACGAGCCAGATCTCGCTGCCCGGCCGGTACCTCGTGTACGTGCCCGGTGGCGCGATGAACGGCATCTCCCGCAAGCTGCCCGACACCGAGCGGGCGCGCCTCAAGCGCATCCTCAAGGAGGTGCTCCCGGAGTCGTCGGGCGTCATCGTCCGCACCGCCGCGGAGGGCGCGACCGAGGATCAGCTGACGCGCGATGTGCAGCGCCTCACGTCGCAGTGGGAGCACATCAGCGCGCAGCTGGAGAAGATCCAGGCGCCCGCGCTGCTGCACTCCGAGCCCGATCTGCTGGTGAAGATCGTTCGCGACGTGTTCAACGAGGACTTCTCGCGCATGCTCATCCAGGGCGAAGAGGCGCACTCGACCATCACGTCGTACCTCACGGGCGTCGCTCCCGACCTCCTGGAACGCGTCGAGAAGTACGAGGACGAACAGGATCCCTTCGACGCGTTCCGCGTGACGGAGCAGATCGAGAAGGCCCTCGACCGCAAGGTGTGGCTCCCCTCGGGCGGCTCGTTGGTCATCGACCGCACCGAGGCCATGACCGTCGTCGACGTCAACACCGGCAAGTTCGTCGGGTCGGGCGGCAACCTCGAAGAGACCGTCACGAAGAACAACCTCGAGGCGGCTGAGGAGATCGTCCGGCAGCTGCGTCTGCGCGACATTGGCGGCATCATCGTCGTGGACTTCATCGACATGGTGCTCGAGTCCAACCGCGACCTCGTGCTGCGCCGCCTGATCGAGTGCCTGAGTCGTGACCGCACGAAGCACCAGGTCGCCGAGGTCACCTCGCTCGGCCTCGTCCAGATGACGCGCAAGAAGCTGGGGCTCGGTCTGCTCGAGACCTTCAGCGAGGCGTGCGACGTGTGCGCCGGCCGCGGCGTGATCGTGCACCACGACCCGGTGGTCAAGCACCGCGGCGCGACCGCTCAGAACGGCAACGGCACGGGCGGCAACGGGTCGGCCCGTCGCGGCGGACGCAGCGGCGGCAATACCCCGCCCGCACCCGCGAACGGCGGCACCCACGTGATCACCGAGGGTGCGAAGTCGGCTCTGGCGCAGATCGCAGCATCGACCATCCAGGCGACGGCCGCGGAGGAGGATGCCGAGATCATCGCGGCGCCCGTCGAGGCCGAGCCGGCGCCCGCTGAGCGTCCCAAGAAGCCGCGCCGCAAGAAGGCCGAGTCGAAGGCGCCGCGCACCGAGAAGGACCTGCTCCTCGACTCCGTCCTCAATGCCCTTCCCGAGCCCAAGGCTCCTGGGCAGGGACGCGGCCGACGTCGCGTGACGACGGCGGCGCTGAGCGGCACCCCGGTCTCGGCTGCACCGGCCTCCGACGACTGAGCAGCCGACCCGCTGTCCGCGAACGCCGCGGGATCGCTTCAGATCCCGCGGCGTTCGCGCGCGGTGACGCGCAATCCGGAGGCGATGAGGCGACGCACGAGCTCGTGACCCGAGACGTGCTCCGCGCCCCCGGCGACGAGGCGCTCGAACGCCGAGTCCGGTACGTCGTAGTGGTCGAGGTCGAAGGCCCGCGGCGGCAGGTCATGCCGCCGGGCGAAGGCGTGCAGCTCGTCGAGGTCGGAGTCGCTGACCAGGTGCGACCACAGCCGGCCGTGCGCGGGCCAGCGCGGATCGTCGATCAGGATCGCCATGCTCTGATCCTACGAACCGGATGCCGGCGTGGACCCGACCGCGACACACCCGGCCGTCCTTTTGCCGGATCACGAAGCATCCGGTAAAGTGGACCCTTGGTGCAGCGAGTCCGTCGACGTCCCGTCACGATTGCGGCTCAGCCTCAGGATCATCTGGGGCACGCGCACCAAGACTTTCCAGTCTCGCAAAGACAATCGGAGCCGTGCGCTCCACAGAAGAAACAGGTGTGAAGTGGTTTACGCAGTTGTGCGCGCCGGCGGCCGTCAGGAGAAGGTCGAGGTCGGCACGATCGTCGTCCTCGATCGTCAGGCGGCTCGGATCGGCGACAAGCTCGAGCTTCCCGCTGTTCTCCTCGTCGACGGCGACGCCGTGACCACCGACGCTGACAAGCTCGCGAAGGTCACGGTCACCGCCGAGGTTCTCGGCGAGGAGCGCGGCCCGAAGATCGTGATCCAGAAGTTCAAGAACAAGACCGGCTACAAGAAGCGCCAGGGCCACCGTCAGGACCTCACGCGCGTCAAGATCACCGGCATCAAGTAAGCCAGGGAGACGCAGAGATGGCACACAAAAAGGGCGCAAGCTCCACCCGTAACGGTCGTGACTCCAACGCACAGCGCCTCGGCGTGAAGCGCTTCGGCGGCCAGGCCGTCAACGCCGGCGAGATCCTCGTCCGTCAGCGCGGCACGCACTTCCACCCCGGCGCCAACGTCGGCCGTGGCGGCGACGACACCCTCTTCGCTCTCGCGGCAGGCGCCGTCGAGTTCGGCAAGAAGGGTGGCCGCAAGGTCGTCAACATCGTGGCGGCCGCCGAGTAATTCGGACCAGACCACTTCACGGCGAGGGGCGGGCTTCGGCTCGCCCCTCGCCCTGTTTTACAGGAGGCACCACATGGTGACGTTCGTCGACCGGGTCACGCTTCATCTGCGTGCCGGCAAGGGCGGCAACGGCTGCGTGTCGGTGCGCCGAGAGAAGTTCAAGCCGCTCGCCGGCCCCGACGGGGGCAACGGCGGTGACGGCGGCGACGTCGTCCTCGTCGCCGACCCCCAGGTGACGACCCTGCTGTCGTATCACCACTCGCCCCACCGCTCCGGCGGCAACGGCGGCTTCGGCATGGGCGACAACCGGTCCGGCGCGGCAGGGGAGCACCTCGAGCTCCCGGTGCCCGTCGGCACCGTCGTGAAGAACCCCGACGGCGAGACCCTCGTCGACATGGTGACGCCGGGGATGCGCTTCGTCGCCGCCCCGGGCGGTCAAGGGGGACTCGGCAACGCCGCTCTGGCGTCGCCGAAGCGCAAGGCGCCGGGATTCGCACTCCTCGGCACGCCCGGCTGGGAGGGCGATGTCCAGCTCGAGCTGAAGACCGTCGCCGACATCGCGCTGGTCGGCTTCCCCTCAGCGGGGAAGTCGAGCCTCATCGCCGCCATGTCGGCAGCCCGCCCCAAGATCGCGGACTACCCCTTCACGACGCTGCACCCGAACCTCGGCGTCGTCCAGGCCGGCGACGTGCGATACACGATCGCGGATGTCCCGGGCCTCATCGAGGGCGCGAGCGAAGGCCGCGGCCTCGGCCTGGAGTTCCTCCGCCATGTCGAGCGGTGCTCCGCGCTGGTGCACGTGCTCGACTGCGCGACGCTCGAGCCCGGTCGCGACCCCCTCACCGACCTCGACGTGATCCTCGCCGAGCTCGGGGCCTACCCGGTTCCGGAAGGCCAGGTCCCGCTCCTCGAGCGGCCCCAGCTGATCGCCCTGAACAAGACCGACGTTCCCGAGGCCCGCGACCTCGCCGAGCTGGTGCGGCCCGACCTCGAGGCCCGGGGCTTCCGCGTCTTCGAGATCTCGACCGTCAGCAGGCAGGGCCTGCGCGAGCTCTCGTTCGCGATGGCGGAGCTCGTCGCCGAGCACCGTGTCGCGGCGGCCGCGGACACCCCGGCGGAACGCGTCGTGATCCGGCCGAAGGGCGCGGAGCGCGATTTCACCGTGCGGGTCGAAGGCGGCACCTACGGCAACCTCTACCGCATCCTCGGCGCGAAGCCGGTGCGGTGGGTCCAGCAGACCGACTTCCAGAACGAGGAGGCCGTGGGCTTCCTCGCCGACCGCCTCGACAAGCTCGGGATCGAGGACGAGCTCTTCCGCCTGGGTGCGACGCCCGGTTCGACCGTCGTCATCGGCGAAGGGGACGGGATCGTCTTCGACTGGCACCCCTCGCTCTCCTCGGCGGCCGAGCTCATGAGCGCCCCGCGCGGCACCGACCCGCGACTCGACCTCAACCCGCGCCGGACCTCGGATCAGCGCCGGGCCCGATATCACGAGCGGATGGATGCCAAGGCGGCGGCCCGCGCCGAGCTCGAGTCCGAGCGACGCGCGGAGAAGACGCGAGGTGTCGACGAGGACGAGGCGTGAGCCTGCGCTCGCGTGCCGAGCTGCACGGCGCCCGCCGGGTGGTCGTGAAGGTCGGCTCGTCGTCGATCAGCGGTGACAACTCGAGCAAGATCGACTCGCTCGTCGACGCTCTCGCCGAGGCGCACGCGCGCGGCACCGAGGTCGTCCTGGTGTCGTCCGGGGCGATCGCGACCGGGATGCCGTACCTGCGTCTCGACGAACGTCCCACAGATCTGGCCACCCAGCAGGCCGCGGCCGCCGTCGGTCAGAACGTCCTCGTCTACCGCTACCAGGATGCGCTGCGCCAGTACGGCATCGTGGCGGGGCAGGTACTGCTGACAGCAGGCGACTTCGACGACCCGACGCACCGCTCGAACGCGCGTCGCGCCATGGAACGGCTGCTCGGCCTGCGCATCCTGCCGATCGTCAACGAGAACGACACGGTCGCGACGCACGAGATCCGGTTCGGAGACAACGACCGGCTCGCCGCGCTCGTCTCGCGGCTCATCGGCGCCGACGGCCTCGTCCTGCTCAGCGACATCGCGTGCCTGTACACCCGGCCGCCGAGCGAGCCGGACGCGCGTCCGATCGAGGCGGTGTCGTTCGACGACGACCTCAGCGGATACGAGTTCGGCGCGACCGTCGTCAACAGCGTCGGCACCGGCGGTGCGGCGACGAAGGCGTCGGCGGCCCGTCTGGCCGCCGAAGGCGGGGTGGCAGCGCTCGTGACCAGCATCGACCTGGCCGCCGAGGCACTCGCGGGGGAGAGCGTCGGCACGTGGTTCGAGGCGAACCCGGCGCCCGCGCTCCGCGGGGGCACGGGGGCCATCGGCGTCGCCGGAGGCTGACCTCCGTGATCGATAGACTGACGGGATGACCACCGCCGTCGTTTCCGATGTCTCCGAGCGACTGCACGCGGCAAAGCGTGCGAGCCGCTCGATCGGCCTGCTCGACGACGCGGCGAAGGCCGCGCTGCTGAACGGCATCGCCGACGCGCTGCTCGCCGACACCGCGCGCATCGTCGCCGCGAACGCCGAGGATCTCGAGCGCGGCGACGCCGAGGGCATCTCGTCCGGCCTGCGCGACCGCCTGGTGCTCGACGATGCGCGTGTCGCAGCCCTCGCCCGCGCGGTGCGGGATGTCGCGCAGCTTCCCGACCCGGTAGGACGGATCCTCGACGAGCGCGAGCTGCCGGGCGGTGTGCGCCTCCAGAAGGTGTCCGTGCCCTTCGGCGTCGTGGCCTCGATCTACGAGGCCCGTCCGAACGTCACGGTCGACATCGCCGCGCTCGCCTTGCGCTCGGGGAATGCCGCCGTGCTCCGAGGAGGCTCGGCAGCGCTGTCGACCAACGCGGCCCTCATCGCGGCGATGCGAGGTGCGCTCGAGCGTGCCGGCGTCGATCCCGACGGCATCCAGACCGTCGATGACTTCGGACGCGACGGAGCCCGTGCGCTCATGCGTGCTCGGGGGCTCGTCGACGTCCTCGTCCCGCGCGGCAGCGCCCAGCTGATCGAGACCGTGGTCACGGAGTCGTCGGTGCCGGTGATCGAGACCGGCGCGGGCGTGGTGCACATCGTCCTGGACGCCTCGGCACCGCTCGACTGGTCGCGCGACATCGTCGTGAACGCGAAGACCCAGCGACCGAGCGTCTGCAACGCCGTCGAGACCGTGCTCGTGATCCGCTCGGCCGCCGAGCGCCTGATCCCCGACGTCTCGGATGCGCTCATCGCCGCCGGTGTGACGATCCACGGAGACGACGACGTGCGCCGCCTCGTGCCGGCGGCAGTCGCCGTCACCGACGACGACTGGGCCACCGAGCACATGAGCCTCGACCTGTCGATGCGCGTCGTGGACGATCTCGACGAGGCGCTCGAGCACATCCGGCGCTACTCCACGATGCACACCGAGGCCATCGTCACCGAGGATGCCGCGAACGCCGAGCGCTTCCTCGCGGAGGTGGATGCCGCGGTCGTCATGGCCAACGCCTCGACGCGCTTCACGGACGGCGGCGAGTTCGGTTTCGGCGCCGAGGTCGGCATCTCCACCCAGAAGCTGCATGCGCGGGGTCCGATGGGGCTGCCCGAGCTGACGAGCACGAAGTGGCTCGCGCGCGGCGCCGGACAGACCCGCGCCTGACCACCTAAACTTGACACGCGCCGCCGCGCGAAACGAACGGAGCCCCGATGACCCTCGCCACGATCGCCGCATTCGCCGCCGAGCAGACGGAGCACCACGGAAACGTCCAGGCGGAGACGATGATCTTCGGCGTCATCGCCCTGGTCATCTTCCTGGCCCTCGGCCTCGTGACGCTGTCGTACCGCAACGTCGCCAACCGCCACGCGGGCAAGGCCGACGCCTATGCCGCCTCCCACGGCAACCAACTGACGCAGTCGGGGAACGGTCACCACTGAGGCCGCTTCGATGACGGGAACGCGTGCGCCGCGTATCGGCGTGATGGGCGGCACGTTCGACCCGATTCATCATGGGCACCTGGTGGCCGCGAGCGAAGTGGCCCAGTCGTTCGACCTCGACGAGGTCGTCTTCGTCCCCACCGGCACGCCGTGGCAGAAATCCTTCGTCTCGCCGGGGGAGGACCGGTACCTGATGACGGTCATCGCAACGGCATCCAACCCGATGTTCACCGTCAGTCGCGTCGACATCGACCGCGACGGGCCCACGTACACGATCGACACACTGCGCGATCTCAAGGCGCAGCGGCCCGAGGCGGACTTCTTCTTCATCACCGGAGCCGACGCCATCGCGCAGATTCTCAGCTGGAGGAACCATGATGAACTGTGGGAGCTCGCCCACTTCGTCGCGGTATCCCGTCCGGGCCACACCCTCACCACCGCGGGACTGCCCAGCGACGACGTGAGCCTGCTCGAGATCCCCGCACTGGCGATCTCCTCCACCGATTGTCGAGCACGAGTCGGGCGCGGTCATCCGGTCTGGTACCTCGTCCCCGACGGTGTCGTCCAATACATTGCGAAGCATCACCTCTATCGGAGCAAGGCATGAGCGACAACGAGCAACAGCCACCGACTCCGCAGCTGACGCGCCGCCAACTGCGTGAGCTGCGCAACACCGCGTCCAATCCGATCATCGTCGACCCCGACGCGATGGACGAAGCGTCGGCCGTCGGCGCGGAGCCGACACCCGCCGCCGCGCCGTTGCCGCGCGCAGCGGAACCGGTCGAGGTTCCGCCGGCACCCGTGCCGCAGGCCTCCGCCGATCTGGGGGCGTTCGCGCTGACCCGCCGTCAGGCGCGCTTGCAGGAGAAGATCCGCACCGCGTCGATCCCGGTCGTGACGACCACGGGCGAGCACGCCGCGCTGCCTGAAATCGCCGAGTCCGACGACTCCGCGCGCGAGGCGACCGCGTCTGAGGCCGCACCCACCGGCGAGGTCGCGGCGCACGTCGACACCGCGGATGCCGCCGACGACGAGGATGTGGCAGAAGCCGGCGAGATCGACGTCGCCGACGATGCCGCAGCCGACGAAGCGACAGCCGACGAGGCCGCAGCCGACGAAGCGATGGCCGACGAGGCCGCAGCCGACGAAGCGATGGCCGTCGAGGCCGAACGCGACGAAGCCGCACCCGTCGAAGTCGAGTCCGACGAAGCCGAACCCGTCGAAGTTGAGTCCGACGAAGCGGTCGCCGGCGAGGATGCGGTTGACGATGCCGTCGCAGAAGAAGCGATCGTCGTCGACGAAACCGACCACGAGCAGGCGGTCGCGGACGAGACGGTCGGCGATCACGCTGCCGGCACGGAGGAGCACCCCCCGGCCGAGGCGATCGTCGAGGATGAACCGGAGGACGAGCCCGAACGCCACGTCGTCTCCGAGGATCTCGGTGCCGATCTCCTCGCGGGCGAGGCGACCGCGACCGATGTTCCCGCGTCGTTCGACCAGTTGCTGTCGCGCAGCGTGGCGGCGACCGGCGCATTCACGACACCGAACGCCCTGATCCTCGCCCAGCATCCGGATGACGGCCCCCTCGTCGCACCCGTGACCGCGACCGGCGAGGTCCTGATCACCGGCACGTTCTCGCTGCCCGAGAACTTCGGTTCCACCGGCGTCGTACCCGGCGTCGCGGACGGCAAGGAGGTCGACGCCGTCCTCGTCGACGGCGAGCTGCCGGCGTCGTCGTCACCGACCCCCGTCGCCGCCAGCGCGGCTATTTCCACCATCAAGAGCGCGGAGGACGTCATCCGTCCGCCGGCCCCCGAGAAGGGCAGCCGCTTGATGGTCGCCCTCGCCATCACCGCCGGTGCCCTCGCCGTCCTGTTGGCCGGTGTGCTGATCGTCGCGCTCGCTACAGGAGTCTTCCAATGAGTTCACAAGCAGTCATCGACATGGTCGCCGTCGCGGCGGCCGCCGCCGATTCGAAGGGTGGCGAGGACCTCGTCGCGCTCGACGTGTCGCAGCCCCTCCCGCTGGTCGACGCCTTCCTCCTCGTCAGCGGCAACAGCGAGCGCAACGTCGCTGCCATCGCCGACGCGGTCGAAGAGGGCATGCTCGAAGCCGGGCACAAGCGCCTGCGCCGCGAGGGCCGCACCGAGTCGCGCTGGGTACTGCTCGACTTCGGCGACCTCGTCGTACACGTCTTCCACGAGCAGGAGCGCACCTACTACGGGCTCGAGCGGCTGTGGAAGGACTGCCCCGTGATCCCGATCGAGACCCCCGTGGTCACGAGCACCCCCGGAGATGTTGTAGGCTGAATGAGTTGCCGCGAGAGCGGGAACCACGGGCCTGTGGCGCAGCTGGTAGCGCACCTGCATGGCATGCAGGGGGTCAGGGGTTCGAGTCCCCTCAGGTCCACCACCTAAAGAATCCCCGGTCAGATCAACTCTGAAGCCGGGGATTTCTGTTTTCCGGTCACGTCTCCGCGCGTACTTCGAGCCGAGAGGAACGCCGGCATGCCCGGTGGTGCGCGCTCGGGTCAGCCGCCTGCAGCCTTGTCGACCACGGCGAGCACAGCCCCACGAAGCTGCTGGCCGCGGACGCTCAGCAATCGCTGCTGGCGCACATACTCCGCCTTGCCCGCGGGTGTCTCGATAGGCACGGGGGAGTAACCCCACCCGGTGAGGTCGTACGGCGACGCACGCATGTCGAGCTCGCGGATGTCGCGTGCGAGCTCGAATGCGTCGAGCAGGAGTTCGCCGGGCACGAGCGGTCCGAGCTTCAGCATCCACTTGTAGACATCCATGCCCGCGTGAAGGCACCCGGGCTGTTCCCGCCCGACGGCACCGTCGCGGTCGAGCACCTCGCGGTTGCGCGGCACGGCGTCGGGCGTGAAGAAGCGGAACGCGTCGAAGTGCGTGCAACGGAGGTCGTGGGCCTCGACGACGGCGTCCGTGCCCGCCGAGCCGAGACGCAGCGGGACGTCGTGACGGGTTGCGTCGGATCGGTACACCATGGCCCACTCGTGGAGCCCGAAGCATCCGAACGATCCGGCTCGGTCGCGGGTTGCGCGAAGCAAGCCCGTGACGCCGCGATAGAGCGACCCGCGCTCCCGGCGGAAGCCGGCGTCGTCGACGCGCACATCGCGATCGCCCAGCACCTCGTACCAGCGCCAGGTGCCCCGCTCGGCGCCGCCCTCGAGGACGACGCCCGGGCCGGGGTGCCAACGCCGCAGCACAGCCGGCTTGTACGAGTAGTAGGTGAAGAGGAAGTCCTCCACCGGATGCTTCTCCGCTCGCGACGCCCGTCGCCGGTGAGCCTCCGTCAGCTCGTCAGCGCGCTGAGCGTGCTCCTCCGCCCGCGCGCGCCAGACCTCGGGCGCGAGCAGGGCGGGTGCGGAGAGGTGAGGCGTCACCTCTCGAGGATAGACAGCGAACGGACGGGAGAGCGCGTCACAGCGGCTCGATGAGCGATGACTCGTCGTTCCGGACGTTGCCGACTGCCGGTCCCACGGGGAACCAGGTGAGCGTGTCGACCACCGCGGGCGCGGCGTCGATGACGGCATCCAGCAGGTCCGCGGGATACTCCGTCGTCGGGTCGAGCCAGACGTCCGCGAATTCGACGTCGATCATCAGCGGCATCCGCTCGTGGATGTCGGCGAGGCCGCCGACCGCGGAGCGGGTGAGGATGGTGAAGGTGAGCAGCCAGCGATCGGGGTCGCCATCGGGACGCGAGTCGTCTTTCCACCACTCGTAGAGACCGGCGAAGAACAGGGGCTCGCCGCCTTCGGGGCGGATGTAGTGAGGCGTCTTGGCCCCGGCGGGGCCCTGCCATTCGTAGTACCCGGACGCCGGCACGACGGCCCGGCGAGCAGCCAGCGCCTTCTGGAACATCGGCTTCTCAGCCGCTTCCTCGGCGCGCGCGTTGAACGCGCGCGACCCGACGGACGGGTCCTTCGCCCAGCCCGGCACGAGGCCCCACCGCGCCGATGCGAGTCGGCGCGTGGGCGGCTCGGTCTTGGCGGAGTCGAGCACGATCGCCGCGTGCGCCGTCGGCGCGATGTTGAACGACGGGGCGGGAAGGTCGTCGGGAACGATCTCGGCGCGCAGAACGCTCGCGAGCTCGGAACCGACGCGGGCTACGACGAAACGACCGCACATGCTCTCAGCGTACGGTGCACGTCCGACATCCGACCTCGCCCGAGGTCAGTCGCGGGGGATGACCCCGACGTCGGCGAGCCGGTCGAGGAGCGCGGCACCATCGGAGCCGGTGACCCACGGCACCTGCGCGGCCGAGTGATCGTTGACGGCGGTGCGCCCACCCGCGAGGACGGCCTCGGCCGGTGACAGTCGCCGGATGGCGACACCCCGAACCCGGTCGGGGTACTCACTCGCGAAGGCCGTGTAGAGAGCGTCGTCGTGCTGGCCGTCGTCGCCGACGAGGAGCCACCGCACGTGCGGGAACTCCTTCGCCAGTCGGCGCAGGTTCTCGGCCTTGTGGTCGCGGCCGCTGCGGAACCAGCGGTCGTGCGTCGGGCCCCAGTCGGTGAGGAGCATCGGACCCGAGGGGAAGACGTGCCGGCGAAGGAACCGGATGAGCGTCGGTGCGACGTTCCAGGCGCCCGTGGACAGGTAGATGACGGGACTGCCGGGCCGGTCGCGGGTGAGCCGCTCGAGCATCACGGCCATTCCCGGGACCGGCTGACGCGCGTGCTCGTCGAGCACGAACGAGTTCCACGCCGCGATGAAGGGGCGGGGCAGCGCAGTCACCATGACGGTGTCGTCGATGTCGGAGATGATGCCGAACTCGGTCTCGGACGAGACGACGAAGACCCGTGTCTCGATCACGTCGCTGCCCTCGACGGTCATGGTGAGGGTCTGCCAGCCGGGTTCGAGGGTGCCGGGCAGCTCGACATCGATGACGCCGCCGCGGTCGGCGATGACCTCGTGCGTCGTGCCGGCGACCGTGACCTTCACCTGCGCGAAGGCGACGGGCACCGAGGCGAAGCTGCGCCAGCCGCGCACCGACGCGTACTCGCCGCCGTGCGCCGGCGCCGTCTGCGGGGCGATGAGCACACGACCGAGGACGCGCACCCACCCCTCGCCGCCGTAGCCGGGGTACGCGGCGACGGTGGGGCGCTGGCCGCGCGCGCGGGCGCGGCGTTCGCGCCACGAGTGGAAGCGACGCTCGAGGCGTGCGAACCACAGGATCTTCTTCCGTGGTGCGGGTGAGGAAGGCATCGCCTCAGTCTTTCACGTCCCCGTCCGCGAGTCGGGTCTTCTCCTCGTCGATTCGCAGGTGCCGCGCCTCGCCGCGCGAGATCAGCCGCTTCACGATGTAAGCCGCGAGCAGGAACACGGCGATGACGCCGACGAAGAGGTAGCCGGCGTAGTGGATGCTGTCGGAGATCTCGCGGTAGGTCTTCGCGGCTGCCACGACGACGCCGACGTAGAGGGAGGTCCAGATGATGCACGCCGGGGCGGTCCAGGCGATGAATCGGCGATACGAGAAGCCGCTCATTCCCACCGTGAGCGGCACGAGCGAGTGCAGCACCGGAAGGAACCGCGAGAGGAAGATGGCGGGGCCGCCGCGGCGGCGCAGGTAGAGCTCCGAACGCACCCAGTTGTCTTCGCCGATCCGCCGCCCGAGCCGTGAGAACCGGATGCGAGGGCCGAGCCAGCGACCGAGCGCGAAGCCGATGGACTCTCCGGCGAGCGACCCCGCGACCACGGCGGCGCCGAGGATGAAGCCCTCGCCGACGCTTCCGACTGCGGTCGCGGCCACGATGACGACGGTGTCGCCGGGCACGACCAGGCCGATGAGCACGCTGGTCTCGAGCATGATCGCGATACCCGCCACGACCGTGCGCAACACCGGGTCGACGCTCTGCACGGTGTTCAGAATCCAGTCGAGGATCTCGTTCACGCTCTGAGCCTAGGGGCGGCAGCTGAGGCATAACCTGAGATCGTGCCGGTGACGACGAGCTTTCGACGCCTCGACGGTTGGATCGATCCCGCAGCCCTGATGCGCGCGATGCCGGGCGACCATGTGTTCTGGCTCGATGCCGGCGTCGACGCGGCCACGGGGTGGAGCTGGATCGGCTCGGGCGAGCCCGCCGGCACTCCCGATCCGCTGGTCGACGGTTCCGGCTCGCGTCGGCTCGCCGCCGCGGAGGACACCGGCCCGTTCGTGGGCGGCTGGGTCGGCTGGGCAGGATACGACGATGCGGCGGCGCGGGCGGGCGCGCCCGCGAGCTCGGATGCCGGCGAGCCGGACGCCCTCTGGCTGCGCGTCGAGCGGTTCGTCGCGTTCGACCACGCCGCGCGCCGGCTCTGGGCGGCGGCGCCCGCGGACGACCTGACGGAGTTCGCGGATCGCGTCGAGGCATGGCGGAAAGCGGCAGCATCCGACACGGTCTGCTCGGAAGCGGCAGCATC
Source organism: Microbacterium arborescens (assembly GCF_049707515.1). Taxonomy (GTDB): domain Bacteria; phylum Actinomycetota; class Actinomycetes; order Actinomycetales; family Microbacteriaceae; genus Microbacterium; species Microbacterium arborescens_B. The sequence continues at coordinate 61,899 of NZ_JBNAFI010000007.1, read as the reverse complement.
CGACGCGACCGGCCCCGACGTGGCCGGCCCCGACGCGTCACGGATTCCGGACCTCGTCGCCTCGGCGCGGGTCGAGCCCGCGCGGTACGCCGAGCTCATCGAGGACTGCCGCGCCGCGATCCGCCGAGGGGATGCCTATCAGCTGTGCCTGACGACGCGGTTCGCCGTCGAGGCGGAGCGCCCCTTCGACGCGCTCGAGGTGTTCCTGCGGTTGCGCGCGACGGCGTCGTCGCATCACGGCGGGATGATCCGCTCGGGGGAACGGGCCCTCGTCAGCGCCAGCCCGGAGCGGTTCCTCCAGCTCGACGGCGGGACGGTTCGCACCAGCCCGATCAAGGGCACGCGACGACGCGGCGTGGACGCGGCATCCGATGCCGACCTCGTGCACGACCTCGTGACCAGCCCGAAGGAGCGAGCGGAGAACGTGATGATCGTCGACCTCATGCGCAACGATCTCCAGCGCGTGAGCGCGCCCGGCTCGGTGGTCGTCGAACGGCTGCTCGAGGTCGAGAGCTACCCGACGGTCCATCAGCTCGTCAGTACCGTCTCGGCCTCGGTACGCCCGGGAATGCGGCTGTCCGACGTGCTGGAGGCCACGTTCCCCGCGGGAAGCATGACCGGCGCCCCGAAGCTCTCGGCGATGTCGATCCTGAACGAGCTCGAGGGCGCGCCCCGGGGAATCTATGCGGGATGCTTCGGCTGGGTGGGCACCGACGGCGGCGCCGACCTCGCGATGGTCATCCGCTCGATCGTCGTGAACGGAGAGCGCGCGTACGTCGGAGCCGGCGGCGGGATCACGTGGGGCTCGGAGGCGGAGGCCGAGGTCGACGAGGTCGCGTTGAAGGCCCGGGCGCCGCTGGCAGCGCTCGGCGCCGACCTGCCGCCCCGCTGGCGGGAACGGGTCCGGTAGCCTGGAAACGGTGCTCTCGCGCCCTTTTCGCATTCCCAGATAGGTTCACCCGTGACCGACAGCTCCACTGATCGCTCCAACACGCCCGACTCCGCCGCTTTCGATGCCCACGCCGTTCAGGCGAAGTGGCAGCGCGCGTGGGCAGACGCCGATCCCTTCCGTGCCGGCGGCGACGACGACAAGCGTCCCCGCAAGTACGTCCTGGCGATGTTCCCCTACCCCTCGGGCGACCTCCACATGGGGCACGCCGAGAACTACCTCTACTCCGACATCGTCGCGCGCTTCTGGCGCCACCGCGGCTACAACGTGCTGCATCCCATCGGATGGGACAGCTTCGGTCTGCCCGCGGAGAACGCCGCGATCAAGCGCGGCGCCGACCCGCGCGCCTGGACCTACGACAACATCGCGCAGCAGAAGCAGAGCCTGCACGAGTACGGCGTCTCGTTCGACTGGAGCCGGGTGCTCCACACGAGCGACCCCGAGTACTACGCCTGGAACCAGTGGCTGTTCCAGAAGCTGTACGAGAAGGACTTGGCGTATCGCAAGGAGAGCCCGGTCAACTGGTGCCCGCACGACCAGACCGTGCTCGCCAACGAGCAGGTCGTCGACGGCCACTGCGAGCGGTGCGGCGCCGAGGTCGTGAAGAAGAAGCTCACCCAGTGGTACTTCAAGATCACCGAGTACGCCGACCGGCTGCTCGACGACCTGAACCAGCTCGAGGGATTCTGGCCGCAGAAGGTCATCCAGATGCAGCGCAACTGGATCGGCCGCTCCGTCGGCGCCGACATCGACTTCGCGATCGAGGGTCGTGACGAGAAGGTCACGGTCTTCTCCACCCGCCCCGACACCCTCCACGGTGCGACCTTCATGGTCGTCGCCCCCGACTCCGACCTCGCCGCCGAGCTGGCCGCCGGTTCGTCGGATGAGGTGCAGCAGCGTTTCGGCGAGTACCTGCAGACGGTGCAGAAGACCAGCGAGATCGACCGGCAGACCGCCGACCGTCCGAAGACGGGCGTCTTCCTCGACCGCTTCGCCATCAACCCCATCAACGGCGAGCGTCTGCCGATCTGGGCGGCGGACTACGTGCTGGCCGACTACGGCCACGGCGCGGTCATGGCCGTTCCCGCCCACGACCAGCGCGACCTCGACTTCGCCCGCGCGTTCGACCTGCCGGTGCGCGTGGTCGTCGACACGACCGCGCCCGCGACGGGTGCGATGCCGGTCATCGAGCTCGACGACGACGGCGTACCGATCGACCCGGGCCCGGCGTTCGACGACATCGACCCCGCCCGCACGGGAGTCGCCCTGACCGGCGACGGCCGGATGATCAACTCCGGCGCCCTCGATGGTCTCAGCAAGCGCAACGCGATCACCCGCGCCATCGAGCAGCTGACGGCGAGCGGCAACGGGCGCGCGTCGAAGACCTACCGCCTGCGCGACTGGCTGATCTCGCGTCAGCGCTTCTGGGGCACGCCCATCCCCATGGTCCACACGGCCGACGGCCGGATCGTCCCCGTGCCCGCTGACGAGCTGCCGGTCCGCCTGCCCTCCGTCGAGGGCCTCGACCTCACGCCGAAGGGCGCGTCGCCGCTCGGCGCCGCCATGGAGTGGGTCACGACGACCGACCCCGAGACGGGTGAGCCGGCGCTCCGCGACCCCGACACGATGGACACCTTCGTCGACAGCTCGTGGTACTTCCTGCGGTTCCTCTCGCCGAACGACGCCGGCCAGCCGTTCGCCCCGCGCGAGGCCGATAAGTGGGGCCCGGTCGACTTCTACATCGGCGGCGTCGAGCACGCCATCCTCCACCTGCTGTACGCGCGGTTCATCACCAAGGCGCTGTTCGACATGGGCCAGGTGGAGTTCACCGAGCCGTTCTCGAGCCTCATCAACCAGGGCATGGTCATCCTCGATGGTGCGAAGATGTCGAAGAGCAAGGGCAACCTCGTGCTCTTCCAGGAGGAGCTCGAGCAGCACGGCGCCGACGTGCTGCGCGTCGCTCTCGCCTTCGCCGGCCCGGTGGAAGACGACAAGGACTGGGCCGACGTGTCGACGACGGGTGCGGCGAAGTTCCTCGCCCGGGCGCTGCGCGTCGCCGCCGACGTCGACAGCGAGACGGATGTCGTCTGGGCCGAGGGGGATGCTGCGCTCCGCCGCGTCACGCACCGGCTCTGGGCCGACGCGCCGGGCCTGATCGAGCAGACGAAGTTCAACGTCGTCGTGGCCCGACTCATGGAGCTCGTCAACGCCACGCGCAAGGTCATCGACAGCGGTGCCGGCGCGGTCGATCCCGCTGTGCGCGAGGCCGCCGAGGCCATCGCCGTCATCCTCGACCTGTTCGCCCCGCACACCGCGGAGGAGATGTGGGAGACGCTCGGGCACCGGCCGTTCGTCGGCCTGACGGTGTGGCGTCAGCCCGACCCCACGCTGCTGGTCGAAGAGTCCGTCACCGCGGTGGTGCAGATCGACGGCAAGGTCCGCGGCACGCTCAGCGTGTCGGCGAAGATCTCCGCCGATGAGCTCGAGGCGCTCGCTCGCGGCGACGAGAAGATCGTCCGGGCCCTGAACGGGCGCGAGATCGCCCGCGCGGTCGTACGAGCGCCGAAGGTCGTGAGCTTCGCCACCGCTCGCTGAGCGAGGTCCGGGCCTGGTTCGCTCCCGCGAGCCGGCCCGAACCTGTCCGATGCCGGGTCCGCCTCGACCGACGAGGCGGATGCGGTGCCGCGTCCTCCCCACGAGCAATGACGGCTGACGCCGTCCCCAGTGCTCGCGCGCGCCGTCGACGCGGAAACCCGCGCTTCTAGCCTGTCGGCGTGACAGCACACGATCCCGCGACGTCCCGGAGACGGCTCGGCGTCGGCGCCGTCATCGTGCTCATCCTGGCCGCCGCGGGCGTGACGGTGGCCATCGGGATGTTCCGGTCGATCTCGGCGCCGGACACCGTGGTGACTCCGCGGTCGTCGCCGGCGGTCTCGGCGGCGCCGGCATCCGTCTACGTCCACGTCTCCGGCGCTGTCAGCAACCCCGGCCTGTACCGCCTCGAGGAGAACGCCCGGGTCGTCGACGCGGTGGCGGCGGCCGGCGGTTTCAGCGACGCGGCAGACCCGGCCGGCGTCAATCTCGCGCGGCCTGTCAGTGACGGCGAGCAGCTGTTCGTCCCGCAGCCGGGTGAGGTCGCCCCGGCGGAGACCGTCGGGGGAGCAGCCCCCGGCGGCGCCGCGTCGGACGGTGTCGTCGATTTGAACAGCGCGGATGCCAGCACTCTCGAGTCGCTGCCACGCGTGGGTCCGGCCCTGGCCGAGCGGATCATCGCATGGCGGACCGAGAACGGACGGTTCACGAGCGTCGAGGATCTCCTGGCCGTCTCGGGCATCGGCGAGAAGATGCTCGAGGCTCTGCGAGACCGGGTGCGAGTGTGAGCCGGAGCGTTCGGCGACGCGACCTCCGGCTGCTTCCGGTCGCAGTGACGACCTGGGCGGCCGCGCTGCTGGCAACGCGTTACCCCCAGAGTGCTGCTCTGCTCGCGATCACGTTGTGGGGCATCGCCGGGGCGACGACCTTCGCGCTGTCGCGCGTGCGCGGACGGGGCCCGATGCATGGGCACGCATGGCGCACGGCCGGACGGGGCCGCCTGCGCGCCGGTATCGGCATCGTCGCCCTGGCCTTCGCTGCCGCAGCCGTGTCGCACGTCGCGATGAGCGCGCCCGAGCGCGAGCGCGTCTCATCGCTCCCGGTCACGGGGGGACGCGCGCTGACCGTCGAAGCCGAGGTGACGGGCAAGATCGAGCGCTCCGCGCTGGGCTGGCGGTTCGACGCCGTCGCGACGCGCATCCGCGCGGGCGGCGACGACACCCGAACACGGGTCCCCGTCGCGGTGCGCACGTCTGCGCGGCCCACCGGCCTCGACCTCGGAGCCTCGATCTCGCTCGCCGGCTCCGCGTTCCGGGCGGGGCCGGGGGAGCGGGCAGTGCTCGTCATCACCGGGTCGCGACCTCCGGAGGTCGGCCATCCGCCCGGGGGGCTGCTTGCGGTCGCGTCAGACCTGCGCGCGGGGCTGCTGGCGCAGGCCGCCTCATTGCCCCAGCCGGGCGCGGGCCTCGTCGCGGGACTCGCCGTGGGCGATACCTCCGCGGTCAGCGACGAGCTCGATGCGCAGATGACGACCGCGTCGCTCTCGCACCTGACCGCGGTCTCCGGCGCGAACTGCGCGCTCGTCGTCGGCATCGCGTTCATCGCCGCGGGGTCGCTCGGCCTCCGCCGCGTGTGGCGCGTCGTCATCGCGCTGGCGGCGCTCACCGGCTTCGTCGTGCTCGTGTCACCCGAGCCGAGCGTCGTGCGAGCGGCCGCGATGGCGGCGATCGCCATGCTCGCCAGTCTGGTCGGGCGTGCGGGGGCCGGGGCGTCGGTGCTGTGCATGGCAGTCGTGATCTGCCTGATCGCGGATCCCTGGCTCGCAGGCAGCCTCGGATTCGCTCTCTCCGCGGCAGCGACCGCGGCGCTCGTGCTCGTGGCCGGCCCGGTGAGCGACTCGCTCTCGCGTGTCATGTCGCGTCCGCTGGCTCTCGCCGTCGCGGTACCGACCGTCGCTCAACTGGCCTGCACGCCGATCCTCGTCATGATCGAACCGAGACTGCCCCTCTACGGCATCCTCGCCAACGCTCTCACCGCCCCGGCAGCCCCGCTCGCGACGATCGCCGGGCTCGCGGCCTGCCTCAGCGCGCCCGTTCCGGTGCTCGCGAGCGGACTGGCGGTGATCGCCTGGCTTCCGTGCGCGTGGGTCGCCGCCACCGCGGCCGCCGTCGACGCGGCCCCGATGAACTCGATGCCGTGGCCGCCGGGGGCCCTCGGCGTTGTGCTCGCGTGTGCGACCTGCGCGGCGGTATTGGTGACGCTGCTTCCGGCCGTCCCCCGACCCGTGCGACGCGTGGCGGCGTCGCTCACGGCCGTGGCGGTGGGGATCACATCCGGCGCGGCGTTGGTGTCGGGACCGCTCGAGCGCGCGCGTACTCCCGACGGCTGGGCCATCGCGCTCTGCGACGTGGGGCAGGGAGACGCCGTCCTCCTCCGCTCGAAGGGCGCCGTCGCCCTCATCGACACGGGTCCCGATACCGAACGCCTGGCTGCCTGTCTCGATCGGTTCGGCATCGACAGCATCGACCTCCTGGTGCTCACCCATTTCGATCTCGACCACGTCGGCGGCACCGACGCGGTGGTCGGTCGCGTCGGTACCGTCCTTCACGGTCCCGTCGGCGCGCCGGAAGACGATGCCATGCTGTCGCGTCTGGCCGAGGCGGGCGCCGACGTCCGAGCCGTCTCCGCCGGCATGACCGGAAGCCTGGGAGCGGCCACCTGGGAGATCCTGTGGCCGCGAGGGGCTGATCGCGGGTTCGCTCCGGGAAACGACGCGAGCGTCGTGGTCTCGGCTCGGGGCGGCGGGATCCCGGCAACACTCCTACTCGGCGACCTGTCGGAGACGCCCCAGATCGCGCTGGGCGCAGCGCTTCGCCGGACGTACGACGTCGTCAAGGTCGCGCACCACGGCAGCGCCGACCAGTCACCTTTGCTCTACCGTCGCCTCGGGGCGCGCGTCGCCCTGATCGGGGTGGGGGAGAACGATTACGGCCATCCCCGCCGCGAGACCGTGTCCATGCTCGAGTCGCTCGCACTCGAGATCGTCCGCACCGACACGACGGGGGCGGCGGCACTCACCGTGACGCCCGATGGGCTGCACGTCTGGCGCGAGCGACCCGAGCCGCCGAGCACCCCCGAGACGCTGGGCGTCGCCGGGGACGACCGGGCAGGCACCTTGCGCCGATCGACTCGCCTCGACGCGCAGCATCCTGCGACGTAGGGTCGCTCGTATGTGCGGCCGATTCGCGAACGACGCCAAGACCGACGAACTCATCCAGGAGTACGTCGCCGCCGGCGGCAAGCCCGAGGAATGGGTCGCGTCGTGGTCCGGCGCGTACTCGATCGCTCCGACCGAGAATGCCCCGATCGTCCGCGACCGGGGCGAGGGCCGGGTCCTCGAGCTCGTGCGGTGGGACTGGCAGAAGCCTGCGAACCGCCCGAAGGGTGCCCCGATCATCAACGCCCGGATGGAGAAGCTCGCGCAGGGGTTCTGGGCGCCGGCGTTCAGTGCCGCCCGGTGCATCGTCCCGATGCGCGGCTACTTCGAGTGGACGGGCGACAAGTCGCCCAAGACCCCGCATTTCCTGCATGGTGAGGGCCTGCTCTCGGCCGCGGGCCTGACCTGGTCGATGGAGCTGCCGAACGGGGAGAAATCCCGCTGCTTCGTCGTCATCACCCGCCAGGCGCGGGATGCCGGTGGTGAGGTGCATGACAGGATGCCGGCGTTCCTGACCCCCGACACGTGGGACGCCTGGCTGACGCCCGAGAAGCTGAGCGGCGATCGCAAGGCTGAGACGCTCGCGATGCTCGACCACACGTCCGGTGACGTCGCCTCGACAATCCGCGAGCACGTTGTCGACCGCAAGGTCAGCAACTCGCACACCGTCGACCCAACGGATCCGACGCTGCTGGAGCCAGTGGCCTAGGTTCACCCCGCGAGAACCCGTCCGGACCGTCGAGCGTCGGCGGTCCCGATTAGGCTGGGACGCATGCCGAGCCCCCGCCGACCTGCCGCACGCGGCGCTGCGAAGTCGGCGATCCGGCAGCTGTCGTGGCGTGCTCCCGAACCGGCGCCGATCGTCCTGGTGGCCGGGCCCGAGGAGGTCTGCGCGGAACGCGCCATCGCCGGCCTCCGCGACTACCTCAAGGCCGAGGACCCGAGCCTGGAGGTCTCCGACATCCGTGCGGACGACTACGCCGCCGGCACCCTGCTCGGCATGGCGTCGCCGTCGCTGTTCGGCGAACCGCGTCTGGTCCGTGTCGCCGGGATCGAGAAGTGCTCCGACGCGTTCCTCGTCGAGGCGTTGGCCTACCTCGAGAACCCGCAGGAGGGCGCCACGATCGTCCTCCGCCACACCGGCGCGAGCGTCCGCGGCAAGAAACTGCTCGAGGCGGTCCGGTCGGGCGCGGGCGGTGGGGTGGAGATCGCGGTGCCCGCGATCAAACGCGACTCCGACCGCTTCGACTTCGCGGCAGGCGAGTTCAAGGCTGCAGGCAAGCGGATAGCCCCGTCGGCGCTGCGCACACTCGTCTCGGCGTTCGCCGACGACCTCACCGAGCTCGCGGCGGCGTGTCAGCAGCTCATCTCCGACGTGCCCGGCGACATCGGCGACCAGGTCGTCGAGCGCTACTACGGCGGGCGCGTCGAGACGACAGCCTTCGCCGTGGCCGACACGGCGATCGCCGGCCGCTACGGCGAGGCGCTGATCACCCTGCGGCACGCCCTGGCCAGCGGTGCCGACCCGGTTCCGCTCGTCGCCGCGATCGCGTCGAAGCTGCGCACCATGGCGCGCGTCGCCGGCACCCGCGAGCCGTCGGCCGCACTGGCCGCACAGCTCGGGATGAAGGACTGGCAGGTCGATCGCGCCAAGCGGGACCTCGTCGGGTGGACCGAGTCGGGTCTCGCCACCGCCATTCAGGCCGCGGCGCGTGCCGACGCCGAGGTCAAGGGTGCCTCGCGCGACCCCGTCTTCGCCGTCGAGCGTCTCGTCACCGTCATCGCGACGCGCGCCCCCTACGGCTCCTGACCCCACCGCGAGGCCTCGCCTTCGCCCCGAGACCTCAGGTTCGCCCCCAGAGGCCGGCGTGACCCCGCCCTCTCGGCGCGCAGTTGAGGTCTCACTCAAAACCGAGACCCCGGGACAACGCAGAAGGCCCGCCCCGTGAACGGGACGGGCCTTCAACAGGGATGGCTCAGAGAGCGGCGACCTGCTTCGCGATGGCCGACTTGCGGTTCGCAGCCTGGTTCTCGTGGATGACGCCCTTGCTCACGGCCTTGTCGAGCTTCTTCGTGGCCTTGGCCAGCGCCTTCTCGGCGGCAGCCTTGTCGCCAGCGGCGATGGCCTCACGGGTGCGACGCACCTCGGTCTTCAGCGCGCTCTTGACGGCCTTGTTGCGCTCGCGCGCCTTCTCGTTGGTCTTGTTGCGCTTGATCTGCGACTTGATGTTCGCCACGTTCGACGTATCTTTCGTTCGGAGTTTTCGGTGGATGTGCCGGACGACAGTAGAGGGATGCCGTACGGCGGTCGTGTGAGGGAGGAACCCACACGGCAAGCCGACTTGAAAGTCTATCAGGTCGAGTCGCGTGAGCCGGTATCGGCGAGCGTGGCGAGCGCGAGGTCGATGACGGCGTTGAAGACGCGCGGGCGCATCGCCGTGACGAGGTGGCTGGTGCGCGGGATGACGATCAGCTCCGCTCCCGGCGCGAGCTTGGTGAAGAGGCGCTCGTTGACGCGGAGCTGGTCGTACTGGCCGTTGACGAACCACGTCGGCACATCGATGCGTCGGATCGAGGCGAGGAGGTCGAGCACCGACAGGCTCGCCAGAGCGACATCCTGCGCGTCGTACGCGTAGCCGCCGGCACCGAAATCGGGTCGCGTCTCGACGGGGAGCGTGCGGTCGAGCACCCAGTCCGTGATCCGCTGGCCGCGTCCGGGCAGGCGATCGAAACCGAGGGCGAGCGCACGGTAGACGGCGAGGCCGACACCGCGGGGGATCGCCGTGCAGGACGCGGCGATGAATGCCGAGACCGGCGGACGTTCCTCGCGGCCGACGTACGCGGTGCTCAGCAGCCCGCCCATGGAATGGCCCACCAGCAGCACAGGTCCGTCTTGCGCGGCATCCCGCACCGCATCGTCGATCGTGGCGAACGCGCCGTCGAGGGTGAAGGGTTCGCTCATGCGGGTGCCGTGCCCGGGCAGATCCAGTGCGGTCACCGAAACCCCTCGCTCCCGCAGGTGACCCGCCTGGGCGCGCCACATGGTGGCGGATGTGCGGATACCGTGCACCAAAATGACCTGCGGCCGCATGCTTCCACTCTAAGCATGCGGCCGCAGGACGAGCGGTGCTCAGAGCAGGGAGCGCACCCGCACCGACCGGCTGACCGATCCGTCGACCGCGTCGGCGTCGCTGGGCACGAACGTCGCCGTGAAGGCGTGCGTGCCGCGGCTGAGCCGGCCCAGGGTGTAGGCGGCCGCCCCGGAACGCACCGGCACGGTCGCGATCCGGCGATCGCCCTCCCGGAACTCCACCACGCCCGCGGCCGTTCCCTCGTCGAGCGAGACCACCGCGAGCAGCGTCGTAGGCAGGATGCCGTTGAGGTGCACCGGCAGCACGGGGAGCAGCAGCGTCCGGCTCGCCACCGGGTCTACGGCCTGCTCGACGTCGACCACGACCGATACCGTGGTTCCGCTCGCCGGGGCGGTCAGCGTGAGTGTCGCAGGGCCGGCGGGCACCTCGGCGGGGAGCGTGGCCTCGACGGCCGCGGTGCCACCCGACACCGGCACGGTCGTCAGGAGCGTGTCGCCCCAGCGCACCTCGAGGGAGGTGTTCTCCGGGGCGCCACGGCTGGTCATGTTCAGCCCGGAGACCGAGAACGACACCGGCGCGCCGGCCGTCGCCGTGTCGGGAACGCCCGACACCTGCACGGCCTGCTTCGCGAAATCGGGCTCGAGCGGCGCGTTGTCGGCGATGTAGTCGACCCAGGCCTCGTAGTCGAGCAGGCCGGTGTCGACGTAGTCGGTGCCCTCGGCGAAGACGCGGAAGTTGTCGCCGCCGGCCGCGAGGAACGAGAACGTGCCGATGCGGTACTCGCCCGCGGGATCGATGGGAGCGCCGTCGACCGTGACCGACGTGATCCTCTCGCCCTCGGGGAGCGCCGGGTCGTAGGTGTACTGCACGTTGTCCGACAGTCCCAGCTGCAGGTACGGTCGCTGCGGCACCGTGCCGTCGGCTGCGCGCTGCCACTGCTGCTCGAGCATCGTGGTGAACTGCTCGCCGGTCAGCGTCACGAGCGCGAGCGTGTTGTTGAACGGCAGCACGGCGTTCGCCTGCGAGAACGAGACGGTGCCGTCGGCGAGACCGGGCACGGCCGTCGCGCCGAACTCCGCCTGGGTGTCCCACAGGTCGGCACGGAGGCCGCCCGGGTTGGTGACGCCGATGACCGCACCGTCGGGCAGGTCGGCCAGGCTGTCGCGCAGCATCGTGGCCACGGTGTTGCCGAGGGCCGACTCCGACGCGCGGTCGTCGCGGCTGCCGCCGCTCCAGACGCCGTTGACGAAGGACCCGCCGGCATACGCGGTCGTGATGTCACCCGCCACCTCGCCGACGGCGGTGTTGCCGATCTCGGCCGCGTTCGCGAGCGCGGCCCGCACGATGGCGTCCACCTCGGCGACCCGGGGGTAGGACGCCACCAGCCCGGCGGCATCCGCGGTGGTGCGGGGGACGAGCTCCTCCGTGTGGGCGCTCACCGTGTACTCGTCCGGGTCGATCTCGAGCACGATCCGTCCGATGTTCGCGCCGTACGAGCCCGTCTGGACGACCGGACGGGTGCGGTCGGTGCCGGGGACGGCTGCCGACCATGCGTAGTCCTTGTGCGTGTGACCGGTGAAGATCGCGTCGACCTCCGCCGCGGTGTCGTTGACGAGCGCTGCGAACGCTCCGCCGGCGGCGAGCTCCTGCTCGAGGTCGGCGCCGTCTGCCGTGCCGGCTCCGGCACCCTCGTGGTAGAGCGCGACGAGCACGTCGGCTTCGCCGTTCGTCTCATCGCCGTCGCTCAGCTGCGCCGCGACACGATTGACCGCCTCGACGGGGTCGCCGAACTCCAGCGCCTCGATGCCGGCCGGACTGACCAGCGACGGCGTCTCTTCCGTCACCGCGCCGATGATGCCGACCGACAGCCCGTCGGCATCGACGATCGCGTATTCGGGAAGTGCGGGCGTGCGCGTGCCGGCCTCGTACACGTTGGCGCCGAGCTGCGGGTAGTCGGATGCCTCGGCGACGCGTCCGGACAGGTCGGCGAACCCCCGGTCGAACTCGTGGTTGCCCACGGCGCTCGCCTGCAGCTCGAGCGCGTTGAGGACATCGATCGTCGGCTGATCCTGCGCCACGGAAGACGCGAACAGCGACGCCCCGATGTTGTCACCGGCGGAGAGGAAGAGCACCGGCCCGTCAGCGGCCTCGCGGAGCTGCTCGACCGTGCCGGCGAAGGCGACGGTGTTGTTGTCGATGCGCCCGTGGAAGTCGTTGATACCCAGCAGGGTCAGCGAGACGGGCGCGGCCTCCGCGCCGATCCCCACGATGACGGGGTCGTGGTCGCTCGAGCGGTACGGATCGGGTGCGTCGAACAGCGTTCCGTGGTTGGCGTACCGGCTGTACTCGAGTGCGACCGACTCACCGGAGTTGATGTTCCAGATGTCGGCACCGGTCGCGCGTCCGAGCGCGGCGTCGTTGAGCAGGACGTGGTCCAGCGAACCCGACAGGCCCGAGAAGCTGTACGAGCTCCCGGCGACGTCGAAGGCCTGTTCCGCCGAGCTGAAGCCCGTCTCGTACAGCACCTGGAGCGGGTCCTCCTGGCCGTACGAGTTGAAGTCGCCGACCAGCGCGACGGCGTCGACCCCGGTCTCGGACTGCACCTCCGACACCCAGTCGCGCAGCGCCGTCGCCTGACGGACTCGCGACTCGACCGACGCGCCCTGGCCGTCGCCGGTGTCGGCGTCGCCCGGCCACGGACCGGCCGATCCCTTGGACTTGAAGTGGTTCACGACGAAGAGCAGATCGGCGCCGCCGCCGACGGGTGCGAAGACCTGCCCGATGGGCTCTCGCGCGTTGCCGAACGCCTCGCCGTCGTCGCTCTGATCGCCCAGCGCTCGTGCCGCACCGTCGGGGGTGACGAGAGCGGGCTGGTAGATGATCGCGTTCGTGATGACGTCCTGCTCGGATGCCGGCGGCAGGTCGGCCGACGAGGGCACGAATGCCCAGCGGTCTTCTCCGGCGGCGGCGTTCAGCGCATCGACGAGGGATGACGTCGCTTCGTCGGGGGCCTCGCCGAGAGCAGCGGAGTTCTCGATCTCCATGAGGCCGACCACCGAGGCATCCAGCTCGGTGATCGCGGCGACCAGCTTGCGCTGCTGGCGCTCGAAGTCTCCGGCATCCCAGGCGCCGCGCTGGTCGCATCCGTCGCGCACCGTGACGCCGTCGCCGAAGCGATCGGTGTACGCGACGCACGCGGCGTCGTCGGTGCCGAGCGTCGTGAAGTAGTTGAGCACGTTGAACGAGGCGATCGTGATGTCGCCGCCGACCGCCTCCGGAGCGGCCGTGCGCACCTGCTCGAAGACGACCTGATCCTCTCCCGCGCCGTTTCCGACGAGGGGCGCCGTGGGGTTGAGCTTCCAGGTGTCGTTGCGGAAATCGACGATGTGCGGGGCGGTGAACGTGGCGCCGGCTCCGACCACGACCGGCTCGCGGAGCGAGACGTACGGGGGAGTGAGCGCGCGGTTGCCACCCGTGAGGAAGTTGACGCTGGTGCCGTCGTCGAGCGTGACCGCCCGCGCGGCATTGTCCGCCGCGATCGCCGCGGCCTCCGGGGATCCCGGTCGCGCGACGTCGGTCGGCTGGCGCAGCGGCGCGTCGCCGGCCGCGAGACCGACCTCGCCGTACTGGTTGGTCGAGTACGTGTTCGTGACCGTGAAGGCTCCCTGGGGCTCGATGAGCATCGACTCGAGCACCTCGCGGCCCGCAGCGTCGGCCGGCCACGGCAGGCGTACCGGGGCGGGCCGCTCGGCGTCGGCGATGACGGCGGCCGCTCCCGTGGCCACGGTGATCTCGGTCAGCCCGTTGAACTCCGACACCACGCCCGTCAGCTCGACGGTGTCGCCCGGAGCCACCTCGCCGACAGCGCCGGGGGCGTACACGAAGACGGCGTCGGATGCCGTGCGACCGGCCGTCGTGTCGCCGCCTGTCCCCGGCGTCTGGATGACGTAGCCGTCCAGCCCGCCCGTCGGGTAGTGCGCCGTGACCACGCCCGAGGTCGTGACGGTGGCGCCGACGTGCGGGGAAGCGTCACCGTCGCCCTGGATCTCCGCGATCGTCCGCGCGATCGGGTCCGGCTCCGGCTCCGGCTCGGGGTCCGGGTCATCGCCGCCGAGGCCCAGCGGCGTGGGCGGACCGGCTGTGAAGTCGGCCGCGTTGTCCGCGGTGTTGGTGAGGGCGTCGTCACGCGCAACGGACGTCGCGTTGGTCGTCGCGGGCGCCGCGGCGGTGCCGGCGAAGTGCGTCGCGCCGCCCCAGCCGACGAGATCGACGACCTCGGCGCGATCCACGATCCCGGTGGCGCCGGCGAGAGCGTCGGTGCTCGAGACCAGCGCGACCTTGCCCTGCGAACCGCTGAGGGCGACCGTGCCCTCGATGTCGGCGTCGAAGCCCGGGAGCGAGGTGTTCGCCCCGGTGGCCTGACCGACGAGCACCTGGCCTCCGGCCGGGACGACGACGCCGGCGAGCGGGGTCACCTGCCACGATGATCCGGTCGCGGAGGCGTACTGCACGCTGTACTGCGACAGGTCGACGGTGGCATCCCCGACGTTGGCGATCTCGACGAAGTCGCGGTTGAACGGTGCGCCGTTGTTGCCGCCGCCGCCGTACACCTCGGAGATGACGAGGTCGGCGGCCGGATCGACGGCCGCCGCCGCGCTGATCGGGAACCCGATCGCCGAGGCGACGGTGGCCGCGGCGATCGCGGCGGCCAGAGCGCGCGAGCGCGCGCGAACGTGAACTGACGAGGTCACGGAGATCTCCCAGCGGCGCGGGCACGAGGGGGATGTCGCGCGGGGACCGGCCGTGCTTCGAGCTTCGGCTGAGGAACGCCTGGGAGCAAGCAACGAATGTGTTAAATCTTCCTCATCCCGTTCAGCGCGCGGGCAGGACCGCGATGCGACCCGGTGCCGCGGCGGCGCATGCCCGGGTGAGGCCCCGGGTAGACTTCCCAGGACATGTCTCCGCGCGCCCTCCAGCCGCTCGCGCCTGCGGCCACGCCGCCCGAGCTCATCCGCAACTTCTGCATCATTGCCCACATCGACCACGGCAAGTCGACGCTGGCCGATCGGATGCTGCAGATCACCGGCGTCGTCGCCGACCGCGATATGCGCGCGCAGTACCTCGATCGCATGGACATCGAGCGCGAGCGCGGCATCACGATCAAGAGCCAGGCCGTGCGGATGCCGTGGTCGAAGGACGCCGGCACCTTCGCGCTCAACATGATCGACACGCCCGGCCACGTCGACTTCACCTACGAGGTCAGCCGGTCGCTCGCCGCGTGCGAGGGCGCGATCCTGCTCGTCGACGCGGCGCAGGGCATCGAGGCCCAGACGCTCGCGAACCTGTACCTCGCGCTCGAGAACGACCTGCAGATCATTCCGGTCCTGAACAAGATCGACCTGCCCGCCGCCGATCCCGAGAAGTACGCGGCCGAGCTCGCGAACCTCATCGGCGGCGACCCCGAGGACGTCCTGCGTGTCAGCGGCAAGACCGGCATGGGGGTCGAGGAGCTCCTCGACCGCATCGTCGAACGCATCCCCGCCCCCGTCGGCGATGCCGAGGCGCCGGCCCGCGCGATGATCTTCGACTCGGTCTACGACGCGTACCGCGGCGTCGTCACTTACGTGCGCATGATCGACGGCAAACTCGAGCCCCGTGAGCGCATCCAGATGATGTCCACGCGCGCGACGCACGAGCTGCTCGAGATCGGCGTGTCGAGCCCGGAGCCCATCCCCACCAAGGGGCTCGGCGTGGGCGAAGTGGGATACCTGATCACCGGCGTCAAGGACGTGCGCCAGTCCAAGGTCGGCGACACGATCACGAACCACCGCAAGCCGGCCACCGAGGCGCTTCCGGGTTACACCGACCCCAAGCCGATGGTCTTCTCGGGCATTTACCCGATCGACGGCAGCGATTACGGGGACCTCCGCGAGGCGCTCGACAAGCTGAAGCTCTCCGACGCGTCGCTGCAGTACGAGCCCGAGACCTCCGTCGCGCTCGGCTTCGGGTTCCGGTGCGGCTTCCTGGGCCTCCTGCATCTCGAGATCATCACCGAACGCCTCTCCCGCGAGTTTGGCCTCGACCTGATCACCACGGCGCCGTCGGTGACCTACGAGGTCGCGACCGACACCGGCGAGACGGTCGTCGTCACCAACCCCAGCGAGTACCCCGACGGGCGGGTCGCAGAGGTCTCGGAGCCGGTGGTCAAGGTCGGCATCCTCGCGCCGAAGGACTACGTCGGCACCGTCATGGAGCTGTGCCAGTCCCGGCGCGGAACGCTGCTCGGGATGGACTACCTGAGCGAGGACCGCGTCGAGCTCCGCTACAACATGCCGCTCGGTGAGATCGTGTTCGACTTCTTCGACCACCTCAAGTCGCGCACGCAGGGCTACGCCAGCCTCGACTACGAGCCCGCCGGATCGCAGACGGCAGACCTCGTGAAGGTCGACATCCTGCTGCAGGGCGAGAAAGTCGACGCCTTCAGCTCGATCGTTCACCGCGAGAAGGCGTACGCCTACGGCACGATGATGACCGAGCGCCTCCGCAAGCTCATCCCGCGCCAGCAGTTCGAGGTACCCATCCAGGCGGCCATCGGTGCGCGCATCATCGCGCGAGAGAACATCCGGGCCATCCGCAAGGACGTCCTCGCGAAGTGCTACGGCGGTGACATCACCCGCAAGCGCAAGCTCCTCGAGAAGCAGAAAGAGGGCAAGAAGCGCATGAAGATGGTCGGACGCGTCGAGGTGCCGCAGGAGGCCTTCATCGCGGCCCTGTCGGGTGACGTCGAGGGCAAGGACAAGAAGTAGCCCTTTCGGGAGCAACGAGGAGACCCATGCATCACCGACGCGGGACCTTCCGAGACGAGACCGTCGACTACGCCGCGGTCGGCGCGACGCGTGCGCACGATCTGATGGCGTATCCGCCCGAGCGCAGCATCCCGGCCGAGGACGCCTGGCGCATCGGCAGCGGCCAGGCGCGGTTCGACACCGCGGCCGACCTCCTGATGTCGTGGGCGGCGCTGCGGGGTGCGGGCCTGCGGGTGGCGGACGTACGCCCCGCATCGGGCCCGATGTACACCGGTGTCGCCTTCGACGACGAGGGGAACGCCGTCGCTCCGAGCCGTATGGAGCACGAGCAGCGGTTCGCCGCCGACGGCACCCCCTACGTCGGCGCCGGCACGACGCTCCAGGTCCACGGGCGCGTGTCGGGTCAGCGGGCGGATGCGGAGCTGCGCGTCATCTTCGTCGACGAGGAGCCGCGGCGGGTCGCCTTCGCCCTCGGCACCGTCGGGGGGTCGGTCGTCAGCGGCGAGGAGTCGTTCCTCCTCGAGTGGCGCGACAACGACGAGGTGTGGTTCGTCGTCCGCGCGTTCGATCGCCCCACCGCCCTGGCGTATCGGATGCTCACGGGCCTCGTCCGCCGTCGCCGCCGGCTGCTGTTCCAGGGGTACCTCCGCGCGATCTCGCCGCTGTACGCGACGCCCGAGACCTGATGGGCGCAGCACTGCCCATCGGCGATCCGGTTCCCGTCGGCGGTACGCTGCCCGATGACCTCGTCGTCGTACCCGAGGTCCCGTTCGGTGTGTACCTGCACGTGCCGTTCTGCCGTGTGCGCTGCGGATACTGCGACTTCAACACCTACACCGCGACCGAGTTGCGGGGTGCGCGGCAGGATGCCTACGCCGACGAGGTGCTGCGCGAGATCGCGCTGTCGGCGACGGTGCTCGACGAGCGCGGCCCGCGGCGCCCGGCCCAGACGGTCTTCTTCGGCGGCGGGACGCCGACGCTGCTCCCGGCGGGCGACCTCGCACGGATGCTCGCGGGCGTCCGCGACACGTTCGGCATCGCGGCGGGCGCCGAGGTCACCGTCGAGGCGAACCCCGACACGATGTCGCAGCGGGTCGCCGACGAGCTGGCGGCCGCGGGGGTGACGCGGCTGTCGATCGGCATGCAGTCCGCCGTGCCGCACGTGCTGGCAGCGCTCGACCGGACGCACGATCCCGCCAACGTCGCCACCGCGGTCGCTGCGGCACGCGGCGCCGGCCTCGATGTCTCCGTCGATCTGATCTACGGCGCCCCGGGCGAGAGTCTGGACGACTGGCGCCGGTCGGTCGAGACAGCGGTGGCACTCGCACCCGACCACATCTCGGCGTACGCCCTCATCATCGAGGAGGGGACGCGGCTGGAGCGTCAGATTCGTCGCGGTGAGGTGCCGGCGCCCGACGACGACCTGCAGGCAGACATGTACGAGCTCGCCGACGGGCTTCTCGCCGCCACGGGCTTCGCCTGGTACGAGGTGTCGAACTGGGCTCGTTCAGCGGACCAGCGTTCTCGCCACAACCTGGCGTACTGGCGGGGCACGGACTGGTGGGGCTACGGACCCGGCGCCCACAGCCACGTCGCCGGACTGCGTTGGTGGAACGTCAAGCACCCCGCTGCGTA
Organism: Microbacterium arborescens; assembly: GCF_049707515.1. Lineage (GTDB taxonomy): Bacteria > Actinomycetota > Actinomycetes > Actinomycetales > Microbacteriaceae > Microbacterium > Microbacterium arborescens_B. The sequence continues at coordinate 43,608 of NZ_JBNAFI010000007.1, read as the reverse complement.
CGCGCAGCGCCTCGCCGCCGGCGACTCGCCGGCGGCCGGACGCGAACGCCCCGATGAGCACGCTCGACGCCTCGAGTCGGTGCTGCTGCGCTCGCGCATCGTGGAAGGCCTCGCCGTGTCCGAGCTGGACGAGTCGGCGCGCCCCGCGGTGGCGTCCCTGATCGCCGACGGTCTGATCGAGGGGACGCAGGCGGTCCGCGGGCGCGTCGTCCTGACGCTCCGGGGCCGGTTGATGGCCGATGCGGTCGTGCGGGCGCTCACCGAGTGATCGCGGGAGGCGATCGAGGTCTCCCGCGCGATAGAATTGGCACTCACAGATATCGAGTGCCAAACAGGAGGTGACGGACATGGTCTCGGAACGCGGACTGCAGGTGCTGCGGGCGATCGTGCAGGACTATGTCGACACCCGCGAGCCCGTGGGCAGCAAGTCGATCGTCGAACGCCACGCCTTCGGAGTGTCGGCGGCGACGATCCGCAACGACATGGCTCTCCTCGAAGACGAGGATCTCATCGCGGCGCCTCACACGTCGTCCGGACGCGTCCCGACCGACAAGGGGTACCGCGTCTTCGTCGACCACCTCGCCGGGCTCCGCCCGCTGAGCACGGCTCAGCGCTCCGCGATCACGACCTTCCTCGACGGCCCGGCCGATCTCGACGATCTGCTCGTGCGCACCGTGCGCGCCCTGACCCAGCTGACCGGACAGGTCGCGATGGTCCAGTACCCCTCGTTCGCGCGGGCGCAGGTGTCGCACCTCGAGCTGGTGGATCTCGGCGGCGGTCGCCTCGTGGTCATCGTCGTCACCGACACCGGCCGTGTCTCGCAGCGGGTCGGCGTGGTCCGCACGGTGCTCGACGAGGCCCAGTTCGCGGTCGCCAAGGCGACGCTGCGCGCGGCGGTCACGGGGAGTGCGGTCAAGGACGCCGTGAGCGCGGTCTCGGCCTTGGCGGAGGGCGCGTCGGCGGGCGATCCGATCGGCGAAGCGGTGCGCGAGATCGCGCTGATCCTGGTCGAAGAGCTCGAGACCTTCCGACAGGACCGGCTTGTGATGGCCGGCACCGCGACCCTCGCGCGGCGTGAAGCGGACTTCCGCGGCAGCATCTATCCGTTGCTCGAGGCGATCGAGGAGCAGGTGACCCTGCTCCGCCTCATGGGCGAGATGGTCGCCGACGATCGCGGCGTGGCCGCCCGGATCGGACGGGAGAACGAGGCCTACGGGCTCTCCGAGGCCTCCGTCGTCACGAGCGACTACGACGTGCCGGGCTCGCACGCCCGCGTCGGACTCATGGGCCCCACCCGCATGGACTACCCGACCAACCTCGCGACGGTCCGCGCCGTCGCCCACTACCTCAGCCGGCTGCTCGAAGAAGACGAGAGCTCGCGCTGACCGTATCCATCCACGCCCGACCGGGCGGAAAGGCGATCCGTGGCTGACCACTACGAGGTCCTGGGCGTCGCGCGCGACGCGTCGCCCGACGAGATCAAGAAGGCGTACCGACGTCTCGCACGCGAACTGCACCCCGACGTGAACCCGGGGGAGGACGCATCCGAGCGATTCAAGCTCGTCACGCACGCCTACGACGTGCTGAGCGACCCCGAGCAGCGCCAGCGCTACGACATGGGCGGCGACTCCGCCGGCGGTTTCGGCGGCGCAGCGGGCTTCGGCGGGTTCAGCGACATCTTCGAGACGTTCTTCGGCGGCGGTGCAGGCGGGGGCGGCCGAGCGGGGCGTCCGCGCTCCCGGCGCGAGCGGGGGCAGGATGCCTTGGTGCGCGTGACCCTCGAGTTGGGCGATGTCGTCTTCGGCGTTCACCGCGACATCGAGGTCGACACCGCTGTGCTGTGCGAAACCTGCCAGGGTTCGTGCTGCCAGCCGGGCACCCAGCCCGTCACGTGCGACGTCTGCCACGGCGCGGGCAACGTGCAGCGCACCGTTCGGAGCCTGCTGGGCAACGTGGTCACCTCGCAGCCCTGCAACGTCTGCCAGGGATACGGCACCACGATCCCGTACCCCTGCACGACATGCCAGGGTCAGGGCCGCGTGCGGGCACGCCGCACCGTGTCGCTCGACATCCCCGCCGGCGTCGAGACGGGCCTGCGGCTGCAGCTGCCCGGTTCCGGCGAGGTCGGCCCCGCTGGCGGACCGAACGGCGACCTGTACCTCGAGGTCACCGTCGCGGCGCACGACGTCTTCAGCCGCGAGGGCGACGACCTGCTTGCAACGCTCGAGGTGTCGATGCCCGACGCCGTCCTCGGCGCGACGACGACCATCGAATCCCTCGACGGCCCCGTCGAGCTCGAACTGCGTCCCGGGGTGCAGGCCGGCGATGTCCTCACGATCAAGGGGCGCGGCATCACACCGCTGCGCGGCTCGACGCGTGGCGACCTGCGGGTCGGCGTCCACGTCGTGACCCCGACGCGCCTCGATGCCAAGGAGCGCGCCCTGATCGAGGAGCTGAAGAAGCGCACGAAGGCTCCCGCTCCGCGGCTCGCGGAGTTCCACCAGGGGATGTTCGCGAAGCTGCGCGACCGGTTCCGGAACAGCTGAACCGATGGCGCTGCACTTCCTCGTCGACGCGCCCCTCGGCGCGACGCCGGGCTCGACCGTCGAGCTCACCGGCGCCGAGGCGCACCACGCGGCGGGCGTCCGACGGGTGCGCGCCGGCGAGGCCGTGACGGTCGGCGACGGAGCGGGCGTCTGGTTGGAGGGCGTCGTCGTCGCGGCAGACCCGAAGCTCGTCCGGATCGAGGTCGTCTCACGCGCCGAACGGCCCGCCCCCGCTCGGCGCGTGACGCTCGTGCAGGCTCTCGCGAAGGGCGACCGGGACGAGCTCGCGGTGCAGGCCTGCACCGAGCTCGGCATCGACGCGATCGTTCCGTGGCAGGCCGCTCGGAGCGTGTCGCGATGGAGCGGGCCGAAGCTCGAACGCGGCGTGCAGCGCTGGACGACGATCGCACGTGAGGCCGCGAAGCAGGCGCATCGCGCGTGGCTTCCGGTCGTCGAGGCTCCCGTGACCACGAACGAGCTCGCAGCGCGATGCTCGTCGGAACGCGTGCTCGTCCTCGAGCCGACCGCGTCCGAGCGCCTCAGTGACGTCGATCTCGGCGGGGGCTCGGCCGGCGGCGACGATTCCGGTGGCAACGATACCGGTGTCGACGTCACGATCGTGGTCGGCCCCGAGGGCGGTATCGCGCCCGAGGAGCTCGACGCCCTGTGCGCCGCCGGTGCGATCGCCGTTCGTCTCGGCGACACCGTCCTGCGCACCTCGACCGCGGGCCCGGCCGCCCTCGGGGTCGTCAACGTCGCACTGGGCCGCTGGTGAGGCGCCACCTCGTCCCCGCGGGGCACCCCGCCGATAGACTGGGCGCATGAGCGAACCCTCTGTCTTCACGCGCATCCTCCGCGGCGAGATCCCGTCCGAGATCATCGCCGAGACCGAGAACGCGTTCGCCATTCGAGACATCGCACCGCAGGCGCCCGTGCACCTGCTGGTGATTCCCAAGTCCGAGCAGTACCGCACGGTGGTCGAGCTCGCCGCCGGCGACCCCGCCCTCCTCAGCGAGCTCGTGGGCCTCGCCAACACGGTCGCCGCCGAGCACGCCGACGGCGACTTCCGACTGATCTTCAACACCGGCGCCGGAGCGGGACAGACCGTGTTCCACGTCCATGCCCATGTGCTCGCCGGTGACCTGTCCGAAGGGAGCCTCGGTGGCTGATGCTTCCGAACCCGCCGTCGCGACGATCCTCGCCGACGGTGTCGCCATGGTCCAGCTCCTGGGCCCGCAGGACCGGCTCCTGCGCGTCGTGGAGCGCGAGCACCCGGACGTCGACGTCCTCGTGCGCGGCAACGAGATCACCCTCACCGGGACGAGCGGCGACGTCGCCGCAGCGAAGTCGCTCGTCGACGAGCTGATCGCGATGGCCCGGGCCGGGCAAGGACTCGACCCGAGCGACGTCACAACCTCCAGCCGCATCCTGCAGCGTCGTGTCGGCGACGAGGGGCCCCGCCCCTCCGAGGTGCTCGGCGAGGCGATCCTGTCGTCGCGCGGCAAGGTGATCCGGCCCAAGACGCTCGGACAGAAGGCTTACGTCGATGCGATCGAGGAGAACACGATCGTCTTCGGCATCGGGCCCGCCGGCACGGGAAAGACGTACCTCGCGATGGCCAAGGCCGTTCAGGCGCTGCAGCGCAAAGAGGTCAATCGGATCATCCTGACGCGTCCCGCGGTCGAAGCAGGCGAACGGCTGGGCTTCCTGCCCGGCACGCTCACCGACAAGATCGACCCCTACCTGCGTCCGCTGTACGACGCGCTCAACGAGATGCTCGACCCCGAGCTCGTCCCCAAGCTCATGGCCAGCGGCACGATCGAGGTCGCGCCGCTCGCCTACATGCGCGGGCGGACGCTGAACGACTCGTTCGTCGTGCTCGACGAGGCGCAGAACACCACCCCCGAGCAGATGAAGATGTTCCTGACGCGGCTGGGCTTCGGCACGCGGATGGTGGTCACCGGCGACATCACGCAGGTCGACCTGCCCCAGGGAACCTCCGGGCTCCGCACGGTGACGCGCGTGCTGAAGGGCATCGACGACATCCACTTCGCCACCCTCACGAGCGACGACGTGGTGCGGCACACACTCGTCGGTCGCATCGTCGACGCCTACAGCGAGTACGACGAGCAGCGCCTGGCCGCGCGGCGCGAGCGCGACGAGGCCTCCGAGTTCGCCAACCGGGCCGAGCGACGCACCGCATCGCGCCCCGCCGGTCCGCGCGACCGACTCCCGAAACGAGGACGTTCATCATGACGATCGAGATCACCAACGAGTCCGGCGTCTCGGTGGACGAGACGGTGCTGCTGCGCCTGACCGAGCACAACCTCGCCCAGCTGAACGTCAGCCCCGACGCCGATCTCGCCATCCTCCTCGTCGACGAGGGCGCGATGGAGTCGCTGCACGTGCAGTGGATGGACGAGCCCGGGCCCACCGACGTCCTGAGCTTCCCGATGGACGAGCTGCGCCCCGGCACCGAGGACGCACCGACGCCTCCGGGACTGCTCGGCGACATCGTCCTGTGCCCACAGGTGGCCGAGACGCAGGCGCAGGCCGCGCGCCATACGACCCTCGACGAGCTGATCCTGCTCACCACTCACGGTCTCCTCCACCTCCTCGGCTTCGACCACGCCGAGCCCGACGACGAGCGTGAGATGTTCGGGCTGCAGCGCGAGCTGATCGCCGCCTTCCACGCGAGCGAGCGCCGGCGCGCGTGACGGTCTTCCTCCTCGTCCTCGGCGCGGTCCTCCTCGTCGCGCTCGGGGGACTGATGGCCGCCCTCGACGCAGCGCTCGGCGTCACTTCGCGGGCGGACCTGTCCGACTGGGCCGAGACGAGCCAGCGACCGCAGTCCCTCCGTCGCATCGCCGACGACACGACGGCGCATGGCAACGCGGTGGTCTTCATCCGCATCCTCGCCGAGTCGACCGCCGCGGTGTTCGTCACCGCGGCCTTCGTCCTCGCGCTCGACAACCTGTGGTGGGCGATCCTCGCCGCCGCCGTCCTCATGACGGCGGTCTCGTTCGTCCTGGTCGGTGCGAGTCCGCGCTCCGTCGGTCGCCAGCACGCGCGGGGACTGCTGATCGCGTGCGCCCCGATCGTGCGCGGCGCCCGCATCGTGCTCGGACCCCTGGCCCACCTTCTCGTGATCGTGGGAAACCGGGTGACGCCCGGCATCTCCCGCGGAACGTCGTTCGCGTCGGAGGAGCAGCTGCTGAGCATGGTCGACGAGGCCGTCTCTCAGGACCTCATCGAAGCCGACGACCGCGACCTGATCCACTCGGTGTTCGACTTCACCGACACGCTCGTCCGCGCCGTCATGGTTCCGCGGACGGACATGGTCACCGTGCCGCAGACGGCCACGACGCACGAGGCGCTCGCCCTCTTCCTCGAACGGGGGGTGTCGCGCGTACCGGTCACCGACGATGAGCGCGACGACATCGTCGGGGTCGTCTACCTGAAGGATCTCGTCCAGTTCTCGTACGGCGAGGCCACCGGCTGGCGCGACGTGCCCGTCGGGCGGGTCGCGCGTCCGGCGGTGTTCGTACCGGAGTCGATGCGCGCCGAGTCGCTCCTGCAGCAGATGAAGCGGGATGCCGTGCACGTGTGCCTCGTCGTCGACGAGTACGGCGGCGTCGCGGGGCTCATCACGCTGGAGGACCTCATCGAGGAGCTCGTCGGCGAGATCGCCGACGAGTACGACCGCGGCGCGGCGGAGGTCGTCGAACTCGAGCCGGGTCGTTACCGCGTGAGCGCGCGCCTCGGGCTCGACGAGGTCGGGGAACTGTTCGGCATCGAGCTCGACGACGACGACGTCGACTCGATCGGCGGTCTGCTCGGCAAACGCCTCGGCCGCGTCCCGATGCCCGGCGCGACGGTCACGACGGACGGCGTGACGATCACCGGCGGTGTCTCGCGTGGGCGCGGACGGGGCCTCGCGACGGTCTTCGTCGAACGGGCACCCGCCGCCGACGGTTCTGACGACACGGCATACCCGCGCACCGGCGAGGTCCGCGTGGCACGAAGAGGAGAAGACAGCAGATGAGCGCAGCACAGAGCCGGTCCGGGTTCGCGACCTTCGTGGGGCGCCCGAACGTGGGCAAGTCCACGCTGACGAACGCCCTGGTCGGCGAGAAGGTCGCGATCACGAGCGACAAGCCGCAGACGACGAGGCGCGCGATCCGCGGCATCCTCAACCGGCCGGCCGGTCAGCTCGTCATCGTCGACACCCCCGGCATCCACAAGCCGCGCACGCTGCTCGGGCAGCGACTCAACGACCTCGTCGAGCAGGTGCTCGGCGACGTCGATGTCATCGGATTCCTCGTGCCCGCTGTCGACAAGGTCGGCCCCGGCGACCGACGCATCGCCGCCTCGCTCGACGGGTACCCGCGCGCGAAGAAGGTCGCCATCGTGACCAAGACCGATCTGGCGAGCCGAGACGAGATCATGGAGCGTCTCATGGAGGTCGACAGTCTGCGCGAGGACTGGGCGGCGGTCATCCCGCTCTCGGCCGTCACCGACGAGCAGCTGGACGTGCTCACCGACGAGCTCCTCGCCCTCATGCCGGAGGGACCTGCTCTGTACCCCGACGACGTGGTGACGGACGAGTCCACCGAGGACCGCATCGCCGAGATCATCCGCGAAGCGGCGCTCGAGGGCGTCCGGGACGAGCTGCCCCACTCGATCGCCGTGACCGTCGAGGATGTGGCGCCTCGGGAGGGATCCGACCTCACTGACGTGTACGCGAACATCGTCGTCGAGCGCGACAGCCAGAAGGCGATCATCATCGGACGCAAGGGGTCGCGCCTCGCCGATGTCGGGGCCCGGGCGCGAGCGCAGATCGAGCCGCTGCTGGGAACCCGTGTCTTCCTCTCGCTCCGCGTGCGCGTGGCCAAGGAATGGCAGCGCGACCCGAAGCAGCTCGGCCGCCTCGGGTTCTAACCGACCTCGCGCATCGCCGATTGGATGACCACGACGTCGGGCCCGAACTCCGCGTCGGCGGCATCCTGGAGCGTCCCGTCGTCCCACACGACGGTCACCCAGAGACGGCCGTCGTAAGCACCCGAGGCCAGCACGGCGTCACCGAGGGTGTCGTGCACGCGCTGTTCGACATCTCGCAGTTCCGCGTCGTCGGAGGTGCCGGGGACGCCGCCGGTCGGATCCTCCACCGGCATCGGGTCGTAGAGCGCCAGCGGTACCGCGGGTGCCGACACGCTGAGAGTCGCGCCGTCGAACCGGCCCTGGACCGCGTACGAGCCCCACCGGGCTCCCGCCGAAGCGGTCGCGTCGGTCACGGCGGTCCAGTCCCATCCGCGGAGCGGGATGCCGGTGCACTGCGGGGGAGCGGACTCGGCGACGGCTCCGAGACAGAGCTGGGCGCCCGAGCCGTCGTCGAGCACCGTGCCCTGCGCAACGATGTCGCCCGAGGGCGGCGCGGGATCGAGCGAGGTCGGAGCGGCCGCGGGCGTGCCCGCGCATCCGGCGGTCATCGCGACGGCACAGACGAGGAGGGCGGTCAGGCCCAGACGCGCAGTTCTCATACTCCGTCAGTGTCGCCCACGATGCGATCGTCTCGGCGACGGCACGCCCGTGTGCGCGGGAGCTGCGTGCAGGTGTAGCCTGGGCGCATGCGCTTCGGCCGACTTCTCCTCCTTAGTCGCCGCGACGAGTCCTCGTTCTAGGGCCTCTCTCGTCGCGGAGCTTCGCGTTGGCCCGCCACACCCGATGAGGAAGAGCGAGACGACCATGGAGAACAACCAGAAGCCTTCGGGCATGCCGATCCACAAGTACCGGCCGTTCCACGAGCAGATCCGCGTCGATCTGCCCGACCGCACCTGGCCGTCCCGGCGCATCGAGACCGCACCGCGCTGGTGTGCCGTCGATCTGCGCGACGGCAACCAGGCGCTGATCGATCCGATGAGCCCCGAACGCAAGCGCGTCATGTTCGAGCTGCTGGTGAAGATGGGCTACAAGGAGATCGAGGTCGGGTTCCCGAGCGCGAGCCAGACCGACTTCGACTTCGTCCGCCAGCTGATCGACGACGGCCTCATTCCCGACGACGTCACGATCCAGGTGCTGACGCAGGCCCGCGACCACCTGATCAAGCGCACGTACGAGGCGATCGCCGGGGCGAAGCAGGCCATCGTCCACCTGTACAACTCGACGAGCATCCTGCAGCGTGAGGTCGTCTTCCGCACCGACCGTCAGGGCATCGTCGACATCGCGCTCGAGGGCGCACGGCTGTGCCGGCAGTACGAGCGCACGATTCCCGAGACGGCCGTCTACTACGAGTACTCGCCCGAGAGCTACACCGGCACCGAGCTCGAGTTCGCCGTCGACGTGTGCAACCAGGTCATCGAGATCTTCGAGCCGACCCCCGACCGCAAGGTCATCATCAACCTTCCGGCGACCGTCGAGATGGCGACGCCGAACGTCTACGCCGATTCGATCGAGTGGATGAGCCGCCACCTCGCCCATCGCGAGAACGTCGTGCTGTCGCTGCATCCGCACAACGATCGCGGCACCGCGATCGCGGCGGCGGAACTCGGCTACATGGCCGGCGCGGACCGCATCGAGGGATGCCTGTTCGGCAACGGTGAGCGCACCGGCAACGTCGACCTGGTCGCGCTGGGCATCAACCTGTTCACGCAGGGGATCGACCCGCAGATCGACTTCAGCGACGTCGACGGCATCAAGCGCACGGTCGAGTACTGCAATCAGCTGCCCGTGCCCGAGCGCAGCCCCTGGGCGGGTGACCTGGTGTTCACGGCCTTCAGCGGCTCGCACCAGGACGCGATCAAGAAGGGCTTCGAGGCCATGGCCGCCCGCGCCGCCGAGGCCGACGTGTCGATCGATGAGATCGAGTGGGCCGTGCCGTACCTCCCGGTCGACCCGAAGGACCTCGGCCGGTCGTACGAAGCCGTCATCCGGGTCAACTCCCAGTCGGGCAAGGGCGGCGTCGCCTACTTGCTCAAGACGGACCACGCCCTGGATCTGCCCCGCAAGCTGCAGATCGAGTTCTCGGGCGTTGTGCAGGAGAAGACCGACGCGGAGGGCGGCGAGGTGACGAGCGACCAGATCTGGTCGATCTTCACCGACGAGTACCTGCCCGCTTCGGCCGCCGACGACAAGTGGGGCCGTTTCGAGCTTCTCGGCACCCGCACGCAGAGCGACATGTCGGGGGATGTCCGTCTCGACGTGACCCTGCGCGACGGCGACGAGCACCATGAGGTGTCGGGAGTCGGCAACGGGCCGATCGCGGCGTTCCTCGCGGTGCTGCGTGAACGTGGGTTCGACATCTCGCTCTACGACTACGTCGAGCACACGCTGAGCTCCGGTGGTGACGCTCAGGCGGCGGCGTACGTGGAGCTGCAGGTCGACGATCAGCGCCTGTGGGGCGTCGGCATCGACGGCGACATCTCCACCGCGAGCCTGAAGGCCGTCGTCTCGTGCGTCAATCGCGCCATCCGCACGCGGGAGCGCGCGTCCGAGCTGGCGTCGGTCTGAGGCGATCATGCGGGTGAGAGCGAGCGCCGGAGTCGTGGTCGCTCTCACTCTCGCCCTCTGCGCTTGCGGACCCGCGACCGGGAGCCCGGCGCCCTCGGTCTCGGCGTCGCCATCCGCGACCGCGGCCTGCGCTGTGCAGGAGGGGGTCGAGCTCCCGCCGGGATGCGCGCCCTACGACCCCGATCAGGCGATGGCGCAGAACGACCGTTACCGCGAGCGCATGTCGATCGACAATGACGACCACGAGAAGGTCGCGCGGATCGTGGCGGACGTGCGGCAGCGCCTCGAGGCACTGCGCCTCGCGGGGCCGGCCACCGAGCGCGCCGTGCGTTCGCAGCTCGACGAGGCCGGACTCACCGACGTGCAGACGCGCGTGGGCGCCGGCGACGTGCTCTTCGGCGCGGTTCCTCCCGGCGGCGGCTGCGTCTATGGTGCCGTGACCCCGGAGGAGGTCACGGTCGATGCCGGGGGCTACATCCTCGACGGGGGATGCCTTCCGGCGCAGTGACGCGTTCGGAGCGCTGCGTCAGCGGATCGGCCACGCGCCGTCGACGTCGGCGTCCAGCCGGCCGATGCTCACGAAGTACTCGCTCAGGCTGGCCGCCTGTGCCCGAGCCCATCCGATCTGGTGGGTGTGCAGCTCCGCGGCCGTCGGCGGCAGCCCTGCCGCGAACCGCTCGCCGAGCATCTGCGCGACGCGGCCGGCCGCGACCGCGTCGGCCGATGCCTCGTGAGCACCGGTGAGCTCGACGGCGTAGTGCTCGGCGACGACCGAGAGCGTGCGCTTGCCGCGTCGGTACCGGTCGTACCGCTTGTCGATCACGAGGGGATCGATGACGGGAGCGGGCGCGACGATGGGCTCGACGCCGTGGCGGAGCGCCTCGTACTTCAGCATGGAGAAGTCGAACGGTGCGTTGTACGCCACGACGGGGATGCCCGCATCGAACAGCGCCCGCAGAGCCGCGACGACGGCCATGACGACCTCGCGCGCCGGCAGGCCGTGGCGCCGGGCGTGCTCCGTCGTGATGCCGTGGATCGCCGCGGCACCGTCGGGGATGTCGACTCCCGGGTCGGCGAGCCACGTCTGGGCGCGTGCCGGCGCTCCGTCCTCGTCGAGGACGCCGACGTGCGCCGTCACGATGCGGTCGTTCACCACATCGACGCCCGTGGTCTCGAGGTCGAAGACCCCGATCACGCGGCACCACTCCGGGGACACGTGCGGCCACAGATCGAGCTCGGGCGGCGGGGTGGCGACAGGGGGGTCGAGCTGCACGGGTTCGAGGCTACGGCGCACGTCGGACACGGCGGGATCGACGCGCCGCCTCCGTAGACTCGATGCGTGACGACCGTTTCACCGTACGAAGACCTGCTCTCGCGCATCCCCGTGCGGCGTCTCGAGGCCGAGGTGCTCGGCGGCACGACCGTCTACTGGGTCTATGGCCGCGACGACGCCGAGCAGACGCTGCTCGCGGTGCACGGGTTCCGGGGCGAGCACCACGGTCTCGAGCCGGTCGTCGCGCATCTCGGCGACGTCCGGGTGATCATGCCCGACCTCCCCGGTTTCGGCGAGAGCCCGGCATTGCCGGGGCGCGCACACGACCTCACGACCTATGCCGAGTGGCTCACGGCCTTCGCTGCCGGCGTCGCGCCGCACGCCGTCGTGGTCGGCCATTCCTTCGGGTCGATCGTCGCGGCCGCAGCGGTCGCCGGCGGACTCCCGACGCCGCGGCTCGTGCTGATCAACCCGATCGGCGCGCCCGCGCTCGAGGGCCCGCGCGGGATCTTCACGCGGCTCGCGATCTGGTACTACGACCTCGGCGCGCGCCTTCCCCGCCGACTGGGCGAGGGCCTGTTGCGCAACCGCCTCATCGTCCGTGTCATGAGCCTCGCGATGGTGAAGACGCGTGACCGGGCATTGCGCCGCTTCGTCCACGACCAGCACGACACCTACTTCTCGAACTTCGCCGATCGCGACGTCCTCCGCGACGCCTTCGTGACCTCGGTGTCGAACGACGTCCGCTCTTCTGCGCCGAAGATCGCGCAGCCGACGCTGCTCGTCGCAGCCGTCCAGGACGACATCACCCCCATCGCAGCGGAGCGCCGGCTGCGCGAGCTCTTCCGCGACGCCGAGCTCGTCGAGATCGACGGCGTCGGGCATCTGATCCACTACGAGAAACCGCGCGAGGCGGCGACCGCGATCAGGCGCTTTCTCGCGCCTTCCGCCGACGGTACGCGTTGACGTTCATCCGATTGCCGCAGTTGCCGGTGTCGCAGTAGCGCTTGGAGCCGTTCTTCGAGAAGTCGACGTACACCGCGTCGCAGTCGTCGGCCCCGCACAACCGAACCCGGTCGTACGCGTCGGCCCTGATGACGTCGACGAAGGCCATCGCGGCCTCCACGAGCACCCGCGTCGCGAGCGGGGCGTCATCGGGGGTGGCGTGGATGTGCCAGTCGTACCCGTCGTGGATCACGAGCTGCGGCTGCGCGTGGCCGTCCCGCAGCAGCGCGTTGACGTGCGGCACGGCGCCGTCGCGATCGAGCTCCCAGAGCCGGCGCAGACGGGCGCGGATGCGTCGCATCGCCTGCAGCTCGGCCTCATCGCGGACGATGGCGCCGGTGAAGGCGAACTCGCTCAGATAGGCGTCGAGATCCGCTCGGTCGGCCAGGGCGTCCGCGTTCCCCGCGCTCGTCCCGGGCAGCGTGTTGACCAAGGCCGCCGTCGCGCGCAGCGACAGTTCTGTGTCATGGATGAAGATCACGTTGACTCCTGACTGTGGCGGGCGGTACTGTCACGAGTGTAGATAACTTTCACCCCTGACCTCCGAGGCAGTCCGATGACGAACCCCACCGCACCCCTGCCCATCATCGCAGGTGCGCACGAGACGGCCGTCGCCCCCGCCCCGGGGCGCCGCACGACCGGCATGGCGATGGCGGTGGCATCCGCGCTCGCGTTCTCCTCGAGCGGGCCGCTGGTCAAGCCGCTCCTCGAAGACGGCTGGTCGCTGGGCGCGGCGCTGTTCGTCCGCATCGGAATCGCCGCTCTCGTGCTCTCGCCGTTCCTCGTGCGGGCCGTGGCGCGGGAGCGAGGCTTCCTCCGTCGGCACGGTGTCGCCCTCGTCGCCTTCGGCGTCATGCCCGTCGTCGGGTGTCAGCTGTTCTACTTCTCCGCGATGCAGCGGATGCCGGTGGCCGTGGCCCTCCTCATCCAGTACCTCGCGCCGGTCCTGCTCGTCATCTGGGTCTGGCTCACCACGCGTCGCCGCCCGTCGCCCACGGTGATCGCCGGCTCCGTCGTGGCGATGGTGGGTCTCGTGCTGGTCGTCGACATCGCGGGGGCGAGATTCGACTTCTGGGGCACGCTCCTGGCCCTCGGCGCTGCGCTGTGCACGTGCGTGTACTTCGTCATGGCCGAGCGCACCGGGGACTCCCTGCCTCCGCTCGTGCTCGCAGCCGGAGGCATGGTGGTCGCGACGGCGGTGATCGGAACCCTCCTGCTGACGGGCCTCCTGCCCTTCTCGACCACGACGGTGCTGGCGGACGTCGTCGGCATGGAGCTGCCGCCGGTCGTCGTGCTGCTCTGGGTCGGGGCGGCGACCGGCATCGCTTACGCCCTCGGTGTGTCGGCGGTGCCCCGCACGGGCTCGCGTCTGGCGTCGTTCATCGGGCTCTCCGAGGTGCTTTTCGCGCTCGGCTTCGCCTGGCTGCTCCTGGCCGAGGCGCCCGCGCCGATCCAGTTCGTGGGCGGCGCGCTCATCCTCGCCGGGGTCGTGCTCGTCCGTCTCGACGCCGACCGTCCGGCGGGTCCGGTCAGGTCGCGCGTCCCTCGGCGAGAAGCGGCTTCACACGGTGCGGGATCACATCGTCCATGATGAGCGACGTCTCGGTCCGCTCGACGCCGTCGATCGCGAGGATGCGCGCATCGATCGCGAAGAGGTGCTGCGTGTCGTGCGCCACGACGCGGACCATCAGGTCGACCTGTCCGCTCAGGCCCTGAGCCTGCAGCACCTCGGGGATCGTCGCAAGCTCCTGTGCGATGCGCGGCAGGTCGGGCTGGCGCAGGACGACGCTGATGAGCGCCTCGATCGGGAAGCCGAGGGCGCGGGTCGAGATCGCGCGCTCGTACGAGAGGAAGACGCCCGATTGCTCCAGTCGCCCCATGCGCGCCTGCACCGTGTTGCGTGAGAGCCGCAGTCGCTCGGCGAGGGCGACGACCGTCGCGCGGGGGTCGTCGGCGAGGGCCTCGAGCAGGGCGAGGTCGACGCGGTCGTGCATGGTCATGATGCTGGACGATACACCGCCGCGCCCGCCTCGATCGGGCATGTTGCGCCGAGACGCCCGCCTCGGGTCAGCCCGTCACAAGGGTGGGGGAGTCGATCAGCCGGAGGCGCTCGCGCTCCACGAGGAAGGTGTGGGCCGACCCGTTGTCCAGACGCACGCCCTGCAGGGGGAACTCGCCGGCGGTCGCGTGCCGGATGACCTCGCGGATCAGCGCGCCGTGCGCGACGACGATGAGCGGCACCGAGCCGGGGGCGGTGCCGACGCGAGCGTCGCGGACCGCGCGATTGAGGCCGCGCAGCGCTCGTTCGCGCACCGCCGGCCACGGCTCCGCGTTCGGGACGTCGGCCACGGCCCACTCGCCCCACCGAGCGTGGAACTCCTCGACGCCCACGCCTTCGGCATCCCCGTAGTTGCGCTCGCGGAGCTCCGGATAGGTACGCGGGGCGGCGGTGCCGAGGCTGTCCGCGATGATGCGGGCGGTCTCGGCGGCACGTGACAGGTCGCTCGAAGCGACGACGACCTCGCGCCCGGCGGTCTCGCGGAGGGAGGCGGCGACGGCCCGGGCCTGCTCGCGGCCGGTGTCGTTGAGGGGGATGTCGGTGGAGCCCTGGATCCGGCGTTCGCGGTTCCAGTCGGTCTCGCCGTGCCGCACGAGTGTCAGGATGGTCACCTTCCGACCCTACGCGGGCAGTCGGGGGACCTCGACCTCAGCGGCGGGACGGAAGAGCCTCGGCGAAGGTCCGGAGGACCTCGCTGGTGCCCGCGTCGATCTTGACGGCGGCCTTGGCATCCGAGCGCGTCGCGCCGCGATTGATGATGACCACGGGAAGCTTCCGCCGTCGCGCGCGTTCGACCAGCCGCACGCCGGAGTTGACCACGAGGGAGGAGCCGGCGATGATCAGCGCCTCGCTCGTGCGCACCAGCTGCTCGGCCTCGGCGAACTTCTCCCGCGGGACGAACTCGCCGAAGAAGACGACGTCGGGTTTGAGCATCCCGCCGCAGACGGTGCATGTCGGAACGACGAACCCGTCGCTCGTGGCCGGGAGCACGTCGCCGTCGGGGCCGAGCTCGACGTTCTCGGGCACTCGGATCCAGGGGTTGTCTCTCTCCACCCGCTCGGCGAGGTCGCGCCGGTCGAACACCTGGCCGCAATGCAGGCAGAACACCCGACGCATCGTCCCGTGCAGCTCGACCACCCGGCTGCTGCCCGCGCGCAGGTGGAGGCCGTCGACGTTCTGGGTGATCACGCCCGTGACGATGCCGGAACGTTCGAGGTCGGCCAGCGCGGCGTGTCCGTCGTTGGGGCGTGCGGCCGCGAAGGCCCGCCAGCCGAGGTGGCTGCCGATCCAGTACCGGCGGCGTGCGTCCGCGCTCGCGAGGAACTGCTGCGCCGTCATCGGCGTGCGTACGGGTGCGCCGGCTCCGCGGTAGTCGGGGATGCCCGAATCCGTCGAGACGCCGGCGCCGGTGAGCACCGCGATGCGGCGACCCGCGAGCATTTCGAGGGCGTCGTCGATCCCGTCGCCCGGGGGCGCGGCACGGTCGGGGATCGTCACGGTCCTACTCTACGAGCGTCGACGCGGGCCCGGCGCGGCATGCCAGGGTGGGAAGGTGCCCGTGATCCGCATCGACGACGCCACCGACCCCCGCCTCGCGGACTACCGCGACCTGACCGATGTCGCGCTCCGCCGGGTGCTCGAGCCCGCCGGAGGGCTGTACATCGCCGAGTCCGCGAAGGTCATCTCGCGCGCCCTCGCAGCGGGCCACACCGCGCGCTCGTTCCTCGTGCAGGAGAAGTGGCTCCCGGACGTCGTCGAGGCTGCGGGGGAGGCGCCGGTGTTCGTCGTCACCGACGCGGTCGCGGAACAGCTCACCGGGTACGCGGTGCACCGCGGGGCCCTCGCCGCGATGCACCGGCCGGCGCCGGCGCCCGTGTCGGAGGTGGTCGCCGGCGCGCGGCTCGTCCTCGTCCTCGAGGACATCGTCGACCACACCAACGTCGGCGCCGCCTTCCGGGCCGCCGCGGGGCTCGGCGCGGACGCCGTGCTCGTGAGCGAGCGCTGCGCCGACCCGCTCTACCGGCGGAGCGTCCGCGTCAGCATGGGTACGGTCTTCCAGGTGCCGT
Source organism: Microbacterium arborescens (assembly GCF_049707515.1). Classification (GTDB taxonomy): domain Bacteria; phylum Actinomycetota; class Actinomycetes; order Actinomycetales; family Microbacteriaceae; genus Microbacterium; species Microbacterium arborescens_B. Next base: position 27,153 of record NZ_JBNAFI010000007.1, on the reverse strand, counting down.
GGACGCGCCTGCCGGCATGGCCCGAGGCGGCACCGATGCTCCGTGCCGCCGGACTGCATCTCGCCGCCCTCGCCCTCGCTGACGGCGCCGTGCCGCTCGACGAGTTCGCCGCGGCGCGGCCCGAGCGCGTCGCGCTCCTCATGGGGACCGAGGGCGACGGCCTTAGTCGCCGCGCCCTCGCGGCAGCAGACACCGTCGTGACGATCCCGATGGCCGGGGGAGTGGACTCGCTGAACGTCGCCGCAGCCGCCGCGGTGTCGCTCTGGGCGCTGCGGTGATCAGTCGTCGGGGTCGGCGCGCCGGGGCACGGGGAGGGGCTCGGGACGCTTCGCGGTGATGTGATCGCCCGACGACTGATGACGCAGTCGCCGCAAGACCCAGGGCATGAGGTGCTCGCGCGCCCACACGAGGTCGCCCGCGCGGGCGGCGCGCCAGGTGAGCACCGGTGTCGTGTCGGGCTGCATGGGTTGCAGGTCGTTCGGCACGTTCAGCGCGCGCAGCACCATGCGGGCGATCTCGTGGTGTCCGAGCGAGTTGTAGTGCAGGCGGTCGTCGTCGAAGAAGCGCATGTCCTGCACTTCCTTCAGAGCCCATTGATCGGCGACGATGGCGTCGTAGCGATCGGCGATGGCGCGGATGTTCTCGTTGTAGATCGCGACCCGTCCGCGGATGCCGCGGAAGACCGGGGTGAAGTTCGTGTCGATTCCCGTGAACAGCACGAGCGTCGCGCCCGTCGACGAGAGACGGACGACGGCATCCTCGAACTGCTGCGCGACGGCATCGGGGTCGGATCCGGGACGGATGACGTCGTTCCCGCCGGCCGAGAACGTGACGAGGTCGGGCTTGAGCGCGAGCGCGGAGTCGATCTGGTCCGCGACGATCTGGCCGATCAGCTTGCCGCGCACGGCGAGGTTCGCGTACGCGAAATCGGGTACCTGCGAGCTGAGCACCTCGGCCACCCGGTCGGCCCAGCCGCGATGTCCGCCGGGGCTGCCCGGCTCCGGATCGCCGATGCCCTCGGTGAACGAATCGCCGATCGCGACCATGCGGCGCCAGGGATGGGCGGTCTCGTTCGGCACGTAGGGCGTGCGGCGCTCGTCCTCGGATGGCTCGTTCTTCCTCATGACCCTCCTCGAAACTCCGTACCTGCCCACGGTAACCGCTGACGGGCGATCGTGGGGGTGGGGTCGTTTAGGGTGGTCCATCGTGACAGAGGACCCCCAGGAGCATTTCGGAAGCTTCGCCGCCGAGCACCTGTCACCCTCCTTCCCGCAGCGCGCGCCGTGGGGCACGGCGCAGCGACTGCGTGCCTGGCAGGCCGAGGCGCTGGATCAGTACTTCGGTGCCGACGGTCCGGAGGGTGTCGGGCGCGGACCGCGCGACTTCCTCGCCGCAGCGACGCCCGGCGCAGGTAAGACGACGTTCGCCCTCCGGCTCGCGTCCGAGCTGCTGCGCCGCGACGTCGTCGACCGCATCATCGTCGTCGCCCCCACCGAGCACCTCAAGACGCAGTGGGCGGATGCCGCCGGGCGCGTCGGCATCCGGCTCGATCCGCGTTTCAGCAACCGCCACGGCGTGCCCTCGCGGCAGTACCACGGTGTCGCGGTCACCTATGCGCAGGTCGCGGTGAAAGCCTCCGTGCACCAGCGGCTGACGATGGATGCCCGCACCCTCGTCATCCTCGACGAGGTCCACCACGGCGGCGATGCGCTGAGCTGGGGCGATGCCCTGCGCGAGGCGTACGGGCGCGCCACACGTCGCCTGCTGCTGTCGGGAACCCCCTTCCGGAGCGACACCGCCCCCATCCCGTTCGTCGAGTACCACCCGAACGACGAGGGCATCCGGCTGTCGCGCACCGACTTCAACTACGGCTACGGCCGCGCCCTCGCCGACGGCGTCGTGCGGCCGGTGCTCTTCCTCGTCTACGCCGGCCACATGAAGTGGCGCACCAAGACGGGCGACGAGTTCGAGGCGCACCTCGGTCAGGACAACACGAAGGACATCACCTCCCAGGCCTGGCGCACCGCGCTCGACCCCGAGGGCGACTGGATCCCGGCGGTGCTGCAGTCGGCCGACCGCCGCCTGAGCGAGGTGCGTCAGGATGTGCCCGACGCCGGTGGGCTGGTGATCGCGACCGACCAGACCGCCGCACGCGCGTACGCCGAGATCCTGCACCGGATCACGGGCGAGGCCCCCACTGTCGTGCTGTCGGACGACAAGGCGGCGTCGGGGAACATCGAGATCTTCGCCCAGGCCACGACCCGGTGGATGGTCGCGGTTCGCATGGTGTCCGAGGGCGTCGACGTGCCCCGCCTCGCCGTCGGGGTGTACGCCACGTCGTCGTCGACGCCGCTGTTCTTCGCGCAGGCCATCGGGCGCTTCGTCCGGGCGCGCCGCCGCGGCGAGACCGCGAGCGTGTTCCTCCCCAACGTCCCGGTGCTGCTCGGTCTCGCCGGCGAGATGGAACGGCAGCGCGATCATGCGCTCGATCGCGAGGCGGGCGATGACGACGGTCTGGAGGACACGCTCCTGGCCGAGGCCGAGAGCGAGGACAAGGCCTCGGACGAGCTGACCCAGGAGTTCAGCTATCAGGCGCTCGGCTCTGTCGCGCACTTCGACCGGGTGCTCTTCGACGGCGCCGAGTTCGGCCAGCTCGCCGTTCCTGGAACGCCCGAGGAGGAGGAGTTCCTGGGCATTCCCGGGCTGCTCGAGCCCGAGCACGTCCACGAGCTCCTCATGCAGCGCCAGTCCCGTCAGACGAAGCACCGTCACAGTCGTGAGGCGCGCGAGAAGGCCGACGGCGCCGTGCCCGACGAGGGGGCGCCGGGCGCCGAGAACACGCTGCCCGAGCCGCTCCACCGGTCCCTCAAGGAGCAGCGGCAGCTGCTCAACAGTCTCGTCGGACTGTACGCACGTCAAAGCGGTGAGGCTCACGGGCAGATCCATGCCGAGCTCCGCCGGGTGTGCGGCGGGCCGGCGGTCTCGCACGCGACGGTGGCCCAGCTGCAGGCGCGCATCGCCGTGCTGCGCTCGCGCGTGCGGTCGTGAGTGCACGCCACGCCCGGCGTGCCGTCGATTCTTCACCCCGGCGGTGACGTGTTAGTGTTGATCCTCGGTTGGGAACAACAGAAAAAACACTGCGCGGGTGGCGGAATAGGTAGACGCGCTAGCTTGAGGTGCTAGTGCCCGTATAGGGCGTGGGGGTTCAAGTCCCCCCTCGCGCACAGTGAGAGAAGGGCTCCGGAGACGGAGCCCTTCGTCGTTTCCGCGAGCGGTTCGCGACTACCGTGGAGAGCATGTCCGAGTACGACGATCTGCCCGAGGTCGCCCGCGTCGCGCGGGAGCTGATCCGGTTCGACACCACCAATTGGGGCGAGGGACGCTCGCGCGGCGAACGCGAGGCCGCCGAGTACGTCGGTGCCTACCTGGAAGCCCTCGGGCTCCGGCCGGAGTACTACGAGCCGATCCCGCGCCGGACCAACGTGTCGGCGCGCATCCCGGGACGCGACAGCTCGAAGCCCGCTCTCGTGCTGCACGGGCACCTCGACGTCGTCCCCGCCGTCGCCGAGGACTGGAGCGTCGATCCGTTCGCCGGCGTCGTCCGTGACGGGATGCTGTGGGGGCGCGGCGCCGTGGACATGAAGGACATGGACGCCATGATCCTGACGTCCGTCGCCGATCTGCTGCGCGCGGGGGAGCAGCCCGAGCGCGACCTCGTCGTGACCTTCTTCGCCGACGAGGAGAACGGCGGTGTCGAGGGCTCGCAGCTCGTGGTGCGCGACCGGCCCGGGTGGTTCGCGGGCGCCACCGAGGCCATCAGCGAGGTCGGCGGCTACTCGATCGGGGTGGATGGGCGCCGCGCCTACCTGCTCCAGGTCGGCGAGAAGGCCCTCGTGTGGCTGCGGCTCCATGCCACCGGGCGGGCCGGGCACGGCAGCCGCCTGCACCCCGACAACGCGATCACGCGGCTCGCCGAGGCCGTCGCGACGCTCGGCCGGTCCCGGTGGCCGATCGAGCTCACCGCGACGACGCGGCGGCTCGTCGACGACCTCGCGGGCTTGAGCGGCCGCGATGCGTCCGACCCCGACGACGTCGCCGACGCCACCGGAGCGACATCCGCCTTCCTCGCGTCGACCTTCCGCACGACCACGAACCCCACGGGCCTCACCGCCGGCTACAAGCACAACGTCATCCCCGACGCCGCGTCCGCGGCCATCGACGTCCGCACGCTGCCGGGGCAGGAGGACGCCGTCCTGGCGGAGATCCAGCGGATCGTCGGCCCCGACATCCGCATCGAGATCGTCCACCGCGACATCGGACTCGAAGTGCCCTTCGAGGGCTCCCTCGTCGATGCCATGGTGGGTGCTCTGGGCCGACACGACCCCGGCGTGCCGGTGCTCCCGTACCTGATGGGCGGCGGCACCGACAACAAGGCGCTGTCCGGCCTCGGCATCGCGGGATTCGGCTTCGCCCCGCTGCGCCTCCCGGCCGACATGGACTTCACCGGTATGTTCCACGGTGTCGACGAACGCGTCCCGATCGACGCGCTCGTCTTCGGGCAGCGCGTGCTCACCGATCTCATCCGCACGTACTGAAAGGCCGCCCATGCAGCTCCTCGAGGCGATCATCCTGGGCATCATCCAGGGTCTGACCGAGTTCCTGCCGATCTCATCCAGCGCGCACCTGCGCATCGTGGGCGAGTTCCTGCCGTCGGCGCAGGACCCCGGCGCGACCTTCACCGCCATCACGCAGATCGGCACCGAGCTCGCCGTCCTGGTCTACTTCTGGAAGAAGATCACCCGGATCATCGGCCGGTGGTTCCGATCCTTCAACGGGTCGGTCCCGCGCGACGACGCCGACGTGCGCCTCGGCTGGATCGTCATCATCGGGACGCTCCCCATCGGCGTGCTCGGCTTCCTGTTCCAGGACGTCATCCGCGACACGTTCCGCAACCTCTGGCTGGTCGCGATCGTGCTGATCGTGTTCGGCGTCATCCTCGGCGTCGCGGACGCCCTCGGCCGGCGCGTGCGCACCGAGAAGGATCTGACGTACGGGCACGGGCTCGCGCTCGGCTTCGCCCAGGCGCTCGCGCTCATTCCCGGCGTCTCGCGGTCGGGGGCGACGACCACGATGGGACTGGCGCTCGGCTACACCCGGCCCGCCGCCGCTGAGGTGGCCTTCCTCCTCGCCGTCCCCGCCGTGTTCGGCAGTGGGCTCTACGAGCTCGTGCAGGCCATCCGCGAACCGGGGTCGTCGGTCTTCTCGCTCGTCGACACGGCGATCGCGACCGTGGTGGCCTTCGGCGTGGGCCTGGCCGTCATCGCCTTCCTCATGCAGTACCTCAAGCGCGGCAGCTTCCTGCCCTTCGTGCTGTACCGCCTGGGCCTGGGAGCCGTCCTGATCGTCCTGCTGTCACTGGGCGTGCTGCAGGCGTACTGACGCCGGAGCGGTCGCGGCGCGCGTCTCAGCGATGCGGGCCGCGACCGAGGCCCCGGCCGTCGCCGCCGTCGCCGCGATGGCGCAGATACTTCTCGAACTCCTGCGCGATCGCGTCGCCGGATGCCTCGGGGGAGTCCCACGTGTCGCGCGTCTGCTCGAGCTGACGGATGTATTCCGTCATCTCCTCGTCGTCCGCCGCGGCGGCGTCGATGGTGGCCTCCCACGCGAGCGCGTCGCCGGGGAGCGAACCGCGGGCGATCTTCGCACCGGTGATCCCCTCGAGCTTGTCGAGGAGAGCGAGCGTCGCCTTCGGCGACGGCGAGTGGCCCGCGACGTAGTGGGGAACGCTGGCCCAGAGCGCGGCGGTGGGGATTCCGGCCTCCTCCGCGGCCGCCGCGATGACCGAGAGGATGCCGACGGGGCCCTCGTAGGTCGATCGCTCGAGGCCGAGTGCCGTGCGGAGTTCGTCGTTGTCGCTGCCACTGAAGACCGTGATCGGCCGCGTATGGGGGACGTCGCTCATCATCGACCCGAGCGCGACCAGGCCGGTGATGTCCTCCCGAAGGGCGGCGTCGACGAGCTCGGCGGCGAACGACTTCCACGCCCGGGCCGGCTCGGCTCCGCTGAGGATCCACAGGCGCGTGCCCCGCGTCGTCGCCTGCGGACGCCAGATCGTGGCCTCGGGCCAGCGCAGCGTGCGGCGCCCGTCGGCGTCGGCCTCGATGTTGGGCCGCGTGTACATGTAATCGAAGTAGAGCTCGGGGTCCACCGAGTACACCGGGTCGTAGGGGCGGGATCCGCGCAACTGGTTGGCGGCTGCCGTTGCGGCCTCGCCGGCGTCGTTCCATCCATCGAACGCGACCACGAGCACGCGCCGTCCCAGACTGTTCAACCCGTCCTCCGTTCCGACCGTCCCGCTCTGCCCGAGCGGGTCTGCTCAACGATACGCCGGGCCCGGCGCGCGCGGGGCGGGGCACGCAGGGCGGCGCCACGGCATCGGTAACATGGTTCGGATGACTTCTCGCTTCCCCGCCGCGGTTCTCTGGGACATGGACGGCACCCTCGTCGACACCGAACCGTACTGGATGGCGGCCGAAGGTCCGCTCGTCGCGAGCTTCGGGGGCACCTGGACCCATGAGCAGGCCCTCGGCCTGGTGGGGCTCGGCCTCGAGGACTCCGCGCGCATCCTGCAGGGAGCGGGGGTCCGCATGCAGGTCCACGAGATCATCGACCACCTGACCGACAGGGTGTCGGGGCAGTTGCGCGTCGACGGCACGCCCTTCCGGCCCGGTGCCCGCGAGCTGCTGGCCGGGCTCCGCGAGGCCGGTGTCAAGACGGGCCTCGTGACGATGTCGATGCGCCGCATGGCGGACACCGTGGTCTCGTCCATTCCTTTCGAGGCTTTCGATGTGGTCATCGCGGGCGATGAAGCGTCGCGACCCAAGCCCTTCCCCGACCCCTACCTGCAGGCGAGCGAGGCACTCGGAGTCGACATCACCGAGACCATCGCGATCGAGGACTCCCCGAACGGACTGCGCTCGGCGGTCGCGTCGGGCGCCGTCGCGCTGGGCGTTCCCCTCATGGTGCCGCTCGACGGCCTCGGCGCACACGCGCTCTGGGACTCGCTCGCGGGACGCTCCATCGCGGACCTCGCTTCCCTCTACTCACGCCACCGACTCGGAGCCTCCGCATGACCGACGACCTTCAGCCGCGGGGACCGTTCCGTTACGGCGACCGGGTGCAGCTGACCGGCCCCAAGGGCCGAATGCACACCATCACCCTGCGAGAGGGCGGCGAGCTGCACACGCATCATGGCGTCCTCCGGCACGAGGTGCTCGTCGGGCAGCCCGACGGGTCGGTCGCGACGAATAGCGGCGGCCACGAGTACCTCGCGCTCCGCCCGCTGCTGCGCGACTTCGTCATGTCCATGCCCCGCGGCGCCGCGATCGTGTATCCCAAGGATGCTGCGCAGATCCTGGCTGCCGCCGATATCTTCCCCGGTGCCACCGTGGTCGAGGCGGGGGTCGGCTCGGGCGCGCTGTCGCTGTGGCTCCTGCGAGCCATCGGTGACGCCGGGCGCCTGGTGTCGTTCGAGCGCCGGGCGGAGTTCGCCGAGGTCGCGGAGGCCAACGTCGCGACCTTCACGGGGGGCACGCCCGAGAACTGGTCCGTCGTCGTCGGCGACCTCGTCGAGAGCCTTCCCGGTGCCGTGGCCCCCGGATCGGTCGACCGCGTCGTCCTCGACATGCTCGCTCCGTGGGAGTGCATCGACGTCGTCGCGGATGCCCTCGCTCCCGGAGGAGTGGTGCTCTGCTACGTCGCCACCGCGACCCAGCTCAGTCGCGTGGCGGAGTACCTGCGCGGCACGGGGCTGTTCACCGACCCGGATGCCTCGGAGACCATGATCCGCGGCTGGCACGTCGAGGGACTCGCGGTGCGCCCCGATCACCGGATGGTCGCTCACACCGGGTTCCTGCTCACCGCTCGTCGACTGGCGCCCGGCGCCATTCCGCCCGACGTGCGCAAGCGTGCGTTGAAGAAGCCCACGTACGCCGACGTCGACGTCGAGGCGTGGACCCCGGGCGCGGTCGGAGACCGCGAGATCACGGACAAGAACCTCCGCAAGCGGGTCCGCGAAGCGCAGCGCGCTGCGCGCGGTTCGCTCTCCGCGTCGGACGGACGCGACGACGACTCCGCGTAGACTGCTGCGGTGCGTAGGATCATCGCCGCCGCCGGCGCTCTCTCCCTGACCGTGCTCGCCCTGACGGCGTGTGCCGCGCCGTCCGCGGACTCGGCGTCGTGCACGCGGGATCTGCCCGGGTCCTCCGCGCTCGACCTCGTCGACGTCTCCGACACGGCGGTGGGTACCAAGCCCGCGGTCTCGCTCTCCGCACCGGTCCACGTCGACGGCCTCGCTGCACGCGACGCCGTCACGGGCGACGGCCCTGCCATCACGAGCGACGCACAGGATGTCGTGTTCGATCTGACCGTCCTCGACGGATCGTCCGGAACACCGATCGCCGCATCCGGATACACCGGCGAACTGACGGAGATCTATCCCCTCGACAGCTGGGAAACGACTTTCCCCGGTCTCGTCGACGCCGTGCAGTGCGCCACCGAAGGATCGCGCGTGGTGATGGCGCTCGGTCCCGATGAGGTGGCGGCCGAGACGCGAGCGCGGTTCGGTCTCGCCGAGGACGCCACGACCGTCGTCGTGCTCGACCTCCAGAAGGTCTACCTCGCCGCTGCCGATGGCGCCGAGCAGTTCAACGATCGTGCCGGCATGCCCTCCGTGGTCCTGGCTCCCGACGGTCGTCCCGGCATCGTCGTCCCCGACAACGATCCGCCCACCGACCTCGCCGTCGAGGTGCTGAAGAAGGGCGACGGTCCCGAGGTCACCGGCGACGCCCCCGTCCGCGTGCACTACACCGGAGTGACCTGGGACGACCAGGAGGTCTTCGACAGCACGTGGGGAAGCGGCGCTCAGCCCGTCGAGCTCGACCGGATGATCCCGGGCTTCGCCGAAGCGCTGCGCGGTCAGACCGTCGGCTCGCAGATCCTCGTGGTGGTGCCGCCGGACCAGGGCTACGGCGACTCGGCTCAGGGCGGCATCCCCGCCGACTCGACGCTCGTCTTCGTCATCGACATCCTCGGACTCGACCCCGCGTCCTGAGTCGTGCCGTGGCCGGCACGCCTAGAATCGAAGGCATGTCCGTCACCCCGACCCGCGTCCCCCCGGAGGAGCGCCTGGTCAACCTCGTCGTCGCTCTGATGGCGACCGAGCAGGGAGTGACGAAGGAGACCATCCTGGGCTCGGTCTCGGGCTATCGCGAACAAGCCGAGTCCGGCGCCCGTCGCGAAGCGCTCGAGAAGATGTTCGAACGCGACAAGGAGAATCTGCGCGGTCTCGGCATCCCCATCGAGACCATCGGCGACTACGCCGATCCCGACGACCTGCGCGAGGCCCGGTACCGCATCCCGCCGACCGAGTACGAGCTGCCGGCGGACATCGCGTTCACTCCTGCTGAGCTGGCCGTGCTCACGCTGGCCGGGGGCGTGTGGGGCGAGCACACCCTGTCGGCCGGTGCCCGCTCGGGGCTGCGCAAGATCCGATCGCTCGGAATCGAGGTCGACGAGCCGATCATCGGCTTCGCGCCGAGGCTCGATCTGCACGACGCATCCTTCCTGCCGCTGCAGCGTGCCATCGAACAGGCCCGCGAGGTCGAGTTCGACTACCTCCGTCCCGGATCGGAGCATCCGCGGCGCCGGCGCGTGCGCCCGTTCGCGCTCGTGGAGTTCGAGGCGCGCTGGCACCTGTACGGATGGGACACGGGGGTGGATGCGGAACGGACCTTCCTGCTCTCGCGCATCGTCACGGATGTCGTCGTGACTCGTCACGCGTTCGACGGTGCCCTGCGTGCCGGCGCGGGCGAGCGTGCCCTCGCCGGTCTCCGCGAGGTCGCCGGCCGCCAGAATGCGACCGTCACGGTGGTGCCCGGTACCGAGGCGGAGCTCCGGTTGCGGCGCCGTGCGCGCGGCGACGGATCCGGCGGACGCCAGCTGCGCATCCCCTTCGTCGACCTCGAGGTGTTCGCCGACGAGCTCGCGTCGTACGGCCCCGAGGTGCTCGTGTCCGAGCCGGTGGAGCTCCGGGACGCGGTCGTGCGCCGGCTGCGCGGTGCGCGGGATCGAACGGCGGTGGCATCGTGAGCGGTCAACCGATCGTCGCGACCGATCGCGCCGCCCTGATCCTCCAGCTCGTGCCCTATCTCATCGCTCAGGGCGAGGTGACGGTCGCCGACGCTGCGCGCGACTTCGACGTCTCACCCGACCAGATGCGTTCGATGGTCGAGAAGCTCACCGTGATCGGGCTGCCCGGTGAGGGGGGCTTCTGGCAGATGGCGAACGACCTGTTCGACATCGACTGGGATCTCCTCGATCGGGAGGACCGCATCGTCATCACCAACACCGTGGGACTGGAACGATCGCCTCGACTGACCGCGCGTGAGGCCGCTGCCCTCCTCGCCGGGCTGCAGTTGGCCGCTGCCGTCCCCGGCGTCGGCGAGAGCGGCGTCGTGCAGGGGCTTCTGGCCAAACTCGCGCGCGGCGCCGGCCAGACCCCCGCCGAGGTCATCGTCGCCCCGGCTCCCGTCGACGATGTTCGCGAGACGGTCGCGCGGGCCGTGCGCGAGCGCGTGGCCGTCGCCTTCACCTACACGGCCCCCGACGCGCGCCCCACGACCCGTACGGTCGACCCTGTCAAGGTGACGATCTCCGGGGGTCAGTGGTACCTCCAGGGGTGGTGCCACACTCGCCGGGCCATGCGCACCTTCCACCTCGACCGCGTGACCGAGCCGGCGCTCACCGACATTCCGGCCGCACACTCGTCCGAAGCGGTGCCGGAGCTGTTCGAGCCCACCGACGACGAGGTCGTCGCCGAGATCCGATACGCACCGCACGCGGCATCGGCGGTGGGGGAGTTCCTCACCACCGCCCAGGTTCGCGACGAGGGCGGATCGCACCGCGCACTCATCCGCGTGGCCGATCCCCGCTCGCTCAAGCGCCTGGTGGCGCGCAGCGGCGGAGCCGTCGAGGTCGTCTCGCCGGCGGAGGCCAGTCGCGCGGCGCACGACTGGGCGCAGGCGGCGCTCGAGCAGTACCGCTGACGAGCCGCCCCGGCGGCGTGGGGCTAGACTGAGCGAAACGATCGACGAGGAGACGCTATGAGCAATCTGTTCGCAGGCCCGCACCTGTGGATCCTACTCATCGTCATTCTGCTGCTCTTCGGTGCCGCGAAGCTGCCGGCACTGGCGAAGAGCATGGGACAGTCCGCCCGGATCTTCAAGGGTGAGATGAAGGCCATGAAGGACGACGACACGACCGCCGGCACCACCGCCTCGACGGCTGCCGACGTTCCCGTCGAGAAGCCCGCGGAACCGAAGACCGGCCCCGCAGCACCCGCTCCGTAGCTCCGCGTGGTGACGGCTGAGCGCACGCGCTCAGGGGCGGACGGCGCGCCCCGGCGCGACAAGCGCATGTCCCTCGGACAGCATCTCGTCGAGCTGCGGCGACGCCTCATCATCTCGGCGCTCGCTCTCGTGGCCTCGATGGTCGTGTCGTTCTTCCTGACCGACTGGATCATCTGGGCGATGACCGAGCCCATCCGTGTCGTCGCCGACCAGCGGGGCGACGGCGAAGCGGTCAAGCTGATGTACTCGACGATCACGGGTCCGTTCGACATGCGACTGCGGATCTCGTTCTCCGTCGGCATCATCCTGTCCGCTCCGATCTGGCTCTGGCAGATCTGGGCGTTCCTCATGCCGGGGCTCACGCGCAAAGAGGTGCGATACACCGTCGGATTCGTCTCCGCCGCGGTGCCGTTGTTCTTCGCCGGCGTCTTCACCGGCTGGCTCGTCATGCCGCACATCGTCGAGATCATGGCGACGTTCTCGCCCGAGGCCTCGGCGAACTTCTATGAAGGCAAGTACTACTACGACTTCGTCTTCAAGCTCCTGCTCGTGGTGGGCATCGCCTTCATCATCCCAGTGTTCCTGGTGGCCCTGAACTTCGCGGGGATCATGAGCGGCAAGGCGATCCTGAAGGGTTGGCGCGTCGCCATCCTCATCGCGGTCGTCTTCTCGGGTCTCGCCACTCCCGCCGCCGACATCGTCAGCATGCTGATGCTGGCCTTGATCCTGACGGTCCTCTATTTCGCCGCCGCGGGGCTGTCTCTGCTCCTCGACCTGCGGCGGTCGCGTCGAGCTCCGGTGCTCTCGGTGCCCGGTCCGCCTCCGACGACCGATCCGATCCCGTGAGCGACGCGAGTCCCTCCGAACGGTTCCTCGCGGCCCAATCCGCTCGGGCGCATCCACTGAGCGCAGCGTTCGCGCAGATGCAGCGCTTCGACCTCGACCCGTTCCAGATCGCGGGCTGCCATGCGCTCGAGGACGGACGCAGCGTCCTCGTGGCCGCGCCGACGGGGGCGGGCAAGACGATCGTCGGCGAGTTCGCGATGCACCTCGCGATGCTCGAGCCCGGCACCAAGGCGTTCTACACGACGCCGATGAAGGCGTTGTCGAACCAGAAGTTCCGAGAACTCGTGGAGGTGTACGGGCCCGACGAGGTGGGGCTGTTGACCGGCGACACCAACATCAACGGCAACGCCCGCATCGTGGTCATGACCACCGAAGTGCTCCGCAACATGCTGTACGCCGACTCGCCCGCCCTGCGGGGCCTGCGTTTCGTCGTGATGGACGAGGTGCACTACCTCGCCGACCGCTTCCGCGGAGCGGTGTGGGAAGAGGTCATCATCCATCTGCACCCATCGGTGCGGATGGTCGCGCTCTCGGCGACCGTGTCCAACGCCGAGGAGTTCGGCGACTGGCTCGACACGGTCCGCGGCGACACGGCCGTCGTCGTCTCCGAGATCCGCCCCGTGCCTCTCGAGCAGCACGTGCTCGTCCGCGGCGATCTCCTTCCACTCTTCGATGATCGCGCGGGCGTCGCGACGGCCCAGGTGAATCAGGAGCTCACCCGTCTCCGGTCGCCCCACGGGCAGCGATACGACAGCGGCGGGCGTAGCCAGGGGTACCGCAGCGGTGGCGGCCGCGAGGCCCAGCGCCCGCACCGGGGCGGGAAGCGGGCGGTGCGCCCCTCGACGACGCAGCGGATCGAGCGTCTGGACCGACCCGACGTGGTCGACCTGCTCGCGCGGGCGAACCTCCTCCCGGCGATCTTCTTCATCTTCAGCCGTGCGGGCTGCGACGGCGCCGTGCAACAGGTGCGCCGGTCGGGTCTTCGCCTCACGACCCCCGAGGAGCGCGACGAGATCCGCGCCGTCGTCGAACGCCGCACGTACGCCCTGGCGCAGGAGGACCTCGCGGTGCTGGGGTTCTGGGAGTGGCGCGACAACCTCGAGCGCGGTGTCGCGGCGCACCACGCCGGCCTCCTGCCCGCGTTCAAGGAGGTCGTCGAGGAGCTCTTCCAGCGGAAGCTGGTGAAGGCGGTGTTCGCGACCGAGACGCTGGCGCTCGGCATCAACATGCCGGCGCGAACCGTGGTGCTCGAGAAGCTCGAGAAGTTCAACGGTGAAGCGCGCGTCGCCATCACGTCGGGGGAGTACACCCAGCTCACCGGTCGCGCGGGCCGGCGCGGCATCGACGTCGAAGGCCATGCCGTCATCCAGTGGACCGAGGGGCTCGATCCGCAGGCGGTCGCAGCCCTCGCTTCACGCCGCACCTATCCGCTCAACTCCAGCTTCCGCCCGACGTACAACATGGCGGTGAACCTCATCGACCGGTTCGGACGGGATCGCGCGCGCGAGATCCTCGAGTCGTCGTTCGCCCAGTTCCAGGCCGATCGGTCGGTCGTCGGCCTCGCGCGGCAGGTCAAGGAGAAGGAGCAGACGCTCGAGGGCTATGCCCGTTCGATGACCTGCGACCGGGGCGACTTCGCCGAGTACTCCGGCATCCGGCGCGAGCTCAGCGACCTCGAGAAGCTCAACCGCAACGACCGCACCGCCCCGGCCCGCATCCGGCAGCGCCGCCAGGACCAGCTCGCCGATCTGCGGAAGCGGATGCAGCGGCATCCGTGCCACGACTGCCCCGACCGCGAGCACCATGCGCGCTGGGCGGAGCGCTACTGGCGGCTGCGCCGGGACGTCCAGAAGCTGCGCCAGCAGATCGACACCCGCACGGGTACCGTCGCCCGCGTGTTCGATCGCGTCGTCGACGTCCTGACGGCGCTCGACTACGTCACGGTCGACGCCGGCGGCGACACCTCGCTGACCGCCGCCGGCGCGACCATGCGGCGCATCTACGGAGAACGCGACCTGCTCGTGGCCGAGGCCCTCCGCCGGGGCCTGTGGCGCGACCTCGACCCCGCGGGCCTGGCCGCCCTCGCGTGCAGCCTGGTGTACGAGCCCCGCCGCGAGGGTGACGGGCCCGGCGAGTACGGGTTGCCGCGCGGCGCATTCCGCACCGCTCTGACCGAGACGCAGGAGCTGTGGGCGGTCCTGGACGACCTGGAGCGGGACCACCACTTGCCCGGGACCGAGCCGGTCGCCACCGGGCTCGCGAAGGCGATGCACTCGTGGGCGCGCGGTGTCATGCTCGACCGCGTTCTGCTCGAGGCCGACATGGCCGCGGGCGACTTCGTCCGGTGGGCGAAGCAGACGATCGACCTGCTCGATCAGCTCTCGCTCGTCGCCGACGCCGACCTGGCGCGCACGGCACGGTCGGCTCTCGAGGCCGTCCGGCGGGGCATCGTCGCATATTCGGGCGTTTAGGCTCGATCACGTGCCCGACTCGTCTCCGGCCGCGGTGCGGCCCTTGATTCCGCTGTGGCTGGCGCTGATCGGCGCGGCGGTGGGTGGGGCGGTCCTCGACGCCGCCTTCCCTGACATCGGGTGGTGGCCGCTGGCTTTCGTCGGGGTCGCCTTCAGCCTGGTCGGTCTCATCGGTCGCTCCGTCTGGGGTGCCGTCGCGGTCGGCGCGGTCTTCGGCGCATCCTTCTACTTCATCCACATCTCCTGGATCACGCGCTACCTCGGCGCCCTCCCGTGGTTCGGCCTGGCCGGCATCGAGACGGTGTTCTTCGCGGCAGGCTCGATCCCGATCGCGCTCGCGTACCGCTGGCTGCCGCGACTCCGCGCAGGCACCTGGGCGCGCCTCGTCGCACTGCCCGCCCTGGTGGCGGGCCTGTGGACGGCCCGCGAGCTCTTCATGGGGTCTTGGCCGTACACGGGCTTCCCCTGGGGCCGGATCGGGATGAGCCAATCGGAGAGCCCTCTCGCCCACATCGCATCGTGGACGGGGGTGGCCGGTCTGACCTTCCTCATGGTCTTCGTCACCGCGGCCGTCATCGAATGGCTGCGGCTCGGCCGATGGCGCCGCATCCGCACCGCGATGCCCGCGGCCGCCGTCGCGCTCGCCCTGGTCGCGGTGCCCGCCTTCCCGACGACGGATGCCGGCAGCTACCGCATCGGTGCGGTGCAGGGGAACGGTCCGACGGGCTACTTCGACGACCGCGAGCCATATGATGTGCTCCGGTCGCAACTCGGCGCGACGCAGCCGATCATCGACGAGCCGATGGACCTCCTCGTCTGGCCCGAGGGCGGCATAGACGGCGATCCGATGTCGAACGCGTCAGTCGCCGACACGCTCGACCGGCTGTCGGAGCGCGTCGGCGCGCCGCTTCTCGTCAACGCTGCAACGCAGCGCGGGGACGACGTCTTCAACACCTCGATGCTCTGGCAGGCCGGCGCCGAGAACCCGGTGGCGATCCACGACAAATCGCGTCCGGTGCCGATGGGGGAGTACGTGCCCGACCGTTGGTTCTTCGAGCTCATCGTGCCCGACCTGATCGGGTTGATCCAGCGCGAGTACACCCCCGGGACCAATGCGCCCTTCATGGACGTCTCCGGAGTCGGGGTGGGACTGGCCATCTGCTTCGACGTGCTCTACGACGACGTCATCTGGTCGGGCGCCCACGACGGCGCACAGCTCTACGTCTTCCAGACCAACAACGCCGACTTCCGCGACACCGACGAGAACCTCCAGCAGCTCGCCTTCGCGCGCATGCGCGCCATCGAGACGGGCCGTTCGGTGGTGAACATCTCCACCGTGGGCACGAGCCAGGTGATCGCCCCGGACGGACGGGAGCTCGACGGCCTGCCGGCTGCCGAGGCGGGCGCCATGATCACCGAGGTGCCGCTGCGCTCGGGACTCACCCCCGCCGTCATCATCGGCGGAGCCGTTCAGGTCGTCCTCGGGTGGGGAAGCATCGTCGCGCTCGTCTTCTGCGGCATCTCCATCGCGTTCGCGCGTCGTCGCCGCGACGCCAGGCCCCGGGCATGAGAACGCCGCCGGTCCCGAAGGACCGGCGGCGTTGGCGCAGAGCTGGAGGCTCAGGCGCTCAGTCGGGAACCCCGGCGCTCGCGGAGCAGCGCGAGACGCTCCTCGAGGAGCTCTTCGAGCTCGGGGATCGTGCGGCGCTCGAGCAGCATGTCCCAGTGGGTTCGGGCGGCCTTGTCGCCCGAGTGATCGACCTCGACGACGTTCTCGCCCACGCGCAGGAGAGCCTCGGCGCCGCACGCGCGGCATTCCCAGGTCTCGGGCGCCTCCGCGTCGGCGGCGAACGTCATGACGGTCTCGTGCGCACAGCGCGAACACACGTACGTGTGGTTGACCCGGTCGTGGAAGACGACGCCCTCTTCGCTCTGTAGGCTCGAGGCGCCGAGTCGGATGCCGCGCAAGCTGCGGTCTGCCATTGTGTGGTCCTCTCGTCGGCTATCAGTTGTAACGTGCGCGGCTGTGTGCATCATCCGAACGGCGGGTGGTCTTCGGGGTTTCACAGCCGATGTTCAGCGTGTCGGGGTATTCAGCGCTCTCCCGCCGCGACGCTCAGCGCGCGGTCGGCCCGGTCGGTGACGAGGCCGTCGACGCCGGCCGCAAGCAGGCGCCGCATGTCGTCCGCGTCGTTGACCGTCCAGACGTGCATCTCGACGCCCGCGCGGTGGACCGCGCGGATCATCCGGGGGGAGACGACCCGGATCGGTCCCCGTCGCTCGGGAACCTGTACCGCATCGATGCCGCGCAACGCACGACTCATCAACCATGGCACACCCGAAGCGACGGCGGCGACGAGCGCCGCGATCCGGATCGTTCCGGCAGACGTCGCCGGTCGCCCGCCGGCCGACCGGGCGGCTGTGAGAGCGCGTCGGCGATGCCGGTCGGAGAAGCTCGTGAGGAGGACGCGGTCGGCGTGCGGGGCGACCAGCCGGCCGACCGCTTCGGCCGCCGCATCCGCCTTGACGTCGAGGTTGAAGCACAGCGACGGGAAGGCATCGAGCGCCTGCGCGAGCGTCACGAGGCCGCCGCGATCGGCCATCAGCGCTTCGAGCTCGCGGTCGCCGACGTCCGCGATGCGGCGCGGATCGCCCGCGACCCGAGCCAGATCGGAGTCGTGGAACAGGATGACGGTCCCGTCGGCGCTGAGGTGGCAGTCCGACTCGACGTAGCGGACACCCAGCGCATGGGCTGCAGCGAAGGCCGCGAAGGTGTTCTCGACGATGCCCTCGGAATCGGCGGGCACGTAGCCGCGGTGAGCGAGGACGCGGGGCCTCTCGGAGGCGAAATAGGGGTGCGTCACGGGGCCGGCGGCGCCGAGCGCTCCGCTGGCGGGACCGGTCGCTCCGTGCGGCCCGCCGCGAATCCGGCGCTCATGCTCTTGAGCGCCTCGGTGAACTCGCTGGGGATGATCCACAGCTTGCTCGACGCGCTCTCGCTGATCTTCGGGAGGGTTTGCAGATACTGATAAGCCAGCAGCTTGTCGTCGGGGTTGCCGTCGTGAATGGCCTGGAACACCTGCGCGATCGCGGCCGACTCGCCCTCGGCGCGCAGGATCTGGGCCTGCTTGTCGCCCTCGGCCTTGAGGATCTCGGCCTGTCGGCGCCCCTCGGCCTCGAGGATCTGAGACTGCTTCGACCCCTCGGCCGTCAGGATCGCGGCGCGCCGGTCGCGCTCGGCGCGCATCTGCTTCTCCATCGAGTCCTGGATCGAGGTGGGCGGGTCGATCGCTTTCAGCTCGACGCGCGACACCCGGATGCCCCACTTGCCCGTCGCCTCATCGAGCACGATGCGCAACTGACCGTTGATGTTGTCGCGGCTGGTCAGCGCCTCTTCGAGGTTCAGGCCGCCGACGACGTTACGGAGCGTGGTCGTCGTGAGCTGCTCGACGGCTCCGAGATAGTTGTTGATCTCGTAGGTCGCCGCCCGGGCATCGGTCACCTGGAAGTAGACGACGGTGTCGATCGAGACGACCAGGTTGTCTTCCGTGATCACCGGCTGCGGCGGGAACGACACGACCTGCTCGCGCATGTCGACCAGGGGGAGGACCCTGTCGATGAAGGGCACGAGGAGATTGAGTCCGGGGGCGAGCGTGCGCTGGTAACGCCCGAGCCGTTCGACCACACCCGCATAGGCCTGCGGGATGATGCGGATCGAGCGGAAGAGCACGACGATGACGAAGATCGCGAGGACGACGAGCAGGACGATCACGAAGATCTGCCCGATGAAAGCACCGACATCAACCACGGGCGTTCTCCTTCGGATCCGAGGCGGGGGAGGCGACCTCGACGGTGGCGCCGCGCACGGCACGGACGACGAGGCGGCAACCGACGGCGACGTCGGCGACGTCATCGACGAGACGCGCCGTCCACGTCTCGCCGTTGTCGAGCTTGACGGACCCAGCGCCGTCGACGAACGGGACGAGGACGCGTGCGCCGATCCCCGGGAGGGCGTCGACGTTGGTCGGGATGTGCCCGCTGCTGCGGTGTAGGGCGCGCAGGAGCAGCGGACGGATCGTGAAAAGCAGGAGCGCCGACACGGCGGCCGCCGCGGCGACCTGCAGCCACCAGGGCGCTGAGAGGAGGTTCGTGCCGAGGCCGCCGACGAGCGTGCCGCCGGCGAGCATCAGGAAGGTGAACTCGAGCGTGAGGAGCTCGACGATCACGAAGATCAGGGCCAGCACGAGCCACGCTATCCACAGATACTGCGTGAGATCGGGCAACATCGGCGCTCCTTCGTCCCTGGTCCGAACCTACCAGTCAGGGGTCCGATCGGGGCCGGTTGATAGGCTCGTGCGGTGCCGGCGATCTGCCGTGCCGAGAGCCTTTTCTTCCCCGCAGGAGCGCCCCATGACTCAGCCCCTTCCCGCCGGTACCCTCACCGGTCGCACGGCACTGGTGACCGGATCGTCGCGCGGTATCGGCGCCGACACCGCGCGTTACCTCGCCCAGGCAGGGGCGAACGTCGTGATCAACTTCCGCAACAAGGCCCCGCGGGCGGAGAAGCTGGCAGCGGAGCTGCGCGAGCTCGGCGTCGAGGTGCTCGTCGTGGGAGCCGACCTCACCGACCGCGCCTCCGTCGAGGAGATGTTCGCCGCCGTCCGCGAGACGTTCGGTCACCTCGATCTCCTCGTGCTCAACGCTTCCGGCGGCATGGAGGGCGGGATGGCCGAGGACTACGCCCTCACGCTGAACCGCGACGCGCAGGTCGGCGCCCTCGAGGCCGCCCTCCCGCTCTTGGAGGACGGCTCGCGCGTGGTGTTCGTCACGAGCCACCAGGCGCACTTCATCCGCACGACGCCGACGATGCCCGAGTACGAGGCCGTCGCGCTCTCCAAG
Source organism: Microbacterium arborescens (assembly GCF_049707515.1). Lineage (GTDB taxonomy): Bacteria > Actinomycetota > Actinomycetes > Actinomycetales > Microbacteriaceae > Microbacterium > Microbacterium arborescens_B. The sequence continues at coordinate 7,529 of NZ_JBNAFI010000007.1, read as the reverse complement.
CGCGCGGGCGAGGACGCACTGCGCGAGCGCATCGGCGAGCTGACCGAGCGCGGCATCGGGTTCGTCGTCGTCTCGGGCGACATGATCGAGGGGACCATCACGGCGACTCTGCTGGAGCGCGCCAACCCCGGCGCGATCGCCACCCGCCGCGAGTCCGCCGGCAAGCTCTACAACGTGTCGGAGTTCGCCGCGGAGATCGCCCTCGCGGCGGTCGAGCCGATTCCCGCCGACAACACCCGCCTGGTCGGAGACATCTCGTCCTTCGGCGGCGAGTGAGCGTGCGCCCCGCCGACATCGAGTCCCTCGTCGCCGTCGGACGTCCGACGATCGCCGCTGACGGCTCCTTCGCCGTCTTCGCCACCTCACGACCCGACCTCGCCTCCAACCGGAACGTCGGGCAGCTGTGGCGCGTGGACCTGCCCGCGGGCGAGCCACACCGTCTGACGCGGGGCGTCGCCGACACGGCCCCCCGCCTCTCGCCCGACGACAGCCGCATTGCCTTCCTGCGCGGAGATGCCGCCGGCAAGCCGCAGATCCACATCATCGCGGCATCCGGGTCCGAGGCGGTGCAGGTGACCGACGCGCCGCTCGGCGTGGGTTCGTTCGCATGGTCGCCCGCGGGAGACCTGCTCGCGTTCACCGCGCGGGTTCCCGAACCCGGACGGTACGGCGCGGTCGAGGGGCTGTCCGCCGAGGCGGAATCGCCCCGGCGGATCACGGGTGTGCGGTGGCACGCCAACGGCGTGGGGTACATCGCCGACCGGCCGAGCCAGATCTTCGTCGTGGCGGCGTCCTCGCCGGACTCCGAGCCGGCGTACGATCCTGCGCCGGCCGTGTCCGCCGAGCCCCGAGCAGCCCTCCGTCGGGTTCCCGAGGAAGGGCGTCAGCTCACCTCGGGCCCGGTCTCGTACGACGGCGTCGTCTTCACCGCCGATGGGTCGGAGATCCTCACGACCACCGACGAGATCGAGCACGACCGCCGCGACCTGCGTTCACCGCTCCTGGCCATCCGTGTCGATGGCACGGGGGAGCGGGTCGTCCTGTCCCCGATGCTGTCGATCAGCGATGTCGCGATCGCTCCGGACGGCGGTATCGCCCTGCTGGCGTCGGACCCCGGGCCGAACGGCGTCGATTTCGTCGCCCCCGGCGTCGCCCTGTGGTTCCTCGACGGTGACGAGCCGCGCCGACTGACGGATCCCGAGACGATCGATCTCGGCGAGGTCGGCTCGCACATCACCGCCGTCGGCGACGACTTCCTGGTGCAGAACCGCACCCGCGGCGAGGTGCACCTCCTTCGCGTCTCCCGCGACGGCGCCGTCACACGGATCCGTGGCGGCCTGGAGGTCGTCGGCCATGCGGCGGATGCATCCGGGGAACGCATCGTCTGCGCCGCTGCGACGGCCCGGTCAGCCGGCGAGCTGCTCCTGCTCAACGCCGCCGGCGTCGAGGCGCGCCTGCTGACCTCGTTCGGCGACGGGGCCCGTCGCGCCGGATACGTCCTCCCGCGCGAACTCGAGGTGACCGCGCCCGACGGATACCCGGTGCACGGGTGGACGGCGGTCCCGAAGGGTGACGGGCCGTTCCCGGTGCTGCTGCAGATCCACGGCGGTCCCTACGCCTCCTACGGCATCCATCTGTTCGATGAGACCCAGGTGCTCGTCGACGCCGGCTACGCGGTGGTGTACTGCAACCCGCGGGGGAGCGCCGGGTACGGCCGTGCCCACGGCCGCAGCATCCGCGGGCGCATGGGGACCGATGACCTCGGCGACGTGCTCGCCTTCCTCGACGGCGCCGTATCGGCCGACTCGCGGCTCGACGGCGACCGCGTCGGCATCATGGGCGGATCGTACGGCGGCTATCTCACGGCCTGGGCCATCGCGCACGATCACCGGTTCGCCGCGGCGATCGTCGAACGCGGCTTCCTCGACCCCGAGACCTTCCAGGGGACGAGCGACATCGGCTCGTTCTTCGGCGACGAGTACGTCGGCACGGACGCCGCGGCGATCCGGGCGCAGAGCCCGATGGCGGTGGTCGATCAGGTGAGCACGCCGACCCTCGTCATCCACTCGGAGCTCGACTTCCGGTGCCCGCTCGAGCAGGCGACGCGCTACTACACGGCGCTGCGCCGCCAGGGGACCGAGACGGAACTGCTCGTCTTCCCGGGTGAGGACCACGAGCTGACCCGGTCCGGCCGGCCGCGCCATCGCATCGAGCGATTCGAGGCGATCCTCGACTGGTGGGGACGCCACCTCCCGGCGTGACGTCCCGCGCCGGTCACGGGCGGAAGGACAGCCCGCGGAAGATGTTGACGATCCCCAGGGCGACGGCCGAGATGCCGAGCAGCCACCACAGGATGAACGCGCCCCACAGCGGCGAGAACAGCAGCATGACGCCCGCGATGATCGAGAGGATCGCGAAGGCGATGGTCCAGCCGCGCGACGAGGACTCACCGACGACCGACAGCGACACCGCGCCCTCGACGATCCACAGGATGCCCACCAGGACACCGAGGAAGAGCGCGAACGACACGGTGAACGCGGCGAGGTTCGCGAACGCCACGACACCGACGACGACGAAGAACACGCCGAGGGCGATGTGCCCGACGCGCGACCATCCGCGCTTCGTGCGCGAGAGGATCCCCAGCGCGGCGTAGACGAGTCCCGCGACGATCGCATACGCCGCGATGATGCCCGTCAGGACCTGGGCCGTCCGACCCGGCCAGATCAGGATCAGCAGGCCGAGGACGAGGGCGAGGATGCCGCTGACGATGAACGTCGTGCGCAGCGACTTCACGAATCTCCCGGCGAGATCTTCGGCATGGGTCATGATGGATCCTCCTTCGCGGGGCTTCACCTCCCCGGCACGCCACACGTTAGTGCACCGGGCAGTGGGGCGTCAGAAGCCCTGCTGCACGGCAGCGACGGAGGCCGGGGGAGTCCGACGCCGCTCGAGGCGAGCGCCTCAGCCGAGCACGAGCGTCGCGCCGAGCAGGATCGGGACGCAGCCGAGCGTCGTGAGGAAGACCGTGTCACGCGAGATGGTCTCGCCGATGTCGTACCGCTGCGAGAAATTGAACACGTTCTGCGCCGTCGGCAGCGCGGCGAGCACCGTCACGGCGAGGACATCCGCAGGGGAGAGGTCGAAGACGAAAACGGCGACCGCCCAGGCGATGACGGGCATCAGGACGAGCTTCAGCCCCGAGGCGAGCAGGATGTCGCGCCGACGGCCCGACGCCGAGAGAACGCGCTGGCCGTGCAGCGACATCCCGTAGGCGATGAGCAGAACCGGGACGCACGCGTCGGCGACGAGCTGCAGTGGATCGAGCACGATGGGCGGCAGCTGCAGCCCCGAGACGGACACGATGACGCCGGCGACCGAGGCGATGACGATGGGATTGCCGAACGTGCGCTTGAGGATCGGCAGCGGACGTCGCTGACCGGTGGTCACGGCCTCGAGGATCGCCATCGTGATCGGTGTGAACACGATGAGCTGCATGAGGATGACCGGTGCCGGAAGGGCGGCTGAGCCCAGCAGATAGAGCGACAGGGGGATGCCGATGTTGTTCGAGTTGACCTGCCCGGCCGAGAGCATGCCGATGAGCGTCTCGCCGACGGAGCGCCGCCAGGCCAAGCGCGCGATGAGCGCGTAGACGACGAACACCGACACCGCCGCGATCGCCGAGACCGGCAGCAGGGCCGAGAACAGCGTGGAGACGTCCGCCTGCGAGAGCACGACGAACAGCAGGAACGGAGACAGGACGAAGAAGATGAGGCGAGCCAGCACCGGGCGACCGTGCGGACCGAGCAGGTCGATACGACCGATGACATAGCCCAGCGCGATCGCGACGCCGACGACGACGAATCCGGTCACGACCTGCACCCTTCGAGCCTAGGGGAGTGCGGGAGCGACCCGTGCGCGGCGGGCGCGCCGCGCGCGTTGACCCGGCTCATAGCTGCGGGTTCGTACCGTGGATCGGACGTGGAAGCGAGGGGCCGAAGATGAGACGCAGCGTGCGATACCTGCAACTGGCGATGATCCAGCTGGCCGCGATCGCCGTCACGATCATCGTGTGCGTGTTCACGGCGTCGGGGCAGTACGCCGATCAGGCGGCCATGGTCGCCGCTTCCGGGTCGAGCAATCCCATGCTGCTCGCGGCGCAGCACGTGAGCGCGAACTACATCCTCGTCGTCGCGGCGGCGATCATGCTCGCGAGCATCGCCGTCGCCCTCGTGCGGCGCCGTTTCGCCGAGGCGACGGCTGCGTGCGTCGTCTTCGTCGGCGCGAGCGTCGTCACGCAGGTGCTCAAACACGAGGTCATCGTCCGCCCGGACCTCGCCGGTGGCTGGGGCGCCTATGGCAACTCGCTGCCGTCGGGGCACGCGACCATCGCGATCGCTGCAGCCTGTGCCGCCCTGTTCGCGGCGCCGACGCGGTCGAAGTTCGTCCTCGCACCCGTGCTGGTCGTGTGGTCGGCCGTCGCAGGGATGGGCGTCATCGCCGCCGGGTGGCATCGGCCGAGCGACGTCGTCACAGCGAGCCTCGTCGTGGGGTTCTGGTGCTCGATCGCTGCGCTGGTCGTCAGTGCAGCCCGCCGCCGCGACGACAACACACGCGTTGCGCCCACGACCGCGCAGAATCGGTCGCGTGGACTCACGCCGGTGCTGACCGTCGGCGCCGCGGTCACGGCGATCGCGCTGTGCGCGTCGTACGCGTCAGGGTCCGGGCGCACACTCGCGACGGCGATCCTCACGGTGTCGACGATCATCGCGACGGTTCTGGGGGCTCTGTCCGTCAGTGCCGGGATGCCGGCGGTGCGGGCGCATACGGCCCGTCGAACCGCTTCCGCATAATCCGATAATGCACATTATGTCAGTTCGAAGTGCGCGGCAGCCGGTGCCTACTCCTGCCACGGTCCCCGTGCTTCAACCACGCCGCACGCGCGAGAGGTCGTCGGGATCCGCAGAGAACACCTCCTCGACCGAACGGTCGAAGACGGCCGCGATCCGCATGGCGATCTTCAACGTCGGCTCGTAGCGACCGTTCTCGAGCGACACGACCGTCTGACGAGACACGTTGATGCGATCCGCCAACTCGGCCTGGCTCCACCCGCGCTCGGCACGCAGCACGGGAAGACGGTTGGTGATCATCCTTCCTCACCGCCCCAGCGACCCCAGGCGAACGAAACCATCCACGTCAGCCCGGCCACGGCTGCCGGCACAGCAGCCGTGAGTCGCGGCATCCCCGTGAAAGCCTCCAGCAGCGAATAGGCGAAGCCCGCCACGACGACCACGAGGACGGTGATCATCGACGCGCGGGCGGCGTCCTGCCGTTCGACACCCTCGGTGTCCCCCGACAACAGGGCGTGCACGACCGTTCCGATCATGAGGACCAGCCCGGAGATCGAGGCGACGGTCACGATCCATCCCGTCGTCGGCCCCAGCGAGTCCAGCGCGGACATGAAACCCATGACGACCGCTCCCGCGAAGAATGCGATCGCGCCTGTTGCAATCGCCAACCACTGCCGTGTGCTCAATCTCGTCATAGTCATGAGTGTAAAGTGCCATTGTCTTTATGATAAGCGACCTGTACATTCAGTGGAGCGGCGCGCGCTGCCCGACGCCCCCGGGTTCGGCGTGGTCGATTCCGCGATGTCACGCGCGCACGGGCTAGCGTCAACGGATGACGACACGGCTGACATCCTCCGACGGCCCGGTGCACTCGTGACCGGCGCTGAGCCGCGACCCGGCCGACGCGTGACGCTCGACCTCCGACGACCGGCCCTTCACCTCATGCCCGGGGTTCGGCCGACCGTCGTGATCGGCGACCGCGGCGAGCCCGCGCAATGGGGCGTCGGGACGTGGCTCGTGCCGGATCACGAGCCTGTCGACGTCTCGGTCTTCCTCTTCAACCGCCTGTGGCGCTTCGGCGAGGCTCGCGCCGTCCTGCAACCGTCCGACGGCGGACTGACCTACCGCGCTCCCCTGCTGCCCGTCGGCCCCGGACGAATCCTGGTCGCGTCGCCCTGACCTGGCATCCGGTGCGGGGCCACCCCGGCCGAACGACCGGGCGCGAGCGGGTGCCGACGCCGGAGTAGCGTGGAGGGGTGATGACGGCGGCTGCTCGGATGAGCACTCCGGGCCTCCGTGCCTGGCTCGTGTGGGGTACGGGCGTCGCCGCATACATCCTGTCGATCACGAACCGCACGTCGCTCGCCGCGGTGGGCGTCGACGCCGCCGAGCGCTTCCAGGCGGATGCCGCGACCCTGTCGATGTTCGCCGTGGTCCAGCTGGCGGTCTACGGCGGGATGCAGATCCCGATCGGTGTGCTGCTCGACCGCTTCGGCTCGCGCCCGATCATGACCATCGGCATGATCCTCATGGCGGCGGGGCAGCTGACCATGGCCCTCTCCCCCAGCGTCGGCGTCGCGATCGTGGCGCGCATGCTGCTCGGCGCAGGCGACGCGGCCATCTTCCCGGCGGTGCTGCGCCTGGTCGCCACCTGGTTCCCCGCCCAGCGCGGACCGCTCATGGTGCAGATGACGGGCATCATCGGCCAGGCCGGTCAGCTCGTCGCCGTCATCCCCCTTTCCGCGCTCCTGCACGCCACGAGCTGGTCGATCGCCTTCGGGAGCATCGCGGGCCTGGGCGTCCTGTTCGCGATCCTGGTGTTCCTCCTGGTCCGCAACCACCCGCCGGAGCTCGACCGCGACGTGAGCGTGAACACCGACACCGGCGCCATCCGGGTCATCACCTCGAGCGTCGACACGGGCGTGGGCATTCGCGCCGCCTGGGCGCATCCCGGAACTCGACTCGCGTTCTGGTCGCACTTCACGACCCCGTTCGCCGGCACGGCCTTCATCCTGCTGTGGGGCATCCCTTTCCTCACCGCCGGCGAGGGGCGCACGCAGGCCGAGGCCACGCTCATCACGACGCTGTACATCTTGGCCGGCATGGCCCTCGGGCCGGTCATGGGCGAGCTCTCCCGACGCATTCCCCATCTGCGCTCGCGAGCGCTCGTGCTTCCTGCCGTCGCGATTCAGCTGGTGGCATGGCTCGCCGTAATCCTGTGGCCGGGAATCGCGCCCGCGTGGCTTCTCATCGGCCTGGCGGTCGCGCTCGCGACGGGCGGTCCTGCATCGATGATCGCCTTCGATCACGCCCGCACGCACAATCCGTCGCACCGGCTCAGCACGGCGACGGGCCTCACCAACGCCGGCGGTTTCCTCGCCGCGCTCATCGCCGTGTTCAGCATCGGCCTCGCGCTCGATCTGCAGGGCGCAGGAACGCCGGCGACGTATTCGCTCGACGCGTTCCGCATCGCCTTCCTCGTTCAGGTTCCGCTGTGGCTCCTCGGCGGCACCTTCATCGCGATCGAGCGCAAGCGCACGCGCATCCACATCGGGATGGATGCACCGCGGCGGGGGCGGCCCGGGGGGTGGCCCCCCCCGCCCCCCCCCCGGGCCCGCTCACGCACGGGGGGGGGGCCGCGCGGGCCGGGGGGTGGGGGGGGGCCCCCGGGCCCACCCCCGG
>NZ_JBNAFI010000006.1:0-261281 GCF_049707515.1 Microbacterium arborescens | reverse complement strand
CTACGCTCGGGAGTGCACCCATCGAATGGAAACCGACGACTCACAGATCGCCTGGACCTAACGAAGGGGGCGGCCCACCCGCTTTGCGCGGTGCCTGCGAGGCGTATGCGGGTCTGTGTTACGCCATATCTCCGTGCGTGTCGTCGTGTGAGGAGACGCCACGACACCGGACTCTCCGAGGGCCTACTGTCGTGCGATCTGCACCACCCGCAGCAGCCGCTGCATCCGTGACGTTCCGAGGAGATCCGCATGACCGACACCGTCTCGCGCGTCGACCACGCCGGCGGCGGCCCTGCGCCAGCCCTGCAGCGCGTCGACCTCGGCGACATCCCCGTCGTCCGCACTCGGCACTGGTTCCGGTGGGCCCTCGCGGCGATAGTGGTCTTCCTCGTGGCCCAGTTCCTGTGGTCGCTCGTGACGAACGAGAACTACGAGTGGGACTACTTCGCGCAGTACTTCTTCTCGGACCCCGTGCTGCAGGGTCTCGGCCTCACGCTCGTCTACACCGCGGTGTCGGCGACGATCGGATTCCTGCTCGGAACGGTGCTCGCCCTCGCGCGCCTCGCGAAGTCGCCGCTGCTGAACGCCGCCGCATGGAGCTTCATCTGGTTCTTCCGCTCCGTGCCCCTCGTCGTGCAGCTAGTGGTCTGGTACAACCTCGGTTACCTCTACCCGACCCTGGGTCTCGGCACCCCGTTCACGACCGATTTCTGGATCGTGGAGTTCCCCACGGTGCAGCTGATCAGCGCCTTCGCGGCCGGCGTCCTGGGCCTGAGCCTGCATCAGGCGGCCTACTCCGCAGAGATCATCCGCGGCGGACTGCTTTCGGTCGACCAGGGCCAGCTCGAGGCCGCCGCAGCGCTCGGCATCCCACCGCGCCGCCGCCTCGGCCGCATCGTGCTGCCGCAGGCCATGCGCTCCATCATCCCGAACGCGACCAACGAGGTGATCGGTCTCGTGAAAGGCACCTCGGTGCTCTTCGTGATCGCGATCCCGGAGCTCTTCTACGCGGTGCAGGTCATCTACAACCGCAACAGCCGCGTCATCCCGCTGCTGCTCGTCGCGGTGGTCTGGTACACGATCATCACAACGGTGCTGAGCATCCTGCAGTACTACATCGAACGTCACTACGCGCGCGGCTCGGTACGCGTGCTGCCCCCGACACCCCTGCAGCGAGCACGCCATTGGATCGCCGTGCAGTGGGCCCGGCTCGGCGACGACGCGCCCGCACCCCGCCGGCTCCCGCGAGCGGATGCCCCGCCGGTCGGTAACCGCCTTTCCCCCGGAGGAGAGTCATGACCGCCGCAACGAATGCCGCGACGGATGCCGCAACGGATGCCGCCACGGATGCCGCCACCCGTGGGCTCGTCGAGATCCACAACGTCCACAAGAGCTACGGCAGCGTCGAGGTCTTGGGTGGCATCGACCTGACGGTCGCGCCCGGCGAGGTCGTCGCGATCCTCGGTGCCAGCGGTTCGGGCAAGTCGACCCTGCTGCGCACCATCAACCACCTCGAGACCGTCGACCGCGGGTCGGTCACGGTCGACGGCGAGCTCATCGGTTACGAACGGCGGAACGGCAAGCTTTACGAGCTGCGCGAGAAGGCGGTGCTCGAACGCCGCACACAGATCGGGATCGTGTTCCAGAACTTCAACCTGTTCCCGCACCTCACCGCGCTCGAGAACGTCACCGAGGCGCCGATCGCCCTCGGCCGGCTGTCGAAGGACGACGCCCGCGAGCTCGCGCTCGGACTGCTCGACCGCGTCGGGCTCGGCGACAAGGCCGGTCACTATCCGCGCCAGCTCTCCGGCGGGCAGCAGCAGCGCGTCGCCATCGCACGCGCCCTGGCGCTCAAACCGAAGGTCATCCTCTTCGACGAGCCCACGAGCGCTCTCGACCCCGAGCTCGTCGGCGAGGTCCTCGACGTCATCCGCGACCTCGCACAGCTGGGCACGACGCTCATCATCGTGACCCACGAGGTCGGCTTCGCCCGCGAGGTCGCCGACCGCGTCGTCTTCCTCGACGGCGGCCGCATCATCGAGCAAGGTCCGCCCAGCGAGGTCCTCGTCGCGCCGAAGCATCCGCGCGTGCGGGAGTTCCTCGCCAAAGTGCTCGCCTGAGACTCCCGCTCGCACCGCTACCCCTCCACCTGAGACAAGGACACTCCAGCATGGCCATCAGCAAGAAGCAGGGCATCGCCGCCGGACTCGGCGTCGCGGCGATCGCCGCGGTCGTCGGCGGCATCGTCACCGCGGTCAACCTCAACCGCCCGGCCGAGGCCGAGGCCGCCGCGCCGGCACCCACCACCGCGAACGTCGCCACCGACGACATCCATTGGGTGCACCTCGACGAGCCCGTCGCCGAGGCGGTCGCGGCCCTTGAGGCGAGCGGCTTCACGCCGGTCGAGGAGGGCAAGCTCACGGTCGCCCACTCGGCCTACCTGCCGCCCCTCGGCTACATCCCCGAGGGCGAGACCGAGGCCGCCGGCACCGAGCCGAACATCGGCTCCCTGGTCGCCGAGGCTCTCGGGCTCGAGTACAACCCGGTGGTCGTCGCGTGGGCCGACTGGCCCCTCGGCATCCAGTCGGGCAAGTACGACCTCATCACCTCGAACGTCACCGTGACCGAGGAGCGCAAGGAGCTCTACGACTTCGCGAGCTACCGGGAGGACCTTCTCGGCTTCTACGTCCGGTCCGACAGCGACATCGACAAGATCGAAAAAGCTGACGACATCTCGGGCCTGAAGATCGTCGTGGGGTCGGGCACGAACCAGGAGCAGGTGCTCCTGGCGTGGAACGCCGAGCTCGAAGCCGCGGGCGAGGCGCCGGCCGAGCTGCAGTACTACGACGACAACGCCGCCGCCGTGCTCGCCCTCCAGTCGGGTCGGGTCGACGCCACCTTCGGACCGAACGCCACGTCGGCATGGTCGGCCCGCGAGACCGGCGACACGAAGCTGGTCGGCCTGGTTCCGGGCGGATGGCCGCAGACGGCGAACATCGCCGCCGCGACGGCCAAGGGCAACAACCTCATCGAGCCCGTCTCGATCGCGCTCAACGCCATCATCGAGGGCGGTCAATACGACGAGGTCCTCGAGACGTGGGGACTGGAGTCCGAGCGCATCGAGGAGAGCGCGATCAACCCGCCCGGACTGCCCGCATCCTGATCCGACCCGGCGAGAGGTAGCGTCACAGCGTGACATCGACCGCGACAGCGCTCACCATCCGGCTCGTCCGCACCGAGGAGTTCGCTCGGGCGGGCGAGCTGACCGCCCGCGCCTACCAGCACAGCTACGGCGACCTGTCCGAGGGGTACCTGGCTTCGCTGCGGGATGTCGCCGGCCGCGTCCGTGCCGGAGACGTCTGGGTCGCCGTCGATAGCGGGTCCGGGGGTTCCGGGACCGATGAGCTGCTCGGCTCCGTGTGGATCGCGCGACCCAACCGTCCGCTCGCCGGTGTCGCGCGCCCGGGTGAGACGGACTTCCGGCAGCTCGCCGTCGCACCCGAGGCCCGGGGACGCGGTGTCGGCGAAGCGCTCGCCCGCCATGTCATCGACCTGGCGCGAGAACGTGGCTCGCATCGCGTGGTCATGAACAGCGGGCCGGAGATGACAGCCGCCCACGCGCTGTACGCCAAGCTCGGCTTCCGCCGTCTCCCCGAACGCGAGGGCCGCGTCGAGGTGGAGCCCGGCCGCTTCATCGAGCTGCTCGCATTCGGATACGACCTCGAGCCGGCCGACGATGCCGTTGCGCCGGGGCACCTCGCGGTTCCCGCCGCGCGGCCCTGGCTGCTCGAGCACGTCGACTACGACGACCCGCGCGCCGTCGCCCTCCGCGCCGAGATGGATCGCGAGGTCGGCCCTCGGTACGCCGACCGCTTCGATGACGACGACCCGGAGGCGGCCGCGCGGTCCGCTCGCGCCTTCGCCGTCGACCCGGCGACGATCGTGGCGACGGTGCTCGTGACGGATGCCGTGGGCACGGCTGTCGGCCACGGCGCGCTGCGCGACCTCGCGCACGACAGCATCCGCGATCTCGAGATCAAGCGCGTCTTCGTGCATCCCCGGGCGCGCGGGCTCGGCGCCAGCCGGGCGCTGCTCGACGAACTCGAACGCATCGCCCGCGCCCGTGGCGCCGCCCGGGTCATCCTGCAGACGGGCGACCGTCAGCACGACGCCGTCGTGCTCTACGAACGGCTCGGTTACACGCCGATCCCGATCTACCAGCCCTACACCGAGTACGCCTTCTCACGCTGCTTCGCGAAGACCCTCTGAGCAGCTCGCCTCTCGGCTCAGCATCCCGGCCGGATTTCCATCCGTTGCGGCCTCGGCGACGAACACACTAGGCACGGTAGGAGTGATCTGCCGATCGAGAGGCGACAGCGATGGCGAAATCAACCGCACCAGCGAACCGGACGAAGACGCGTCGTTGGGTCTGGGGGCTGTGGAGCGCGCTCGCCGGCATCGTCAGCGCCGCCGCCTTCCTCGCCGTCGCCGAGCTGATCGCCCTGTTGGTCGCCCGCGAGAGCAGCCCGATCCTCGCGGTCGGGGCCTTCGTCATCGACATCGTGCCGCAGCCGCTCAAGGAGTTCGCCATCGCGACCTTCGGCTCGGCCGACAAGATCTTGCTGCTGGGCAGCCTCGGGCTCGCGGTCATCATCGCCGCTGCGATCGCCGGCATCCTGCAGTTCTTCGCGCGCCCCTTCGGCCTCATCGTCATCGGCCTCGCCGGCGTGCTGTCGACGGCCGCGATCATCACCCGCACCGGCGCGAGCCCGCTCGCGTTCGTGCCTCCCGTCGTCGGCACGCTCGTCGGGGCGTTCGTCCTGGTCTTCCTCATCACCCGGCTCCGACGGTGGGCCGGTGAACCGGGTGCCGCCGACGCCGACACCCCCGCCACCCCGGCGGCCGAGCAGCGCCGCGTCGGTCGCCGAGCGTTCCTCGTCGCGACCGGAAGCGTCGGCCTCGCGGCCGTCATCGCCGGTGTCGGCGCACGGTTGCTGAACGCGACGACCGCATCCGTCGACGCGCTTCGCCGTGAGCTGCGCATCCCGGAGCCGCGCTCGACCGTCACGATTCCGGACGGGGCCGAGCTCGACGTCGAGGGGATCTCGCCCCTCATCACCCCGAACGCCGACTTCTACCGCGTCGACACGGCGCTCACCGTCCCCTCGGTCGACCCCACCACGTGGCGCCTCGTCATCGACGGCATGGTCGATCAGCGCATCGAGCTGAGCTTCGACGACCTCGTCGGCATGGGTCTCGACGAGTACGCGGTCACCCTGACGTGCGTGTCCAACGAGGTCGGCGGCGGCCTGGTCGGCAATGCGATCTGGCAGGGCGTCCCGATCCGAGACATCCTGCGGATGGCGGGGCCGCAGTCGGGCGCGGACATGGTGCTGTCCACGAGCGTCGACGGGTACACGGCATCCACCCCGCTCGACGCGCTCACCGACGACGCACGCGACGCGATCTTCGCCGTCGCGATGAACGGCGAGCCGCTGCCGCTCGAGCACGGCTTCCCGGTGCGCATGGTCGTGCCCGGTCTGTACGGATACGTCTCCGCGACCAAGTGGGTCACCGAGCTCAAGGTCACGACGTTCGAGGCCGACGAGGCGTACTGGACGCCCCGCGGCTACGCGGCGGAGGCGCCCATCAAGTTCTCGTCGCGCATCGACACCCCGCGGACCGGCACCCCGGTCGCCGCCGGAACCGTCGCCGTCGCCGGAATGGCCTGGGCCCAGACGGTCGGCATCGACCGTGTCGAGGTGCGCATCGACGACGGCGACTGGCAGGCCGCGACGCTGTCGACCCCCATCAACGCCGACACGTGGGTGCAGTGGGTGCTCGAGTGGCAGGCCGAGGCGGGGACGCACTACGTCGAGGTGCGCGCCGTCAACAAGAACGGCGACACGCAGACCGAGGAGCGCGCGGCGATCGCGCCCGACGGATCGAGCGGCTGGCAGCGCGTCCTCGTCACCGTCAGCGCCTGACCTCGCTCATGCGATTGCCTCACGGGCGCGCCCGGGAATGGCGTCGATGAGGCGGCGCGTGTACTCCTCGCGTGGGCGCGTCAGCACGTCGCCGGTCGCGCCCTGCTCGACCACGCGGCCCTCCTGCATGACCGCGACGCGGTCGGAGATCTCGCGGACGACGGCGAGGTCGTGGCTGATGAACAGGTACGACACGTCGAGCTCGCGCTGCAGCTCGACGAGCAGGTCGAGGATCTGCGCCTGCACCGAGACGTCGAGCGCCGAGACCGCCTCGTCGAGCACGACGAGATCGGGACCGGTGGCGAGGGCCCGGGCGATCGCGACCCGCTGACGTTGCCCGCCCGACAGCTCGGCGGGTCGGCGGCGCGCGGTGTCGGCGGGCAACGCGACGCGATCGAGCAGGTCGCGGACGCGGGCAGCTCGCGCGGTCCGGTCACCGACGCCGAACGCGCGCAGCGGCTCGTCGACGACGTCCGCGATCGTGAAACGCGGGTCGAGCGACGCGTACGGGCTCTGGTAGACGAGCTGGAACCGGCGTCGAAGCGACCGCAGCTGCTCTCGCCCGGCGGCTACGAGATCGACCCCGTCGAACCGGATGCTGCCGGCCGTGGGCTGCTCGAGCCGCAGCGCGAGCCGCGCCGTCGTGCTCTTGCCCGACCCCGACTCGCCCACGACCGCGAGGGTCTCGCCCCGACCGACCGTGAACGACACGTCGTCGACCGCGACGAGTCGGCGGCGGCCGGGGAGCGCGAACTCCTTGCGCAGCCCGGCGACCTCGAGCAGCGGCGCGAGGGGCTCGTCGGCCCGCACTCTCGTCTCCCGCGGCTCTGTCGCCCGCGGATCCGCCGCCCGCGGATGCGTCGCCGCCCGAGGATGCGTCGTCGCCCGCAGCCCCGGCGCCGCCGCGATGAGCGCGCGGGTGTAGGGATGCTGCGGGTCTGCGAGCACGGCGCTCGCCGGTCCCTGCTCGACGATGCGTCCGCGCTGCATCACGATGATGCGGTCGGCGCGGTCGGCGGCCACGCCGAGGTCATGCGTGATGAGCAGCACTGCTGTGCCGAGGGTGTCGGTGAGCGTGCCGATGTGGTCGAGGATCTGCTTCTGCACCGTCACGTCGAGGGCGCTCGTCGGCTCATCGGCGATCACGAGCTGCGGCTCGGCCGCGAGCGCCGCGGCGATGAGCGCGCGCTGCCGCATCCCGCCCGAGAACTGGTGCGGGAACTGATGCGCCCGCGCCTCGGGCTCGGGGATGCCGGCGAGCCCGAGCAGCTCGACCGCCTGCCGGTCGGCGCCGCGGCGCGACGCGAGCCCGTGGATCACGAGCGGCTCGCCGACCTGCCGGCCCACGCGCTTCACCGGGTTCAGGCTCGTCCCCGGGTCCTGCGGGATGAGTCCGATCTTCCGACCGCGCACCTCGCGCCAGGCCCGGGACGACAGCCCGGTGAGGTCTTCGCCGTCGAGGCGGATGGTGCCGGCATCGACGTGGGCGTTGCGTGCCAGCAGATGGATGACGGCGTGCGCGGTCGTGCTCTTGCCCGACCCGGACTCGCCGACGATGGCGACGACCTCGCCGCGGTCGACTGAGAACGAGACATCCGTCACCGCGGTGCGCGTCTCGCCGTCGACCGTGTACGAGACGGCGAGACCGTCGACCTCGAGCAGCGGCGTGTGCGGGGCGGTCATCGGGTTCCTCCGTTGCGTTCGAGAGCGCGTGAGATGCGGCCACCCGAGAGCACGACCGCGACGATCACGAGCCCGGGAAGCGTCGTGAGCCACCAGGCCACCGCGAGGTAGTCGCGGCCACCCGACACGAGCGACCCCCACTCGGGCGTCGGCGGCGGTGCGCCGAATCCCAGGAACGACAGCGACGAGATCGCCAGCACCATGACGCCGAACTCGAGGGCGGCGAGGGCGACGACCGGTCCCGACGCGTTCGGCAGCACGTGGCGGGCGAGGATCGTGTACCACCGCACCCCCGAGACGCGGGCGGCCTCGACGTACACCGCCGTCGCGACCTGCAGCACCTCGGCGCGCATCACCCGCGAGAACGACGCGACGCTCGCGAGTCCGACCGCGACCGCGACGTTGATCGTCCCGAAGCCCAGCGCAGTGATCAACGCCAACGAGAGCAGCAGGCTCGGGATCGCGAGGAGCACGTCCATGAAGCGCATGATCGCGTCGTCGACGATGCCGCGCAGGAAACCCGCGAGCAGTCCGAACACCGAACCCACCGTGAGCCCGACGACGACGGCGACGCTCGTCGCGGCGAGCGACGTGGCCGAGCCGTGCACGACCCGCGCAAACAGGTCGCGCCCGAGGTTGTCGGTGCCGAAGAGGTGCTCGGCCGACGGCGGCTGCAGCCGGTCGCTCGCCACCCCCTCGATCGGATCCCACGAGGTGAACCAGGTCGGCGCGAGGGCCCACAGCCCGACCATGACGAGAACGGCGACGGCGAGCACCAGGGTGGGCTGTCGGAAGAACGAGCGGATGCGGCGCGCGGCGCGCCGGCGTTCGCTGCCGTCCCGGCCGGCCGTCGCGCCGTGGGACGGCCCGGGTCCGGCCGGCTCTGTGGCATGGGCGGGGGCGTCGATGATGATGGCCATGGGTTCCTCCGGCTCAGGCGGCGACGAACGCCGTGCGTGCAAGCGTGATGCGGCGGTCGATGAGCGGGTAGACGAGGTCGACGAGCAGGTTCGCGACGACGAAGACGAGGGCGGCGAACACGACGACGATCTGCACGACCGGCACGTCGCGGTTGTTCACGGCGGTGACCACCAGGCGGCCGATCCCGAGACGCGAGAAGACGGTCTCGGTCACGACGGCCCCCGACAGCAGCCCGCCCACGAGCACGCCGCCCATCGTGAGGGTCGGGATGACGGCGTTGCGCAGCGCGTGTCCGAACTGCACCCGGGCTTCGCCCGCGCCCTTCGCGCGGACGACCTCGATGTAGGGCTGAGCGAGGGTCGAGCGCAGGCTGCGCGAGAGCAGCTGTGCGATGAAAGCCCCCGAGGGGATCGCGATCGTCACGGCGGGCAGCACGAGACTGACGAATCCGTCGTCGCGCATCGCCGGGAACAGTCGCAGTTGGAACGAGAACGCCTGCAGCAGGAGCAGCCCGATCCAGAAGACGGGAACCGAGACCCCGATCGGCGGGAGCGAGAACAGCAGGTTCCGCAGCCACGGCGTGCGCGTGAGCGAGGCCGCCAGTGCCAGGACCACGCCGAAGACGACCGACAGGACGAACGCGAATCCCGTCAAGGCGAGCGTCGGAGGCAGCGCCTCGCCGAGCAGGTCGGTCGCCGCGCGGCCGGTCTGGGTCGAGGTGCCGAAGTCGCCGACGAGTGCCCGCCCGAGCGCCGTGAGGTACTGCTCCCACAGCGGCCGGTCGAGCCCGAGCTCGGCGCGCAGCCGCGCCACGAGCTCGGGGTCGACCGCCTCCTGGTCGGCGCCGCCCGCGAAGAGCGCCGCGGCGTCACCGGGCAGCAGGTACAGGACGAGGAACGAGATCGTGTAGGCCGCCCAGAGCACCACCAGCCCCTGCCCGACGCGGCGTGCGATGTATGTCAGCCACATGGCTACTCGGCGATCCAGGCGTCGTAGAAGTCGAGCCGGCTCGACGCCTCGAACGTCAGCCCCTGCACCTTCGAGGCGGCGGTGATGGTGGTCGAGAGCTCGTAGATCGGGATCGTGACGCCCTCGGTGACGAGCGCCCGCGCCGCCTCGTCGACGACGCCCTGACGCGTAGCGGCATCCGTGATCGCCGCCTGCTCGTCGAGCAGGTCGTCGACCGCGGTGCGCGTGGTGCGCCGGGTGTTGCCGGTCGGGTTGTCGGCCGTGAAGACCGTGCGAAGCACATCCGGGTCGGACCGCGTGAGGTTGCCGTAGACGAAGTCGTAGGTGCCGTCGGCGGACGCCGCCTGCGAGTCGGCGAAGCTGACGAACTTCAGCTGCAGGTCGACACCGACCTCGCGCAGCTGCTGCTGGACGAGCTCGAGCACCTCCTTGGGCGCCTGCCAGTACGTGACGAGGAAGCTGAGCTTCTCGCCGTCCTTCTCACGGATGCCGTCGGCGCCGAGGGTCCATCCGGCGTCGTCGAGCAGTGCGCCTGCGGCATCCGGGTCGTACTCGAGCACGTCGCTCAGGTCGGTGAAGTACGGCGTCGACGAGGCGAGCGGCGAGACGGCCGGCTTGTCGTCGGGTCCGAGCAGGGTCGCCGTGATCTCCTCGCGGTCGATGGCCTTCTGAATCGCCAGGCGCACGTCGGGGTCGGCGAGCTTGGGTGTCGACTGGTTGGCGTAGAGGTTGTAGACGACGCCCGGGTTCGCCCGGTTCTCGCTCCAGAACCCGTCGGTCTCGAAGAGCACGGCGTCGGTCGCCGAGATGCCGGTCGTGGCGTCGATCTGCCCCGACTGCAGGCTTCCGGTGCGGTTGCCGGCCTCGGGCACCACGACGAACTCGATGGAGTCGAGGTAGGCCTCGCCGGAGTGCTCGTTGGTCGCGGGCCCCCAGTCGTAGCCCTCGCGGCGCACGAGGGTCGCGCCCTGGTTGGGCGTGTAGCTCTCGACCGAGAAGGGTCCCGACCCGACGTAGTCGCCGAGGCAGCGGTCGGCCTGACTCACCGCTGCGGTCGCCGGGGAGAGGAGGCCGAGGCTGAACGTCGACGTGGCCTGCAGGAACTGCGCGCTCGGACGTGAGAAGGCGATCGTCACGGTGCGGTCGTCGACCACGTCGATGCTCGCGAGGTCGGCGAGGTAGGACGAACCGAGCGGGGCCTTCGCGCCGAGCGCCTGGATCGCCTCGAAGTTCGTCTTGACCGAGGCGGCGTCGATGGGTGCGCCGTCGGCGTAGGTCGCGCCGTTGCGAAGGGTGAACGTGAAGCTCGTCGCGTCGGCGTTCACCTCGTAGTCCTCGGCGAGCCAGGGGAGGATCTCACCGGTCTCGGCATCCTGCGTCGTGAGCGATGCGACGGTCTGGCGAGCGATCGCGATCGCGTCGTTGTTGGCGACCTGCTGCGGGTCGATGCACTGGCTGTCGACCGAGATCGCGAAGGTGAGAGTGCCGCCCGAGACGGGTTCGCCGGACGGCGCCGGAGCCGAGCCGCCGGTCGTGGAGCTGCACGAGGCGAGGAGGAGGGCCGCGCCGCCGGCGGCGACGCTCGCGAGAACGCGGGAACGGATACGGAGAAGAGGCATGCGTCCCAGGCTCGCGAGAACCGGCGTGACCGGCGCGCGGCCCCGTCATACAGCGGAAGACCTCGACGCTCCGGTTCACATTGCGTCACGCGGCGTCATCCTCAACCCAGGGCGGCGGCGTCGACGGACTCGAGGGCCAGCGCCGCAACGATCGCCCCGGCCGTGCGGTCGGTCTGACGCAGCGACAGCGCATTCGACCCCGGACGGGTGAACGCGCCGCCCTCGGGGAGCGAGGTGAACGGGCCGAGCGCGAACACGGATGCCGCAGGCTCGCCGTGCTCGGACAGCACGCGGCCGTCGGCGTCGGTGAGTACCCGCAGGTCCGAGCTCTGGTGTCGTGCCAGTTCGCGCAGCACCGGGTTGTCGCTCGACGCCGCCCCCGCCCCGGGCAGCCAGGCGTCGACAAGGCTCCGGGCGACGGTCTCGCCGGGTACGCGCGGGCTCGACGCGACGAAGCCGCGCTGAGGGTCGACGCGCACCTCGACCTCCGGCCCGAGGAAGCGGAGGATGCCGGCATCCGCGAGCGCGAGGAACTCCTCGAGGCGGTGCGCCGGCGGGCCGCTCGCGACGTAGCTGAAGAAGGTGTGCCATCGCACCGGCAGCGATTCGGTGCGCGAGCGCTCGTTCCACCGATCGGCCGGGATCTCGGCGAGGGCGAGGAACGACAGCAGCGCGGCCAGGAAGACGCCCTGCGCGGCACTGCGCTCCGGGGTGGTGCGCAGGTGTAGGTCGGTCACGATGTGCTCTCGCACGCGACGGTGCGCGTCGTCGCGATCGGCGAAGGTCGCGCCGGCGAACGGTCGGTCGAGCGATGCGACGTCGAACCGGTCGAGCGGGTCGGGGACCACCGCGGCGATCGCGTCGAGCAGGGCCGGGTCGTCCCAGGCGTGCGACTGCAGCAGCGCGCGGAACGTCGGCCAGTCGCCGTGCACCCGGTCGGGGTGTCCCGTGACGAGTTCGCGGTAGTGGCCGTGCAACAGCTCTCCGGCGATGAGCGGCCACACGTCCGCCTCGAAGTCGATGGAACCCGGACGGTCGAGCAGGGCGGCGATCGCCGACGGCGTCAGCACCTCGCGCTCGGGCGCCTCTCCCCGGAGCGTCGACGACACCTTCGAGCGATAGGGCACGCCGCGCCGCGACCCGAGGTGCAGTCGTGGTTCACGGCCCGAGGGGATGTACCTCAGCCGATCGCCGAGCTCGACGAACCGGCCGCCGCGTCCCTGCGTGAGGAGCACGACGAGATCGACGGCCGCGAGGCCCATCCCGCGCACGATCACGTCGTCGCCCGCGCCGAGCTGCGTGAGGTCGGCGTCGGCGGTGAAGGCCGGCGGCACGTACTGAAGCCGTTCGCGCCGAGCGGCGGCGATCAGCGCCGCCGTGGCGGCATCCGGCTCACGTCCGTTGTGCCCGAGGGCGTAGACGACCGCATCGGCCTCGAGCTCGACCCCGCTCGCAAGCGTCACGCGGTTCGCCTCGCTCACCCGCGTCACCGTGTCCGGACGCCACCGGACGGTGACGCCCGACGGGGCCTCGGCGACCGTGCGGCGGTAGAACCACTCGAGGTAGTAGCTGTGCAGGCGGCGGGTCGGAAAGCTGTCGCCGCGCAGTCCGCGCGCCTCCGCCGCGGCCACCTCGTCGTCGATCTCGATGCTCCGGCCGCCCGCGGCGAGCTCGCCGCTGCGCCACATCTCGGCCCATTCGATGAGCGAGGGCCCCGGACGTATCGGTCCCTCGATCGTGCAGCTGTCGTCGGTGAAGACGGTCACGTCGCGCGCCATCGAGTTGAGCTTCAGCAGCGGCGACTGCGCTCGCCGCCAGATGCGGCCGGCGCCGGGCGGGTGCGGGTCGATCAGCTCGACATGCAGACGCGGGGCACCCACCTCGCGCGCATCCGCCGATCCCGCCGCCTCGCCGAACCGCGCGACGATCCGCTCGAGGAGCATGACCGCACGCGGGCCGGCGCCGACGAAGACGAGCCGGTGGACGCTCACGCCGGTACGGAGGTGGGGACCACCGCCGGCAGTCCGAGCAGGTCGCGCAGCGTCGCTCCCTCGTCGTACGAGTCGCGGTA
Source organism: Microbacterium arborescens (assembly GCF_049707515.1). Taxonomy (GTDB): domain Bacteria; phylum Actinomycetota; class Actinomycetes; order Actinomycetales; family Microbacteriaceae; genus Microbacterium; species Microbacterium arborescens_B. Next base: position 248,031 of record NZ_JBNAFI010000006.1, on the reverse strand, counting down.
CGACCCGCGCTCCTGCAGCAGCGGCACGACGCGGGTCGCGAACTCGTCGAGGCCGTGAGGGGTGAGGTGTCCCACGACCGTGAAGCCGTCGGTCGCCCGCTCCTGCACGTAGCGGTCGATCTCGGCAGCGATGTCCTCGGGCGTGCCGACGAAGGTGTGCTTGGCGGTCAGCCGGATGACGAGCTCCCGCACGCTCAGGCCCTCGGCCTGCGACAGCTCGCGGAGCGAAGCGATACGCGCCTGCACCGCGCGGTGCCGGTTCGCCCAGCCGCGCGCGGTCTCCGAGCCGGTGTCGGGTTCGACGTCGGGCAGCGGCCCGTCGGGGTCGTAGGCGCTGAGGTCGCGCCCCCACACCTGCTCGAGGTAGGTCAGCGCCTGCTCGGGGCGCACCTGCTGAAGTGCGATCTCACGGGAACGCTCGCGCGCCTCGGCATCCGTGTCGCCGATGACGAACGTCGCGGCCGGCAGGATCTTCAGCGAGTCCTCGTCGCGTCCCCACGCCGCGAGCCGCCCCTTGACGTCGTCGTAGAACACGCGGGCGGCGTCGAAGTCCTGGTGCAGCGAGAAGATCACCTCGGCGTGCTCGGCACCGAAGTCGCGTCCGTCGGCGGAATCGCCGGCCTGCACGATGACGGGGCGGCCCTGCGGCGACCTCGGCACATCGAACAGTGCGTCGACGTCGAACTGCGGACCGGTGTGACGGATGCCGCGCGGCAGCGTCTCGCTCTCATCCCACGAGTCCCACAGCTTCTTCGACAGCGCGACGAACTCCTTCGCTCGCTCGTACCGGTCGGCGTGGGCCAGGAACCCGCCGCGGCGGAAGTTCGCGCCGTGGAAGGCATCCGAACTCGTCACGGCGTTCCATCCCGCGCGGCCGCCGGAGAGGTGGTCGAGGGTCGCGAGCTGGCGGGCGAGCTCGTAGGGCTCGTTGAACGTCGTGCTGAGCGTCCCGACGAGACCGACGTGATCGGTCACCGCGCTCAGCGCAGCCAGGATCGCGAGGGTGTTCGGGCGACCCAGCACGTCGAGCTCGTGTACGCGACCCTTGTGCTCTCGCAGCCGCAGACCTTCGGCGAGGAACACGTAGTCGAAGAATCCGCGCTCGGCGGTGCGGGCGAAGTACTCGAAAGCGGCGAAGTCGATCTGGCTGCCCGACGTGGGATCGGTCCAGACCGTCGTGCTGTTGACGCCGGGGAAGTGGGCGGCCAGGTGGATCTGGCGGGGCGAACGGCTCACGGGGCGACCTTCTCTCGTGCCGGGGTGGAGCTCTGCGATGTGTCGGTGTACCGGCGGGCGTACCGGCTGTCGGGGCGGCTGAGTCCCAGCCGGCCGCGCAGGGTGGCGGCGTCGTCTTCGCGCAGCACGCGTGTCGCGCGCAGCAACGGGGCCAGCCGCTCGGCGATGGCCGCGACGTCATCCGGTTGGCGGGCGGGCCGCAGTCGCACCCCGTCGACACCGGTCTCGGCCAGAGCGCGAAGGTGCTCGGCCACCTCGGTGAGCGTCCCCGCCACGAGCGGGGCATCGGAGCGGAACTCCGACTCCGCGAGCTCGTCGAGCCGCGCGAGCGCGTCGCGCGCTTTCGCGGGCGTCTCCTCGATGAGCACGACGACGTCGGCGAACACCCGCAGCCCTTCGCTCGAGCGCCGCAGCTCGGCGGCTGCCCCGTCGAGTTCCGCGAGGATTCCGGTCGCTGCGGCCGCATCCTGAGGCGTGACGAACACGACGTCGGCGTGCTCGGCGGCGAGGCGGAACGGCACGGTCTGGTGCGCCAGCACGGCGATGATCGCGCGGCCCTGCGGTGAGCGGGGCACGATCGAGGCGCCGGTGATCGAGAAGAATTCGCCGGTGAAGTCGATGTTGTGGATCCGGTCGGCGTCGACGAAGCGGCCGCTCGCGGCATCCCGGATGATCGCGTCGTCCTGCCACGAATCCCACAGGCGGCCGAGGACGTCGGCGACGTCGCCCGCCTCGCGGAACCCGGTCTCGAGGTCGATCTCGTCGCGCCGTCCGAAGTTCGCACGCTCCGCGGCCGACCCGCCGACGACCAGGCGCACGCCCGCGCGACCGCGGCTGGCGACGTCGAGGGTCTGGATGCCGGTCGCGACGTGGAACGGCTCGGTGTGGGTCGTCGTGACGGTCGGGATCAGACCGATCCGGTGCGTGAGCGGCGCGAGAGCTGACGCCAGCAGCACCGCGTCGAGACGCCCGTGCAGTCGGTCTGGGTTCGGGGCGCCGGCATCCTCGAAACGATCGGCGAGGGCCAGGGCATCCTCGATCGTCGCGAACGTCACGCCCGCCCGATCGAGGACGCGCACCTGATCGGACCAGTGACGCGGGTTCGTGAATGCGTGCGGCGACAGGCCGGACGCCCGCCAGGCCGCGGGGTGCCAGCCGGCGCGCTCGAGGGCGACGGCGAGGTGGATGCGGTGTGACATGTGCCCACTGTCGACCTCGCCCGCCGTGGCGCCAAGGCCGCACGTCATCCGGCGACACCTGTCGTAACAGGAGTTCGCGTCGCGTGTTCAGGTCACCGGCTGCGGGGCCGGTATCGCGTCGCCACGGCGCCGGATCGGAACTCCGTCCGGTGCACCGCTTCGAGATCGAGCTGCCGCCGCACTCCCGCGAGCAGCGTCGGACCGCGGCCGGCGACGACAGGATGCACGAGGAACTCGTACTCGTCGATCAGGCCGAGTTCCGCCAGCGCAGTAGGCAGCGTCACGCCACCGACCCACAGCCCGGCGCCCGGCTCGGCCTTCAGCGCTCGAACCGTCGCCTCCAGGTTGCCCGAGATCGGTTCGGCGTTCCAGTCGGGATGCCGCAGGGTCGACGACACGACGTACTTCCGGGCGCTGTCGATGGCCTCTGCGAAACGGACGTCCGCGTCGTCCATCCACGCCGGCCACTCGCCCTCCGGAGGTCGTCGCCAGGCGGCCTCCATCATCTCGTACGTCACGCGGCCCAGCAGCAGCGCGTCGACGCCGGCCATCTGCGCCGTCCAGAAGTCCATCGACTCCTCATCCGGCGGCAGCCCCGCCTCATGGTGGCAGCAGCCGTCGAGGGTCACGTTGATCGAGTACCGGAGAGGTCTCATGTGCCGTCCCGCCCGCGGGGATGTCGCCGCCACGCCAGTCTGGTCGTCGCCGGCCGGATCCGCGAGAGGGCATCGCGCGTCGAGAGGTCCGCGCCTGCGCGTCGGCTCGGCTCGGGGAGAGCCTGCAGTACCGCGAAGAGGACCCGGCTCACCAGCAGAACGCCCCAGATCGCCTTCGGCAGACGACGCGTGCGTCGCCGCCAGGAACGCGAGTCCCGGACCGGCGACGGCGCCGTAGGCGATGAAGAGCGCGGGGAGCCCGACCGAGGTCGAGACCGCGACCTTCCGGTAGGCGTAGACGACGCCGGCCCACGGCTCGATGAGCAGCTGCGCGGCCATCATCGCGGCGACCACCCAACCGAGGTTGCCGAAGACCGGGAGCGCCAGCCGCGAGAGCACGAGCACGAGAGCCGCCGCGGCGAGCAGGATGAAGCAGTTCGCCTGGACCGTCGACAACCGCATCGCGTCGGCGCGGCCGCGCTCGGCGATGACGAACCGTGCGCCGACGACGCCGAACTGCTTCAGGGGCACGATGACCGACCTCATCACGGCCACCGAGAGCGCCATGGCCGCGCCGTCCGCGGGAGAGTGCGCGGTCGCCGTGGCGACGGCCGCCGTGAACGTGACCATGAACACCAGACCGTCGATCGACGCTGCCGCGCGCTCGCCGAGCGAGCGGACGACTGCCACGGGATGCGCACAAGCCGCGCGTCCGCCCGCGGCGAGCATCCGCCACGACATCATGTCGGCGCGGACCAGTTGAGACCCGCGGTACACCGTCCCCAGGATCGACGCGACGGACGTGACGGCGCCGACAGCCGCGACCGCGGGAACCGGCGCGACGCCGAGGACCACGACGGCCGCCGCGACCGCAGCTTTTACCACGGTGCCCGTGACCGCGGTGACCAGATTCGTGCCGTCGCGCTGCATCGCCTGGAACGCCCCGTTGAAGACGAATCCGATCGGGGTGAGGACGGTGGCGGGTATCGAGGCGATCCAGTAGACGGCGAAGAACGCGCCCGCGTCGGAACGGGAGATGGCCGGACTCATCGCGACGATCGCCACCGAGGCGAGCAGGAGGAGCGCGGCTGCGCCGATCGCCGCGGTCAGTTCCGCCTGCAGCGCTCGCTGCATCCCGCCCGTGCCCTCACCGACCCGCCCTCGCGCCGAAGCGAACGCGCGGATCGTGGTGACGACGAAACCGGAGGCCACGACGGTGACGATCGCCGCCGTCGAGCCGCCCAGGCCGATCGCCGCCTGCGCCTCGTCGGGGTAGGCGGTTCCCATGATCAGGAGGACGACGACGCTGCCGATCCCGGGCAGGAACATCGCGGATGCCGCCACCGCGGCGCGTCCGACGTAGTCGCGCCTCACGCGGATGGTCATGTCGGCGAACTCATCGAGTGAACCTCGAATGGTCAGGACTTCGCGGTCCAGCCGAGCGCGGGGCCGATGCTCGTCGCGAGCTCGCGCACGATGTGACGCTGGTCCTCGGCGCTGAACGAGAACGGCAATTCGAGAAGAAGCTCGTCGACCGCCGTGAACGCCGCGTCGCCGGCGATCGTGTCGACGATCTCGGCCGTGGAGCCGATCACATCGCGGGCGATGAGGGTGCGGCCGGGGCCCTGCGGCGCGAGGGTCCGGGGCGTGCGCGTCTCGACGTAGGCGGCGAAGCGCTCGCGCTGCTCGGGGGTCGCGTTGTCAGTCGGCAGGATGACGTGACCCTTGCCCACCGTCGCGGCGTCGCCGAGGGGATGCCTCGAGCGGAAGAGATCGATCTGCTGCCGCTGCACCTCGGAGAAGACCTCGGAGTCCTCCGCCGTCGAGATGTTGCTGACGAGCAGGTTCAGTCCTGCTCGCCCGGCCCACTCGGCCGACCGCAGCGACCCGCCGCCATACCAGAGGCGCGCGGCGAGTCCGGGGCTGTGCGGTTCGACGCGATCGGAGGAGAGCTCGGTGACCCCGCCGAGCCCGATCTCGCGCTCCCGATCGACGGCATCGCCGCGGATGAACCCGAGGATCCGTTCGATGCGGCCGTAGCTGACGTCGTCGTCGCGCCAGCGGTCGCCGAGGACCCGCTCGGCGACCTCCTCGGGAAGCCGGGGCGCCCCGACGCTGAGACCGGGCTGCAGGCGCCCACCCGAGAGCAGGTCGGCCGTCGCGAGGTCCTCGGCCAGCCGCAGCGGCGACTCGTAGACCGTCGGGATCACCGCGACGCCCAGATCGATGCGCGTCGTGCGCTGTGCCGCCGCCGCGAGGAACACCGCCGAAGACGGCACGCCGTACTGCAAGTGCCTCGTCCGGATCCAGCCGCCGTCGAGACCGAGCTCCTCGCCGTATGAGAAGAGCTGCAACGCCTCCTCGAGTCCGGTCGCCGGATCGTCCCGCCGGAACGGGACGATGTGGAGGAACCCCAGCTTGCGCAGTCGACCGGTCACACCATCACGCTAATCAGATGCATCCCGGCTGGCGGCGCGGCCGGTTCACACGCCGACACAGTTCCACGCGTCCTGCTCGTCCCTACCCCGGCGACTCCGCGACGGGCACGACGATCGGCAGCTCGCGAACCGGGACGAGCACGATGTCCTGCACCTTCCAGTCGAGCTCGACGCAGCCCTCGCGCGCCGCCTCCAGCTCGTCGAGGGTCGGCATCCGGCCGTCGCGCGGCACGATGAACGACTCGACGTGGAACACGTGCCCCTCGTCGCGGACCCGGCTGCCGACGGCAGCGACCCAGGGCAGGCCGACGAGATAGGCGTCGATCCGTCCGGCGAGCGGATGCGGTTCGGCGTCGTCGAAGGTCGTGGCCCGGGCATCCATGAGGTCGATGATCGCGGCCCGCAGATTCTTCAGCCCGTCGCGGAGGATGCCCGACGCGATGAAGAGCGCCGCCGCGGAGTCGAGCCACCACAGGCCGAGCCCGATGCCCGTGACGCCGACGATCGACCCGACCGCCGTCATCCAATCGGCCTTGTTCATGTCGGCGTCGGCGTAGAGCACCTTGTCGTGCAGCTCGCGGGCCAGCTTGATCTTCGCGTGCCCGAGCAGCACCGGCGGCACGGCCGTCAGCGCCATGACCCCGATCATGAGCCATCCGAGCCAGATCGATGCGCCGAACAGCTCGACCGTTCCGATCGTCGGGTGCTCGCCGCTCAGCAGCCCGATGCCCGACTCGACGATCAGGTAGGTGCCCATCGTCGACAGGGCGACAGCGGCGACGAGGTGCCCGACCCCGACCGAACGGTGGTAGCCGTACGGATGCTGCAGAGTCGGACGTCGCCGGTTGACGCGGATCGCGATGAGGAAGGCGAGCGGCGGGATGAACGACAGCAGGTCTTCGATCCAGGCGGCCTTCATCGCCTGCGAATTGCCGAGGACGAGGAAGACGAGGGTGACCGTCACGGCCAGGAACCCGATCGTGACCCACTCGAGTCGCACGGCCCGCCGCAGCACCTCGACCTGACGCTCCGGCAGCTCCGTCTGCCCGAACCGCACCCCCGACCCGGTCACAGCGCACCCGCCTTCGACCGCTCGGAGAGGAAGGTCTCGAGACGCGACAAGAAGGCGTTCTCGCCGAGCGGTACGAGCATGACGACCTTGAGCGTGCTGCCGTCCTTCGCGGTCACTTCCGCGTACGGCCGCGTCACCCCCGCCTTGTCGGTCCACGGGGTCTGGTCCGTCAGCCCACCCGCGATCAGGTCGAGCCCGCCGTTCTCCAGCTCGCGCACCAGCGCCTCCTCCGATCCGACGGTCCACTCGACGTCGGCGTCGAGCGAGTCCGCGAACGCGCGGATCGCGTCGGGTTCCGTGCCCTGCGGCTCGTCGCCGCTGACGTCGGCCCAGTCGCCGTTCGGCGAGATCCCCGCGCGGAGCGTGCCGCCCTCGACGGCGGCGAGCGTGCCGGACGGGTCGGTCGGAATGGTGAGTCCGCACCCCGACAGAGCCAGCGACGATGACAACAGCAGCAGTACCGCGCCGAGCGCTGCGGCGAGCCGGTGATGCATGAGACCCTCCTCCGTAGGCGTCTGACGTGTATGCCCACTCTGGCTGTCGTGCATCGGTCCGTGAAAGGGGCTTGCCCCCGGCGCTTCTCGACGGCACAGCACTGCGGCCCGCCCGCTCGGCGGATGCCGGGGCCGTGTCGATAGGATGGGGTGCAATCCCTCCTCGACAGAAAGGGAGATCCGCATGCCGGGAATCGTCATCGTCGGCGTCCAGTGGGGCGACGAGGGCAAGGGCAAGGCCACCGACCTGTTGGGCGACCGCACCGACTGGGTCGTGAAGTTCAACGGCGGCAACAACGCCGGGCACACCGTCGTCATCGGTGACGAGAAGTACGCCCTGCACCTGCTGCCCAGCGGCATCCTCTCGCCGGGCGTCAACGCCGTCATCGGCAACGGCGTGGTCGTCGACCTCGAGGTGCTCTTCGCCGAGCTGGAGGCGCTGTCGGCGCGCGGGCTCGACATCTCGCGCCTCAAGGTCAGCGCCAACGCGCACCTCATCACGCAGTACCACCGCACGCTCGACAAGGTCACCGAGCGCTTCCTCGGCAAGCGCCAGATCGGCACGACCGGCCGCGGCATCGGACCTGCCTACGCCGACAAGATCAACCGCGTCGGCATCCGCGTGCAGGACATCTTCGACGAGAACATCCTGCGCCAGAAGGTCGAGGGTGCCCTCGACCAGAAGAACCACCTGCTCGTGAAGGTCTTCAACCGGCGCGCGATCACCGCCGACGAGATCGTCGACGATCTGCTCTCGTACGCCGACCGCCTGCGTCCCATGGTCTCCGACACGGGCCTGCTGCTGAGCCAGGCGCTGGATGCCGGCGATGTCGTCGTCTTCGAAGGCGGCCAGGCCACGATGCTCGACGTCGACCACGGCACGTACCCCTTCGTCACCTCGTCGTCGGCGACAGCCGGCGGCGCCGCCACGGGATCGGGCGTCGGACCCAACCGCCTCGACCGCATCGTCGGCATCGTCAAGGCCTACACGACGCGCGTCGGCTCGGGCCCGTTCCCGACCGAGCTGTTCGACGAGAACGGCGACTTCCTCCGCTCGCGCGGGTTCGAGTTCGGCACGACGACCGGCCGCCCGCGACGCGTCGGCTGGTACGACGCGCCCATCACGCGCTACGCCACCCGTATCAACGGCATCACCGACCTGGTGCTCACCAAGCTCGACATCCTCACCGGCCTCGACCGCATCCCCGTGTGCGTCGCGTACGACGTCGACGGCGAGCGGTTCGACGAGGTGCCCGTGAACCAGTCGGACTTCCACCACGCCCAGCCGGTGCTGGAGTACTTCCCCGGCTGGAAGCAGGACATCTCGACCGCGCGCACCTTCGACGACCTCCCGGTCGAGGCGCAGGAGTACGTGCTGGCGCTGGAGAAGATGAGCGGCACGCGCATCTCGGTGATCGGCGTGGGCCCCGCCCGCGACGCGGTCATCGTCCGGCACGACCTCGTCGACTGACGTGCGGCTGCTGCTCGGCGGCTACACCGCCGACATGGGCGGCGAGGCGGCCGGCATCGGTCTGCTGCACGCCGGCGACCCCGACGGCTCCACCGCCGGCGGCCAGCTCGCGTTGCGCCCCGACGTGGTCGCCGCGTCATCGCCGTCGTGGGTGGCGCGGCATCCGACGCTCGATGTCGTCTACGCGGCCCTCGAGTTCCGCGGCGACGTGCAGGCCTACCGACGGACCGGACACGATGCCTGGACACCGCTCGGGCGAGCGGTCGCTGCCGGCGAGTCGGTGTGCCACGTCGCCGTCGCCCCCGACGGCGGGTCGCTCGTCGCCAGCTGCTGGAGCGACGGCCGCATCGTGCGCATGACGCTCGACGCCGCCGGCATCCCGTCGGCTCCGGCCATCGCGCCCGCTGCCGTCGATCCCTACGGGCCCGATGCTCCGCTCGAGCCCGCGGCGGGCGACATCGACCTCGCCGCTGCGGCCCGCGCGCTCCGCGAGGCCGCAGGTCCCGAGTACGCCCACCTCGTGCCGGGCTCCGAAGAGCCGACGCCGCGGCATTCCGACGCGGATCAGGATGCCGACGGGGTGCGGCCGTCGCGCTCGCACCAGGCGCGGTATCTCCCCGGCGGCTTGATCGCCACGACCGACATGGGTCTCGACCTCGTGCGGTTCTGGCGTGACACCCCGCGCGGGCTCCGGCTCGTGCAGCAGGTCGCACTGCCCCTGGGCAGCGGCCCGCGGCATACGCTCTGGCATCCGAGCGGTCACCTCTACGTGCTCACCGAGCTCTCGCGCGAGGTGTTCGTGCTCGGCGCCGACCGTGAGGGCACGTGGCGGATGCTGTCGGCGACCGGCCTCGTCGGAACCCTCGACGACGACACGGCCGCCGAGATCGCGATGACGCCGGACGGCGAGTCCGTCTACGCCGGCGTCCGCGGCAGCGACACTCTCGGGGTGCTCCGGGTCCGCGGTGCGGGCGACCGGCTCGAGCAGCTCGCCCTCGTCGACGCCGGCGTGGCGTGGCCGCGCCACCACGTCGTCGTCCGCGACACCCTGCTCGTGGCGGGGCAGCGATCGAACGACGTCGTCGCGATGACCCGCGATCCGCGTACCGGCGTTCCCGGGCGGGTGCGGCACCGTGTCGGCGCGCCCAGCCCCACCTGCCTGCTGCCCGTCGTCTGAGCGGCCACCGCCATCGCGGGAGTCAGTGCGGCAGCTTCTTCGCGTCCTGGCGCGGGATGATCACCTGGTTGACGATCAACAGGATCGACGCCGTGACGGGGATCGCGACGAGCGCCCCGAGCAGGCCCAGCAGCGTACCGCCGACGAGCGCGCCGATGACGACGAGCGATCCCGGCACCGACACGGTTCGGTTCATCACGCGGGGTGTCAGCAGGTATGCCTCGACCTGCATGTACACGAGGTAGGCGGCAGCGAAGATGATTGCCTGAACGGGGGCAGTCGGGTTCGTCAGTAGCGTGATGACCGAGGCGCCCACCCAGAAGATCACCGTTCCGACGAGCGGGATGAGGGTGATCGCGAAGGCGAGGACGGCGAGCAGCGCCGCGAACGGCACACCGAGGATCGTCAGGAGGATGAACGCGAAGACGGCGTTCATGAGCGCGAGCACGACCATGCCCGAGAGGTAGCCGCCGACCGACTCCGTGATCTGCCGGGTCATGTCGGCGACCGTGGCCCGAGAGCGGGCGGGTGACAGGCGCACGAGCGCGTTCTTCATGCGCGGGAGGGATGCCAGGAAGTACAGGCTCAGCACGAGCACGATGATCGAACCCGAGATGGCCGACACGACGTTGACGCCCACCTGCAGCAGGCCGCCACCGATCGCGGCGATGTTGGCGGGGTTCGTGACGAAGCTCTGCACCTCGTCGAGGACATCGCTCAGGCTGTCGCCGAACGATTCCTCGAGCCAGACCACGGCGTCGCTGTGGAGCAGGCTGTTGACGATGCCGGGGACGTCGCCCACGAACTCTTCGACCTGACGCACGACCGGCGGCAGCACGATCCAGAGCATGCCGGTGATGATGAGCGCCAGCGCGCCGAAGGTGATGAGGATGCCCCAGGCCCGACGGATGCCGCGTCGCACGAGGAAGCGGACGATCGGGTCGAGCGCGAGCGCCACGAACAGGGCGATGGCGACGTAGATGAGCACGGTGGAGAGGCTCGAGATCGCCAGGCCGAGCACGATGGCGGTCAGAGCGCCGGCGGTGAGGAAGAAGCCGGCGGCGAAGGGGCGCGCGAGCGCTCCCCACACCGGTTGGTCGCGCGTCGGAGCCGCCGCCGCGGCTGCCGGCGCCGCGGTCGCGGGGCTGCTCGAGCGGGGCTTGGTCATGGTCACACTCTAGGTGCCGGCCTGCACGGCCCGAACGCGGAACGCAGGTCGTGGGCCGAGCAGATAGGGTCGGCGGAGGGGAGGAGCCACCATGACCGACGCCACGACCGAACTCCACCGCCTGCGGGCGAGCATCGACAACATCGACGCCGCGCTCGTCTTCATGCTGGCCGAGCGATTCCGTTGCACGAAGCAGGTCGGCGAGCTCAAGGCGACCCACGGCATGCCCGCGTCCGACCCGGGTCGCGAAGAGCGTCAGATCGCGCGGCTGCGCCGACTCGCCGAAGAGGCGGACCTCGATCCCGAGTTCGCTCAGAAGTGGTTCGGCTTCGTCGTGGCCGAGGTCATCCGCCACCACCGCATCGCCGCGGAGGATGTCGCGGACTGACGCTCCGGCACGAGGGCAGCCGGCCCGGGATCGACCGAGCCGACGCGCGCGCGATACCGGAATGGCCGGTCGAAGGGCAAATCCTCCCTCGATTTGCGACCTTCCGTGAGACGTGAAACGTTGGATGAGGCCCGTTGCGGGCCACTACCCGACCAGTCCGCGGTCGCTGGTGGCAATCCTCGGGGGTGCCAGACCGGCGAGCGTATGGTCGGCGGCCCGTGCACGTGGATCCGACATCCGCGTGCCGAGGCGCGGTCGCGAGACGTGCGCCGGGAGGTCGCCACCCGGGCGTGACCGATGCAGCCCTGCACCGGCTGCCGAGGTGACCTGTGACCAGTCCGTCTTCTGTGGGGGATACCGCTTCCCCCGCCCTGGAAGCCAAGAATCTGTACAAGGTGTTCGGCCGCAACCCGAAGGGTGTCGTCGAGAGACTGCGGGCCGGCGCCCAGCGCGATGAGATCGCCGACGCCGGAACCGCCGCCGTCATCGACGCGTCGTTCGCCGTTCAGCCCGGCGAGATCTTCGTCATCATGGGCCTGTCGGGATCGGGCAAGTCCACGCTCATCCGCATGCTGAACGGGCTGCACGACGCCACCGCCGGCACCATCACGGTGAAGGGCGACTCGATCACCGACGTCGCGCCCGCGCGTCTGCGCAGCATCCGCCGCGAACGCATCGCGATGGTCTTCCAGCACTTCGCCCTGCTGCCCCACCGCACGGTCGCCGCGAACGTCGCCTACCCGCTGGAGTTGCGTGGCGTCGATAAGACCGAGCGCCTCGCGAAGGCCGAGGAGATCCTCTCGCTCGTCGGTCTCGAGGGCTGGGGCGACAAGCTCCCCTCGGCGCTGTCGGGCGGGATGCAGCAGCGCGTGGGCATCGCGCGTGCGCTCGCCGCCGACAGCGACATCCTGCTGATGGACGAGGCGTTCAGCGCGCTCGACCCGCTCATCCGCCGCGAGATGCAGGAACAGCTGCTCGAGCTGCAGCAGAAGCTGCAGAAGACGATCATCTTCATCACGCACGACCTCAACGAGGCGATGTTCCTCGGCGACCGCATCGCCGTCATGCGCGACGGCCGGATCGTGCAGATCGGCACGCCCGAAGACATCCTCACCGACCCCGCGAACGACTACGTCGAGCAGTTCGTGCAGGACGTCGACCGCGCCCGCGTGCTCACGGCCGCGAACGTCATGGAGCGTCCGCGTCCGGTCGTCGCCGAGTCGGCCGGACCCCGCGTCGCCCTCAAGCAGATGCGGGATGCCTTCATGTCGGCCGCCTACGTGGTGGGTCGCGACCGCAAGCTGCTCGGGGTCGTGACCGACCGCGACGCCGTCAAGCTCGTGCGCCGCGGCGAGTCGGCGCTGTCGTCGGTCATCAAGCCCGCGCCGCAGGCCGTCAGCAAGGACGAGGTGCTCATGAACCTCTTCGTCCCCTCGGTCGAGTCGCCGCTGCCGTTGGCCGTCACCGACGCGGAGGGGCGCCTCGTCGGCGTCATCCCCCGCATCACCCTTCTTGCGGCCCTCGGCCCCGGCCCCGGCGCGACGGAGGAGATCACGATCCCCCTCCAGCCCATGCCGCAGGCCGCGATCGACGAGGTTCTCGCGGAGGCGACCGCCGTCGACCGCGCCGCCGCCCAGAACGAGGAGGTGCGCTGATGGACGGTTTCCGCATCCCGCTCGGCCAGTGGGCCGAGGTCGCCGTCGACGCGATCCGCGACAACCTCTCCTGGCTGCTCGGTGCCGTCTCGGCGGCCGTCGGCTGGCTCGTCGGCTCGCTCGCCGACCTGCTGTTGAGCGCTCCGATCGTCGTCGTCATCGTCGTGGCGGCCCTGCTCGGCTGGTTCCTGCGCTCGTGGAAGTTCGCCGTCGGAACCGCCATCTCGTTCGCGATCATCCTCGGCGTCGGGCAGTGGGTGACGGCCATGCAGACGCTCGCGCTCGTGCTCATCGCGACGATCATCGCGGTCGTGATCGCCGTGCCGCTCGGCATCCTCGCCGCGCGCAGCGACCGGTTCAGCGCGGTCATCAAGCCCGTGCTCGACCTGATGCAGGCGATGCCCGGCTTCGTCTACCTGATCCCGGCGATCGTGTTCTTCAGCATCGGCTTCGTGCCGGGCCTCGTCGCCACCGTCATCTTCGCGCTGCCCCCGGGCGTGCGCCTCACCGAGCTCGGCATCCGCGGCGTCGATTCCGAGACCGTCGAGGCCGGTCATGCCTTCGGCGCGACGCCGGGGCAGATCCTGCGGGGCGTGCAGCTGCCGCTCGCTATGCCGACGATCATGACCGGGGTCAACCAGGTCATCATGCTCGCGCTCTCGATGGCCGTCATCGCCGGTATCGCCGGTGCTCCGGGTCTCGGCAAGGAGATCGTCCAGGCGATGTCGACGGTCAACATCGGCACGGGGGTGGAAGCGGGCTTGAGTGTCGTCATCCTCGCGATCTACCTCGACCGTCTGACCTCGGCCCTCGGCGACATGAAGGGCCAGCGAGGGTCGCTCCTCGGCGCGATCGGCCGTCGTCGCACCGCGGCGGCCGCCACGACCGCCGCCGAGAAGCGCGAGCTCACCCCGGCCGCCTGAGCGCGGCATCCGAACGTCTCCTCCCTGCACCCACCCATACGGAACGAACGAATACATACGGAAGGCACACGATGAACACGCGGAACCTCATGGGGATCATGGCGCTCGGCGCCGCGGCATCCCTCGCCCTCACCGGCTGCGCGAGCGGTAACCAGGCCGAAGGCGGCTCCGGGGACAGCGGCGACAGCAAGGGCACCATCACGCTCGGCTACCTCCCCTCGTGGACCGACGGCCTGAGCACGGCGTACCTGCTCGAGAACCAGCTCGAGAAGCTCGGGTACACCGTCGAGATGCAGGAGCTCACCGAGGCGGGCCCGCTCTACGCCGGTCTCGCGCAGGGCGACGTCGACATCTACCCGTCGGCCTGGCCCGAGCTCACCCACGCCTCGTACATGGAGCGCTACGGCGACCAGATCGACGACCTCGGCGCGTACTACGACAACGCCAAGCTCACGATCGCCGTGCCCGAGTACGTCGACATCACCTCGATCGAAGACCTCGCCGCCAACGCCGACCGCTTCGGCGGTCAGATCTACGGCATCGAGCCGGGAGCGGGGCTGACGAAGCAGACGCAGGAGTCGATGCTCCCCGAATACGGTCTCGACGGCACGTACGAGCTCGTGACCTCGTCGACCGCGGCGATGCTGACCGAGCTCGACACCGCGATCGCCGCCGAGCGCGACATCGTCGTGACCTCGTGGCGTCCGTTCTGGGCCAACGAGCAGTACGGCCTCAAGGACCTCGAGGACCCGCGCGGCGCGATGGGCGACGCGGAGGCGCTGCACTTCCTTTCCGTTGCCGGCTTCGCGGACGAGCATCCCGAGGTGGCCGAGCTGATCGGCAAGATCAAGCTCGACGACGAGCAGTACGCGTCGCTCGAGGACATGGTCGTGAACGAGTACGGCGAAGGCAAGGAAGCCGAGGCGATCACCGCCTGGCTCGACGAGTACGGCACGCAGGTCGACGGCCTGGTCACCGACTGACCCTGCACCCGTGCGGCCGGTGAGAATCGGCATCCGGCGTGAGAATCGGTGACACACCCCGAGTCTCACCGCCGGATGCGATTCTCGCCGGCCGTTTCAGGCGGGGGGAAGCTGCAGGGCGGCCTTCTCGGCGAGGCGATCCATCGCGGCATCCGACACGGCGATGAGCCCGTCGAGCTCGGCGCGCACGCGCTCGTACGCGGTGCGCCGTTCCGCCGGCGTGGCCGCGTCGTCGACGGCGACGTTGAGCAGCCGCTTGGCCGTGTCGAGGCGCCGTCGCTCCGTCTCGCTGAACGAATGGTCGCGCTGTCGGCGGGCGTCGCGTTCGGCGAGGTCGAAGGCGACCTCGGCGTCGGTCAGCGCCTCGCGGTACGCGGCCAGGTCGGCGGCGTCGACCCGGGCGTCGGGCGAGGCCGGGCGCAGGCCGTCCGCGACCTTCTTCGCTCGCAGGAAGCCCGCCGTCAGCGGTTGCCGGCCATCGCTCATCGCCGGGAACGCGATGAGCTTCGCGACGTCGAGCTCGTACTCCAGCCAGCGATGCGTGAGCTCGTCGTGCGCCGCGAACAGCCGTGTCAGACGGGTGCGGGTATCGGGGCCTTCATCATCGGCAGCGGATGCCGCATCAGCGGCGGATGCCGCGCCGGGTGCGGCAGACCCGGGCGCCGGGGCCGCCTTGCGTCCCGCGACGGCGATGGCTTTGGCCTCGGCCTTCGCGCGGATGATCTCGAGCCGCCGCTCGTGCCGGCGCTTCGACGATCGCTCGATCGCCTTGGCGGCGCCGCCCGCAGCCGGCCCGATGACGAAGATCAACCACCAGTAGCTGCCGGCGAACCGGAACAGGTCATCCCAGAACTCACCCACGGCGTCATCGTAGCGAGCACGCGCCCGCTAGCTTCCGTCCGGGTGCGTGCGCGAACTCTCGCCGTCTCGCTGGCCGCGGTCGCGCCGCATCCGGTTCCACATCTCGGTGGAGCGGGTGATCGCGCGCTGCGCGTTGTCGAGGAGGTCCTGCGCGACCTCGGCCCAGTCGTTCTGACGGTCGTCGGGCTCGGGAAGCTCTCGCGGCGTGCCCTGGCGTGCCGCCCGCTCGGCCGCATCGAAGGCGTGGGTCGCCCGGCGCACGGCCTCGCGGTAGGCGCTGTAGTCGGCCGGAGACATGCGCGCGTCCCGCGACGCGGGGCGCAGCCAAGACGCCTGCTGGTGCTCGCGCAGGAAGAGGTCGAGCGGAGGCCACCGGGCGTCGGACATCATCGGGAAACCGATCGCCTTCGCGGCATCGGTCTCGTACTCCATCCACCGCGCCAGGAGAGCGTCGTGTTCGGCCATCAGCCGGGCTAGCGGCATCCGGTCGATCTCCTTGCGCGAGGTCGGCATCATCGCGCGCGCCGCCTGCACGCCTGCCCGTCGCGCCTTCAGGTCGGCGACGGCCGCCCGTGCCTGCCGTTCCGCGATCTGCAGACGGCGCCGCGCCTCGGGAACCGCACCGGCTGTCGCTCTCGGCGTCGCCTTCTCGGCCTGCGCGCGCATCAACTCGGCACGCGCGACCTTGAGCTGGGCGCGGGACTGCGTCACGGCCTGCTGTGCGCGCCGCAGATCGAGCTGCGCGGCGTCGAGCTCGAGCCGTCGCTGCATCGGCCGACCGCGGCGCAGGCCGACCCAACCGAGGGCGCTCGCCCCGGCTCCCGCCGGCGCGATCCACCACCACTCGGTCACGAGGACGAGGATCGGATCCACCCCTTCAGCCTACGCACCTCGCCGCCCGGCGTCTCGGCCCCCGGCTGGGGATACACCTGTCGGACCGGCGGTGCTGGCGTGCGGTCGACGCCGCTGTGACATCACACCAGCACCGCCGGCCCTGCAGCTGTATCAGCCGTGTCAGCTGTATCAGCCGAACAGCAGTGCGAAGACCGTCGAGCCGCCGCCGACGAGGATGAGCGAGACGATCGCGACCCAGGCGGTCACGCGCATGCGACGAGAGCGACCGCGGGCGAACCCGGCGTACTCGTCGTCATCGCCCCGCGGCGTCAGGTCATCGCCTCGCGGCGTCAGGTCGCCGCCACTCATGAGGCCCTCACGAGGTGGGCACCTCGTCGACGATCTCGCCGAACGCGGCGGGCAGCGTCGCGCGCGATGTGGCGCGGATCTCGGCGACCGGCACCGAGAACAGGCCCTGGATGTCGAGGACCGACTCGACGCCCGCGGCGGCATCCGTCACGCCGATGCGGATGACGGGGTAGTCGCGGCCCTCGCAGAGACCGCGGAACTTCACGTCCTCCTCGCGCGGGACCGAGACGATCACGCGTCCGGTCGACTCGCTGAACAGCGCCGTGGCCACGTCGACTCCGTCGCGCTCGACGATCTCGCTGAGCCACACGCGGGCACCGACGCCGAATCGGGTCGTCGCCTCGGCGAGAGCCTGGCCGAGGCCGCCGGTCGAGAGGTCGTGTGCGCTGGAGATGAGTCCCTCTCGCGAGGCGGCCTGGATGAGGCCGGCCAGGCGCTTCTCGCCGGCGAGGTCGACCTTCGGGGGACGCCCGCCGAGGTGACCGTGCACGGTGTCGGCCCAGGCCGAGCCGTCGAGCTCCTCGGCGGTGGTGCCGAGCAGGTAGATGTTCTCGCCGGCATCCTGCCAGCCCGACGGGATGCGGCGGGCGACGTCGTCGACGATGCCGAGCACGCCGACGACCGGAGTCGGGAAGATCGGCTGGTCGCCGGTCTGGTTGTAGAACGAGACGTTGCCGCCCGTGACCGGCACGCCGAGCTCGAGGCACGCGTCGGAGAGGCCGTCGACCGCCTGGCCGAACTGCCACATGACCTCGGGGTTCTCAGGGCTGCCGAAGTTCAGGCAGTCGGTGACCGCGGTCGGCACGGCGCCCGTCACGGCGACGTTGCGGTACGCCTCGGCGAGGGCGAGCTGCGCGCCCGCGTACGGGTCGAGCTGGCAGTAGCGCCCGTTGCAGTCGGTCGCGATCGCGAAGCCGAGCCCCGACTCCTCGTCGACGCGGATCATGCCGGCGTCGTCGGGGAAGCTCAGCGCGGTGTTGCCGAGCACGTAGTAGTCGTACTGGTTCGTGATCCAGCTGGTGTCGGCGAGGTTCGGGCTCGCCACGAGCTGCAGGAACTGGTCGCGCAGCGTCTCCGCGTCGCTCGCGCGTGGGAGGGATGCCGCCGAGTCGGCCTGCAGGCCGTCGATCCAGGCCGGATAGGCGACCGGGCGGTCGTAGACCGGGCCGTCGACCGCGACAGTCGAGGGGTCGACGTCGACGATCTGCTCGCCGTGCCAGAAGATCTGCAGGCGGCCGTCACCGGTCACCTCGCCGAGGACGCTCGTCTCGACATCCCACTTGCCGACGACCGCGAGGAAGGCGTCGAGCTTCTCGGGGGCGACGATCGCCATCATGCGCTCCTGGCTCTCGCTCATGAGGATCTCCTCGGGCGTGAGCGAGGGGTCGCGCAGCAGCACGTTCTCGAGGTCGACGCGCATGCCCGATCCGCCGTTGGCGGCGAGCTCGCTCGTGGCGCACGAGATGCCGGCGGCGCCGAGGTCCTGGATCGCCTCGACGAGCTCGCCCGCGTACAGCTCGAGGCAGCACTCGATGAGCACCTTCTCGGCGAACGGGTCGCCGACCTGCACCGCGGGGCGCTTGGTGGGTCCGCCGTCGGCGAAGGTGTCGGAGGCGAGGATCGACGCGCCGCCGATGCCGTCGCCGCCGGTGCGCGCACCGAAGAGCACGACCTTGTTGCCGGCGCCGGTGGCGTTGGCGAGCTTGATGTCCTCGTGGCGCATGACGCCGACCGCGAGGGCGTTCACGAGCGGGTTGCCCTGGTAGACCGAGTCGAAGACCGTCTCGCCGCCGATGTTGGGCAGGCCCAGGCAGTTGCCGTAGAACGAGATGCCGCTGACGACGCCGTGCACGACGCGGGCGGTGTCGGGGTGATCGATCGCGCCGAAGCGCAGCTGATCCATGACGGCGACGGGACGCGCGCCCATCGAGATGATGTCGCGGACGATGCCGCCGACGCCGGTCGCGGCGCCCTGGAACGGCTCGATGTAGCTCGGGTGGTTGTGCGACTCGACCTTGAAGGTCACCGCCCAGCCCTCGCCCACGTCGACGACGCCGGCGTTCTGACCCATGCCCACCATGAGGCGGGTCTTCATCTCGTCGGAGACCTTCTGGCCGAAGCGCCGCAGGTAGTTCTTGCTCGACTTGTAGGAGCAGTGCTCGCTCCACATCACCGAGTACATCGCCAGCTCGCCCGAGGTGGGGCGGCGGCCGAGGATCTCGCGGATCTTCGCGTACTCGTCGGGCTTGAGGCCCAGGGCTCCGTAAGGCTGCTCACGCTCCGGAGTGGCGGTGGCGTTCTCGACGGTATCTGCGACAGGGGTGCTCACGCGGCTGGACTCCAGGACTCGGGATGCCGGACGCGATCAGTCTAGTTGGCGCGGCCGGCTCGCCCGCTCAGGAAGTCGGGGATGGGGTCGGCGTCCCGGTCGGGGTGGGAGTCGGGCTGGCCGAGGGTTCGTCGAAGGCGCCGAAGAGGCCCGTCCCGTGCTCGACCAGTGCGTCGTAGGCCGCGCCGTACGTCGAGGGCAGGGCGCTGCCGGGATCGAAGCGCGCCGCCAGCAGTCCGAGCAGTCCCCGCGCGGGCGGGGTGAGCGGCCGCTGGTGATGCTTCTCGTCGGCGGTCTTGCTCGCCCCCTTCTCGGGGTTCGGCGGGGTGTAGAGCGACTGGGGCTGCGGCCAGGTGTACGGCTGCCGCGGCGTCGTGAGGTTGACGGCGTTGAAGATCGGGTTGGCGGTCTCGTCGCGGACGTTGAGGGGCCGGAGCCCATGCAGACGGCACAGGGTGTTCGTGACGGAGCCGTGGTGCATCTCGTCGTGGATCACGGTTCCCGCCGCGGTGTACGCGCTCACCACGATGGCCGGCACCCGCAGGCCGAGGCGGTCGAACGCGAAGCCCATCTCGCCGGGGCCGCTCGCGTCGGGAGGCGCCGCGGCCGGCGGAGCCACGTGATCGAAGGTGCCGCCGTGCTCGTCGAAGGTGATGACGAGCGCGGTGTTCATCGCGTTCGAGCCGGATGCCGACGCGCTGGTGCGGATCGCGTCGTAGACGTCCTGCGCGAGCTTGTCGCCGGCGCGGACATCGCTGTCAGCGCTGTTGGCGATGCGGATGCGGCTGCCGTCGGGCAGCTCGAGTTCGCCGTCGTGAGTGGCACCCCACGGCGGATGCATGTCGTTGTGGTTGAACACCATCCGCGGCTCGATGAACGCGTAGTCGGGCAGGTTGCCGTTCGCGGCATCCTCGAAGAACTGCTCCATGACGCGGAAGTTCGACTTCCAGTACCGCTCGAGGACGGGTGCGTGCAGCATGCCGGTGAGTGAGACCAACTGCGTCGCGTCGTAGTAGACGCGCCACGACAGGCCGGCGTCTTCGAGGCGGTTGAAGATCGTCGGCGCGGCGGGGGCGTCGATCCACTTGTCGTAGTCGTCGCCGGTGTGGTTGACGACGTAACCGTGCGAGGTCGAGGCGTGGAAGAAGCTGCGGTTGCAGAAGGTCTGCGACGGCACGCCGGCGAACCACCGGTCGTAGACCGCGAACTCGCGGGCGAGCGTCGAGACCACCGGGAGCATCTCGGGGGAGAAGCCGCCCATCGCCGTCGAGTACTCATCCGAGGTGGGCTCGCGTTTCTTGGCGAGGCGGTAGTTGACGATGTAGTCGTGCACGAAGCCGTCGTTCCGCGGCGCACTCCCGGCGGCGGGAGCGTTGTACGGCGGCTGCAGACCGTTCCGGGCGATGTCGGCGTTGCCGGGCGGGTCGATCGTGCCGAACAGCTGGGTGTTGACGTGGGGGTAGGTCTCACCGGGATCCGGCTGCGGCTGCTGCATGACGTGGTCGGTCGCGCCGGAGTACACGTGCGCCGGCACGGACGTGCCGTCGGGAGCAGGATTGGCGTAGTCGCCCTGAAGGATGCCGTCGAACTCGGCCGCACTCTTCTCGTCGGCCGAATACAGGTGGCCGAGGAGGTTGTCGAAGCTCCGGTTCTCGAACATGAGCACCACGACGTGATCGAAACCGGCGACGCTCCGCGCGGCCAGCGGTGCGAACTCGGGCGGATGCGCCGTCATCGCCGCCGTCGCCGCAGCGCCCGCCGATCCGCCGATCGCGAGCCCGGCGGCCCCGAGGCCGGCTCGACGCAGGAAGTCGCGGCGCGAGGGCCGACGGCTCGCCCACGCGGCGTCCGTCTCGTCACGGTCGGCAGCGGCCACTCGAGCGCTCCTTCCGCGTTCGCTGATGCAGGCGATTGTAGGCCCGCCCGTACGCACTAATCTCGCAGCATGGACGACGGCCTGCGGTGGAACCGAGGAGCCCGCTACGGCGCGGCGGTCGTCGCGGCGATGTTCGCCACGTATCTCGCGGTGGCCTCGGACTTCTCGGCGATCGTGCAGGCCGAGATGTACGCGGGGACCATCACGAACGACATGCCGTACGTCGACGCGCTGCAGTTCGTGCTCGTCGTCCTCACCCTCGTCGCCTCCCTCGCCCTTCTGCCGACGTCGGGGATGCGCCGCGTGGGTGGTGTGACCCTCGCCTGCGTGACGCTGTTCCTCTGGGCGACGTTCGGGCTGCTTCGGGGCGCGGGCCGCCTCGCCCACCTCGACCCGCTGTGGGCGGTCGTGCTCGACCAGGGGTTCATCGCGCTGCTGGCCGGGGTCGGCGGGTGGGTGATCGCGCGGGAACGGCATCCGCTGTCGTGGCTCGTCGTGGTCGTCGCGCTGGTGCCGCCGGTCGTCGGACCGCGACTGGTCGAGGCGAATGTCACGAGCGGTGGCTACGCCCTGGCGATGCAGGGGATCGTCATCGTGGGCGGGCTGGCCGCGACGTGGGCCGCCGCCGGCATCGACCGGTGGGCGCGGCGCCTCAGTGCTCGGGATGCAGCGACGCGTCGGCCTCGACGCTCCGCCACGACACGAACCGAACGGTGAGTCCCGCCCGGGTCGGCGCGCAGCAGAACGGACCGGCGGCGACGACCGCCGCCGGGTCGAGCGGTGCCACGCGGACCAGCCGCCACTCGTCGTCGTCGACACGGGCGCGGATCGTGACAGCATCGCCCGACCGGCTCGCGCGCACCGTGACCAGACGTCCGGCCCAGCCCGCGACGGGGGAGAGCGACCAATCCGACACCCCCCGGGTCACGACCGCGCCCAGGCTGTCGGCACCGTCGCTGTGCTCGATGCCCGCCTTGATCCACGTCTCGTCGTCGACGCGCAGGAACACGCCGGCCTGATCGAACTGCGCCGCGAAGTCGAGGACGAACGCGACCTCGACCGCGGTGTCCGGCGGCATCGGTGCGAGCAGCGCGTGCTCGTCGTCGTGCACGAACCCGTACGACGTCACCCGCCAGGCATCGCTGCCCTCGCGCGCCGTCACGAGCAGCGCATCCCCCTCGCTCTCGGTGCGCGCCGGCTCGTTGGTCCACGTACCCGACGACCAGTCGATGTCGGTCATGTGCGTCCTCCTCGATCGCGTGAGCCTCCACGCTACGACACGGGCGGAACCGTCTCAGTCGCGCAGCTGAGCCACCAGCGATGCGTGGTCGGTGGTGCCGGCGAACTCCACGATGCGGCCCCGGGCCACGCGGAGGAACCCGAACTCCGCCACGTTGACGTGACGGCGAGTGGCCCGGATGCCTCGGAACGACCCGGTGTGCGTGCCGCTCGCGCGCACGTGCGCCGCGATGCGGTCGTCCTCCACGACGAGCTGGATGCGGCGCACCTGCCAATCGGGGAAGGCGTCGAGCAGCTCGATGACGTCGGTCATCCAGGCGTCGACACCGCCCGGCAGGTGCGCTCGCCGCACGTTCGGGTCGATGAACGAGCGGATGGCCTCGAGGTCGTGGCGATTGCAGGCCTCGAGGTAGTCGGCGTACCAGGCGTGCATCTCCCACGGCTCCATCCGCCCATTATCGGCGGACCGCGCCGGAGCGCGGCCCGCCGAGAGGGCGGGGATCAGCGGGCTGCGGTGGCGTTCTCGTAGGCGCGCATGGCCGCATCCTGTGCGTCCGCGAGCGCCTCCTCGGCGGTCTTGTCACCCAGGAGTGCCGCCGTCACCGCGTTGTTCAGCTCGTTCTGGATGTCCTGCCCCGCCGGGGAGGAGCCGAACGAGGTGCCGTAGTCGACGACGTCGTAGTAGGTGGCGACGACCTGGTCGAAGCCCTCGTCGCCCGACGGGGTGACCCACTTCTCGCGGATCTCCTGGTCAGGCTGCGGCGAGCCGGTGAACAGGCCCGTGTTGGCGCCGCCGTCGGCGGCGCGGGTCTCCGCACGCGCCTCACCGGCCGCGTTCCACGCTTCGCCGCTCGTCAGCTCCGACACCCAGGCGCACGCGGCGGCGGGGTTCTTCGCTCCCGCCGGGATGACGAACGCCTGCCCGCCCGACACCGAGAACGGCTCGCCGTCGCTGTCGCGGAACGGGACCGCCTCGATGTCGATCTGGTCGAGGTAGGGCGAGAGCACGTTCGGGTACCACTGGGCGTTGACCTGCGCGCCGACCTGGTCGGTGACGTACTGGTTCGCGTCGCCGAACGTGTCGAACGCATCGGTGAAGCTCTTCACCTGCGCGAAACCGCCCTGGGCCTCGTTGATCCGCTGCAGCAGCTCCATCCCCGCGAGGTTGCTCGGGTCGTCGAGAGTCGGCACGCCGTCGTCGTCGGTGAGCTGTCCGCCCGACCCGAGGATCCACAGGGCCGACTGTCCCGTCGACACCGGGTCGAGGCCGAGGCGCGTGGGAACGCCCCCGGACTCCTGGTACATCTTCTCGATGGCCGCCAGCAGGACGTCGGGCTGGGAGGTGTCGATCTCCTCGGCGGTCACGCCGGCGGCATCCATCACCCGCTTGTTCAGGATGATCGCGGGCGGCTGGTAGAACTGCGGCGCAGCCCAGACCTGGTCCTCGTACCGGACGTCGTCGACGACCGACTCGTACCAGCGGTCGTCGGCGTCGACGTCCTGTGCCTCGAAGCAGCTGTCGAGCGGCATGATGAGGCCCTGGGCCGCGTACTGGGTGACATAGCGGCGGTCCATCTGCACGACATCGGGCACGTCGCCGCTCGCGATGCGGGTCGTGAACTTCTGCGAGTCGAACGCTGTGGCATCCAGCTGCACGTCGACATCGGGCAGCTGCTCCGCGGCGTAGTCGAGTCGCGCGGTGCCGACGTCGTCGGCGTTCTCGAAGCCCCACGCGGCGAGGGATCCGGTCGGTGACGCGGTGAAGTCGGCATCGTCGGCGGTACCGGCGTCGTTGCTGCATCCCGCGAGCGCGACGACGGATGCCGCAGCCACCGCCGCCGTTCCGATCAGTCGATTGCGCATGTGTTCCTCCTGTCGTGGTCCCGCGCGAGCACGCGGGTCATCCTTTACGTCCCTGGGTGGCGACGCCCTCGATGAAGTAGCGCTGGCCGAAGGCGAAGAGGATGAGCATGGGCAGCGTGACGATGAGCGAGGCCACCATCACGTACTGGTAATCGCCCTGGCCGCCGGCCGTCGGGCTGTACTTGGTCATCGCGTAGGCGATCCCGAGCGGCGCGGTGAACTCGTCGACGGAACCCGCGTTGAGGTAGATGAGCGCCGCCTGCAGGTTGTTCCAGCTCGCCTGGAACTCGAAGAGGAACACGATGACGAACGAGGGCACCGACAGCGGCATGGCGATCCGCCAGAACAGCCCCCAGTAGCTCGCGCCGTCGATCCGCGCCGCTTCGAACAGCTCGCGCGGGAGGCCGAGGAAGAACTGGCGCTGCAAGAAGATGTAGAACGCTGAGCCGAAGAGATTCGCACCCCACAGCGGCACCCAGGTGCCGAGCAGCCCGGTCTCCTTCCAGATCAGGTAGACCGGGATCATCGTCACCGCCCCCGGCAGCATCATCGTGGCCAGGACGAGCCCGAAGAGCAGCTTGCGGCCGGGGAACGAGAAGTACGCGAAGCCGAAGGCGACGATCGAGCTCGAGATCGATACCGCCGTCGCCGCCAGGAGAGCGATCGCGACGCTGTTGAACATCCAGCTGAGGAGGGGCAGCTGGTTCCACACCTCGGCGTAGTTCTCCGGGAGGAACGTCTGCGGGATCAGGCGGTTGTCGAACACCTCGCCCCGCGGCTTGAAGCTCGCCGCGAGCAGCCACGCGAACGGGTAGAGGAACAGCAGGGCGAAGCCGGTCGAGATCGCCGCGAGCGTGACGCGCCCCGCCACGGTCTTGGGGGTGCCGATGCGTCGACGGCGACGGGATTTCTGCGCACTGGCCGGCGCCGCTGCCGCAGCGAGCTCGGGGGTGGGCCGGCTGACTCCCGGAGTCTGTTGCGAGATCGCCATCAGCGGTCTCCCTCGTAGTAGACGAAGCGGTTGCCGAACTTCACCTGGATGACCGTGACGGCCATGATGATGACGAACAGCAGCCACGCCATGGCGGCGGCGAAGCCGAAGTTGAACTGACGGAACGCCTGCTGGAAGAGGTAGATCGCGTAGAACAGCGAAGCCTCCGGCGAGGAGTTGCTCTGATCGCGCCAGAACAGCAGGTACGCCTGATCGAAGACCTGGAACGCCGCGATCGACAGCACGATGACGTTGAAGAACATCGCGCCCGAGATCATCGGCAGCGTGATCGAGAAGAACTTCCGCACGGGACCGGCGCCGTCGAGAGACGCCACCTCGTACAGCTCGACGGGGACGTTCTTCAATGCCGCCAGGAAGATGACCATCGTGCCGCTGACGGTCCACAGCGCCATGATCACGATGCTGGGCTTGACCCACGCGGGGTCGACGAGCCACTGCGGTCCCTGGATTCCGACGGCCGCGAGGCCTTCGTTGATCGCCCCCGAGTTGCCGTTGAGGAGCAGGAAGAAGACGGCCGCTGTCGCGACAGCCGGCGTCATCTTCGGCAGGTAGTACAGGGTGCGGAAGATGCCCGCACCGCGACCCATCCGGTTCAGCAGCAGCGCCAGCACCAGCGCGAAGATGATCTCGAGCGGCACCGCCATGACGGCGTAGAAGAGCGTGTTGGCGAGCGAGACCGCCACCCGCGGGTCTTCGAACAGGCGCGCGTAGTTGTCGAAGCCGATGGGCCGCGAGGAGTTGGTGGCGAGGTTGTAGCTGCTGAACGAGATGTAGAGGCTGTAGATCATCGCCCCGACCGTGAAGACGAGGAAGCCGATGATCCAGGGCGCCAAGAAGAGGTAGCCCGCCAGCGCTTCGCGCTTGTTGTACTTCTGCCGGATGCGGGGTCCGGACGCGGCGCCGCGGACTGTCGTCGGCCGCGCGCGGGCGGTGCTGGCTATGTCGTCCTCCGGGTGCCTCGATGCCGCAGGACCCTGGTGGATACCGTCCTGTGATGCCGAAGCTAGAAGAGGCGAGAACCGCTTCCCCAGTGGCTTGACAGGGAAGCGTCTCTCGGGCAGTGCTCAGCGGCGTTCAGCCGACGACGAGCCGGTATCCCATGCCGGACTCGGGGAGCGCGCGGCGCCGAGGGGAATCTCGGGCATCCTGACCGAGCGCACCTCTGGCGGTCATAAACCTTGCTCCGAACGGCAAGGAACCTCTGCGGCGACGACCTCGACCTTGAAACCCGCCGCGTTCTCGAGCCAGCCGGCGTAGTGTTGCGGGCCGCCGGCGTGCGGGTAGCGCTCCTGGTACAGCGGCGTCCAGCCCATGCAGGGGGCGTCGGCCATGATCGCGTCGACCTCGGCGGGCGAGCCGCCGCGGAAGGCCAGATGGTTCAGGCCCGGGCGTCGACGCTCGTGCTCGGTGCCGACCGTGTTCGGTGAGGTGGTGAGCGTCAGGTAGGCCCCGCCCGCCGCCCACGACTCGCCCTGCGGCCACGTGCTCTCGAGCTCGAACCCGACCCGCCGAAGCAGCCAGCCCCACTCCGACCGAGCGCTCTCGATGTCGCTGACCCAGAGCTCGACGTGATGGAAGCCTGCCACGGCCCCAGTCTCGCGCACGCTCGGCCACAGCTTCGCGACCATCTGCACGCGCGGGCCGAGGGCGTCGAGGCCCATGCGCTCCTCGGTCTCGACCAGGATGCGCTCGAAGCCCGTCGCCGGTTCGGTGACCGCGAAGCCGAGGCGCTCGTAGAACGGGGCGTTCCAGGGAACGTCGGCGAAGGTGCGGAGCGACATCCGGTCGTGGCCTCGTTCGCGGGCGTACGCCATCGCCGCCTCGACGAGCTTGCGGCCATACCCACGGCGACCGTGCGCGGGCGCCACCGACAGCTGCTCGAGGTGGGCATGGCCGTCGGCCTCGAGTACGTGGACGAACCCCGCGATCACACCGTCGCCGACGTCGGCGACGAGCAGGAAGCCCGGCTGCGCCGCGCGGTCGGCCCCGGCCGGCGCAGGCCACCACGCGGGCGGGTCGAGCAGGTCGCGCAGCAGCGCGTCGGCGTCATCCTCGATCCTTGCGAGCAGATCCAGCTCGTCCCCGCGCGGCGGGCGGATGTCGAGGGGCACGCCCCGATCGTAACGAGCGGCGTTCAGCCGACGACGAGCCGGTATCCCATGCCGGACTCCGTCAGCAGGTGCTCGGGATGGGCGGGGTCGGCCTCGAGCTTCTTCCGCAGCTGCGACACGTAGAGCCGCAGGTAGCCGGTGTCGTTGACCTGCTCGGTGCCCCACAGCTCCTTCAACAGGTCCTGGCGAGTGACGAGGGCGCCCGGGTTGCGCGCGAGGAAGTCGAGCATCCGCCATTCGGTCGGCGTGAGGTGCACGCGCTCGCCGCCCCGGGTCACGGTCTTCGCCGCCCGGTCGATCTCGACGTCGCCGAACCGCACGAGGGGAACGGATGCCGCGCCGCCCGCACGACGCGTCAGCGCGCGCAGTCGTGCCAGGAGCTCGTCGATCTGGAAGGGTTTGGTGACGTAGTCATCGGCCCCGGCGTCGAGCGCCGCCACCTTGTCGGCCGAGCCGGTGCGGCCCGACACCACGATGATCGGCACCTCGCTCCAGCCGCGCACGGCGTCGATCACGGCCACACCGTCGAGGCGCGGCATCCCGAGGTCGAGCACGATCACGTCGGGATGCTCGGATGCCGCCGCAGCGACCGCCCCCGCGCCGTCGGCGGCCGAGACGATGTCGTACCCGTGGGCCGCGAGGGTGATGCGCAGCGCCCGCACGAGCTGCGGATCGTCGTCGGCGAGAAGGACCTTCACCCCTCGATCCTGCCCTCTGGCGCCGTCGACGATGCCAAAGGCAGCTCGATCACCATGGTGAGGCCGCCGCCGGGGGTCTGCTCGGGCGCGAGCTGGCCCTGCATCCCCTCGGTGAAGCCCTTCGAGAGGGCGAGGCCCAGGCCGAGACCCGTGGTGTTGTCGGTGTCGCCGAGGCGCTGGAACGGCGTGAACACATCGTTGTGACGCTCGGGCGGGATGCCGGGACCGTGGTCGATCACGCGGATCTGCGCGCGCTCGCCGAGCGAGCTCGTGCTGATGCGCATCGGCGTGCCGGTGGGGCTGTGGCGGTGCGCGTTCGCGAGGACGTTGACGATCACCCGCTGCAGCAGCACCGGGTCGGCGATGACGGGACCCATCTCGTCGTCGAGAGCCAGCTCGACCGCGCCGGGTCCGAGACCCAGCTCGTCCACGGCGGCCAGCACCGCATCGGCGGCGTCCACCGGTCGCAGCGCGACCGCGAGGGCACCGGCCTCGATACGACTCACATCGAGCAGGTCGGTGACGAGCGAGGTCAGGGTGCCGAGGCTCTCGTCGGCTGTCGCGAGGAGTTCTTCCCGGTCGGCCTCGTCCAGGGCCGGACCCGCGGCGCGCAGTCCACCGAGCGCCGCGACGGCCGCGGCGAGGGGCCGCCGCAGATCGTGGCTCGCGGCCGAGAGGAGGGCGCTGCGCACACGGTCGGTCTCGGCCAGCACCGACGCCGAGCTCGCCGCCCGCTGCAGGTCGGCCTGCTCCAAGGCGGCGGCGAGCTGCGCGACGACGACATCCAGCAGGCGGCGCTCGGAGCCGTCGAGCTGCTCGGACTCGCTGCCGTGGAGCTCGAGCACGGCGTCGCGGCCCACCTCGACGCGCACATGGCGATCGTCGCGCACCGGCTCGCCGTCGGCGGCGATGACGGTTCCGTCCGCCCCGACCAGGCGGGCACCCGACATCCCGAACGCCTCGCGCGCCCGGGCTACCAGCGCCGGTATCGACCCGTCGCCGCGCAGGACGCTGCCCGCGACCGCCGCGAGCAGTTCGGCCTCGGCCGCGGCTCGCCGAGCCGCACGGGTGCCGCGGGCCGCGCGGTCGACGATGACGCTGACCAGCAGTGCGATGACGACGTACAGGATCAGCGCCCACGCGTGCAGCGGGTCGGAGACGGTCACGGTGTACAGCGGGGCGACGAAGAAGAAGTCGAGGGTCACTCCCGACATCACCGCCGCGAACACGGCCGGCCACAGCCCGCCGACGAGCGCCACCACGACGACGAGCAGCTGATACGCCAGCACGTCGCTCGTGATCGACTCCGGGCTCCGCAGCGCCACGAGAAGCCAGGTCAGCAGCGGGCCGCCCGTCAATGCCACGGCGAACCCGAGCACGCGCCGTCGCACGCTCAGCGCACCGCCGGCGATCCGGGGAAGGGTGAAGCGCCCGCCGGCGGCGGCGTGCGTCACGACATGCACGTCGATGTCGCCCGATTCGCGGATGACGGTCGCGCCGATGCCCGGGCCGCTGAGAGCCGCAGCCAGCCGGCCGCGGCGGCTGACACCGACGACGAGCTGCGACGCGTTGACCGAGCGGGCGAACTCGACGAGTGCGGCGGGGATGTCGTCGCCGACCACCTGGTGGTAGCTGCCGCCGAGCGACTCGACCAGTGCGCGCTGCGCCGCGAGTGCCGCCGGGTCGGCGGTGCGCAGCCCGTCCTGGCCCGAGACGTGGACCGCCAGCAGCTCGCCGCCCGCCGATCGCGCGACGATGCGCGCACCGCGCCGGATCAGGGTCTCGCCCTCGGGTCCGCCGGTCAATGCCACCACGACCCGTTCGCGCGCCTGCCAGGTGCCGCGGATGCCGTGCTCGGCGCGGTAGTCCCGCAGCGCGCTGTCGACCTCGTCGGCCAGCCACAGCAGCGCGAGTTCGCGCAGCGCCGTCAGGTTGCCGAGCCGGAAGTAGTTCGACAGCGCGGCATCGATCCGCTCGGCAGGGTAGACGAGCCCGGCGGCGAGACGGTCGCGGAGAGACGGCGGGGCGAGGTCGACGAGCTCGATCGGATCGGCCGAGCGCACCACGGCATCCGGCACCGTCTCGCGCTGCGCGACCCCCGTGATCTGCTCGACGACGTCGCCGAGCGACTCGATGTGCTGGACGTTGACGGTCGTGATCACGTCGATGCCGGCATCCCGGAGCTCTTCGACGTCCTGCCAGCGCTTGTCGTTGCGCGACCCGCCGACGTTGGTGTGGGCGAGCTCGTCGACCAGGGCGACCCGCGGGGCCCGGGCGAGGACGGCTTCGAGGTCCATCTCGTCGAGCGTGACGCCGCGGTGCTCGATGCGGCGCCGCGGGATCACGGGAAGTCCGGTCGTCAGTGCCGCGGTGGCGGCCCGCCCGTGGGTCTCGACCACCGCGATGACGACGTCGACGCCGGCATCCTGGAGGCGCCGGCCCTCCTCGAGCATCTCGTAGGTCTTCCCCACGCCCGGAGCGGCGCCCAGCAGCACCCGCAGCCTTCCCCGCTTCACGGCATCACCCTAGTTCTCCCGTCGCCCGATGCCGTGCGCCGCGGTGCAAGGGATCGTGCGCGACACCCCGCCGAGCTGCCCTCGGCATCGGCGTGCCGCCCCGCATCCCTTGCATCCGCGTCCAGACCGGATGCCGTCACCGTGCAAAGGCCGGATGCCGTCACCGTGCAAAGGCCGGATGCCGTCACCGTGCGAGACCGTCGAGGGCCAGATTCAGCTCGACGACGTTCACGCGCGGCTCGCCCAGGAAGCCCAGGTCGCGACCCGTCGTGTGGGCGGCGACGAGCTCGCGCACCTCGGTGTCCGACACGCCGCGCTCAGCGGCCACCCGGGCGACCTGCAGCTCGGCGTAGGCGGGCGAGATGTGCGGATCGAGCCCCGAGCCCGAGGCGGTCACGGCGTCAGCGGGCACATCGGCCGCGTCGACGCCCTCGCGGTCCGCGATGGCCTCGCGCCGCTCGGTGACCGCGTCGACGAGGTCGGCGTTGTTCGGGCCGAGGTTCGACCCGCTCGAAGCCGCGGCGTCGTACCCGTCGCCGGCGGCCGAGGGGCGGGACTGGAAGTACTGCGGCAAGGCCGCGCCGTCGGCATTCGTGAAGGACTGCCCGACCAGCGCGGAGCCGACGACCTCGCCTTCTCCGTTGCGGAGCAGCGATCCGCCGGCCTGCGCGGGCAGCGCGAGGCCGATCAGGGAGATGACGAGGGTGTATCCGACCCCGAGGACGAGGGTGAAGACGAGCATCGCGCGAACGGCGACGGCGGTGGTGCGCAGCGAGGCGCGGGCGGTGGACATGACAGGACTCCGATCGGGGCTCAGAAGCCCGGGATGAGGCTGACGACGAGGTCGATCAGTTTGATGCCGACGAAGGGGGCGATGACGCCGCCCAGCCCGTACACGACGAGGTTGCGGCTGAGGATCGACGATGCGCTCGCCGCGCGGTACTTCACGCCCCGGAGCGCGAGCGGGATGAGCACGATGATGACGATGGCGTTGAAGACGATCGCGCTCGTGACGGCGGATGCCGGCGACGACAGCTGCATGATGTTGAGCGCGGCGAGCCCCGGGAAGACGCCCATGAACATGGCGGGGATGATGGCGAAGTACTTCGCGATGTCGTTCGCGAGCGAGAACGTCGTGAGGGCGCCGCGCGTGATGAGCAGCTGCTTGCCGATGCGGACGATGTCGATGAGCTTCGTCGGATCCGAGTCGAGGTCGACCATGTTGCCGGCCTCTTTGGCCGCCGACGTGCCCGTGTTCATCGCGACCCCGACATCCGCCTGCGCGAGGGCTGGCGCGTCGTTCGTGCCGTCGCCGGTCATCGCGACGAGGTGACCGCCCTCCTGCTCCTTGCGGATGAGCGCGAGCTTGTCTTCGGGGGTCGCCTCGGCGAGGAAGCCGTCGACCCCCGCCTCCTTCGCGATCGCGGCGGCCGTCAGCGGATTGTCGCCCGTGATCATGACCGTCCGGATGCCCATCGAGCGCAGTTCCTCGAAGCGCTCGCGCAGCCCGTCCTTGACGACGTCCTTCAGGTGGATGACCCCGAGCAGCGTCCCCGCGCCGGATGGGTCGAGGGTCGCGACGGCCAGCGGCGTTCCGCCCGACTGCGCGATCGCGTCGGCGTGGTGCAGGAGTTCGGCGCGGGCTTCGGCCGAGACCGGACGCGCCGACGCGTCGAGCCAGGCGAGCACCGACCCCGAGGCGCCCTTGCGCACCTGGACGCCGTCGGGCAGGTCGACACCGCTCATCCGGGTCTGCGCCGTGAAGGCCACCGCCACCGCATCGCGCGGCAGCTCCGCGAGGATCCTCTGCTGGCCGGCGCCGACGTGCTGCGCGGCCGCGAGCTCGACGACCGACGTGCCCTCGGGCGTCGGGTCGGACAGCGACGAGAGGGATGCCGCGAGGGCGAGCTCGACGGCATCGACACCGGTCATCGCCACGAACTCCGACGCGCGACGGTTGCCGTAGGTGATGGTGCCGGTCTTGTCGAGCAGCAGCGTCGTCACATCGCCCGCGGCCTCGACCGCGCGGCCCGACATGGCCAGCACGTTGCGCTGCACGAGGCGGTCCATCCCCGCGATGCCGATTGCCGAGAGCAGGGCGCCGATCGTCGTGGGGATGAGGCAGACCAGCAGCGCGACGAGCACCGGGATGCTGACCGGCGAGGCGCTGTACGAGGCGATGGGATTCATCGCCAGCACCACCACGACGAAGACGATCGACAGGCTCGCCAGCAGGATGTTGAGGGCGATCTCGTTCGGCGTGCGCTGACGCGCGGCGCCCTCGACCAGCGCGATCATCCGGTCGACGAAGGTCTCGCCGGGCTTCGACGTGATCTTCACCACGATGCGGTCCGACAGCACCCGGGTGCCGCCGGTGACGGCGCTGCGGTCGCCGCCGGACTCGCGCACGACGGGGGCCGACTCGCCCGTGATGGCCGACTCGTCGACGGTCGCGATGCCGTTGACGATGTCGCCGTCGCCGGGGATCGGTTCGCCGGCCTCGACGATGACGACATCGCCGAGGCGCAGGTCGGCCGAGGCGACCTGCTCCGTCGCTGCGCCGCGGGCCGCGGCATCCGACCGCACGTCGTACGAGACGACGCGGCGGGCGGTCGTCGTCGTGCGGGTCTTGCGCAGCGCCTGCGCCTGCGCCTTGCCGCGGCCCTCGGCGACCGACTCCGCGACGTTCGCGAAGAAGACCGTGAGCCACAGCCAGACCGCGATGCCCCACGTGAAGCCCGCCGGCACGGCGGTGCCGCCCGAGGCCTGAGGCCCGCCGAGGAACGGCTCGGCGATCGCGATCGCGGTGGTCAGGGCGGCGCCGACCCACACGAGGAACATCACGGGGTTGCGCCACTGCGCCGCCGGATTGAGCTTGCGCACGGCTCCGGGAAGCGCGGCGACGAGCTGCTGGCCGCTGAAGGCCCGCCGATGGCGGGGCGCGTCGGATGCGCCGGGCGCGCCGGAAGGTTCAGCCGCTGCGGGTCGGGAATCGGTCAGGGAGGCAGACATCAGGAGAGTCCTTCGGCGAGAGGTCCGAGAGTGAGGACCGGGAAGTAGGTGAGCGCGGTGATGATGACGACCACGCCGGCGAGCAGGCCCGCGAACTGCGGGCGGTGCGTCGGGAGCGTGCCGACGCTGTCCGGCACCTTGTCCTGAGCGGCGAGCGACCCGGCCAGGGCGAGCACGAGCACGATGGGGATGAAGCGGCCGAGCAGCATCGCGACACCGAGGGCCGTGTTGAACCACGGGGTGTTGGCGGTGATGCCCGCGAAGGCGGATCCGTTGTTGTTGGCCGCTGAGGTGAACGCGTAGAGCACTTCACTCAGGCCGTGCACGCCGGGGTTCCAGATCGAGGTGCCTTCGACGTCCTCGCGGACGGCGGGGATCGCGAAGCTCAGCGCCGTGCCGGCCAGCACGAGCGTCGGGGTCACGAGGATGTAGAGGCTCGCGAGCTTGATCTCCCGCGGCCCGATCTTCTTGCCGAGGTACTCGGGGGTGCGCCCGATCAGCAGGCCGCCGACGAAGACGGCGAGGATCGCGAGCACCAGCATCCCGTACAGACCCGAGCCCACCCCGCCGGGCGCGATCTCGCCGAGCATCATGTTCAGCATCGGCAGCATCCCGCCGAGCGGTGTGTAGCTGTCGAGCATCGAGTTCACCGCGCCGGTGGAGGTGAGGGTCGACGTCGCGTTGAAGAGGGTCGACGCTCCGATGCCGAAGCGCGCCTCCTTGCCCTCCATCGCCGCACCGGCCAGCTGGGTGGCGGTGCCGCCGCCGGCGACCTCGGCCCACGTCCCCAGGGCGAGCGACGCGACGAACAGCCCCGCCATGACCGCCACGATCGTGTAGCCCTGGCGGTCGTCGCCGACGATGCGTCCGAACGCGCGCGGCATCGCAAAGGGGATGACGAGCATCAGCAGCACCTCGAACAGGTTCGTCCACGGGGTCGGGTTCTCGAACGGGTGCGCGGAGTTGGCGTTGAAGAACCCGCCGCCGTTCGTGCCGAGCAGCTTGATGGCCTCCTGGCTGGCGACCGGCCCGCCGGGGATCGACTGCGCCCCGCCGGCGATGGTCTGGACGTCGGTGAATCCCGCGACGTTCTGGATGACGCCGCCCGCGAGCAGCACGACGGCCGCGACGACCGACATCGGCAGCAGGATGCGGCCGAGGCCGCGGACCAGGTCGACCCAGAAGTTGCCGATGGTGCCGGAGCGACGGTAGGCGAAGCCGCGGACCAGGGCGATCGCGACGGCCATGCCGACCGCTGCCGAGACGAAGTTCTGCACGGCGAGACCTGCGAACTGCGCCGTGTAGCCGAGGGTGATGTCGGGGGAGTACGACTGCCAGTTCGTGTTGGCCACGAACGAGATGGCGGTGTTGAACGAGAGGTGCTCGCTCGGCGCGGGAAGGTCGAGGCTGTACGGCAGCAGCGGCTGGACGCGCTGCAGCGCGTAGACGATGACGACGCCGACGAGCGAGAACAGCAGGACGCCGCGGGCGTAGGCCTGCCAGGTCTGCTCGGCGCGCGGATCGACGCCGATCAGTCGATAGGCGCCGCGCTCGACCGCGAGGTCACGCGGTGAGGTGTAGGCCCGGGCGATGTAGTCGCCGACCGGACGGTAGAGGAGGACGAGGATGAGGGCGAGGGTCGCGATCTGAAGCGACGCGAACCCGATCTGCGCGGCATCCACGTCAGAACCGCTCGGGGCGCACGAGCGCGACGACGAGGTAGACGATGGCGCCGATCGCGAGCCCGGCCGCCAGGAGGGAGAAGAGCATCACAGCTTCTCGACCCCCCGGGCGACGAGGCCGACGACGGCGAAGAGCGCGAGGATCGCGGCGAGGTAGATGAGATCGAGCACGAGATCCGATGCAACACCCGACCGGATGCCGCATCCGCCGTCCTCACGGAATCCATACGCCCCCGCGGCCGGCCCTCACGCCACCCTCACGCTCGCGCCTCGCTCACGCTCACGCCTCGCGCTCGGCTGCCGGGGCTCGGCTGCGGGCGGCGATACACCTGTCGGACGACCGGTGCTGGTGTCGCCTCAAACGTGCGCCGAGGCGGCACCAGCCCCGCCGGTCCTGCAGATGTATCCCCAAGCCCGGCGCTGCAGCGGCATCAGGGGGCGAGGGGAGGAGTCTCGTCGTCGATGACGCCGATGCCGACGGCGTGGTGGCTCGGCTCCTCGTCCTTCTTCTCGGGTGCCTTGGGCTCTTCGCCCGGCTCCTTCGCGACGCTGGGCTCCTCGAGCTCCTCCGTCGAGGGGTTCTCGTCGGGTGCGTGCTGGGCGCCCTCGTCGGTGTGCTCGGCCTCGTTGTCGTGGTGATCGGTCATGTCGTTCTCCCTTCCGCCTCCAGACTGCGCCGATCCGGCCGGGGTGTCACCGGGTTGACGTAGCGACCAGCGTCACCGCTAGGAGCGTCAGAGCGCGCACATATCGGTAGGGTGCCGGCATGACTCCACGCGGCCGCTCTCGCCTGCTGAGGCTGGTGTTCGCCGTCGTCGCCGCGGCGCTGTGGATCGGATCCCTGATGATGGCGATTCCCGAGGGGATCAACGACGGACCCGTCGGTGCCTGTACCCACGGGTGGGACGACCGTGTGGATTTCGGAGCATCCGTTGCGCCCGAATCCGTCGGGGTAGAAGGCGCCTGGCAGCTCTTCCCCCTTGGCGTCGGATGCCGCTACACGGCCCCCACCGGGGAGTCGGTGTTCATCGCGCCCGGCGTCCTGGCATCCGTCCTCGGGGTGCATGCACTGGTCTTCACCGCCATCCTCGGTGCCGTCGTGGTTCGGGGCAGGTGGCCCGAGCCGCGTCGCCACGACCACTTCCTGCGGGCGTAGGGTCGCGGGATGGATCCGAAAGCGCGACTGCACGAGCGCAGGCGCGAGCTCACCGTGCAGCTCGACCGGCTCGATGCCGACGACGACAGCCTGCGCCACGACCGGGCCGATGCCACCGCCGACGACGAGCACGACCCCGAGGGCTCGACGCTGTCGGGGGAGTGGCAGCGCGTCGAAGCGCTGCGCCGCGCAGCACGAACCGAGCTCGCCCAGGTCGAGGCATCCCTCGCCCGCGTCGCCGACGGCACGTACGGCGTCTGCGAGAGCTGCGGTCGCGACATTCCGGTCGAGCGCCTCGAGGTGCGCCCTCACGCGACGATGTGCGTCGCCTGCGCTTCGCGCTGAGCCGAGCCGAGCCGCACCGAGCCGCACCGCACCGCGTGCACATCCGGCCGAACTTCGGAGAATCGCGCGAGATTCGGACGGATGCGGCACACCGGTCCGACTTTCGCGCCGATCTCCGAAGTCCGATCGACGAGGCCATTGACACCGCTCCTCCGCACCCCTAACGTACAACCAAATGGTTACACGAAACGTCCCCCGGCCGAGCGAGCGGAGCGAGCTGAGCGA
Source organism: Microbacterium arborescens (assembly GCF_049707515.1). Lineage (GTDB taxonomy): Bacteria > Actinomycetota > Actinomycetes > Actinomycetales > Microbacteriaceae > Microbacterium > Microbacterium arborescens_B. Next base: position 211,043 of record NZ_JBNAFI010000006.1, on the reverse strand, counting down.
TGACGAGATCGACCGCCTCTTCCACGCGCTGGCGACCGCGACGCGGCGTGACATCCTGCGGCGCACGATCGAGCGGGAGCAGTCGGTGTCGGCGCTCGCGGCCGACTACGACATGTCGTTCGCCGCGGTGCAGAAGCACGTCGGCGTGCTCGAGTCCGCTGGCCTCATCGTCAAGCGGGCCGAGGGGCGCGAACGGCTCGTCCGCGCGGATCCGACCATGATCGCCCGCGCCCGCGCCCTGCTGTCGCGCTACGAAGATCTCTGGCGTGCGCGCATCGACCGACTCGACGCGCTCCTCGCCGAGCCCGAAGACTGACCCACCCACCTCCACCGCACCTCTCGCGCAATATCCGTTCGAAGGAGAATCCGATGCCCGTCACCGACATCACCACCGATGCCGAGAACCTCACGATGACGCTCGTGGCCGATGTGGCCGCACCCGTCGATCGGCTCTGGCGGGCGTTCACGCAGCCCGCGCAGCTCGAGCGCTTCTGGGGCCCTCCCGGCTGGCCGGCGACGTTCACCCGATTCGACTTCGAGCCCGGCGGTCGCGCCCAGTACGCCATGTCGAGCCCGCAGGGCGAGAAGTCCCGCGGCACGTGGGAGTTCATCGCGATCGACGAGGGTCGCAGCTTCGAGGTGCTCGACGCGTTCGCCGACGAGAACGGCGAGCCGATGGAGCAGTTCCCCGCCATGCGCATGGTGTTCTTGTTCGATGCGACCGACGCCGGCTCGCGCCTCACGAACGTGACCTACTTCAGCTCTGCCGAAGGGCTGGAGCAGGTCATCGCGATGGGCGCCATCGAGGGCTCGCGCCTGGCGATGTCGCAGCTCGACGCGGTCGTGCAGGATCTCCGCGACTACGCGCAGGGCCAGGGCACGCGCGTCGAGCTGCTCGATGACACCCACGTGCGCATCACGCGGTTCATCGACGGACCGCGCGACCTCGTGTGGCGTGCGCACCACGAGACCGAGCTGCTGAAGAAGTGGATGCTGGGCCCGGACGGCTGGTCGATGACGGTCGCCGAGCCCGCGACCGAGGTCGGCGGCAGCTACCGGTACGCCTGGGAGCAGGACGGCGCGCCCGAGACGGCATTCGGCTTCGAGGGTGAGCTCCTGCAGCTCGACGCGCCGCGGCGCGAGGTCACGACCGAGCGGATGACGGGCACCGAGGGCCCCGGAACCGTCAACGATCTGCAGCTCTACGAAGAGGACGGCGCGACGCTGCTGACGCTCCTCATCGAGTACCCCGACAAGGAGACGCGCGACACGATCCTCGCCACCGGCATGGCCGATGGCATGGAGGACTCCTACGCTCGCCTCGAAGCCGAGGTGCTGACCGCCTGAGGCACCTCGTAGGTCTCCAGCGAGGCGAGCCCGCGCGGCTCGCCTCGCTGCCAGGATGAAGTGGTGACCGAACCCGTGCTCGCGCTGCAGAACCATCCCGGCGACGTGGAGTTCCCCGTCCGCGCGAGGTGGCGGTACGCACGGATGCTGGAGGCGCGGCGCAAGACCGACCCTCGGGCCATGCGGAAGCGAGCGCTTCCCGTCACGGCCATCGCGGCGCCCTTCGGCACCCTGGGCTTCGTCCTGTCGTATGTGTGGGCCGGATCGGCGGATTTCGGGGTGAACCTCTTCGGGTTCTTCATCGGCATGTGCCTCGGCCTGCTGGTCGCATCGATCGTGCTCGCCATGCGCGACGCCCGCGCACCCCGCGATGCGCAACAGCGCTACCTCGCCCTCGCCGGGCGCACGCCGGTGACGGTCCGGCGGCAGCAGATTCTCGCGCTCGACGCGGCGAGCGATTTCGCGATGCGCGGCTGGAACTCCTCGCTCGCCTTCACGCCGACCTTCGCGGAGTTGCCGCAGGACCTTCGCGCGAAGCACCGCGACGGCGCCGACGGCTCGCCGTGGTTCGCGCTGCCGCTTCCGGGGATGCCGCAGCTGCGGGCCGCCCTCGACGAGCAGTTCAAGATCGTCTCGCGCTCGGACGCCGAACTGCTCGTCGCCGACACCCTGGCCCGCGGGCCGCTGTCGGCGCGCTTCGCCGAGGTCGCCCAGAGCGAGGCGGCCGAGCACATGATGTCGCGCATCGCCGCGCTCACCGATCTGCCGGTCTTCGACATCCACGACCTGGCCCGAGGCGATGACGACCGCGCGCCGCGGCTGCTGCTCGCCGCCGACATCGAGCGCGCCATCGGCGGCGTCCGCTACTCGTACGTGGCGGGCTATCTGACGGCCGACGAGGCGTGGGCTCTGCTCGAGCCGCTCGCGGCGCGCGCGTTCAGCGCGTACCGCGACCGCGACGACTACTGGCGCGAGGTCGTCATCGCGACGGCGTTCCGCACCGACTCGCTCGAAGCGGTGCAGCGTCAGCGCGAGACGCTCGCCGAGCTGCAGCGGTCGGACTGGCCCGCGGCATCCGCCGGCTGGCCGACGGCCTGAATCGCGCTCTGCGGCCGAGCTGCGGCCGAGCCGGGGCGAGCCGGGGTTCAGGCGCGCGCGAGGCCGTCTTCGAGAGCGACCCAGGCGAGCATCGCGCACTTCACGCGCGCCGAGAACTTCGACACCCCCGACAGAGCCGCGGCATCGCCGAAGGTCTCCTCCTCGAGGGGGATCGTGCCCCGTGAGCGCAACGCCTCACGGAACCCCTCGATGAGGGCGACCGCGTCACGCCGCGTCATCCCGTCGCCCTCGACCTCTTCGGCCACGAGCGAGGCGAGCATCGAAGCGGATGCCTGCGAGATCGAGCAGCCCGCGCCCTCCCACGACACGTCGGTGATCCGGTCGCCGTCGACAGCGACCCGCAGCGTGATCTCGTCGCCGCAGACCGGGTTCTTCTGGTGCGAGTCGGCGTGGGCGGAAGCGCCGACGTCGTGCAGCGGGTTGCCGACCGGGTGCTTCGAGTGGTCGAGGATCAGCTCCTGGTACAGCGAGTCGAGCCCGGTCATGCCTGTGCCCCTTCGGCCTCGTCGGTGACGCCGAAGAACCCGCGGATGCCGCGCACCGCGTCGAGGAACAGGTCGACGTCGTCCTCGGTGTTGTACAGCGCCGTCGAGGCGCGGACGGATGCCGTCATCCCGAACTGCCGATGGAGCGGCGCAGCGCAGTGGTGACCCACCCGCACGGCGATGCCCTGGGCGTCGAGGAACTGGCCCGCGTCGTGGGCGTGCACGCCGGCGACGTCGAACGACCACAGGCCGACCCGGTCGGCACCGGGCGCATCGCCGAGGAGGCGCACGCCGGGGATCTCGCGGAGCCCCGCGCCCATCCGCTCGGCCAGCGCCGCCTCGTGCGCGTGGATGTTGTCGGGCCCGACGTCCTGCAGGTAGCGGACGGCGGCAGCCAGCCCGATCGCGGGGCCGACGGCCTGCGTCCCGGCCTCGAACTTCTGCGGCGCGGGCAGGTACTCGGCGTGGTCGAGCGTGACGGTGGTGATCATCGATCCGCCGGTGAGGAACGGGGGCAGCGCGTCGAGCACCTCGGCCCGGCCGTACAGCCCGCCGATCGCGTAGGGCCCGAGCATCTTGTGGCCGCTGAAGACGGCGAGGTCGACGCCGAGTGCGGGCAGGTCCAGAGGCAGGTGCGGCGCCGACTGGCAGGCATCCAGCACCGTCGTCGCGCCGACCGCCTGCGCGAGGGCGACGATCTCGGCGACCGGGTTGACGATGCCCAGCACGTTCGAGACGTGCGTGAAGGCGACGATCCGCGTGCGCTCGCCGATGATGGATGCCGCGGCATCCAGGTCGAGCGTTCCGTCGGTGCGTGCGGGGATGTGACGGAGGACCGCGCCGGTCCGGGCGGCGAGTTCCTGCCACGGGATGAGGTTCGCGTGGTGCTCGATGGCGGTCGTGACGATCTCGTCACCCGGCGCGAGCGCGTACGGCGTCGAGGCGGGGGCGCCGCGGCCGAGGGTGGCGTTGCCGATCGCGTAGGCGATGAGATTGAGGCCCGCCGTCGCGCCGCTGGTCCAGACGAGCTGCTCGGGCTGAGCCCCGACGAAGCCGGCGACGGCGGCACGGGAGTCCTCGAACAGGTCGGTCGCCTCGGCCGCGAGGGTGTGGGCGCCGCGATGGACGGCCGAGTTCGCGTGCGTGAGGAAGTCCCGCTCGGCGTCGAGCACGGCGGTGGGCTTCTGGCTCGTCGCAGCGGAGTCGAGATAGACGAGCCGGTGCCCGTTGACCTGCTCCGAGAGGATCGGGAAGTCGGCGCGCAGGCTCACCGCGTCGAGCGGGCTGACGCGCGGCGAAGCGGCGGGAACGGCGGGAGCACTCACCCCTCTAGGCTACGCCCGCCCGCCGCGGCCGGCTCGGGCCGCCCGGGCTGGGCGGCGAGGACATACCGCCGTCACCAGAACGCACCGTGCGGGGTACGCGCTCGCCGAGACGGTACGCGCTCGCTGCGGACGAGCGCGGCGCGCTGGCACGATGAGGTGTATGAGTGACACGACTTCCGGTGAACTGCACGATGCGGCGCGTGACCGCGCGCGGCGCGACCAGCTGACCGCGCACGCCGACGCCGCGCGCCGCCTCGTGGCGCAGCGCGAGCGCGACCTCGCCGATCTGCAGCAGAAGCTGCGGGTCGAGACCGCCGACGTCCGTCGCCTCGAGCGCTTCTCGCCGGCACAGGTATGGGGTCTCCTCCGCGGCGACATCGACGACAAGCTCGCCGTCGAACGCGCGGAGCAGCAGGCCGCCGAGCATGCCGTCGACGGCGCGAGCGAGCGGCTCGCGCACGCCCGGGCCGACCTGGCACGGATCGATGACGAGATCGCCGCGCTCGGCGACGTGGATGCCGCCTACGCGGCCGCCCTCACTCGACGCGAGCACGAACTGCGGGCCGCCGATCCGGATGCCGCGGCCGAGCTCACGCGGCTCGACTCCGAGGCCGGCGTGCTCAGCGCCGAGGCACGGGAGATCGCCGAGGCGCGGTCGGCGCTCGAGCGGGCGCGGGAGGTTCTCGGCGCTGCGCAGCAGGCCCTCGACTCCGCGGGAGGCTGGTCGACCTACGACACCTTCTTCGGCGGTGGCATGGTCGCCGACTGGATGAAGCACGACCGCATCGGACGGTCCGCCCGCGCCTTCACGGTCGTGAACCGGGCGCTGGAGACTCTCGCCACCGAGCTCGCCGACATCGACGCGCCGCCCGTCGCGGGTGTGCAGATCTCGGAGTCGCTCGCCGTCTTCGACGTGCTGTTCGACAACGTGATCTCGGACTTCATGGTGCGTCAGCGCATCGCCGACGCCCAGGCCGCGGCATCCGACCTCGATCTGCGTCTCGATGGCCTCGGCGACTATCTCGCCAAACGAGCGGATGCCGTGGCCGCCCGCACCGCCGCTCTGCTCGCACACCGCGAGCGCCTCCTCCTCGGCACCTGACCGGCCCCGTTCGCCTCGCGCGCGAGCGCGGACCGTTCGCGCGAGAGGGCACCGTGGCGGGTGCGTTCTCGTGGCGAGGGTACGTTCTCGCGTCAGCCCGGCGCGCGACCCGGCCGGATCAGCGCTCGTCGGGCGACTCGGTGTGGGCCACCAGCCCGTAGGTGGCCGAGGCGCGGCCGGCGCGGTCATCGCCCGGCAGGGGGCGGGATCGCCGACCGTAGACGATCTCCGACGAGTCGAGCAGCCACGGCACGAGCGTGATCTGGACGCCGTGGACCATCATCAGCTGCTGCGCGATGCGGCGCGCGCGGCGGTTGTGGAGGAACGTCTCCCACCAGTGGCCGACGATGTACTGCGGCAGGTAGACCGTCACGACCGACGAGCCGTGCTTCTCGCGGTACTTGCGGATGAACGCGGCCAGGGGAGCTGCGTACTGCCGGTACGGCGACTCGATGATGACGAGCGGGATCGGCATCCCGTGCACTTCCCAATCGGTCTGCACTTCCTGCGCCGACTCCTTCGACACCGCCACGTGCACGGCGATGGTCTTGTCATGCTTGGCCGACAGGGCGTAGTCGATCGCCTTCGCGACCGGCTTCTGCAGGCGGCTGACGAGCACCAGAGCCACATCGCCCGATGACCCGAAGTGCACGTCGTCATCCATCGCGATCTCGTGCTCGACGTCGCGGTAGTAGCGGCTGACACCGACCATGAGGAACGCGAGGATCGGGATCGCGATGAACACCAGCCACGCGCCGTGGGTGAACTTCGTCACCGTGACGATGAGGAGCACCGCGACGGTGAAGGTCGCGCCGATGCCGTTCATCACGAGACCGCGGCGCGCCTCTGCCCGGTCGGCGGTGGCCGACGGATGCAGCAGCCGCAGCTCGCGGCGCCAGTGCTTGACCATCCCGACCTGGCCGAGCGAGAACGATACGAACACGCCGATGATGTAGAGCTGGATGAGCGTCGTGAGGTCGGCCTGGAACACGACCAGGACGAGGATCGCCGCCAGGCCCAGGATGATCATGCCGTTCGAGAAGACGAGCCGGTCGCCGCGGGTGTTGAGCGACTTCGGGGCGTAGCCGTCGCGGGCCAGTACCGCGCCGAGCAGGGGGAACCCGTTGAACGCGGTGTTCGCGGCCAGCAGCAGCACGCACGCGGTCGCCGCCTGGATGATGAAGAACGGGATCGAGCCCATACCGAAGGTGGCCGCAGCGATCTGCGCCATGAGGCTCGGCTGAGGTTGGTTGACGCAGTCGAAGCCGACCAGAGCACACGGGTCTTCGGCGTAGTGGACGCCGGCGATCAGTCCCAGTGCCGTGAGACCCGAGAACAGCAGGATGGCGATGGTGCCCATCATGACGAGGGTCGTCTGCGCGTTGGCGATCTTCGGGGCGCGGAAGGCGGGGACGCCGTTCGATACGGCCTCGACCCCGGTGAGCGCCGAGCATCCGCTCGAGAACGCACGGAGGACCAGCAGGATGAGCGCGACCTGGCTGAGGCTCTCGGCCTCCATCGCGTACTGCGCGCTCGAGGCGACCGGGGCATCGCCGGCCGCGACGCGGACGAGTCCTGTGACGATCATGACCGCGACCGAGCCGATGAAGATGTAGGTCGGCACGGCGAACGCCGACGACGCCTCCCGCACCCCGCGGAGGTTCACGACGATGATCAGCACGACGAACCCGACCGCCAGTTCGACCCGCAATGGGGCGAGACCGGGCAGCGCCGAGATAATGTTGTCGACACCGGATGCCACCGAGACGGCGACGGTCAGGATGTAGTCGACCAGCAGTGCCGCCGCCACGACGACACCGGCCTTCTCGCCGAGGTTCGTACGGGCGACCTCGTAGTCGCCGCCGCCCGACGGGTACGCCTTGATGAGCTGGCGATAGCTGAGCACCACGACCACGAGCAGCGCGACGACCGCCAGCGCCACCCACGGGCTGAACGCGAGCATCGCGGTGCCGCCGATCGCCAGGATCATCAGCAGTTCCTGCGGTGCGTAGGCCACCGATGACAGGGCGTCCGAGGCGAAGATCGGCAGTGCTCGCCGCTTGGGCAGGAGCTGGTCGTCGAGCTTCTCGGAGTCGAGCGGGTCGCCGATGAGGATGCGCTTCGCGATGGGCGTGGATTCCTCGCCCGGTTCGCGACTGTCAGTGGTCACGGCGGGCGACATTACGCCTGGCGCAGCATCCTGCGCAATCTCGCCGCGCCGGGCTGTGTCGTCCTGTCCCGTGCGCGGATGCAACGAATCGATCACGACGCGCCGAGAGCGGATGCCGCGCCGCGGCGTGTCCGTGACGATCCCTTGCATCGCGGCACGGCGACGGCGCCGCGCGAGGAGGCGCGTCGGGCGGCCGACTCAGCGACCGGCGCGGAAGGTGTACGTCACGGTGACCTTGCTGCCCTCGACGGTGACGGCGGCGCCGAAGCGGCGCTGACCGTCCTGGTAGAACGTGTTGCGGTCGGAGCCGAACACGAACGTCCCGCCCTGACCGGAGTCGGGACCGAGAGCGGCGATCTCGTCGGCCGACATGTCGAGCCCCACGCCGAAGTCGTCGGTCACGGGCACGTCGATGTCGGAGTCGTACGAGATGAAGGTCGGTGCCGGAACCTCGGCGCGCGGACGGTTGCCCTCGCTGAGGAACACGTCGTAGAGCCGGAAGCCCTCCCACACGTAGATGTCGTAGGCGTAGTTCTCGGCGTCGCCGTTCTGGAAGTCCTCGGTCGGGGGCGCGCCGAGAAGCTCGGTCAGCGCCGCGACGGCCGGCGCCGCGTCATCCGCCCATGCGTGGGTGAACGTGGTCGAGCCGCTCGCGTCGGTGATCGTGAACCCGTCCGCGGTCACCGCGACCCCCGCCGTCGCGGCCGGAGCGCTCGGGCTCGCGGACGGCTGCGGCGCGCCGGACTGCTGCGGGATCGACTGCGTCGCCGGTGCCGTCGGCACGGGCTCCGCCGCGGGCTCCTGCTGCTGCGCCTGCTGCATGAGGTAGATCACGAACACCACGACGACCGCCACCACCAGCAGGCCCGCGATGCTCGACAGGATGACGAGGGTCCGACGGTCGCCGCCGTCGTCACCGCCGCGGGCGTCGCGCTGGGGCCGAGGTTCGGGTCGCTCGTCGGCCCAGCCCGCCATGACCGGGGCCGTACGCGGCGCCTTCTCGCGCTTGGGTCCGGGCTCGCGGCTCATGCGGGGCTTCTTGGCACGAGGCTCGCGCGGCGGGCGCGGCTCACGGGGCTCGCGCGGCGCCTTCGGCTCGCGCGGCGCCTTCTCGCGCTTGGCGCGGTCGGGCTTGGCCGGCGGCTCGTACGGCTCGAAATCGGCGAAAGGGTCGTTGGGGTCGCTCATGCGAGGAACTCCTTGGCTGCCACGACGAGGTTCTCGACGCCGCGCTCGATCGTCGGGTGCATCACGGGCGCGAAGAACGGGGAGTGGTTGGTGGGGATGTCGCGCTCGACGGTGCCCGCCGCGACGGCATCCGCGAACTTCTGCGGGTCGACGCCGCCCCAGAACCAGAACACCAGCGGCACGCCGGCCTCGCGGGCGAACCACGAGACGTCCTCGCTGCCGGTGAACATGCCGGGGTCGACGACGCTGCCCTCGCCGAACTCGCGCACGAACGCGCTGGTCAGGCGCGCGGTCGCGGTGTGGTCGTTGATGGTGGGGGGCAGGGTGTGGTCGACGGTGATCGTGGGCTCGGTCTCAGCGCCCGACGCCGCGGCTTCGGCGCGCACGATCCGCTCCACCTTCGCCATCACGCGCTCGCGTGCGGCGTCGTCGGGATAGCGCAGGCTGAGCTCGAGCTTCGCCTCGGCCGGGATGATGTTGTTCTTCAGCCCGGCATGGATCGATCCGACCGTCACGACGGCCACATCGCGCGGGTCGACCTCGCGCGAGACGACCGTCTGCAGGCGCATGACGGTGGCGGCGGCCATGACGACGGGGTCGATCGTGGAGTGAGGACGCGATCCGTGACCGCCGCGGCCGTGCAGCACGACGCTCAGACCGTCGGATGCGGCCATCTGCGTACCGGGCCGGACGCCGATGACACCGGCCGGCAGGGGCGTGACGTGCTGGCCGAGCACGATGTCGGGCCGGGGGAACCGGTCGAGCACGCCGTCGGCGATCATGGCCTGCGAGCCGGCGCCGTACTCCTCGGCGGGCTGGAAGACGGCGACGATCGTCCCCGACCACTCCTCGCGCGTCGCGATGAGACGCTCGAGGGCGCCGAGCAGCGCCGTGACGTGCATGTCGTGACCGCAGGCGTGCATCACCGGAACGTCGGTGCCTGCCGGGTCGATCCCACGCGCGGTCGAGGCGTACTCGAGGCCGGTCTGCTCGGGAACGGGGAGGCCGTCCATGTCGGCGCGCAGCCACACGACGGGGCCGTCGCCGTTGCGAATCGCAGTCGCGACACCGGTGCGGCCGATGCCCTCCTCGTACTCGAGGCCGAGCTCGCTGAGCCGGGCTGCGATCACGGCTGCCGTCCGCGTCTCCTGGAACGACAGTTCCGGGTGACGGTGCAGGTCGGTGTAGAGCGCGTCGAGGTCCAAGGCCATGTCCCGAGCCTACGGGAGGGCGCCTGCACGGCGCCTGCGTCCGTCGGGGCTCCGGGAACGACCCCGGGCCCCCACCCGCAGGCGCCGCTCTGCTCCGGTCCGGGGGACCTCAGTCGCGGCCGAACGAGGTGATCACGACGCGGTTGATCCTGGGATCGCGCAGCGATGCGTACCCTTCCTCGACCTCGTCGATCGAGATGGTCTTCGACACGAGCTCGTCCAGCCGGTACCGCCCTTGGAGGTACAGCTCGGCGATCATCGGGATGTCGCGCTTCGGGTTCGTCGAGCCCATGTACACGCCTTCGATGCGCTTGCGGCCGCCGAGGAGTTCGAAGGAGGAGATGTCGATGTGGTTGGCGGGGTCGAGGACGCCGACGAGATACAGGCCGCCGCCCTGGGCGAGCATGTCGAAGCCCGATCGCGTCACGCCGGGGGCTCCGACGAAGTCGAAGACGTAGTCGGCCCCGCGGCCACCGGTGATCTCCTTCACCGCGACAACCGGATCGGTCGTCCTCGAGTTCACGGTGTGGGTGGCACCGAAGAGCCGGGCGTTCTCGAGCTTCTCGTCGGTGAGGTCGATCGCGATGATCTTCGACGCACCCGCGACGACGGCGCCGCTGATGGCGTTCGTGCCGACACCACCGCTGCCGATGATCGCGACGGTCTGGCCCGGTCGGACATCGGCGGTGTTCATCACCGCGCCGGCGCCCGTGACGACACCGCACCCGAGGAGCGCAGCCTGTGGGAAGGGGATCGCGTCCGGGACGACGGCGAGCTGGTTTTCGTGGATGAGGGCGAACTCGGCGAAGCCGCCGAGGCCCATGCCCTGGTTGAGCTCGGCGCCGTGGGCGTCGTGGATGCGTCCGGGGCGGACGGTGGCGTCGGGGTTCTCGCACAGCCCGACCTTTCCGGTCAGGCAGTTCGTGCACGCCCCGCAGAACTGCACGAGGCACCCGACGACGTGATCCCCGACGGCGACATCGCGGACCTGATCGCCGACGGCTGTGACGACCCCGGCGACCTCGTGTCCGAAGACGGCGGGGACGGCGTAGCCGAGGTTGGTGTTCGCCGCCAGCTCGTCGGAATGACAGAGACCGGAAGCCCTGACCTCGACGAGGACCTCGCGGCCGATCGGTTGGGCCAGCGTGACGTCCTCGGTGTGGAAGCCGCCGCCGAATTCGCGGACAACTGATGCCTTCATGTGAACTCCTGTGTTCTCGGGCTGATAGCTGGAGACCTCACGCACCCGCGGGTCCGAGGAGGCCGACCTCACGCTAGCCCTCCGATAGACACATGTCTATCGGAGGACCGGGCAGGATGAGGGCATGGACGTCACCGATCAGGAGGCGCGGCGTCGCGGTCTCGGCGCCACGGCGGATCACCGGGCTGCCCGCACGCGCGAGCGACTGACGGACGCGCTCGGCGATCTGCTGAGCTCCGAGCAGGATGTGTCGGTCTCGGCGGTGTGCGCTGCCGCGGGCGTCGGGCGCAGCACGTTCTACACGCACTTCGCCGACATCGGCGACATCGTCGTGCGGGTCGTGGACGGCATCTTCGACGACATCGGAAGGCGCGACGTTGCGCGCAGGTCGGAGCGCTCGATGGGTCGCAGACTGATCACCGAGACGGGCATCGCCGAGCTCCTGCGCGCTCTCCGGCTCCGACGGGAGTTCTTCGTCTACGCGCTGTCGGCGCCGGCGACCGAGCGCCTGCGCGAGCGTCTGATCGAGGATGCGGCCGTCGGTCTCGGCCAGAGCATCCGGGCCGAGCGGCCCGACGCGACCGCGGAGTTCATCGGCGCGGCGAGCAACTTCCTCGCCGGCGGGATCATCGGCATCCTGCAGGGCTGGGTCGTCGCCGACGCCGAGCCCGACGCCGAGGTCACCGCGAAGGCCATCATCGAGCTGCTTCCGGCCTGGCTCACCGCCGATGACGATGCCGCGAGAGCGGTCGCCCCGGGCGACGCCGCGGAGTGATGGTCATCCCGCAGCGGGAGGCGCGGTGCTCGACCGTTCGACGAGCGCGAAGTCGAGGTCGACCGGCGGTTCGGATGCCGCACCGCGCAGCGCCGCGATCATGGCTGCGGCCACACGCTCGCCCTGCCTGCCCGGGAACTGGTCGACCGTGGTGAGCCCGAAGAACGCCCCGAGGTCGTGGCCGTCGACCCCGACGATCGACACGTCCTCGGGCACGCGCAGCCCGAGCTCGCGGGCCGCGAGCATCGCGCCGATGGCCATCTCGTCCGATGCGGCGAAGATCGCGGTGGGCCGTTCATCCGGGTCCTCGAGCAGCCGGGTCGCCGCCTCGTGACCTCCCGCCATCGTGAAGTCGGCCGCGGCGAACCGGTCGCCGCGCGGCGCGAGACCGGCGTCGGCGAGGGCCGCTTCGAAGCCGCGGCGGCGCTGCGAGGGGATGTGGAAGTCTCCCTCGAACTGCGGGCGCAGTCCGATGTGGGCGATGTCGCGATGACCGAGGCCGAGGAGGTGCTCGGTCGCGGTGCGGGCCACCTCGATCTCGTCGACGGTGAGGGATCGCAGGCCGGCCAGCTGCCCGCCCATGGCGATGACCGGCAGGCCGAGGTCGCCGAGCTGTGCGATCTCGTCGTGGGCGAGGGCCATCGAGACGACGATGACCCCGTCGACGCGCTGACGCCGCAGCGAGGTCGCGAACACCCGGCTGCGCTCGTCGGCCTCGGCGGTGAGCGCGTAGAGCGCGACGTCGTAATCGTCGCGCTGGAGCGTCGCCGCGATGCCGGTGAGCACGCGTGAGAAGAACCAGCGGTCGAGCATCGGCACGAGCACCCCGATGTTGCGGGTGCGTCCCGAGGCCAGGCTCGACGCCGCCGACGAGACGACGTAGCCGAGGTCGGATGCCGCCCGCAGCACGCGCTCGCGCGTCGTGGGCGACACCGGACCCCGGCCGCTGAGGGTGCGGGAGACGGTCGCCGTCGAGACCTCCGCGCGTCGCGCGACGTCGTCGATGCCGACCATCCCCCGCCCCTCTCGTCAGTTCGCGCGGATCCAGACCGCCGCGTCGACGGGCAGTCGGGCTCCGTCGCCGAGGTCGGCGACGCTCGAGACCAGGATCTCACCGGCGGGCAGCGCGACCGCACTCGTGCCGGTGTTGGCGACGACCAGGACGTCGCCGTTGCGGAACGCCACGACGTCGTCGCCCAGCTGCAGGTCGACCCACTCGAGCGAACCGGCGCCGAGGTCGTGACGGCGCCGCGCCGCGAGCAGCTCGCGGTACAGCGTCAGCGTCGAGGCCTGGTCGCCCTCCTGGACCGAGCGCGCGAGGACGTTCCACTCCTCGGGCTGCGGCAGCCACGAGGCTCCGGTCGGGCTGAAGCCGTAGGCGGGCGCGTCGGCCTGCCACGGGATCGGCACACGGCATCCGTCGCGGCCGTAGCGCTCGCCGCCGGTGAGGAACCAGGTCGGGTCCTGTCGTGCGTCGTCGGGCAGGTGCACGACCTCGGGAAGACCGAGCTCCTCGCCCTGGTAGAGGTACGCCGACCCGGGCAGCGCCAGCATCAGGGTCGTCGCGGCCCGGGCGCGGGCGAGGCCCACGACGGCGTCCGGCTGGCCGGGGGAGTCGGGTCCGAGCCCGTAACCCTGCGGGTTCTCCGCCGTCAGCGCCAGGCGTGAGGCGTGGCGAACGACGTCGTGGTTCGACAGCACCCAGGTGGCGGGCGCACCGACGGCGGGGAAGGCCCGCAGCGACTCCGAGATCACCTCGGTGAGGTGGTCGGCGTCCCACTCGGTCTGCAGGTAGGGGAAGTTGAACGCCTGGTGCATCTCGTCCTGGCGGACCCACAGCGCCGTGTCGTCGACGGTGGGCAGCCAGGCCTCCGCGCACAGCGCGCGATCGCCCTCGTACTCGGCGAGGATGCGGTTCCAGCGGCGGTAGATGTCGTGCACGCCCTCCTGGCCCCAATAGGGAACGTCCACACTGTCGCCGCCCATCGACCCGGCGTCCTCGGCCGGCACGAAGTCGGGGAGACCGTCGGACTTCACGAGCCCGTGGGCGACATCGACGCGGAATCCGTCGACGCCGCGGTCGAGCCAGAATCGCAGGATGCGCTCGAACTCGTCGCCCACCTCGGGGTTGGCCCAGTCGAAGTCGGGCTGCGTCGAGTCGAACAGGTGCAGGTACCACTGGCCGGGTGAACCGTCGGCGTTCGTCGTGCGCGTCCAGGCCGGGCCGCCGAAGACCGACTCCCAGTTGTTGGGCGCCTCGTCGCCGTTCTCGCCCTTGCCGTCGCGGAAGATGTAGCGAGCGCGCTCGGCACTGCCGGGCTCAGCAGTCAGCGCCCGCTGGAACCACGCGTGCTGATCGGACGAGTGGTTCGGCACGAGGTCGACGATGACGCGGATGCCGCGGGCGTGCGCCTCGTCGAGCATCGTGTCGAAGTCGGCGAGGGTGCCGAACAGTGGGTCGACGTCGCAGTAGTCCGCGACGTCGTAGCCGGCGTCCTTCTGCGGTGACCGGAAGAAGGGGCTCAGCCACACGGCGTCAACACCGAGGTCGGCGAGGTCGCGCAGGCGGGAGGTGATGCCGGCGAGGTCTCCGATGCCGTCACCCGATGCGTCGGCGAACGAGCGGGGATAGATCTGATAGATGACGGCGGTTCGCCACCACTCGGCGCCGGGCCGGGAGGTCCCGATCGCCGCGAGGGTGGATGTCGCCGTGTCCACGGTGGAGGAGGTCATGGCGCTCACTCTAGTGCAAGCGCTTGCAGTGCGAGCCCCGCCGCCGCCGGCTCGGCGACGGGGGCCTAGTGTTGTTCGGTGACCTCCGATCCTCTCGAGCACGCCGAGTCGCTCATCGCGCTCATCCCGGACTTCCCCGAACCGGGCATCCTCTTCCGCGACATCTCGCCGCTGCTCGCCGACGCGACCGCGCTGCGCACCGTCATCGACGCGATCATCGCGCCCTTCGCCCGCGAGTTCGACGTCGTCGCCGGTGTCGAGGCGAGAGGCTTCCTCATCGCGGGCGCCGTCGCCGCCGCGAGCGGCGTCGGCATGGTGCCGATCCGCAAGGCCGGCAAGCTTCCGCGTCCCGCGGCATCCGTCTCGTACGACCTCGAGTACGGTCAGGCCACGATCGAGATGGCCGACGACCTGCCGCGCGGCACCCGTGTGCTGCTCGTCGACGACGTGCTCGCCACGGGCGGCACGCTGCGCGCGGCTCAGCGGCTGCTCGAGGGGCTGGGTCACCGCACGGTCGGGACCGCCGTGCTGATGGAGCTCACCGACCTGGGCGGACAGGACGTCTGCGGTCCGGTGCACACCATCTTCCGCGTCTGATCCGCGTCCGCCGATCCGCGTCGGCGCCCCTCAGAGCACGCCCGCGCCGAGGTTGATCGGGCTGCCCGCGATGTTGCCCACGATGCCGCGGATGATGCCGGCGCCGTCCGTGCCGCGGAGGCTGCGGTACCAGGCCTCGGTCACCTGCGGGTCGAATCCGTGGGTCTCGACGGCCCGGGCGCGAGCCCGCAGCACGAGGTCTCCGGCCCGTTCGACGCGCGAGGCGGCATACCGCCGCAGTGTGTCTTCGATCGACACGGTGTCGGTCGCGACCGCGATCGCGAGCGCGAAGGCGTCTTCGAGGGCCGAGCACGCGCCCTGACCGATGTCGGGCGTGGTGTTGTGCGCCGCGTCGCCGAGGATCGCGACGCGCCCGCGGGTCCAGGTGTCGAAGGGGTCGATGTCCCAGATCTCGACGCGGTTCAGCGACCCCTCGCGCTCGATCGCCTCGAGCAACGCCCGGGTGCCCGGGGCCCAGTGATCGAATGCCTCCCGCAGCTCGGCGAGGGGGTCGCCCCCATCCCCGGCGGGGCGGGGGACGTCGAACCAGAAATAGAACCGCCCGTCCGCGATCGGCATGACCGCCGCCCGCTTGCCCTCGGCCACGTAGGTCGTCCACTGGTCGTCCGGCCCGATGCGCGCGTCTGCGGTCACCAGCCCGTTGTAGTTCGTGTATCCCGCGTACGTCCGCTCGATCCGGGGCGCCTCGGCGCCGGTGATGTAGTCGCGGGTGAACGACCGGGCGCCGTCGGCGCCGATCAGCATGTCGGCGGTGTCGGTCGTGCCGTCGGCGAAGGTCGCGGTGACGGTCTCGCCGTCGTCCGAGATCCCGACGAGCTGTATGCCCAGCCGGATCCGGTCGGCGCCGAAACGGTCCATGAGCAGGCTCTGCAGGTCGGCCCGGGCGACGGGGTACGCGCGCTGGCCGGTCTGCTGCTCGACCGGGGCGAGGGAGAACCGGCACAGCTCCTCGCCCGTGATGCCGTCGCGGTACGCCATGTGATCGAGCGCGCCGCCCAGCGCCGCCACCTCGGGGCCCAGCCCGAGCCAGTTCAGCACCTTGACGCCGTTCGACCACAGCGACAGCGCGGCGCCGACGGGGCGGTTCTCCCGCATCCGGTCGTAGACGACGACGTCGTGCCCGAGCCGTTGCAGAGCGATCGCGGCACTGGTCCCGCCGATGCCGGCGCCGATCACGATGACCCTCACGCAGCCGTCACCTGCTCGTGGACGAGGTCGGAGATCACACGCTTGTACTCGGTGAAGGCCGGAGAGAGGGTGTCGCGCTGTCCGGGCAGGTCGATCTCGACGATGCGGCTGATGTGGCCGGGGACGCCGTGCGATGCGCCGCCGGTCATGACCACGACCCGGTCGGCGAGGAAGACCGCTTCTTCGATCGAGTGCGTGATGAACACCACCGTCGTCCGCGTCTCGAGGTGGATGCGTTTGAGCTCGGCCTGCAAGTCGGAGCGGGTCAGCGCGTCGAGCGCGCCGAAGGGCTCGTCCATGAGCAGGACCCGGGGTTCGTTCGCCAGCACGCGGGCGATCGCGACGCGCTGCTGCATCCCGCCCGAGAGCTGTCCCGGGTACTTCGCCGCGAAGCGGGTGAGCCCGACCGCGCCGATGAACCGGTCGACGAGCTCGTTCACCCGCGCGCGCGGCAGGCGGCGGCGCCGCGGGCCGTAGGCGATGTTCTCGCGGACGGTGAGCCACGGGAACAGCCCGTAGTCCTGGAACACCACTCCCCGGTCGGGGCCGGGTTGGGTCACGGGCGCGCCCCCGACGGTGACGGATCCGCTGCTGGCGTCCTCGAACCCGGCGAGGATGCGCAGCACCGTGCTCTTGCCGCAGCCGGACGCGCCGACGATCGCGACGAACTCGCCCGAGGCGATGCTCAGGTCGACGCCGGCGACCGCCTGGGTTCCGGCCCACTCGGGCCCGTACCTCTTGCCGAGATCGACGATCTCGACGGCGGCCGAAGCGTCTGCGGCAGCGGCGTCCGCTGCGGGGGAGGTGATGTCGGTCATCGTCGCTCCAGTCACTTGATGAGGGGCCGGCCGCGCGTCGCGAGGCGGAAGACCCAGACGAGGATGCGGTCGGAGAGGAAGCCGGCGGCGCCGATGGTCACCATGCCCACCACGACCATGTCGGTGCGGACGACGTCGCGGGCCAGGATGATGGCCGACCCGAGGCCCACGTTCACGCCCACCGACTCCCCGAGCACGAGAACGACCCAGGCGATGCCGAGACCGACGCGCAGGCCGTTCATGATGGCGGGAGCCGAGGCGGGCACGACCACCTGGGTCAGGATCTCGCCGCGCCGCGCGCCGAGCATCCGGCCGGCCTCGACCAGGCGCTGCGGCACCTCCTTCGCACCGCTGATGGCGCCGAGGACGATCGGGAAGAAGGCCGAGAGCGCGATGAGGAAGATCGTCGCCTGGTCGCCCCAGCCGATGAGCAACCCGACCAGCGGCACCCAGGCGGTCGCCGGAATCGGACGGAAGAGGTTGATGAACGGGTCGAACAAGCCGTCCATCGTGTACGAGCGGCCCATCACGATGCCGAGAGGGATCGCGATGGCCGCAGCGATCCCGAAGCCGACGAGCACGCGCAACGCCGAGGTCCCCAGGTCGACCCAGAGGTCCGTCGAGAAGGCGTCGTCGTTCACGCCGCCGAAGCCGTAGTCCCACAGCGACGTCACGACCTCGGCCGGCGTCGGCAGGAACGCCATCCGGATGCCGACGAACGGGATCTCCCACTCCTGGTCGCGGCCGACCTGCCAGAGGACGAGGAACAGGAACGGCACCGGAAGCCCGAGGAGGAACCGGTAGAGCGCCGCCCGCTGGTTGGGTCGCCGCGCGGGCGGGCGGCGCCGCACGGGCGCGCCCTCGGGCGCTCCGGTGGCGCCGGATGCGTCCCCGGAGCGGCCGGACGTGGCGGTGTCGGTCATGGCGCGTCTCCCCGCGGGTCAGTCGGCGAAGGTCGTGTCGACGATGTCGTCGGCGGTGGGCGTCGAGGTGATGAGGCCGATCGAGGTCATGGCCTCGGCGAGGGCCTCGAGCTGGCCCACGTACTCCTCCGACAGGTCCGACCGCAGCCAGAAGTTCTCGAGCGCCGAGGTGAAGACCTCCTCGTCGCCGCCGAACTCCTCGACCATGCCGGGCAGCCACTCCTCGATGTTGTCGGCCATGTAGGCGGTCGTGGCCGCGTGGGTGTCGACGACGCGCTGCACCAGCTCGGGGTTCTCCTCGATCAGCTCGCCGGTCGTGACGAGGCCGATGTTCACGCGCCCGATCGCGGTGGAGTACGGATCGACCACCTCCGTGCCGCCGTTCGCCTTCGCGATCGAGACGCCGATCTCGACGCCCATGAAGGCGGCGATGTCACCGCTCGCGAAGGCCGATGCCATCTCGGGGACCGGGATCGGCGTCAGCTCGAAGTCTTCGGGGGTCATGCCGGCGTCCTCGATGAGCAGCCGCAGCGCGACCTCCTGGGCGGAGCCCTGGACGATGCCGATCTGCGAGCCCTCGAGCTCGGCGAGCGAGGTCTCGCCGTTGCCGATGAAGCCCGAGCCGCCGTCCGCGGCGCTCGCGACGATCCTCAGGTCGCGGTCCTGCGAGATCGAGGAGATGGTCGGGGTGACGCCGGTGATCGCGAAGTCGATGCTTCCCGACACGAGGGCATCGGAGAGGGCGGGAGTGGTGTCGAGCGTGACGACCTCGAACTCGACGCCGTCGACGGCGTGATCGGCGTAGAGGAACGGCTGGTAGAAGTGCGGCTGGCCGCGCAGCGTGCCGATCTTGACGGTCTCGACTTCGTCGCCTCCCGCGGCGTCGGCGCCGCCGGAGCTGCAGCCGGTGAGGACGAGGGCGGCGAGGGATGCGACGGCCACGAGGGCGACGCGGGGCGAACGAGCGCGCATGAAGGTTCCGATCGGAAGAGGGCGACGGTGCGGGGGACTGTCGTCATTCAACGGTTCTCGATCGCTCGCGAGGTGAAGGCCGTGTAACGACTTTGTTAAGCCACTGCTTAAAGCCGTGCTCGGCCCGTCCGGTCAGCTGCCGCGATAGGTGGAGTATCCGAACGGGCTCAGCAGTAGCGGCACGTGCAGATGCGTGTCGTCGACGACCGAGAAGGAGACGGTCACTCGCGGATAGAACGTCGGGGTGCCGGTGCGCGCGAAGTGCTCGCCCGTGCCGAACGTCAGCGCGTAGGTGCCGGGTTCGAGGCGGTCGGGTCCGAGGGAGAGCCGGCCGTCCGCGTCGGTGACCCCGGTCGCCACGACGACGCCGCGGTCGTCGACGAGGTCGACCGGCACGTCCGACGCGGGCGCGCCGGCAGCGGCATCCAGGACGTGGGTCGTGAGGTGGGTCACGCGGATCCCTCCTCGGTGACGGTCTGTGCGAGGCGCAGCAGGGCGATCTCGGCGAGCTGGCCGAGCGCCTCGGCGGTCTCGGTGCGGTCGTCGTTGCCGAGGCGACGCTCGAGCTCGGCACGCATCTCACCCGGAGTGCGGCCCGCCGCCCGGATGAGGAACACCCGGTCGAACCGATCCTCGTACCGCTGGTTGCCGGCGGCGATGGCGGCGGCGTCGTCGGCGGATGCGGACCGCATGGCGCCCTGCTCGGATCGCGACGCGTCGCCCTCCGCGCCGGGCTCGTCGACGCGTGCGCCGATGCGGGGATGATGCGCGAGCGCGGTGTCGAGGTCGGTGGCGTCCCAGCCGGTCGCGGCCTCCCGGGCCGCGGCGACGAGGTCTGCCACATCGCGATACGGGCGGCCCGCGACCAGGGTGTCGACCCAGTGCGGGATGGGAGCCCAGACGGCGACGACGCGCCGGGCCTCGTCCGCGCTCAGGGCGTGGAACTCGTCGAGATGCATGCGCGTCACCGTACTGACGCCGCGTTTCTGCCGCGTTACATATCATCGTGCCGTGGACCCGCAGCGCGCCGAGACCGACCTGCCCGTCTCGATCGGGCGCCGCCTCCGGGCTCTGCGCACCCGGACGGGACGCTCACTGGCATCGGTGGCGCAGGAGATGGGCATCTCCGCGAGCGCCCTCTCGCAGATCGAGACGGGGGCGATGCAGCCCTCGGTCCACCGGCTGGTGGAGCTGGTCGGCGTGCTCGGTGCTCCGGTGTCGGTGATCTTCGACGACCATGCCGTGGCCGCGGTGCCCGATCCGGAGGCCCCGGGTGAGCTCGACGAACCCGTCCCCGGCGTGTTCATCGCTCGCGCGGGCACCGAGACCACCGCACACCTCGGCGAGGGCGTCACCTACCGCCGCCTCACCCCCGTCCCGATCGCCGGGGTCGAGCATTTCGAGTCGACCTACCCGCCGGGCGCGAGCTCGAGCGCCGACGGGGGCCTCCTCGTGCACGCCGGTTACGAGAGCGGGCGCGTCGTGACCGGCACGCTCACCTTCGAGTTCGCCGACGGCGAGGTCGAGCTCGGACCGGGCGAGTCGCTGTCGTTCGCGGCATCCCGTCCGCACCGCGTGGCCAACCGCACCGAGAGCGTCGCGGTCGCGACCTGGCTCACCGTCGTGGGCGCCTCGGGTCCGACGGGCGGGCCGACCGCGGGCTGAACCGGCAGCGGCTCCGACCTTCACATCGTCGTTACATCGGCGAAACCCGCGGGGAGACGTTAACCCATAGCTTCACTTCCAGATCCCTTCTGGAAGGTTCCGACGCCATGACCGCACCCCCGAACATCCTCCCCACCGACACCACGGCGCACGTCCCGGGCTACGATCCCCGGCTGGCGAACGACGACCTGGCGCCGCTGCGCAAGCAGAAGTGGACCTGGTACAACATCTTCGCCTTCTGGATGTCGGACGTGCACTCCGTCGGCGGGTACGTCACGGCCGGGTCGCTCTTCGCCCTCGGGATCGCCGCCTGGCAGGTGCTCGTCGCCCTCGTCGTCGGCATCGTGATCGTGCAGGTGTTCGCGAACCTCGTCGCCAAGCCCAGCCAGAAGACGGGAGTGCCCTACCCGGTCGTCAACCGCGCGATCTTCGGCGTGCGCGGTGCGAACATCCCCGCGATCATCCGCGGGGTCATCGCGATCGCCTGGTACGGCGTGCAGACCTTCCTCGCGGCCCAGTCGCTCAACATCGTCTTCCTCAAGTTCATCCCCGCGTCCGCCGCGCTGCTCGACGTGAGCTTCCTGGGTCTGTCGGCCCTCGGGTGGATCTCGTTCGCGATCCTGTGGGTGGCGCAGGTCGCGCTGTTCTGGAACGGCATGGAGGTCATTCGCCGCTTCATCGACTTCGCCGGACCCGCCGTCTACGTCGTGATGATCGTGCTCGCGATCTACCTCGTCAGCCAGGCCGGCTGGGAGAACATCGACCTCAACCTCTCCGACCCGGCGGCCGCGCCCCACGACTTCTGGGGAACCGTCGGGCTGATGGCGATGGCCGTCGGCATCGTCGTGGCCTACTTCGCCGGCCCCATGCTGAACTTCGGCGACTTCGCCCGCTACGGCCGGTCCTTCCGGGAGGTCAAGAAGGGCAATTTCTGGGGTCTGCCGGTCAACTTCCTGTTCTTCTCGATCCTGACCGTCCTCACCGCCGCGGCCACTCTTCCGGTCTTCGGCGAGCTGATCCTCGACCCCATCCACACGGTCGAGGCGATCGACACGCCCTTCGCCATCCTGCTGGGCGGTCTCACCTTCGTCACGGCCACGGTCGGAATCAACATCGTGGCGAACTTCATCGCGCCGGCGTTCGACTTCTCCAACGTCGCCCCGCACAAGATCTCGTGGCGCATGGGAGGCATGATCGCGGCGGTCGGCTCGGTGTTCCTCATGCCCTGGAACTGGTACTCGGATGCCACGGCCATCCACTACTCGCTCGGCATCCTGGCCGCGCTCATCGGGCCGCTGTTCGGACTGCTCGTCGCCGGGTACTACATCGCCGCCAAGCAGCGCATCAAGACCGACGACATGTTCACGATGTCGGAGACGGGCGCCTACTGGTACCGCAACGGCTACAACCCCAACGCGATCAAGACGCTGCTCGTGGCGGGCATCCCGACGATCG
Organism: Microbacterium arborescens; assembly: GCF_049707515.1. Taxonomy (GTDB): domain Bacteria; phylum Actinomycetota; class Actinomycetes; order Actinomycetales; family Microbacteriaceae; genus Microbacterium; species Microbacterium arborescens_B. Next base: position 188,748 of record NZ_JBNAFI010000006.1, on the reverse strand, counting down.
TCATCGCGATCCTGCCCAAGACCTTCGCGGATGCCGGCCTGTTCGACATCTCGTGGATCGGCAACTTCACCTGGTTCATCGGGTGCGCCCTGGGCTTCGTCGCCTTCGTCCTCTTCGAGCGGCGCGACCCGCAGGTGCCGACCTTCGCGGGCGAGACCGAGGGCATCTCGGACGGGACCCAGCCCGAGCCGGCCGTCGGCGCGGGGGAGCCCGCCGCGTGAGGATCACGCTGATCAACCCGAACACCTCCCGGGCGATGACGGCGAAGATCGCCGCCGCCGCCCGGGAGGTCGCCGGGCCCGGCGTCGAGATCGCCGCCGTGTGCCCCGAGACCGGGCCGGCGGCGATCGAGAGCCACGTCGACGAGGCCTTCGCGGCGGTCGCCATCGTGCGGCTCATCGAGGCCGACCTCGCCGCGGGCGGCAGCGACGCGTACGTCATCGCCTGCTTCGGAGACCCCGGTCTCGACGCTGCCCGCGAGCTCGTCGACGTGCCGGTCATCGGCATCGCGGAGGCGGCCATGCACGTCGCGACGCTGTCGGGTCGGCACTTCGCCGTCGTCACGACCCTGAGCCGGACCCTGGGCCGGGCGCGCGACCTGTTGGCGCGCTACGGGATGGGTGACGCCTGCGTCTCGCTCGTGGGGTCGGGCATCCCCGTGCTCGAGCTCGAGGACACGGCGTCGGAATCGTTCGAACGGATCGCCGATCTCGCAGCGACCGAGGTCGCCGCCGGCGCCGACGTGATCGTCCTCGGCTGCGCGGGCATGACCGACCTGTGCCATGCGCTCACGGCGCGGGTGGGCGTCCCGGTCGTCGACGGCGTCGGCGCGGCGGTCGGCCTCGCGGCCACGATGGTGCGGATGCGGGTGGGCACCAGCAAGCGGGACGAATACGCTCCGCCGCCGCGCGCCTCCGTCTCGGCCTGAGACGCCGGCGTCGAGGCTGTTCGCCCTGCATCCGGCTGGGCCCGACGGTGTCACACGAGCGTTACACGGGAGAAACCCCCTGGACGGTGTTAAGTCATAGCTTGATACTTGTCCTTGTGCATCGCTCGCGGTGCCGCCCACCACCCTGAGCCGGGAGTACTCGTGACCGCATCCCCTCCGACCCGTTTCGTCGTGCGCGCCCGTCGCGTCTTCGACGGGTCCGGCTTCGTCCCGGCGGCGGTCGTCGTCGATGACGGGCGCATCACCGACGTCCTTCCTCTCGGCGCATCCGTAGCCGGGGCCGCCGAGGCGCTCGTCGCGGACGATGCCGTGCTGCTGCCGGGACTGGTCGACTCGCACGTGCACGTCAACGAGCCGGGGCGCACGGAGTGGGAGGGCTTCGGCTCGGCGACCCGTGCCGCGGCGGCGGGCGGGGTCACGACGATCGTCGACATGCCGTTGAACTCGCTGCCGCCCACCACGACCGTCGATGCGCTCGAGATCAAGCGCCGTGCCGCCGCGGCATCCGCCCGCATCGATGTTGCTTTCTGGGGAGGCGCCGTCCCGGAGAACCTGGGGAACCTGGGGCCGCTGCACGACGCGGGCGTCTCCGGGTTCAAGTGCTTCCTCGCGCCCTCGGGCGTCGACGAGTTCGGCCACCTCGACCGCGCGCAGCTGCGCCGCGCCATGGACGAGATCGCCGCGCTGGGGTCGCGGCTGATCGTCCACGCCGAAGACCCCGAGCTGCTCGGACCCGGCGGCGCGCTCGGCCGGGGCTACGACGCGTTCCTCGCGTCGCGTCCGGCCTCGAGCGAGGCGTCGGCGATCGAGGCCGTGATCGAGGCCGCGCGTGCGGCGGGGGCGCGGGCGCACATCCTGCACCTGAGCGACGCGCGATCGTTGCCGGCCATCCGCGCCGCTCGTGCGGCGGGGGTCGACCTGACCGTCGAGACCTGCCCGCACTACCTGACCATCGTCGCCGAGGAGATCCCCGACGGCGCCTCGGAGTTCAAGTGCTGCCCGCCGATCCGCGAAGCCTCGAACCGCGACCTGCTGTGGGAGGGCGTCGTCGACGGCACGATCGATGGGATCGTGAGCGACCACTCACCCTCCACCGTCGACCTCAAGCGAGCGGGGGACGGCGACTTCGGCCTCGCGTGGGGCGGCATCTCGGGGCTTCAGGTCGGACTCGCGGCGGTGTGGACCGAGGCGCGGGAGCGCGGCATCCCGCTCGAGACGATCCTGCCGCTGTTCACGACGGGCCCGGCGGCGATCGCCGGACTGGCGGGTCTCGGCCGGATCGCGCCCGGCGCACCCGCCCACCTCGCCGTCTTCGCGCCCGATGACGTCCTCCGCGTCGACGCGAAGGAGCTGCGTCACCGCAACCCCATCTCCGCCTACGACGGCCGTGTCCTCACCGGCCGTGTCCGCCGCACCTGGCTGCGGGGCGAGGTCGTGTTCGAAGCCGATTCGGACGCGGCGCCCGTGGCACCGCGCGGGCGGCTCCTCTCGCGCACGGACGCGCTCGTCGCCGCCGGAGAGGACGCCTCGTGACCGGGCCCACCGAAGTGCCGCCCACCGGGACGCCGCCCACCGAGGTGCTCCCGGCCGAGCTGGCGGCGGCGTTCACCGACTACGAGCGCGCGATCGTCGAGAACGACCTCGCCGCGCTCGACGCCGCCTTCGCACCCGGTCCTGGGACGCTGCGCGGCGACGGCGCCGGGCTGCTCGTCGGGCACGACACGATCAGCGCCTTCCGTGGCGCTCGCGGCGGGGTCGCGGCCCGGATGATCGAGACGATCGAGTACCGGCCGCTCGCACCGGACGTCGCACTCATCGTGTCGGTCTCGCGGTACGCCGCCGGGGGGAGCGGCCTGCAGACGCAGGTCTGGCAGCGCATCGATGGTCGCTGGCTCATCACCGCGGCCCACGTGACCCCGCGCCCGCAGGCGTTCGACCGATCGATCTGGCGCACCGTCGGCGACCCGCTGTATCAGGGAGCCTGGGAGGGCCCGCTGGCGGGGCTGACCGTCGCGGTGAAAGACCTGTTCGCGGTCAAGGGGTACCGGATCGGGGCGGGCAACCCGGCATTCCTCGACTCCGCGCGCGCCGAGACGACGACGGCGCCGGCGGTGAGCGACCTGCTCCGCGGCGGCGCGTCGCTGCGCGGCATCGCCCGCACCGACGAGTTCGCCTACTCGGTCGCCGGCGACAACGCGCACTACGGCACCCCGCCCAACGCCGCGCTCCCGGGAGCGCTGCCGGGCGGATCCTCCAGCGGGCCGGCCTCCGCCGTCGCCGCCGGGCACGCCGACATCGCCCTGGCGACCGACACCGCGGGGTCGGTGCGGGTTCCCGCCTCGTACCAAGGCCTGTGGGGCCTGCGGACGACGCACGACCTGGTGCCCCGGCAGGGCATGCTGCCCCTCGCGCAGAGCTTCGACACCGTCGGCTGGCTCACGCGCGACGGCGAGACGCTGCAGCGCGTCGCCGAGTGGTGCCTGAGCTACGACGGGTCGGAATCGACCGAGAACGTGCTCGGCGAATCGTCGCACGATCTGCCGTGGCGCTTCGTCGTGCCCGACGAGATCGTGGATGCCGCGGCGCCCGAGACCCGCGCGGCTTTCGAGGCCCTGCTCGAGCGCCTCGCCGCATCCCGCGAACCCGCCCGTACCGAGCATGCCGCGATCGGCGACCTCGACGACTACCTCGACCCGTTCCGCACCGTGCAGGCCGCTGAGGCCTGGCGCAACAACGGCGAGTGGCTGAGGCAGCACCCCGGCGCGACCGGGGCCGCCGTGGCCGAGCGCTTCCGCATCGCAGCCGACGTCACGGCCGACGACGAGACCTGGGCGCGCGCCGCGCTCGTGCCCCGGGCCGAGCGGTTGAGCGCTCTCGTCGAGGAGGCGGTGCTGCTGATGCCGACCGCGCCGGGAGCCGCGCCGCCGCGCACCGCTCACGGCGAAGCGGTCGACACCCTGCGACGCGCCACCCTGCGCATGACCACGCCGGCCGCCGTCGCGGGCCTGCCGGCGATCTCGGTGCCGCTGCTGACCGTGCCGTCGCCGCTCGGACAGGCGCCGGTGGGCGTGAGTCTCGTCTCCCGCGCCGGCACCGACCTCGCCCTCGTGCGCCTCGCACGTCGCCTCTTCTCGCTCCTCGACCCCCGGAGGGACAACCGATGACGAACCCGACCGTTCACATCCCCGGACCGATCGACCCGCCCGCCCGCCTGCTGATGGGCCCGGGTCCGATCTCGGCCTACCCCAGCGTGCTGACCGCGATGTCGGCCGCCCTCGTCGGTCAGTACGACCCGTTCATGACGCAGACGATGGCCGAGACCCAGGAGCTCTACCGCGCGGTGTGGAACACCCGCAACGACGCCACGATGCTGATCGACGGCACGAGCCGCGCGGGCATCGAGGCGGCCATCGTCTCGCTCGTGCGCCCCGGCGACCGCGTGCTCGTCCCCGTCTTCGGACGGTTCGGTCACCTCCTCGCCGAGATCGCCGAACGAGCCCTCGCCGAGGTCCACACGATCGAGACCGAGTGGGGCCAGGTCTTCACGCCCGGTGCGATCGAAGAGGCCGTCGTGCGCGTCAAGCCGACGCTGCTCGCGCTCGTGCAGGGCGACACGTCGACGACCATGAACCAGCCGCTCGACGAGATCGGCGCGATCTGCGCGAAGCACGGGGTGCTGTTCTACTCCGACGCCACCGCCTCCCTCGGCGGCAACGAGTTCGACGCCGACGACTGGGGACTGGATGCCGCCACCGCGGGCCTGCAGAAGTGTCTGGGCGGTCCGAGCGGGTCGGCGCCGATCACCCTGAGCGAGCGCGCCGTCGAGATCGTGCGCTCCCGGGCGCGTATCGAGGCCGGCATCCGTGAGCCCGGCGATCCCGTCGCGGCCGACTTCGTGCGATCGAACTATTTCGACCTCGGCATGATCCTCGACTACTGGGGGCCGCGCCGGCTGAACCACCACACCGAGGCGACGTCGATGCTCTACGGAGCCCGCGAATGCGCCCGCGTGCTGCTCATCGAGGGTCGTGACGAGGTCATCGCGCGGCACCGTCTGGCCGGGGCCGCCATGCTCGCCGGCGTGCAGGCGCTCGGACTCACCGTCTTCGGTGACATCGCCCACAAGATGAACAACGTCGTCGCCGTCGAGATCCCCGCGGGGGTGCCCGGCGACGAGGCGCGTGCCGCTCTGCTCGCGGACTTCGGCATCGAGATCGGAACCTCGTTCGGGCCGCTCCACGGGCGGGTGTGGCGAATCGGGACGATGGGGTACAACGCGCGGCAGGACGCCGTGCTGACGACCCTCGCGGCACTCGAGGCAGTGCTCCGGCGCTACGGCGCGGCGGTGCCGCTCGGCGGCGGGGTCGAAGCGGCGGCGGACGTCTACCGGGGACGCTGAGCCGTGGCATCCGCTCTGCTCACCGTCTCTCCCGACCGTATCGCCGAAGCGGCGCGTCGGGTGATGTCGCGCTGCGACGAGCTGGCGCGCATCAGCGCCGCCCCCGACCGCATCGAGCGGGTATATCTCTCGCCCGAGCACGCACGCGTCAACCGCTTGGCGGCCGAATGGATGCGCGAGGCCGGGATGTCGACTCGGCAGGATGCCGCGGGCAACCAGCTGGGCCGCCTCGACACCGCGGGCGACGACGCCGCGCTCATGATCGGCTCGCACCTCGACACGGTGTCGGACGCGGGGCGCTACGACGGCATCGCCGGTGTCCTGATGGGCATCGAGGTCGTCCGGCTGCTGCGCGAGCCCGTCGCCGACGGAGCCTCGTGGCGCTCGCCGCTGCCGTTCGCGCTCGAGGTCGCCGCCTTCTGGGACGAGGAGGGCACGCGATTCGGCAAGGCCCTTCTCGGGTCGTCGGCCGTCGGCGGCGTGTGGGACGAGGACTGGTGGCAGCTCTCCGATGCGGAGGGCACGACGCTCTCCCAGGCGTTCCGCGAGTTCGGGCTCGACCCCGGCCGGATCGGCGAGGCGGCCCGGCGTTCCGACGAGCTCGTCGGGTATCTCGAGGCCCACATCGAGCAGGGCCCCGAGCTGCACCGCCGCGGGGAGTCGCTGGCCGTGGTGTCGTCGATCGCGTCGGCGCGACGGTTCCTGCTGTCGGTCGAGGGCGAGGCCCGGCACGCTGGGGGAACCCCGTACGACATGCGACGCGATGCCCTCCTCGGCGCCTCCGAGGCGGCGCTCGCCGTCGAGAGGGTGTGCCGAGCCGAGCACCACATCATCGGAACCGTCGGCCAGTTCCAGGCGTACCCCGGCGGGGTGAACATCGTGCCGGGCGAGGTGCAGTTCTCGCTCGATCTCCGCGGCGAGTTCGACGGGGAGCGAGACCGGGTCTGGCGCCGGCTCTCCGCGGAGCTCGACGAGATCATGGGCCGCCGGGGACTGCGCTGGCAGCACCGCGAGATCCACAACGCCGCAGCGGTCGCGTGCGCACCGCTGCTGCAGGACGTCGTGCGCGAGGGCATCCGGGCGACCGGTGCGTCCGGCGCCACCGGCGCCACCGGCTCAACCGACGATGAGCCGCCCGTGATCTTCAGCCGGGCGGGGCATGACAGTATGGCGCTCGGCGGGCTCACCGACATCGGGATGCTGTTCCTCCGCAACCCCGACGGCATCAGCCACCACCCCGACGAGGACGTCTCGACCGCCGACGTGGCCCGCGGCATCCGGGCGCTTGCCGAGTCGGTGCTGCACCTGGCCGCCGATCGCCGCGCGGCCGCCTGACGCGCTCCGCACCCGGCGCAATACCCCTGACCCGAGGGCGAAACATGGGCTCGGTAGCGTGCGGGTATGCGCCTGCTCGTCACCCACGCCCGCCTCATCACGGTGCCCGCCGGCACCGACGACCCCGGCTACATCGATGAGGGATGGCTGCTGGTCGGCGACGATGGACGCATAGCCGGTATCGGCGCCGGCGACCCGCCCGCGGGCACCACCGCCGACGAGACCCTCGATGCGGACGGCTCGTTCGTCGCACCCGGTTTCGTCTCGAGCCACTCGCACCTGTTCACCTCGGGCCTGCGCGGGCTCGGCGTCGGCGAGACGCTGTACGGCTGGTGCGACGCGATGCTCGGCACGACCGCGCACATGACCGCCGACGACGTCTACTGGTCGACCCTCCACGGCGCCCTCGACTTCCTCTCGAACGGTGTGACGACGGCCTACAACTTCACCGACCCGCAACAGGCCTGGGAATCGATGGTCGACGGCAAGCGCATAGGCGACGCCCGGATGCGCGAGATCGACTACCACACGCGTCAGGCCGACGGCACGCGCGACGCCGGCATCCGGTTCGTCGACGCGATCGGCATGGATGTCACCGTCGGTTCCGACGACGAGATCTTCGCGAGGTTCGCCGCATCGGTGGCTCACACGCAAGCGATGGATCCCGACTTCGCGCTCGGCGCCTCGATCATGGGCCAGGTGCAGTGGTCGCCCCGCGCCGAAGCGGCGTGGCTCGAGGTCGAGGCGATGCGCCGCTACGGCGTGACGAACCAGGCGCACTTCCTCGAGTCTCCCGAGGCGGTCGACCACCAGCGGTCGAAGTTCGCGCAGTACCGGGATGCCGGTGCGCTCGGCCTCGGCCTCGTGTTCGGCCACTTCATCCAGACGACCCCCGAGATCATCGACGAGGCCGTTGCGGGCGGCGCCGCGATGTCGTGGCAGCCGGCCTCGAACGGCCGCCTCGCGTCCGGGATCGCCCACGTGCCCGAGATGCTGGCGAAGGGCATGAAGGTCGGCATCGGCCTCGACGACCAGGCCTGCACCGACGTGTCGGACCCGTGGCAGAACATGCGCATGGGCATCTACCAGCAGCGTGCCCGCCTGCAGGATCCGCTCGCGATGATGCCCGAACAGGTGCTGCGGCTCCACACGCTCGGAGCCGCCGAGATCATGGGTGTCGCCGATCGGGTCGGCTCGCTCGAGGTCGGCAAGCTCGCCGACTTCGTCGTCGTCGACCCCCGCCGGCCCGACGTGGGGCCGCTGTGGCACCCGGTGCGCAGCTACGTGCTCGCGATGAGTCCGCGCAACCTCTCCCGCGTGTACGTCGGCGGCGTGCTCGTCGACGACCGCGGCGCGTCGACCAACCCCCTCGCCGCCGAGGCATCCGCGCGCCTGCACGAGTCCCTCGCCGCCGTCGCCGCCCGTCGCCCCTCGCACCCCCACTGACCCGCCCCCGCCCCACGCCCACCCCGGACCCGCGAGACGACATGCGGGCGCCGAGACGCTGGGTTCAAGCCACCGTCTCGGGGCGCAAGTGTCGTCTCGCGGATCGGGGACCGCCCGGGGGACCGCCCCGGGGATCGGACCGCCCGGGGTCAGGCGACCGAGGTCGTCATGCCCATGCGGGTCAGGACGAGGGTCTCCGCGATCTGCACGAGGTTGTAGAGCACCAGGGTGAGCAGGGTGATGATCGCGACCGACGCCCACAGGTCGTCGAAGCGGGCGGTCGCCGTGAACTTCACGATCATGCCGCCGATGCCCTGTCCCGTCGAGAGCCATTCGGCCAGCAGCGCGCCGGTGACGGCTCCCGGAACCGATACCCGCGCGGCGGCGAAGAGCGAGGGCAGGGCCCCGGGCACACTCACCTTGCGCAGCTGCGCGAGCCGCCCGCCGCCGTAGACGTGCACGAGGTCGAGGCTCTCCCGGGTCGCCCGGCTCAGCCCGAACAGGATCGAGGCGAGGGCGGGGAAGAGCACGACGATCGAGCCGATGACGGCGACGGATGCCGCGGTGCCGCGGCCCGTGATCAGGATGATGACGGGAGCGATGGCCACGAGCGGAACCGATCGCAGCAGCAGGGCGAGCGGCATGACGCCGGCTTCGATGGCCTTCGACAGCGAGAACGCCACGGCGAGCAGGAGCGCCACGAGCATGCCGACCCCGAAGCCGAGGGCGGCATCCTGCACCGTCTGACCGATGAGCGGCCACAGGCCGGCTCGGTTCTCGGCGGCGTCGTCGGCGGCGAAGAGGAACTCCCACACGTCCGCGGGGCCTTTCGCGACGTAGGTCGAGATGCCCGTCAGGTTGACCACGGCCCACCACAGCGCGAGCACGATCAGCACCGTGGCGAGGGCGTTGAGCACGGAACGGCCGAGCGACCGGCGGAGCGCGGCGATCATGCCGCCGACCTTCCCGAGACCCAGGGTGTCACGAGACGCGAGACCAGTCCGAGTGCCGCGTATCCGATGAGGGCGACGACGGCCGACAGCAGGAACACCGCCCAGACCCGGGGCGAGTCGAGGTCTCCCTGCAGCTTGATGAGCGTGATCCCCACGCCGCGGTCGATGGCGCCCATGTACTCGCCGAGGATGGCCCCCAGGAACGCGCTCGGCACCGCGATCTGCAGCCCGTTCAGGATCGCCGGCGCGGCCGCGATCAGCCGCACCTTGCGCAGTTGCATCCACCGCGACCCACCGTAGACGCGCACGACGTCCAGCGAAGCCTTGTCGGCGGCCTTGAAGCCCAGCAGCGCCCCGACGACGGTGGTGAAGAAGACGGCCAGCGCGGCGAGGAAGATCGCCGTGGCGCTCGGGTCGCCGGCGCGCTTGGCGCCGCCGAGCACGACGATCGCGATGCCGCCGACCGCGACGACGGGCAGGCAGTAGCTGACGACCGCGATCTGGGTGACGACCACCTCGAGCCGGGGGAGCAGCAGCACCGTCGACGCCAGCAGCAGCGCGATGACGTTGCCCCACGCGTAGCCGATCATCGCCTCGCCGATCGTCACCCGGAAGACGGTCCAGTACGGCGCGAGACCGTCGCGGACGATGGTCTCGAACACGGTGAACGGCGACGGCACGGGTGTGAAGGTCGTGCCCGGAGGCGGTGAGAACGCGGTGACCGACAGCAGCCACCAGGCTGCGATCAGCACGACCGCGCCGATGACGCCCGCGAGCCAGGTCGGCAGTCCGGCGCGGCGCATCACGACTCCGCGTCGGCGCGGCCGTCGGCCCCGAACAGCAGCTCGGAGGCGCGGTCGACCAGCGCGTGGAACTCGGGGGTCCGCATCATCTCGGGTGTCCGGGGCCGCGGCAGGTCGACCTCGATGATCTCCACCACCCGGCCCGGGCGCGGCGACATGACGGCCACCCGGTCGGACAGGAAGATCGCCTCGGAGATGCCGTGCGTGACCAGCAACGTGGTCGCGGGCTTCTCGGTCCAGATCCGCAGGAGTTCGAGGTTGAGGTTCTGGCGCGTCATGTCGTCGAGCGCGCCGAAGGGCTCGTCGAGCAGCAGCACCGACGGCTTGAGGGCCAGGGCACGCGCGATGGACACGCGTTGGCGCATGCCGCCGGAGAGCTGCGCGGGCTTCGCCTTCTCGAAGCCGGTGAGCCCGACGAGCGCGATGAGCTCGTCGATGTAGGCCTTGTCGGGCGTGCGGCCCGCGATCTCGAAAGGCAGCCGGATGTTGGCCAGCACGCTGCGCCAGGGGAGCAGCGCGTGGTCCTGGAAGGCGATGCCCAACTCGGAGTCCCGCCGCAGCTCGTGCGGCGTCTTGCCGTCGACGCGAACCTCGCCGGACGTCGGGCTCTCGAGGTCGGCGAGGATGCGCAGGATCGTGGACTTGCCGCATCCCGAGGGGCCCAGCAGCGCCAGGAACGAGCCCTTGTCGGTGTGGAGGTGGGTGTCCTGCAGCGCCGTCACCGTCCGGCCGCGGCCGGTGGCGAAGGTCTTGCTGAGGCCGTCGATCAGGATGCCGGTGCCGCGAGCGGTACCGGCATCCCGGGTGTCGTTGAGTGTCATGCGATCGGGTGGGGCGTCCGGACCTACGGGAGGTAGTCCAGGAGCTCCGGGTTCTCGTCGTAGATCTCGTCGATGATGGTGGTGTCGAACAGGTCGTCGACCGACACGTCCCAGCCGGCGGCGGCGAGCGAGTCGACCGTCTGCTGCTTCAGCTCATCCGAGATGGTGAACAGGCCGTTGGCCTCGGTCTCCTCGGTGGAGATCAGCAGGTTCTGGGCGGCGATGCCGGCCGTCGTCTTCTCGGGGTCGAGGGCGCCGAACACGGCCTCGAGGCCCTCCTCCGACTCCTCCGCGGCCTGGTTGTAGTACTTCTGCACCAGCGTGACCGTGTCGTCCACGGGCTGCTGGAACACCTCGGTCCACCCCTTGATCTCGGCGATGAGGAACTCCTTGAGCAGCTCCTCGTTCTCGGCGAGGTACTGGTCGGTGACCGTGAACGTCTCGGCGACGTACGGCACGCCGTTCTCGGCGTACGACAGATTGGTGGTCTCGTAGCCGGCGAGCTCGACGGTCAGCGCCTCGTTGGTGAGGTAGGCCATGAAGCCGTCGACCTGGCCGTCCATGAGCGGTGTGGGGTCGAAATCGACGGGAACGACGGTGACCTCGCTCGGGTCGATGTCGTTGGCGTTGAGCAGCGCGGCGAAGACCGAGGCGTTGGAGTCCTGCACGCCGATCGTCTTGCCGATGAGGTCCTGCGGGGTGGCGATGTTTCCGCCGTCGGCCAGCGAGAGGATCGTGAACGGGTTCTTCTGGAAGGTCGCGCCGATGATCTTCAGCGGAGCGTTCTCTTCGGCGACGGCCGCGCCGACCGAGGCGGCGTCCGACAGGGCGACCTGGACGGTGCCCGACAGCAGCTTCGCCACACCGGTGTCGGGACCGGAGATGCCGATGACCTCGTCGAAGCCGGCCTCGTCGTAGTAACCGTTCTCGTAGGCGTAGAACTCGCCGGCGAACTCCTCGTTCTTGATCCAGGAGTACTGGACGCTGATCTCGCCGAACGACGCTGAGTCGTCGGAGCCGGAGGCTCCGGGTTCGGCGGCGGTGGACGAGCAGGCAGAGAGGGCGAGCGCGGCGACGGCGGCGGTGGCCAGGGACGCTGCGAGGCGGTGCTTCCGGATGCGCGGAGCGGGCATCGGTTCTCCTTCGGGTGTGCGGGTGCAGGAACGCAGCGCGGTGACGGATGCCGCTGCGGGGAGGTGCTGGCTTGAAGCTATTGCTTGAATATTTCGTTCACCGTCGCGCTCGTGTTTCGATGCTGTGACGGCTTGTGAGCCCAAGCGGTGCGTCAGAGGTTCCGCCGGGCGAGCCGCCACACCCGGTCGCGGCTGAAGGGCTGCTCGTAGGGGCGGTCGCCGATGGCGCGGGCGATCGCGTTGCCGATCGCGGGCGCGACGGGGTTGTACGGCGACTCGCTCATCGATTTCGCCCCGAACGGCCCGAGCGCGTCGTCGGTCTCGGCGAAGTAGACCTCGGTGTCGGGAATGTCAGCCGACTGCGGCACGCGGTAGGTGCGGAACACGGGGTTCATCACCCGGCCGCCGTCGTCGATCATCACCTCTTCGTACAGCGCGCTGCCGATGCCCTGGGCGACGCCGCCCTCGACCTGTCCGCGGCACTGCGCCGGATTGAGGACGACGCCCGCATCGGCCGCCTGGATCGACTGCAGGATGCGCACCGACCCGGTCTCGGGGTCCACCGCCACGCGGACCGCGTGCACGTTGAACGCGAGAGAGCGTTGTTCCCCGAGCTCGCTGCCGTCGGCGGTCAGCCCGTGTTCGTCACGATGCGCGGGGTCGGCGGCCGCGATCAGCTCGGCCGCGCCGACGATGCGGGCGGGAGTGCGTACCGAGCCGTCGGGCTGCAGCACCGCGTCGACGGCGGCGGTGCCGGTGACGGATGCGGCGGCGCGCCGCATCCGCTCGGCCAAGGTGATGCACGCCGCGTGCAGCGCCTTGCCGGCCACCGTGATGCCCGCCGAGGCGAAGGCGCCGGTGTCGTGACGGACGGCATCGGTGTCGGCGCTGCGCACCTCGAGGCGATCGGCGCCCAGCACCGACGAGGCGATCTGCCGGTGCACCGTGCTCGTGCCGTTGCCGAACTCGACCGTCCCCGTGCGCAGCAGGTACGAACCGTCGGGCCGCAGCGTCGCCGTCGTATGGGCGATGTGCCCGAACGGGGCCATCGTCGCGATCATGGCGGCGGCCATACCCTCGCCGACCAGCCAACCCTCGGGTGCGGCGACGCCGTTGCCGCGTCGCAGAGCCGATTCCGCCAGGTCGAGGCACTGGTCGAACCCGTAGCTGCCCCAGACGAGGTCGTGTTCGTGTGTGGCATCGGCCGGACCGACCGCGTTGCGCCGGCGCAGCTCGAACGGGTCGATGCCGAGCTTCTCGGCGAGCATGTCCATCGCCGACTCGACGCCCAGGATGACCTGGCCCAGCCCGTACCCGCGGAAGGCGCCGGAGGGCACGTTGTTCGTGTAGACCGCCTCGGCGTCGAGTCGCACCGCCTCGCAGCGGTAGAGCGCGACCGATTCGGCCAGCGAGTGGAACATCACTCCGCGCGAGTGGTTGCCGTAGGCGCCGGTGTCGCTGAGGAGGTCGACGGTCATTGCCGTGAGGCGGCCGTCGGCGTCGGCGCCGAGGGTGACCGACACCCGCATCGGATGCCGCACGGAGGCCCGCTGGAACTGTTCCGTGCGCGAGAACTCGTACGCGACCGGACGCCCCGTGCGCAGCACCGCGAGGGCCACGAGGTCCTCGGTGAAGATCTCCTGCTTGCCGCCGAAGCCGCCACCGACGCGTGCCGTGAACACCCGCACGCGCTGGGCGGGCAGGTCGAAGATGCGTGCGATCTCGTCGCGGGCGAGGAAGGGCACCTGCGTCGAGGAGCGGATGACGAGGCGGCCCTCGTCATCGAGCCATCCGACAGACCCGTGCGTCTCGAGCTGCGCGTGCGAGACGCGCTGCGTCGACCAGGTGCCGCTGACGACGGCGGCGCTCGAAGCCAGCGCCGCGCCCGTGTCCCCCGTCTCGCGGTGCAGGCTCGCGATCACGTTGCGGCCGGCGTCGTCGACCCGGTCGGCTGGGGTGCGGTCGGGATGCAGCAGCGGCGCTCCCGCCGTCCGCGCCTCCTCGGGGTCGAACACCGCGGGGAGCACCTCGTAGTCGACGCGCACCAGACGCCGGGCGGCATCCGCGGCCTCCGCGGTCTCGGCGACGACCGCGACGACGCGCTGTCCGACGTGACGCACGACCTCATCGAGCATGAGGGTGTCGTCCGGATCGTCCTCGCGGTGCTCGTGACGACCCGTCGAGTACCGGATGCGGGGAACGTCGGCGGGCGTGAAGACCGCGACGACGCCGGGCACGGCTCGCGCGGCATCCGTGTCGATCGCGACGATGCGGGCGTGCGCGTGAGGAGAGCCGACGACGCGGAGCACGAGGGGCGCACCGGCCGGCGTCTCGGCGAGATCGAAGGTGAACGGCTCGCGACCCTGCACCACCCGCCGCGCGGGCTCGGGCGAGACCGAACGCCCCACGCCGCGCGGGGTCGGGGCCGTCGCCGGCGTGCCTGTTTCGCGTACCGGCCCGAGCACCGACGCGCGCACGGCTTCGCGGATCGGGCGGTAGCCGGTGCACCGGCACAGATTGCCCTTGAGCCGGCGGTCGAGGTCGTCGAGATCGTCGGCGCCGAGGGTCGAGGCCGTCACGCTCAGACCCGGCGAGCAGAAGCCGCACTGGAAGCCGAAGTGCTCGATCAGAGCTTCCTGCACGGGGTGCAGCTCGTCGCCCGGAGCAAGACCCGCCGCGGTCGTGACGGAGCGGCCGTCGAGGCGCGCGGCCGGAATGAGGCACGAGTGCACGGGGTCACCGTCGAGAAGCACCGAGCACGCGCCGCAGTCGCCCGCATCGCAGCCCTTCTTGACCTCCAGGTGCCCCGTCTCGCGCAGGAGCGTCCGGAGGCACTGCCCCGCGCGGGGGTCGGCCTCGACGGCCGCTCCGTCGACGGCGAACCTCACGGCGCCGGTCGTCATGCGGACGGCATCCGGTCGAGGCCGCGGCGCAGGTCGTCGGCGGCGCGACGGGCGAGCACCCCGCTGACACCGCGGCGCCAGTCGGCAGCGCCGAGCGGATCGCTGTAATAGCCCGGTGCCGACTCGACGGCGGTCACGAGCGCCGCGTCGGACGGGATCCCGTCGAACCGCAGGACGACGGGGCGGCGCACCGACGCCGTGATCGTGAAGGTCGACGAGCCGTCGGCATCGAGGCGCCCGGTGACCACGGCGCCCGAGCGGCCGAGTTCGGCGAGGGCGATCTTGTGCAGCACGGCGCGCGAGCGCAGCGCAGCGGCGGGGAGCTCGATCGCGCGCAGCACGTCGCCCGGCCCGAGGCAGGTCGCCCCGTCGTCGACGACGAGTTCGGCCACCGGCATCCGGGTCTGCGTACCGTCGGCACGCCAGATCACGGCGATCCCGTCGAGCGCGACGCACAGGCTGACCATCGCGCCGGCGGCGAACGCCCGGCACAGGTTGCCGCCGACCGTGGCGGTGTTCCAGATCTTGAAGCTCGCGAGCAGCGCGTTCGCGGCAGCCGGCACGAGGTCGAGCGTCGCCCA
Organism: Microbacterium arborescens; assembly: GCF_049707515.1. GTDB lineage: Bacteria > Actinomycetota > Actinomycetes > Actinomycetales > Microbacteriaceae > Microbacterium > Microbacterium arborescens_B. Next base: position 173,425 of record NZ_JBNAFI010000006.1, on the reverse strand, counting down.
GTCAACCGGGGCCCGCAGGTCGAGCCGGCCCGCGGCGAACGCGACGAGGCGCGCGATCGTGCACGTCGCGGCGATCCGCAGCCCGGCCCCGTCGACCTCGAGCTCGGGCCAACCCATCGTCGTGAGGTCGACGAAGCCGGTCGTGCCCGGCTGCGGCTCGGACATCAGCCAGGTGCCGCCGGCGAGGAACCGCTCGCCCGGCGCGAGTGCGAGGTCGTCGCGCGTGCGGGCCGCGCGGAACCCGGTGACGGTCGTGAGGTCCATCGGCGCTCCTCTCGGCTCGGGCGTCGGATGAGTGAATCAGTCGCGCATTTCGACGGTGTTTCACGCCGCCGCAACGAGCCGCAACGAACCGGCAACACGCGGCGCCTAACGTGCCGAGGAGTCCCGTCCCCCGGTCGAAGGAGGTCCGATGCGCGAGATCCTCGCTGTCGCCCGTGACGAGCTCGCCGCTGGTCGCGCCGTCGCCGTGGCCACCGTGGTCGCGGCATCCGGCAGTTCGCCGCGCGAGATCGGCGCCTCGATGCTCGTCACCGCGGACGGTCGCGCCTTCGGCAACGTGTCGGCGGGATGCGTCGACGGCGCGGTCTACGAGCGGTGCGCCGAGGCGCTCGCCGGAGCCGGCGCGACCGTCGACCGCTTCGGCATCGCCGATGACGACGCCGTCGCCGTCGGGCTGTCGTGCGGGGGGACCATCGAGGTGCTCGTGCGCGCGATCGCGCCCGGTTCGTCCGCGTCGGTGACGCTCAACCTCCTCGCGGCTCGCGAGCGGGACCGCGTCGCCACCGTGCTGCGCGTGCGCATCGCGGGCGGCGAGCCCGGAGACACCCGGCTCGCGGCCGGCGCGCTCGGGCACACGGAGCTCGGGCACATGGAGCTCGTCGATGTCGCGCCTGACGGGGCGTCCGCACCGCCGGGGTGGGTCGATCTGCGGTTCGGCGCGCCGCCCCGGCTCATCGTCGTCGGTGCGGTCGAGGTCGCCGTGGCCCTGACCGCCCTCGGCACGGCCGCGGGATTCCATGTCGTCGTCGTCGACCCCCGCGACGTGTTCGCCCGCACCGACCGATTTCCCGGGGCGGAGGTCGTCGTGGACCAGCCCGGCCGGTACCTCGGTCGCGCGAACCTCGACGCGCATTCCTCCGTCTGCGTGCTCACCCACGACCCGAAGTTCGACGTCCCGGCGCTCGCCGCCGCGCTCGCGTCGCCCGCGGGGTACGTCGGCGCCATGGGCAGCCGCTCGACCTGCGCCGACCGCATCCGGCGGCTGGCCGATCAGGGAGTCCCGCCCGCGGCGCTCGCCCGCCTGCGTTCGCCGATCGGCCTCGACCTCGGCGGCTCGAGCGCGCCCGAGGTCGCCCTGTCGGTCCTCGCCGAGATCGTGGCGGCCCGCCACGGCGGCACGGGGCGGCCGCTGCGGGCGGCGTCGGGGCCCATCCACCGAGCCGGCGCGACCGAGACGTCGCCGGCCCTCGCGAGCGCGTCGAGCAGCGCGGAGCCGGTCGGGTGCGGCGTCGAGCACCTGCTCGGGTGACCGCCCGCATGACGGCGGGGACGAGCGTATGACTGCGGGGACGCGCGTATGACGGCGGGGCCGCCCGCTGCTCCCGTGGGCATCGTGCTCGCCGCGGGCGCGGGCACCCGCTACGGCGGGCCCAAGGCGCTCGCGGTCGACGCGAGCGGCGAGCCGTGGCTGCACCGCGTGGTCGCCGCTCTGACCACGGCCGGCTGCGCACCGGTGATCGTCATGCTGGGGGCCGCGCCCGCGGCATCCGTTCCCGAGGGGGTGCGATCGCATGTCGTCGCCGACTGGGAGACGGGGTTGTCGGCATCGGTACGAGCCGCGCTGACGACAGCAGCGGTCGAGACGGAGGCCGACCTCGCGGTGCTCGTGCCGGTCGACGTCCCCGACATCACCGCCGCCGTCATCCAGCGCGTCCTGCGCACGGCGGACGGCGATCGAGCCGCGCGTGTTCGAGCGGTCTTCGCGGGTCGGCCCGGACATCCCGTCGTCCTGGGGCGCGCACACTGGGATGCCGCCGCTGCTGCGGCATCCGGCGACGAGGGCGCGGGGCCGTATCTCTCGCGTTCGGGTGCTGTCGGCGTCGAGTGCTCCGACCTGTGGCACGGCCGCGATGTCGATCGCGCACCGGGCGCGTAACGGCTGCCCCCAGGGCCCGACTATTCAGGGCTGGCGGATTCAGGGCTCGACGATGTTCAGGGGCTCCTCACCCGCGGCGAGGCGCTCGATCTGCGTGCGGACGAGCTTCGCGATCCGCGGGCGCATGGCATCGGCCGCTCCGCCCACGTGCGGCACGACGAGGACTCCCGGGGCGCGCCACAGCGGGTGATCCTCGGGCAGGGGCTCGGGGTCGACGACGTCGAGCGCGGCGCGCAGCCGCTCAGACTCCAATTCGGCGACGAGCGCGTCGGTGTCGAGCACGGTGCCGCGCCCCACGTTGACGACGAGAGCGCCGTCGGGCAGCAGTGCGAGCTCGTCCGCTCCGATCAGACCCTTCGTCGGTTCACCGCCGGGAAGCGTGATCATGAGGATGTCGGTGCGCGGCAGAAGCTCGGGCAGCTCGTCGATGCCGTGGACGTGCACCCCGTCTTCGTCACGGGCGCGGGATGCGACCGGGACGACGGTCGTCTCGAACGGCAGCAGTCGGGATGCCACGGCCTTGCCGACCCCGCCGTAGCCGAGGACGAGAACGGTCCGATCGGCGACGCTGCGGCTGAACTGCGGCGCCCAGCGCGCCGACTCCTGGTTGCGGACGTAGTCGGCCAGGTCGCGTTGCGCGGCGATCGTGAGGCCAACCGCGATCTCGGCGGTGGCGGCCTCGTGGACGCTCGACGCGTTCGCGAGCCGTGTGCCCTCCGGCAGGAAGGAGCCCATGCCCTCGTAACCGATGGACTGACTCTGGAGCACGCCGACGCGGAGGCCCTCGAGCGCCGCGAGCAGTCGCTTGCCCGACATGTACGGCGGGACGACCATGTCGAACGCGTCGCGGGGCGCGGGGGAGCGGAGGTCCCACACCACCAGGTCGACGCCGTCGGGAACGGCGCCGATGTCGGCCGCCAGTTCGTCGGTGGCCACGCTGACGACGACGGTGCGGGGGGATTCGCTCATGCCCCCACGCTACCGACCCGGGCCGAAGTCCGGGTCGAGGTGCGCGCTCGGGCCGGGCTCAGACGCGCGCGAGGACCGCCGCGACGGCCGACGTGAAGAACGTCAACCCGTCCGTGCCCGAACGCATCGCGTCGGAGGTGTTCGGCCCGAAGCCCGGCTCGACGGCGTGCTCGGGGTGCGGCATCAGGCCCACGACGTTGCCGCGCTCGTTCGTGAGTCCGGCGATGTCGTCGAGCGAGCCGTTGGGGTTCACGCCGCGGTAGCGGAACGCCACGAGACCGTCGCCCTCGATCTGCTTCAGCGTCTCAGCCGAGCAGGTGAAGCCGCCGTCGGCGTTCTTCAGCGGGATGACGATCTCCTGGCCCGCTTCGAACCCGCTCGTCCATGCCGTGTCGGCATTCTCGACGACGAGGCGCTGGTCGCGGCGGATGAACTGCTGATGCGCATTCCGGATCAGACCGCCGGGCAGCAGGTGCGCCTCGACGAGCATCTGGAAGCCGTTGCAGATGCCGAGGATGGGCATGCCCTTCGCGGCGGCATCCTTCACCTCGGCCATGATCGGGGCGAGGGCGGCGATGGCGCCGGCGCGCAGATAGTCGCCGTAGCTGAAGCCACCGGGCAGCACGAGGGCATCGACGCCGTCGAGATCGTGCGAGCCGTGCCACAGGGCGACGGGCTCACCGCCGGCGAGGCGGACGGCGCGCTGCGCGTCGCGGTCGTCGAGCGATCCCGGGAAGGTGATGACTCCGACGCGCGCGGTCACTCCACGACCTCGATGTTCACGACATCCTCGATGACCGAGTTCGACAGGATCTCGTCGGCGATCCGACGCGCGGTCTCGAGCGTCGCGTCGTCGGTGCGGTCGACCGTCAGCTCGAAGCGCTTGCCGATGCGGACGTCGGAGAAGCCTGAGACGCCCAGGCGGCTGAGGGCACCCGATACCGCCTTGCCCTGCGGATCCAGCAGCTCGGCCTTGGGCATGACGTCGACGACGATGGTGGGCATTGCTCGCTCCGGAGGTCGCGGGATGGGTGCGCGACCAGTCTACGGGTGGGATGCGCGCCTCGTTCGCCGCATCCCGCCGGCCTCGTGACCAGATCGTGACCAACGCCTGCGGGATCACTCTCTTGTGGTCCTGGGAGCGCTCCCGTATGGTCATGGGCAATCGGTGAGAGCGCTCCCAAAGTCGGGTGCGCAGCGCCGCGCACCAGATACCGCAATCACGAAGGAGTGACACGTGAATTCACGCGCCCTGCGGCGGATCGGCCTCGTGGCCGGCGTCGCAACCACCTCGGCTATCGTCCTCGCCGGATGCTCGGGCGGGGGTGACCAGTCCGCATCCGGAGGCGACTCCGACACCGTCACCCTCGCGACGTTCAACGACTTCGGGTACACCGACGAGCTGCTCGCCGAGTTCACGGAGGAGACGGGCATCAAGGTCGTCCACAACAAGGCGGCGACCTCGAACGACGCACGCACCAACTTCTTCCAGAAGCTGGGCAAGACCGGCCTCGCCGACGTCGAAGGCGTCGAGGTCGACTGGTTCCCCGAGATGATGCAGTACTCCGACCTCGTCGCGCCCGTGCCCGACGACCTCGCCGGTCGCTGGCTGGACTGGAAGGAGAAGGCGGCGACCGATGCCGAGGGCAACCTCGTCGCCTACGGCACCGACGTCGGACCCCAGGCCATCTGCTACCGCTCGGACCTGTTCGAGGCGGCAGGCCTCCCGACCGATCGTGCCGAGGTCGCCGCGCTCTTCCCCACCTGGGACGCGTTCTTCCAGGTCGGCAGCGACTACGTCGCCAAGACCGGCCAGCCCTTCATCGACTCGGCCAACTCCGTCCTGCAGGGCGTCGTGAACCAGCTCGAGACCGCGTACGAGGAGCCGGACGGCACCGTCATCGCGACAGAGAACCCCGACATCCGCGCGGCGTACGACACCGTCGTCGACAAGGCGATCCCGATCGCCGCCTTCCCGGGCCAGTGGACCGAGGACTGGTACGCGTCGATGGCCAGCGGCGAGTTCGCGGCGATGCTGTGCCCGCCGTGGATGCACGGCATCATCGAGGGCGAAGCGCCCGACATCGCCGGCTGGGACATCGCCAACGCGTTCCCCGAGGGCGGCGGCAACTGGGGCGGCTCGTACCTCGTCGTCCCCGCAAACGGCAAGAACGTCTCGAACGCGCAGAAGCTCGCCGACTGGCTGACCTCGCCCGAGACGCAGATCAAGGCGTTCAACAACGCCGGCACGTTCCCGAGCCAGCCCGAGGCGCAGTCCAGCCCCGACCTGACCGGGTTCGTCAACGCGTACTTCAACGACGCGCCGACGGGTGAGATCGGGATCGACCGCGCCAACGCGATCACCGTGACGACCTTCAAGGGCCCGAAGTACTTCCAGTTCCACGACGCCCTGGGCAACGCGATCACCCGTGTCTTCGACGGCATCGAAGACAAGGAGACCTCCTGGAACACCTGGGTGAACGAGGTCGGAAGCTTCTGACCGGCACCCGCCGGGGCGCGCCGCACCGCCGGTGCGCCCCGGCGCTTCCCCCTCACGCACCCGAAGGACGATCGTGACCACGACTCAGCAGCGCCCGACGACGAGCGCCCCCCGAAACGACGACGGCGGTCGTCCTCCGCGAGTGATCTCGTTCTCGCAGAAGCTCAGCAAGTGGGATCTCCGCTTCTCGCCGTACCTCTACATCTCGCCCTTCTTCATCATGTTCGCGATCGTGGGGCTGTTCCCCATCGCGTACACCGCGGTGATCTCCTTCATGGACTGGGATCTCATCCGCGGCGAGGGCGAGTTCATCGGATTCGACCAGTACATCTGGATCCTCTCCCAGCCCCACTTCTGGACGGCGCTGCGGAACACCTTCAGCATCTTCCTGCTCTCGAGCGTGCCCCAGCTGGTGCTCGCGATCTTCATCGCTGCCGTGCTCGACCGGAACATCCGCGCCAAGACCTTCTGGCGCATGGCCGTGCTCGTGCCCTACGTCGTCGCCCCCATCGCCGTCGGCCTCATCTTCAACGCGATGTTCGCCGACCAGTCCGGCTTCATCAACGGCATCCTGCAGTCCATCGGCATCGGCGCCATCCCGTGGCATGTCGAGCCGTTCTGGAGCCACATCGCGATCGCGACGATGGTCAACTACCGCTGGATGGGCTACAACACCCTCATCCTGCTCGCGGCCATGCAAGCGGTGAACCGCGACTTCTACGAGGCCGCCACGGTCGACGGCGCGGGCCCCGTGCGCCAGTTCTTCTCGATCACCCTGCCCTCGCTGAAGCCCACGCTCATCTTCGTCATCATCACCGCCACCATCGGCGGCCTGCAGATCTTCGACGAGCCCCGCGTGTTCGACCAGGCCGGTCGCGGCGGGTCGGCGCAGCAGTGGCTGACCATCACCCTCTACCTCTACGACGTCGGTTGGGGCCAGTGGAACTTCGGTCGGGCCGCGGCCATGGCGTGGATCCTGTTCGTCATCATCGTGCTGATCGGTCTCGTCAACCTCGTCGTCACGCGCACCCTCGTCCGAGACGAGGGACTGCGCCGCGAGCTCAGCAAGCGGCAGCACAAGCAGCAGGCCAAGCAGGCGCAGCGCGCGCTGAAGGAGAACCAGGCATGAGCACCATCGGCACTCCCGCTCCCCTCGCCACGGTGGCGGACGGCATCCCGACCGCGCGCGAGCAGCGTCGCGGAGCCCGCACCCGCCGCATCCGGGGCAGCCGTCCGGGCTTCTGGACCTATGCCATCCTCGGCGCCGTGTTCCTGTCGGCGGTGTTCCCGCTCTACTGGTCGTACGTGATCGGGTCGGGCGACTCCACGACGCTGCGCAAGCCCTTCCCGTGGATCCCCGACGGAAACTTCATCGACAACGCCGTCTCGGTGATCAGCAACCCGGCGGTCAACTTCTGGCCCGCGCTGTGGAACTCGATCTACAGCTCGTTCCTCATCGCCGCAGCGGTCGTCATCACCTCGACGCTCGCGGGCTGGGCGTTCGCGAAGCTGCGCTTCCACGGGGGACCGGCGCTGCTGGTCTTCGTCATCGCGACGATGGCCGTGCCGCAGCAGCTGGGCGTCGTGCCGCTGTACATCCTGTTCTCCGAGCTCGGCTGGACGGGCCAGATCGGCGCGATCATCATCCCCGCCCTCACGAGCGCGTTCGGGGTGTTCTGGATGACGCAGTACCTGCGCCAGGCGGTGCCCGACGAGCTCATCGAGGCCGCGCGCGTCGACGGCGCGTCGATGATCCGCACGTTCTGGACCGTCGGCATGACGGCGGCGCGACCCGCGGCGGCGATGCTGTTCCTGTTCACCTTCGTGGGCGCGTGGAACAACTTCTTCTGGCCGTTCATCGTGCTCGACCGGCAGAACCCGACGCTTCCCGTGGCGCTGTCGCTGCTGCAGTCGAACTACTTCGTCGACTACTCGGTCGTGCTCGCGGGCGTCATCCTCGCCACCATCCCGCTGCTGCTGCTGTTCATCTTCGCGGGCAAGCAGCTCGTCAGTGGCATCATGGCCGGGGCGGTGAAGGGATGACCCTGAACCTCGACCGCACCCAGCAGGAGACCATGAACGTTTCGCGCAGCTTCCCGACCGGCTTCCTCTTCGGAGCAGCCACCGCGGCCTACCAGATCGAGGGCGCAGCCTTCGAGGACGGACGCACCGCATCGATCTGGGACGCGTTCGGCCGCGTCCCGGGCGCCGTCATCAACGCCGACAACGGCGACGTCGCCTGCGACCACTACCACCGGTACCGGGGCGACGTCGCGCTGATGAAGGACCTCGGTCTCGACACGTACCGGTTCTCGACGTCGTGGTCGCGCGTGCGTCCCGACGGCGGCGCCCTCAACCCGAAGGGCGTCGACTTCTACGAGCGGCTCGTCGACGAGCTCCTCGGCGCCGGCATCATCCCGTGGCTGACGCTCTACCACTGGGACCTGCCGCAGGCCATCGAGGACCGCGGCGGGTGGACGCTCCGCGAGACGGCTGACCGCTTCACCGAATACGCCCTCGACATGCACGACGCCCTCGGTGACCGTGTGCACCACTGGACGACGCTCAACGAGCCGTGGTGCTCGTCGTTCCTCAGCTACACCGCGGGCATCCACGCCCCCGGCCGGTTCGACATCGGCGACGGGATGCTCGCCGCGCACCACCTGCTGCTCGGCCACGGGCAGACCGTCGCCGAGCTGCGGGGGCGCGACGCCTCGCTGTCGCTCGGCATCACGCTGAACCTCACCGTCGCCGAACCGGCCGATCCCGCCGACGCGGCCGACGTCGACGCCGCGCGCCGTATCGACGGGCAGTTCAACCGCTGGTTCCTCGATCCGATCTTCCGCGCCTCCTACCCGGGTGACATCGTCGCCGACATCGAGAAGGTGGATGCCGCGGGCGTCGCGCGCTGGCGCGACGCCGTGCTCCCGGGCGACGAGGCCGTCATCGCCCAGCCGCTCGACGCGCTCGGCGTGAACTATTACCACGGCGAGTTCGTGGGCGGGCGGCCCGACCCGAACCCGCCGACGCCGGGGGATGCGCCGACCGACCGCGAGACGGGATCGCCGTGGCCGGCCGGACACGACATCCACTGGCACGAGCGGGGCCTGCCGCGCACGTCGATGCACTGGGAGGTGCAGCCCGCCGGGCTGACCCAGCTGCTCGAGCGCGTGTGGACCGAGTACGCGCAGCCGGCGGGGACGGTGCTCTACGTCACCGAGAACGGCGCCGCCTACGACGACGAGCTCGTGATCGACGGCGGGGAGAAGACCGTGCCCGACGCCGAGCGCACCGAGTTCCTGCGCGCGCACCTGGGCGCGATCCTCGATGCCCGGGATGCCGGTGTCGACGTGCGCGGATACTTCTACTGGTCGCTGCTCGACAACTTCGAATGGGCCTGGGGCTACGAGAAGCGCTTCGGCATCGTGCGGGTGGACTACGACACCCAGGAGCGCACTCTGAAGGACAGCGCGAAGGAGTATCGTCGGGTCATCGCAGCCCGTGCGATCGACGTTCCCGCTGCGGCGGACGCCGCCCGGACCGTCGTCCCGAGGTAGCCCACCTGTGATCTCCGACCAGAACCGGACGGCCGCGACCATCGAAGAGGTCGCGGCCGTCGCCGGTGTATCGCGCTCGACGGTGTCGCGCGTCGTCAACGGCTCGACCGCCGTCAGCCCCACGGCCCTCGAGTCGGTGCGCCGCGCGATCGCCGAGCTGAACTACGTGCCCAACCGCGCGGCGCGATCGCTCGCGAGCCGGTCGACGATGGCGATCGCGCTCGTCGTGCCCGAAGACACGACCAGGCTGTTCGGCGACCCGTTCTTCGCCTCGGTGGTGTCGGGCATCAACTCCCGCATCAGCCGGAGCGACTACGTGCTCAACCTGATCATGGCCAGCGCGGACCCCGGCGACAAGACCGCGCAGTACGTGCGTAGCGGCGCCGTCGACGGAGCCATCATCGTCTCGCACCACACGAGCGACACCTTCATCGAACGCATCGCCGCCGCGGTTCCCGTGGTCTACGGCGGTCGCCCGGTGCGCTCGCGCGGCGGCGACTACTACATCGACGTCGACAACGTCGCCGGTGCGCGGGATGCGACGGCGTACCTCGTCGGCCGCGGATGCCGTCACATCGGGGCGATCACGGGTCCGCCGTCGATGCCGGCCGGTGTGGACCGCGCGGAGGGTTACCGCATCGCGATCGCCGAGGCGGGGCTCGCTGCGGCACCCGTCGTGGAGGGCGACTTCACGGTCGAGTCGGGAGCCGTCGCGATGCGCGCGATCCTCGCCGCGGGCGAACCGCTCGACGGGCTCTTCGTCGCCAGCGACCTGATGGCGCGCGGCGCCATGCAGGTGCTCGCGGCCGAAGGCATCCGTGTTCCCGACGAGGTCGCGGTGATGGGCTTCGACGACTCTCCCGTCGCCCTGACCACCGAGCCGCAGCTCACGACGATGCGTCAGCCGTCGTTCACGCAGGGCGAGCGCATGGCCGACGTCCTCATCGCGCGGCTGGCGGGTATGTCACCGCCCGAGGTGACGATCCTCGACACCGAGCTCGTCATCCGCGGCTCCGCCTGACCCGGCCTGCGCTCAGCGCCGAGTGCACGGCTTAACGCCGAGCGCACGGCATCCGCACGCAGGGAACGCGTCCGCTCGGCGGCATCCCGTGCACTCGGAAGCGGGTGGCCGGGTCAGGCGACGGCGGCGTGGAGGGTGTTGTTCCAGGGGTCCTCGAACGCGAGGGTGCGACCGTCGTCGCGGATCGCGATGCCGTGGTGGCGGAGCCGCTCGGTGAGCGCGCCGAGGTCGTCGGATGCCGGCAGCGAGAGGTCGACGCGTCCGAGCCCGAGCGCGGGCATGCGGGGGCCCGCGCCGCGCGAGTTCCAGACGTTCATCGCCATGTGGTGGTGGTAGCCGCCCGCGCTCACGAACAGTGCCTGATCGCCGAGCGACGCGGTCGCATCGAAGCCGAGCGCGTCGATGTAGAAGGCGCGCGCCGTCGCCACATCGCCGACCGAGAGGTGTACGTGCCCCACACGGGCGGGATCGGATGCCGCCGGGCCGGCCCCCGCCGCCCTGTCCAGCGCCGCCGCGTCGAGGTGCTCGCTCAGGAACGCGTTCGGATCGAGGTACAGGGTGCCCATCTCGACCTGCCCGTGGGTCCACGACCAGGTGCTGCGGTCGCGGTCCCAGTAGAGCTCGATGCCGTTCCCCTCGGGGTCGGTGAAGTAGAACGCCTGGCTCACGAGGTGGTCCGCGCTCCCGGTGAACGTGGCAGGCGCGTGGCGCGCGACGCTGTAGAGGGCGGCGGCGAGGGCCGCCTGCGTCTCGAAGAGGATCGCCGTGTGGAACAGGCCCGCCGAGCCGGGGGTCGCGTGCCGCAGCGCGGGCTCGTGCCGGAGGATCACGACCGGCCGGCCGGCGCGCCCGAGGGTGACGGTGTCGCCCTCCGCGGCGATCACCTGCAGCGTGACGACGTCGCGGTAGTAGCGCGTCATGGCATCGAGGTCGCCGACCAGCAGGGTGACGGCGCCCATGGTCGTGGCATCCGCCAGCTTCTCATTCATGTGCATATACAACCGCGAGGCCCAGCCCCTCATTCCCCATGCCGCGGCCCCGAAAGCACGGCCTGACGCCGAATGCACGGCATCCCGGCGTCGGAAAGTCGTACTTTCGACAGGATGCCGTGCACTCGGGCTTGCGAGCGGGATGGGCCTACCGGGGGTCGCCGCCCAGGGGGCCGACCGCGGGGAGGGGGCCGCCGTCGTCGGCGCCGGTGTTGCGCAGGCGCGCGATCGCGTTGCCGGCGTGGTAGATCACGAGGGCGGCGATGGTGCCGAGGACGATCGCGCCGAACTGCAGTGCGCCGAGGTTCATCGCGAAGCCGGCGATGGCGATGACGAACGACACCGCGACGGTGTACTGGTTGACCGGGCGCGAGAAGTCCACGCGGTTGTCGACCCAGATCTTGATGCCGATGACGCCGATCAGGCCGTACAGGGCCGTGGTCACGCCGCCGAGCACGCCCGCCGGGATGGTGTTGAACACCGCCCCCACCTTGGGTGAGAAGGCGAGCAGGATCGCGACGATGCCCGCCACCCAGTACGCCGCCGTCGAGTAGACGCGCGTGGCTGCCATGACGCCGATGTTCTCGCCGTAGGTCGTGGTTCCCGAGCCGCCGAAGCCGCCGGCGAGGGTCGTCGCGACGCCGTCGGCGATGAGCGCGCGGCCGGTGTGCTTGTTGATCGACGGGTCGTCGGTCATCGTCGCGACGCCGCGGACGTGGCCGACGTTCTCGGCGATGAGCACGAGGACGACCGGCAGGAACATCGGCACGATCGACCAGGCCGCGGCATCCCCGATCGCCACGAGGTGGAAGTCGGGGAGCCCGAACCAGGCGGCCGCCTCGACGGCCTCGAACTCGACCTGACCGGTGACCGCGGCGACGACGTAGCCGACGATCACACCCAGGAAGATCGAGATGCGGCCGAGGAACCCGCGGAACAGCACGCTGAACAGGATGACGGCGCACAGGGTCACCGTGGCGATCTCGGGCTGCAGCTGGAAGTTGTTCCACGCGGCGGGCGCCAGGTTGAAGCCGATGAGCGCCACGATCGCACCGGCGACCACCGGCGGCATGAGCTTCTCGATCCAGCCCGTGCCGAAGGCCTGCACGATGAACCCGACGGCGGCGAGCAGCACGCCGGCGACGACGACGCCGAGGAGGGCCTGCGTGATCTGCTCGGCCGTCTCGAGGCGGTTGCCGCCGTTGAGCGCCGTGATCGGCGCGATGAACGCGAACGACGAGCCCAGGTAGCTGGGCAGCTTGTTGCGCGTGATCAGCAGGAAGACGAGCGTGCCGAGACCGGAGAAGAGCAGGGTCGTCGAGACGGGGAAGCCGGTGATGATCGGCACGAGGAACGTCGCACCGAACATCGCGACGACGTGCTGCGCACCGATGGCGATGGTGCCGGGCCAGTTCAGGCGCTCGCCGGGCTTGACGACGGCGCCGCGCGCGACGGTGCGACCGTCGCCGTGGAGGGACCAGATGGGCATGGGACTCCTCGGAAAGGATGAGCGATTCGGGATGGAGCGCGAGAGCGGCCCCACCCTACCTGGGAGATCCCTGGACGCCTGGTCGGCGCTCCGCGGAGTGCTGCAGGCGGGACGTCGCGGCTCAGCCCGGGCGGCTCAGCCCGCGAGCGTGTCGAGCAGCTCGCGGTACTTCGCCGCGGTGCGCTCGACGATGTCGTCGGGCAGCGCCGGGGGAGTGCCGGTCTTGTCCCACGCGTCCGCGAGCCAGTCGCGGACGATCTGCTTGTCGTAGCTCGCCATGCGCTCGGCCGGTGTCGAACCCGTGCGCCAGACCTCGGCATCCCAGTAGCGCGACGAGTCGCTCGTGAGCACCTCGTCGGCGAGGGTCAGCACACCGTCGGCGTCGAGGCCGAACTCGAACTTCGTGTCGGCGAGGATGAGGCCCTTCTTCTCGGCGAGGGCGGCGGCCCGGGTGTAGATCTCGAGCGAGGCGTCGCGCAGGGCCGCGGCGGTCTCGGCGCCGACGAGCTCGACGGAACGCTCGAACGAGATGTTCTCGTCGTGCTCCCCGAGCGGCGCCTTGTAGGCCGGGGTGTAGATGGGCTCGGGAAGGCGGTCGCCGTTCTGCAGGCCGTTCGGCAGCGGGATGCCGCACACGGTGCCGCTGGCCTGGTACTCGGCCCAGCCCGATCCGGTGAGGTAGCCGCGCACGACGCACTCGATCGGCTGCATGTCGAGTTCGCGAACGATCATGGCCCGGGCGGCGACCGCGGCCGGAGGTTCGAGGCCGAGGATGTGGTTGGGGATCGGGCGTCCGCCGTCGCGCCCGGCGAGCTGCGCGAACCACCACAGGCTCAGCCGGGTCAGCAGCTCGCCCTTGCCCGGGATGCCGGGCTCGAGCACGTGGTCGAACGCGCTGACGCGATCGCTCGCGACCACCAGCATCCGGTCGTTGACTCCGTCGGCGGGGCGGTACAGGTCGCGGACCTTGCCGGAGTAGACGTGCTTCCAGCCGGGCAGATCGAGGGCGCTCACCCGGCCATTATCCCGGAGCCGCCGTGGGTCTCGCGCGGTCGGTTCTGGCGCTCCAGAAAGGCGCGTATAGTCCACATGGACTAATCGAGAGGGGGGTGCCGTGCCGGATGCCGTCGACCGACTCACCCCGCTGGGGCTGATGCTGCTCGCGCTGCTGCACGAGGACGACATGCACGCCTACGAGATGGTCCGTCTGCTGCGCGAGCGCAAGGCCGATCGCCTCGTCGCGCTCACGCACGGCACGATCTACCACACCGTCGCGCGCCTCGAACGGCAGGGTCTCATCGAAGAGGTCGGTACGGACCGCGAGGGCAACCGTCCCGAGCGCACCACCTACCGGCTCACTGTCGCAGGTGCCGAGATGCTCTTGGCCTGGGTCCGGCGCGAGCTGCCCGCCATCGACCGCCCCGAGCGCTTCCGCGTCGCACTCGCCGAGGCGCACAACCTCGACCGCGCCGAGGTGGCCGCACTTCTCAGCGAGCGTCGTGACGCCCTCGCGGCATCCCTCGAGGCGCACCGCAACGCTCGCGATCACGCGATCGAGCGCGGTTCGTATCCCCAGTTCCTGATCGAGGTGCACCGCGAGACGGCTCTGCTGTCGGCGGATGTGGCCTGGCTCGACGAAGCGGTCGAGTTCATCCGTCGTCCCGACACCGTGTGGGGGGTCGTCGACCTGGCCCCCACCGACCGCTATCTGGCACAGAGAGAAGCCGCCCGCGCATGAGCGAGAAGACCAGCACCGCCCGCACCCCCGAGGGTGCAGCATCCCCCATAAATCCCTGGCCGGCCCTGTGGGCGATGGTCATCGGGTTCTTCATGATCCTCGTCGACACGACGATCGTGTCGGTCGCGAACCCGGCGATCAAAGCGGCGCTCGACCCGGCGACGAGCAACCTCGACAACGTCGTGTGGGTCACCTCGTCGTACCTGCTCGCGTACGCGGTGCCGCTTCTGGTCACCGGGCGTCTCGGCGACCGCTTCGGCCCGAAGAACATCTACCTGATCGGACTCGCGATCTTCACGATCGCCTCCCTCGCGTGCGGACTCTCCGGCTCGCTCGAGGTGCTCATCGTCGCTCGCGCCGTGCAGGGTCTCGGCGCCGCGCTCATGACCCCCCAGACCATGGCGGTCATCACACGGACCTTCCCGGCGGAACGCCGAGGCGCCGCGATGGGCCTCTGGGGCGCGACGGCCGGTGTCGCCACTCTCGTCGGTCCGCTCGCGGGCGGCCTGCTCGTCGACGGCTTCGGGTGGGAGTGGATCTTCTTCGTCAACATCCCCGTCGGCGTCGTCGCCTTCGTTCTCGCATGGCGCCTGGTGCCGCAGCTCGAGACGCACCCCCACCGCTTCGACATCGTCGGCGTGGTGCTCAGTGCGATCGGACTCTTCCTCATCGTCTTCGGCCTGCAGGAGGGCGAGCACTACGACTGGGCCGCCGGTGTCTGGATCATGATCGCGGCAGGGCTCGTCGTGATGGCGGTCTTCGTCTGGACGCAGGCCCGCACCAAGACCGAGCCCCTCGTGCCGCTCGGGCTCTTCCGCGACCGGAACTTCGCGATCTCCAACCTCGCGATCGCCGCGGTCGGCTTCACCGTCACGAGCATGGCCCTGCCGATGGCCTTCTTCACGCAGCTCGCACGCGGCCTCACCCCGACCGAGTCGGCGCTGCTCCTCGTGCCGATGGCGGTCCTCTCGGGTGCGCTCGCGCCCCTGGCCGGCCGCATCCTCGACCGCGTCGACCCGCGCCTGCTTCTCGTCCCCGGGCTCACACTCATGGTCGTGGGTCTCGTCGGCTATGCGCTGCTGATGAACACGGAGGCGCCGGTGCTGCTGCTGCTCATCCCCGCCGCGGTGATCGGCGTCGCCAACGCGGGGATGTGGGGCCCGCTCGCCACGACCGCGACGCGCAACCTGCCGCCGCGTCAGGCCGGCGCCGGCTCGGGCATCTACAACACGACCCGCACGGTCGGGTCGGTGATCGGATCGGCCGCCATCGCGGCGTACATGCAGTCGCGCCTCGAGGCGAACCTGCCGGGCGCCGGGGATGCGGCGGGCGGCGACTTCGGCGGGGGCGGCGCGATGCCTCCCACGATCGCCGAGGGGTTCTCCGCCGCGATGGCGCAGGCGATGGTGCTGCCCGCCGTCGTCATCGCGGTCGCTGTCGTGGTGGTGCTCTTCCTCAAGCGTCCCGCGCACCTCGCGCAGCGCTGACTCCGCCCGGATCGGACCCGCGGCCGCGCAGAACTCCTGCTGGCCGTGGGTCGGTCGTGTTGCCCATACGCTTACCCGGCGACGCGCGCGGCGATGTCGGTGCGGTGGTGCGAGCCCGCGAGCGTGATCTCCGAGAGAGCGCGGTAGGCGCGGTCGCGGGCTTCGGCGAAGTCGGCGCCGAGGGCGACGACGTTCAGCACGCGGCCGCCCGTGGCGACGAGCCCGTCGACCGTCTCTGCGGTGGCGGCGTGCGCGAGGTGCACGCCCTCGACGGATGCCGCGGCGTCGAGCCCCCCGAGCGGGCGTCCGGTCACGGGCTGCTCGGGGTAGCCCTCGCTCGCGAGCACCACGGTGACGGCGGCATCGCTCGAGAACGTCGGGTCGGGCTCGGACTCGAGGCGTCCGCTCGCCGCGGCCATCAGCAGCTCCGAAAGCGATGACGTCAGCCGCGCGAGCACGACCTGGGTCTCCGGGTCGCCGAAGCGCGCGTTGAACTCGATGACCTTGATCCCCGAGTCGGTGAGGATGAGGCCCGCATACAGCAACCCGATGAAGGGGGTGCCCTCGGAATCGAGATGGCTGATGACGGGGTCGGCGACGGTTCGGGTGACCTCGGCGACGAAGTCGGCCTCGCTCCCGAAGCGATCGGCGAGCCACGGCAGCGGCGAGTAGGCGCCCATGCCGCCGGTGTTCGGGCCGGCGTCGCCGTCGTACGCGCGCTTGTAGTCCTGCGCCGGGCTGAGCGCACGGACGGTGTCGCCGTCGGAGACGAAGAACAGCGACACCTCGGGGCCGGCGAGGAACTCCTCGATGAGCACCGGCCCGCTCGGAAGATAGGTGTCGGCGTGTGCGAGGGCGGCTTCGCGGTCGTCGGTGACGATCACGCCCTTGCCGGCAGCCAGGCCGTCGGCCTTGACGACGTGCGGAGCACCCAGCTGGTCGAGCGCGGTCTCGACCTCGGCGCGGCTGCGAGCGCGCACCGCGCGGCCGGTGGGGACGCCGGCCTCGTCCATGACGCGCTTGGCGAAGGCTTTCGAACCCTCGAGCTGGGCGGCGACCTTGCCCGGCCCGAACACGGGGATGCCGCGCTCGCGCAACGCGTCGGCGACGCCCGCGATCAGCGGTGCTTCCGGTCCGACGACGACGAGGTCGACGTTCGCGCTGCCGGCGAACTCCGTCACCGCCGCCGGGTCGTTCTGGTCGAGGCCCGGCACGAGTTCGGCGTCTCGGGCGATCCCGGCGTTGCCGGGAGCCGCCAGCAGTTCGTGGCCCGCTCCTTCCGCGGCGAGAGCGAGGATGATGGCGTGCTCGCGCGCGCCCGAGCCGAGGACCAGGATCTTCACCCGGCCAGCCTACCGACCGGGCTAGCGTGGAACCCATGGCCCGCAGCATCCTCACCGCCGACGGCCGCGCCGCGCTCGCTGCGGTCGCGGCTGCCGAGGCATCCGGCGACAAGCCCGCCCGCACTGACCTGGCCACGGCCGTGCGCTACCTGTTGCAGCTGCTCGTCGAGAAAGCGCCGGGCAATTCGGTCGAGATGCGCGTGCCGCCCTTCGGCGCCGTACAGGTCGTCGAGGGGCCGCGTCACACGCGCGGCACTCCGCCCAACGTCGTCGAGACGGATGCCGCGACCTGGATCGCGCTGGCCACGGGCGATCTGGCCTGGGCGGATGCCGCTGCGGCGGGCCGACTGCGCGCGTCGGGCACCCGGGCCGACCTCACTGCGCTGCTGCCGTTGCGCCCGTGAGCCGGCCGCGCCTGACCCGGCGCATCACGAGCAGGCCGGTCGCGACGATCGCCGCCGCGAGCGCGAGCAGTGCGTAGAGACTCCACGGCAGGGCGACGGTGCCGATGTCGACGGTCACCGGCGCGACCGATCCGGCGCCGAGTCCCACTCCTTCCGGAGTGACCGTGAGGGTGCCGCCGACCCAGCCGAGGGACATCACCGGCAGCTCGCGGCTGACCTCGACGATCGAACCCGGAATGATCTCGCGCAGCTGGACGGGCGCGGCATCCGCGTCGAAGAGTCCGAGCGGGCCCGCGACGGCGAGCGTCTCGACACCCGTGATGCGCGTGTTCCCCGGGTTCTCGAGGGCGTAGGACACCGAGAGGGTGCCGGAGGCGAAGGGGTTCCATGACGGCGTGTACACCGTCGACACGTCGGTGATCGCGGCTGCCGGGCTCAACTCGCCGGCGACGCGCAGGTTGACGCGGGTCCCGAGCCGGCGGTCCACCGACAGCGATGCGGAGGCGTCGGTCGTGACGAGAGAGGTGACGATGCCGGCGGCGTGGTCGCCGGGACGCGCGTCGGCGGGCACGGAGATGGTGAAGGCGATGTCGGCCTGCTGGCCGGGCTGGAGCTCGACGGCGGGGGAGCCGATGGTCACCCACGTGCCGGCGCCCTCGGAGGGCGTGCCGTCGACGAGCACATCGATCTCACCGCTCGAGGTGGTGAAGGCGTCGGCGGCGTACACCGACAGCGGCAGGGCCGCGGTACCGGTGTTGACGACGACCATGGTGTCGCTGATCACGGTGCCCGGCGCGACGTCGTAGGTGAAATTGCCGCGGCCGACGCCGTTGTCGTTGTCGGCCGTCTCGACGGTCCACCCGACCGTGCCTGCCGTGCTGGTCGGGGCTGTCGGGGCGTGCGTGCCGGAGGTGGCGATCGTGTCGGACGCGGCAGCGCCGGCGGGGAGTGCTCCCGTCGCGACGATGGCTCCGGCGACTGCCAGGGCGAGGAACGAGCGGATGCGGCGGCGTGCGGTCACGGACGTCTTTCGGGGTCGGAGGGGTCGGGGCCCCAGCACGATGCCAGGGCCCCGGGAGTGTCACTGCAGGGCGGTGACGGTGAGCTTGCTGGTGTAGGCGCCGGCGGGGGTGTCGCCGGGGATGACCAGGGACAGGTCGGCACCGACGGTCGCGCTGGCTGCGGCGGTCGAGGAGGCGAGCACGCGCGAGGACGCGAGGCCGGCGCCGCCGAGGCGCGACGAGGGCACGTCGGCTCCCTTGGCGACCGTCGCGCCGCCCTCGACGACCTTCGGCGTCCAGCCGAGCAGGTCTGCCGAGAACGATCCGCCGCCGGTCGAGGCGAAGTCGCTCGCCTGCCCGGAGATGCTCCAGGTGTAGGGCGACGTGCCACCGGTGCGGGTGTCGGTCACCACGATGTTGGTGAGCGACCCCGTCGCGACGAAGTTGCCGCCCTCCGCAGTCGCGGTGCCGAGGTCGGCCGGCGAGGATCCGTCGAAGCTCCAGCCGAACGAGCCGGTGGGCTCCTCGACCTGCTCCGGGACCTCGACGACGACATCGCTCGCGCCGGCGAAGGTGATCGGGGTGAACGTCTCGAAGGGCGCGTAGGTGGCACCGCTGCCGGCGTAGGTGTAGACCCCGTAGTTGCCGGCGAGCAGGTCGCGGGCCTCGGTGGACGAGACGTTCAGCTCGGCCGTGAAGGTGCCGTCGGCCGCGAGCTCGATCGCGCCGGCCGCGGCGCCGCCCACGGCGGCGTGGCTCTCGGCAGGCAGTGCCCACTTGGTGTCGACGCGTTCGGTCCGTGCCGAGGCGGGAGCTCCGGCCGAGGGCTTCCACACGTCGGCGAACTTGGCGAAGGTGACGTACGCGCCGACGAACTGGCCCGCGAGCGGCGGACGGCTGCCCGTCGTGGCGGCGCCGGCCGGCAGGAAGCCCGAACCGGTCACGGTGATCGTCTCACCGGCGCGGTCGATGCCCGAGGTCTTCGAGACGGTGACCGTGGGCGACGAGGGCTGAGCCGTGGCGGTGTACGACACCGAGAGCGGCGTCGTGGGCTTGCGCACATCCGCGGCACCGCCCGACGAGTACCAGTAGCTGCCCTGACCGGTCAGAACCTGGAAGTCGACGAACGGCTGCGGGAAGGCGCCGGCGGAGGCTCCGGTCGTCACCTGGGGGGTGCCCGACCCGGTGTCCACCGTCTTGCCGAGGTAGTCGGGCGTGACGGTGAAGCCGTCGGCGTCGACCTCCACCCCGGTGAGCGTCGCGATGACGACATCCTCGGCGGGGGCGATCTGCTCGAACAGGTCGGGGTCGTCCATCGAGGTGCCGTAGCCGCCGAGGGTGGCGGTGATCGTCCCGGTGCCGTCGGCGGCGACGCTCAGGTGCGGATCGGTGATCCACGACCGCGTCATGCCCGAGTAGTACGCCGACGTGAACGTGCCCGTCCACTGGATCTCGGCGGTGCCGGCGACGGGATCGACGGTGCCGGTGCCGGCCGCGATCTCGACGACATGGCCCGAGTTGTTGCCGGCGCCGGTGGTCAGGCGCGTGCCGTTCACGTCGGTGCTCAGACCCGCGAAGGTCGCGTCGGCGTAGCTGCCGTCGGGCTGCTGCTTGAGGATCTCGACGTTGCCCTCGGACTGCTTCCAGTTCGTGGCCGTGACCCGGTCGGCGGACGACGCAGCGCTGACGATGCCGGCGCTGAAGAGGTTGTAGGTGCCCGGTGCGAACGCCGCCGCGTGCGACTCGGCGTTGATGCCCCACCGGAAGACGGCATCGGAGACGGTGGTCTCGGCGGCGTTCGCCGGAGCGGCGACGAGCACGCCACCCAGGGCGAGCGCACTCGCGGTGACGAGGGCGGCGATCGGCCGCCCCCGTCGACCGCGACGCGTGGTCGGAGATTCCATGGTTGATCCCTTCGTGATCTGGCTGCCTCGGTCGCTCGGACATCGGGTACCGGCGACATGCGTGCGCATGCATCTGGGAGGCTAGGCAAGGCTCACCTAACCACGACGCGACGAGATGGTGCAAGATATAGGGCAGGCTTACCTAACCCGGGGGAGACGCATGGGCCGGAGAATGTCGCGCGCGGTCAGCGCGCTCGCCGTGGCGCTCGCCGCGACGCTGATGCTGTCGTCGTGCGACGCGGCTGGGCCGGCCGGGGGAGCGGACGCCCCCACGACGCCCCCGCTGGCGGAGGTCACCCCGCTGTCGGATCCCGCCGCGTGGGAAGGGCCGTCGACCGCTGTCGCAGCACAGGCGTCGGTCGACCCGATCACCGACGGCGAGCAGGTGCTGCCGGCCACCGTGATCGATGCGCAGGGCACCGAGGTGTCGATCACCGACACGTCGCGCATCCTCACGCTCGACATCTACGGGTCTCTCTCGCGCATCGTGTTCGAGCTCGGCCTGGGCGACTCGGTGGTCGCGCGAGACACCTCCAGCGGGTTCGCCGAGGCAGCCGGGCTGCCCGTCGTCACCGAGAACGGCCATGACCTCAACGCGGAGGCGATCCTGGACGCCGCGCCGACGGTCATCCTCACCGACACGAGCCTCGGTCCGTGGGACACGATCCTGCAGATGCGGGACGCGGGCATCCCGGTCGTCGTGGTCGACTCCCACCGCTCGCTCGAGAACATCGGCGATCTCGTGCAGCAGGTCGCGGGCGCTCTCGGCGTACCGGAGCGCGGCGCGGCCCTGGCCGCGCGCACGACCGCGGAGGTGGACGCGAAGATCGCCGAGATCGCCGCCGTCGCGCCCGCGGACCCGGCGGAGAAGCTGCGGATGATGTTCCTCTACGTGCGCGGCCAGTCCGGCGTCTACTACCTCTTCGGCGAGGAGTCCGGCGCCGACAGCCTGATCGAGGCGCTCGGAGGCATCGACATCGCCGGCGAGATCGGGTGGCAGGGCATGCGTCCGGTCACCGACGAGGCGCTGGTCGACGCGAACCCCGACCTGCTGATCATGATGACGAAGGGCCTCGAGTCCGTCGGCGGCGTCGACGGACTCGTCGAGCACCTGCCCGCGGTCGCTCAGACCGAGGCCGGACGGCACCGCCGCATCGTCGACATGTCCGACACGACGGTCCTCAGCTTCGGCCCCGCCGCGGCGAGTGTGCTCGATGCGCTCGCCGTCGCCGTCTACGCGCCCGAGGCGGCCGGGTGAGCGTGGTCGCCTCCGAACCGATCGCGCCCGAGCCGGTCGACGCGACACGCGCCCTGCGCGGCGCGGCGCATCCGTCCGGGGCGCGGAAGCGTCGGATCCCGGTGCTGGCCACCGGTGTCTTCACCGGGATGACGCTCGCCCTCATCGCCCTCGCGGTCGTCTCGGCCGGGAGCGGTCAGCTCGTGATCCCGCCCGATCAGGTCGTGGGGGCATTCGCCCGCGCCTGGAACGACGCGATGAGCGCGGCGGGGCTCGGCGCCCTGTCGGTGCCCGACGGCGCGGCGATGTCCCACGTCAACGGCGAGGCGACGCTCTGGCTCATCCGGATGCCGCGGCTCATCATGGCCGTGCTCGTCGGCGCGACCCTCGCCACGGCCGGCGTCGTCATGCAGGGAGTGTTCCGCAACCCGCTCGCCGAGCCCGGGGTGATCGGGATCTCGTCGGGGGCCGCGGTCGGCGCGTCCGCCGCGATCGTCTTCGGGCTCACCTTCGCCGGCCCGCTCACCCTGCCGCTGCTGGCGTTCGTGGGAGGACTCGCCGCCACCGTCATCGTGTACTCCTCGGCCCGTGCCGACGGGCGTACCGAGGTCGTCACGCTCGTGCTCACCGGCATCGCGGTCAACGCCGTCGGCGGCGCGGCGATCGCGCTGTTCACCTACCTCGGCTCGACGCAGGAGCGCGAGCAGATCGTCTTCTGGCAGCTCGGATCGCTCAACGGCACGCGTTGGCAGGACCTCGCGGTCGTCGCGCCGCTGGCGCTCGTCGGCATCGTCGCGTGCTTCTTCTTCGCCGGCAGCCTCGACCTGCTCGCCCTCGGCGAGCGGCAGGCCGAGCATCTCGGGGTGCGCGTCGAGCGCCTGCGAGTGGCGGCGATCGTCGTCATCGCGCTGCTCACGTGCGCCGCAGTCGCCTTCGTCGGCATCATCGGGTTCGTCGGGCTGGTCGTGCCGCACCTCATGCGGATGATCCTCGGCCCGGCGCACCGGCTGCTGCTGCCCGCATGTGCGCTGGGCGGGTCGGTGCTCCTGCTCGCCGCAGACCTCGTGGCGCGCACAGCGGTCCCGGGATCCGAGCTGCCGATCGGCATGATCACCGCGCTCATCGGCGGGCCGTTCTTCTTCTGGCTGCTCCGCCGCACCCGCCGCCGCTCGGGGGGATGGGGATGAACGTCGTCCTGCGAGCCCGGGGCGTGTCGGCCGAGGTCGGCGGACGACGCGTGCTCGAGGGAATCGATCTCGAGCTGCGGGCCGGCGAGGTCCTCGTCCTCGTCGGGCCCAACGGCGCCGGCAAGTCGACCCTCCTCGCCGTGCTCGCAGGAGATCGCGCTCCCCGCGAGGGCACGGTCGAGCTCGACGGCGCGGTCCTGGACACGTGGCCGGTCGCCGAGCGCGCCCGGCGGCGATCGGTGCTGACCCAGAGCAACGACGTGTCGTTCCCCTTCCTCGCGCACGACGTCGTGCGGATGGGGCGCGCGCCCTGGCGTCGCCGCCCGGAAGCCGAGCGCGACGACCTGGCGGTCGCCGAGGCCGTCGTCGCGGGAGAGGTCGAGCGCTTCGCGGATCGGCCGGTGACCGGGCTCTCGGGCGGGGAGCGGGCGCGCGTCGCCTTCGCGCGCTCGTACGCCCAGGAGTGTCGGATCGCGCTGCTCGATGAGCCGACGGCGAGCCTCGACATCCGTCATCAGCACCGGGTGCTCCAGCGCACGCGTCAGCGGGCTGCCGCCGGCGGCGCCGCGATCGTCGTGCTGCACGATCTCGGCCTCGCGGGCGCGTACGGCGACCGCATCGCCCTGCTCGAGAACGGCCGTCTCGCCGCCCACGGGACACCGCGCGAGGTGCTCGATCCGGCGATCCTGACGCGGGTGTACCGGCATCCCATCGACGTCATCGAGGGTCCGCGCGGCGCGCTGCTCGTGCTCGCCGACACCGATGCCCCCGACCGCGGCGAGCCCCAGCCCGCCGCCCCGTCCGCGGATCCCGCCGCGACCCAGACCCCGTCACCGATCGAGGAGCGCACCCCATGAGACCCCTGCCCCGTTTCGTCGCGGCGATCACCGCCGCCCTCGTCGCGTGCGCCGTGGGGCTCGTCGGGGCTCCCGCGGCCTGGGCTGCAGCATCCGTCTCGATCGGCA
Organism: Microbacterium arborescens; assembly: GCF_049707515.1. Taxonomy (GTDB): domain Bacteria; phylum Actinomycetota; class Actinomycetes; order Actinomycetales; family Microbacteriaceae; genus Microbacterium; species Microbacterium arborescens_B. The sequence goes on along the minus strand of NZ_JBNAFI010000006.1, from coordinate 149,476 downwards.
CCGCCGACGGGAGCGGCAGCGTCGCCGCCGACGGCGCCACGGAGGTCACCGTGTCGGGCTCGGGCTTCCAGGCGATCCGGGGCGGGTTCGGCGGGATCTACGTGCTCTTCGGCTGGGTGGACGACCCCGCCGGGGGGTCGTGGAAGCCGAGCGCCGGCGGAGCGGTCGGTGAGGACTACCGGTACGTGCCCGACGCCGAGGCGGCCGACAACAACGGCTTCCAGCGATTCATCGCCTTCGAAGGCAGCCAGACCGAGAGCTCGGCGAACGGCGTCATCGCAGCCGACGGCTCCTGGTCGATCGACATGGTCGTGCCGGGCGCGACGTTCGAGAGCACCGATCGGGAGGGCCAGGTGACGCCGGTTGACTGCCGTGAGGTGACGTGCGGGATCATCACCATCGGGGCGCACGGCGTCAAGAACGCCAACAACGAGACCTTCACCCCGATCTCGTTCCGCGCCGAGGCCGCACCCGCGGGCACCGACGCTGCAGCCCCGATCGCCGGCACGGCCGCGGCCGGAGCCGTTCGCGTGGGCGTCGCGTCGGCGAGCGTAACCGCCGGCACCTCGATCGTCTTCACCGGTCAGGGCTTCACGCCCGGCGAGCAGGTGGTGGCTTCCCTCGATGGCGGCCTGACCGCGGTGGGCCCGCTCACCGCCGGAGCGCAGGGCGAGGTCGCGGCGGCGCTCGCGGTGCCCCGCGACATCCGTGACGGCACGCATCTGGTCACGCTGAGCGGCGCCGCCTCGGGCGCCGTCGCCGAGGCGGAGGTGACCGTCTCGGGCGGCTCGATGACCGATGCCGCCGCGAGCGCGACGGATCAGCCGCCGCAGTGGGCGCTCGTGGTCATGCTCGTGTCGCTGCTGGTCTCGGCGCTCCTCATCGTGGCGAGCATCGTCGCGGCTGCGGCCCGTGCCCGCGCCCGCCGGCGCGCACGCCGGTCGGCTGTGCCGCCACCGGTCGCCGCCCGCTCCGGGCAGCCGGCGGGTGCACGGTGACCGGCCGGACACGGCGGATGCGGCGGCGCCGGGTCGCCGGGAGCATCACCGCGGTCGTCCTGGCGTGGGCCCTCGCGGCGGCGCCCGCCGTCGCCCTCGCGGACGGCCCCGACGACGTCATCGTCACGATTCCCGACACCGGCGGGAACCCGCCCGTGACGCCCCCTGTCACACCCCCGGCGGGCGGCGACCGCATCACCAACGCTCAGCTGAGGTGGGGTCTCAACGCCGAATCCGGCGGGGGAGCCTTCGCGGGCGGGTGCAACTTCCTCAGCGCCGGGCGGGCCGGCGACTCCGGCGGAGCTCGCGTGTGGACGGCCGCGGACGGACTCTACGCCCCGACGAACGGGGCCGTGCGCATCGAGAAGCCGACCGCGGACGGCGGGTGGACGGCGGCGTCGTGGGACACGAAATGCCTCGATCCGCGAGGCGCGGCGGTCACCACCGCCTCGACCGCGAGCGCGACGGGCAACCAGGTCGTCATCGACGGGGGCGCGGGCAGCCGGAGCGCCGACGGCCTGGAGATCCGCTGGTCCGGGTCGTTCACCGTCGCCTTCTACGGCGGCATGACCTACTGGAGCATCACCGACCCCGTGCTCTCGCTCGACGCCGGCGGCTCGGGGCGGCTCACCGGCACCGCCAGCGGTTACGGCACGTCGATGGACGACATGACCCGTTGGGAGCCGATCGCCGACACCCCTGTCGTGCTGGCCGAGATCCGCGGTGCCTCGGGTGAGCGCGGCTTCACCGTCACGCCCGAGTACCTCGGGGTCGCCACGGCCGGTGCTGGGCAGGTGCCGCGCACTCCCCAGAATGCGGCGTACTGGGGGTCGTTCCCGCAGTCGTTCGTCGACTTCCACCGCCTCACCGGGCAGCAGGGCTACTGGCTCACGACCAACGGCGTGCGGGATGCCGCCAAGCCCGCCTCGCCGGTCACCGTCAGCTACGACGCCGCAGCGCCGGTGGTCGCGCCGCCGCCGACCGCAGGCGGCGTGGCCGCGCCGGGCGCCACGCCGTCGAACCCGCTGCGGCTCCCCGCCGCCGTCGCTGCGGCGGTTCCCGATGCTCCGCCCATCGTCGCGGCGAACGCGCCGCTGTCGACGGTGCCGCAGGCGGCGGGCCTGGTTCCCCAGGCATCGGCCCGGTGGTCGCCGCTCGTCCTGCCGCTGCTGGCGTCGGGCTCCGCACTCGGCCTCGCCGTCATCGCGGTGCTCAGCATGCTCCAACTGCTCCCGTGGCAACGGGCATGACCGCCCCTCGCGCCGCCCGTACGCTCATGGGCGGTGAGAGAATGGATGCATGGCTGAGCAGATCACCGAACGGGTCGAGTCGGCGCGCGTGCGTCGCGTGCCCAAGTACAGCGTGTTCCTCCTGCTCGGCGCCGCTGCGGGCATCATCGTCGCGTTGGCCCTGACGTTCGGCATCCCGGACGACGGCGTGAGCACCAGCACCGGCCTGCAGTACTCCGCAGGTCAGGTCTTCGGTTTCATCGCACTCGGCGCGATCCCGATCGGCATGGCCGTCGCGGGCCTCGTCGCCCTCGTGCTCGACCGCGCCGCTCGTCGCCGATCGCGCGAGGTGCGGATCGTGCACGAGCGCGTCCGCACTGTCGACGACGCCTGACGCGGGCTCGGTTCTCGCGGGCCGCGGGTCGGGCGCACTTACGCGCCTCGACCGCAGTTCGATCCGCGCCTCATCCCCGCAAGTGCGCTTCTTGCGCGGGCGCGGCAGTGGGGATGCCGCGGGTCAGGCGATCTCGGCGATGATCGGGGCGATCGCGGCGTCGAAGGCCACGACGTCGCTGCGCAGGCCGTCGGTGACCGCGATCGTCAGCGACCCGATCGACCACACGCCGCGCTGGCTCAGCGGCAGCACCTGCACGTTCAGCTCGAACGAGTGCGCGCGTCGGCCGACGCGGCGTTCGTGTTGCGCGAGCGCGCCGGCGTAGGCGCGATAGGCGAGGGCTCCCGCGCCCGAGCTGCGCGCGGCGTATCGGTCGTGGACATCGCGCGCGAAGGCGACGGCCTCTGCTGCGTGGGGCAGCATCTCGCGCTCGAGCCGTTCGAAGCCCTCCGTGGGCAGGGCGACGAGGGTGTCGAAGCCGCTGACGAGGTCGAGCGGCACGGGTGAGGGATGCGCGAGCGGTTCGACCGTCATCTCCCAGTACGCCCGCCACTGCGATTCGAGCTCGGCCTGTGCCTCGGCGTCGCGTTCGAGCGGTGCGGTCCGGATGCCGCGCAGGTGGGGCAGCTCCTCAGGAGCCCGTATGCCGAGCACCTGGCGCAGGTAGAGCGCGACGACGGCGGCGGGAGGGGCATCCTCCCGCACCACCCACTCCGGAGTCCTCGCCGCGTTCATGGCGTCAGTTTAGAGCGGGGGTGAAGCGAGGCGGCCGGTGCCGAGGCGATCGTGCTCGGCACCGGCCGGCGCTCAGTCGAACTCGACCGTGGCGTTGTGGTTGTTGAGGACGATCACCGGGGTGATGGACGAGTACCCCGCGCCGCGGATCACGGCGGTGTCGATGCGGAGCAGCGGGTGCCCCGCCCGCACGCTCTCTCCCTGCTGGACGAGCGCCTGGAACCCGCGGCCCTTCAGGTCGACCGTGTCGATGCCGACGTGGATCAGCAGCTCGGTGCCGTCGTCGAGAGTCATCCCCACGGCGTGGCCGGTCGGGAAGACGGTCGTCACGACGCCGTCGGCGGGGGCGACGATGGTGTCTCCCGTCGGATCGATCGCGAGGCCCGGGCCCATCGTGCCCTGCGAGAACATCGGGTCGGGCACCTGTGCCAGTGGCACGACGGTTCCGGCGATGGGTCTGCGCAGTCGCACGACCGCGGGCGCGGTAGTCGTCGCAGTACCGACGCCGCCGGATGCGGGGGCGGCTGCGGGGGGCTCGACCTCTCGCCCGGCGAGCACGTCGTCCATGGCATCCTTCACGAATTGCACGTTGAGCCCGTAGACCACCTGCACCGACCTCGCGCCGGAGATCATCGTGCCCGCGGCCCCGGCCCGCTTGAGCGCATCGCTGTCGACGCGGGAGGTATCGCCGACCTCGAGTCGCAGACGGGTGGCGCAGTTGTCGAGCTGGACGATGTTGTCCTTGCCGCCGAGGCCCGCGATCATCTTCTCCGCGGTGGGGCCGTAACCCGAGCTGCGGCCCGCGGTGCCGGCATCCGCGTCGAGCATGTCGTCGTCCTCGCGGCCCGGCGTCTTCAGGCGGAACTTCAGGATGAGGAAGCGGAACACGACGAAGTACACCGCGAACCAGAAGACGCCCATCACGGGGATCATCCAGGGGTTCTGCGCCAGGGGGTTCACCCAGCCGAGCACGAGGTCGATGAAACCAGCCGAGAAGCCGAAGCCCATCCGGGTCGGGAGCAGCGCCGAGATGAACAGCGAGATGCCCGTGAACGCCGCATGCACGAGGTAGAGCCAGGGCGCGAGGAACATGAAGGCGAACTCGAGCGGCTCGGTGATGCCGACGAAGAAGGCCGCGACCGCCGAGGAGAGCAGGATGCCCGCGACGACCTTCTTGCGCGTGCTCTTCGCGGTGACGTACATCGCGAGGGCGGCCCCGGGCAGGCCGAACATCATGATCGGGAAGAACCCGGTCATGTACTGGCCCGTCACGCCGTAGACCCCGTCGCCGTTCGCGCCGCCGAGGAAGTTGTTGAGGTCGTTGATACCGGCCACGTCGAACCAGAAGACGGAGTTCAGCGCGTGATGGAGGCCGAACGGGATCAGCAGGCGATTGAGGAACCCGTAGATGCCGGCGCCAACGGGCCCCAGGGTCGAGATCCACTCGCCGAAGGTCACGAGGCCGCCGTAGACGACCGGCCACACGAACAGCAGTGCGACGGCGACGACGAGCGAGATGCCCGCCGTGACGATCGCCACGGAGCGCTTGCCCGAGAAGAACGACAGCGCGTCGGGCAGCTTCACGTCCTTGAAGCGGTTGTACGCCCACGCGCCGATGAGACCGCAGATGATGCCGACGAAGACGTTCTTGATGTTGCCGAATGCCGGGTCGACATCGGCGACGTCCTCGAGGCCGAGGAAGTTGCCGACGGTCGCGGGGGCGAGAAGCGTCGTGACGGTGAGCCAGGAGACCAGGCCCGCAAGCGCCGAGGTGCCGTCCGACTTATTGGCCATGCCGATCGAGATGCCGATCGCGAACAGGAGGGCCATGTTGTCGAGCACGGTACCGCCGGCCGCGAGGAGGAAGGTCGAGGCGATGTTCGCACCGGCGGCCGCGACGATCCAGTTGCCGATGCCCATGAGGATGGCGGCGACGGGAAGCACGGCGACCGGCAGCATGATCGACCGGCCGAGTCGTTGGAAGAATTTCACGGGTCACTCCGATGTGCGCAAGGGAACGGGGTTCTGCCAGTATTGGTTAAGAACGTTTCCGAATTATTTCTCGGGAACTGTACTCGATCGAGGAGCGGATGACTACGACGTCAGCGGAAGGCGGCGCTTCCACGCGAACGCGGGGCCGCCGCATCCGTCCCGAGGATGCGCGCAGCAACAACCGGCGCCTCGTCCTGCAGGCGCTCCATCGCGAAGACGGCCTGTCACGGGCCGACATCGCCCGCGCGACGGGGCTCTCGCAGGTGACGATCTCCGACCTCGTCGGCGAGCTCGTCGGCGAGCAGCTGGTCGTCGAGAGCGGCCGCGGTCGCAGGTCCGGACCCGGTGCTCCCTCCCGAGCTCTCGCGTTGGCGCGGTCGGCGCGCAACGTCGTGGCGGTGTCGATCTCCAGCGGCGACACCTTCGAGGGCGTCGTGGTCGACCTCGCCGGCACCGTGCTCTTCCGCGAGGTCGTCGAGCGCCGCGGCGCGACCGGCCCGGCTGCCGTGACGCTGCTCGGCGAACTCATCGACCGCCTGGTCGCGCGCGCCGAGGCGCCCATCCTCGGCGTCGGGGTCTCGACGCCCGGCGTCGTCGACGGGACGGGCACCGTGCGCGAGTCGTCGCATCTGGACTGGCACGACGTCGCGCTGCGCGGCATCCTGCACGAGCGCACCGGTCTGCCGGTCGCCGTCGCGAACGGGCTGAACGCCGCGGGCGTCGGAGAGCTCAGCTACGGCCAGGTCGATCACGATCTGCTGCTCGTGCGCATCGGAGCCGGTGTCGGGGCCGCGGTCATCATCAACGGCGCGGTCGTCCACGGTCGCAACTGGGCCGCCGGCGAGATCGGCCACGTCGTCGTGACCGAGGGATCCGGCCCCGTCTGCGCCTGCGGCCGCACCGGATGCCTCGAGGCTTGGGTCTCCGTGCCGCGGCTCACAGCACGCGTGGCCGAGGCCGCCGACGCGGATGCCGCCGCTCGCATCCGCCGAGAAGCCGGCCGGTGCCTCGGCATCGCGCTCGCCCCGCTCGTGGCCACGCTGGGCTTGACCGACGTCGTCCTGAGCGGACCGGCCGAACTGCTCGGCGGCGTCCTCATCGATGCAGCCCGCGAGGCCGTCGGGGCCCGGGTGCTGCCGATCGTCTTCGACGATCTCGTCATACGTCTCGCCGAGGCCGACGGCGACCTGCGGCTGCGGGGGGCGATCGCCCTCGTGCTGGCCGAGACCCTCGGCGTGACCTGACCGAACCGGCACCACCAGACACACCCACACAGGAAGGCATCGCCATGGCAGAAGTCGTCATCGTCCCCGGTGAGCAGGAGGCCGGCCGGCTGGTCGGCGACGCGATCGTCGAGCTCATCCGCCGCCGTCACGATGCGGTGCTGGGCCTCGCGACGGGATCGACGCCGCTCGCGGTATACCGCCACCTCGCCGAGCGCGTGCGTCGCGAGAGCATCGACGTCTCGCAGGTGCGCGGCTTCGCCCTCGACGAGTACGTCGGACTGCCCGCCGGGCACCCCGAGAGCTACCGCCGCGTCATCGAGCGCGAGGTCGTCGAGCCGGTGGGCTTCGATCCGGCGCGGATCGAGGTGCCGCACGGCGACCTCGACGGCATCGAGACCGCGGGCGAGGAGTACGAGGCTGCGATCCGCGCGGCCGGCGGCATCGACCTGCAGATCCTCGGGATCGGGCGCACCGGGCACATCGGATTCAATGAGCCCGGCAGCTCGCTCGCCTCGGCGACGCGCGTCAAGACGCTGACGGAGGAGACCCGCGCCGACAACGCCCGCTTCTTCGACTCGCCCGACGACGTGCCGATGCACTGCATCACCCAGGGCATCGGCACCATCCTGCGCGCCCGGCACCTCGTGCTGCTCGCGTTCGGCGAGGCGAAGGCGGATGCCGTCGCCGCCGCCGTCGAGGGACCGGTGAGCACCTCGGCGCCCGGGTCGGCGGTGCAGCTGCATCCGCACGTCACCGTCGTCGTGGACGAAGCCGCCGCGGGCGCCCTCGCCCAGACGCCCTACTACCGGCACGCGTGGGCGAACAAGCCGTCGTGGCAGGGCATCTGATCGCGTCCCAAAGGCCGGCACCCCCCGGGCGGCACTCGGGCCCCGCGCGGGCCGGTACTCTGGATGCCGTGGCCTCGAGTCCCACTGATCCCTATACCCAAGCCGGCGTCGACACCGCGGCGGGAGACCTCGCCGTCGAATTGATGAAGTCGGCGGTCCGGCGAACCCACGGCGATGAAGTCCTCGGAGGTGTCGGCGGTTTCGCCGGCCTCTTCGACGCGACGGCGCTGCTCGGCTACACGAAGCCGCTGCTGGCGACCTCGACCGACGGTGTCGGCACGAAGGTCGCGATCGCGCAGGCCATCGACAAGCACGACACGATCGGGCAGGACCTCGTCGGCATGGTCGTCGACGACATCGTCGTGGTGGGCGCGAAGCCGCTGTTCATGACCGACTACATCGCCTGCGGCAAGGTCGTTCCCGAGCGCATCGCCGACATCGTCCGGGGCATCGCCGACGGATGCTCGGCCACCGGCACGGCGCTGGTCGGCGGGGAAACGGCCGAGCACCCGGGCCTGCTGGGCGTGAACGACTACGACGTCGCGGGCGCCGCGACCGGCGTCGTCGAATCCTCGCAGGTGCTGGGCGCCGACCGGGTGCGGGACGGCGACGTCGTCCTCGCGCTGGCGTCGAGCGGCCCCCATTCCAACGGGTACTCGCTCATCCGCCACATCATCACGGGGGCGGGAATCGGCTACGGCGACCAGGCCGCGGACTTCGGCCGCACCTGGGGCGAGCAGCTCCTCGAGCCGACGCGCCTGTACACCTCGCCGCTGCTGCGCCTGATCGCCGAGCTCGGCGACGGCATCCACTCCCTCAGCCACGTCACCGGCGGCGGGATCGCGGCGAACCTCGCCCGCGTCCTGCCGAAGGGCACCTGGGTCGACGTCGACCGCGCCACCTGGTCGCCGTCGCCGGTCTTCCGCGTGCTCGCCGACCTCGGCGACCTCGAGATCGAGCGCACCGAGGGCACCTGGAACCTCGGCATCGGCTTCTTCGCCGTCGTGTCGCCGGCTGCCGCGGATGCCGCGATCGCGGCCCTCCGCGCCGACGGCATCGACACGTGGCAGGTCGGCGTGGTCTCGACGGGTCCGCGTCCCGAGGGCGAGTACGAACAGGGCGCCAAGGGCGTCGACGGCGGAGCCGTGCGCCTCGTCGGCGGTTACCGCGAAGCAGGAGCGAACTAACACCCCATGTGTGGAATCGTCGGAATCGTCGGGCAGTCCCCGGCGAACCAGGAGATCTACGACGCCCTCCTGCTGCTGCAGCATCGCGGCCAGGACTCGACGGGCATCGCCACGGCCGAGAACAGCGGCGTCTTCCACATCTTCAAGGCCAACGGGCAGGTGCGCGAGGCGGTGCGCACGCGCGACATGCGCTCGCTGCTGGGCAATATCGGGCTCGGCCATGTGCGCTACGCCACGAAGGGCACCGCGTCGAGCGAGGAAGAGGCGCAGCCCTTCTACGTCAACGCGCCCTACGGCATCGTGCTCGTGCACAACGGCAACCTCACCAACACGCGTGAGCTGACCGACGAGCTCTTCCGCAAGGACCGCCGGCACCTGAACACCAGTTCCGACACCGAGCTGCTCGTCAACGTGCTCGCAAACGAGCTGCAGTCGACGATCTCGGGTCTCGCCCTCGACCCCGATCAGGTGTTCCAGGCCGTCGAGCGCGTCCACGAGCGCGTCGAGGGCTCCTATGCCGCGATCGCGCTCATCGCCGGTCACGGGCTGCTCGCGTTCCGCGACCCGTTCGGCATCCGCCCCCTCATCCTCGGTAAGCGCCGCGCCGAGAACGGCCGCGACGAGTGGACCGTCGCGTCGGAGTCGCTCGTGCTCGAGAACGGCGGCTTCGATGTCGTCCGCGATGTCGACCCGGGCGAAGCGGTCTTCATCGACGTCGATGGCAACCTGCACGCGCGCCAGTGCGCCCAGCAGACCCAGCTGGCCCCCTGCTCGTTCGAGTACGTCTACCTCGCGCGCCCCGACTCGATCATGAACGGCATCTCGGTCTACGAGGCTCGGCTGCGCATGGGCGAGCGCCTCGCCGACACGATCGCGAAGTACACTCCGCAGGGCGCGATCGACGTCGTCATGCCGATCCCCGACTCCTCGCGTCCGGCGGCCATGCAGGTCGCGCGCAAACTTGGGATCGAGTACCGCGAGGGCTTCTACAAGAACCGCTACGTCGGCCGGACGTTCATCATGCCGGGCCAGGCGGTGCGCAAGAAGAGCGTGCGTCAGAAGCTGAACGCGATGTCGAGCGAGTTCAAGGGCAAGAACGTGCTCCTCATCGACGACTCGATCGTGCGCGGCACGACGTCGAAGGAGATCATCCAGATGGCCCGGGATGCCGGTGCCAAGAGCGTCACGTTCGCGTCGGCGGCCCCGCCGGTGCGCTACCCCCACGTGTACGGCATCAACATGCCGTCGCGGCACGAGCTGATCGCGCACGGTCGGACGATCCCCGAGATCGCCCAGGAGCTCGGCTGCGACTACCTCGTCTATCAGGAGATCGACGACCTCAAGGCGGCGATCGTCGACGGCACCGACATCGCCGACCTCGACATGAGCTGCTTCGACGGTCGCTACGTCACCGGAACGGTGACCGAGGAGTATCTGAACTGGGTAGAGGGCACCCAGCAGTCGTGAGTTCGCTCTGGCGCGGACGCGTCCTCGCATTCCTCGGCGTCATCCTCGTCGCCTTCTCGCTGCGCTCGGCCGTCGCGTCGCTTTCGCCGATCCTCACCGAGATCGACGCCGACCTGGGAGTGCCGTCGTGGGTGGCGGGACTCATCGGGGCGGCGCCCCCGGTGTGCTTCGCGATCTTCGGCGTGATCACGCCCGTGCTCGAACGCCGGTTCGGCCTGCAGCGGCTCGCGGTCGCAGCGATGATCCTGGCTGCCGCGGCTCTTCTTGCTCGCGCGCTCGCACCCGACGCGGGCACGCTGCTGATCGCCACCACCGTGCTCTTCGCCGCCATCAGCACCGGCAACGTCGTTCTGCCGCCGCTGATCAAGACCTACTTCCCCGACCGGGTCGGCACGATGACGGCGGTCTACTCCACGATGCTCGCGGTGGCCGCTTTCGTGCCCCCGCTGGTCGCGGTGCCCATCGCCGACACCGCCGGTTGGCGGTTCTCCCTCGGGCTGTGGTCGGTGTTCGCGGCTCTGGCGATCATCCCGTGGCTCGTGACGCTGCGGCGCTCGCGCATCGCCGCGGCTGCCGCCGACGCCGCGGTCGCCCCGCCGCCCTCGCCGAACGTGCTCGGCAGGCTCGTGCGTCTGCCGACGGCCTGGGCGATCGCGGTGACCTTCGCGGTGTCGGCATCCAGCGTGTACGCCTCGTTCGCCTGGCTGCCGATCATCCTCGTCGATCTCGCCGGCGTCTCGCATGCTGCGGCGGGGTCGTTGCTGGCCCTGTTCGGCGGCATGGGCCTGCCCTGGTCGATCCTGGTGCCCCTCGTCATCACCCGCTGGCGCCGGCTCGGCGTGATCTACGCCGTGGCCGCGTCGGCCGGGCTCGTCGCGGTCGCGGGACTGCTCATCGCCCCCGGCTCAGCCGTCGTGCTCTGGGTCATCCTCCTGGGGACGCCGCAGATGCTGTTCCCCGCCGCGCTGGTGTTCATCCAGCGCAAGACTCGGACGCACGAGGGCACGGTGGCGCTCAGCGGATTCGCGCAGAGCGTCGGCTACGCCGTGGCCGCGATCTTCCCCATCTCGTTCGCGCTGCTGCACGAGGCGACGGGGGACTGGACCGCGCCGCTCATCATGGTCGGGGTGCTGATGCTCGCAGCGATCCCCGCGGGGATCGTGGTCACGCGCCCCCACACGATCGAGGACGAGTGGGAGCAGCGCCACGGCGCATGGTGATGAGGCCGGTCAGGCCTTCTCGTCTTCGTACTCGTCGGAGTACTGGTCGGCCCACTTGTCGACGTATTGTTCGTCGTCCGAGTGGCCGAGCTCCTTCTCGAGCGAAGAGAAGTTGACATTGTAGGTGTCGTACTTCAGCTCACGCGCGATCTTGGTGTGCTTCGCCTTTTGACGGCCACGCCCCATGCGAGACCCCCTCATTTCTGAGTCACGGGCTGTTCAGCGATGCCCGGAGCATTTCACGATCCGGCGCTGCGCCGGGGAAGAGTAGCATTCAGAATAACACGGGGGCCCCGAGCCATCGCCGGTGCCGCCGCTGAGACAGGGGGCGAGCATGACCGAGCAGCACTCCGCGGGTGACGAGAAGCGACTTCCGCGCACACCCGTCATCGTCGGCGTCATTCCCGGGCAGTCATCCCGCGTGATCGTCGAGGCCGCTCGGTACGCATCGCTGCTGGGCGTCGGGCTGATCGTGGTGCATGTCGACGTCACCCGATTCGTCACCTACGAAGACCCCGACGGCTACGTGCACACGGCCCCCATCGACCTCGGCGCCGTCTCGAGTGCCGCGCAGTTCGAAGAGATCCGGGCCGCGGCGGCGGAGGCTCTCGCGTCGTCGCCCGTCGATTGGACCGCCCACCAGCTCGTCGGCGACCCGGCGCTGGCGATCAAGCACCTCGCCGACCGGCTCGACGCCAGGCTGCTCGTGGTCGGCACACGCCGGCGCGGTCTCGGCGAGTCGATCCGCGAGTTCTTCACCGGTTCGGTCGCGGCTCGGCTGGCGCACCGCCAACAGCGCCCGATCCTCGTCGTCCCGCAGGGACAGGCCGCCGCAGACGACGAGGACCTCTGGCCCGAACCCTGAGCGGGCGGGAGCCAGAGGCCCTGGGTGCCGTGCCGCGTCAGCCTCGCAGGACGCGCAGCAGGTCTTCGCGCGCGCGGCCGAGGGTGTCGACGAGGTCGTCGATGACGGATGCCGGAATGTCGCCGTCCCGAGCGACGTGCGACCGGAGGTCGGCCTTGACGTCGGCGCGGAATTCGGTGATCGCGGCATCGGCCCGTTGCGCCTCGGCGCGGGCTTCGGCGCGCGTCTCGGAGCGCGGATTCTCCGGGCGCGGCGCACGGGTGGCCGACTCTCGGTCGGAGCTGGCCGCCGCGGCCAGGTCGGCCTGCAGGCTCTTCATCGCCGCGCGCACACTGCCGCGCACCTCGTCGGCGATGAGCCGGACGCTGTCGGCGAGGCCGGCCTGGATGCCGTCGAGCTCGTGTCGTCGCGAATCGAGCTGCTGACGTCCGGCGTCCGTGATCTCGTAGACGGTCTTGCGCCCATCGACGGCCTTGGTCACGAGGCCTTCGTCCTCGAGCTTGGCCAGCCGCGGGTAGATCGTCCCGGCGCTCGGGGAGTAGGTACCGCCCGTGCGCTCGGTGAGGGCCTGCATGAGGTCGTAGCCGTGGCGCGGTGACTCGTCGAGGAGCGACAGGAGGTAGAGGCGGAGATCTCCGTGAGAGAAGACGGGGGGCATCACGGCTCCTGGTGGGGGTGCGTGTCGTCGCCCGCCGCCGTCGGGTGTGCCGGCGTGGTCGGTTCTGCCGCGGGGGTCGGTTCTGCCGCGGGGGTCGGTTCTGCCGCGGGGGTCGGTTCTGCCGCGGGGGTCGGTTCTGCCGCCGAGGCGGGTGCTGCTGCAGTGGTCGCTCCTGCGGGTTCTGCCGCGGGGGCGGTGTCGCCTGAGACCGCGGTGGCGTCCGAGCCTGCGACGTCGCCGCCGGAAGCCGCGGGGCGGCGCAGCACGGTCAGGTCACCCGAGACCGAGTTCGAGCGGACATCGACGAACGACCCGCTGAGCTCGCCCGTCGAACCGGCGAAGCTCGTGAGCGGCCCGGCGCCCTGTCCGGAGCGCACGACGCCGTCGATGAGAACGCGACCGCTGACGCTGCGCACCTGGTAGTTGGCAGGCAGGGTCTCGTCGAGTCGCACGGTGGCGTCGCCGCCCACGGTGTGCAGCGAGATGGATTGGATCGGTCCGGACGAGTCGATCAGCATGGCTCCGGAGACCGTGTCGATGTCGGCCGCACGCAGCGTGCCGAGCGCCGCCACGTCGCCCGATACGGACTTCGCGCTCAATGCTCCGGTCAGCTCGCGGACCTGCACGTCGCCGGAGACGGCATTGGCGTTCACATCGCCCGTGATGCCGTCGATGATGATGTCGCCGGAGACGGTGTTGACCCGCGCGTCGGCGGCGAGCCCCGACACGAGCGCGCTGGCGCTGACGACCCCGAGCGTGAGATCCGTGCCCCGGGGAACGGCGACGCTGATCTCAGCCTTGGGGCCGGCCGAGCCGAAGTTGCGGAAGACCTGCGTGAAGTTGTCCCAGCGCAGCTGCGGGTGGTCGATCTCGACCGCGTCGCCGGTCGCCTCGATGCGCAGGTCCTTGCCGGTGACGGCGTGCACCTCGATGCGGACGCCGGGCTCGTCGTGGGCGACGATGTCGATCTGGCCGCCGACCATGCTGACTTTGAGCTTTCGGATGTCGTCGACGTCGATGACCCGAGTCTCGCCGGGGTGGACGATCCACTTCTGAAGTGTCATGGCATTCCCTCTGTTCAGGCGACGGTTGCCGCATCAGGTTCGCGATATATCGCGTATTCGGAGGCTAACACGATATATCGCGAGTGTCGACACGTCTCCGAAGTGGCAGGTCACCTGGCTGGGAAAAGCAGAACGCCCCCACCCGGAGGTGGAGGCGTTCGCGCAGTGCGGCGGCGGTCAGGCTCGCTTGTTGCCGCTGATCACTCGGAAGAGGAACGCGATGAGCGCGATCACACCGACGATCAGCGCGACCCAGAGCAGCCAGCTCAGTGCGCTGTTCAGGCCGCTGACGATCGCGAGCACGATCGCAACAACGATGATGATGATGAGGAAGATGTTCATGGGGGCTCCTTGTCTGTCTCCCAATGTCCGTCCCACTGCGAGACGTTCAGACCCCGGTGAGGGCTGACAGCTACGTTAGAGATTGCCGTGGGTGGGTCGCCACGTCTTGACGACGGGATCCGCGCAGTGGTAGTCGCCTGGCCGCACATTCCGACAGTGTCCGTCCGCCGGGCGCGCATCGGCGCGGTGGTAGCTGTTCTGGCGCATCCGCGCAGGCGTGCCGCCACCGGGCGCGCCGACACGGGGCGCGCTGCCGGGGCGCGCCGCCACCGGTCGTGCTGCCGCGGGCGCGCTGCTGCGGGGCGCGCGTTCATTGGGCGCGCTGCCGGGGCGCGCTGCGACCGAGCGTGTTGCCATCAGCACGCCGGGTACCCGGACGTCGGTCAGAACGGTGGCGAGTCGGGCGGCACGGTTCGCCGCGATGAGCTCGATGGTTCCGGTGGTCTCGAGGGCTTCCGCGAGTGCGGCGGCTCCGGGTTTCCCGGTGGCCCTTGCGATGGTGAAGGCGACGAGGGGTGGTGGTGCGTCTTCGCGGTAGATCCGCCCTGTCGGCGAGGTCCACACGAGCCTTCCGCCCGGGAGTTGTCGAAGGTGCCATCTGGTGTGGTGTTTGACGTCGTGGTGTCTCTTGCACAGGTGGGCGAGGTTGCAGACGTGGGTGGGTCCGCCGTGGGAGGCGGCGGTGGTGTGGTCGATTTCGCACCGGATGGCGGGTTGCCGGCATCCGGGGAACCGGCAGTGCCGGTCGCGCGCCCGCAGCAGCCGCACCATCGCGGCGGTGGGCCGGTAGGAGTCGCATTCGAGGACGGTGCCGGTGACGGGGTGGGTGAGGAGGCGGTCCCACGAGCTGGCGTCGCCGGCGAGCTCGCGTGCGGTGGCGGCATCGATGGGGGAGCGCCCGGCCAGATCGGCCGGGCCGTCGTCTTGTCCGATGAGCGTGAGCGCGGACACGGCGACCTGCACATGGGCACGGATCGCGCCGAGGGTCCCGTCGCCGTCACCGGTGGCGGTGGGGTCGAGGGCGGGCGTTCCGGCGAGGAGGAGGTCGGAGAACACGTCCGCCCGGACCTGATCGATGGTGCGCGTGTCGCCCATGAACGACGACCGCTCCGTGCCGGCGGTCCCGAGCAATTCCGTGTCGCCGAACGGCGATCCGTCGAACGCGCCGCCCGCAGCATCCGCGCCGATCGCGGCGTCCACCGCATGCGCGCCATCCGCCGCATCCGCGGCACCCGCCGCATCCGCGTGGGGCCGGGCGTTGATGATCTCTCGTGCCTGCCGGGTCAGGCGGTCGACGATCCCGTCCGCGATGACGGTGGGCAGCGTCGCGATCAAATCCGACATCCCGTCCGGCCCCGCCTGGGCGCGGACGCAGCGCCCTGCGGCAGCTTCTTCGTGGCGTTCGGTGAACGTGCGCGGGTGCAGGCGCTGCGCGAGAAATTCCAAGGAGGCCCGCACCCGGTTCGGCGTCTCACCCTCGCACTTCTCGATCGCGAGCCGCTCGAACTCCTCGCGCGCGTTCGCGGGGATGATGCATCCCACGTCCTGGATGACGCGCACGTGCCCCCGCACGATCCGCCCTTCCGCCCATGCAGTCATCGTCAGCGGATAGTTCTCCACGAGATCCCTGGACTCGTCGATCCGCCGCTGCAACGTCCGATCGGTCGCCACGAACACCCCGGCCAGTTCCGCCGCAATGCCACGCAACGCCATGTCACGGGCCTTCACCTTCTCCGAAGCGCCCGCCGACTGCTTCTCGGCGAGCACTCCCGCGGCGGCGAGCACCCGTACTTCGTAGATCTGCGCAGCGCGTCCCGCATCCGCAGCCGTCTCGGCGTCCGCGACGAGTTGGGCGAGGGCGTCCATGTCGCCGTCGCTTCCCATCCCGCCGCCCGATCCGCCGTTCGAATGCATGTTCGAATCTTGTCACGGACCTCCGACATCGGACCCCGACTCTCCACAACCCGGGCAGCCGATCCCACCTGCGGGAAAGCGTCCCGACGAGCGTCGATTACGCCTTCCCGCGAACACCTGTCAAGCACCTGCAGTGGCAGCCGCGACAGCCGTACCTTCGGACGATCGACGAGGGGAGATCGCCATGCCACAGGGACGCGGATCGAACAGCCTGAAAGACCCCGAACTGTACGAGGAGCTGCGCGAGGACGGCGCATCCAAAGAGAAGGCCGCCCGCATCTCGAACGCCGCCGCCCGCGACGGCCGCGAGAAAGTCGGCAGCCGCGGCGGGAAGTCCGGTGACTACGACGACTGGACCGTCGACGAGCTGAAGAAGCGTGCCAAGGAACTGGGCATCTCGGGATACTCGGGCAAGAAGAAGGCGCAGATCATCTCGATGCTGCGCGACCACTGACGTGGCCCGACTCGTCCGGGTCCGCCCCGACGTGGATGCCGGCATCCGCCGCATCCGCTCGGGCAAGGGATTCCGGTACACGGATGCCGCCGGCGCGGCGGTCGGTCGTCGCGACCGCGCCCGCATCCGCACGATCGTCATCCCGCCGGCCTGGCAGGACGTGTGGATCTGCGCCGATCCGCAGGGGCACATCCAGGTCGTCGGGACCGACGACGCGGGCCGGCGCCAGTACATCTACCACCCCGAGTGGACGCGCAGCCGCGACAAGGGCAAGTACGCCCGCGCGCTCCAGCTGGCCGAGTCGCTGCCGCGTGCGCGGTCGCGCGCGACGGCCTCGTTGCGTCGCGCCGACCTCGATCGCGAGCGGGTGCTCGCGGCGGCCTTCCGTCTGCTCGATCGGTCGGCCCTGCGCATCGGGTCGCAGCGCTATCTGCTGCAGCACGGCAGCCGCGGCCTGACGACGCTCCGCCGTCGCGATGCCTCGGTCGCCGACACCATCGTCAGCCTCGCGTTCTCGGGTAAGAGCGGTCAGCGCCAGGCGCTCGAGATCCCCGACCCCGATCTCGCGACGGCCATCATGCTCCTGATCGAGGGGCGGCCGTCCTCGCCCCTGCTGGCATGGCAGCGCGAGCGCCGGCGGGTGCCGCTCACGCCGACCGAGGTGAACGCCTACGTGCGCGCGCTGACGGGCGGCCCGTTCACGGCGAAGGACTTCCGGACGCTCCGCGGCACGGTGGTCGCCGCGGACGCCCTCGCCCGCATCGGCATCGCCGAAACCGCGCGAGCCGTGCACCAGGCGGAGGTCGAGGCCGTGCGCGCCGCCGCCACCGCGCTCGGCAACACCCCGGCGGTCGCGCGCAGCTCGTACATCGACCCTCGGGTGTTCGAGCGCTATCGCTCCGGGATGCTGCTCGACACATCGGTCTCGCCCGAGACGGCCATCCGCTCGCTCGTCCTCGGCTGACCCGCTCGCGAACCGGTGTGGCGGCGTCACCGCGTACGACCTCGGGTCTACCGTGGGCGGCGTGGTCGAGCGGGCGCGTGTCTCGCCGCTCACGCTGATCCTCGTGATGATCGGTGGCGCGGCGGGCGTCGCCGTGCGAGCGGCCGTCACGCTTCCGTTCGCCGGATGGACGCATCCTCTCGTCGTCCCGGCCCTCACCGTGGGCTGCAACCTGCTGGGGTCATTCCTGCTGGGTGTCGTCGTGGGGCGCTGGGGAACCGCCCGGCCCCGCCTGCGCGCGTTCGCGGGCACGGGAGTGCTCGGCGGGTTCACCACCTACAGCGCGTTCGCCGTGCAGTCGATCCAGGTCGCGACCAACGCGCCGGTGGTCGGACTGCTCCTCGTTCTCGTGACCCTCGCAGGGGGCCTCGTCGCCGCCGCGCTCGGTCTGTCCGTCGGAACGCGCCGCGAGGCCGAGGCATGACCGCGATGAGCGGGGGGATGCTGGCAGCCCTGATCGCCGCGGGCGGGGCCGGTGCCGGCATCCGCTACGTCCTCGACGTGCTGCTCACTGGCGGACGCCGCGACGCCTTCCCCGTCGGCATCCTGGTGGTCAACGTCACCGGTTCGGGTCTGCTGGGTCTTCTCACCGGGATGGGCTCGATCGTGGCACCCGACTGGCTGGCCGTGCTCGGGGTGGGACTGCTCGGCGGATACACGACTTTCAGCACCGTCTCGGTGGACAGTGTGCGCCTCGCGCGCCGCGGTCGCCGCGACTGGGCGGTCGTGAACCTCGCCGGCACCCTGATCGCCGCGGTGCTCGCGGCGGCGATCGGCCTCACCGTCGGCGGGCTGCTGCCCCGCTGAGCACGCACCCGCCGGGCGGCGCCGTGGGATACTGAGCGTCGATACATTCCTGTATCGACGAGCGCCGACGCGCTCGGGCCTGAATCACATCGACTGCGCCGGTTCTGGCGCTCCGAGGGATACCGTGTCGAAACTCGCCGTCCTGAGCTTGAAGAACCGCGCGCTGATCGCGCTCATCACGATCGTCGCCGCGGTGTTCGGTGGCCTCGCCCTGACGAACCTCAAGCAGGAGCTGATCCCCTCGATCGAGCTGCCGCAGCTCTCGGTGGTCACGACCTACCCGGGCGCGTCGCCGGAGGTGGTCAACACGGATGTGTCGACTCCCATCGAGACCGCCATCCAGGGCGTTCCCGGTCTCGAGTCGACGACGGCGACGAGTTCGACGAACGCGTCGATCATCCAGGCCTCGTTCACGTACGGCACCGACCTGGCGACCGCCGAGCAGAAGATCCTGCAGGCGATCAACCGCATCGACAGCCAGCTTCCCGACGGGATCACCCCCAGCGTGCTGAGCTTCTCGCTCGACGACCTCCCGGTGATCCAGCTCGCCGTCACCGGGTACGACGACGAGGAGTCCGTTCAGGCGCGGCTCGAGAGCACCGTCATCCCCGACCTCGAGGACGTCGACGGCGTCAACGCGGCCCAGGTCGTCGGCGGTCGCGTCGAGCGCATCACGATCACGCCCGACCAGGCCGCGCTCGCCGAGTCGGGCTTCACCCAGCAGGCCATCCGCGACGCCCTCGATCAGAACGGCGTCCTCTTCCCCGGTGGCGAGATCACCGAGGGCGACGAGTCGCTGACGGTGCAGACCGGCGCGAAGATCGCGTCGGTCGAGGAGCTGTCGGCCCTGCCGCTCGTGCCGACGGACGCCGCGCAGCTCGCCGGGGGGACGACCACGATCGGCGACGTCGCCGCGGTCGCGCAGGAGCCGTCTCCCATCACCTCCATCTCGCGCGTCGACGGTGAGCCGGCGCTCACGATCGCGGTCACGAAATTGCCCGCGGCCAACACCGTCGACGTCTCGCACGGTGTGCTCGACGCCCTTCCCGCGCTCGAGGACGACCTGGGCGGCGACGCCCAGTTCACCGTCGTGTTCGATCAGGCGCCGTTCATCGAGCAGTCGATCGAGGCCCTCGCTCAGGAGGGGCTGCTGGGACTCGTCTTCGCGGTGCTCGTCATCCTGCTGTTCCTGCTGTCTGTGCGCTCGACGATCGTCACCGCGATCTCGATCCCCACGAGCGTGCTCATCACCTTCGTCGGCATCCAGGCGTTCGGCTACTCGCTGAACATCCTCACCCTCGGTGCGCTGACGATCGCGATCGGTCGCGTCGTCGACGACTCGATCGTCGTCATCGAGAACATCAAGAGGCACTACGTCGAGGGCGCCGACAAGCTCGCGTCGATCACTCTCGCCGTCCGCGAGGTCGCCGCCGCCATCACGGCGTCGACCATCACGACGGTCGCTGTGTTCCTGCCGATCGCTTTCGTCGGCGACCTGACCGGCGAGCTCTTCCGCCCGTTCGCGCTGACCGTCACGATCGCGATGTCGGCGTCGCTGTTCGTCTCGCTGACGATCGTGCCGGTGCTCGCGTACTGGTTCCTGCGCCCGGGCAAGCCCGTCGTCACCGCCGACGGCCGCCGCATCGATCCCGAGCACCCCGACGCGCCGCCCTCGCGCCTTCAGAAGGCGTACCTGCCGGTGCTGCGCTGGACGCTGCGCCACTCGGCGATCACCCTCGTGCTCGCCGTGCTCGTCCTCGGCGGCACGCTCGCCGCCGTGCCCTTCATGAAGACGAACTTCCTGGGCGATTCGGGGCAGAACACCTTCACCATGACCCAGACGCTCGGGCCGGCGGCATCCCTCGACGCGGAGGATGCCGCGGCGCAGCGCGTCGAGGACGCGATCACCGGCCTCGAGGGCATCGATGCCGTGCAGGTGTCGATCGGATCGTCGGGATCCCAGCTCCGCGACGCGTTCTCGGGCGGGGGCGGCGGCGTGACGTACTCGATCACGACCGACAGCTCGGCCGATCAGCTCGAGGTGCGCGACCGCGTGCAGCGCGCCGTCGCCGATCTCGACGACGTCGGCGACATCCAGATCGCAGCGGGAGGCGGCGGCTTCGGCTCGAGCGACATCGAGATCGACGTCACCGCGCCCGATCAGACGGCGCTGGGCGATGCCGCCGACGCCGTCATCGCCTCTCTCGAGGGGACCGACGGGATCAGCCAGGTGACGTCGAACCTCTCGGCCTCGCTTCCCTATATCGCCGTCACGGTCGACCGCGGCGCCGCGGCTTCTCTCGGCCTGTCGGAGGTCGCCGTCGGCGGCATCGTCTCGGGCACGATGCAGCCGCAGTCCATCGGCACGGTCGAGATCGACGACACCTCGCTCACGGTCTACCTCGCGGCGTCGCAGGCGCCCGCGTCGATCGACGAGCTGCGACAGCTGACGATCCCCACCGCCGGCGGGCCCATCCCGCTTCAGGATGTCGCCACGGTCGAGCAGAGCGAGGGCCCGACGTCGATCACGACGCAGCGCGGACAGCGCACGGCGACCGTGACGGTGACGCCGGCGGGCGACGACCTCAACACCGCATCCGCGACGGTCTCGGACGCCCTCGAGAACGTGGAGCTGCCGCAGGGCGCGGACGCCGAGATCGGCGGCGTGCTGACGCAGCAGCAGGATGCCTTCGCGCAGCTCGGACTCGCGGCGCTGGCGGCCATCCTCATCGTCTACATCGTGATGGTCGCGACCTTCAAGTCGCTCCGTCAGCCGCTGCTGCTGCTGATCTCGGTGCCGTTCGCGGCTACCGGCGCCATCCTGCTGCAGATCGCCACGGGCGTTCCGCTCGGCGTGGCCTCGCTCATCGGCGTGCTGATGCTCATCGGCATCGTCGTGACCAACGCCATCGTGCTCATCGACCTCGTCAACCAGTACCGCGAGAAGGGGCTCTCGGCGCACGACGCGACCATGGCCGGAGGATCGCGTCGTCTGCGACCGATCCTCATGACCGCGCTCGCGACGATCTTCGCCCTGACGCCCATGGGCCTCGGGATCACCGGGCACGGCGGGTTCATCTCGCAGCCGCTCGCCATCGTCGTCATCGGCGGACTGATCTCGTCGACGTTGCTGACCCTGCTCGTGCTGCCGACGCTCTACAACCTCGTCGAGGGCGCACGCGAGCGTCGCGAGGCGCGGCGCCGCGGGGACGTCATCGCCGGTGCCGGCGCGGACGGGGAAGACGACGGCCGCGGCGGTCGCGACGGCTCGGCGGTGCCGAAGACCCGCCGAGAGCGTCGTCTCGCCGAGGCCGCGACCGCGGAGCCGACGCACCTCGTCGTCCCGGTCGACGGTTCGCCCGATGCCCCGACTCATCTCGTCATCCCGGTTGCGGCGGACGAGCACGATCTCGCTCACGCCGATGAGACTCTTCGGGCCGCGGGATCCGGTGTGCCGGGGGACGGGTCGTCCCGTCGACGGGCTCAGCGCATTCCGGGGCCTTCTCGCGGACCCCGCCGCCGCCGTCTGGCCTGACCGCCGCACCCCTCCGTACCCGGGGGCTGCCGGGCTGGGCTGGGCCGCCGGTCTGCGCTGGGGCCTGCGGGTGGCCGAGTGCCGGGATGCAATGAATCGTTTGCGGCGCGCCGCGAACGAGGGCTCGACACCGGCGTGTCGCCCGGAATCCATTGCATCCCGGCATCCGGCATCCGGCATCCCGACTCGCCGGATTCCCAGGCGGATGCCGTATCGTTGGCGGGTCGGCTCTGGACAGCGCGTGATCGCGACAGGTTTTGTGAGTCCATGGGGCCGATGGTGAGCGCCGATCGGCGCGCATGACCATCATGTGAATGGCCCCCGGCCGACGGATGTCCGGGTTTGCCCGCGTGCGCGCGGGCGCTGTTCTCGTGCAGAGAACCCAGAAGGACACGCCCATGCCCAAGAACAAGAAGCCGGCCGGCGGCCGCGCTCAGAACTTCGAGCCGCGATTCGGCAAGAAGACCTCGTACCAGGACGCCAAGCGTCGCCCCGGCCAGTCGTCGGCGGGAACGGCCGGCAGCAAGAGCCCGGGCCACCGCGGCTACCGCGCCGAAAGCGAGGACACCGGCCGCAAGAACCGCTGGTCCTCGCAGGAGCGTGCCGGTCGCGACGAAGCCCGCGGCATCCGCTCGCAGGCCCGTGACGACCGCGGCGCGCGTGGCGAGCGGAGCGAGCGCCCGTTCCGCGACGACCGCGCACCCCGCGAGCAGCGCGGCTTCGGCGGCGACCGCCGTTCGGATGCCGGAGGCCGCCGCCCCTACGAGGCGCAGCCGCGCGACGACCGTCGCACCTTCGGCGACGCTCGCCCCTCGTTCCGCGACGACCGTCCGCGTCGTGACTTCGGCGACCGCCCGAACCGTGATGACCGTCCCCGTCGCGAGGACCGTCCGGCCCGGTCGTTCGATGACCGCCCGCGTCCCGACTTCGGCGACCGCCCGAACCGTGATGACCGTCCGCGGCGTGACTTCGGCGATCGCCCCAACCGTGATGACCGTCCGCGCCGTGACGACCGTCCGGCTCGTTCGTTCGATGACCGTCCTCGTCGTGACTTCGGCGATCGCCCGAACCGTGATGATCGTCCGCGTCGTGACTTCGGCGACCGGCCGAACCGTGATGACCGTCCGCGTCGTGACTTCGGCGACCGCCCCAACCGCGATGACCGTCCGGCTCGTTCGTTCGACGACCGTCCCCGTCGTGACTTCGGCGACCGCCCCAACCGCGATGACCGCCCCAACCGCGATGACCGTCCGAACCGTGACGACCGTCCTCGCCGGGATGACCGTCCGGCGCGTTCGCTCGACGACCGTCCTCGTCGGGACTTCTCCGACCGCCCGAACCGTGACGACCGTCCTCGTCGGGACTTCTCCGACCGCCCGAATCGCGACGACCGTCCGCGCCGTGACGACCGTCCGGCCCGGTCGTTCGATGACCGTCCCCGTCGTGACTTCTCCGAGCGTCCGGCCCGCGACGACCGTCCGCGTCGCACCGACGGACCGAACCGTTCGGACTGGAACGCCGAGACGAAGTCGAAGGCGCACCAGGACCACGTCGACACCGTCCACGAGCGCCTGCAGGCCGAAGCCGTCGACGCGGCATCCGTCGCGCAGTCGTCGTTCGGCGACCTCGGACTGGGCGACAACATCGTCCGTCAGCTCGAAGCTCTCGGTGCGGCATCCCCGTTCCCGATCCAGGCGGCCACGATTCCGTCGATCCTCGAGGGCAAGGACGTCCTGGCCCGCGGCCGCACCGGCTCGGGCAAGACGATCGCCTTCGGTGCGCCCCTGGTCGAGTCGATCCTGCGCAGCCAGGCCGGCAAGCGCCGCGAGTTCGGTCGTTCGCCGAAGGCGCTGATCCTCGCTCCGACCCGCGAGCTCGCACTGCAGATCGACCGCACGGTGCAGGCGATCGCGCGCAGCGTCGGCCTGTTCACGACGCAGATCTACGGCGGAGTTCCGCAGGCGCGTCAGGTCGGTGCGCTCAAGAAGGGCGTCGACATCATCATCGGCACCCCCGGACGCATCGAGGACCTGCAGAACCAGGGCAAGCTCGACCTCTCGGAGGTGGGAATCGTCGTGCTCGACGAGGCCGACCACATGAGCGAGCTCGGGTTCCTCGAGCCGATGCAGCGCATCCTCCGTCTCGTGCAGGACGGCGCGCAGAAGCTGCTGTTCTCCGCGACGCTCGACCGCGAGGTCGCCGCTCTGGTCGACGAGTTCCTCGTCGAGCCCGCCGTCTACGAGGTCGCGGGCGAGAGCCAGGACACGTCGACGATCGACCACCGCGTGCTCGTCCTCGACCACCGCGACAAGGCTGAGATCCTCAACTCGCTCGTCGACCGGGACGGCAAGACGCTCGTCTTCGCCCGCACCCGCGCGTACACCGAGATGCTCGCGGAGCAGTTCGAGGACGTCGGTATCGCGGCGGTCGCGCTCCACGGCGACCTCAACCAGGCCAAGCGCACACGCAACCTGCAGCGGTTGACCGACGGCAAGGTGCGCGTCCTCGTCGCGACGGATGTGGCAGCCCGCGGCATCCACGTCGACGACATCGATCTGGTGATCCAGGCCGATGCGCCCGACGAGTACAAGACGTACCTGCACCGGTCGGGCCGTACGGGTCGCGCCGGTCGCTCGGGTGCCGTCGTGACGCTGATCACGCGTCAGCGTCGTCGTCGCATGACCGAGATGCTCGAGCGTGCTGAGATCGACGCCCCGTTCGACGATGTGCGCCCCGGCGACGATGTCCTCGAAGAGGTCTCGGGCCGGCAGCTCTCGAACGTCGACGCCTGATCTGACGCCCCGCGCCGACGCGGCATCGCGAAGCCCGCGAGTCTCCCCGACTCGCGGGCTTTCGCGAGCGCGCGGCGTGGGTGCGGGGGTGTGGGGGTGGGCCGGTGCGCGGGCGGGGCGAGGCTCGGCTGCTGCGGTGACGCGCGGCGTCCGCGGTGAGAATCGCGTTGCCGCGTGGATTTTGGCCGCAGATCGCTAATCTCACCCGGCCGTGGCGATGCGGGCGTGGGTGCGGGTGCGGCGGCGAGGTGCGCGGGCGGGGCCGGGGCTCAGCTTCCGCGGCCACGTGCGGCGTCCGCGGTGAGACTCGCGTTGCCGCGCGGATTCTCGCGGCGGATCGCGAGTCTCACCCGGTCGTGGCGATGCGGGCGCGGGGCGCGGGTGCGGCGGCGGGGGTGCGGGGGCGGGGCTCGGCTGCTGCGGCAACGCGCAGCGTCTGCGGTGAGACTCGCGATGCTGCGCGAATTCTCGCCGCAGATCACGAGTCTCACCCGCTCGTCGCGTTGCCGCGCGGATTCTCGCCGCAGATCGCGATTCTCGCGGCCGGGCGGAACGCTAACCGGTCAGAAGAGCGTGGGGGCGGATGCCGTGGCGGCGCGGCCGCGCGAGGTCGTGACGACCGGGCCGGGGCGGAACCGCCGCGTGCTGGGCTGTGCCTCTTCCTCCTCGAGCCCACCGCGGAGCCGATGCCGCGCGAGCAGAGGCCGCACCCGTGCGGCGAGCATCCGCCGGTAGCCCTGCGGTGCCTGCACCGCAGCTCCCGGGTACAGGCCGCGGTATGCCGGCACGAGGTCGGGGCGTTCGCGCGCGAGCCACTGCTGGAACCACGGCTTCACGCCCGGCCGCAGGTGCATCGCGCCGTAGACGACACGGGCGGCGCCGGCATCCGCGATCCGGCTGAGCGCGTCGTCGAGCACCTCCACCGAGTCGGTGAGGTGCGGCACGATCGGCATGAGGAACACCGTCACGCGGAACCCGGCGGCGCTGGCCGCCCGCACGGTGTCGAGGCGCGCGGCGAACGTCGGCGCGCCGGCCTCGAGCAGCTGCCGAAGCGGCTCGTCCAGCACGGCGATCGACATCGCGAGGTCGACCGGCACGGCGGCGGCCGCCTCCGTCAGCAGCGGGAGGTCACGGCGCAGCAACGTGCCCTTCGTGAGCACCGAGAAGGGCGTTCCGCTGTCGACGAGCGCGGTGATGATGCCGGGCATGAGCCGATAGCGGCCCTCCGCGCGCTGATACGGATCGGTGTTCGTGCCGAGTGCCACCTGCTCGCGAGCCCAGGTCGGCTTCGCGAGCTCGCGACGCAGCACGTCGGCGACGTTGAGCTTAACGACGATCTGGGAGTCGAAGTCGGCGCCGGCATCCATGTCGAGGTACTCGTGCGTGCCGCGCGCGAAGCAGTAGACGCAGGCGTGCGTGCATCCGCGGTACGGGTTGACCGTCCAGTCGAAGGGCATCGCCGAGGGTCCGGGCACGCGGTTGAGCGCGGACTTCGACATGACCTCGTGAAACGTCACCCCGGCGAACTCCGGCGTGGTCACCGAGCGCACGAGACCGTTCAGCGTCTCGAGGCCGGGCAGCGCTGCGGCATCCGCCACGCCCATCTGCTGTCCCTGCCATCGCATGAGAAGATTCGAACAGAGATTCGAAGCGATGTCAATCGGGAGTCGCGTGGCACCGGCAATCGCCCGGTGCTCAGGGCAGAATGGGGGCGTGGCGCACCCGACCGAGCCCGAGACGCGTCGCTCGCGACGCGAACGGACGCCGGCGACGCACCCGCTGCCGAGCCGTCGTGCGCTGCGGGAGCGCGCCGTCGCCACCGCGACACCTCGCGGCACCGCTCCCGCTCCCCGCTCGGCGACCGCGGAACCAACCGGGGCGGAAGCAACCGAAGCGGATGCAACCGAGGCTTCCACCGCGACCC
This sequence comes from Microbacterium arborescens, assembly GCF_049707515.1. GTDB lineage: Bacteria > Actinomycetota > Actinomycetes > Actinomycetales > Microbacteriaceae > Microbacterium > Microbacterium arborescens_B. The sequence goes on along the minus strand of NZ_JBNAFI010000006.1, from coordinate 122,822 downwards.
TGCGGCTCCCCGTATCCGTCTATGCGCGCCGACGGGCGGTCGCGGTCGTCGCCGGGCTCGCGGTCGTCGCGCTCGTCATCGCCGGAGCCATCGGGATCGCCTCGCTGCTGACCGGGGCGTCGGATCCCGCGCCCGTGGATCCCGTCGCCGCCGCCGTGGGAGCGCCTCCGGAAGACGTGCCGAGCGCGACGGCGATCCCCGCTCCGGCTCAGTCCGGCACCGCTGCGGCCCAGCAGCCCGTCGTCGACGCCGGCGCGGGGGTGCAGACCTCGGGCGCCGCCGACCCCTGTGCGGATCCCGCATTCCAGCAGGCGCTCGCATCCGGCTCGGATGCCGATGCCATCGCCGCGGCAGGCGGGGCCGAGTCGTTCCGCGCTGCTATCGCCGGCGGCACCGCCCCATGCATCGACCTGCACGAGGCCGGGCGCACCTGGGTCGTCGTCAACAAGCTCAACGCGCTCGACCCGATCGACTACTGGCCCGAGCCGCAGGCGCGCGCCGACGGCGTCGAGCGGACGAGCGGCGGGCACATGCGCGCCGATGTCGCCGCATCCCTTTCGCAGCTTGCGGCCGCCGCGCGCGACGAGGGCGCCGGGACGATCGGCGTGAACAGCGGATTCCGCTCCTATGACCTGCAGGTATCGACCTACCGCAACTACGTCGGGCAGCTCGGTCAGCAGAACGCCGACCTCACGAGCGCGCGCCCCGGGCACAGCGAGCATCAGACCGGCCTCGCCGTCGATGTCGTCGCATGCGACGGCGGATGCGGCTCGATCGAGCGGTTCGGCGGCACGGCGCAGTCCGACTGGGTCGCCGCCAACGCGCATCGCTTCGGCTTCATCATCCGATACCCCGATGGCTACACCGACACGACCGGGTACGAGTACGAGCCCTGGCACCTGCGCTACATCGGCCCGGAGCTCGCGACGCTCTACGCCGAGGGCGGCTACCGCACTCTCGAAGACTTCTTCGGGATGCCGCCAGCCCCGACCTACGCCGGCTGACCCGGCGACAGGAGGGCAGGGGCGCGGGTCAGGCGGGCGTGCGGCGGCGGGCGAGGGTCGCGACGCCGGCGGCGCGCAACCGGTCGCCGATCAGGATGCCGAGCCACGTGGCCGCGACGCAGCTCGCGATGCACAGGGCGACGAACCCGATGAGCACGGGTGGGGCCATGCTCCACAGGTCGAACGACTGCGCCGCGAGGGCGGGGTACGTCGCGCCGATGATCGCGGCACCGGCGTAATGCAGCCACGTGTTCCAGCGTCGGTAGAGCGTGGCGAGGAACGGCAACTCGGGGAAGAACGACCAGTAGAGCATCGTCGCGACCGATCCGATCGTGAAGAACGGCGCGAGCACGAGGCCCGAGATGAGCCCCACGAGCATTCCTGCGCCCGGCCGCTGCAGCAGCCGGAGGGCGATGACGGCGGGAAGCACCCACAGCCCCGCGATCGCGACGGTCGCGAACGGCACCGTGAGGAACAAGGTCGACGACGCGACCCAGGCGGGGGCGAGCAGCGCGCTCGCAGCGACCCCGATCGCAGCGCAGGTGAGCAGGTACGCCGTCGACACGCGAGCGGCGCGTGGCCGGGGATCTGCGGTCATCGCCCGTCCCGTCCGTCGTGCTCCGTCGCCGCCTGCGACTTCGGGGTCGGCGAGCTCGCTCCCTGGCGCCAGTAGCCGATGAAGCTGATCTGCTCTTTCGGGATGCCGTGATCGGCGACGAGCATCCGCCGGGCTGTGGTCGGCAGCGACTGCTCACCAACGACGAACGCGTGGAGGGGCTGCGCGGGCAGCCCGTCGGCGCCGAGCGCGGCGAGAGCCTCGAGGGCGGCCGACCCCGGTTTCGCGTGCGGGTCGCGGACGAGCCAGCGCACCTCGATGCCCGCGGGTGCCTCGAACTCCAGGATGTCGTCGCTCGACGGCGCCTCGATGAGCGCGACCCCGGATGCCGTACCCGGAAGCGCCGCGCAGATAGAGGCCACGGCCGGAGCACCGGTCTCGTCGGCGACGAGCAGCACCCGGTCGACACCTCGCTCGGGGTTGAAGCGCAGTCCCTCATCGATGATGACGACGCTCTCGCCCGCGTGGGCCTGCGAGGCCCAGCGCGAGGCGGGGCCCGCGGTGGGTCCCGAGCCGTGGAGCACGAAGTCGACGTCGAGCTCGGCATCGCCCGACGGCCCCGACGGGCGGTATGCCCGCACCGAGTAGTTGCGCATGACGGGGCGCTCGCCGGTCGGGATGCGGAGGTACTTCAGGTAGCCGAGCAGCGTGTTCGCCTTCTCGGGGATGCGCTCGAGGGCGCCGCCGCCGAGGGGAAGGAAGAGGCGGAACCACTGGTCGTAGCCGAGCGGCACGAATCGGTCGATGTCGCCGCGACCGAACGTCACCCGCATCCAGTGCGGGCCGAGCCGTTCGGCGCGCACGACCTCCAGATGGAGCAGGCCGGGCGTCGCCGGCTTGACGAGGGCGCTGGTCCGAGTCATGTGCGTTCCTTCCGGGGATCGACGGGGTGAAGGTGGGGGCAGGGCATCACGCGGCCCACGGGAAGAGGGCGACGAGGATCGCGGCGGAGGCGAGCCAGAACGCCGCGATGAAGACGATGTCGCGCCGCCGGAACGGGACGAGGTGCCGCTCGGTGCGGTCGCGGTGGGCGCCGAAGGCGCGCGAGTCCATGGCCAGCGCTACCCGCTCGGCGTGACGGATGGCCCCGGCCAGCAGCGGGACGACGTACCCGCCCCACCGGGCGACCGCGGCGAACGGGCCGCGCCCACCATGTGCACCGCGTACCCGGTGCGCCTGCCGGATGAGCTCGAGCTCGTAGCCGAACCGCGGAACGAACCGGAACGCCGCGAGTGCCGTGTAACCGACGCGGTACGGCACCCGCAGCTGCTGGACGGTCGCCCGGACGAGGTCCGGCCCCGTCGTGGTGAGCCCCGCGATGAACGCCAGGGCGGCAATCGCGCCGAGCCGCAGCCCGGTCGCCATGCCCGTCTGCACCGCGCCCGCGTGCAGGGTCCAAGCGCCGATCTGCAGCAGCGCGGGGGTGTCCGCCACGCGTGCGGCGTCGACCCACAGCGACATCCCGGCGCCCACGAGCAGGATGCCGAGGGGGAGGGCGATCACGAGCAGCAGCGCTGTACGGAGACTCCAGCGCGCCCCGACGAGGAGCACCGCGTAGGCGAGCGCGAGCAGCGCCAGAGGCGTGGCGAGATCGCGGGTGAAGATGAGCGCCACCATCGCGGGGACGGGGGCGGCGAGCTTCGCCAGCGGGTTGAGCCGGAACAGCAGCCGCCGCGAGGGCGCCGCCGCGTAGGGATCGAGCGCCGTGCTCGCGGTCGCGGTCATCGCGGCTCCCGCGGCAGGTCGCGCAGGCGTGCGATGCCCGAGAGCTCCGGGAACCCGTCGAGCCCGTGCAGGGCGCGGCGCAGCGGCGGCATCCGCAGGGCGGCGGAGCGCAGCAGCTCGTCATCGCCGAGGATGTCGGCGGTCGGGCCGTCGGCGACGACGCGGCCCCCACCGACGACGACGCAGCGCTCGGCGTATTCGCTGACGAGCTGCATGTCGTGCGTGACGACGAGGATCGTCGTGCCGTCGCGGTTGAGGTCTCGCAGCACGTGCAGCAGCTCGTCGGCGCGGGCGCGGTCCTGGCCGAACGTGGGCTCGTCGAGGGCGAGCACCGGGGCTCCGGCGATCAGGGCCGTGCCGACCGACAGGCGGCGCTTCTGGCCGCCGGAGAGCAGGAACGGATGCCGGTCGGCATGCGCTTCGAGGCCGAAGCGGCGCAGCATCCCGTCGACGCGCTCGCGCACCTCGTCGCCGGACATCCACTGGCGACGCAGGCCGTGGGCGAGCTCGTCGAAGACCGTGTGCGCGACGAACTGATGCTCGGGGTTCTGGAAGACGAATCCGACGCGCTCGGCCACCGAACGGGGGTCGGCCCGGGTCGGATCGAGCCCGCCGACGTCGATGCGCCCGCGGGGACCTCGGACCACGCCGGCGATCGCCTGGATGAGGCTCGTCTTACCCGCCCCGTTGGCGCCGACGATCGCGACGAACTCGCCGGCCGCGACTTCGAGATCGACGTCGTGGAGCACGGTCGTCCGGCCTCGCCGGAGGGTCAGATCGCGCACCGAGACCGCCGGCGTGCGCGCCGGGACCGGCGGCGTCGTCGCGTACGTCGGAGAATCGCGCGTACTCCGGACAGAACCGGCGGAGGTCTCCGACGGTGACGCAATTCTCCGATTCTCGTCACCGGATGCCGCTGCCTCGAGCCCAGCGCGCAGCTCTGCCGGCGTCAGGGGGAGCGGGTCGAGCAGGTACCCGGCCTCGCGCAGGCGCAACGCCGCGAGGGCCGAGACCGGCAGCCATACGCCGATCTCATGAAGCTCGGCCGCGCGCTCGCGCAGCACCGCCCCGATCGGCCCGTCGGCGATGGTCCTGCCGTCGTGGTCGAGGACGACGACGCGGTCGGTGAACCCGATGGCGGCGTCGAGATTGTGCTCGACGAGCAGGATCGCCCGGTCGCCCGCCGCGGCGATCTCGCCCAGAGCGGCGTAGACGTCTTCGATGCCCTCGGGGTCGAGGTTGGCAGTCGGCTCGTCGAGAACGAGCAGGGGTGAGTCCATCGCGAGCGCGCACGCGATCGCCAGTCGCTGCCGTCCGCCGCCGGAGAGCCGGTCGGGGTTCTCGTGGCGGCGCTCCCACAGGCCCATGCGCCGCAGCGCGTGCTCGGCGCGGGCGAGAACCTCATCGACGGGCAGCCGCAGGTTCTCGGGACCGAAGGCGACTTCGTCGAGCAGCGTGCCCGTGACCAGCTGCGCGTCGGGGTCTTGGAAGACCATGCCGACCCGCGTGCTCAGTCGGGCGATGGGCGTCACCGTGGCGTCGTCGCCCGACACGTGCACCGACCCCTCGACCGTCGCGGGGATCGCCTGCGGGATCAGCCCGTTCGTCGTCAGCGCCACGGTCGACTTCCCCGACCCGCTGGGACCGAGCAGGAGCACCACCTCGCCCGGCGAGATCGTGAACGTCGCCCCCCGCGTCGCGGCGGCATCCGAGCCCTCGTACGTCACCGCGAGCTCGCGCACGGCGAGCAGGGGCGGGGGCGTGTGTGCGGCGACGGGCGTTCCCGCCGTGGCCGCCCCGGATGCGGCGGATGTCACGGGCGTCCTCGGGTCGGATTGAGCCGTTCCAGCTTAGCTTAGCCGAGCCTAACTTCACCGGTTCCGGACCGCTGGCCCCCTCGTCGCTTTGCAGCTCGCCCTCGCCTCAGTCCCGGCGGGCTCAGTCGAGCGCGGGGATGAGCAGCACCTTGCCGGCGTCTCCCGTGAGCAGGTGCACGGCCTCGTCGGCTTGGCGGAGGGGCAGGCGATGCGTCACCAACCAGTCGAGGTCGACCCGACCCGACTCGATGAGAAGCAGCAGCTGGTCCCAGCTCTCCCAGAGCTTCCGGCCGTAGATGCCGCGGAGGGTGATGCCTTTCTTGTTGATGTACTTCGCGATATCGATCGGTGCCGGCTCGCTCGGGTGGCCGATGGTGATGAGCGTCGCCTCGCGCCGGAGCGCCTCGAACAGCGGAGGGAGCACACCGCGTACGCCGGAGACCTCGTACGCGACGTCGAAGCCGCCGCGGCTGCCGGAGATCTCCTGGCAGATGCCGGCGATGTCCTCGGTCGGATGCAGCACGCGTGCGCCCAGCGAGCGGGCCTGCTCCTGGCGGAACGGGTTCGGCTCGACGGCGATGACGTTCGCCGCGCCGAGGGTGAGCGCGAGCTTGGCGATGACGAGTCCGACCGGGCCGCATCCGTTGATCAGGACGTTCTGGCCGGCGACGGCATAGTCGGCGCGCTGGATGGCGTGCATCGCGACGCCGGCGCCCTCCAGGAGCGCTCCGGTCTCGAGCGAGATGCTGTCGGGCAGCTTCACGCAGATGTCGGCGGGGACGGCGACCTGCTCGGCGAACACCCCGTCGATGTGCATGCCCAGGATGCGGGTGTTCTCGCATGCGTTCGCGCCGCCCGAGCGGCACGCGTGGCAGTGCCCGCAGATGAGATGACTCTCCATCGCGACGCGATCGCCCACCGCGAAGCGGTCGACGCCCTCGCCGACGGCGACGATCGTGCCCGACCCCTCGTGGCCGAGCACCACCGGCAGCGAGAGCGCGAATGCCTGCGCCGAGGGCGTCCACTCGTAGAGCTCGCGGTCGGTTCCGCACAGCGACGCCGCCGCCACCTTGACGAGCACCTGGCCGGGGCCGGCCTCCGGCTCCGGGTAGTCCGCGCGGTAGTCCAGGCCCTTCTCGGCTGATGACTTCAGGACGGCTCTCATGATGTTCCTTTCGGGGATGCGGGAGCGCCGACGAAACGGCGCAGGATGTCGACGGGGCCGACCTGACCGCCCTTGAGGAGCAGTCGGCAGTCGGCGACGGGGGAGCGGTCATCGGCCCGACAGATCGGGCCGGCGGTGACGAACTGCTCGCTGACGCGCAGCTCGGTGACGCCGAGGGCGAGGAGAGCGTGGCTGGAGGTGTCGCCGCCGAAGATGGCGATGTCGCGAGTGAGACCTCGCTCGACCATCGTCCTCGCGAGGCGGCCGATCGTTCCGCCCACGTCGCCCGAGTCGAACGCGCCGAGGCGCATCCGCGGGTCCTCGGTGCCTCGCAGCGTGTGCGCGATGACGTTCCGGCCGTCGCGAAGGGCCGCCGCGGTGGCGTCGACCCACGCTCCCGCGGGCGTCGGCTGATCGAACGCCTCGCCGGGGACAGCGATCTCGACCCAGCCGGCGGCGACGGCATCCTCGATCTGATCCGCTGTCGTCGCCGAGGCGGAAGCGCTCACGGCGAGCGCCGGACCGCTCGCGGAGGTCACCCCGGTCGCGCGGACCGCCCCCCTGCCGCGTCGCCGGGCGAGCGCAGCCATGATGCCCCCGGAACCGACGACGACGGCGCGGTCGATGTCGGCGAGGAGTGCCGCGGCCACCTCATCCATGTGCCCGGGATCGACCGCGTCGACGACGAAGGCACCCGCCCCGGCGCGGCGCTGGCGCCACTGCCCGGCGAACGTGCCGTCGCTGTAGGCCGGCAGGTGGATCTGCTCGACGAGGGCGGGGGCGCTCTGCTGGGCGGCGATGACGGCGCGCAGGTCCGCTTCGTCCATCGGAGTCGCGGGGTGGCGACTCATGACGGGGTGGCGATCCAGCCGGTACACCTCGCCGTTGTAGAGGCCGAAGTGCTGGCTGAACGCGGTGTAGCGGCCGAACTCGGGCTGCGCCGGCGCGACCGCGATCGCCCCGTGTTCCGGCCACTGCTCATGGAGGAGCTCGATGGCCCGGCCGATGTTGCCGACCGTGGGCGATGAGTCGAACGTCGAGCACACCTTGTAGAGGAACACGTCGAGGTCCTCGTCGGCGAAGGGGCGCAGTCCCTCCCGGACGGCGGCCTCGAGCGCCTCTCCGGCGAGCGCGCGCGACGGGCCCGCGATGCCGACGACGTCGGCGGCGCCCGGAAGGGGTCCGTGCGGATCGAGCGAGAGTGCGGCATCCAACCCCTGTGCGTGCGCCTGCGCGAGCACGTCGGCTGCGCCGGTGAGGTCGTCGGCGAGGAATCCGATGCGGCTCATCGTGCGCCGGCTCCGAAGAACTCGACGGCGCGGGCGAGGGGCTCGTTCCGCCGCGCTGCCGCCTCGAGCGACTCGCCCGCCACGGCGGCGGCCCACGACTCTCGGAGGCTCTCGATCCCCGCCGCCGCGCCGCCGGGGTGCGCAGCGATGCCGCCGCCGGCGAGCATGAGGAGGTCTGTCGTGTGCAGGGCTTTCCAGGTCGGGTGCGGCGTGAAGACGTTCTGCCCCGACGACAGGGTCGGCAGCACTCGCTCACCGCGGCCGAGCGGGGTCAGGAGGTGGCGGACGTTCTCGCTGACCTCGGCGTCGCGCTCGTAGAACTTGCTGCCCAGCCCGCTCACGTGAAGATGATCGGCGCCCGCGAGCCGGGCGAGCTTCTGCCACGCCGCATACGACACACCGAGCCCGGGGTGACGCATCGACGCCGCGAGCCCGCCCCGGTGACCGTGGATCGGCACGCTCGCGAACGAGCGGAGGTACGCGAGCGCCGGCAGCCCCATCACCGGGATGGTCAGCATCACGCACGTGCCCCCGGCGTCGACGACCAGGTCGTGCCGCTCGCGCAGACCGGCGATGTCGCCGGTGATGTTGAAGGCGTACATCGTGCGCTTGCCGGTGACCTGCTCGGCGGCCGTGATCTCCTCCATCGCCACTCGTACGCGGGTGGCGAGCGGGAGGTATTCGGGATCGGTCATCAGCTCGTCGTCCTTGATCAGGTCGATCGACGCCCGCGCCAGGTCGCGCACGACCTGGCGGTACTCCGCCTCTTTGAGCCCGACGTTCGGCTTGACGATCGTCCCGACCACGACACCGTCGTCGAGCCCGATCAGCTCGCGGGTGCCCCGGACGCCGTACGCCGCACCCGGGTGGGCGTCGACGAACGCGTCGGGCAGGTCCAGCGCCTGCAGCCGGCAGGCGAACAGGTCGCCGAGCTCGAACAGGTTGCCGGCGACCGCCGTCAGGGTGGTCGCGAGGTCGCTGCCGACGTTCTCCATCGGGAACTCGAGCTCGATCTCGGCCGCCGTCACCTTTTCGGGGGCCGTCCGCGACGGAAGGGAAGGCGCGACCGTTCCGAGCACGCGCACCGCGGTGACCTCGGCGCCGTGGCGCGACCGGAGCTCGTCGGACTCACCGGGCACCTGCACGAAGGTGCCGCTGGATTGCTCCCCGGCGAGCAGGGCGGCTGCCCGCTCGGGCTCGATGCTGGATTCGATGGAGTAACGCGCGGTCAGGCGGCGGGGGTCTCGCATGGTTCTTCCAATACTCGGGATCAGTCGGATGCGGTGGAGGTCTTGATCGACCCCGTCACCGCGACATTGTTCTTCAGGCCGCCCTCGGCCTTCATCACGAACGCGGCCACGAGGGGCGCGAGGATCGCGGTGACGAGCACGGCGGCGGCGGCCTGGGCGCTCGCCGCGCCGACGAACGGCTCGAACGCCGGGTCGGCGACGGCCACGACAGCCGGGACGGCGACGGCATTGCCGGCGGTCGTGCCGGCCGCGAACCCGATGCCGCTCTGGTTGCCGCGTTTGAGGACGAATTTGTAGCCGAGGTAGGTGAGGCCTCCCGTCAGGATGACCACCATGACGCCGAGCACGATGCCCGCGAGCCCTCCCGTGAGGACGTTGCTGATGCTGATGCCGGTGCCGACGCAGAAGGACATGAAGGGGATGGTGATGGCGGCGGCGCCGTTGAGGACCTTCGTCCACTCGCGGTCGACCGCGCCGATGATGAGGCCCAGGATGAACGGCACGAGGGCGGCGACGAAGGCGATGATCGGGATGTCGCCGAGGCCGGAGGCGCCGAGGAAGATGAGCGCGAGGAACGGGCCGTCGTCGAATGCGCTGGCCACGTATGCGCCGCGGTCGCGTTCATCGCCGTACTGTCCGGCGAAGGCGAGCCACAGCGCGCCGTTGCTGTTGCCGAAGATCGTGATGAGCGCGAGCACCGAGACGCCCAGGATGCCGTCGATGCCCACCGTCAGCCCGAGCGTCACCGCGAGGGTGATCGGGACGAGGGTCTTGGCGAAGAGGACCACGAGCGTCGTGCTGGCGGCCGCCTTGCCGCTGCGACTGCCGGTGATCTGCGCGCCGGTGGCGACGATCAGGACGGCGATGAGCGTGAGGGTGCCGTCGCGGAACAGGGCCGTCGTGAACCCGCCGATTCCGAGGGCGTCGGGGGCCAGGTTGCCGAAGGCGATGCCGAGTGCGAGGGGAATGAGCATGAGTCCGCCGGGGATGCGGCTCATGAAACCGAACATGGGGAACCGCGACTTTCCGCCGCCGTCGAAAGAGTGCATGGTCACATCTCCGTTGATGTCGTCCGTACGATTTGTACGTACCTTTTGTACTGGAAGATTCGCGCGTGGTCAAGGGAGAATGGTGAGACATCGAGCAGGAGAGGTGACGACGATGGCCGGGCCTCATACGACGGTGGACCGTCGCTCGGGCGAACCGCTGTACGCGCAGATCGCGGCCGACCTGCGCGAGCAGATCAGGACCGGGCTGCGCTCGCCCGGGTCACCGCTGCCGCCCGAGCAATCGCTGCAGGAGATCTACGGCGTCTCTCGGAGCGTCGTTCGTCAGGCGCTCGACCAGCTCGCCCAAGACAGGCTCATCAGCCGCGAGCGCGGCCGCGGCACGATCGTGCTGCCCTCCGACCACTACCGCAGGCAGGCGCGACGAGCCGGCGGGCTGAGTCAGCAGATCGCCGCGCTGGGCGGGGAGCTGTCGACGCGCATCGTCTCGCTGGAGTGCCTGCCCCCGTCGGCGGAGGTCATCGAGACGCTCGGCGAGCAGTCGGCATGGCGGCTGGAGCGCGTGCGCTTCGTCGACGGCGAACCGCTCATCCACATGGTGACGTGGATCCCCCTCGCGCTCGCGCCGACGCTCGACGAGCGCTCTCTCGACGGGGGCTCGCTGCACGACTGGATGCGGGCGCAGGGTCTCGACCCGCGGGGTGGTCCTCGTCAGCTGCGGGCCACGGCCGCGAGCGTCGAGACCGCGGGATTCCTCGGTGTCGAGCCGGGCAGCCCGGTGACGCTGCTGGAGGGCGTCACGCGCGACGAGTCCGGTCGCGCGATCGAGGTCTTCTCCGCCTGGCATCACCCTCGCACGGTCTTCGACCTCGACGCCGAGGTCGAGCAGCAGGCCGTGCCGACGCGCGCGGAGGAGCTGCTCCGCGAGATCCGCTCCATGCTGTCGGAGTGAGCGCTTCCGCCCCCCGCAATCCGGTGAGCGGGCCTCAGCGCCGCGCGACCCCGGCGCGGCGCAGGCCGACGCCGATCCACAGGCCGACCGCGGTCCACGCGACGGGACCGAGCAGCGCCAGAGCGAGGTAGGCGATCTGCGCCCACGGGGCCAGCGCGCCCAGGTCGGCGATGAAGAACACGGCCAGTGCGACCACGATGCCGATGACGACGCCCGAGACGAAGAACCGCCACGGGGCCCACGAACGGTAGCGGACGAGAGCCGCCACGCCTTCCTGCAGCGCACCGAACAGCAGCGCGGTGCCGAGGAACCGGAACGTGTAGGGCGGCGCGATGGCCGACGACGCCAGCGCCGCGACGAGGTGCGACACGAGCGCGACCCACGGCAGGCGCAGGGTCTCCTGCGCGATGATCCCCGGCAGCACATGGACGCCGAGCACGAACCCGTACAGGATCGGGACGGCCGCGATCACCGGAGCGGCGAGCCAGCCTTCGAGGCCGCCGAGCAGACCGGTCGCAACGCCGATCGCAGCGCAGACGAGCAGGACGCGCGTCGAGAGGCGGGATGCCGGGGCCACCCGACCAGCCTATGGGACGCCGCATCCGGGCCGCCCGCCCAGCCCCCGTGACAAATCGGAGAGTCACCCCTGTCGATGGCGACCTGAATGAAAGCCGAGGGTTCCTTGTGTCGGACCTGTGAGCTAGGTTGACTTCACCGCGCGCCGACGACGCCGCGCGGACTGCTCATCCATCCCCCCACTGGAGCGCATATGGTTCGCACCACCCTGCGAACAGTCGCGGCCGTATCCCTGGCCGCCCTGTTCACAAGCTCTGCCGCAACGGCATCGTTCGCTGCAACGGGAGAGGGGGTGAACATCCCGGTTCCGATCGAGAGCGAGAGCGGGCGCTACATCGTCCTGCTCGACGAGGCTCCCGTCGCGACCTACGAGGGCGGCGAGGCCGGACTCGCGCCGACCAAGCCCGATGAGGGCGAGCGTCTCGACGTGCAGTCGCGTGCGGTCACCGACTACTCCGGCTTCCTCGAGCAGCGTCAGGAGGAGATCGCGAGTGAGGTCGGCGCCACGCCCGACGCGAGCTACCAGACCACTCTCAACGGGTTCGCGGCGCAGCTGAGCGCCGATCAGGCGGGCAAGCTCGCCGCGAAGAAGGGCGTGCTCGGCGTCTTCCCCGATGAGATCCGGCACGTCGACGCTGTGCCGTCGACGGAGTTCCTCGGACTCGAGGGTGCCGGCGGGGTGTGGGACAAGGTCGGCGGCATCGACGCCGCGGGCGAGGGCGTCGTGGTGGGTGTCGTCGACACCGGCATCGCGCCCGAGAACCCCTCCTTCGCAGGCGACGCCCTGGGCACCTCGGCGGGCGATCAGCCCTACCGTGACGGTGACGAGGTCGTGTTCACCAAGAGTGACGGCGGCGAGTTCCGCAGCACGGTCGTCGATCAGGGTGCCGGCACGAAGGATGCCTGGGACCCGTCGCTCCTGAACACCAAGCTCATCGCCGCGCACTACTTCGGCGACGGCGCCGCGGCCAACGGCTTCTCGTTCGCCGACGACCACCTGTCGCCGCGTGACGGCGACGGCCACGGCTCGCACACGGCGAGCACCGCCGCCGGTAACAACGGCGTCGAGGCGAGCGTCGAGGGCGTCGATTTCGGCTCGATCTCGGGCGTCGCCCCGGCCGCCAAGGTCGCCTCGTACAAGGCGTGCTACGTCGGGCCCGACCCGCTCGTCACGACCGATGACATCTGCGCCCTGAGCGACCTGCTGGCCGCGATCGACCAGGCCGTCGCCGACGGCGTGGACGTCATCAACTATTCGATCGGCGGCGGCTCGGCCACGACCGTGCTCGCACCGGAGGACATCTCGTTCTTCAATGCGGCGGCGGCGGGCGTCTTCGTCGCCACGAGCGCCGGCAACTCCGGCCCCGACCCCGTCACGGCCGACCACGCCTCGCCCTGGTACGCCACGGTCGCGGCATCCACCATCCCGACGTGGGAGGGCACCGTGCGTCTCGGCGAGGAGGGCGACACCTCCGCCGCGCAGTTCGCCGGCGCATCCGTCTCGGTCGGCTTCGGCGACACGATCTCGGGGCCGTCGGTGTTCGCCGGCGACGCCGGGCTCGCCGGTGCTGAGACGCCGAACCTCTGCTTGCTCGGCTCGCTCGACCCGGCCGAGATCACCGGCAAGATCGTCGTCTGCGACCGCGGTTCGAACGCTCGTGTCGAGAAGTCGCAAGCGGTCGAAGAGGCCGGCGGCATCGGCATGATCCTGACGAACGTCACTCCCGCCTCGCTCGACAACGACTTCCACACGGTGCCCACCGTGCACGTGGCCGACACCGCCCGCGCGGCCGTGCTCGAGTACGTGCAGGGCGGCACCGACCGCGTGGTGACGCTGATCGGCGAGAACGTGACCGGCATCGAGACGCCCGTGCCCCAGGTCGCGGGCTTCTCGAGCCGCGGCCCGATGCTCGCCGACGGCAGCGACGTCATCAAGCCCGACATCACCGCTCCCGGTGTCGCGATCCTCGCGGCCACCGAGAACGGCATCGACGAGGACCCGACCTTCGGCATCCTCTCGGGCACCTCGATGTCGTCGCCGCACGTCGCCGGTCTCGCCGCGCTCTACCTCGGTGAGCACCCGCAGGCGACTCCCGCCGAGGTGAAGTCGGCCATGATGACCACCGCATACGACACCGTGGATGCAGCCGGCGACGCCGTCACCGACCCGTTCACGCAGGGTGCCGGTCACACCGATCCGACGAAGTACTTCGAGCCCGGTCTGCTGTACCTGAACGGCCCGGCCGACTGGGCCGCGTACCTGCAGGGTCTGGGGCTGCGCGACTTCGGCGTCGACCCGATCGACCCGAGCGACCTCAACCTGCCCTCCATCGGCGTCGGTGCGCTCGGCGCGCCGCAGACGGTGACCCGCACGATCACGGCCACCGAGGCCGGGACGTACGAGGCGCAGGCATCCGTTCCCGGTGTCGACGTGCAGGTCTCGCCGTCGTCGGTGACGCTCGCCGCGGGCGAGTCGGCCACGGTCGAGATCACGCTGTCGCGTGTCGATGCTCCGATGGGCGAGTGGGCCACCGGCTTCCTCACCTGGACGGGTGGCGCGAACGACGTGCGCTCGCCGATCGCGGTGTTCCCGGTGCCCGTCGATGCTCCCGCGACCGTGTCGGGAACGGGCACCACCGGCTCGGTCGACGTCACCGTCGCTCCGTCGCTGACGGGTGAGATCGACCTCGGTCTTTCGGGCCTCGTGCCGCAGGAGCTGCGCGTGAACCCGGACTTCCCCGAGGTGCCCGGCCACTCCGGCGACCAGGACTCGTTCTACGACGAGGGTGAGGCCGGCTTCAACACCTACGAGATCGTCGACGTTCCGGAGGGCACGGAGTACGCGCGCTTCGCCGTCGAGACCGAGGCGACCGAGACGACCGACCTCGACATGACCGTGTACCGCGTCGTCAGCCCCGACGACCTGCGTTACTACGAGCAGTGGTCGTCGGCGACGGCATCCGCCAACGAGGCCGTCTCGCTCACCGCACCTACCGCGGGCACCTATCTGGTCAAGGTCAACCGGTTCTCGTTCAGCGAGCCGTTCACCTACGACCTCACCACCGCGGTCGTCGCGGCGGGGGCGTCGGGTGGCGAGTTCACCGCCACCCCCGACCCGCTGCCGACGGTGCAGGGCGAGAAGGCGACGTACACCCTTTCGTGGGCGGGCCTCGAGCCCGAGACGTCGTACCTGGGCGTGGTCCGCTACGGCGACTCGTCGATCCGGACGGTCGTCGAGGTCGAGTCGGGTCAGGCAGCCCCGGTCGCGGTCGTCGCGCCCGAGGTCACCGGAAAGGCGAAGGTCGGCAGCACGCTGAAGGCCACGGCCGGCGAGTGGGATCCCGCAGAGGTGACCGTCGCGTACCAGTGGCTCCGCGGCGGCGAGCCCATCGAGGGTGCCACCTCGGCGTCGTACAAGGTGACGCGCGCCGATGCCGGCACGGCTCTGTCGGTGCGGGTCACCGCGACGGCGGAGGGAAACCCGCAGGCCGGCACCGCGGTGTCGAACGAGGTGTTCGTGAAGTTCGCCTCGGCCACGACCGTGTCGCTCAACCGCTACGTCGGAACGGCTTCGCAGCCCTACGTCGTGTCGGTGAAGGTCACCCCGACCGGCGGCGCCCCGGCGACGGGCACCGTCGACGTCTGGGTGAACTCGACCCGGTACAGCGCGGACGTCGTCGACGGCACCGCGCGTGTCGAACTGCCTCGGCAGTCGCGTGGGCTCAAGGTCGTCGTCGCCACGTACGGCGGCAGCGACAGCGTCGAGGGCTCCGTGGGCCTGAGTGGCTTCCTGGTGCTGTGGTGATGACCGGCTGACGCGCTCGCGGCGCGGACGCGCGGGGCGCTCGGACTTCGGTCCGGGCGCCCCGTCGTCGTCCGGCGCGGCAGCAGTGTGCCCGCGCCGCCGGGTCGGTCAGGCTGTCCGGGATGCCGCCAGGGTGCGGCCGGCATCGACGGCGGCCTGCTCGGCCCCCAGCTTGAACCCGGCGGCGGTGTCTGCGAAGGCATCGAGGGCCGGGTTCACGCCGACCAGCGTGAAGGGACGGTGGACCACCGTGAGGTCGAGGCCCCAGACGTCTTCGAAGACGCGACGAAGCCACCCGGTCGAGTGGTCCCAGCCTTCCTTGGGGCTGCCGGGCTCGTAGTTGCCGCCGAGGACCGTGACGAGGGTCGCCGGCTTGCCGCGCAGTGCGGTGCCCTGCGGGTCGATGCGCGGGTCGGTGTAAGAGAGGTCGAACCAGGTCTTCACATGCTGCGAGACGCCGTAGTTGTAGAGCGGAACCGTGAAGAGCAGGGCGTCGGCGTCGATCAGTTCGTCGGCCAGCCGGGTGCGCAGGGCGATCGCTTCACGCTGGCCCTCGCTCTGCTGCTCGGCGGGCGTGAACCCGGCCGTCACGGCATCCCGCCACGCGGTCGCCGGGACCGGGTCGGCGGCGATGTCGCGCCGGACGACGGCGCTGGTCGGGTGGGCGGCGAGCCATTCGGCCTCGACGAGGTCGCCCAGCTCGCGGCTGGCCGAGGTGGCGGGGAGGATGCTGGCATCCAGGCGGAACAGGGTCATTCGCTTCTCCGATCAGAGTGGCTATGAAAAACAAAGCGGCTTCGGGAACGCTAGCACACGTACGATGGAGGCATGGCCGACACCCACGACGCCCGACACTGCGATGCAGCGGTGTCGCACGCGTTCTCGGTGCTCGGCAAGCGGTGGAACGGAATGATCGTCGACGTTCTCGGGCAGGGCGAGCTGTCGTTCGTCGGCCTCCGTCGGGCCGTCGCCGGTATCAGCGACGCGGTTCTCTCCGACCGGCTCACCGAGCTCTCAGAGACCGGTCTGGTGATCAGACAGGTCGAGCCCGGCCCGCCGGTCGCCGTCACGTATGCGCTGACGGATGCCGGCGCGCGCCTCGTGCCGATCCTCAGCCAGCTCGGCGAGTGGGCCGACGGCAACCTCACGCGCCGCTGACCGCGTTCCGGAGCGGCCTCATGGTCGACGGGCAGTGACGCGCGCTCACGCGGCGGATGGTGGAGGCTGCGGCGGTCGAGTAGCAGTCCATCCTCATGGAGCTCGGCGCGGGTGGCAGAATCGCCGAGGTGGGTCGACGGCGAGCGACCCGCCGACTCAGCGGGCAGTGGAGATGATCATGACGAGTGCCTGGGTAGACCGATGGGTGACGGGTTGGTGCGGTTCCCGGCAGATGCCTCGGCGTCGCGACGGCGACAGCTGGCTCGTCGGTGTGGGGTCAGAGGACCGATCCCAGGAACGCGTCGTGCCGGCGACCGCGTCGGTCGCGGAAGTCCGCCGCCTCGTCACAGCGACGACCGCTCCCGATGTGTGGCTGACGCTCGTCGGTGAGCTCGACGCGTCGACGCGTGACGCGGTCGCGGTTCTCGATCCTGCGAACACCAGTGAGTGCATGATGAGCACGGATATCCGGCCGGGCATCGTGCCGACCGAGGTTGCGATCGAGCAGGACGGTTCGGTCGCATACGCACGAATCCACGTGGATGGGGAACTGGCCGCTCGCGGGCAGGTCGCGGTGAACGCAGACGACGCTGTGTTCGATCGAATCAGGACGACGTCGGCATTCCAACGCCGAGGGCTCGGACGCCTGGTCATGACCGGCCTTGCTGCGTGGGCAGCGGAGAAGCAGGCGACGACGGGAATCCTCGTGGCAAGCGCCAGCGGACGCAAGCTCTACGAGAACCTCGGGTGGATTCAGGTCGCTCCGATCGCGATGTTCCGCGGACGGGGCGAGCGGGAGAGCGCTACACGGCACAACTCAGCCGTGGTCTCCCGCGCGTGAATAGCGATCTCTGAGTCCGAGTGCATCCGAGATCGCCGCCCAAGCTCGCGCTCCCAGCCGTCGGTCGGCCGCTTCGGAACCACCGCGCCGCATCGTTGCGCCTCCCGCGACCGCAGGCTCTCCTGGCATGAGCGGGCGGTGGCCGGCGTCGGGCGAAGTGACCACCGTGGTCGGCAGGCCATGGCGAATGCGGCGCTCGCGTATCCGGTCAGCGCTCTCGACCGCGGGCCATACCTGGTCGTCTCCGCCGGCGACCGCGATGACGCGCGCGATGCGCTCGACGGGAATGGTCGCCGCTTCGACGCGTTCGGGGAAGGTCTCTCGTGATCGCTCGTAGACCGGCCTGAACCGTGCGGGCACTTCCGCCTCGTCACCGCCCCGATCGATCGGCACGAACGGCATCGGCGCACCCTCGAAGGTCCAATGCGATGTCTCGCGGCCGGCGTCGTTGCCCGCCCACACGACATCGGAGGGTGCGAAAGCGACCACGCCGGCGACACAGCGCGACAACGCTCCGCAAAGGAGCGCAGCTTCCGAACCGAACGAGCTGCCCACCATCCAGACGCTGCTGCAGTCGCGCTGCAGATCCTCGACGCGCCGCAGGAACGTTTCGAGCGCAATCTCCCACGGCGCCGGATGCTGCCCGGGGCCCCTGAACCACCGAACCGACTCGGCCACGGCGCCGTGTCTGGCGAATAGCCGCGCGCGAGCGTCGTCGACACGACCACTGGACCCGGCGATGGTCAGGACACCGACGCCGGTCGGTGCGTCCGGGATCCAGCGGACACCCTCGATGGAGGTCAGCTCAAGGCGGCGCATGACCCAAGTCTGTCGTTCCCCGTCGTTGCCCGCAGTGCTGAGAGTCAACACTGCGATCGAGTAGGCGGTGATTCCACCGGTTTCATCGACCACGCCCGTTGACGGGTGACCCGATCCGTCAGGAGCGTGTCGCCTTGAAGGGCCAGTCTTCGGCATGCGTATGCGGCAGGGCCACCACCTGAACAGAGTCCTCGTAGAGGATCGTCCCTGGCCGGGTCGTCCGGAGCTCGTGCCAGGGGACTTCGTAGCGGTCGAGCAGATCGAGGTACCCCGCCGTCAGCGCGAGGACGTCGCGCGCTTCGGATTTGAACCATGACCGCCCGCCCGGGGGTGCACTCGGTCCGTAGGCGTCGGCGGGTGCGTCGTAGAGGCTGTTGGAGCGGTCGTTCGCAGCCCGCCACCAGGCGTGGTCCGCGGGTGTGAGTACCCCGCCGTGGGCCAACCCGTTCACCAGGGCGAAGACACCGGGGAAGCGGCCGTTCCGGTTCGGCACCGCGCTCTGGAACCGGACGAATCGCTGCACGCCGCGACGATACCGCCTTCAGGATCAGGCACCGGCGCGCATGTCAGCCACACATCGACCTCGTCCTCGCCGTCGAGGACGAGGTCGATGCCGCTCGTACCGGCGTCGCGCGGCGCTCCTGCAATACGTTGAGGCGCGTGAGCCCCTCGTGCGCTTCGGCGATGACCGAACGCAGGACGGACCCTCCGATACCTCGCCACTGCGGAGACGCCGGCAGGTAGAACTGCTCGATCCAGCGGGTGGTGCCCTCAGGCCGGGTGGTGATGCAACCGGCAGCCGCCCCATCGACGACGCTCACACGGATCCACTCCGGGCGGAAGCCGCG
The DNA here is from genome assembly GCF_049707515.1 of Microbacterium arborescens. Classification (GTDB taxonomy): domain Bacteria; phylum Actinomycetota; class Actinomycetes; order Actinomycetales; family Microbacteriaceae; genus Microbacterium; species Microbacterium arborescens_B. Next base: position 103,950 of record NZ_JBNAFI010000006.1, on the reverse strand, counting down.
CGCATCCGCTCGCGCACCCGACCCTCATCGAAGCGGTCAAGCCGCTCGCCGCGTCGCCAACCTCGGCGAGGCGATCCGATCGGACCGCGATAGTAGGGTGCCGACCGTGACGACCCGGAAGTGTGGGTGTCGAAGGAGGCGCCATGATCGCGGAGCTGAACAGGTTGGTCGAGGTGGTCGAGGACCATCTGCACGACGACCTGGACGTGACGTCGTTGGCGACGGAACTGGGTACGACGGAGTATCACCTCCGGCGGATGTTCTCGTCGCTTGCCGGCATGCCGCTGTCGGAGTACATCCGTCGTCGCCGCATGTCAGTCGCGGCCGCGGACGTTCTCGGAGACGGGGACTTGCTGAGCATCGCAGTGCGCTACGGATACGGCTCAACCGAGGCCTTCGGCCGAGCGTTCCGATCGGTGCACGGCGTGAGCGTCGGCGACGTCAAGCGAACCGGTGGCCCCCTTCGATCGCAACCGCAGCTCAGGTTCCGCCTGACCGTTGAAGGGAACATCACCATGGACACCCGAATCACCGATCGACCGGCCTTCCGGCTCGTCGGGCACGCCATCCGCGTGCCCCTCATCCACGAGGGAATCAACCCGCACATCCAAGCCCACATCGCCGCCATCCCGGCGGCAGAGCACGCGCGCCTCAAAGCCCTGGGCGACACCGAACCTGCTGGCCTGCTTCAGGTCAGCGCCGACGTCGACCCTGACTACACCGAGGGAAGTCAGCTGACCTATCTGCACGGTGTCGCCGTCACGGACACGGTCCGACTCGTCGATGATCTCGACGTCGTCGAGGTTCCCGCCGGCACGTGGGCGGTGTTCCGCACCGAGGGTGAATATCCCGCGGCGCTGCAGGAGGCGTGGGCGGCGACCGCGACCGACTGGTTCCCGTCGAACCCGTGGCGGCTCCGCCCGGGGCCGTCCATCGTCGCGATACTCGACCGCGCGGATGACTTCAGCACCGCCACGAGCGAGCTGTGGCTCCCCATCGAGCGTGCCGAGACAACCTGATGTGCGGGCCGCACCGAGCGCCGGCATGCCGGGTTCCCGGCTGAGGGACCGGCTTCCGGCATCCGGCCCGCCATGCCCGCGTGCAGGTCACGGCGTCTCGGCCTCTTTCGCGGGCGTCCACGCGTAGTACGTGCCGTCGCTCTCCGCCACGGCCCACTCGTCGCACGCGGCGACGCGATCGATCGCGTATACGTCGGGGCCGTCCGTGACCTCCATCGTGGGAGCCGAGATGCGTTCCACGTCCTCGCATCCCGTGAGGCCATCGTCGCTCCGGAACACCAGCGAAGCCGTGTCCTCGGCGCGGGTGGACGACACGCGCGTGATCTCGGTCGCATCAGCGGGAAGCCAGAGCGGCGCGCCACTGCCAGACTCCGACAGCTCGTAGGCGTTGGCGAAGCTGGACTCCGCCCGTCCGTAGGCGATGTTGTCGACGGCGGCGCAGCCGGACAGGGTCAGCAGGATGGCGGCCATGCCGAGGGCGGCGGCACCGGGCGGGATCTCACGGGGAAGGCGGGGCTTCGTCATGACTTCGACGCTACGAACCGCCCCGGTTCACGGCATCGCTCGCCCGGATGAGGAGTGTCAGCCTCGCGGATGACCTTGTGCCCGGACCGGGTCAGAGTCGCCGTCGGCGCGGGGTCAGCCGCACGTGCGGCAGCGGCGGGGCGGGGATGCGCTCGTCGCCGTGACCGACGACATGGCCGAACCGATCGGATGCCGCTTCCCACTCCTCGCGGGCGAGCTCGATCTCGTCGTGGCTGCGGCCGACGAAGTTCCACCACATGACGATCTCGTCGCCGAACGGCTCGCCTCCCAGCAGGAAGACCGTCGCGTCCTCGCCGCCGGCAGTCAGACGGATGCCGTTGCGACCGTCACCGAGGTAGAGCAGGGCGCCCGGGGCGACGGCATCCTGTGTCCCGGCATCCGCGTCAGCGTCCACGTCCCCGGCGACCCGAACCGACCCGAACACCGGCACGAGCGCGTACTCCCACGCGGTTTCGAGGGGCAGGTCGATGACCGCGCCGGCGGGCAGTCGCAGCTCGGCGCCGACGATCGGGGTGTGCATCGTCGCGGGTGAGACGGCTCCCGCGAGCTCACCGACGACGACGGTCGCCGACGCCCCGCCGCCGAGGTCGAGCTCGGGCAAGTCGTCGTGCCGCTCGAAGTCGGGGGCGCCGTGCCGACGCCCCTCGGGGAGGGCCACCCACAGCTGCAGGGCGTCGAGGGGAATCGGTTCGTCACCGACGGAGTACTCGGAGTGCGAGATGCCCGCGCCGCTGGTCATGATGTTCAGCGCGCCCCGCTCGATCACGACGTCGCTGCCCAGCATGTCGCGATGGTGCACCTCGCCGGCGAGCGGCCACGTCACCGTCTGCAGCCCGATGTGCGGGTGCGGTTCGACGCGCATCAGGGTGCGCTGCGGGCCGAAGCGGTCGAGGAAGCACCAAGCGCCCACGAGCGGCAGGTCGCGCTGCGGCAGGAAGCGGAACACCGACATCGCGCGCACCCCGCCGAGCGGTACCTCGCGCGCCTCGAGAAGCGTTCGCCGGGGGCCGGGGGCACCCGCGCCCGGGTCTTCGTCGACGGGCGCCGTCTCGGCGTCGAAGCGGGTCACGCCGAGGGTTTCGCGGGGGCCGCGGAGTCGCCCGCGTCGGCGGCATCCTCATCGCGCCAGTCGACCTGCAGGCCGGGAACTTCGTTCTCGCGCAGGAACTTCACGATGAAGGGGCATTCGGGAACGACGGTCTCGCTGCGACGCGCGACGTCGGCGAGCGCGTCGCGTGCCAGCGTCTTGCCGAGGCCTCGCCCGCCGAACTCCTTCTCGACCACGGTGTGATCGAACACCAGTCGGCCCTCGTCGTCGCGTCGGAATGCGGCGTATCCCGCGGCCGCGCCGCCGACCGTGAGGTCGTATCGGTCGTTCGCATCGTCACGGGTGACGGTGATGGTCTCGTCGGTCATGGGATTCTCCTCATCGCTCCCCTCCACGGTAGAGCCGCACGAGACCATTACGACCGAATTCCGGCAACGGTTCGGAGCATCCGCCTAAGCTGGGAGAACGCAATGAAGCGCCTTCCCCCAGGAGAACCGATGCCTCGATCATCGTCCGGGATCGTCACCGATCCGAAACTGCCGCCGGTCGCCGTCTCCGACGAGCAGCATCGCACCGCCGCCCGGTGGACACCGCTGAAGGTCGTGATCTGGATCGCGATCGCCCTGCTCGGCGGGCTCGCGTGGGTCATGCTCGCGGTGGTCCGCGGTGAGACGGTCAATGCGATCTGGTTCGTCTTCGCCGCCGTCTGCACTTACCTCATCGGCTACCGCTTCTACTCGAAGGTCATCGAGCGCTACCTGCTGCGTCCCGACGACCGTCGTGCGACGCCCGCCGAGGTCAAGCAGGACGGCAAGGACTACGTGCCGACCGACCGGCGGGTGCTCTACGGACACCACTTCGCCGCCATCGCCGGTGCCGGTCCGCTCGTGGGTCCCGTGCTCGCGGCGCAGATGGGGTTCCTCCCCGGCACCATCTGGATCATCGTCGGCGTCGTCGTCGCGGGCGCCGTGCAGGACTACACCGTGCTGTTCTTCTCGATGCGCCGCGGCGGCCGCACGATCGGTCAGATGGCACGCCAGGAGCTCGGTCGCATCGGCGGAACCGCCGCGATCGTGGCATCCCTGCTCATCATGCTGATCATCGTCGCGATCCTCGCGCTCGTCGTGGTGAACGCTCTCGGCGAGAGCCCGTGGGGCGTCTTCTCGGTCTCGATGACGATCCCGATCGCCCTCTTCATGGGCGTCTACCTCCGCTACCTTCGTCCCGGCAAGGTGACGGAGGTCTCGATCATCGGCTTCGTGCTGCTGATGGGCGCGATCATCGCCGGCGGCTGGGTCGCCGACACCGCGTGGGGCCAGGAGATCTTCCACCTCGACCGCACCGTCATCGCCTGGGGCATCATCGTCTACGGCTTCATCGCCGCCGTGCTGCCGGTGTGGCTGCTGCTCGCCCCGCGCGACTACCTGTCGACCTTCATGAAGATCGGCGTCATCGTCATGCTCGCCGGAGCGATCGTGCTCGTGCGGCCCGAGATCTCGGTGCCGGCCGTCACGATCTTCGGGGAGAACGGGCTGGGGCCGGTCTTCGCGGGGCCGCTGTTCCCCTTCCTCTTCGTCACGATCGCGTGTGGTGCGCTGTCGGGATTCCATGCTCTGATCGCCTCGGGGACGACCCCGAAGCTCGTCGAGAAGGAGCGCCAGACGCGCTTCATCGGCTACGGCGGCATGCTCATGGAGTCGTTCGTCGCGATCATGGCCCTCGTCGCCGCCATCTCGATCGATCAGGGCATCTACTTCGCGATGAACGCTCCGTCGGCCGCGACGGGCGGCACCGTCGAGGGCGCGGTCGCCTTCGTCAACTCGCTCGGTCTCGCGGGCGTCGAGATCACCCCCGACCTGCTGATCTCGACCGCAGCCGACGTCGGCGAGGAGTCGATCGTCTCGCGCACGGGTGGCGCGCCGACCCTCGCGCTCGGGCTCGCGCACATCATGCAGCAGGCGCTCGGCGGCCAGGCGATGATGTCGTTCTGGTACCACTTCGCGATCATGTTCGAGGCGCTGTTCATCCTCACCGCCGTGGATGCCGGAACCCGCGTGGCCCGCTTCATGCTGCAGGACTCCATCGGCGCCTGGATCCCGAAGTTCCGTGACGTGTCGTGGCGCCCGGGCGTGTGGATCACGACGGCGATCATGGTCGCCGGCTGGGGTGCCATCCTCATCCTCGGCGTCACCGACCCGCTCGGCGGCATCAACACCTTCTTCCCGCTGTTCGGCATCGCCAACCAGCTGCTCGCGGCGATCGCGCTCGCCGTCGTCCTCGCGATCGTCGCCAAGCGTGGCCGGTCGTACGTGAAGTGGATCTGGATCATCGCGGTGCCGCTGGCCTTCACCGCCGTCGTGACGATCACCGCCTCGGCGTACAAGATCTTCTCGCCGGTGCCCGCGATCGGTTACTGGGCGAACCACTTCCGCTACCGCGACGCCCTCGCGTCGGGCGACGAGAGCCTCGGCCCCGTCGCCACGGTCGAAGCGGTCATCCGCAACACGGGGGTGCAGGGCACGCTGTCGATCGTGTTCGTGGTCCTCGCCATCGTCGTGATCGTCTCAGCCGTCGTCGTGGCGGTGCGGGCGATCATGCGCGGCGGGGGAGAGGACACCGAAGACCCCGCGGTGCCATCGCGCCGCTTCGCACCCGCCGGATTCATCGCCACCGGGCCCGAGCGCGAGCTCGAGAAGGAGTGGGAGCCCCTGCTCGCCGAAGAGCGGGCCGCGACGGCCCACCGGGGGCACTGACCGATGGCGCTCGTGCACAACTCCTCGAGAACGGGGCCGTCGGCGCCGGAAACCGGCGAACCGGCGCCTCCGCGCCCCGGATTGGAGGAGTTGTGCGCGGGCGTCGGCCGGGCCCTGCTGCGAGCGGCTCGCGCGGTGCACTGGTACATCACCTCGCTCATGGGCGACAACGCCTACGCGACGTATCTCGCGCACCAGCGCCGGACCCATCCGGGCGTCGAGCCGCTGACCGAGCGGCAGTTCTGGCGCCAGCGCATGGACGATCAGGACCGCAACCCGGGTGCGCGCTGCTGCTGAGCGGGTCACGATGGTGGGGTGACCCGCAGCCGCTCCGTCTCGGCCCCCTTCTGGGCCCCCGCCCGACCCCCGCTCGCCTCCCTCGTCGTGGCGGGCCTGCTGGTGCTCGCGACCGGATGCGCCCCCGAGCCCGGCCCCGCTGACCCCTCGACCACGACGCCGACGCCGGCGCCCACCGCGAGCCCGACGCCCACCCCCACGACGTCACCGGATGCCGCCGCCGCGCTGGGTCTCGAGGCCTGCGTCGGGCAAGTGCTCATGGTCGGCACTCCCGTCGACACGGTCTCGCCCGATGCGGCCGCCGCGATCCGCGACCGCGGCGTGGGCGGTCTGTTCCTGCACGGTCGCTCGACGGCGGGTGTCGATGCCACCGCGGGCCTCGTCGCGCAGTTCCGAGCCCTGCCGGCCGCCGGCTCGCCGCGACTCTGGGTCGCCACCGACCAGGAGGGGGGCGAGGTGCAGGTGCTGAGCGGCCCCGGTTTCGACGAGATGCCCTACGCCGTCAGACAAGCCGACCTGGGTCCCCACGCCCTGCGCGCCGCCGCCGCCACGTGGGGCGGGCAGCTGGCTGCCGCCGGCATCGACGTCAATCTCGCGCCCGTCGCCGACATCGTCACCAGTGCGGAGACCCGACTCGACAATCCGCCCATCGGCGCCCTCGGCCGCCAGTACGGCTACGACGAGCGGGCCGTCGCCGCCGGAGCCGGCGCGTTCGCCGACGGCATGCGCGCCTCGGGCGTGCTCCCGACCTTCAAGCACTTCCCGGGGCTCGGCCGGGTCGACGCGAACACCGACTACACCGCCGAGGTGCTCGATACCGCCGTCTCGGCGGACTCTCCCGACATCGACGTGTACCGCGAGCTCACGGCATCCGGTCCCGCGCTCGTGATGGTCGGCACGGCGCGCTATCAGAACATCGATCCCGATCGCCCGGCGGCCTTCTCTTCTGCCGTGCTCGACCTCCTGCGCGAGCGCGTCGGCTTCGACGGCGTCGTGATCACCGACGACCTCTCGGCCGCGGCCGCCGCGGAGATCGTGACGCCCGGCGACCGGGCCGTCGAGGCGCTTGCCGCGGGAGCGGACCTCGTGCTGGCGTCGGCCGACCCGACGGTGCTGCCTGCGATGTACGACGCGGTCCTGACCCGAGCGCAGGCCGAACCGGCGTTCGCCGAGAGGGTCGACGAGTCATGCGGAAGGGTGCTCGCGGCGAAGGATGCCGGCGCGACCGCCGGCCCGCGCGGGTAGGGCAGACTCGAAGGATGACCTCCGCGCCGCTGCTCGACCTCATCGGCCCGGAGCCCTCCGACGACGCGATCTACGACGCGTTCACCACCTGGGCCGAGGGGCGCGGCCTCACCCTCTACCCCGCCCAGGACGAAGCCGTCATCGAGCTCGTCTCGGGCGCCAACGTCGTGCTGGCGACCCCCACCGGCACGGGCAAGTCGCTCGTCGCGGTCGCGGCGCACGCGACATCCGTGGCTCGCGGCGGACGCACGTACTATACGGCTCCGATCAAGGCGCTCGTCAGCGAGAAGTTCTTCGCGCTCGTCGAGATCTTCGGGGCGGAGCGCGTCGGCATGGTCACGGGGGATTCGTCGGTCAATCCCGAGGCCCCGATCATCTGCTGCACGGCCGAGATCCTCGCGAACCTGGCGCTGCGGCAGGGAGCCGAGGCCCAGGTCGACCAGGTCGTCATGGACGAATTCCACTTCTACGGCGACCCCGACCGCGGCTGGGCGTGGCAGGTGCCATTGCTGCTGTTGCCGCGCGCGCAGTTCCTGCTCATGTCGGCGACCCTCGGCGATGTCACGGACCTCGCCGGCGACCTCTCGCGGCGCACCGGGCGCCGGACCGCGCTCGTCACCGGAGTGGAACGACCGGTGCCGCTGCACTTCTCGTACGAGCGGCGTCCTGTCCACGACGTGCTCGAGCGGCTGCTCGAAGAGCGCGAGACGCCGGTGTACATCGTGCACTTCTCGCAGGCTGCCGCCCTCGAGCGGGCGCAGGCCCTGTCGAGCGTGAAGATCACGACGCGCGAGCAGCGGGATGCCATCGCCGAGGCGATCGGCGGATTCCGCTTCACGACCGGCTTCGGCAAGACCCTGTCGCGCCTCGTGCGCGCGGGCATCGGGGTGCACCACGCCGGGATGCTGCCGCGCTACCGCCGCCTCGTCGAGACGCTCGCCCAGCGCGGGCTGCTCAAGGTCATCTGCGGCACCGACACGCTCGGAGTCGGCATCAACGTCCCGATCCGCACGGTCGTCATCACCGCGCTGTCGAAGTACGACGGAACCCGGATGCGGCAGCTCACCGCCCGCGAGTTCCACCAGGTCGCCGGTCGCGCGGGCCGCGCCGGATACGACCCCCACGGCAACGTCGTCGTCATGGCGCCGGAGTGGGAGATCGAGAACGCCGTCGCCCTCGCCAAGGCCGGTGACGACGCCGCGAAGCGGAAGAAGATCGTGCGCAAGAAGGCGCCGACCGGGGTCGTGAACTGGGGCGAGGGCTCGTTCGAGCGCCTCGTCGACGCGCAGCCCGAGCCGCTGACGCCGCAGCTGCAGCTGACGGCGGCGATGCTGCTGAACGTCATCGGGCGCGGCGGCGACGTATTCGGCAACGTGCGCTCGCTCGTCTTCGACAACCACGAGCCGCGCGCGCGGAAGTACGCCCTGGCCCGCCGCGCGCTCGCGATCTTCCGCACGCTGGTCGCCGCCGGCATCGTCGAGGTCGTGCGTCCCGAGTCGACGATCAGGCTCACCGTCGACCTGCAGCCGAACTTCGCGCTCAACCAGCCGTTGTCGCCGTTCGCGCTCGCCGCGATCGAGCTGCTGTCGCCGGATGACGCCGAGACCGGCACGGGTCACTACGCGCTCGACGTCGTCAGCGTGATCGAGGCGACACTCGACGACCCGCGGGCGATCCTGTCGCAGCAGGAGTACAAGGCTCGCGGCGAGGCCGTCGGCGCGATGAAGCGCGACGGCATCGAGTACGACGAGCGGATGGCGCTGCTCGAGGAGATCACCTGGCCGAAGCCTCTCGCCGACCTGCTCGCCCAGGCGTTCGAGACCTTCGCCTCGAGCCAGCCGTGGGTGCGCGACTTCGAGCTGTCGCCGAAGTCCGTCGTTCGTGACATGTTCGAGCGGGCGATGTCGTTCGGCGAGTTCGTCTCGTTCTACCAGCTCGGCCGCAGCGAAGGGCTCGTGCTGCGCTACTTGAGCGACGCGTATCGCGCGATCCGCCAGACCGTGCCGGCGGAAGCCCGTACCGACGACCTCATGGACCTCATCGAGTGGCTCGGAGAGCTCGTGCGTCAGGTCGATTCCAGCCTCGTCGACGAGTGGGAGTCGCTGGCCCACCCCACCGACGACCCCGATGCCCCGGTCGTGCCCCCGGCGCCGCCGTCGGTGCTGACGAACCGCCGCGCGTTCACGGTGCTCGTGCGCAACGAGCTGTTCCGCCGCGTGCAGCTCGCGGCGCTGCAGGACGACGAGGCGCTCGAAGCCCTCGACCCCGAGGTCGATTGGCCGGCAGTGCTCGACCGCTACTACGACGACCACGACGAGGTCCTCACCGGCGGTCCAGCGCGCTCACCCTCGCTGTGCGTCATCGACGAGTCCGCGGCTCGCGACGGCCTCTGGCGCGTCGAGCAGATCATCGACGACCCCGCGGGCGACCACGACTGGCGCATCCGGGCCGAGGTCGACCTCGACGCGTCGGTCGAGGCGGGCACCGCCGTGGTCCGGGTGACCGAGGTCGTCCGGCTCTAGCCCTGCGGTCCGGGGCTGGGTCATCGGATGTCGGCGGGTAACGCCACACTGGAAACGTGACGACACACCTCGGCTTTCTGCGGGCGATCAACCTCGGCGCGAAGCGCGTCTTCCCGAAGGACGACATCCGGCGTGTGACGGAGGCCGCGGGCTTCGAGAACGTGCAGACGCACATCAACACCGGCAACATCCGCTTCGACAGCCGGATGCGCTCCCGCGCCAGAATCGAGCAGACGCTCGAGCGCGCCTACCTCGCCGATCGCGGGTTCGAGGTTCCGACCATCACGTTCCGCGCCGACGAGTTCGCCGCCCTCGCCGCCGACGCCGCGGCGCTCAGCGAGGAGAATCCCGGGCTCGCGCGTCACTACGTCTACCTGCTCAAGGACGAGCTCGACGCCCCGGCCGCCGCGCTCGTCGAGGCGGGGGCGACCGGCGCCGGACGCATGGTGGTCCGCGGCCGCGCCGTCCATGCGCTGCTGCAGCCGGGCTACCAGGACGGCGTGGTCGACCCCCTCGGTGCCGCGAAAGTGCTCGGCACAGCAACCAACCGCAACCTCAGCGTCGTGACGACGCTGGCCGAGCGCTGGTGCTGATCCGCCGCGCATCGCCCTCCCGCCTGTGAGCGCACGGAGCGGGATGTCGGATGCCGCGGCTATCGTCGATGGAGTGAGTCGAGAGCAGCAGCCCTGGGATGCCGATCCCTACGCCGATCTCGACTGGAATCCCGACGAGTTCGCGCCGCCCGAGGATTTCGACGCGCCGCCGCCGCCCGAGTTCGACGGCTACGGCGCTGCGGTCGCGCGCGCCACCCGCGACGGCGCGGAGAGCCGCGCAGGCTCCGGGCCCGCGGCCCCCACCCGTCGTAACTCGGCACCGGCCCGGGCCACGGCTGCGCCGACCCGAGCGGCCGCGACGCCGGCATCCGTTCTCTCGCTCGAACGCCGCGACTTCACCGACGCCGACCCGCGAGCGGTGCTGAAGGAGGTCTTCGGCTACGACGACTTCCGCGGCGATCAGGGCGACATCGTCTCGCACGTCGTCGGCGGCGGGGATGCCGTCGTGCTCATGCCCACCGGTGGCGGCAAGTCCATCACCTACCAGGTGCCGGCTCTCGTGCGTCCGGGCACCGGTCTCGTCGTCAGCCCGCTCATCGCGCTCATGCACGACCAGGTCGACGCCCTCATCGCCAACGGCGTACGCGCGGCCTACCTCAACTCGACGCAGTCGCCCGGTGAACGCGCGGGGGTCGAACAGGCCTACCTCGCTGGCGAGCTCGACCTGCTCTACGTCGCACCCGAGCGGCTGAGCGTGCCGCAGACGACCCAGCTGCTCCAGCGCGGCACGATCAGCGTGATCGCGATCGACGAGGCCCACTGCGTCTCGCAGTGGGGGCACGACTTCCGTCCCGACTACCTCGCGCTCGGCGACCTCGACGAGCGGTTCCCCGGGGTGCCGCGCATGGCGCTCACCGCCACGGCCACCCGCGCGACGCACCAGGAGCTCACCGAGCGGCTGCGCCTGCCCCAGGCCCGTCACTTCGTCGCGAGCTTCGACCGTCCCAACATCCAGTACCGCATCGAGCCGAAGGTCGATCCGAGGCGGCAGCTCGTCACCTTCATCCGGTCGATGCCGGAGGGGTCGGCGGGCATCGTCTACGCCCTCAGCCGCAAGTCGGTCGAGCAGACGGCCGACTACCTCGCCGCTCAGGGCCTTGACGCGTTGCCCTACCACGCGGGCCTGCCGGCCGAGATGCGGGCGAAGCACCAGTCCCGCTTCCTGCGTGAGGATGGCGTCGTCATGGTCGCCACGATCGCCTTCGGCATGGGCATCGACAAGCCCGACGTACGCTTCGTCGCGCACATCGACCTGCCGAAATCCGTCGAGGGCTACTACCAGGAGACCGGTCGCGCCGGTCGCGACGGCGAGGCCTCGATCGCGTGGATGGCGTACGGGCTCGGTGATGTCGTGCAGCAGCGCCGCCTCATCGACCAGAGCCCCGGCGACCGCACTTTCAAGATGCGGATGGGTCAGCACCTCGACGCGATGCTGGCCCTGTGCGAGACCGTCGCGTGCCGCCGGCAGAACCTGCTCGGCTACTTCGGGCAGGAGTCCGAGCCCTGCGGCAACTGCGACACCTGCCTGACGCCGCCCGACACCTGGGACGGCCTGGTCCCGGCGCAGAAACTCCTGTCGACGATCGTCCGCCTGCAGCGCGAGCGCAACCAGTCGTTCGGCGCCGGGCACCTCGTCGACATCCTCCGCGGCGCCTCGACCGAGCGCATCCGCCAGCAGCGGCACGACGAGCTGGCGACGTACGGCCTCGGCTCCGACCTCTCCGACCAGGACTGGCGCAGCGTCATCCGGCAGCTGCTCGCCCGCGGCATCCTCGTCGCGCGCGGGGAGTACGGCGTGCTCGCGGTCGGGGATGCCGGCGCTCCCGTGTTGCGGGGCGAATCGGGCGTTCCCCTGCGCCGCGACGTGCTCGGGCGCGGTCAGAACAGCGGCGGCTCGCGCGTGCGCAAGTCGGCGGCGGTCGAGCAGGTCGCGGAGGGCGACCGCGACCTGTTCGAGGCGCTGCGGGCGTGGCGCGCCGAGCAGGCGCGCGAGCAAGGCGTACCCGCCTACATCGTGTTCGGCGACGCCACGCTGCGGGCGCTCGCCGACCGTCGCCCCCGCACGCCCGCCGACCTCGAGGGCATCACCGGCATCGGCGCCAAGAAGCGCGAGGCGTACGGCGACGCGGTGCTCGCGGTCGTGGCATCCCACTGACGTCGAGCACTGCCCCGACCACCCGACGCTTGCACGGGCCGGATGTCGCCGTCACACAACGCAGGTCGCCGCCGTGCCGACACTCGGTTGTGGTGATCGGCTAACCCGCTTGGCGAGGTGTTGTGGAAGTCCTACCGTGAATATCGACTCCGATCCTTCCGACGTCGAAAGGCACGCGATGACCGACGCCGCTGTTCGTCCCCACAAGCCCGCTACCGCAGACCGCACCCCCGCCGGGGGAGCCCCGACCGCGCCCCACACCGCGGGCGAGGCGCACGAGGCGCGCATCGACATCGAAGCGGTCACCGACCTGCTGCTCGGCACGTGGGCGCACACACGCCGCGAGGCGCGCGAGATGATCAAGGACCCCGTGTTCTGGCAGATCCCGGGTGAGCCGATGGCGGAGCACCGCGAACGCGTGCTCAAGCAGCTCCACCTGCTGGTCGAGCGCGGCGCATCGGGGCGCGCCTACCCGAAGGAGTACGGCGGCGGCGGCGACAACGGCGCGAACCTCGCCGGCTTCCAGGAGCTCGTGCTCGCCGACCCCAGCCTGCAGATCAAGTCCGGCGTGCAGTGGGGCCTGTTCGGATCCGCCATCCACCAGCTCGGCACCAAGCCGCACCACGACGCGTGGCTGCGCGATGCGATGGAGATGCGCCTGCCCGGCGCCTTCGCCATGACCGAGACCGGACACGGATCGGATGTCGCCGCCATCGGCACCACCGCGACCTACGACCCCGACACCGAGGAGTTCGTCATCCACACGCCCTTCCGCGGCGCGTGGAAGGACTACCTCGGCAACGCCGCGGTGCACGGCAAGGCGGCGACTCTGTTCGCCCAGCTGATCACGGGCGGCGTCAACTACGGCGTGCACTGCTTCTTCGTGCCGCTGCGCGACGACGAGGGCGAGTTCCTCCCGGGCATCGGCGGTGAGGACGACGGCGTCAAGGGCGGGCTCAACGGCATCGACAACGGCCGGCTGCACTTCGACCACGTCCGCATCCCGCGCACGAACCTGCTCAACCGCTACGGCGACGTCGCACCCGACGGCACGTACTCCTCCGAGATCTCGAGCCCTGGTCGCCGGTTCTTCACGATGCTCGGCGCACTCGTGCAGGGACGCGTGTCGCTCGACGGCTCGGCCACGACGGCCTCCGCGCTGTCCGAGTACATCGCCGTGACCTACGCCAACCAGCGCCGGCAGTTCGACTCGGGCGCCGGCACCGACGAGGTGACGCTGCTCGACTACGGCCGGCACCAGCGGCGCCTCCTGCCGCGCATCGCACAGACGTACGCGCAGTACTTCGCGCACGACGAGCTGCTGCGGGCCTTCGACGGTGTGTTCTCAGGACGCACGGACACCCCCGAGGGCCGCGAGAACCTCGAGACCCTCGCCGCGGCGCTCAAGCCGCTGTCGACGTGGAACGCGCTCGACACGATCCAGGAGTGCCGCGAGGCCTGCGGCGGGCAGGGCTTCCTCGCCGAGAACCGCATGGTCGACCTGCATCACGACCTCGACGTCTACGTCACCTTCGAGGGCGACAACAACGTGCTCCTGCAGCTCGTCGGCAAGCGTCTGCTCAGCGACTACGCGAAGCAGTTCAAGGGCGCGGATGCCAAGGCCTTGGCCAAGTTCGCGGCCGTCGCCACGGCCGAGCGCGTCTTCCACGGCGCGGGCCTTCGCCGCCTCGGGCAGTCGGTGGCCGACTTCGGCCAGACGGCGCGATCGGTCGAGCTGGGGCTGCGCGCCGAGCAGCAGCACGAACTCCTGACCGGGCGCGTCGAGCACATGATCGCCCAGATCGCTGCCGCGCTGCGTCCCGCGGCGAAGATGTCGCAGGCGGATGCCGCCGACGTGTTCAACCGGCACCAGTCGGAGCTCATCGAGGCCGCGCGAGCGCACGGCGAGCTCCTGCAGTGGGAGGCCTTCGCCGAGGGCATCAAGTCGGTCGACGACGAGGGCACCCGGCAGGTGCTCGTGTGGCTGCGCGACCTCTTCGGGCTGTGCCTCATCGAGCGCCACCTCGCCTGGTACCTCATCAACGGGCGGCTCTCCACTCAGCGCGCGGCAGCCGTCACGAGCTACATCGACCGGCTCTGCGGGCGCCTGCGGCCGCACGCCCAGGACCTCGTCGACGCCTTCGGCTTCGCTCCCGAACACGTGCGCGCACCCATCGCGTCGGGCGCGGAGTCCGAGCGGCAGCGAGAGGCACGCGACTACTTCGCCGAGCTCGCCGCCTCGGGCTCGGCTCCCGTGTCGGAGAAGGCGCTCAAGAAGTCGGAAAAGACCCGGTCGTAGGGCAAGGCCCGCGCAGACGGGTGTGTCCGATGGGGTCGCTAGCCTGACGGGATGGCTCGCGACCTCATCACCGGACCCGACAGCCTCGACCGTTGCGCCTGGGTCGGCGATGACGCGGAATACCGCCGATACCACGACGAGGAGTGGGGCCGGCCGCTGCACGGTGATCGCGCGCTCTTCGAGAAGATGAGCCTCGAGGGGTTCCAAGCGGGGCTCAGCTGGATCACGATCCTCCGCAAGCGCCCGCGGTTCCGCGAGGTCTTCGCCGGGTTCGAGCCGGTGCGCGTAGCCGCGTTCGGCGCGACGGAGATCGAAGCGCTCATGGCGGATGCCGGCATCATCCGCAATCGCGCGAAGATCGAGGCCACGATCTCGAACGCGAGGCTGCTGCTGGAGTTCGCCGACGGCGGGTTCGACGAGTTCATGTGGTCGTTCGCTCCCGCCGGCTCGCGGCCGCGACCGTCGACGCTCGCGGAGGTGCCCGCGGTCACGGCGGAGTCCGAAGCCCTCAGCAAGGCGCTGCGGCGACGCGGCTTCCGTTTCGTCGGGCCGACCACGATGTACGCCCTGATGCAGTCCGCGGGCATGGTCGACGACCACGTCGGCGGATGCCACCGGGCACTCGCCGCCGACGGCGCGAGGCCCGACAATGAGGAAGTCCGCAACGAAGGGGTATCCGATGTCCGCAGCATCCGGTGAGTACGTCGCCGACTCGCACGAGGTCATCCGCGTCCGCGGGGCCCGGGAGAACAACCTCACCGGCGTCGACGTCGACATCCCCAAGCGGCGCCTGACGGTGTTCACCGGCGTGAGCGGATCGGGCAAGTCGTCGCTCGTGTTCGGGACGATCGCCGCGGAGTCGCGCCGCCTCATCAACGAGACGTACCCGACCTTCGTGCAGCAGTTCATGGCGCAGATCTCCCGCCCGGACGTCGACGCGCTGGAGAACATCAGCCCGGCCATCATCGTCGACCAGGAGCGCATGGGGGCGAACGCCCGCTCGACCGTGGGCACCGCGACCGACGTGCACGCCATGCTGCGCGTGCTGTTCAGCCGCATCGGCCAGCCGTTCGTCGGCTCGCCGCAGGCGTTCTCGTTCAATGTTCCGTCGGTGTCGGGCGCCGGCGCGATCACGATCGCCGTCGGAGGTGACGCGGGGCGCGAGGAGCGGCGCTCGTTCCAGGTGACGGGCGGGATGTGCCCCGAGTGCGAGGGGCTGGGCGAGGTGAGCGACATCGACATCGACGAACTGGTCGATCGGTCGAAGTCGCTGAACGAGGGCGCGATCCGGGTTCCCGGCTACAACGCCGACGGATGGATGGTGCGGGGATACAGCGAGTCGGGGCTCCTCGATCCCGACAAGCCGATCGCCGAGTACACCGAGACCGAGCTCGCCGACTTCCTCCACAAGGAGCCGACGAAGGTCAAGATCCAGAACATCAACATGACGTACGAGGGCCTCGTCCCGCGCGTCACGAAGTCGATGCTGCAGAAGGACCGCGACGCGTTGCAGCCGCACGTCCGGGCGTTCGTCGACCGCGCGGTGAAGTTCATGCCGTGTCCCGCATGCGCGGGCACGAGACTCAACGCGGGCGCGCGGTCGGCGAAGATCGGCGGCGCGAGCATCGCCGACGTGGCCGCGATGCAGATCACCGACCTCGCGGACTGGCTCGCCGCGATCGACGATCCGTCGGTCGAGCCGCTCGTCGGCGGTCTTCGCAGCACCGTGCAGTCGTTCATCGACATCGGCCTGGGGTATCTCTCGCTCGACCGCTCGTCGGGCACGCTCTCGGGCGGCGAGGCTCAGCGGACCAAAATGATCCGCCATCTCGGGTCGAGCCTGACCGACGTGACCTACGTCTTCGACGAGCCCACGGCGGGGCTGCACCCGCACGACGTGCAGCGCATGAACGAGCTGCTGCGCGGGCTGCGCGACAAGGGCAACACGGTGCTCGTCGTCGAGCACAAACCCGAGGTGATCGACGTGGCCGATCACGTCATCGACCTCGGGCCCGGAGCGGGTCGGCACGGCGGCCGCATCCAGTTCACCGGGTCGGTCGCGTCGCTGCGGGCATCCGAGACCCTCACGGGTCGTCATCTCGACCACCGCGCCTCGCTGAAGCCGGACGTCCGCGCCGGCGCCGGCGTGCTCGAGATCCGGGGAGCCACCGCCAACAACCTGCGGTCGGTGGATGTCGACATCCCGCTCGGCACTCTCACGGTCGTCACGGGCGTCGCCGGCTCGGGCAAGTCGTCGCTCGTCCACGGCAGTCTGGCCGGGCGCGAGGGAGTCGTCGTGGTCGATCAGTCGCCCATCCGGGGCAATCGGCGCAGCAGCCCCGCGACCTACACGGGCCTGCTCGACCCGATCCGCGCGGCTTTCGCGAAGGCCAACGGGGTCAAGCCCGCCCTCTTCAGCGCGAACTCGCAGGGGGCGTGCCCGGCGTGCAAAGGTCTCGGTGTCATCGTCACGAAGCTCGGCATCACGGCATCCGTCGAGACCGAATGCGACGTCTGCCGCGGCTCGGGCTTCAGTCCCGAGGTGCTCGAATACACCCTCGACGGTCGCAACATCGCCGAGGTGCTCTCCCTCAGCGCCGCCGAGGCGGTCGAGGCTCTTCCGGCGCGGGTGGCGGGCGGCGTGCTGCCCCGTCTCATCGACGTCGGACTCGGCTACATCACCCTCGGCCAGTCACTGAGCACCCTTTCGGGCGGCGAGCGGCAGCGGCTGAAGCTCGCCATCTCGATGGCGACGACGGGGGCGGTGTACATCCTCGACGAGCCGACGACCGGGCTGCACCTCGCCGACGTCGACAACCTGCTCGCCCTGCTCGACCGTCTCGTCGATGCCGGCAACTCGGTGATCGTGATCGAGCACCACCAGGCGGTCATGGCCCACGCGGATCACCTCATCGACATCGGGCCCGGAGCGGGCCGCGACGGCGGGCTGGTGGTGTTCACGGGAAGCCCTGCCGAGCTCGTCGCGAGCGCCGACACTCTCACGGCGCAACACCTGCGCCGGTACGTCGGTCGGTGAGGGCGGCCGCACCCCCCGAAGCACACCTCGCGGCGGTCGCACATGGGGAGAACTCCCCATGTCAACCAACAAATCCGGCCGGTCGTCTGGCATAGGGTGGTTCCGCAGTTCAACCAGTGCGCGCCCGTCTGTCGGGCCGATGATCGTCGCCCCGGGGGGAGCCGAGCCCAATGAAGTCGACCTCGTGGCTGCGGGCGCGCCCGCGCACGCTCCTCTCCGCCGGCGTCGTGACGATCGCGGCGCTGACGATCGGCACGCTCGCCGTCGCCTACGAGGGTGAGCCCACCACCGAGGTCGACCTGCACGACGGCGGCGTGTGGGTGACGAAGCAGTCGAGCCTGCTCGTGGGCCACTACAACAACGAATCGCGCGTGCTCGACGGCAGCCTGCGGACGACCTCGGCCGAGTACGACGTCCTCCAGTCGGGCCCCCGAGTGGTCGTCGTCGACGCCGACGGCTCGGCGATGTCGGCGGTCGACCCCGCGAAGGTCGTGCTCTCGGGTACCGCCGAGGTGCAGCCGGGCGCGCAGATCGCCCTCGGATCCGACACCGTCTCGGTGCTCGATGCGGCCGGAGCCCTGCGCACCGTGCAGTTCGCGGGCGTCAACGGCTTCAGCTTCGAAGCGAACGAGCCGATCGCGGAACTCGGTGAGAAGGCGACCGCGACCGTCGGCACCGACGGCACCATCTACGCCGCTTCGGCCGGCGGAGCCTCGCTCTACGCCTACGCGCCGATCGGCGACGGCACCGTCGCGCAGACGGCTGAGCGAAGCCTCGAGGGCATCGCCGAAGACCACGAGCTCGCGATCACCTCGCTGGGCCAGACGCCCTTCGTCCTCGACCGCGACACGGGCGTCCTCTACGGCGGCGACGGGTCTCAGACGACGCTGCCCGACGACGCACTCCTGCAGCGTCCGTCGAACGCGGCCGAGACACTCACCGTGAGCACCTCGACGGGACTGCTGCGGGTGAGCCCGGGCGGCGAGACGACGACGATCGAGGCCGGCGGCGAGGGGACGCCGGCGGAACCGGTCTTCGTCGGCGGATGCTCCTACGGTGCGTGGTCGGGGTCGGGCATGTTCGTGCGCGACTGCGCGAACGACGCCGACGACGTCGTGCAGGAGATCGAGGGCATCGACCCCGCCGCCCAGCTCGAGTTCCGCGTGAACCGGGATGTCGTCGTCCTCAACGACGTGTTCGGCGGTGCGGCCTGGCTCGCGAGCGAGAACATGCAGCGCGTCGACAACTGGACCGACATCACCCCGCCCGAGGGCACCGGCGACGAGGAGCAGGAGACCACGGAGGAGACCGTCGAGACGGCTCTGCCCGAGCGCACGGAGGAGAACACCCCGCCGATCGCCGTCGACGACTCGTTCGGCGTGCGACCCGGCCGTACGACCGTGCTGCCGGTGCTCTTCAACGACACCGACGCCGACGGCGACGTGCTCGTCGCCGAGGCGACCAGCGAACCCGCCTTCGGCGAGATCTCCCAGATCCAGAACGGTGGGGCGCTGCAGATCGCCGTTCCCGAGGACGCATCCGGATCGACGTCGTTCACCTACACGGCCGACGACGGCCGCGGCGGCGAGGCATCCGCGACGGTGCGACTCGCGGTGCGCGGCGACGACGAGAACTCACCCCCCGTGCAGCAGCGCGTGACACCCGTCACCGTCGAAGCCGGCGGCACCACCTCGTACAACGTCCTGACGGAGTGGATCGATCCCGACGGCGACGACATCTTCCTCAAGTCGGTCCAGCCCGACGGCGGCGATGAGGCCGACTTCACCTCCGACGGTCAGATCACGTACCGCGCGATCGGCGCCGTTCAGGGGCGCAAGGACGTCCCCATCGTCGTCTCCGACGGGACGGATGACGGCGCCGGAGTGCTCCGCATCGACGTGCGGCCTCCCGGGACGACGGTGCCCGTCACCAACGCCGACCACGTCGTGACCCGGGTGGGCCAGTCGGTCACCGTGTCGCCGCTGACCAACGACACGAGCGCGGGACGCGAGCCCCTGCGGATGACGCGCGTCGACGAGGTCGAGGGCGCGACGATCCAGCCCGACTTCGCCGAGCAGACCTTCACCTTCACCTCCGACGTCGTGAACACGTACTACGTCGACTACCTCGTCTCGGCGGGGCCGAACAGCGTTCCCGGGCTCGTGCGGGTCGATGTCCTGCCCGCGGCCGACACGAACCTGCCCCCGGTCGCGGTCCGCGACGTCGCCCTGCTGCCGACGGGCGGCGACGTGCTCGTGAACGTGCTGGGCAACGACACCGATCCCGCCGGCGGCATCCTCGTCGTCCAGTCCGTGACGGCCGACCCCGACGGCGGAGTCACCGCTGCCGTGCTCGGTCACGAGACGGTGCGCATCACCGATCAGGGGTCGCTCAGCGAGCAGACGAGGGTGTCGTACACCATCTCGAACGGCGATCAGTCGGCCACCGGCGAGATCGTCGTCATCCCGATCCCCGCTCCCGACCGCCTGCGCCCACCCGTCGCGAACAACGACACCGCGGTCGTCCGCGTCGGCGACGTCGTGACGATCGATGTGCTCGCCAACGACACCCACCCCAACGGCGACACGCTTCACGTCTCGCCCGACCTCGTGCCGCCGCTCGTCGACGAGGCCGACGGCCAGGTCTTCGTCTCCGAGGACAAGCTGCGTTTCCGCGCCGGGGACGAGCCCAAGACCGTCAACGCCACCTACGAGGCGGTCGACAGCTCCGGGCAGCGCGCCGGCGCCTACGTGACGATCCAGATCCTGCCCCGCCAGGATGACGCCAACGCCGCGCCCCGCCCGCGCGACCTCACCGCGCGGACGCTCAGCGGGTCGGAGGTCACCATCCCGGTGCCCCTCGACGGCATCGACGAAGACGGCGACTCGGTCGAGCTGATCGGCATCGCGAGCTCCCCGAGCAAGGGCCGCATCGTCGAGACGGGATCGAACACCTTCGTCTACGAGGCGTTCGACACCAGCGTCGGCTCGGACTCGTTCTCCTACCGGGTGCGCGACCGCCTCGGCAAGGAGGGCACCGCCCGCATCCAGGTCGGCATCGCCCCGCCCGAGACCACCAACCAGGCTCCCTACGCGGTCAAGGATGCCGTCATCATGCGGCCCGGGCGTCAGGTCGCCGTCTCGGTGCTCGAGAACGACTCCGACCCCGACGGCGACCAGTTCGGCTTCGCCGCCGACGCGCTCGAGGTGCCCAACGTCGACGGACTCGCCGCAGAGGTGTCGGGGGAGCAGATCATCATCACCGCCCCCGATGCGGCGATGAACACCAGCATCCAGTACACGATCGAGGATGCGCGCGGCCTGACGTCGACCGCCCCGGTGCAGATCACGATCGACCCCGAGGTTCCGCTGCAGCGACCCATCGCCCGCGACGACCGGGTGCGCGCCGAGGACGTCGACGAGAGCGGCGCAGCCGAGGTCGCGGTGCTCGACAACGACGACGACCCCGACGGAACCCGTGCGGCCCTGCGCGTCACGCTCGGCGCCGGCGGCGAGAACGCCACGGTGCGCCCGAACGGAACCGTCTCGGTGCCGTTGACCGATCAGCGCCAGCTCATCACGTACTTCATCACCGACGAGGACGAGCTCACCGCAGCGGCCTTCGTCCACGTCCCCGCGCTCGCCGAGCTGCCGCCGAGCCTCATCTCGACCGAGGCGCTCGTGGTCAAGAGCGGCGAGACCGTCGAGCTTCCGTTGTCGGAGTACGTGCGCGCGTCGGGCGGCCGCGAGGTCGTGGTGACCGAGGCCGAGAAGGTCACGGCGACCCACTCCGACGGCGGCTCCCTGATCAAGGACGAGCGGACCCTTCAATACACGTCCGCCGCCGAGTACTTCGGCCAGGACGCGCTGACCTTCGAGGTCACCGACGGGACAGGCCCCGACGACCCCGCGGGGCGCAAAGCGACCCTCATGATCCCCATCACCGTCACCCCGCCCGACAACCGGCCGCCGACGATGATCGGTGCGCAGATGGAGGTCGCACAGGGCGAGGATGCGCGCACCCTCGATCTCGCCGCGCTGGCGACCGACCCCGACCCGGGCGACGCCGAGCAGCTGCGTTTCGCGATCGCCGGTGGCGCGCCCGACGGGCTGACTGCGCGCGTCGAGGGCTCGGTGCTCTCGGTGTCCGCGAGCACCGATGTCGCGAAGGGCACCTCGCTCCCGGTCCAGGTGAGCGTCACCGACGGCGAGTCCGATCCGGTGACCGCGGCGATCACGGTCACGGTGACCGCGTCGACCCGGCCGCTCGCGACGGCGAACGCCGATGTCATCGAGCAGGCCGACCAGGGCGCGACGATCTCGGTGCGGGTGCTCGAGAACGACGTCAACCCGTTCCCGGGAACGCCGCTCACGGTGGTGGGCGCGTTCAGCGAGACGACGGGCGGTGACGCGAGGGTCGCCGGCGACCGTGTCGAGGTGACAAGCCGCTCCGACTTCGTGGGCACGCTCGTCGTGCGCTACCGCATCGCCGACGCGACGGACGATGCCGATCGTCAGGTCGACGGTCAGATCCGCATCACGGTGCAGGGGCGCCCCGACGCACCGGGCAAGCCGACCGTCACGAGCGTCGAGAGCCGCACCGTCGTCCTCGCGTGGTCGCCGCCGATCGACAACGGCGCCTCGATCACGGGCTACACCGTGCGGACGACCTCGGGCGGGTACTCCCGCGAATGCCGTTCGACGACGTGCACCCTCGACGGACTGACCAACAACGTCGAGTACAACTTCGTCGTGACGGCCACGAACCGCGTCGGCGAGTCCGACCCCTCGCTGCCGTCGGAGACCGCGCGTCCCGACCAGCGCCCCGACACCCCGAACCCGCCGAGCCTCGCCTTCGGCGACCGCAGCCTCGACGTGACGTGGACGGTGCCGCGCACCGAGGGCTCGCCGGTCGAGAGCTACAGCCTGCAGATCTCGCCCGCACCGCCCTCGGGCGTCGCCGAGAAGGCCGGCGTCACCGGCACCCGCATCACCTGGGACGGCCTGCAGAACGGCGTGCAGTACCAAGTGCGCGTGCGGGCCCACAACCGCGCGCCGGAGCCCTCGAGCTGGAGCGTCTGGTCGCAGTCGATGGTGCCCGCAGGCAAGCCCGACGCCCCTGCCGCCCCATCGACGCAGCGCCTGAACCCGGTGGGCAACCGCGCGCAGATGCAGGTGAGCTGGAACCAGCCGGCCAACAACGGCGACGCCATCGCCGGGTACCAGCTGCAGGTGCGCCGCGGCGGCACCGTCGTGCAGGACATCTCGGTGCCCGCGGGGCAGACGAGCCAGGCCGTCACCGTCGACACCTCGACGAGCGACTACACCTTCATCGTCCGAGCCCAGAACAAGGCCGGGTGGGGCGAGTGGAGCGCGTCGTCGGCGCCGCGCCGTGCCTTCACGCCACCGGGTGCGCCGACCGGCGTCAGCGCGGCCGAGGGCGACAACCGCGTCACCGTCTCGTGGACGGCCGGCGCCCTCAACGGAGCGAACCCCGGCGAGGTCACGTACCAGTACTCCGTCAACAACGGCGGCTGGCGCAGCGACTGGGTCGGCGGCGGCAACGGCGGATCGGGCACCATCGGCAACGGGCAGGTGAACAACAACGGCGCCTACTCGGTCCGGGTGCGCGCCGTCGCGAGCGCCGATGGCTCGACGTACGAGGGCGAGGCCTCCGCGGCATCCAACCAGGTGGCGCCCTACGGTCAGATCGGCAACCCGACCGCGAACGCCACGCGCGACGGCAACCGGGTCACCCTCTCATGGACGTCGCCGGCCCGGAACGGTCGCGACGTCGTCACCGAGATCAGCATCAACGGCGGCGGCTGGCAGCGCGTCGACGCGAGCGGCTCGAGTCAGCGAGGCGACGTCGGTTACAGCAGCACGCAGACGATCGACGTGCGCACCTCCGCGGCGGGGAGCAACACCACGACGGCGCGCGCGCAGGTCCGCACGCCCGACGCGCCGCCGCCCCCGCAGCCGCGGGCGTGGATCGAGAAGGGCACGCCGAAGTCGGGCTGCGCGAACGGGTGCTACTACTTCCGGCTGCACACCTCGGACTTCCCCGCCGGCAGCTACCGCATCGACTGCTACTCCAACGGCAGCAAGTTCAACAGCTACGACGGCCCGTTCAACGTGCCCGCCAACGGCTCGGTCGAGCTCACCTGCTACCTGGGCTCGGACGGGTACGACGCCTTCGTCCGCATCAAGGGCTGGGGCGACAGCGAGCACACGCGCTGGTAGCGCACCGCATCCGACCGGCTCCCCATTCATCACGAGGAACGAGAACGAACGAATGAGCATGACACCCGAGCAGGCAGCGTGGTTCCGCGACACCTTCGCGCGTCTGATCGACAACGTCGACGCGGCGCTCCTGGGCAAGCGCGAGGTCGTCGCCCTCGTGCTCTCGGCGATGATCGCCGAGGGTCACGTGCTGCTCGAGGACGCGCCGGGAACGGGAAAGACGAGCCTCGCCAAGGCGATCGCGGCCAGCGTGCAGGGGACGTCGAACCGCATCCAGTTCACCCCCGACCTGCTGCCCTCGGATGTCACGGGTGTGACCATCTACGACCAGGCGAACAAGCGCTTCGAGTTCCACCGCGGGCCCGTCTTCGCCTCGATCGTGCTCGCCGACGAGATCAACCGAGCCTCGCCCAAGACGCAGTCGGCGCTACTGGAGGTCATGGAGGAGTCGCGCATCACCGTCGACGGCGTGGCGCACGAGGTCGGCCGCCCGTTCCTCGTCATCGCGACGCAGAACCCCATCGAGCAGGCCGGTACGTACAAGCTGCCCGAGGCCCAGCTCGACCGGTTCATGATCAAGACGTCGATCGGATACCCCAGCCTGGCAGTGTCGGAGCGCATCCTCGTCGGCGCGGTCGACCGCAACCCGTCGGCGAGTCTCAAGCCGGTCATCACGACCCGGGCCGTGGGCGAGATGGCCGACCTGGCCGCGACCGTGCACATCGACCCGGTCGTCGCGCGCTACGCGGCCCAGATCGTCGAGGCCACGCGCGAGGCGTCGGCGACGCGGCTGGGGGTCTCGGTGCGCGGTGCGATCGCGATGATCCGCATCGCGAAGGTCTACGCCGCGGCGCAGGGGCGTCACTACGTCGTGCCCGACGACATCAAGCTGCTCGCGCTGCCGGTGTGGGCGCACCGCCTCGTGCTCGACCCCGAGGCCGAGTTCACCGGCACGACCGCCGAGGCGGTCATGAACAACGCCCTCGCCGATGTCGAGGCGCCGCTCGCGCGGGCGGACGCTTGATGGCCACACCCCCTTCCGCTCCGACCTCGACGCGTCCCACGCGCCGGGGCCGTGGCGCTGCCGGTCGCGCGGCAGCGACGCCCGCAGCGGGGGAAGCGACGGCGGATGCCCGCACCGTGGGCGACACGACGCGCGACGCCGACGCGACCGTCCAGGTCGGCACGACGACCCTCGCGGCCGGTGCCGCCCCCGTCAACGCCGAGGCGCCCTCGCGGCTGGAGGCGTGGCGCGAGCGGCTCGAAGCATGGTGGACGGTCGCGCGCCGCATCATCCGGCTGATCACCCGAACCGTGCGCCCGCTCGGCTGGGTGCTGCTCTTCGCGACCGTTCTGCTGTGGATCCTCGCCCTCAGCTTCGGCTGGCAGGAGATGGTGATCGCGGCGGTCATCCTCACCGCGATCATCGTCCTCAGCATCCCGTTCCTCTTCGGCGGCACCGCGTACGACGTCGACCTCGATCTGACGCGCACGCACGTCGTCGTCGGTGAGCGCGCGATCGGCGGACTCACCCTCGCCAACGGCACGTCTCGCTCGATCCTGCCGTCGCGTGTCGTGCTGCCCGTCGGCTCGGGTCGCGGCGAGTTCGACGTCCCCCGCCTCGCGCCCGAGGCCGTTCACGAGGAGCTGTTCGCCATCCCCACGACGGCGCGCGGCGTGCTCGCGGTCGGCCCGGTCAGCGTGCTGCGCGGCGACCCGCTCGGACTCTTCGAGCGCAGCAGCGACCGCCGTCAGGCCGTCGACCTCTACGTGCACCCGCGCACGGTCCCCCTCGAGGGCCTGTCGCTCGGCCGGTTGCGCGACCTCGAAGGACTGCCCTCGTCGGATCTCGCCAGCGACGACGTGTCGTTCCACGCGCTGCGGGAGTATCAGCCGGGCGACGACCTCCGCCACGTGCACTGGAAATCCACCGCCCGCGTCGGTGAGCTGATGATGCGCCAGTACGAGGAGACCCGCCGCTCGCACTTCGTGCTCGGCCTCTCGACCTACGCCGGCGATTACGCCGACGCCGACGAGTTCGAGCTCGCGATCTCAGCCGCCGGCTCGATCGGCCTGCGGGCACTGCGTGACTCGCGGATGCTCGAAGCCCGCACCCAGCGCGGTCCGCTGCGCACGCAGGGATCGCGCCGGCTGCTCGACAACCTGTCGGCCCTCGACTACTCGCGCCAGCGCGACGGCGGCATCGTCGCGCTCGCCGGCACCATCGCGATCAACTCCCACGGCATCGCCATCGTGGTGCTGTTCTGCGGCTCCGGCGCCGACTCGGCCGAGCTCAAGCTCGCCTGCTCGCGGCTCCCTCAGGGCGTGCGCGCGCTCGCCGTGGTCGCCGACCGCTCGGTCGAGGTGCCTCTGCTGCGCCGTGTCGGCGATGCCGACGTCATCTCGATCAGCGCGCTCGACCAGTTGGCGCCGGCGATGCGGAAGGTGCTCTCGTGAGGTCGCCCGCCGTCCGCCGCCTCATCCTCGACCTCGTCGCGGTCGTGCTGCTGCTGGCCGTCGCGGTCGTCGGCTTCGGGCCGACCTTCGACGGCGGCGCGTACC
The DNA here is from genome assembly GCF_049707515.1 of Microbacterium arborescens. Classification (GTDB taxonomy): domain Bacteria; phylum Actinomycetota; class Actinomycetes; order Actinomycetales; family Microbacteriaceae; genus Microbacterium; species Microbacterium arborescens_B. Next base: position 77,611 of record NZ_JBNAFI010000006.1, on the reverse strand, counting down.
TCCTGGCGGGGTTCGGCGCGATCGCCCTCGGCATCGGCATCGCCTGGCTCTGCGCCCGCCGCCGCTGGGGCATCCTGCCGACGGCCGGACTCACCGTCGCGGCCTACTTCCTCTTCGGCGGTGCGCTCGCGCTGCCGCACACCGCCCTGCTGGGCGTCATCCCCACGCTCGACACCTGGGCGCAGCTCGCGCTCGGCTCGGTGCAATCGTGGAAGCGCCTGCTCACGACCGTGGCCCCCGTCGCCCCGTACGACGGACACCTCATCGTCCCGTTCCTGCTGACGCTCGTGGCCGCCGTGCTCACGGCGTCGCTCGCCCTGCGGCTGCGGCAGGCGGCGTGGTCGCTCATCCCCGTCACCGCCTTCCTCGTCGCCCAGATCCTGCTCGGCATGACCGAGCCCGCGGTGCCGATCGCCCAGGGCGTCGTCTTCGCCGTCGTCGCCTCGGTCTGGCTCGCGCTTCGTCAGGCATGGGATCCCGACAACGCGGCGGTCCGCATCGAGCCGGCGGGCACCTCGGATGCCGCGGCCCTCAAGCACACGCGGCTGCGCCGCCTCATCTCCGGTGCCGCCGTGGTCGCCGTCGCCGTCAGCGCGGGCGTCGCGACCGCGGCGGTGGCAAGCCCGCCGTCGACGCGCTACGTGCTGCGCGACGTCGTCATCCCGCCGTTCGACGTGAAGCAGTACCCGAGCCCGCTGCAGTCGTTCCGCGGGCTCGTGCGCGACGATGCGGAGACGACGCTGTTCACGGTTCGCGGGCTGCCGGAAGACGGGCGCATACGGCTCGCGACGATGGATGCCTACAACGGCATCGTCTTCAACGTGTCCGATGAGGGTGCCGGCTCGTCGAGCTCGTTCACGCCGTTGCGCTCGAACATGTCCCCCGACGCCGAGGGCGTACCGGGCCGACTGCAGATCGAGATCGACGAGCTGCGCGGCGTGTGGCTTCCCGACGCCGGAGCCGTGCGGTCGATCGAGTTCGAGGGCGATCGTGCCGACGAGTTGCGTCGCACCGCCCACTACAACGACGCCACCGGAACGGCTGCGGTCACGGCGGGACTCGCCCCCGGAACGACCTACACCGTCGACACCGTGTTCCCGGTGATCCCGACCGACGAAGCGCTCGCCGACGTCGCCTTCGCCCCGATCAAGATGCCGAAGCAGGAGGGCATCCCCGACGGACTGTCGCAGTTCGCGACCGACGCGGTCGGCGACGCCGACACACCGATCGAGCAGGTTCGCGCCCTGACGGACTGGCTGTCGACCGACGGCTACTTCAGCCATGGCCTCGAAGACGACCCCTACTCGCCGTCGGGCCACGGCGCCGCGCGCATCACCAGCTTCTTCGGGGGTGACGAGATCATCGGCGACGACGAGCAGTACGCCGTGGCGATGGCGCTGCTGTCGGCGCAGCTGGGCATCCCCGCGCGGGTCGTCATGGGATGGCATCCCGACGAGGGCGACACTCCGGGTGAGTTCACCGCCACCGGCGACAACGTCCACGCGTGGGTCGAGGTCGCCTTCGACGGTTACGGCTGGGTTCCCTTCGACCCGACCCCCGACGAGGACAACGAGCCGAACGAGCAGACGACGACACCGCGGGCCAATCCCAAGCCGCAGGTGCTCCAGCCGCCGCCGCCCGCGCAGGAGCCGGCGGAGCTGCCGCCGGCGATCGCCAACGACCGCGACCAGGAAGAGGAGGAGGACCCGGGCTTCGATTGGATCGGCGCGATCCTCGCCCCGATCGGCATCGGCATCGGCGTGCTCGCGATCATCTTCGCCCCGTTCGTGATCATGGGTGCGGTGAAGACCGCTCGGCGAACGAAGCGGCGCAATGCCGACAAACCCGCCGATCGCATCTCGGGCGGATGGGACGAGCTCATCGACCGCGCCGTCGACCTGAACGCTCCCGTGGCAGCCGGTGCGACGCGGAGCGAGAGCGCGCAGGTGGTCGCCGCGACGATGGAGCAGCCGGACGTGACGGCTCTCGCGACATCCGCCGATGCCCGGGTGTTCGGGCCGGGGGAGCCGACGGCCGAGGACATCGACGCGTTCTGGCACGAGGTCGACGCGATCGTGGTGGGCATGAGCGGTCGTGTGTCGGTGTGGCGCCGGCTGCGCGCTCGTCTCAGCCTGCGCTCGCTTCTGCGCGGTCGTCGCCGCCGCGACGGGGGAGGTGCGGCATGAGCGCGATGGTCTTCGACACCGAACCGTTGACCGGCGTCCCCGAGATCCGCAGCGGCGTCTGCGCGCTGCTCACGTGGGATGACGGGTCGCGAACGGCCGTCTACGGTCGCACGGTGTTCGGCCGAGACCCCTCCCGCGCCGCCGGCGCCGACGCGATCGTGCTGCGCGATGAGACGCTGACCCTCTCGCGCACCCACTTCGAGCTCGTTCCCCTCGCGGCCGGTGGCCTCGCCGTCATCGATCGCGCGTCGACGAACGGCGTGACCGTTCGCCGCGGGGCCGGCGGCGACGACGTCGCCGTGGCGCCCGGAGCGCAGACGATTCTCCGCAGCGGTGACCGGCTCGATCTCGGGGACCGGTGGCTCGTCGTCGAGGTGCTCCGGTGACACCGGTGCCGCTGCGGATCGGACACGGCGCAGCGACGCACGCCGGGCTGCGAGGCCGAGCGAACGAGGATTCCTACCTCGCCGCGGTCCCGGTCTTCGTCGTCGCGGACGGGATGGGCGGACACGAGGCGGGCGCACGGGCGAGCGCCGCGGCCGTCGCCGAGTTCCAGCAGTTCGTCGGCGCCCCCGACGTCTCCAATCGCGACGTGCGCTCGGCCATCGAGCGCGCCCGCACGAGCATCGACGCCCTGGCGACGGGGCAGCGGGCCGCCGGTACGACCCTCACCGGCGTCGTGCTGACCCGGGTGGGGGATGCCGGATACTGGCTGGCGCTGAACATCGGCGACTCGCGGACGTACCGGTGGGCGCGCGGGCGACTCGAGCAGATCAGCGTCGATCACTCCGTCGTCCAGGAGCTCGTCGATTCGGGTCGGATGGACGCCGTCACGGCGGCCCACCACGCGCGGCGCAACGAGATCACGCGGGCCCTGGGCGCCGGCAGCGTCGGGCAGGCGGACTTCTGGATGCTGCCGGCCGAGAGCGGCGACCGCATCCTGGTCTGCTCGGACGGTCTGTCGACAGAGCTCGACGACGAGCGGATCGCCCGTATCCTCGACGAGGAGGCCGAACCGCAGGACGCGGCCCAGCGGCTCGTGCACGAAGCGCTGCTGCACGGTGGCCGCGACAACGTCACGGTCATCGTGGTCGACGCGCTGGGAGAGGACGCCGACGACGTGTACGACACGGTCCCGTCCGCACAGCCGGACGACGCCGACATAGACACCCGGCCGCGCACCGCGGCCGCAGGGGGGAGAACCTGATGGTCGAGGTCCGTTACGTCCCCGCGACGACCGCGGAGCACTGGCGTGTCGCCCTCGCGCCCGCTGCGGCCGTCGCGTTGCCCGCGAACGTCTCGATCCCCACCGTCGAGGCGGTCTGGCGGCGCCTCGAAGAGCGCGGCATCGGCGCCGTCATCGAGGCCCTGACCGGTGCTTTCGGCACGTCGCTCGCGGCGATCCCCGACTTCGTCCTGGCGATCGTCGAGGGCGACGGTCTCCGCGTCGCCGTGCGCGGGCCCGTCGAACTCGTCGTCGAGACCGAGACGGGGCCACTGTCGGTGTCGGGCCAGGGCGTCTCGACGTGGGTCGAGCGTCTCATCCCGGGCGTGCGGCGCGCATCGGCCCTCTTCGCCGAGGCCGCCGACGAGGCGACGGCGCTTCCCTTCGTCGAGGGAGTCGTGGCCGCGGATGCCGTGACGGTGGATCTGACCGGAGCGCGACCGGGTGCCCGACCGGCGAGCCCGTTCGTCGCGTCGACACCTTCTGCTGCGGCAACGCCCGCCGCATCGGCACCCGTCGCCACCTCGCCGTCGTCGGCGCCCGAGCCGGCACTCGCGCCCGCTCCTGTGCCCGAGCCGGCTCCGGACCCCGCTCCTGTGCCCGAGCCGGCCCCGGAACCCGAGCCTGCTTCGTCTTCCGCGTCGGTGCCCCTGTTCGAGCCGGCCGGTCGTGCGGAGACGCCGGTCGCGCCGGCGACAGGCGACTCCGACATCCCCTTCGACGAGTCGTCGGGCGCCGAGACCTTCGTCCCGCTCGGCGACACCGCCGCCGCCGACGAGCACGCGATGATCTGGGGCGAGACAGTCGTGCGGCCGACACTCCCCGCGAGCCCGGCCGAGCAGGTCGAGCCCGCAGAGCAGGGCGAGCAGGTCGAGCCCGCCGACGACGCCACCGTGGTGTCGGCGACGGCCCCGGCCGGAGATCACGACGGGGAGACCATCGCGGTGGCCGACATCCGCAGCGCCCGGCGCGGCGAACCCGCCATCTACGAGTCCACGGAGATCGTGCCCGCCCGGCGCCTCTCGCGCGGACGCATCCGCGTATCGGACGGTCAGGTCGTCGAGCTCGAGAACACCGTCATCGTCGGTCGTCGCCCCCGCTCCTCGCGCTCGACGGGCGACACGCTGCCCACGCTGGTCGCCGTGGAGAGTCCCGAGCAGGACATCTCCCGGAACCACGTCGAGATCCGGGCCGAGGGGGAGCACGTTCTCGTGGTCGACCTCGACACGACCAACGGCTCGGTCCTGCTGCGCGGCGGCAACGATCCGGTGCGGCTGCATCCGAACGAGCCGACGATGGTCGTCTCCGGCGACGTGCTCGACATCGGCGACGGTGTGACGATCGCCTTCGAGGATCTGCCGTGAGCGCGAAGCGTCCGCCCGCGCCACCGCCCGAGCTGCCCGGCTTCACCTACCTCGAACTGCTCGGCTCGGGCGGATTCGCCGACGTCTACCTGTACGAGCAGCAGCTGCCGCGGCGCAAGGTCGCCGTGAAGGTGCTGCTTCCCGACCGCATGGCGGGCGGCTCCGTCGAGCAGTTCACCGCCGAGGCCAACGTCATGGCGATGCTCTCGACGCATCCGGCGATCGTGACGATCTACCAGGCCGGCCTGGCCGAGGACCAGCGGCCGTACCTCGTGATGGAGAACTGCCCCCGTCCGAACCTGCAGGTGCGCTACCGCGCCGCCGCGTTCTCGGTCGCCGAGGCGCTGCGCGTCGGCGTCCAGGTCGCCGCGGCCGTCGAGACCGCTCACCGTGCCGGCATCCTTCATCGCGACATCAAACCGGCCAACATCCTGGTGACGGAGTACAACCGCCCGGCACTCACCGACTTCGGGATCGCGACGACGACCGACGGCGGCGACGAGACCGCGGGCATGTCGATTCCGTGGTCGCCGCCCGAGGCGTTCGCGGACGGCGCCGACTCAGGCGTTCGCTCGGACGTGTACGCACTGGGGGCGACGATCTACACGCTCCTCGCGGGGCGATCGCCGTTCGAGCAGCCCGGCGGGCGCAACGGCGCGGCGGATCTCATCCAGCGCATCGAGACCGCGCCGCTCGCTCCGCTCGACCGTGCCGACGTGCCGCCGTCGCTGCAGCAGGTGCTGGCGCGCGCGATGTCGAAGAGCCCTGCGGCGCGCTTCGACAGCGCCGTCGCTTTCGCCCGGGCCTTGCAGCGCGTGCAGATCGAGCTCGCGCACTCGGTCACGCCCATCGACATCCTCGACGACTCTCCCGACGCCGAGCAGGAGGAGGATGCCGACGGCGAGCTGACCCGGGTGCGGGGCATCGTGAGCATCGAGCCGACGACCGCTCCGCCGGCGGGATCGACACGTCGCAAGGACGCCCCGGAGGCGTCGTCGCCGTTCGCTCCGGCCGCGACCGGATCGCCCTTCGCGCCGAGCGCGCCCGACGAGACCGTGCTGCGCCCGTCGGCTCGCACCGAGCAGGATGCCACCGTGCGCCGGCCGCGCACGGTCGAGCCCGTCGCCGACCAGACGATGCGGCGGGCAGCGGCGGCGCCGGCCGTTGCCGCGGGCGAAGCGAGCCCGGAGGTCGCACCGGCGGCGCCCGCGGACGCCGTGACGGACGACCCCGGGGCGACCAGGTCGCCGGCCCGCTCGCGTCCATGGCTGTGGATCGCCCTCGGCGGGGTGGCGGCGGCGCTCGTCGTGGCCGTCGTCGTGGTGGCCAGTCTGCTGCAGCCGACCGCCCCCGCCGAGCCTGCGGCGAGCGAGACGCCGTCGAGTGCTCCGCAGGACCCTCTGGCAGGGTTCGTCCCGCGCGTCGGCGATCTGGTGGGGGCCGTGGCGGGAACCGACATCGTCTTCACGTGGACGAACCCGGATCCGGCCGAGGGTGACTCATACCTCTGGTACCCCGTCACGCTCGAGGGGACGAGCGCGCCGCAGCGCGTGGAGGGCGAGACGGTCACGATTCCCGCGGATCCGTCCGGCCGTACCTGCATCGAGGTGCAGCTCGTGCGCGCCAACGGCGGCGCCGGTGACGCGGTTCGCGGCTGCACGCCCTAGCCTGCGCGTTCGTCGGCCTCTTGGTGGTGTCCTCGGGCTCCGTGGCCGCGTCTGACGACCCTCAGATCAGGCGCGAGCCGAGCACCTTGACGATCACGGAGCGGCGCCGCAGCTCGGCGATCGTGCGGGTCTCCTCGTCGGCGTCGCGCCCCAGCGCGTGCGCATCAGACACGACGACGACATCGCCCGCCGTCAGGTGACCGAACAGGCGCGATAGACGCTCCTGCCAGCTTTCGCCCGTCTCGGGGGCGGGATGCCGGAAGCCCTCGATCGGGACGCCGAACTGCGCGAGCGCGTCGCGCTGGGCGACGATGCTCGGCATGTCGTCGCGCGAGACGACGAGACCGACCAGGCGCGCACCCGCGGGACGGGCGGCCCACCACTCCGGGCTCGGCTGCAGGGCCGCGAAGCTGTCGGGCAGCTCGTCGACGGGCGAGTCGGGCAGCGCGATCGTGCGGGTCTCGGCGTAGTCCGCCGCCGGGAGGGTCGTCCGGTCGTCCTCGGTCGGAGTTGTCACCCTCTCATTCTCGCCGACGCGAGAACCGTTTTCACCACGAGTTCGCTCAGACGTCGTTGCGGCGCATCTCGAGGCTCACCTGCTGCGCATCCAAGCGTCGCTGCGACTCGCGCAGCACCTCGGAGGAGTACGCGCCTTCGCTCGAGAGTTCGAGCAGTCGCGCGCGCATCGCGCCGATCAGCAGCAGCTGCAGCTCGCGCGTGAGGGTGCCGGCATCCTCGTCGGCTGCACGCTCCAGACGGCGCCGTGCGATCGTCAGCGTCCGTTCGTCCCACCTGCCGCCCTTCTCGACGGCGAGCGCCGGGTCGGCGAGGCGGCCGAGCGCTGCGGTGCGCAGCTCGGCATCCAGCGCGTCCTCCTCTCGACGCACGAGCGACGCATCGGCGGCCGCGCGCGGGATCCGCAGCGCGCGGACGAGAGCCGGGAGCGTGAGCCCCTGCAGCAGCAGACTGATGACCGCGACGAGGAAGGCCGTCAGGATGAGCAGCTCCCGCTCCGGGGTGTCGCGGGGGAGAGTCTGGGCCGCGGCGAGGGTTACGACGCCGCGCATCCCCGCCCACACGATGATCGTGCCGTGCTTCCAGCCGAGCGGTGAGGCCTCGTAGTAGTCGAGGTCGTTGAACGCTCGGGTCACTCGGGTGCGCATGCTGGTCAGGCGGCGCCGCGTGGCGCCCGGATCCCGCCCCCGCCCCGGGAAATCGGACGGCAGGCTGTCGAGGCGCTCCGAGATCTGCTCGAGCCTGTCGCGTTGGCGACCGCGGGCTCGGCGGCCCTGCACGAAGATGAGGCCGGCGACATAGACGGCGCGGATGGCGAGCAGGATCACCAGCGACCCCAGGGCGAGCAGGATCGCCTTTCCGGGTCCGCTCTGCTGTTCGACGTTGGCGTCGAGGATGCCGCGCAGCTCGAGCCCCATGACCAGGAACACGCCACCCTCGAGGACGAGCTCGACGGTGCGCCAGTTGATCTCGTCCGACACCCGCTGCTCGGCGGTGAATCGGCGCGCGGCGCCCTGGCCTGTCGTGATGCCGGCGGCCACGGCGGCGACAAGTCCCGAGCCGCCGAGATGCTCGGTGGGGAGGAACGCCACGAAGGGCACGATGAACCCGAGCGCCGTGGCCGCGACCGTGTTCATGCGCGCTCGGATGCGCAGGTTGAGCGTGCCGACGACCACCCCGACGATCACGGCCGCGACGATGCCCCAGACGAACGTGCCGACGGTGTCGGCGAAGGCGAAGCCGCCCGCGACGGCCGCGATGGCGCTGCGCAGCAGCACGAGGGCCGTGGCGTCGTTGATGAGGCTCTCGCCCTCGAGGATCGTGACGACGCGCGGCGAGATGCCGAGACGCTTCACGATCGAGGTGGCCACGGCGTCGCTCGGGCTCAGCACCGCCCCCAGCGCGACCGCCAGAGGGAAGCCGAGCTGCGGCAGCACGAGGACGAGGAATCCGCCGACCGCGAGGGCGCTGACGACGACGAGGGCGACGGCGAGCCCCGAGATCGAGGGGAGGTCGCGCCGGAACTCGACAGCGGGCAGGCGCACCGCCGCGGCGTAGAGCAGGGGTGGCAGAACCCCGACGAGGATCAGCTCGGGGTCGACTTCGAAGTCGTCGAGGATCGGCAGCCACGAGGCGGCCAGGCCGACGGCGACGAGGATCAGCGGTCCCGCGACCCCCAGGCGTTTCGACAGCGACGTCGAGAGCGCGATCGCGACGACGCCGAGGATGAGTCCGGGCAGCAGCTCCACGGGTCCGGACGCCGCGTCAGAGGATGCCGAGGGCCCGGACGGCCTCGCGCTCGTCGATGAGCTCCGCGACTGACGCGTCGAGCCGTGATCGGCCGCGCTCGTCGAGGTCGAGCCCCGTCACGACCCGGTAGCCCGACCCGTCGCTCGTCACGGGGAAGGAGCAGACCAGTCCCTCCGGCACGCCGTACTCGCCCCGTGAGACGACGGCGGCGGAGGTGCGCCGACCGTCGGTGCCGAGCACGTCGTCGCGCACGTGACGCAGCGCGGCGTTGGCCGCCGACGCCGCCGACGACGCGCCCCGCACGGCGATGATCTCGGCGCCCCGCTTCGCCACGCGCGGCACGAACTCGTCGTCGAGCCAGGCGCGTGCGGCATCCGCCCCGCCCAGCCGTTCGGCGAGCGCGTCGATCGCGGGCCGCCCGGCGACGGTGGCGGAGGTGATGTCGGGGAACTGCGTCGCGGAGTGGTTGCCCCAGATGACGACGCCCTCGACGTCGGTGACGGGAACCCCGAGGCGCGCGGCGAGCTGAGCCACGGCGCGTTCGTGATCGAGACGAGTCATCGCGCTGAAGCGCTCGGCCGGCACGCCCTCGGCGGCCGACGCCGCGATGAGCGCGTTCGTGTTCGCGGGATTGCCCACGACGAGCACGCGGACATCGGATGCCGCCGCCGCGGCGATCGCCGCACCCTGCGGGCCGAAGATGCCCGCGTTGGCGGCGAGGAGATCGCTGCGCTCCATGCCGGCCGACCGAGGGCGCGCGCCCACGAGCATCGCGATGTTGGCGCCCGAGAAGCCCGTGCGCGCGTCATCGGTGACATCGACCGACCCCAGCAGCGGGAACGCGCCGTCCTGCAGCTCGAGTGCGATGCCCTCCGCGGCGCGGACGCCGTCGGGGATCTCGAGCAGGCGGAGGTTCACGGGCCGGTCGGGGCCGAGCATCTCGCCCGAGGCGATGCGGAACAGCAGCGCGTATCCGATCTGGCCGGCCGCGCCGGTGACGGTGACGGTGGTGGCGTCCATGCGCCGAGCCTATTCCTGCCGCGCCGCGGCGTGCGGAGCGAGGGGCCGGGGATGTTTCCGTTGAGGCGCTACATTCGGGTCGAGCCACGATCTCTTCGCGCAAGGACGGTCATGACCCTTTCCCGCCCCGAACTGAGCGTGCTGGCGCGCATCCGTTCGTCTGCATCGCTCCTCGGTCCGAGCGAGTCGAAGGTCGCGACCCTGATCCTCGAGCGATCTCACGAGGTCGTGGAATGGTCGACGGCGGAGCTCGCCCAGGCTGCCGGAACATCGACGGCCACAGTCATCCGGGCTTGCCAGAGTCTCGGGTTCCGGGGTTTCCAGCACCTCCGGCTCGAGCTGGCCCGTTCTACTCCGATGAAGACGCGCGAACGCGATGACGTCGCCTCGAGCACGTTCGATGACGCCGTCGAGGCGTTGCGCCTGGCGCAGGAGAGCGTGAGCCCGGCGCGGGTGAACGAGGTCGCGGCCGCGCTTCGAGACGCGCGGCGGGTCGTGCTGGTGAGCAACGGCTTCTCCGGGCCGCCGCTGCAGGACTTCGCCATGCGGCTCAGCACGCTGGGGCGCGCCGTCGAGGCGCCGATCGATCCCTTGGCTCAGCAGTTCGCGGTGAACTCGCTCGACGAGCGCGACCTCTGCTTCGCGTTGAGCTACTCCGGCGCGAACATCCAGACGCTGCGCGCATGCTCCGCCGCACGTGATCGCGGCGCGCGGGTCGCCGCAGTGACGAGCTTCGCCCGCTCGCCGATCGGGCGCGCCGCCCATCTCGTCATCGCGACCGGGCCGGCGGCGGAGTCGCACGATGTCGACCCGTTCCTCGCGCGCATCGGGCACACGGTCGTCCTGCATGCGCTCCACTCCGCCCTCTCCCAGGGGATGGCGCCCGGGGATGCCGCGGGCATGCGACACGTGGTCGCCGACGCCATCGCCGACGAGTAGACCCGAGCGTTCACCCGTTCGTCGACGCCGCGTCACCGGCGTGCCAGCAGCCGGAGACCTCGGGCGACTGTAATCACGTTTCGTGAGTGATGTAACGCCCGTAACGCGCGGCGGAGAACGCGGCTGCCGAGGACCGGGCCGCCGTGAAGTGCACGGCCCGGGAGCGCGAGGTTGTGATGCGCGCGATTGAGGTCGACGGCCTGTTCAACGTCCGCGTGAGCCGGGGCGGAGCCCCCTGGCTCGTTCGCTCCGGCGCTCCGGAGACGCTCACGGATGCCGGAGCCGCGGCTCTGACGGAGCTCGGGGTGTCGGTGATCCTCGACCTGCGCGAGCCCTCCGAGCACGGACCCGTGCGTCACGACATCCCCGTGAGCTCGGTGCCGGTCTACGGCGCCGAGCCACCCGTGATCGGCGGCCTCGAGGAGATCTACGAGAACCTCCTCCGTCAGCGCGGCGACGCCCTCGCCCGCGCCGTCGGCGTCGTCGCAGATGCCGACGGCGCCGTGCTCGTGCACTGCACCGCCGGTAAGGACCGCACCGGGCTCGTCGTCGCGCTCGCGCGCTCGGCTGCCGGAGAGACGGCCGACGCGATCGTCGCGGATTACGTCCTGTCGGCCCCGGAGGTGCGGCCCGTCCGCCAGGCGCACGCCGATCGGATCGTGCGCGACCTCGCCGGTTCCGACCGTGCGGGCGTCCTCCGCCTGCACCTCGAGAGCCCGCCCGAGGCGATCGTGCACGCGCTCTCGATCGTCGACGCTCTCGGCGGAGCGGAGCAGTACCTCCGCACGCACGGGCTCACCGACGCCCAGCTCGGCGCGCTGCGGCGCAAGAACGCGGGTGCCGCGTGAGCCGCGCCACGGGGAGACTGACGGTGCTGCACCTGAGTGATGTGCACGCGACGTCGGGGGAGCTGCTCTACGACGCCGTGGACGGCATCGAGCGGCTGCGCCGGGTGGAGACCTACATCCGCGACGCGGGGATCACGCCCGAGGCGATCGTCGTCACCGGCGACCTCGCGCAGCGCGGTCATCCCGACGCGTACCCCCGGCTGCGCGACGCTTTCGACCGTCTCGCGGACGCTGCCGGCGTGCCCGTGCTCACCGCGCTGGGCAACCACGACCACCCGGAGGCGGCGCGGGTGCTCCGAGGGCACCGCGAGAGTCACCACCGCGTCGAGATCGTCGACGACCTGCGCTTCGTCGTGCTCGACTCCTCGTCGGGCGAGCTGGGCCGGCCGCAGCTCGACTGGCTGCGGCTGGTGCTGCGCTCTTCGCACGGCATCGGCACCATCGTCGCTCTCCACCACGCCCCGCTCGGGTCTCCGCTGCCGACGCTCGCCAAGGCGGGCCTGCGCGACTCCGCCGCCTTCCTCGACGCCGTCGAGGGCACCGATGTCCGCGTCGTGCTGGCCGGGCACTTCCACCATCCGCTCTCGGCGACCCTCCGCGGCATCCCGATCTCCGTCGGACCCTCACTGGCCTATCACCAGGTCATGGATGCCGGGCCCGACCGAGTCAGCGGCCACGACCTGGCGATGTTCTCCCTCGTGCATCTGCTGCCCGAGGGTGTCACGGTCACCAACGTCGGCCTCGATTCGCCCGCACCGATCTTCTCCTCCCTCCTCACCCGATGACACCCGATTGGACCCCCATGTCACGCATGCGCACGACCGTCCCCGTCGCCCTTCTCGGCCTCGCCGCCGTCGCCCTGGCCGGGTGCTCGTCGAGCTCGGCTCCCGCCGCCTCGACCGAGACCGCAAGCGGCGCCGCCGAGCCCGCAACCATCACGCTCTACACCTCGGAGCCGCAGGAGAAGGCCGACGAACTCGTCGCCGCCTTCAACGAGATCCACCCGGAGATCACGGTCGAGGTGTTCCGCGCCGGCACCGGCGACCTCACCACACGCGTCGCCACGGAGCGCGAGTCGGGCGGCATCCAGGCCGACGTCTTCCTCGCCGCCGACGCGGGCACCTTCGAGGGATACGCGGCCGAAGACCTGCTGCTGCAGTACACCCCCGCGGGCGCCGACGAGCTCAACCCCGACGTCGTCGACGCCGAGGGCTACTACACCGGCACGCGCATCATCCCCACCGTCATCGCCTACAACACCGGCATCGTCACCGAGGCGCCCGAGTCGTGGGCCGACCTGACCGACCCGGCGTGGGCCGATCAGATCGTGATGCCGAACCCCGACGTCTCCGGCGCAGCCGCCTACAACGCGGCGGTCTGGCTCGACGAGCCGCAGCTGGGCGAGGAGTGGATGACCGCGCTCGCGGAGAACCGTCCGGTCATCGCCGACAGCAACGGTCCGGTCTCGCAGGCCGTCGCGACGGGCGCCCAGCCGGTCGGCGTCGTGGTGGACTACCTGGTCCGCGAGCTCGCCGACCAGGGGTCGCCGATCGCGGTGTCGTACCCCAGCGAGGGCGTTCCCTACGTCTCGCAGCCCGTCGGCATCTTCGCCGACACCGATCAGGTCGAGGCATCGCAGGCCTTCGTCGACTTCCTCGTCAGCGCCGAGGGGCAGAAGCTGGCCGTCGAGCAGTCGTACCTTCCCGTGCGCTCCGACGTCGGCACTCCCGAGGGAGCCCCGGCCATGGACGAGATCACCATCCTCTCGCCCGACCTCGAGACGATCCGCAGCAGCCAGGATGCCGCGGTCGAGACGTTCCGGTCGCTCTTCCTTCGATGACCTCGACCACGATCATCCCCGCGGGCTCGGGCAACCGGGCCCGCGGGGGCCGTCTGCGCCGGCTCGACGGCGCAGACGCGCTGGTCGCGGCCCTCTGGCTCGCGTGCGGCGGGCTGATCCTCGTCCCGATCGGCGCCCTCCTCGTCCTCGCGGCGCGCGGCGAACATCTGTCCGTCCTGCTTCAGGGCGACGTCCTGCAGGCGGGTGCGAACAGCCTCGTCTCGGCGATCGCCTCAGCGCTCGCGGCCGTCGTGATCGGGACGGTCTTCTCCGTCCTCCTCGAACGCACCGATCTGCGCGGCCGCGGGGCGCTGCGCCTGCTCGCCCTCAGTCCGCTCCTCATGCCGCCGTTCGTCGGAGCCATCGCCTGGCTCGGGGTGGCGGGGCCGACCAGTCCGCTCAATCTCTGGTGGCGCGACGTCTTCGGCGCACCGCTCTGGTCGATCTACGGCGCCGACGGCGTCATCCTGCTGCTGACGATCCACAGCTACCCGATCGCGATGATCATCGTCTCAGCGGCCCTCCGCCGCATTCCCAGCGACCTCGAGCAGGCCGCACGCATCGGCGGCGCCGGACCGATCCGGGCGTTGACCTCGGTCACCGTCCCGCTGCTCCGCCCCGCTCTCGTGTCGTCGTTCGTGCTCATCGCCGTGGGGAATCTCGCCGACTTCGGCATCCCGTCGATCATCGGCCTGCCCGAGCGGTTCGTCACCCTCGCGACCCTCGTCTACCGCTACCTCCAATCGGGCACCGTCGACGACCCGCTCGCCGTCGTCGCCACCATCGGCGTCGTGCTGCTCGTCCTGGCTGTGCTCGCGCTCGTCGCCGACGCCGCGCTCGCACGCCGCGGCTGGGAGCTCGATTCGTCGAATGCCGTTCCCGAGCGCACACCGCTCGGGCGGGCGCGCATGCCGATCGGCGTGACGCTCTGGGCTGTGGTGCTGGTCATCACGGTTCTCCCGCTCCTCGCGCTGCTCACGCAGACCCTGCTCCGCGCCCCCGGGGTGCCGCTGACCTGGGAGAACCTCACGCTCGATCACTTCGTCCGGGCCGTCACGACCCCCAGCGCCCTCGCGGGGGCGGCGAACTCGGTCATGCTCGCGACCCTGGCGGCGGTGATCTGCGGTGTGCTCGGGCTGGCCATCGGCGTCGTGGTCGCGCGTACGCGCGGCCGCGCATCGCGGGGTCTCGGCGCGGTGGCGACGGTGCCCCAGGCCATCCCCGGCATCGTCATCGCCGTGGCGTGGCTGATCCTCGCGCCCACCCTCGGCCTGTTCAACACCCCGTGGCTGATCCTCGTCGCCTACGTCACCTCGTTCACGGCGCTCGTCGTGCAGGCCGTCGCCGCGCCGCTGTCGGCGACCCCGACGAGTGCCGAGGAGGCGGCGCGCGTGGCCGGCGCCGGTCGCCTGCGCGCGCTCGTCGACATCTCCTGCAGGATGGCCGCGCCCGCGGCCGTCGCAGGAGCCGTCGTGGTCGCTGTCACCGCCGTGCGAGAGCTCACCCTCTCGGTGCTGCTGCTCTCGCCGGGGTCCCAGACCCTCGGGGTGGCGATCTTCAACTTCCAGCAGGCCGGAGCCTTCAACACGGCATCGGCGTGGTCGCTCATCGTCGCCCTCGTGGGTCTGTCCGTGATCGGGCTCGCGACCCGTCGCCCTCGCTAGTCAGAAAGGCCGTCATGGCATCCGTCACCCTCGAACACGTCTCGCTCCGCTACCGCAACGGCACGCTCGGCCTCGCCGACGTCGACCTCGCCGTCGCGGACGGTGAGTTCATCGCGCTGGTCGGCCCCTCCGGCTCGGGCAAGACGACGCTGCTCCGCAGCATCGCCGGCTTCCTCGAGCCCACGGCGGGACGCATCCTCATCGGCGACCGGCAGCTCGCCGGCGGCGCAGCATCGGTACCGCCGGAGCAGCGTCAGCTGGGAATGGTGTTCCAGCAGCACGCCGTCTGGCCGCACTGGAACGTCGCCCGCAACGTCGAATATCCCCTTCGACGCGCTCGCGTGCCCCGTGGTGAGCGCCTGCGCCGGGTCGGGGAAGCGCTCGACCTCGTGGGACTGTCCGGTTACGAGCGCCGTGACCCCGCGACCCTCTCGGGCGGGCAGCGGCAACGCGTCGCGCTGGCCCGCGCGCTCGTCGGTCGCCCGCGCGTGCTCCTCCTCGACGAAGCGCTCTCGGCCCTCGATGAGCCTCTCCGCGATCGGCTGCGACTCGAACTCCACACGCTGACGCGCGAGCTCGGGCTCACCGTCATCCATGTGACCCACGACCGGTCGGAGGCGCTCGCGCTCGCCGACCGGGTCGCCGTTCTCGATGCCGGCCGCATCCGCCAGGTGGCGTCGCCGCAGACACTGCTCTCGCATCCCGAGAGCGCGTTCGTCGCACGTTTCCTCTCCGACGCGACGCTCGTCGAGGGCTCTGTCAGGGGTGGCCGGTTCCGCGCCGACGGGCATCCGCTCGATCTCGCCTGCGACTCCGCCGTTCGAGACGCCGGTCGGGCCACGGCGGCGATCCTGCCGTCGTCGGTCGCGCTGCGCGCCGGCGGCGACGCCGTCGTCCGCTCGGCGCTGTTCACGCCGGAGGGCAGCGATGTCATCGTGGAGTGGCAGGGGCTCCGGCTGCGCGCGCGAACCCTCGGCATGCGTCCCCGCGTCGGCGACAGCGTCGGCATCGAGGTGACGAAAGCCGTCGTGTATCCCGAGGCCGCGACCCTTCCGGCGCCCGACGCGGTCGCGACGTCGTCATGACGCTCGCCCTCGTGCGTCACGGCCGGACGCTGTGGAATCGGGAACGCCGGATGCAGGGTTCCGCCGACATCGCGCTCGACGGCGTGGGCGAGGAGCAGGCCGCCGCGGCGGGCCGACTCCTCGCCGGGGCGGTGTGGACCCGCGTCGTGTCGTCGCCGCTTCGACGGGCGGTGCAGTCCGCGGAGATCATCGCCGCCCACCTGCCGGACGCGCGGCTCGACCGGATCGCCGAACTCGCCGAGCGGCACTACGGCGAGGCCGAGGGGCTGCCCGTCGCGGAGGTCCGCGAGCGCTGGCCCGACGAGGACTACCCGGGCGCGGAGCCGGTCGAGGCCACGCGTGATCGCGGCGTCGGCGTACTCCGCCGGCTCCTGCTCGAGGGCGAGAACACCGTCGCGGTCGCCCACGGAACGCTCCTCCGCGTGGCGATCGACGGGCTGACGGGCGCCAGCTGTCCCCGGATCCTGAACGGCGAGGTCATCCTCCTCGACGCGGACGGTGCGGGCGGGTTCCAGACGAGACGGCTCGGCGGATGACGCGGCGCAGCGCGCTCGTGGGTCCGGTTCCGCGCCGCGGCGACGCCGGAGACCAGGCACCGGTACGGTGAATCGCATGAACGAACGCGACCGCGGAGCCGCACGGTGAGCGTGTCGGCCGCCCTGGCCGGCATCCTGTATCCCGAGATCGAGCCCTACGAGACGGGCTTCCTCCTCGCCGGCGACGGCCAGCGCGTGTACTGGGAGCAGTCGGGCAATCCCGAGGGCAAGCCGGTCGTGTTCCTCCACGGCGGTCCCGGCGGCGGCACCTCGCCGTGGCACCGTCGCTTCTTCGACCCCGAGGCCTACCGGATCATCCTGTTCGACCAGCGCGGCTGCGGGAAGTCCACCCCGCACGCGAGCGACCCGGCCGCGGACCTCCGCTACAACACCACGTGGCACCTCGTCGCCGACATCGAGCTGCTGCGACGCAACCTCGGCATCGACCGGTGGCAGGTCTTCGGCGGCTCGTGGGGCTCGACGCTCGCGCTCGCCTATGCGCAGTCGCACCCGGATGCCGTCTCCGAGCTGGTGCTGCGCGGCATCTTCACGCTGCGACGCCACGAGCTCGAATGGTTCTACGAGGGCGGCGCAGCGGCGCTGTTCCCCGACCTGTGGGAGGACTACCTCGCACCGGTCCCGGTCATCGAGCGGAGCCGACTGATCGAGGCGTACCACCGGCTGCTGACCGACCCGGATCCGGCGGTGCATGTTCCCGCGGCGCAGGCCTGGACACGCTGGGAGGCCTCGACGGTGACCCTCCGTCCCGACCCGGAGCTGGTCGCCGGAATGACCGCGCCGGAGTCGGCGACGGCGTTCGCGCGGATCGAGAACCACTACTTCATCAACGGCGGATGGCTGCGCGAGGGGCAGTTGATCGAGGATGCCGCAGCGGGGCGGCTCCGCGGCATCCCGGGGGTGATCGTGCAGGGTCGCTACGACGCGTGCACGCCGCCCATGACCGCGTGGGACCTGCACCGGGCCTGGCCCGAGGCCGAGTTCGTCATGGTCGACGACGCCGGTCACTCGGCCGGCGAGCCCGGCATCGCCGCGGCCCTCGTCGCCGCGACCGACCGCTTCGCCCGCTGACCCGGCGCCGCCGTGCAGCGCCGCGCCGCCGCGCGCCGAGAACGCACCGTTGCCGTGAGAACGCACCGGGGAGGGTGCGTTATCGCGACGAGAGTGCGTTCTCGGCGGGTCGAGCCGGGGGCCAGTGCACCGACACGTCGAGGCGTCGGCGGGTGGGACCGGACGGCGGGGTGACGAGCATCGGAATGAGCGCGGCCATGGCCTCGCGGCCGAGCTCGTCGCCGTCGACGTCGATCGCGGGCACGTCGTCGGCCCCGATCGCCTCGGCCACCAGGCGTTCCGCGCTGACGAGGATCTCGCCGGGGGAGGCGACGCCGCGGGCGCGGAGGGCGAAGACGAGCCCGAGCCCGATCGACGTGGCGTAGGGGACGACGGCCGTCGCGCCCGACGCGATCACCGCGTCGGCGGTCGCGACACCCGCCGCGAACGTCGCGGGGAAGGGGCCCAGCGCGGTCAGCTCGGCGCGCTCGCCGACGGCGGCCTCGATCGCGGCGGAGCGCTGCCGGTCCTGCCACGACCCGTCGGGACCGCCGAGGTAGACGATTCCTCGGTGACCGGCGTCGGCGAGGCGCGTCGCGAGCTCGGCGAACGCGCTCGCGGTGTCGGCCACGATCGAGGTCATGCCGTCGATCTCGCGGTCGACGAGGACCGTCGGCCCGAAGGCGCCGGCGGCACGGACGATGTCATCGGGACCACGCGGTGCGACGAGGATGCATCCGTCGACCTGCCGGGCGAGGCGTTCGAATTCGGCGAGTCCGTCGACGTCGTCGAGCCGGTGGACCGCGATCGTGAGCTGCAGATCGGACTCGCGGGCGCGATCCTGGGCGCCCGCGATGATCGGCGTGAAGAAGGCGTTGTCGAGGGTCGGGACGACGAGCGCGACGATGCCGCTGCGACCCCGGGCGAGGTGGCTCGCCGCGCGGTTCGGGATGAAGCCGAGTGTCTCGGCAGCTGCGCGCACCCGCGCGACCGTCTCGGGTGCGACGAGGTCGGGGCGGCTGAGCGCCCGGGATGCCGTCGACTTCGACACACCCGCGTGCGCGGCGACATCGGCGAGTGTCGTCACCGTGCCCCCTTCATCGCGACGCCGCATGCCGCGCCGGTCCGCTCATCCTACTGAGCGGGAGCAACCGGTTGCGCCGCCGTCGAACGGCGGTTTTACACGGTGTTAACACGAATGGTCGCGACTCCCTCCTCTCGGCCTCTACGGTAGGAGCAACCGGTTGCGCAACCGGTTGCGCCCGCACCCCTCGCACGAACGGAGTTCGCTCGTGGTTTCACGCCGCACCGGACTGCTGGCCCTCCCCGGGCTCGCACTCCTGCTGGCGGGGTTCCTCATCCCGTCGATCGCGATGCTGTTCGCCCCTCCGGGTGTCAGCCCGGTCGACATCTTCGAACGGCTCGGCGGGATGCTGACCGACCCGTTCGATCTCGCGATCATCGGCCGAACGGTCGGTCTCGGTCTCATCGTGACCGTCATCTGCATCGTGCTGGGGTTCCCGATCGCCTACCTGCTCGCCCGATCGACCTCGCGCTGGGCGGGCGTGCTGCTGGCCCTGGCGATCTTCCCGCTGCTCCTGAGCAACGTCGTCCGCACCTTCGGCTGGCTCGTGCTGCTGGGCTCGAACGGGGCGATCGGACAGCTGCTGACCGGGCTCGGGCTCGTCGACCGTGCGCCGCAGCTGCTCTACACCGAGCTCGCGATCGTGCTCGGCCTCACGCAGCTGTTCCTGCCGCTGGCGATCATCTCGTGCTACTCCGCCGTCGCCCAGGTCGACCCGGGCCTCGACGATGCCGCCCGCGGCCTCGGCGCGAGCCGCACCCGCACCTTCTGGGGCATCGTCGTCCCGCTCTCGGCGCCCGGCATGGTCGTCGCCGCGACCCTCGTCTTCGCGGGCAGCGTCACGGCGTATACGACGCCGTACCTGCTCGGCGGATCGAGCCAGCGGATGCTGTCCACGCAGCTCTACTCGTACTCGAGCGTCACGATCGACTGGGCCGCGGCGAGTGCGACGGCGATCATCATGACGGTGCTCGTCTTCGCCGTGTCGGGCCTGTCTGCCATCGTCGGACGACGGGGGGCCACCGCGTGAAGACGAGTCGTCCCGTCGCGGCATCCCTCGCCGTCGCCGGCTACATCATCATGATCGTGCCGATCCTGTTCGTGGTCGCCACGGCGTTCACGGGAGGCAGCACCCTCCGCTTCCCGCCCGAGGGATTCTCGCTGCGCTGGTTCGAGGCGGCGTTCAACTACGACCCGTTCATCAGCGCGCTGCTGTCGAGCATGCAGCTCGCGCTCGTCGCGACGGTGCTCGCGCTGCTGATCGGCGTGCCCGTCACGCTCGCGATCCATCGCGGCAAGCTGCCCGGCAAGGGCCTGGTCGAAGGACTGTTCCTCTCGCCGCTCATCGTGCCCGAGCTCGTGGTGGGTCTCGCGCTGTATCAGCAGCTGATGATCGGCCTGCGCCTCGACAACTTCCCGGTGCTGCTCATCGGCCACACCGTGCTGATGCTGCCCTACGCGGTGCGCGTCACCGGGGCCTCGCTGGCTCTCGCCGACCCCGGCATCGAGGAGGCCGCCCGGGGCCTCGGCGCCTCGCCGCTGCGGGCGTTCTTCACCGTGACGCTGCCGCTGCTGCGCCCCGGGATCTTCTCGGCGGGCCTGCTGAGCTTCGTCACGTCGTTCAACAACGTGCCGCTGTCGCTGCTGCTGCAGAGCCGCGACTTCCGCACGCTGCCCGTCACCATGCTCGATTACGTCCAGCAGAGCTACGACCCGATGGTCGCGGCCACCAGCACCATCATCCTCGCGGGCACCGTCGTCATCGCCGTCATCGCCGAGCGCACCGTCGGCTTCGCCCGCATCTTCGGAGGGATCAACCGATGACCACCGCAGCAGAGTTCGTCGGGGTGACCCAGCGCTTCGGCGACTTCACCGCCGTCGACGACATCGACCTCGCCATCCCGTCGGGGCAGCTCACGACCCTTCTCGGGCCCAGCGGATGCGGCAAGACCACGTCGCTGCGCATGCTCGCGGGGTACTCGCAGCCCACCTCGGGCCGCATCATGATCGCCGGCTCCGACGCCACGCGCACGCCGCCCGAGCGTCGCGGACTCGGCATGGTGTTCCAGTCGTACGCACTGTTCCCGCACATGACCGTCGCCGAGAACGTCGGATACGGCCTCAAGCTGCGGAAGGTCGCCACGGCCGAGCGTCGTCGTCGCGTCGAGGAGTCGCTGGATCTCGTCGGCCTCGGTCACCTCGCCGCGAGCCGCCCCAAGAAGCTCTCGGGCGGACAGCAGCAGCGTGTCGCGCTGGCCCGCGCGATCGCCATCCGGCCGACCCTGCTGCTGCTCGACGAGCCCCTGTCGAACCTCGACGCGCGCCTGCGCGTGCAGATGCGCGCCGAGATCCGCCGCATCCAGTCCGAGACCGGCCTCACGGTCGTCCTCGTCACGCACGACCAGGACGAGGCGCTCGAGATGTCCGACCGCATGGTCCTCATGCGCGACGGACGCATCATGCAGGAAGGCGCCCCGTCGGAGGTGTTCACCGCCCCCGCGAACCGCTTCGTCGCGGAGTTCCTCGGATACGAGAACTTCCTCGCCGCGCCCGACGGCTCGCCCACGACCGTGCGCCCCGAGCATCTCGCCATCGGTCGACCGGCGGACGGGACCGGCCTCGCGCTCGACGGCGTCGTGCAGGATGTCGCCTACCGCGGGGTCGACCGCCTGGTCACCGTCGCCGCGGTCGACGCGGCCGGCGACAGTGTGCGTCTGATCGCCGACGTCCGCGATGAGGCCGTCGCCGCCCGCCCGGGCGACCGCGTCACCGTGACGGCCCCCACCGCCCGCCTCATCCGCCTGGCCGCCTGACGGGCATCGCGGCGCTCCGCCTGCCTCACGCTCCGCCCCTCCCACGCTCCACCCGCACCCGCACCAGCACCAGCACCCGCATCCCTGCGGCCCGCCCGCAGCTCCGAGAGGAACCCGCATGATCCGCACCCGCACCAGCCGCGTCCTCGCGGCATCCGCCGCCGTCGCCGCCACGGCCCTCGTCGTCACCGGCTGTTCCGGTGGTTCCGACGACTCCGCCGAGGGCGGATCGAGCGACTCGATCGTCGTCAGCGCGTTCCCGTTCGGGGTCGAGCAGTTCCAGGAGGCGATCGTCGACCCGTTCACCGAGAAGACCGGCATCGAGGTCGAGATCGAGACCGGCTCGAACGCCGACCGTCTCTCGCAGCTGCAGCTCGCGGGCGGGGATGCCGGCATCGACGTCATGCTGATCTCCGACACCTTCGCCGCCTCGGGGCAGGAGGAGGGGCTGTTCCAGGACTTCGACGAGTCCGACGTCCCCAACCTGGCCGAGGTCGCGGACTTCGCCGTCGAAGAGGGCTACGACGGACCGGCGTACAGCTACCAGCTCAACGGCACCCTCTACAACACCGACGAGCTCGACGCCGCGCAGGCAGCGGACTGGTCGCTCTACGCCGACTCCGCCTACAGCGGTCGCCTCGCCTTCCCCGACATCGCCGTGACCGCCGGCCAGCTGGCCGTCTCGGGCGTCGCGTCGACCTTCGGCGACGGGCCCTACGACATCGACACCGCCTACACGACGATCGGCGAGTGGGCCCCGAACATCCTGCAGTTCTACTCGTCGTCGACCGAGGTCACCAACCTCCTCACGCAGGGTGAAATCGTCGCGGCCGATGCCCTGAGCGGGTTCGCCACGACGCTCGTCGCCTCGGGTGAGCCCGTCGCGTGGACCGCACCGGCCGAGGGGCGCTACATGGCGACCAACCGCGCCATGATCCCCAGCGGCGCGAAGAACCTCGAGGGCGCCTACGCCTTCATCGACTACCTGCTCTCGGTCGAGGCGCAGACCGCATCGGCCGAGATCGTCGGCGACCTGCCCGTCGCCCCCGACGCCACGATCCCCGCGGAGATCACCGACGTCGTCGGCGACATCGCCGCCGACCCGATCGCCGCCGGTTACGCCACGCTCGACCCGGCCGAGGTCGTCCCGAACCGTGCCCAGTGGGTCGAGCGGTTCGCGCGTGAGGTCGCCTCGCGCTGATCCAGACCGCCCGGTCGCCGAGCGCCCCCCAGTCTCGGCGGCCGGGCCCCTTCCGCGCGGTCCGCCGCGCACCCGCTCCACGACGCACGAACGGCACCATGACCTCCGCAGCATCCCTCCCCGCCGCCTACCTCCAGCGTCTGCCGAAAGCCGACCTGCACTGCCACCTCATCGGCACCGTGCGGGCGACCACGTTCGCCGACCTGGCCCGCCGGGAGTCGCTCGAGCTGCCGGCCGACCCCGAGCGCATCTTCGCCGACATCAACTCGCTGCCGCCCGACCCGGCGCTGTACCGCAACACGCGCATCCCCGTGCCGCAGCAGCGCGGCGCAGACGAGCCCGACGTGTCGTACTCCCTCTTCCAGGTGTCGAACTGGGTCGTCGAGGTGCTTCGGGATGCCGACGACCTGACGCGCATCGTCTACGAGGCCTTCGAAGACGCGCACCGGCAGAGCGGCACGCGTCACCTCGAGCTGTTCTTCGACGCGCTGCCCCCGCATCTCGAGTCGCTCGGCTACCTCGGCGCGGTCGAGGCGTACGCCGAAGGCATCCGCATGGCCGAGCGCGACTTCGGCATGACGGGTCTGATGATCCAGGGCATCGACCGCAGCCGCAGCGGCGAGGAGGCCCTCGCGGTCGTCCGTCGCGTCGTCGACAACCCGCATCCCTACGTCGCCGGCATCGGCCTCGACAACCTCGAGACCGCCGGTCCGCCGGAGCGGTTCGCCGACGCGTACCGTCTCGCCGGCGAGGCGGGCCTCGGACGCACGGCGCATTCGTCGGAGCACGCGCCGACCGCCGTCAACACCATCACCTGCCTCGACCTGCTCGGCTGCGACCGCATCGACCACGGCTACTACGTGCTCGAAGACGACGCCGTCGTCGAGCGGATGCGCGAGGAGCAGGTCGCGTTCACCGTCGCCTCGACGACGTCGCGCCGATCGTGGCGTCCCTGGCGCCGCGCGTCGATCGCCGCGATGCTCGAGGCCGGGCTCAACGTCATCCCGTGCTCGGACGACCCGGGCATGTTCCCCACGACCCTCGCCGCCGAGTACGGCATCGTCTCGGAGCAGATCGGGGCGACCCACGAGCAGGTCCGCCGCATGGCGATCGCGTCGTTCGAGGCATCCTGGCTTCCCGCCGACGACCGTGCCCGTCGCCTCGCCGACGTCACCCGCGAGATCGACGCCCTCGACGCCGAGTTCTCGCTCTCGGTCTGACGCTCGCGCGCCGCGCCGCGCCGCCGCCGCGCGGCGCGCGTCGAGAACGCACCGCCGCCGCGAGAACGTTCGCCGGAGGGTGCGTCTTCGCGGCGGCGGTGCGTTCTCGCCGGTATGGCCCGCGCCGGGCGGTGCGCCCCGTCGCGTCGCGAGGTCCCCGCGAGGTCCCCGCGAGGTCCCCGCGAGATCGACGCGCTCGCGCTCTATGCGCGCCGAGCACGCATCGTCGCCGCGAGAACGCACGATTGAGGGTGCGTCTTCGCGGCGAGCGTGCGCTCTCGGTGGTAGGCCCCAGCGAGCAGTGCCGGGTGCCATGACGAAAGCCGCCGCGGCCTGCGTCATCCCGTGACGGGAGACGGCAGGCTGCGGCGGCTTTCGTTCGCGGATGCCGGGGTGACGGAGGCCGGCGTCAGGCGGATGCTGCGGTCAGCGACCGCTGCGGCGTCCGGCGCTGTTCTGGCGGACGACCGAGCCGACCATGAGCTTGCCGCCGCCGACGGCACCGGTCGACGACGCGCGGCGACCGGTGCGGCGCGGGTTGCCGGCGGGAGCCGCGTCGCGCGCCTCGCGGGGTGCGCGGTCGGTGGCCTGGCCGCCGCGGGAGGACTGCTGTCCGCCGCGGCTCTGCTGGCCACCCCGGTCGTCCCGACCGCCCGAGCGCGCAGCCTGGCCGCCCTGACCGCCGGTTGCGCCCGAGCCCTGGCCCTGACCGCGTGCACCGCGGCCGCGTCCGCCGCTCGAGCGTCCACCGGCATTCGATGCTCCGCCTTCGCGGGAGTCGCGCGCGGCGCGCTTGCGCTGGGCGTTCGCGCCCTGGCTCGTGCCGCGGGGAGCGGCCTCGACCGGAGCCGGTGCGACGTAGGGGGCGACCTTGCCGACGAGGGCGGCGACCTGGGGAGAGTCGGCCGTGACCTGCTGCGGGGTGACCGCGATGGCGGCCTTGCGGAGCAGGTCCTTGACGTCGCGCTCCTGGCCCGGCATCACGAGCGTGACGACCGCGCCCTCGGCGCCGGCACGGGCGGTGCGGCCCGAGCGGTGCAGGTACGCCTTGTGCTCCATGGGCGGGTCGACGTGCACGACGAGCTCGACATCGTCGACGTGAACGCCGCGAGCGGCGACGTCGGTAGCGACGAGCACCTTCGCGGTGCCCGACGAGAACGCCGCGAGGTTGCGGTCACGCTGCGGCTGCGACAGGTTGCCGTGCAGGTCGACGGAGGGGATGCCCTGCGAGGTCAGCTGCTTGGCGAGCTTCTTCGCGGCGTGCTTGGTGCGGGTGAAGAGGATGCGCCGGCCCATTCCCGAGGCGAGCGCCTTGACGACATCCCGCTTCTCGTCGGCACCGGCCAGGTGGAACAGGTGGTGCGTCATGGCTGCGACGGGGGAGTGCGCCTCGTCGACCGAGTGGAGCACCTCGTTCTGCAGGAAGCGCTTGACGAGCTTGTCCACGCCGTTGTCGAGGGTGGCGCTGAACAGCATCCGCTGTCCGTCGCGGGGCGTCTTGTCGAGGATGCGGGTGACCGCCGGCAGGAAGCCGAGGTCGGCCATGTGGTCGGCCTCGTCGATGACGGTGATCTCGACCGAGTCGAGCGTCAGGTGGCGCTGCTGCAGCAGGTCTTCGAGGCGGCCCGGGCAGGCCACGACGATGTCGACGCCGGCGTTCAGCGCCTGCACCTGACGGTTCTGGTTGACGCCGCCGAAGATGGTGGTCGTCTTCATGCCGTAGGCGGCAGCGAGGGGCTCGAGCGTCGCGTTGATCTGCGTTGCGAGCTCACGGGTCGGGGCGAGGACGAGGCCCAGGATGCGGGCGGCGCGGCGGCTGCCGCCGGCCAGCTCGCCGCCGAGGCGCGCGGCCATCGGGATCGAGAAGGCGAGGGTCTTACCCGAGCCGGTCTTGCCGCGGCCGAGCACGTCGCGCCCGGCGAGGGTGTCGGGCAGGGTGTCGACCTGGATCGGGAAGGCGGTGGTCTTGCCGTCCTTCGCGAGGGCCTCGACGAGAGGAGCGGGCACGCCGAGCGTGCGGAAAGTGGTGTCAGTCATGGGAGCGTTTCTCCGGGCGCACGTCGGCGCCCTGATCGGTGGCCCGGATGCGGGTGCGCATGCGGGGTCGCCGTACGAAAGTGTCCGCGGGATGCCGGTCGTGACCCGGTGGGGCGGAAGGCGTTCTACGACGCGTGCGGCACGAGTGCGCCGCAGGAACCCTCAGTCTATCAGGGTCGGTCATCCCGCCCGTCCGAGGGCCTCGCGCCCCGGACCGCCCGGTGCCGCGATGCAAGGGATCTGCCCCGACACCCCGGCCGAACGGCATCCGTCACGGGGTGTCGCCTCGGATCCCTTGCATCCGCGCACGGGCGCACAGGCACACCGCGCGGATCGCCCGGAGAACGTCAGATGAGCGCGAGCTCGCGGAGCTTCGAGGCCACGTCGTCGTTGCTGGGCTCGACGTGGTGGGTCGCGTCGGGGTAGACCACGACGGGGATCTGGGTGCGGCCCGAGATCTCGCGTGCGACGTCGGCGGCGGCCGGCTCGGCGTCGAGGTCGATGTAGGTGTACGCGACGCCGAGCCCGTCGAGCTGCGCCTTGGTGCGGCGGCAGTCGCGGCACCAGTCGGCGCCGAACATCGTGATGGTGTCGGTGGAAGCGGTCATGCCTCCAGCGTACGTCCGCTCAGTACTCGACGGCGCGGGCGCGTTCGGGGGCCGCCTCGAGCACCGGCGCGACGCGCTGCTTCTTGGGGGCGTAGACGACGAGGGCGTGGAAGACGAATCGCACGACGAACGCCGCGATCAGTGTCAGCCCGGCAGCGATGACGCTCGGGATGTGCGCGTTCTCGACGAGCACCCACAGCACCGGGATCCGGATGATCGCCTCGGCGTTGTTGAACGAGAACGACTTGAGGAACCGCTGCGTCATGCTGCCCGATTCCGAGCGCATGTCGGAGAAGACGAGGTACTCCAGCAGCACGAAGTTGCCGATGATCGTGATCTCGCTCGCGATGATGGATGCCGGCAGGTAGTCCATGCCGAGGCGGATGAGCCCCCACATGATCACGAGGTTGGCGATGGCGCCCACGCCGCCCACGAGCGCGAAGGCCGACATCCGACCGAAGCGCAGCATCAGCAGCTGCGTGAGGAACCGGATGCCCTGCGTGAAGGTCGCCTTCGACGCGCCGGCATACCGGGGGGCGAAGGCGAACGGCACCTCGGCGACCCGCATGTGGCGGCGGGCGAGGATCTCGAGCAGGATCTTGAATCCCCGCGGACGCAGGGCGTCGACGTCGATCATGTCGCGGTCGACGAGGAAGAACCCGGTCATCGGGTCGCTGCATTCGCCGAGCTTGCGCGGGAACATCGCCTTGGTCAGCAGGGTCGACGCGCGCGAGACGGTCGTGCGCGTGGCGTCGGCGAGGCCCTTGGAGTCGCCGCCGTCGGTGTAGCGCGAGGCCACGACGACATCGACGTCGCCGCGGTCGGCGCGCGCCAGCAGTCGGGGGATGTCCTCGGGGGGATGCTGCAGATCGCCGTCCATCACGAGGCACCACGACGAGGTCGCCGCCCGGAGGCCTTCGACGACGGCCCCGCCGAGTCCCGCCACCGGGTCGTCGCGGTGGATCAGCCGCACCGGGAAGTCGGCGGTGGCCGCAGCCCGCTCGATGATGGCGGGGGTGTCGTCGGTGGAGTCGTCGACGAAGACGACCTCGATCATCCGGTCGTCGACCGCGTCGCCGATGCGCCGCAGCAGCTCGGCGACGTTCGGACCTTCGTTGAAGGTCGGGACGACGATCGTCAGATCCATGTGTCACTCGCAGGTGGAAGTCGACGGGGGAATTCACACAGTACTGAGGATTGTTGAGGGGACAAGCGGTTGACTCTAGGAATATCGCCTGAGGTTCACCCGATGGCCTTCTTGATGTCATCCACGGTCATGCCGTAGTCGACGCGCACCACCGGAAGCGCCAATTTGTCGGTGCCGATGGAGACGTAGCCGGGCTCGATGGTGCGAGCCATCACGAAGCCCGCGTCGGCGACCGCCGTCTTCGCGGCCTCGTCGTAGTGGCCGAAGGGGTAGGCGATCACTTCCTTAGCCCCGCCGAGCACGCTCGCAGAGGTCTCGAGGTCGGTGACGATCTCGTCGTGCGTCCAGTTGACGATGCGGCCCTCGCCGTTCGCGCCGGCCGAGTGCATGTCGTGCGTGTGCGAGCGCTTCACGACGTGCGGCGTCAGCTCGGGGCCCGGGCCGTTGACCGTGATGACGAAGGATGTGGTCATCACCCGGTACTTCTCGACCAGTGGCACCGCGAGCTCGAGCCACGAGGGATCGGCGTCGTCGTCGGTGATGACGACGGAGTGATCCGGCAGGTACAGCGCCCCGTCGATGAAGGCGCTCAGCTCGGGCCAGGTCGGCAGATAGAACTGCTGCTCCGAGATGTAGCCCAGGTGCGCCTCCCAGTCGCCGACGAAGGCGTAGTTTCCGCGCAGCCAGCCCGATTCGCCCTCGGGCTTGGTCGTGAACTGGTGGTACATGAGGATCGGGATGCGGGTCTCGGCGGCGGCGTTGTCGGCGGGCGACATCCATGCCGCGTGCACCGTGCGCTGCTGGGCGTCGCAGGCGACGGCATCCGCGCCGTTCAGGCGACCTGGGATCGACCGGGCGGCGGCATCCTCGGCGGTGTCGTACCAGCCGGCGAACACCTGGCCGTCGCGAGTCGGGATCGGAAGCGCGGCGTAGGGCTCCCCCTGCCTCTCGAGCACGGGGGCGATGTCGATGCCGTCGCCGGTGAACGACACCGCGCAGGCGCGGGGATCGTTCGCGTCGGCGATCAGCTGCTCGGCCGGTGACAGCGGCGTCGACGTCGACGTCGGCGTCGGCGTCTCGTCCGGCGCCGGGGTCGTCGGGGCGGACATCTGCTCGATTCCGGCGCCGTCACCCCGGAGCGCGGCGACGGCGAACCAGCCGGCGACGGCGGCGACGAGAGTGACGCCGGCGAGCGAGGCGCCGATGCCGATGCCGACCACCCGTCGCGTTCGCTGTCGGCGCGCGTTCGAGCGTCGCGTTGCGGCCATCGTTTCTCCCCTGCTGGTGCCCGGTGCGTCGCTCGAATCCTAGGGGGCGGGCTTATGCGGGTCCGCCGCGCCAGCGGGCAACCCCCTTCCGCTCGCGGTGCCGAGCGGCGCACACTGCCGACCTATGAGCGCTGATTCTGCAGCATCAGAGCCGGGCCGCGTACGCGTCGGCATCTCGGGGTGGCGGTACGCCGGATGGCGCGGAGACTTCTATCCCACGGGACTCGCGCAGCGACGCGAGCTCGCCTACGTGGGGGAGCGGATGTCGACCGCCGAGCTGAACGGCTCGTTCTACTCATTGCAGCGTCCATCGAGCTATCAGCGGTGGCGGAGCGAGGTGCCCGAGTCGTTCGTCTTCGCGGTGAAGGGCTCGCGATACGTCACGCACATGCTGCGGCTGCGCGGTGTCGAGACCGCGCTGGCGAACTTCTTCGCGTCGGGCGTGCTCGCCCTCGGGGGGCAGCTCGGGCCGGTGCTCTGGCAGCTGCCCGAGCGCGAGGGGTTCGACGCCGCGGTGCTCGAGGAGTTCCTCGCGCTCCTGCCGCGGACGACGGGGGAGGCTCTCGCGCTCGCCGAACGGCACGACGAGCGCCTCGACGGCCGGGCTTGGCTCGAGATCGAGGAGGACCGGCCGATCCGGCACGCCCTCGAGCCGAGGTCGGCCGGGTTCGGGGCGGATGCCGCGGTCGCGATGCTCCGTGAGCACGACACGGCTCTCGTGGTGGCCGACACGGCGGGGCGGTTCCCGCGGTTCGAGGAGGTCGCGACCGCGGGTCATGTCTATGTGCGGCTGCACGGCGCGACCGATCTGTACGCCAGCGGGTACACCGACGCGGAGCTCGACGGCTGGGCCGACCGCATCCGCGGGTGGGCCGACGGCTCGGCGGCATCCGACGGTCGTCCCCGCGACGTCTGGGTGTACTTCGACAACGATGCTCGCGGCCGGGCCCCGCACGATGCGGTCGCGCTGGCCCAGCGGTGCGATGCGGCGTTTATGCTCGGCGGGTGACCGATCGGGTCAACGTGTGAATTCGCGACTGCCAGAGAATTTCGCGAAGATATCGCGGACCCGGTTCTAGGGGTCGAAACCTGTCATTGGTGGCACCAATACGGCCGAATTCGATGTCCCATACTTGCAGACGGTTCTGGGCCCAGTTACCGTTGCCATATGAAAAGACACCATGGGCGGAGTGGGTTGGTTGTCGGGCTCGTCGTCGCGACGGCGTTCGGCAGCTTCTCGCCGGCGGCTGCTTATGCTTCTTCGACGCTTGAGACGGTTTCGGTTGGCGCCAGTGCCCGTGAGGCATCGCCGAACGAGGTCGTTTCGGTTGCGGCTGTCGTGAAGGTCGCGGCTCCCGAGGGCGCTGCCGAAGACAGGGAAGTAGTGCCGCGGGCGCTACCCTTCCTCGTTGTCAAGTGCCTGACTGGATTGGGGCTGAAAGGTCCTGAGATCATCCGTATCGTTTCATCGGTAAGCCCGGGTGCCGTCAGCGCGGGGCTGGCGCGCGCGATCGTTGCCTGTCTTGCCATGAAGTGAGGTGACCGAATGTTCAGAAAGACCCGATCCGAGCGAGAACGAGAACTTGATCGTGTGCTCCGCGATATAGCGGATAGCCCGCTTTCATCTGAGGTCTTTCGACAAGCCAATTCTCTGATCGAGGAGCTTGGAGGCGAAGATCCGCCGGTGATCAACGAGGCGTTGATGACCCGCGGTCTACCTCGATTGGACGAGTTGGGGAAGATGCAGGCGAAGCATGGATTGAGGTTCGCTCGTCTACACCGGAGGCGTCACAAGTTGGCAAGAAAGCTCGGCCGAGCCTGAGCTTGGTCGCGTAGCGAGTCAGCGGAGCCGCCACGTGCCGCTCTAGGATCGGCGTGTGAGCGAACGGGCCAGTGAGTGACTGCGCAGCCGGCTCCGTGGGTCTGCCCAACGTGCGGTGATCCGCTGCGATTCGAGATCCTCGACGACGAGGCGTTCCTCGTGGCGTGGTCGTGCCTCAACTGCGGACTCGTCCGGGTCACCGAGCCGACGTGATGGGTCGAGCGCTCGGGGTCGCCCGGGATGAACTCGAACCAGCGGGTGAGGCGCTCCGCGCTCGACGGGAAGCGCTTCCTCCAGGCGTGCATCCCCTGTACTTACGATCTACCCGAAAATCGTCCGGCCCGGAGTTGGCGCTGGCAGCGACTCGGAATCTAGCCCTCACCAGGGCAAAGCAAAACCCCCGCCATGTAGAAGCTAGGCGAGGGTTTCTGGGACCGTTGTAACGACGGTCCGTGTGGCTCCGACGGGCGTCGATCCCGTGACCTCACGATTTTCAGTCGTGCGCTCTACCAACTGAGCTACAGAGCCGCATGGCGTCAAAGATGCCACGTCTTAGACGAAGGGCCCTCTGGAAACCAAAGGGCCCGTCGCTTGAGAGCGACCCTGACGGGACTTGAACCCGCGACCTCCGCCGTGACAGGGCGGCACGCTAACCAACTGCGCTACAGGGCCATGCTTATTAAGTTGTGGGAGTGACCCCAACGGGATTCGAACCCGTGCTACCGCCGTGAAAGGGCGGCGTCCTAGGCCGCTAAACGATGGGGCCGAGCGAACCCAGACCCGGGAGTCAAACGTTCACGCTTACCGAGGGACAAGCATATGCGATTCCCCTCGGATGTGCGAATCGGGGGCGTGGCGTCCGTCCGCCGGGCGTGTCTCCGGGTCACAATGGCCGGGTTCGCGCGCGCCGGGCGCCGGTTCCGGCGCTTCCGGCGATGTGACGTGTGTTGCTACTGTGAACGAAGTTGCTCACGCGATATGGAGGATCACCCGCGTGCGATACGAGAGCCTCGACTCCCCGGAAGACTGCGGTTGCGCCCCGACGCCCGCAGAGAGCAAGAAGCTCTCCCAGCTGATCTCGCGCCGCGGCGCACTCGGTCTCGGCGCCGTCAGCTTCGTGGCCGCGACGGCGTTCCTCGCACCCGGCATCCCCTCGGCCTTCGGTATCGAGGGGTACCCGTCGTGGGACGACGTGCAGCGCGCGAAGGGCAACGAAGCCGCGAAGGCCGGCGAGATCGCCCGCATCGAGAAGCTGATCGCCGACCTCACGGCCGACGTGGCGTACAAGCAGGCCGAGGCCGAGCGCCTGGGCGCCGAGTACGCGAAGGCGCAGGCCGACTTCGAGGATGCGGCCTACCGCGCCATCTCGCTCCAGGAGCAGGCCGACGCGCAGTCGGCGGCCGCGCTGGAAGCCGCTCGCCGCGCCGGCAAGCTCGCCGCCCAGCTCTACCGCAACGGTGGCGACGACACGAGCCTCAAGCTGTTCTTCTCCGACTCGGCCGCGAACGCCGACGATCTGCTGGCACGCCTGGGCACGATGGACAAGCTCCTGCAGGCGAACCGCGACGTCTACACGGATGCCGTGGCCGCACGTGAGACCGCGCAGAGCCTGAGCGACCAGGCGGGCGTGGCGCGCGATGAGCGCGACCGCCTCCAGAAGGAGGCCGAGCAGAAGCTCGCCGCCGCGCAGGAGGCCGCCGCCGTAGCGCAGGCCGCGCTCGAGGAGCAGACCGCCAACATGGCGACGCTCCAGGCTCAGCTCGCCGCCCTCAAGGACGAGACGGCGGCCACGGTCGCCGGCTACCAGGCAGGCGTCGAGGAGGAGCGCCGCCGCGAGGAGGCCCGCAAGCAGCGCGAGCGCGAGGAAGCAGCCCGCCGGGCGGCCGAAGAAGAGCGCCGCCGTCAGGAGGCCGCCGCGGCAGCGGCCGCTGCAGCTGCAGCCAACAACGGCGGCGGTGGCGGCGGTGGTGGCGGTGGCGGCGGCGGCGGAACCCCCGCGGGCAACCCCGGCGGCGGCGCCGGACAGGTTCAGCCCTCCGGCTGGGTGCGCCCCGGCCCCGGCTACGTCAGCTCCTGGTTCGGCAACCGCGGCACGATCTGTTCGAACGGCTCCTGCACCTCCGGTCACCGCGGCATCGACTTCGCGGGCGGCTGCAGCGCTCCCATCTACGCCGCGGCATCGGGAACCGTCGTCCACGCTGCCTACACCGGCGACTGGGGCAACTACATCAAGATCGACCACGGCGGCGGCATCATCTCGGGCTACGCGCACATTCAGCGCGGCGGATACAACGTCGGCTACGGCCAGCGCGTGTCGGCCGGACAGGTCATCGCCTACGCCGGCAACACCGGCATCTCGCAGGGCTGCCACCTGCACTTCGAGATCTACCAGGGCGGTGTGCGCATCGACCCGGCGCCGTTCCTGCGCAACCGGGGCATCTCGGTCTGAGACCGGCCGTGCGCGCCGCGCTCACCGCGCGGAGTCCGGAACGACGGAAGAGGGGCGGATGCCGCAGCATCCGCCCCTCTTCGCGTTCTCGTGAGACTCAGAGCGAGTTGGGCGCTTCGCCCTCACCCTGGGTCTTGGTCTGACCCTCGTGCTCCTCGAAGCGCTCGAACGCCTCGGAGACGAGACGCTCGGCCTCCGCTGCTCCGGCCCACTCGTCGACCTTGACCCACTTGTTGGGCTCGAGGTCCTTGTAGTGCTCGAAGAAGTGGCCGATCTCGTTCTTGGTCCAGTCGTCGATGTCGCCGACGTCCTGGATGTGCGCCCAGCGCGGGTCCTTCGCCAGGACCGCGACGACCTTGTCGTCGCCGCCGGCCTCGTCGCTCATCTTCAGCACCGCGACGGGGCGGACCTTCGCGAGGACGCCCGGGTAGAGGTCGCGGTCGAGCAGCACCAGCACGTCGAGCGGGTCGCCGTCTTCGCCGAGGGTGTTCTCGAAGAAGCCGTAGTTGCTGGGGTATCCCATCGGCGTGAACAGCACGCGGTCGAGGAAGACCCGGCCGGTGCCGTGGTCGACTTCATACTTCACGCGGCTGCCGCGGGGGATCTCGATGACGGCGTCGTACGCGCCCATACGTGTGCTCCTTCGATATGACGGCGGGATGCCGCCGACCAGCCTACTGGCGGCGCCCGCCGTGCCCTATACGACGAACGCACGGGCACGGATACCGTAGGGGCGTGCCGTCGCTCAACCCCGCCATCGCCGAGGTCCGTCGCGCCGTGCGTGCGTCGCTGTCGGCGCTTCCCGCCGGGAGCACCGTCGTCGTCGCCCTGTCGGGCGGCGCCGACTCGCTCGCCCTCGCCGCGGCGACGGCGTTCGAGGCGCCGAAGCTCGGCTTCCGCGCGGCAGCGGTCACGGTCGATCACGGCCTGCAACCGGGCTCCGACGAGGTCGCCCTGGCCGCCGCGCGCGCCGCCGCCGGCCTCGGCCTCGATCCGCTCGTCGTCCGGGTGGAGGTCGGCACCGAGGGCGGCCCGGAAGCCGCCGCCCGCGATGCGCGATACGGCGTGCTCCGGGATGCCGCGCGCGACGCGAACGCCGCCGCGGTCCTCCTCGGCCACACGCTCGACGACCAGGCCGAGACCGTCCTCCTGGGACTCGCGCGCGGCGCGGGTGCGACGAGCCTCGCCGGCATGGCCGCCGATCGCACCGACGAGGACTCGGGCACGCGCTGGCTGCGGCCGCTGCTGGGCGTGCGGCGCGTCACGACCGCCGCCGCCTGCGCCGCCGCAGGTCTCGCGCCCTGGCGCGATCCGCACAACCGCGACGACCGCTACCGCCGGGTCCGCGTGCGCGAGCGGGTGCTGCCGCTTCTCGAAGCCGAACTCGGGCCCGGTGTCGCCGAGGCGCTCGCGCGCACCGCCGAACAGCTCCGCGAAGACGCCGAGGCGTTCG
Source organism: Microbacterium arborescens (assembly GCF_049707515.1). GTDB lineage: Bacteria > Actinomycetota > Actinomycetes > Actinomycetales > Microbacteriaceae > Microbacterium > Microbacterium arborescens_B. The sequence continues at coordinate 42,802 of NZ_JBNAFI010000006.1, read as the reverse complement.
ATGACATGATCGCCGAGACGATCGAGGACATCGTCGAGCCGGCCGAAGCGGGCATCGCGATCTCGGTGGCCGCGCTCGCGGCCAATCCGCCGGCGCTGCGCCACCGCATCATCCGTCACGTGGTGCAGAGCGAGTTCCACGAAAGCCTCTCGCGCATCCAGACGCTCGAGGTCGCCCGGCTCGTCACCGACTACACCGGTCAGGGACCGATCGACCTGCCCGGATGCCGTGCCCGCCGCGTCGGCGCACTGGTGGAGTTCTCGGCGAGTGTGGGCGGCGCCTAAACTCGTCGCATGCGTGCCGCCGAGATCGCCGATCAGCTCACCGACGTCCTCGTCACCGAGGAGGAGATCCAGGCCAAGCTCGTCGAGCTCGCCGCCCGGGTCGAGGCCGATTACGAGGGCAAGGAGCTCATCCTCGTCGGCGTCCTGAAGGGCGCCGTGATGGTCATGGCCGACTTCGCCCGCGCCCTCAAGCGCGACATCACGATGGACTGGATGGCCGTGTCGTCGTACGGCGCGAGCACGAAGTCGAGCGGTGTCGTGCAGATCCGGAAGGACCTCGACGCCGACCTCCACGGCAAGCACGTGCTCATCGTCGAGGACATCATCGACTCGGGCCTGACCCTCAGCTGGCTGCTCGAGAACTTCCAGTCGCGCGGCGCGGAGTCGCTCGAAGTGCTGGCCCTGCTGCGCAAGCCCGAGGCGGCGAAGGTCGAGATCGACTGCCGCTACGTCGGCTTCGACATCCCCAACGACTTCGTCGTCGGGTACGGACTCGACTACGCCGAGAAGTACCGCAACCTGCGGGATGTCGCGATCCTCGCGCCGCACGTCTACAGCTGAGCTCTCGCAGGCGGGTTCGGCCGGCGTCTGCTCCCGGTACGCCCAAAACGAACGCACAGAGCTCGCATAGTCGCCGCGGGGTAGCCTGATCGCACCATGGACGTCAAGAAAGTCACGCGCAACCCGCTGATGTACGTGTTGCTCATCGGCGCGCTGCTGCTGATCGGCTTCATGCTGATCTCCAGCCTCACCGGCGCGAAGCAGATCACGACCCAGCAGGGATTCGAGCTGCTCCGGGGCGACACCGTCACGAAGGTGCAGACCACGGACGGCGATCAGCGCGTGGACCTGACCCTCTCCGACGCCTTCGAGGGCTCGACGCAGGTGCAGTTCTACTACACCTCCGCCCGCGCCGACGAGGTCGTCTCGGCCGTCAACGCCGCGAACCCGTCGGAGGGCTTCAACGACGTCGTGCCGCGTGCGACCTGGTTCGACGGCTTCCTCTCGCTCATGCTGCCGCTCGTGCTGCTGGGCCTGCTCTTCTGGTTCCTCATGTCGAGTGCGCAGGGCGGCGGAAGCCGCGTCATGCAGTTCGGCAAGTCCAAGGCCAAGCTCGTCACGAAGGAGACCCCGACGGTCACCTTCGGCGACGTCGCCGGCTCGGACGAGGCCATCGAAGAGATGCAGGAGATCAAGGACTTCCTGAAGGACCCGACGAAGTTCCAGGCCGTCGGCGCCCGCATCCCGAAGGGCGTGCTGCTGTACGGCCCTCCCGGAACGGGTAAGACGCTCCTCGCGCGCGCCGTCGCGGGCGAGGCGGGCGTGCCCTTCTACTCGATCTCGGGTTCCGACTTCGTCGAGATGTTCGTGGGCGTCGGCGCGAGCCGCGTGCGCGACCTCTTCAAGGAGGCGAAGGAGAACGCTCCTGCGATCATCTTCATCGACGAGATCGACGCCGTCGGCCGCCACCGCGGCGCCGGCATGGGCGGCGGTCACGACGAGCGCGAGCAGACGCTGAACCAGATGCTCGTCGAGATGGACGGCTTCGACCCGAAGGTCTCGGTGCTCGTCATCGCGGCGACCAACCGTCCCGACATCCTCGACCCGGCGCTGCTGCGGCCGGGCCGCTTCGACCGTCAGATCGGCGTGGACGCCCCCGACCTGAAGGGTCGTCAGAAGATCCTCGAGGTGCACGGACGCGGCAAGCCGCTCTCGCCCTCGGTCGACCTCGCCGTCATCGCGCGCAAGACCCCCGGCTTCACGGGCGCCGACCTCGCAAACGTCCTGAACGAGGCCGCCCTCCTGACCGCGCGCTCGAACGCGCAGCTGATCGACATGCGCGCCCTCGACGAGGCGATCGACCGCGTCATCGCGGGTCCTCAGCGTCGCACGCGCGTCATGAAGGACAAGGAGAAGCTCATCACGGCGTACCACGAGGGCGGCCACGCCCTCGCCGCGGCGGCGATGAACCACTCCGACCCGGTCACGAAGGTCACGATCCTGCCGCGCGGCAAGGCGCTCGGCTACACGATGGTGCTGCCGCTCGAAGACAAGTACTCCGTGACCCGCAACGAGCTGCAGGACCAGCTCACGTACGCGATGGGCGGCCGGGTCGCCGAAGAGGTCGTCTTCCACGACCCGACGACCGGCGCCTCGAACGACATCGAGAAGGCCACGGGCATCGCGCGCAAGATGGTCACCGAGTACGGGATGACGACCGAGGTCGGTCCCGTCAAGCTCGGTTCCTCGTCGGGCGAGGTGTTCATGGGGCGCGACATGGGTCACGGCCGCGACTTCTCCGAGCGCATCGCCGAACGCGTCGACGCCGAGGTGCGACTGCTGATCGAGCAGGCTCACAACGAGGCGTACGAGGTCATCAACGCCAACCGCGACGTGCTCGACAGGCTCGCGCTCGCGCTGCTCGAGGAGGAGACTCTCGACCACCTGCAGCTCGCCGAGATCTTCAAGGACATCAGGAAGCTCCCGCCGCGCCCGCAGTGGCTCTCGAGCCAGGGCCGCCCGGTGTCGAGCCTGCCCCCGATCGACGTTCCGAAGCGTCGCGAAGAGGCGGGGCTGGCGGCATCCACCGCCGCCGAGACCGAGGCGCAGACCGCCGCCGAGCGCGCGCCGCAGCGCCGCCCCTCGGGGCAGGCGCGACCCGCGACCGCGTAGGGTCGGGGCGTGGCCGTCGATCGGGAACGCGTCGCGTCCCTCGTGCGCGACCTGCTCGAGGCGATCGGGGAAGACCCCGACCGCCCCGGGCTCAAGCAGACCCCGCAGCGGGTCGCCGACGCGTACGCCGAGTTCTTCGCGGGAGTGGGCGCCGACCCCGCCGAACCGCTCGCGCACACGATCTCGGTCGCGCGGGGGCCGGCTCCCGATACGCTCCCGTCCGGCGCGGTGATGGTCCGCGGCATCCGGTTCCGCTCGTTCTGCGAGCACCACCTGCTGCCCTTCGCCGGTCATGCGCACATCGCGTATCTGCCGGGGGAGCAGGTGGTCGGGCTCGGCGCGCTCCCACGGGTCGTCGACACCCTCGCGGCGCGACCGCAGGTGCAGGAACGGCTGGGTGAGCAGATCGCCGACACGATCGCCGGCGCGCTCGACGCGCGGGGCGTGCTCGTCGTACTGGATGCCGCACACGAGTGCGTGACGATGCGCGGCGGACGGCAGGCGGATGCCACGACCGTCACGGTCGCCGCCCGTGGCGTCTACACCGAGCCGGTCGCGCGGGCCGAGCTGATCGCCCTGATCGCGGGCGGCGCGGCATGACGACGATCATGGGCATCCTCAACGTCACGCCCGACTCGTTCAGCGACGGCGGACGCTACCTCGACGTCGCCGTCGCCGTCGGACACGCCGAGGCACTCCGCCGCGCCGGCGCGCACATCGTCGACGTCGGCGGTGAGTCGACCCGGCCGGGCGCCGATCGGGTCGACCCCGAGATCGAGCAGGGCCGCGTCATCCCGGTGGTCGAGGCTCTGTCGGCGCGGGGCATCGTCGTGAGCATCGACACGATGAACGCGGCCACCGCCGCCGCCGCGGTCGCCGCGGGGGCGCGGATCGTCAACGACGTCTCGGGCGGTCTCGCGGACCCCGAGATGTTCGCCGCGGTCGCCGGCTCCGACGCCGACATCGTCATCGGGCACTGGCGCGGGCATTCGGCCGACATGTACGCCACCGCGCGGTACACCGACCTCGTCGGCGAGGTCGTCGCGGAGCTGCAGGAGCGGGTCTCGGCGGCGGCGACGGCCGGGATCGCACCCTCGCGCGTCATCCTCGACCCCGGCATCGGGTTCGGCAAGCGCGGCGATCAGAACTGGACCGTGCTGCATCACCTCGATCGCGTCGTGGGGCTCGGCAAGCGCGTGCTGGTGGGGACGAGCCGCAAGGGCTTCTTGCGCGAGGCCGTCGGCGAGGGCTCGGGCCCTGACCGGCCCGACGCCGAGCGGCACGACCTCGCGACCGCGGTCACGAGCGTGCTCGCCGCCGACGCGGGCGCGTGGGGCGTGCGGGTGCACGACGTCGGGACGACGCGCGACGCACTGGCCGTACGCTCGCGATGGCGGGAGGCCTCATGAGCGATCGCATCACGTTGCGCGGCATCCGCGCCGTCGGGTATCACGGCGTCTACGAGCACGAACGACGCGAGGGACAGGAGTTCATCGCCGACGTCGAGCTCGAGCTGTCGTTGGCGGATGCGGCGGCGAGCGACGACGTCGCCGACACCGTGCACTACGGCGAACTCGCCGAGAAGGTCGCGGCGATCCTGTCGGGGACACCGGCCGATCTCCTCGAGACCGTCGCCGACCGCGTCGTGCGGGCGGCCCTCGCGTTCGACCGGGTGGATGCCGTCTCCGTCACGGTACACAAGCCGCAGGCGCCCATCACGGTGCCCTTCGGCGATGTCAGCGTGACCCTCACCCGCCGACGGGAGAACCGATGAGTCGCCGCCTCGCCCAGGAGTCGCCGCAGCCCGCCGCCGCGGGTCGGCATGATGCGCAGCGCGCCGTCGTCGCGGTCGGTGCCAATCTCGGCGATCGCGCCGACACGGTGGCGCGGGCGATCGCCGAGCTCGACGGCTTGCCGCTGACCCGGCTCGTGCGCGCCGCCGACCCGATCGAGACGGTCGCGCTGACCCTCGACGGGCCGGATGCCGCCGCGCCCGCATACCTCAACACGGTCGCGGTCATCGAGACGCGCCTGGCGCCCAGCGTGCTGCTGGGCTACCTGCACGCAATCGAGGAACGCCACGGCCGGCCCCCGCGCACGGCGGCGCAACCGCGGTGGCAGGACCGCACGCTCGACCTCGACCTCATCGCTCACGGTGACGTCGTCTGCGACACTCCGACGCTCGTGCTGCCGCATCCGCGCGCGGCCGAGCGCGACTTCGTGCTGGTGCCCTGGCTGGCGGTCGACCCCGATGCGATCCTCCCCGGACGCGGTCGCGTCGATGGGCTGCTCGCCGCTCTGCGCGGGAGCCCGGCGTGAGACGCACATCCCCGGTGACCCTCGTCGTCGCCGCGGTGCTCGGCATCGCGGCGGGCTTCGTCATCGATCAGGCGCTCACCGCCGCGGGGCGCGCGACGTTCTCCCCGTCGATCATGCTGCCGGTGCTGTTCGTCCTGCTGGCCGTCTCGGTCGTCGCCCTCGCCCTGCCGATCCGGCGTGCGACGCAGGGGCAGGCGCCACGGGTCGACCCCTTCCGTGCCGTGCGCATCGCGATGCTCGCCAAGGCGTCGAGCATCGTCGGGGCGTTCGTCGGCGGTATCGGCGTCGGCCTGCTCCTCTTCCTTCTCACACGGCCCGTCCCGCCGTCAGTAGGCTCATCGGGAGCGGTCGTCGCCGCGATCGTCGGAGCCGTCGTGCTCGTGGCGGCCGGAGTGATCGCAGAGCAGCTCTGCACCATTCGGAAGGACGACGATGACGACCAGCCCGGACCACCCGAGCCCGACGCCACTCCCTCCCACCACTGACGCGCCACAGCCGGGAGCCGTGGACGACGCCCTCGACGCGGGCACCTACGACCGCATCCGCGAGCCGCGCAGCGCCGGGCGCCTCGCCCTCGACGGCGACTGGCACCAGATCTCGCGCAAGTACCTCACGGTGCAGCTCATCACCGACATCACCACGACCGTCATCGTGGCTGCGGCCGCGATCGTGCTCGCCGTGGTCTTCGATCAGACCTGGCTCTTCTTCGTCGCCGGGGCGGTGGTGGCTCTCGAGATCGCGATGATCGTCATCCTGCCGCGACAGGTCCGCGCGATCGGCTACCAGCTGCGCGCCGACGACATCGTCTTCCGCAAGGGCATCCTCTGGCAGCGGATGGTCGCGGTGCCCTACGGGCGCATGCAGCTCGTCGACATCACCCACGGTCCGCTGGACCGCGGCTTCGGCATCGCCAAGCTCAAGCTCGTCACCGCGGCCGCCACGACGGGCGTCGAGATCCCGGGGCTCACGCAGGACGCCGCCGAGGCGCTCCGCGACACCTTGATCGAGGTCGCCGAGGACCGGCGGACGGGACTGTGAGCAGCCCGACGCGCGGGGTCGCGCTGCCGGCCGAGGGCGGCTCGTCGTCGCTCGCCGACGGCGAATGGCACCGGCTGCATCCCCTCACCCCGCTTTTCCGCGGCGGGCTCGCCCTGGTCATCATCGCCGGCATCGTCATCTCGAACATGCGCGACCGGCTGACGCAGTGGGTGGTCGCGTTGTTCACGCCGGAAGGCGCGCGCGTCGACCTCTCGGGCGAGGGCGACCTGATCGACTGGATCACGACGAACGAGCTGATCCTCCTGATCCTCGCGATCGTGGCGGGCGTCGTGCTGCTGCTGATCGCGGCGTTCTGGCTCGTGTGGCGCTTCCAGCAGTTCCGCATCACGGGCGAGCACGTCGAGGTCCGCAAGGGCATCGTCTTCCGCTCCCACCGCCGTGCCCCGCTCGATCGCGTGCAGGGCGTCAACCTCATCCGCCCGTTCCCGGCACGACTCGCCGGCATGGCCAAGCTGGAGGTCGTGGGAGCAGGCACCGACGCGAACGTTCCCCTGGAGTACCTGTCGACCAAGCGTGCCGAGCAGGTGCGCGCCGACATCCTGCGTCTCGCTTCGGGAGCGCGCGCTGCGCGCCGCGGCGGGGCCGAACGGACCGGGGCGGGACTCGGGCGGGACGGTTCGCCGGTGCCGCTGGCGGCGCGCGTCGGCGGCGTCGTCGGCGAGGGGCTGACCGGACTCGTCGAGGGCGTCGATCACGAGGACGTCGTTCCCGAGAGCGTCGTGAAGATCCCCAACGGCCGCCTGATCGGCTCGCAGGTGATCGGCGGGATCGTCTGGCTGGTCGTGTTCCTCCTCCTGGTCGCCGTGTTCGCCGCCGTCATGTCGCCGATCGCCGCGCGCAACGCGTCGGACGGCGGTTGGCTGATCCTGCTCGGGGCGACCGTCGGCGTCGGCGCGCCGCTCGTCCTGTCGACGGTCGCGATCGTCTGGGCGCAGATCTCGAAGTCGCTGCGGTACTCGATCGCCCCGACCCCCGACGGGGTGCGCATCACCTTCGGCCTGTTCACCACCGTCACCGAGACCTTGCCCCCGGGCCGCATCCACGCCGTCGAGGTGTCGCAGTCGATCCTCTGGCGGCCGTTCGGTTGGTGGACGGTGAAGATCAACCGGATGTCGGGCCAGAGCGTGGCGCAGCAGGCGTCGGCACAGGGCCAGATGTTCAACACCGTGCTGCCGGTGGGCACGCGCGCCGACGTCGAGCGCGTCCTCGACCTCGTGCTCCCCGATGCGCCCGCGGCCGACCGTCCGCTCGTGTGGGAGCACGGCGTGCTCGGGCCCGTCCCCGGCGACCCCTACCGCACCATGGCCCGCCGCGCCCGGTGGCGCCGGCCGCTGTCATGGCGGCGTCACGGCTACGTCGTCACCGACCATTCGCTGCTGCTGCGCCGCGGCCGGATCTGGCGCAAGCTCACGCTGGTGCCGTTAGCGCGCCTGCAGGGCGTCGGCATCTCGCAGGGCCCGGTCGAGCGGCTGCAGACGGTGGCGCGTGCGCGAGCGCACACCGTGCCCGGACCCGTCACGGCGACGATCGTCGGCATCGAGCGCGACGACGTCGTCGCCCTGCTCGACGCCGTGAGCCTCGGGGCCGTCGCCGCCGCGGCATCCGATCACTCGCATCGCTGGGGCGAGGCGGACGTCGTTCCGCCGCCGCCGTACGTTCCCCCGGCAGCCGTTCCCGCCGCCCAGCCGCAGGACACGGATGACGCGTCCTCGGCGGAGCAGCCCGCGACGGCGGCCGTGGGCGCCGAGCAGCCCGCTACGCCGGCGGTGGGCGGCGAGCAGCCCGCGCCCGGCGGGCGACGTGAACTGCGCGAGCGGCGTGAGCTGCGCGAGCGGAACGGCGCGGAGGAGGAGCGGTGACGGCGAGTTCGCGCCTGGGTGTCGGCATCATCGGCGCGGGCCGCGTGGGGCCCGTGATCGGGGCGGCCCTCGCGGGCGCCGGTCACGCGCTCACCGGGGTCACCGCGGGGTCGGACCGCGAGCGTGTCGATGCGGTGATCCCCGGGGTGCCGGTGCTCGATGCCGACGAGGTCGTGCGTCGGAGCGAGCTCGTCGTGATCGCCGTGCCCCACGACGAGCTCGGGCCTCTCGTCTCCGGTCTCGCCGAGCTCGGCGCGTGGCAGGTCGGTCAGCTCGTGCTGCACACCGACCCGGGGCACGGCCTTGACGTCCTCGCGCCGGCGGCCGCGCGCGGAGCAATCCCGCTCGCCGTTCACCCCGCCATCGCCTTCACCGGCTCGACCCTCGACCTGCGTCAGCTCGCGGGCGCGTACGCCGCCGTGACGGCACCGGCCGCCGTTCTGCCGATCGGACAGGCGCTCGCGGTCGAGCTCGGCTGCGAGCCCGTCGTGGTCGCCGACTCCGACCGACCGGCCTACGGCGAGGCGATCGCGACGGCGACGCAGTTCGCGGCGTCGATCGTGCAGCAGTCGGCCGCGCTGCTCGAGGATGCCGGTGTGCCGGCGCCCGGCCGCTTCCTCTCGACGCTCGTGCACTCGACGGTCGAGCGTGCGCTGACGGCCGCGGGTCGCGGCGCCGCCCCCGACGACGAGCTGCTGTGAGCGACGTCGAACTCGCCCGCATCCCGGCGGGCGAGCTGCCCGTTCCGGGGGCGCGTCGCGGTCCGCGCGTGGCGGCGTTCGAGATCGGCGTGTACCCGGTCACGGAAGAACAGCTCGGCGAGGTGCTCGGGGTCACGGCTGTGCACCCGCGTCGTCCGGCCGTGGCGGTGTCGTGGCTGCGGGCGGTGCGCTTCTGCAACGCGCTGTCGGAGTGGGAGGGGCTCGATGCCGCCTACGCCGTCGATGGCGACGAGGTCCGCTGGTACGACGACTCCGACGGGTACCGGCTGCCGACCGAGCTGGAGTGGGAGTACGCGTGTCGCGCGGGCTCGGGGGCTGCGCAGTACGGACCGCTCGCCGAGATCGCCTGGACGGCGGCCGACAACCTCTCGTCGCCGCAGCCGGTCGGGGGTCGGCATCCCAACCTCTTCGGCCTCTTCGACACGCTCGGCAACGTCTCGGAGTGGTGCTGGGATCTGTTCGCGCCCGACACCGGATCACGCGACCGGGTGTTCCGCGGCGGGGGGTTCGCCGACGCGCCCGGATCGGTGCGCGCCGGAACGCGCCGCGGGGCCCGTCCCGACAGCCGGCACGACGACGTCGGCCTGCGCGTCGCCCGCGGACCTGTCGCGTAGCCGGACGGATCGGCACCGCCGGCGGCGCGTCGGGTGCACATTCGTCGGACCGGTGGTGCTGGAGTGGCCCCACGCCGCCACCGAGGCGCCATCAGCACCAGCGGTCCGACGGGTGTATCGCGAAGCACCCGCGGCGCGCTCGGTAGACTGGCACGTCGAATCCCGAGGAGTTTTTCTGCCATGAGCGACGCGCCCGTGCACCCCACCGACGACGCCGACGACGTCATCGAGCAGAAGGCCGTGCGCCTCGCCAAGCGCGAGCGGCTGCTCACCGAGCGATCGGATGCCGCCGGCGGCGCGTATCCCGTCGCCGTGGCCGTCACCGACACCATCCCGGCGCTGCGTGCGCGCTACGCCGACCTCGAGGCCGGTGCCGAGACCAGTGTCACCGCGTCCGTCGCGGGCCGCGTCGTGTTCAGCCGCAACACCGGCAAGCTCTGCTTCGCGTCGCTGCAGTCGGGCGACGGCAGCCGCATCCAGGCGATGGTCTCGCTGGCGGAGGTGGGCGACGAGTCGCTTCAGGCGTGGAAGGAGCTCGTCGACCTGGGCGACCACGTGTCGGTCACCGGCCAGGTCATCTCGAGCCGCCGCGGCGAGCTGTCGATCATGGTGAGCAGCTGGCAGATCGCGTCGAAGGCCCTCCTGCCGCTGCCGAACCTGCACTCCGAGCTGAGCGAGGAGAGCCGCGTGCGCTCGCGCTTCCTCGATCTCATCGTGCGCGACACCGCGCGGGAGACCGTCGTCGCGCGGGCCAAGGTCAACGCGTCGCTGCGTCGCACCTTCGACGAGCACGGCTTCCTCGAGGTCGAGACCCCGATGCTGCAGGTGCAGCACGGCGGCGCGGCCGCCCGTCCGTTCGTGACGCACTCGAACGCGTTCGACACGGAGCTCTACCTGCGCATCGCGCCCGAGCTCTTCCTCAAGCGCGCCGTCGTCGGCGGCATCGACCGCGTGTTCGAGATCAACCGGAACTTCCGCAACGAGGGCGCCGACTCGACGCACAGCCCCGAGTTCGCGATGCTCGAGGCCTACCAGTCCTACAGCGACTACAACGGCATCGCCGATCTGACGCAGGAGCTCATCCAGAACGCCGCCGTCGCCGTCGCGGGATCGACGACGGTCACGTGGGCCGACGGCACCGAGTTCGACCTCGGCGGCCAGTGGGACCGCATCTCGATGTACGACTCGCTGTCAGAGGCCGCCGGTCGCCGGATCACGCCCGAGACCTCACTCGCGGAGCTCCAGGAGCTCGCCGCCGAGGTGGGGGTCGTCGTCCCGGAGAAGGTCGCGACGCACGGCAAGCTCGTCGAAGAGCTCTGGGAGCACTTCGTCAAGGGCGGCCTCGAGCGGCCCACCTTCGTCATGGACTTCCCCGTCGACACGTCGCCGCTGGTGCGCGAGCACCGCTCGATCGCGGGTGTCGTGGAGAAGTGGGACCTCTACGTCCGCGGCTTCGAGCTGGCGACCGGCTACTCCGAGCTCGTCGACCCCGTCATCCAGCGTGAGCGCTTCGTCGAGCAGGCGAAGCTCGCCGCGCGCGGCGACGACGAGGCGATGCGCGTCGACGAGGAGTTCCTCCGCGCCCTCGAGCACGGGATGCCGCCGACCGGTGGCATGGGCATGGGCATCGATCGCCTCCTGATGGCGATCACCGGGCTCGGCATCCGCGAGACCATCCTTTTCCCGCTGGTCAAGTAACCGCCGGCGGTTCCTGCGCCGCAGGCCCAGGCTGGTGGGTTTCCACATACCGAACCGCTCGGGGTCTGCGCCGGTGCGCCCGGCGCCAGCCTGGTCTGCATGACCACGACCGTTCGCGCCGCGGATGCCGCGCACTTCCTCTCTCTCGTCCCTCACCTGCTCGGGTTCAACCCGACCCGCAGCCTCGTCGTGGTGCCGTTCGCGGGCACGCGCAGCCTCGGCGCGATGCGTGTCGACCTGCCCACCGGCGCGCTCGCCGACCTCGACAGCGCCGCAGCGACGGTCGTGGGGATGGTGTGCCGCATCCCGGATGCCGACGCCCTGACGGCGATCGTCTACTCGCCCGAGTCGGCCGCGGAGGGGCTGCCCGGGGCCGCGGTCCTCGCCGCGCTGGGTCGCGCTGCCGACGCCTGCGGCGTCCGAGTCGTCGACCTGCTGACCGTCGCGGCTGACGGGTGGGGCTCGCACCTCGACGCCGCCTGCCCGCGCGGCGGGCGGTCCATCGAGGAGATCGTGCGGGCCGCCACCCGGCACTGCGCCCCGGAGCCCGGGGCGCAGGTGACCGGGGATCACACCTCTGGTGCCGAGCTCCCGCGGCGCACCGCCGCCGAGCGTCGTGTCGTGGGCGGCGCCCTCCGCTCTCTCGAGACCGCGGTCGCGGTGCTGTGCGGCATCCCGCGCGTGGGCGGCGGTCGGCGTCAGTCCCGCGACCCCGCGGCCGGCGGCACGGTCGATCCCGCCGCGCTCGCCGCCGCGTGCGAGCTCGATGATCCACCGCGGTTGTTCGAGCGGGTGCTGACCGGCGACCCCGCCGAGCTCGAGCCGCTCGTGGTCGCGCTGCTCGTGTGGTGCTTCTCGCGACCATCACTGCGCGACGTCGCCCTCGTGCAGTGGGCCACCGACGCGCGCCGAGGTGGCGATGCTCTCGAGGCCCAGCGCCGATGGGAGGACGGCGAGGACTACCCCGAACAGCTGGGGAGCATCATGTGGGGCGACGGAGACAGGCCCGATCCCGATCGCCTGCTCTCCGCCCTCGGCGTGACGCGCGAGATCGCGGCTCTCGCTCCCCGCCGGCTGCGACCCGGGGCGCTGTCGCTGTGCGCGTGGCTGTCGTGGGCGCTGGGCCGTTCCACGCATGCCGCGTCGTACGCGCGGCGCGCGCTCGAGATCGACCCCGATCACGGCCTCGCCGAGATCCTCCTGTCGTTCGCGCAGATCGGTCACCTGCCCGACTGGGCTTTCCATCAGCGGGGCCACGTACGATAGGAGACATGGACGAATACGTGAGCGCGGTCATCTGGTCGCTGCTGCCGACCCTCGTGGTCTCGGTGCTTTTCGTGTTCATCCTCCGCGGCATCCTGCGCATGGACCGTACCGAGCGCCGGGCGTACGCGAAGATCGAGGCCGAGGAGCGTGCGGCCCGAGGGCTCGCCGCACCCGCGCCCGACCGCACCGCCCCCTGAGCCTCCGGGATGAGCGGTCGCGCCCGATACGCTGATTCCGACCAGATCGGAGGGGCGGCGTGACCATCGAGTTCACCGCGTACGAATTCCCCGGCTGGTGGCTCGTCCTGGTCTTCATCGCCGACCTGATCATCCGCATCACAGCGGTCATCGTGGTTCCGCGAAACCGCCGGCCCACCGCGGCGATGGCGTGGCTGCTCGCGATCTACTTCATCCCGTTCGTCGGCGTCTTCCTCTTCCTGCTCATCGGCAACCCGCGCCTGCCGCGCAAGCGCCGGCGGATGCAGCGCGAGATCAACCAGTACATCCGCGAGACCAGCGAGGGACTCGACTTCGGGACGCTGCGACCCGACGCGCCCGCGTGGTTCACGTCGGTGGTCACGCTCAACCGCAACCTCGGCGCGATGCCGCTCGCCGGTGACAACGGCGCCGAGATCATCTCGGACTACGAGGAGAGCATCCGCCGGATGGCCGAGGAGGTGCGCCGGGCCGAACGCTACGTGCACGTCGAGTTCTACATCCTGCAGTCCGACAAGACCACGGAGGTCTTCTTCGCCGCGCTCGAGGAAGTCGCCGCGCGCGGGGTGACCGTGCGGGTGCTGCTGGATTACTGGGCCAACCGCGGCAAGCCGTTCTACCGGGACACTGTCAAGCGGCTCTCGGCGATGGGGGCCGACTGGCATCACATGCTTCCCGTTCAACCCCTGCGCGGGAAGTACCAGCGGCCCGATCTCCGCAACCACCGCAAGCTGATCGTCATCGACGGGACCGTGGCGTTCACCGGCTCGCAGAACATGACCGATTCGACCTACAACCTGAAGAAGAACATCAAGCGCGGCCTGCACTGGGTCGACCTGATGGTTCGCGTGCAGGGCCCCGTGGTGGCGAGCATCGACGCGGTCTTCCTCTCGGACTGGTACAGCGAGACCGGATCGGCGCCCTCGGAAGACGTGGGCCTGTTCGAGCTCGAGAGCGGACCGGGCGACCTCGACTGCCAGATCGTCCCGTCGGGACCGGGCTTCGAGTTCCAGAACAACCTCAAGCTCTTCACCGCCCTGCTGTTCGCTGCGCAGAAGCGCGTCATCATCGTCAGCCCCTACTTCGTGCCCGACGAGGGGCTGCTGCTCGCGGTGCAGACGGCGTGCCAGCGCGGCCTGCAGGTCGAGCTGTTCGTCTCCGAAGAGGGCGATCAGGCCATGGTCTACCACGCCCAGCGCAGCTACTACGAGGCCCTGCTGCGCGCCGGCGTGAAGATCTGGATGTACCCCAAGCCCTACATCCTGCACACCAAGAGCCTGACGATCGACGACGACGTCGCCATCATCGGCTCGAGCAACATGGACATGCGCTCGTTCGGTCTCAACCTGGAGATCTCCATGCTCGTGCGCGGCGAGGAGTTCATCGCGCAGCTCCGCCGGGTCGAGGACCAGTACCGGTCGCTCTCGCGCGAGCTGACGCTCGAGGAGTGGATGAAGCAGCCGCTGCGCTCGACGGTGCTCGACAACCTCGCGCGCCTGACCTCCGCCCTGCAGTGACGGCGCGCGCCGAAGCGGTCGTGGTACATCTGAGACGAACGCGGTGCTCGTGACACTCTCACACCAGCGACGGAAGGATGACTCCCATGACGACACGAACGACGACGGCGGCGACCGCGCTGCTGGTGCTCGCCGCCCTCGGGCTGGCCGGCTGCGCCACGTCTCCCGGCGCCGGTGACACCCCGGGCGCCCCCGAGACCGACACCGCCGCCCCGCAGAGCGACGCCGAGCTGGATGCCGCGTGGCTCGACGGCGGCCGGGCGATCGGCGTCGTGACGTACGGCAGTTCGTCGTGCCAGCCGGTGGCCGGCGAGGCGACGGCGTCGGGGCAGACCGTGACCGTGGAGATCACCGAGCAGGGCGAGGCCTGCACGCGCGACTACGTGCCGCGAGCATCGTTCGTGTCGCTGCCCGAGGGCGTCGACCCGTCGCAGGACGTCGAGATCGTGATCACCGGAGCCTTCGCGGGCGACACCGACCTCGACGGCATCCCCGGGTTCGTGCCGCCCGCCGCGGGCGAGGTCGCCGACATGCTGCCGTCGGCCGGATGGTTCGACGACGGCGGCCTCGTGCTGCTGACCTACGGATCATCGAGCTGTCCGCCGGTGTTCGACACCGTCGAGCTCACGCCGGCCGGGGAGGTCCGCGTCGTCGAGGCCGCTGCACCCGCCGACCAGGTGTGCACGATGGACTACGCGCCTCGCCTCAGCGTGCTCGGGGTCGGCGAGGTCTCGGACGATGACCGGCCGGGCGAGCTGGTGCTCGTGTCGGCGACCGGCGACGAGCAGCGCATCGCCGTCACCGGCTGACCGCACCCTCCGACACGCGAACGGATGCCGGCGAGCTGAGCGCTCGCCGGCATCCGTGTTCTCCGCGGTCTAGATCGAGCCGAGCTGCGACAGGACGAACGTCCAGACGCTGATGAACGCCAGCATGCCCAGGCTGTAGAAGATCGACGCCCGGAGGATCTCGCTCTCGCGACCCGACAGCCCGACCGCGCCGGCGGCGATCGCGATCGATTGCGGCGAGATGACCTTCGCCGCCGCACCTCCCGCGGTGTTGGCTCCGACGAAGAGCGTCGGGTCGATGCCGATCCGATCGGCGGTCGTGGCCTGCAGCTGACCGAAGAGCGTGTTGTTGTTGACGACCGATCCGGTGAGGAACACGCCGATCCAGCCGATGACCGGGGCGAACAGCGGGAACAGGGGCCCGGCGCCGGCCAGTGCGCTGCCGATGCTCGCCGAGCCGCCCGAGAGGTTCGCGATGTTGGCCAGGACGAGAATCAGCGCGATCAGCAGCAGCGCCCGCCAGAGTTCCCGCAACGTCTGCGCGAACTGATCCCGGAGCATCCGGCCCGTCAGCGCCTTCGTCGTGGCGAAGGTGACCAGCACCGCGAGCAGGATCGCCGTTCCCGTGGCGTTGATCGGCGTCCAGCTCCACGTGGTCTGCGCGAGCACGCCGCCGGCGGTGGTGACCTGGCCGAAGACGCCGGGGATCGGGACGTTGACGACGGCCCAGCTCAACGCGCCGCCGGGGAGGAAGAGCGCCTTGAAGGCGGGGATGCTCCAGACGAACACGAGCACGGTCAGGATGTAGAACGGACTCCACGCCGCGATGACCTCGCGTGCGGTGTGGCGCTCCTCGGCCGGGGCGGTCGCGCCGTTCTCGCGGAAGATGTGCGCGGGCTGCCAGACCAGACGGAGCCCCGCGAGGGCGAGCATCCCGAGAAGGCCCGGGACGATGGCCGCGAGCTCCGGGCCCAGGAACATCAGCACGGCCGCCTGGCTGCCGCTGAACACGAGGGTGAGCAGCACCGTTGCCGGCCAGGTCTCGCGCAGCCCCCGCCATCCGTCGAGGATCATCACGAGCAGGAAGGGGATGAGGAGCGTCAGCGGCTGCAGGATGAGCACGAGCATCCGCGACAGGTCCGCCACCTCGAGACCGCTCACCTGCGCGCCGACGATCACCGGGATGCCGATGGCGCCGTAGGCTCCGGCTGCGAGGTTGGCCACGAGGCTGAGCATGGCCGCCTTCACCGGCTTGAACCCGAGCTGCACGAGCATCGCCGCACAGATGGCGATGGGCACCCCGAACCCCGCGGCACCCTCGAGGAACGCGCCGAAGGCGAAGGTGATCAGCAGCACCTGCAGGCGCTGGTCGGGTGAGACGAGGGCGATCGACGAGCGGATGACGGCGAACCGGCCGCTCGCGACGGCGATCTTGTAGAGCCAGACCGCCATCACGATGATGTAGGCGATCGGCCAGATCGCGCTGAGCAGACCGAACAGGCCTGCGCCGCCGACGGCCGAGGCGGGCATGCCGAACACGAAGAGGGCGACGACCACCTCCGCGACGACCGCGATGCCGGCGGCGAGGATGCCGGAGAGCTTCAGGGCGACGAGGCAGACGAGGAAGATGATGATCGGCACCGCGGCGACGAGGGCCGACAGCCACGGGGTGCCGAGCGGGTCTACGGTCTGGGTCCACATGATCGTGCCTCTCAGCTGCGCACGGCGCCGATGACCCCGCGAAGGGCATCGGCGGAGGCGCGCAGCTGCATCCGTTCGTTCTCGGACATGGGGGTGTTCGGGATGGGGACGGCGCCCGACGCGCTCACGACCGAGGGCACCGACAGGGCGACGCCGTCGACCCCCGCGAAGCCGTCGAGCACGGTGCTGACCGGCAGGACGGCGTGCTGGTCCTGCAGGATCGCCTCGACGATGCGGGCCGACGACAGCCCGATCGCGTAGTTGGTGGCGCCCTTGCCGCGGATGACCGTGTAGGCGGCATCGCGGACGTCGGCGGCGATCTGGTCGAGCTCGTCCAGCGTCATGCGCGGGTGGCCCGGCCGTTCCCACTCGAGGATCGGCACCGTTCCGATCGTGGCGCTCGACCACAGCGGGAACTCGGTGTCGCCGTGCTCGCCCACGATGTACGCGTGGACGCTGCTCGTGGAGACGCCGGCGCGCTGCGCGAGCTTCCAGCGCAGGCGCGAGGTGTCGAGCACGGTGCCGGAGGAGAAGATGCGCTGCCGCGGCAGATCCGCCACCCCGGCGGCGACGACCGTGAGCACGTCGCAGGGGTTCGTCACGATGACGTAGACGGCGTCGGGAGCGACCTCGAGGAGCTGCGGGATCATCCCGCGGATGATGCGCGCGTTGACGCCGGCCAGTTCGGTGCGGGTCTGCCCGGGCTCCTGCTTGGCCCCCGCGGTGATGACGACGACATGCGAGCCGGCGGCCACCGAGACGTCCGAGCTTCCGACGATGTCGCTCGCTCCGATGAACTGCGACCCGTGTGCGAGGTCGAGGGCTTCCGCCTCGACCCGCTCGGCCGCGATGTCGTACAGGGCGACATGACGGGCGGACCCGCGGATGAGGGCGGCATATGCGACGCTGGCGCCCACGGCACCGGCTCCGACGACGGTCAGTTTCGAGTTCTCGATTACGTTCACGACATCATTCTAGATGTGGTCAGACCATAGGATCCAGTACCCGTCGTGGGTCCTCCGGCGACGCATTCTTCCGCCCCGCCGGAAGCGCCGATCACCTCATCGTGTCGAGGATGCCGGTGAGGTCGTCGAACGTGGTCCGCGGGTTGAGGATCGCGAAACGGGCGTTCGTGCGCCCCGCGTGACTGCTCGGGGTGACGAACGCGTGCTGGCGCTCGAGCAGGTCCGACGACCACCGCGCGTAGTCCGCCCGCTCCCACCCCACCCGCTCGAAGACGACGACGCCGAGCTGCGGGCGCCGCACGAGGGTCACCTCGTCGCGACGCTCGATCTCGGCCGCGATGCGCTCGGCCAGCTCGATCGATCGGGTGATCGCATCGCGGTAGACGTCGGTGCCGTAGGTGGCCAGCGAGAACCAGAGCGGAAGTCCGCGCGGGCGGCGGGTGAGGTGCACGGCGTAGTCGGAGGGGCTCCAGTCACCGGTCTCGGTGAGCGTGTCGAGGTATTCGGCGTGCTGCGTGTGAGCGCGGCGGCCGAGTTCGGGATCGCGGTAGATCAGCGCGCACGCGTCGAACGGCGCGAACAGCCACTTGTGGGGATCGACGATGACCGAGTCGGCGTGCTCGACCCCCGCGAAGCGGTGGCGGGCGACCGGTGAGAGCATCGCGGCGAGGCCGTACGCGCCGTCGACGTGCAGCCACACGCCGTGCTCGCGCGTGACGGCCGACACCGAGGCGATGTCGTCGACGATGCCGAAGTTGGTCGAGCCGGCCGTGGCGACGACGGCGAACACGCTCTCGCCGTGCTCGGCGAGGGCGGCGCGGACCGCCTCGCCGCGCAGCACGCCGTCGTCGGCGACCGGCACCGCGACGACCTCGACGTCCATGACGCGCGCCGCCGAGGCGATCGACGAGTGAGCCTCGGCGCTGCAGACCACGCGCCATCGATCGGGACGGATGCCGCGGGCGCGCGCGGTCTCACGCGCGGCGACGAGCGCCGAGAGGTTGCCCAGGGTGCCGCCCTGCACGAAGACGCCGCCCGCACCGGTCGGCAGGCCGAACTCGTCGGCGAGCCAGCGCAGCACCTCGTTCTCGGCGTGCACGGCACCGGCGCCCTCGAGCCATGACCCGCCGTAGAGGGCGCTCGCCGAGACGACGAGATCGAACGCGGCCGCCGCCTTCGACGGGGCGCTCGGGATGAAGGAGAGGTACCGCGGATCGTCTGTCGAGATGCAGGAGGGGGCGAGGATGTGCTCGAAGACGCCGATGGCCTTGCGTGCGCCGATCCCGTCGGCGTCGATCGTCCGCCCGGCCAGCCGCTGCAGCTCCGACGGGGGCAGCGGCTTGTCGAGCGGGGTGTTCTCGGCCAGGAGCCGGCCTCGCGAGTACTCGAGCACGAGGTCGACGATCGCGCGGGTCTCATCGGTCACGTCGTGCATGCGGGCGGGGAAGCGCTCGGTCATGGGTCCTCCTTGCGTCGAGGGTAGTTCGGTGGGCGCGAGCGGCGGGGCCGTGGCTCGCGGTCGGGCTTCAGGTGAGCGGGGGAGTGCGGGGCGGCGCGACCCGGCGTGGGGCGAGAGCCTCGATCGCGGCGGCCAGGTGCAGGAGCGCGCTGTCGTCGTACGCGCGCCCGGCGATGGTCAGGCCCACCGGCATCCGGATGTCGGGGAGGAGTCCCATGGGAACCGTTACCGTCGGGATGCCGAGGTGGCGGATCGCGAGGTTGCCGTTGGCGATCCAGGTGCCGTTGCGCCATCCGATGTCGGCCGAGGCGGCGTTCACGTCCATGTCGGCCGGAGCGATGTCGGCGACGGCGGGGAAGACGACGGCGTCGAGGCCGGCGGCATCCATCCAGTCCTCGAGGTCGACGCGGCGCGTCTGCTCGAGACCACGGAGGCCCGCCTCGAGGTGGGGGATGTCGGTGAGCTCCGCGCCGGGGTGATCCCTGACCCAGGCGGGGTACTCCGCGATGTCGTCGTCGAAACCGTCGTAGCGGTCGGGCAGGGCGCCCGCGGGGTGCGGGAAGATCTGCGCACCGTCGACGCCCGCGAGGCCGGGGAGGGCGGGGTCGCCGTTGGCGTGCAGGAAGTCGTCCCACGCCCACGCCGACAGATCGACGATCTCGTGACGCAGGTACTCCGCGCTCACGCGTCCGTTCGTCGCGATCGACCCGGCGCCGGGCCGGTCGTTCTCGTAGCGCGACACGACGGGGAAGTCGGTCTCGACCACCTCGGCGCCGGCGGCCTCGAGCTCGGCGCGGAGCGTCCGCCACAGCTCGATGACACCCGCCCGGGTCTCGAGGCGGCGACCGGTCGGCCCGCCGATGCCGGGGGAGTCGGCGGTGCCGGCATCCGGATCGGCGCCGATGTACATGCGGGGGATGCCGAGGCGGCGACCCGCCAGAGCGGAGCGGGCTGCTACGGCGTCGGCGACGGCGAGGTCGGCGTAGCGCTCCGGGCGGACGGCCGAGGCTGCGGGCAGCTCGACCCAGGGCTGCGTGCGCCAGAAGTCTCCGCGCGGCTCGGTGTCGTCGGCGACGACGACCTCGAGGACGGCGAGCAGGTCGGCCATCGTGCGGGTGTGCGGCACGACGACGTCCATGGTCGGCACGAGCGGCCAGTTGCCCCGCACCGAGATGACGCCGCGGGACGGGGTGTAGGCGCACAGGGCGTTGTGGGAGGCGGGTCCGCGCCCGCTCGACCAGGTCTCCTCGCCGAGGCCGAAGGCGGCGAAGCTCGCGGCTGTCGCCGTACCTGAGCCGTTCGAAGAGCCCGACGCGAACGGCGCCGTGAGGTAGTCGGCGTTGTACGGGCTCTCGGCCCGGCCGTAGAGCCCGCGCTGCATGCCGCCGTTGGCCATCGGGGGCATGTTGGTCAGTCCGAGGCAGATGGCCCCGGCCTCCCGCAGCCGCTCGATGGTGAAGGCGTCGCGCTGCGCGACGAGCTCCGCGAAGGCGGGGCTTCCGGCGGCGGCGGTGAGTCCGCGCACGAGGTAGCTGTCCTTCGCCGTGTAGGGGATGCCGTCGAGCGCGCCGCGAGCCTCGCCGCGGGCTCGGCGGGCATCGGATTCGGCGGCTTCGTCGAGGGCGTCCGGGTTTCGGACCACGACCGCGTTCAGCGCCGTGGCGGTGCCGGGGCCGTCGAAGGCGTCGATGCGGGCGAGGTAGGCCCGGGCGAGCTCGACCGCGGTCGTCTCTCCGCTCGCGAGCGCCGCCCCGAGCTCGGCGATGCTCGCCTCGCTGACCTCGATCACTCGCCTCTCCCGCCCGTCCGGTCGCCGGAGAGTGCGGATCCGGCGGGACCGGCATCCGCAGAGAGCGGCGAGTCGACCCGGGAGTGCGGGGCGAGGGCCGGTTGCTGCTGTGTGATGCAGTGGATGCCACCGCCTCGCGCGAAGAGCGGGCGCGCATCGACCGTCACGACGCGGCGACCGGGATAGGCGTCGGCGAGGATGCCGCGGGCACGGTCGTCGGCCGCGGGGTCGCCGAACCCGCAGGCGATCACCCCTCCATTGACGACGAGATGGTTCACGTAGCTGAAGTCGACGAAGCCCTCGTCGTCGCGCAGCTGCGCGGGAGCGGGGAGCTCGGTGATCTCGAGGGCCCGCCCGGCGGCATCCGTGGCCGCCTCGAGCGCTGCGCGGATCTCGGGCATGACGGCGTGGTCGGGATGCGCCGGGTCGGGCTGCGCGTGCAGCAGTACGCGCCCGGGTGCCGCGAAGGTCGCGACGATGTCGACGTGACCGTTCGTGCCGAACTCGTCGTAGTCGCGAGTGAGGCCGCGAGGCAGCCAGATCGCCGTGCCGGCGCCGAGCGTACGGAGCATCTCCGCCTCGACACGAGCCCGGTCGGCGAAGGGGTTTCGTCGAGGATCCCTTTGGACCGTCTCGGTGAGGAGCACCGTGCCGGCGCCGTCGACGTGGATGCCGCCGCCCTCGTTCACGAGCACCGAGCTGACGAGCTCCGCGCCGACGGCGGCGGCGACGAGGCGGGCGTGCTCGGCCGAGAGGCGCCAGTCGGCCCAGTCGGGTGCGCCCCATCCGTTGAAGATCCAGTCCACGGCACCGAGGACGCCCGGACGATCGTCGTCGACGACGAAGGTGGGGCCGTGGTCGCGCATCCAGAACTCGTCGACCGGCGTCTCGTGCTGCTCGATGGCGCCGCCGAGGAGGTCGCGCGCGCGGGCGGTCTCGGTCGGGTCGACGAGCATCGACACGGGTTCGAACTCGGCCACGGCGTGGGCGACGGCCGTCCACGCGGCGTACCCCTCGGCGCGTTCGGCATCCGTCTCACCCAGGGTGAATCCGACGCGCGGGAACGCCATCCATGTGCGCTCGTGCGGCGCGCCCTCAGCCGGCATCCTCCAGGCCATCGTGATCCTCCCGAGTAGTTGATCATTTGATCAATTTCTCGGAAGCGTACAGACTGGCCGGCATGGCGTCAAAGGATCAGGCGGGCCGGTCACGGCTGAGCGGCGAGCAGCGGCGCGGGCAGATCGCCGCCGCCGCCGAGCGCATCGCGAGGACTCAGGGGCTGAACGCTCTCACGCTGCGCGCCGTCGCGAGTGAGGTCGGTGTGGGGCCGGCGCTCGTGGCGCACCACGCGCCGAGCATGGACGACGTCGTCGCCGCCGCCTTCGACTCCATCGTCGGGGCCGAGCTCGTCGACCTGGAACGACTGCGGTCGGGGCGGTCCGACCTGGTCGCGGTCGTCCGCGACCTTCTGGTCACGCTGCTCGACGGCACGCGGTCGGACGTCACTCTCGTGTGGGTGCAGTCGTGGGCGCTCGGGCGGCGCAACGAAGCGCTCGCCGAGAGGGTGCGCGCCCAGATGGACGCGTGGACCGGGTTCCTCGAGGGCATCGTCCGCGACGGTGCGCGCGCCGGTGCGTTCCGCGTCGACGATCCGGCGGCCGTCGCCGCGCAGGTGCTCGGAATGATCGACGGGCTCAACGCCCATGCGCTGGTGTCGTGGCGCGACGCCGACTCGCGCATCCGCCTCATGTCGACCGCGGTCGAGGCGATGCTGGGGCTCCGCCCGGGAGAGCTCACGGCCTCCTGACCCCGCGAGAGGCGCCGCGCCCGCGGTGACACAGGGGCCGGGCATCCGCAATCCGTCTGCGGTGGGCCGCACTTCGGCTCTACGGTGGGAGCACGCGCGCGAAGGGACACCGGCATGGCACATCGAGCACTGGTACTCACCGGGTCGGGGCGTTACGCCGACCCGTGGCATCCGTTCGCCGAGGTCGGCGCGCAGGTCGCCGACATCCTCCGCCACCGGGACTGGGATGTCGCGGTCTCCGACGACGTCGACCAGGGCATGGCCAGCCTCGACGGATTCGACCTCGTCGTCGTCTGCGCCGGCGATCCGTGGCGGGGCGGCAGCAGCGTGCCCCGCGGGGCTCCGCCCGCGTCGGTGGCGGGCTTCGCGGCAGCGCTCGAACGCGGCATCGGGGTGCTGGCCATCCACTCGGCGGTCTCGTCGCTGCGCGATTACCCGGAGTGGGCGCCGGCACTGGGCGCGATCTGGCTGCCGGGGCTCTCATACCACCCGGAGGCGGGGGAGATGACGGTGCAGGTCGAGCCCGAGGCCGTTCCCGTCGAGGTGCCGACCACGTTCCACACGCACGACGAGCGCTACTGCGCGCTGCAGCGGCTCGGCCGGCGCACCGTCGTCGCGTGGCACGAGGGAGACGACGCCAAGGAGGCCGCGGCCTGGGTCCGCGAGTTCGGCGGCGGGCGCATCGCCGTCGATGTGCTCGGTCACGACGCCCGCGCCTTCGAGGCCTCGGGCCACCGCACCCTCGTCGCCGCCCTCGCCGCCTGGGCGGTCGCCGGAAGCTGACGGCGCCGACGAGCGACGGGCCTCAGACCAGCGCCGCGCGGTAACGCTCGACCACGACGGCGGCCACCGCGTCGTCGGGCGCCAGCGGTTCGGTGACGACGTCGGCGCCGGCGGCGGCGATGACGCCCGCGAAGTGGCCGGGCGCCAGTACGTAGCTGGCGGCGAACACGCGGGACGCGCCCGACGCCCGGGCCGCGGTCACGGCCGCACCGATGCGCACACCCGCGCCCGCGGCGAAGCCCACCGACACCGGGAGGCCCAGGCGTGCGGCCAGCAGCTCGGCCATCGCGGCAACGTCGACCTCGGCGGCCGGATCGGACGATCCCGCCGCTGCGAGCACGACCGCATCTGTGCCCGTGGTCGCGGCGTCCGGACTCAGCCCCGCGGCGCGCAGCCGTTCGGCGAGCAGACCGGCGAGCAGGTCGTGCGGCCCGAGCGCCGGTGTGGCGACGCACGGGCCGGGTGCGGCAGCCACGGCGCGGGCGATGTCGACGCGCGTGTGGAATCCGGTCGAGAGCAGCAGCGGCACGACGACGGATGCCGCACCCGCCGGCACCTCGGCCACGACGGCATCGATCTCGGGCTCCTGCACGTCGACGAACGCCTCCTCGACGCGGACGCCCGGAAGCATCCCCCGCACCCGCGCGACGACACCCGCGATGGCCGCGCGTCCCTCGAGGGAACTGGTTCCGTGAGAGCAGGCGATGAGCACCGGTGTCATGAGGTCGTCCCCGTCGGCGTGAGGTCGAGCCGGTAGCCGCGTTTGACGACGGTCCGGATGAGTGTCGGCCAGCCCAGCGCCTCACGCGTGCGCGCGATCGCGACGTCGAGGGCGTGCTCGCCCGATGCCGACCGGGGCAGGATCTGTTGCAGATCGGCGCGCGCCACCACACCGCCCTCGGCGGCGAACAGCGCCTCGAGGATGAGCGTCGAGGTGGGCGAGAGGGGGATGACGCGCCCGTCGAGCACCGCAGCCGCGCTCCGCAGCTCGAAGCGTCCGGCCGGGGTCGGGAGCGAGGGTGCATGTCCGCCGCCGAAGTGGGTGACGACGGCACGAACGAGCGATCCGAGCCGGCCGCGCTCGGCGATGAGCGGCTCTGCACCGGCGCTGCGGATGGGGGCCGCGGTGATGGGTCCGACCGCCGCGAGCAGCAGGCGGCGGGAACCGGCTCGCCGCACGATCTCGTCGAGGACGCCCTCCCGCCGAGCCGTCGCGATCCATTCGGCCGCGCCCGGGGCCGAGGTGAAGAGCACGGCGTCGACCTCGCCCTGCGCCGTCGCGACGACGGAGCGCGCGACCGCCGCCGGATCCGGTGGCGGACCCCACCGGTAGACGGTCAGGCTGACGACGTCCGCCCCCGCGCCCGTGAACAGCTCGTCGAGACCGTCGGCGCCCGATCCGTGATGCTGCACGGCGACCCGGCGGCCGCGCACACCTTCGGCCAGCAGGAACTCGCCGAGCTCTCCCGACGTCTCCGACTCGGCGACCCAGTCGGCCGTCAGGCCCGCCTGCTGGATCGCGCCGCGGGCCTTGGGTCCTCGCGCGACGATCTGAGCACAGGCGAACGCGTCGTGCAGGTCGTCGAGCAGTCCCGCCTCGTCGGCCGCCTCCATCCAGCCCCGGAAGCCCACGCCGGTCGTGACGACGACGACATCCGGCGGGTCGGCGATCAGCGACCTCGTCGCGGAGATGAGCGCCTCGTCGTCGATGTGCGGCACGATGCTCAGCGCCGGAGCGTGGCGCACCGTCGCCCCGTGCCGTTCCAGCGCCGTCGCGAGCTCGGTCGATCGCCGGTCGACGGCGATGACGACCGTGCAGCCGCCGAGGGCGGCCGAGAGCGCGGGACGGACGGACTGGTTCACCGGATGACGCGCTCCTGCTCCTCGACCGGGGCGAGCAGCAGGCCCGCCCGAGCGACCTCGCCGATCACGATGACCGCGGGGTTCGACACCTCGGCGGCTGCGGCATCCGCGAGCACGGTGTCGAGCGTGGACCGGGTGGTCCGCTGCTGCGGCGTGTGTCCCCGCTCGACGATCGCGACCGGTCGCCGGCCGGGCGCCCCCGCGGCGCGGGCGGCCTCGACGATGCGCGGCAGCGCGGCGACTCCCATGAGCACGACCGTCGTGATCGCGTCGTCGCCGAGCGCCGCCCGCGTCGCGGCCGAGATCGCGCCCTGGCCGTTGGCCACGTGGAGCCCGGCCGAGACGCCGCGGTGGGTGACGGGGATGCCGGCGGCCTGCGGCACCGACACGACGCTGGTGAGGCCGGGGACGACCTCGACCGGGATGCCGGCCGCGTGGCAGGCGGCGACCTCTTCGCCGCCCCGTCCGAAGACGAAGGGATCGCCGCCCTTCAGCCGAACGACCCGCTTGCCCGCGCGGGCGTGGGCGACGAGCAGCGCGTTGATCTCGTCCTGCGTCACGGGGTGGTGGCCGGGGCGTTTCCCGACATCGATGACCTCGACGCCGGGCTCGAGCTCGCGGAGCACGTCGACCGGTCCGAGGCGGTCGGCCACCACGACATCCGCTTCGGCGAGCAGGCGCCGGCCACGCACCGTCATGAGGTCGGCCGGCCCCGGTCCGCCGCCGACGAGATCGACCCGGCCGCCGCCGCGCCGGCGCCGCCGGAGGGGGAGGGTCCCGGCCCGTAGGGCGGCGGCGATCGCGTCGCGGAGGCGCACGGCCCGGCGCGGGTCCACGCCGGCGTCGGAGGCGACGCCGACGAGGACATCGCCGCTGCGCGTCTCGGCCGTCAGGCGTGCCGAGCCGTGCGCGCCGTCGGAGGTGTTCACGCAGAAGACGCGTCGCGATTCGCACCACGCTGCGACGGCAGCATCCACCCGCGGGATGCCGGTCGCCGAGTGCACGAGCCACGCGTCGGCGATGTCGTCCTCCTGCACCGCGCGGGCGACCCAGGCCAACCCGTGGGCGGCCACCGCGAGACGCATGTCTTCGCCCAGCTCGGGGGAGACGATGCGGACATCGGCTCCTTCCGCGAGGAACCGGTCGAGCCGGCGCGCGGCCACCGCGCCACCGCCGACGAAGACGACCCGGCGACCGGTGAGCGAGAGTCCCAGCATCGTGGTCATGTGACACCCCCGTCGCGGATGAAGACCGTCCCGTCGTCGACGGCGACGGGCCACACGGGAAGGGAGAGCTGCTCCTTGCCCTGGGTGTCGAGGCACACGCCCGTCCGCAGATCGAAGACCTGCTTGTACATGGGTGAGGCGACGGTGGGCGCATTGCCGCGGGTTCCGACGATGCCGCGCGACATGACGTTCGCGCCGCTGTACGGGTCGAGGTTCGAGGCGGCGTGCACCCTCCCGTCGTGCAGGAGGAAGAGGGCGATCTGGCGGTCGCCGAGCAGCGCCGCACGGCCGCGTTCGACCTCGAGGTCGGCGAGCCGGCACACCGGCGTCCAGGCCGAGCTGCGGCTGCCGGGCGCGCTGTCGGACACGCTCGTGCTGTCGCTGACGCTCGTGCTGTCGGTCACGCTCGTGCTGTCGCTGACCAGGGTCATCGCCGCACCTCCAGGGTCGTGCCGGCGATGAGCACCCGGTCGTCGGCGCGCTCGCCGGCCGTCGCCGGCCGCGGCTGGCCGCGCTCGACCGTGTAGGCCAGCGAGGGGTCCGGCGTCGTGGGTGCGTTGACGAACGAGGCGAACCG
The DNA here is from genome assembly GCF_049707515.1 of Microbacterium arborescens. Taxonomy (GTDB): domain Bacteria; phylum Actinomycetota; class Actinomycetes; order Actinomycetales; family Microbacteriaceae; genus Microbacterium; species Microbacterium arborescens_B. The sequence goes on along the minus strand of NZ_JBNAFI010000006.1, from coordinate 15,618 downwards.
CCGCAGCTTGTCGGGGTCGGCGAGGGTCGCCGCCCACTCGTCCTCGTACGCGTCGATGTGACGGGCCATCGCGGTGTCCAGGTCGGCGCAGATCCCGAGGGAGTCGTCGAAGATGACGGCGCGCAGACCGTCGATCCCGCCCTCGAGGTCTTCGAACCACGGAGCCGTGCGCTGCAGCCGGTCGGCGGTCGAGATGTAGTACATGAGGAAGCGGTCGATCGCGGTGAGCAGGGCGTCGTCGTCGAGGTTCTCGGCGAGCAGCACCGCGTGCCGCGGGGTGAAGCCGCCGTTGCCGCCGACGTAGACGTTCCAGCCGGTCTCGGTCGCGATGACCCCGACGTCCTTGCCGCGCGCCTCGGCGCACTCGCGCGCGCATCCCGACACCCCGAGCTTGAACTTGTGCGGGGCCCGGAGCCCCCGGTACCGCAGCTCGAGGCGCACCGCCATGCCGACGGAGTCCTGCACGCCGTACCGGCACCAGGTCGACCCGACGCACGACTTCACCGTGCGCAGCGACTTGCCGTAGGCGTGCCCCGACTCGAAGCCGGCCTCGACGAGCCGGCCCCAGATCGCGGGCAGCTGTTCCAGCCGGGCGCCGAAGAGGTCGATCCGCTGCCCGCCGGTGATCTTCGTGTAGAGGTTGAAGTCCTGCGCGACCTGCGCGATCACGAGCAGCTTCGCGGGAGTGATCTCCCCGCCCGGGATGCGCGGGACGACCGAGTAGCTGCCGTCCTTCTGCATGTTCGCCATCACGTGGTCGTTGGTGTCCTGCAGGGCGGCGTTCTCGCCGTCGAGCACGTGGCGTCCGGTGAGGGTCGAGAGGATGCTGGCGAGCGCCGGCTTGCAGATGTCGCAGCCGCGTCCGGAGCCGAAGCGCTCGATGACCGAGCTGAAGGTCGTCAGGCCCGACACACGCACGGCGTCGAAGAGCTGTCGACGCGACATGTCGAAGTGCTCGCAGAGGGCGTTGCTGACGGTCGCGCCCGACTTCGCGAGCTCGGCTCCGAGGAGCTTCTTGATCATCGGGACGCATGACCCGCACGCGGCGCCGGCCTTCGTGCACGCCTTCACCGCGGCGACATCCGTGCAGCCCTCGTCGTGGACGGCCGAACGGATGCCTCCTGCCGTGATGCTGTTGCACGAGCAGACGAGGGCGGCGTCGGGCAGCTCGCCGGTCGGCGCGGCCACGCCGCCGTCGGGCATGAGGTAGGCGGCCGGGTCGCCGCCGAGGGGGCCGCCGACGAGCGGGCGCAGCGACCCGTACGCGGAGGCATCGCCGACGAGGATGCCGCCGAGCAGGGTCTTCGCGTCGTCCGAGAGCACGAGCTTCTTGTAGACGCCTGCCACCGGGTCCGCGTAGACGACGTCGAGGGCGCCGGGGGTCTGCGCGAACGCGTCGCCGAAGCTCGCGACATCCACTCCCGACAGCTTCAGCTTGGTTGACACGTCGAACCCGGCGAAGGTCGCCTCGAGCCCGAGCAGGCGCGTCGCGGCCACCTCGGCCATCGCGTAGCCCGGGGCGACGAGGCCCACGCACTGCCCGTCGAAGCTCGCGACCTCGCCGATCGCGAGGATGCGGTCGTCCGAGGTGTCGCACCGGTCGTCGATGACGACGCCACCGCGAGGGTCGACGGTCAGGCCCGCGTCCCGGGCGAGCTCGTCGCGCGGGCGGACGCCGACGGTGAAGACCACGACGTCGGTGCGCTCCCACGTGCCGTCGCGGAACTCGAGGCCCACGACCTGACCGCTGCGGTCCGCGTCGAGGCGCGTGGTCAGCGCCGAGGTGCGCACCCCGATTCCGCGTGCTGCGATCAGGCGGCGCAGCGCATCGCCGGCGGGAAGATCGAGCTGAGCCGACATGAGCCTGTCGGAGGACTGCACGACGGTGCAGTCGACGTCGAGTCCCTGGAGCGCCCCGGCGGCTTCGAGCCCGAGGAGTCCGCCGCCGATGACGGTGCCGGTGAGTCGGCGCCCGAGCTCGGCCGACCGCCGCTGCACGAAGGCCTCGAGGGCTTCGACATCGTCGAGCGTGCGGTAGACGAAGCAGCCCTCGTGGTCGTAGCCGTCGACCGCGAGCCGCGCCGCGTACGAGCCGGTCGCGAGCACGAGACGGTCGTAGCCGATGCGCTCGCCGGAGTCGACCAGCACCTCGGCGGCGTCGCGATCGATGCGAGTGACGGTGCGCCCGCGGAGGAAACGCACGCGCTCGTCGTCGAGAGGCGTCCGGTCGAGCTCGAGGTCCTCGGCGGCGGCACCTGCGAAGAACGAGGTCAGCCCGACGCGGTCGTACGGGTGGCGCGGCTCGTCGCCGACGACCGTCACGCGCCACGTGTCGTCAGCTCGGCTCAGCAGGCTCTCGACGAAACGGTGCGCGACCATCCCGGCGCCCACCACGACGACGTGGCGGGTGGGGCCGGTGGAGCTCATGCCGTGACCGTACGCGGGGGAGGTTGCCGTGCCGTCAGCGGCATGTTTCGGGCTGTTTACGGTGCGGGCCATGGGTCACACCCGGGCGGTCTCGGGCGAGGTCGCGGCGGCAGCGGCCACCACAGCGGCATCCGTCTCGGGCGCGGTCGGTGCCGGCGTCGCGGTGGGCGCGGTGGGCGCGGTGGGCGCGGTGGCGAGCGTGCGGTTCCGCTTGGCGGGCCGGAGGCTCCGCGGCGAGGTGGGACGGCCGTAGCTGAAGTAGAGCGGGACGGCGACGAAGACGAGGCCGCCGACGAGGTTGCCGAGCACGGTGGGGATCTCGTTCCAGATCAGGTAGTCCATGATCGTGAAGTCGCCGCCGAGGAGCAGACCCGAGGGGAACAGGAACATGTTCACGATGGAGTGCTCGAACCCCATGAAGAAGAACAGCATGATCGGCATCCACATCGCGAAGATCTTGCCGATGACATCCTTCGAGATCATGGCGAGCACGACGCCCGTGGCGACCATCCAGTTGCACAGCACGCCCCGGATGAAGAGCGTCAGCATGCCCGCAGCGCCGTGCTCGGCGTATCCGACCGTCCGGCCCTCGCCGATGTGGCCGATGGCCTCGCCGACCTCGTTGGGCGGGGTCGAGAAGCCGTAGGTGACGACGATCGCCATCAGCACCGCGACGGTGAAGGCACCGATGAAGTTGCCGAGGAACACCAGGCCCCAGTTGCGGAGGATGCCGCCGAGCGTGACCCCCGGGCGCCGGTCGAACCACGCGAGAGGAGCGAGCACGAAGACCCCGGTCAGCAGGTCGTATCCGAGCAGGTACAGCATGATGAAGCCGATCGGGAACAGCACCGCCCCCAGCAGCGGGCTTCCCGTCGTGACGCTGATGGTGATGGCGAATGCCGCGGCGATCGTGAGCACCGCGCCGCCCATGATGGAGCGGATCAGCGTGTCGCGGGTCGAGAGCATGACCTTCGACGCTCCGGCGTCGATGACGGTCTGGACGAGTTCAGTGGGCTTGACGTAGGACATGGCGTCCTCCTTCGGTCGAGAGCCGGTGGGTATGGTGCTCGACGCTAGAGGCGGGGTGTTTCCCCGGCGGTCTCTCTGATCGCCCGTTCGGTTACCTCTTTCTCACTTCGCGCCGCCGCCGGTTGTGAGATCGGCCGCCCGCCGCGGTGGGGCAGAGTAGCGGTGTGCCCGTCGTCTCCGCCCTGTACCGCTACCCCGTCAAAGGCTTCACACCCGAGGAACGCGACGACCTCGTCGTCCAGGCCGACGGCCGCATCGCCGGCGACCGCGTGCTCGCGTTTCGCTTCGCCGACGCCGTGCAGCCGGAGGATGCCGATGGCCTCGAGTCGTGGCCGAAGAGCCGGGGCCTCGCGCTCATGGATTTCCCGGCGCTGGCTCGCGTCGCGCTGACCTTCGACCATGACGAACGCCGACTGCGGCTGAGCGTCGATGGCAGCGTGCTGGCCGAGGCGGGCCTCGACGACGCCGGTCGGCGCGAACTCGAGGACGCGATTACCGCTTTCGTGCGGGAGTCGGGCGACGCGCGACGCCTCGACCGCGAGGGCGTGCTGCCGCTGCGACTCGTCGGCGACGGCGCGACCTCGCGCTTCCAGGACCGCGCCCGCGGCTACGTCTCACTCCACGGGGAGGCGTCGGTCGCGGAGGTGGATGCCGCGGTGCCCGCCCCCGTCGACAGTCGCCGGTTCCGCTCGAACATCGTCATCGCGGGTGTCCCACCCTGGGACGAGCTGGCCTGGCGCGGCCGCATCCGGATCGGCGAGGTTGCCTTCGACGTGCAGAAACCCATCGGGCGATGCGCCGCGATCCTCGCGAACCCCGACACGGGCGAGCGCGACGCGCGGCTGTTGCGCGTGCTGACGACCGAGTTCGACCAGGCCGAGCCCACCCTCGGCATTCTGCTGCTGCCCACCGCCGGCGGGGGAGCGGTGCGGGTGGGCGACGAGGTCGTTCTCGAGGGCTGAACCGGGCCGCCGGTGGCGCCGAGGCGCCGAGGTCCTCAGCGCCCTGCTCGGTAACAGCGACTTCGTGATCCTCCCGACGGAGCCGGCGACGATGAGCGTGAAGCCGGTGTTCGCGTCATCCGCCAGCTCGTCGAGCCGCGCGGCGTGCCGTATCGGGTGCTGGTGAGCCGTGTGAAGCGTGACCCGTCCGCGGTCAGGCGCAAGGACGATGCCCTCGAAATGCTCGACGAAATGAACCTCCCGCACTTCCGCGGCGTCATCCGCGAGTACTTGATGCACACCGACGCACCACTGACCGGCGAAGTTGTCACGACCTACCCGCGCAGCCGGGCAACGGCCAACGCGATCGACGACTACAAAGACCTGGCACTGGAGCTCACGAGCCTCTGGGCCAACGGAAAGAGATAGGACAATCACGATGGCACGAGCAAAGCTCTCATCCCTCGTCGGGCGCGTAGACGATGCCCAGACCGCCGAGGAGGGGCAGCCCGCCCCGTCGGCGCCGGCCCCGCAGCAACAGGCCGCAGAAGCGGCGACCGAGCCGCAGGCGGCAGCTCCCGCGAAGCGCTCCAAGTACCCGCCGAAGGTGTCGTTCTACCAGGACCGAGACAAGACCGACCGCATCCGCGGGGCGATCCTCCACACGATGGCAAGCGAGGGCGTGCGCAGCCTCTCGCAGTTCCTCGACGCGGCTGCAATGAAGGAAGTCGAGCGGCTGGAAGCGAAGTACAACGGCGGCAAGCCGTTCCCGCCCGTGGGGGCTCGAGAACTGCCCCAGGGCCGACCGATGGGGGAGTGACCACGATGGCTGACAGCACTTACCCCACCGAGCCGTTGCGGCTCGCGTTCGATGCTGAGTCGGCGTTCGACGACCTCGGGTTAGGCGACCTCTACGAGTACGACCACGAGATGCTCGGCCTGCGTGAGGATGCCATCGACGAAGAGCTGTTCGACGCCTTTGCAACGCCTGATGAACGTGTACGACTTGAGGAGTTTCGGGCCGTGCTCAGGAGCCCTGGCATGACCGTACGTGGCACTGATGCGTGGACGCGAGAAATGGCGCTGATGCAGGACGTCGGTGCGATCGCAAAGGCTGTCCGGGGCCGTGCTGAGGCTGCCGGGCATCCGCAGTCGGATGCTCTCTCCTCCGCAAGTGCTGTGTCGATCGAGGCCGGCCGGCTGTGGGAACAAGATCTCACGAAGTACGCCGAGGCATACCTGACCACCGCGCGTCGATACCTGACTGAGCGCGGGATCAGCCGTGGTGTCGAGCTGGTAGCGCCCCAGGAGTGGCAGGAATCGGACTGGTGCGAACTCAGCGACCAGATCCACGAGTATGCCCGCGCCAACGCCCCCATGCCAATGACAGGCGAAGCTCCCGACCACAGCGACGGTACGCCGGCCAACGCGCTCCGGCGCGCCGGCCTTTCATACCTCGACCGCGTGCGACTGGCGACTATTCGCCCTCTGCCCCTCGACTGATGCCGAATGCTCCCCGAGAGTGCATCATCGTCGCCCCCGTCCTCGCGATCGTTCTTGCCGGATGCACCCCGGCGCCCATCGGCACACCCATTCCCAATGGTGCGCCCGTCGTGCTGGGGATCAGGGCTGAGGTCACCGCCGTCGTCGACGGCGACACGATCGATGTTCGGACAGGCCTCGGAACCGAGCGGGTGAGGATCATCGGGATAGACACCCCCGAGATTGGCCGCGACGGCGCCGCTGACGAGTGCTACGCCCAGGAAGCCCGCGAGTACGTCAACGATGCCCTGTACGGGCGCACCGTCGAGCTCTACCCCGATCCCACCCAAGATGACGCTGACCGGTACGGGCGGCTGCTGCGCCACGTCATCGTCGACGACCGCAGTATCGCGGAGGACGCGATCGCCGCCGGCATGGGCTACGAGTACACCTATGACGCGCCGTACGGCGGCCAGGACGTCCACAAAGCCGCTCAGGACGCGGCGGCCGCGGCGGGGGCGGGCCTGTGGTCCGCGTGCGAGCGCTGACCTGTCACCGCGGCGTGGTGACGATGGGTGTCACGGCCGAGGCCCAGACCCAGGTGCGATGTTCCGCCTCACCGACGAGGAACCGGATCGCCACGGCATCAGCCGTCCAACGGCACGCCTGCCCGTCGACCCATACCGGGGTTGCACCGAACCGCACCCACGCCCGGACGGGCTTGGGTTTCGGGTCGATCGTCACCGGCTCGGTGTCGAGGCCGATCTCTTCCCGTGAGAGCGTCTGCAGCGGGCCGGCGTCCCGTGCGATGCGTTCCAGGATCTTCTGATCCATCCGCCGGTCGACCGCGGCTGCATATCGCTTGTTCGTCCCCACGGCCACACCTGCCCCTCTCGGAACCAGGGTAACGGCGTTAGAACATTCGTTCTATTCAGCGCGGCGGGGCAGGGGCGTCCGCTGCGCCGCCCCCAAGCCGCGCAGCGGACTGCCGGCGGCGGGGCCATGGCGCCGCCCGGAGGGAAACGAGCACCATGCGCCGGCACCCACAGCATAGAGCGACCGGATAACCGATTAGCCGAGGGTGCGAGCGAGCCAGCTGACGATCGCGCTAACGGCGTAGATGCGGTGCCGCGCGTCTTCCTCGTCGCTGAGGCCGGGATGCGAACCGCCCACGTGACTCAGCTTCCACAGTCCGCGGACATACTCGTTCGGGCCAAATGGCAGATCCCCGTTATTGGCGAGGGCGTCGATCGCCGCGCCACCGCCCTTGGGGGTAGTCCCGGTGCGGCGGGTAGCGAGATCGAGCAGCACAGACTCGAAGGTGGTCCGTAGTTGGCTGTTCGATGCGGCCCAGTCCTGAGAGTGGAACGCGTTGAGCGCTTGTTGGTAGTGACCGGCGGCGGTCGTAAACCCCTTGGCAGTGAGTTGGTCAGCGAGGTCCGACGCGAGTGAGGCGACAGGCAGTCCGGTGAAGCCCAGCGGAGTGATTGACCACCGGACCTCCGTCGTGGAACTGGGCGCCCACGTCGTCCCGGTGGGGGTCGTGGTCGTGGTCGGGGTGCAAGCGAATCCGTCAGCGCGGAGGGACGCCAGCAGATCGCGTACCCACTCTGGCGCCGAGGGGTCATCTTCTTGATTCCGCAGAGCGGTTGTCGCGAGGTCGATTAGCTCGTCCTCCTTGCGCGCCTTGAACGCTGCGCTGAGAGCTAGGTCTGCCCTCTTCGCTTTGCTCATGTCGGAGAACTTGCGGGCGGGTGGCCCGGGATCGGCGCCGCCGAGTCCGTGGCGCTTCAGCAGAGCGCCCAGATTTGCCTGCGACGTGTTGGCCGCGACGTACTCGATCAGCAGCCCGACCGTCTTCTCTGAGATGCGCATAGAGGGCAGGTTACCGGTGCAGGTGTGCGCCCTTTTCGGAGGTCCGGTGCGCTCACCGAAAACGATCGTTTCTGGCATGTGGGTAGTGATTGGTCGCGAGCGCCCTTCACAAACGGGGTTCGTAACCTGGTTTCGGCAAACACTTTCGGTGCATGCCGGGTTCTGGTCCGGGTGTCGGATCAGGTGAGCACGACGAGTTTGCCGGTGGCGTCGCCGCTGTCCATGCGTTGGTGTGCGGTGTGGATCTCGTCGAGTTGGTAGACGGTGTCGATGGGGATACGTGCGTGGCCGGCTGCGACGTCGTCGAGGAATTCTTGCAAGACGCCGCGGGGGAGGTTGTGGGCTTCGCCGCTGTAGGCGGTGAGTCGGACGCCTTGCGGGATGACGTCGATGGGGTAGAAGTCGGGGATGCTCCACTGTTCGGAGAGCATGCCGGTGAAACAGACGACCCCCTGGGGGCGCACTGCGCGGAGGGTGTCGGGGAGGGTTGTGGCTCCGACGAGTTCGATGGCGCCGTCCACACCGGCCGGCGCGATGCCGCGAACCTTTGACGCGATCTGCCCGTCGTCGATGACCACGTGTGCCACTCCCAGTTCTTTGAGTGTGGCGACTTTGTGGGGGCTGCGGGTGGTGGAGATTACGGTTGCGCCGACGCGGTGGGCGAGGACGGCTGCGGTCATTCCGACTGATGAGGTTCCTCCGCGGATGAGGAGGGTGTGGCCGGCCTGAGTGTCGGTGCCGACGCTGATCGAGCCGTAGGCGGTTTGCAGCATCTCTGGCACCGCGCCGAGCACGTCCCAGGGGAGCTCGGAACGGAACGGGATCACTTGGCCGATGGGCACGGAGGTGTATTCGGCGTAGCCCCCGTCGTACTGGCGCCCCATCTCGCCCATCAGTGTCATGACCTGCTGTCCTGGGGAGAAGCTGCCCGATGGGTCGTCGTCGACTTCGCCGACCGCCTCGATCCCGAGGATGCGGGGGAAGGTCACTGCGTCGCCCGAGAGCCCGCGGCGAGTCATCAGTTCGGAGCGGTTGAGTCCGAACGCGCGCACACGAATACGCACCCACCCTTCACGTGATGCGGGCAAGGGAACGTCTCGAACGGTGAACGCATCGGGTCCGCCGGGTGCGTCGAGGACGGCGGCTCGCATGGTGGTCATCGGTTGTCCTTGATGTCATCGAGCAACGATCGGATCCACGCGCGCTGCGCGTGGTTGTACGTACGGGCAAGCGTCAGCATCCCCGCTCGATAAGGGTCAGGGTCCGCCGCGTCGTCGAAGAACGGCCGGGGCGAGGACAGGAAGTCGAGCCGCCGGCGCAGTACCGCGTCTCTGTCGCCGCGGTTTGGCAGATGCGACAGGAACGCCAGCACGACGAAGAATCGGTCTCCGTCGGTGATGTCGTGACCATTCGCTTCGCGGAGACGGCTCTCGAGTTGGTCACGGCCAGATGGCGTCAGCGTCAGGGTCTGACGCGATGCCCCGGCACTGCCATCCTCAGCGTGACGGTCGATGTGACCCGCCGCCACGAGCCGCGCGATCGCGGGGTAGAGGGTGCCGTCGCTGATCTTCCGGGCGTAGCCGTGCAGCCGCTCCATCCGGTGTCGCAGCTCATACCCGTGGAGGGGCCCGTCGACGAGAAACCCCAGCACCATCAGTTCGATCACATGGTCACTGTACCTCGTTTCGAGGTATATCGTTTCGAGGGTGACGTGAGAGTCAACTGTGGAGGTTCGGATGAGTGAGCACGTGCGGGGCCCGCGCCCCGACCTGGCCGCCGGAGTGCCCGTCGGAGTCGTTGCCGTCCCCGGCAGTGCGGACGGACGTACAGGCGTGCGCGTGCGCCTGGAACCGTCGCGCGAGGCAGGTGTGGCCGGCGTTGATTACGTCGACCAGCCGACGTTCCTTCTCCTGCCCGATCGGCTCGACACAGGCACGGTCGCCGTCGATATCCGTGGATCGATCCGGCACGGTGTGTCGGAGATGTCCCGAGGTTTTGCAGGCCTCGCATTCCACATCACCGACGACTTCACCCGTTTCGAGTGCGTGTACCTCCGTCCCGCCAACGGGGCCCGCGAGAACCCACCCTCACCGCGCGACCAGCGCGCGATCCAGTACTTCTCCTACCCCAACTGGCCCTTCGACCGTCTCCGCGATGAGAAAGCCGGGGAGTACGAACGGCCCGCCGACGTCGGGCTCGATACCTGGACACGCCTCACCGTCCGGATCAGCTCGGAGAAGGTCACCCCACTTGTCGACGGGGCAGAGGTCCTGCAGGTCCCACGCCTGGACCCGGCCACGGGGTCGGGAGTGGGGTTGTTCGTAGACATAGGCACTGACGCCCTCTTCGCGAATGTCACGGTGGACGCGCGCCGAGAGCGATCGTCGTCGGCGAGCCCGGGTCAGCGAGCCCCGGGCCAAGCGGGAACCCCCACCACCGACGGCGGCTCCCGATGATCTTCGCCGCTTTGGACATCGCTCACGCTCAGTACCTCGTATCCCAGCCCGCAGACGACGCCCGCCCAGGACACGCCGAAGGCGCCGGGACGGTAGCTGTCACCCATTCACTCGCTCGACTGAACCCGAACAGGAATCACCACTCATGACCAGCACCACCGCCGTACTCGTCGTCGACATGCAGAACGACACCGTCGGAGCAGAAGGCGCCTACGCCTCCTTCGGAGCAGCCCAACACGCCGAATCCCAGAACGTCGTCGCGAACATCGCCACAATCGTCGAGGCCGCGCGAGCGCACAGCGTCCCCGTGTTCCACAGCCGGATCATCGTGCATCCGCTCGTCGGTGTCGGTGGCGCAAATGCACCCGTCTTCCGCATGCTCGCCCCCGACACGTTCAAGATCGGAAGCTGGGGAGCCGAGATCGTCACCGAACTCACGCCGGGCGAGAACGAAATCGTCCTCGACCGAACCCGGATGAGTGTCTTCAACGGCACCGAGATCGACACCCTCCTGCGCAACCTCCGCGTGCAGTCCCTCATCGTCGTTGGAGCGTGGACAAACATGGCCGTCGAACACACTGTGCGCGACGCCGCCGACCACGGCTACAACGTGTCCATCGTCTCCGACGCCACATCGAGCCTCAGCGCCGACTGGCAGAACGCTGCACTGAACTACGCCCTCACCAACATCGCGACCATCATCACCACGACCGCCGCCGCCGCGCTCCTCCAATTTGAAGACGCCTCGCCGAGCTAAACGATCGGCCGTAGGGACCCCGCCGAAAACGATCGTTTACGGCGGCTCGTGTCGGCTGGCCTGTGGAGCTGCGCCTAAAACGGTGGTCGCAACTGGGTTTTGGCGGGGAGTTTCGGCGTGGGTCCAGACGCAGGTCGACCCCTAGGGGCGGGCGTCGGTCTTGATTTGCGCGAGAGCGTTCATGAATCCCTCAGAGCATCCGCTTGAGCCGGCGAGTCGATCAACGCTGAGCTCGTCTATGGGGCGACCCACGATCGCGCGGGGGAGTGCTGCCGCGAAGCGTTGCTGGTAGCCGAGGGAGGTGCGGTCTTCCGCTGGGGTGGTGATGTCGACGTCAGTCACGGTGTTGTTCTCGATCGTGAGGGTGACGTCGTGGTGCGAGGGCAGACTGCCGTACCAGCCGCGTGCTTCGTAGGTGCCGTCGCGGTATTGGGTTGTCGTGGGTCTGCCTTCCAGTGCGGTGCTGCTCGGCGACGCTGTGTTCGCCCGGTCATCGGAGGTTGAGGCCGGGGAGCAGCCCGCGAGGGCAAGGCTCATCGTGAGGGCTCCTATGGCCGCGGCCTCCCTCCGGTGCCCGTCACGTGGTGGCATCGGATGCCTGTGATGTGGCACTCCAGCTTGCGAGGAGACGGAGTCGATCGGCTGTTTCTGATCCGGGTTCGGCGCCGTAGATGATCAGGTTCTGGCCGGGGTCGGCGGGAAGCGGCATGGATTCGAACGTCAGGTGAAGATCACCGACGACGGGGTGGTGGATGGATTTGATGCCGGCGTCGTGTGTGCGCACGTCATGGGATCGCCACATCGCCCGGAACTCGGTGCTGTCGCGGTTGAGGTCGTCGATGAGTTGTTGCAGGTCGCGGTTTAGAGGGTCGGTGCCGAGTTCGCGTCGCAGGTTCGCGACCAGGTTCGCTGCGGCGGTGTCCCATTCAATGAAGAACTTCTTGGCGCCTGGGTTGAGGAACGTGTATCGGGCGGTGTTCGGGATGCCGTCGGGCGCGGCCTCGTACAGGGGTGAGTAGGTCGCGCGTCCGAGGGTGTTGGCGGCGACGAGGCCGCGGGTGACGGTGCCGACGAATGCGGGTGATTCGCTGAGGCCGTCGAGGATGCGCTGCACGGCGGGTCTGACCAGAGCCCGCACCGGGCGGGAGGCAGTGCGCAAAGAGGCGGTGGTGCCGGTCAGGTGGAACAGGTGATCGCGTTCGGTGCGCGTGAGTTGCAGAGCCCGGGCGACGGCGTCGAGAACCGACTCGGAGACAACGCCCACCGCTCCGCGTTCGAGCTTGGTGTAGTAGTCAACACTCACCCCGGCGAGCATCGCGACTTCCTCGCGCCGAAGACCCGCGACTCGGCGGTTCCCGCCGTACGCGGGGAGCTTGGCCTGCGCGGGGGTGATCCGTGCGCGCCGCGACACGAGGAACTCGCGTAACTCGTTTCCGGTTTCCATGATTCGAGGCTACGACCGGCCCTGAATATGAGGGGGGTTCTGCGAGAGCCTGTATCGCCCGGTGGGGCGAGCGTTGACTGGGCTTCGGCCCCCGATCGGAAGGACACCCATAATGCAGTACACACGTCTGGGAAGCTCCGGCTTGAACATCAGCCGGATCGCACTTGGGTGCATGAGCTTCGGTGACCCCGCCAGCGGGTTCGCCGAGTGGGTGCTTGACGAGGAGAGAGCGGCGCCGTTCTTCCGGCAGGCCGTGGAACTGGGGATCACGTTCTGGGATACCGCGAACGTCTACGCCAAGGGCACCTCAGAAGAGATCGTCGGGCGGGCGATCACCGAGTTCGCAACCCGCGAGCAGATCGTTCTCGCCAGCAAAGTGTTCTTCCCCATGCATGACGGTCCGGGCGGTCGCGGCCTGTCACGTAAGGCCATTCTCGAGCAAGTCGACGCATCGTTGACGCGACTCGGAACGGACTACCTCGACCTTCTGCAGATCCACCGCTTCGATCCGACGGTGCCCGTCGAGGAGACGATGGAGGCGCTGCACGACGTGGTGAAGGCGGGAAAGGCGCGCTACCTCGGCGCTTCCGCGATGCACGCCTGGCAGTTCGCCAAGCTCCAGCACACCGCCCACGTGCACGGGTGGACGCGGTTTGTGTCGATGCAGGACCAGTACAGCCTCCTTTACCGCGAGGAAGAGCGAGAGATGTTTGGTCTGCTCGCAGACCAGGGCGTCGGGAGCATCCCTTACAGCCCGCTCGCGAAGGGTCGGGTCGCTCGTCCCTTCGGTGAGAAGACCAGCACGCGCTCCCAGAACGACCCTGTCGGCAGCGCCCACTTCGCGGACCCGAACGCGGAAAAGCCCGTCATCGACGTGGTTGAGCGGATCGCTGCGGAACGCGGCGTGCCCATGGCTCAGATCGCCCTCGCCTGGGTGCTAGCCAACCCCGTTGTTAGTGCCCCCATCGTCGGCGCGACCAAACCGAACCACCTCGACGATGCCGCCGCAGCCGTCGACCTCGCCCTCACCGGCGCAGAGATCGACCAACTCAACAAGCACTACGTCGTCAGACCGCCTGCCGGCTACTGAACACAACCCTTCACCTCCTCGCGCCTCACGGCGCAGCTGAAAGGAAAGATCATGACCACCACCCCCACCGTCACCTTGAACAACGGGGTCGAGATGCCGCTGCTCGGCTTCGGCGTCTTCCAGATCCCTGACGAGAACACTGAGCAGGCCGTGATCGACGCCATCCGCGCCGGCTACCGTCTGATCGACACCGCCGCCAGCTACGGCAATGAGGAAGCTGTCGGCCGAGGCATCGCTGCCAGCGGCGTTCCCCGGGAAGAACTCTTCATCACGACCAAGCTGTGGATCCAGAAGCGTGGTGAGCAGGGCGCTCTCGAAGCGTTCGAGACGTCGATGCGCAAGCTCGGCCTGGACTACCTCGACCTGTACCTGATCCACCAACCTTTCGGTGACTACTACGGCGAGTGGCGGGCCATGGAGAAGCTGCACAAGGACGGCCGTATCCGCGCGATCGGCCTCTCCAATTTCGCCCCCGACCGGCTTATCGACCTCATCCAGTTCAGCGAGATCGTGCCCGCGGTGAATCAGATGGAAACCAACCCCTTCCACCAGCAAACCGATTACCAGGAACTCCTCACCAAGGAAGGCGTCGTCCTCGAAGCGTGGGCACCCTTCGCTGAGGGCAAGAACGACCTGTTCACCAACCCGGTGCTGACCGAAATCGGTGAGAAGTACGACAAGGCACCTGCCCAGGTCGTCTTGCGTTGGTTGCTCCAGCGCGGCGTCGTGTCACTTGCAAAGTCGGTCAAGCTCGAGCGGATGCAGCAGAACATCGATGTCCTCGGCTTCGAACTCACTGCCGAGGACATGGGCCACATTGCGTCACTCGACGTTGGCCAGTCGCAGTTCTTCTCCCACGCCGACCCCGAGATGGTTCGCTGGCTCGCCGGACGCGCGGAGGGCTAGGAATAGTCACGGCTACGCGGCCGTGTCGACAATAACCGGCTGAGTGGGGCAGGCGATGCGTGAACTCGTCTGCGCGACTACCTAACCCGCCAACCCGGCGGCACGGCAAGGTCGTCTCGCTGCCAACGTAGGGAGGGATTGCCCCCGCACTCGGCAACAGCGTCGAGGAGGTTGCCCACCAGCATCAGGGCCGCATCAAGGGACAGGAGCACCATCTCCTCCTTCGCTGTCATGCGCGCGTGGGAGATCCCTGGCTCGGACGTTGCCGAAAGTTCGAGGTCCGAGGCCTGAATTGCGCGTAGTTGAGAGGGATGTGCGAGGCCGGAGAGGTATTGCCAGATCGCGCGTGTTCCTGCCTCGGGCATCGGGTGCAGCGCATCGACGTCGTCGAGCAGGCCGCGCATGGATGGGACCCCCTTTCTGACCTCCGCAGGATCGAGGCGCGCGCCAGTTGCGACTTCGAGAATCCGATCAACACGCGTCGGTTTGGTGCTCTGCGCCTGTCTCTGGCGAGCTTTGCGCTTGCGCCCCCGCGGGTCATCACCCGGCCGCTCCTTCAAGAACTCCGCAATGAGGCTCGCCTCTTCCCGCGCTTCGTGCGCGTGGAGACGGAGAGTGCGGATGCGACGCACCGTCGGATTCTCAGGCGCGGCGATCCAAAGCCCGATGGCCGCGGCCTCAAGAGCCTGCCGTGCAACCGGATAGATCCCGAACAGAGGGATGCGTAGATTCCCGGAAGGGTCGCGCAAGATGATCTCGAGCGTCCCCAGCGCGTCGAGCGCCATTGCGATCGCATGCCCGACTTCGTGCGAAAGCTGAAACGGCTGCAGAACATGATCGTCCAAGCGCATCGGCGAGCCTGGCTTCGCAAGTTCAGAAACGCCTTCACCGACATGCCTGCGGAGCGAGGCGATCATGTCGAGGCGGTAGGTGAGCCGCTGACGGAGCAACACCGTTGGCTCTAGCTGGTCACCGACCCACTCGAACCTCGAGGGAGATTCCGGGCTAACGCCACCGCGGCGAAACGAGTCAATACCCACCCGGAACCTCGCGTTGAGTCATGTGACAACCCTGGCATGCACCCCGACCGATAACGATCGATTGTGGAACGAGTTGTGTCGGGTGGCTGTCGACTGTGGAGTTGCTCGCTTGATGGCGGTGTTCTGTGATCGTTCGGTGGCGCCGGTCAGCTCCCGATGACGAGTACGCTG
>NZ_JBNAFI010000005.1:0-288439 GCF_049707515.1 Microbacterium arborescens | reverse complement strand
ACCATCGCACGATGGCTCACCACGTCAACGACGTGACACTCGAGCCCGAGAACTACACCACTCCCAGGGACGTCACCTCACGAGCCGCCGAGAACCCGGCCCGGACGCGGCGTGCCGCCTCCGCTCAGGCCGGTCAGCTCGATCCAGCGCAGGGCGGTAGGACTCCCCGGTTCCGCGATAATCATTCTCGCGACCCGTATTACATCGGGATGGTGACATTCAAGGGGGCGGTCTACCCGGGACGACATGAGCCCCTGATTCCGACCGAACTGTACGAACAGGTGCAGAGAGTCATGGATGCCCGCTTGAAACGAGGACAGCGGGACCGTGTGCACGCCCACTTACTCCGGGGCATGCTTCACTGCGGCCTGTGCCGGCGCGCCGGACGTAAGCATCGGCTCATCTCCTCGCAGGCGAAGAATGCGCGCGGGGAGCTCTATGACTACTTCTTGTGCCGCGGGCGCCAGGACGGGGTATGCACGCTGCCTTACATCCCAGCCCGGGAGATCGAACAAGCCGTCGCGAGCCGCTTCGCCCTGCTGACTATGTCTCAGGAAGCGATCGAGGAGGCGCGCGCGGCCGTCGTTCAGTCGTTGGACCGGCTCCTTGCCCGGCAGAAGGACCAAGCGACGAGGTTGAAGAAGGAGGCGAAGAAGCTCGCGGCTCAGGAAGATCGCCTGGTCGACCTGGCTGCCGATGGCTCGCTGCCGACAGGGAAGCTCCGTGAACGGGTCCGTGAACTCGGCGTCCGAAAACACCAGGTGCAGAGTCAGCTGGACAGGACGGACGATCACCTACGCGCGCGCACTGACTCGGTCCTGGTCTACCTGGATCTGATGTCCCGACCCGACTCGCTGTTCCGGTCGGTGTCAGACGCGTTGCGGAGACAGCTCCTCGCGGCGTTCTTCATCACCAACATCTGGATCTACGACGACGGCCACGACGTCACCACAGCAACCGCATTGCAACCGCTGGTCGAGGATGTGCGCCACGCGATGGCAAGCACGTCCGCAAACACAAAAGGCGCCGGAGAAAACTCCGACGCCTCTGCTGCCGAACCTCTGAACCTTTATCTTGAGGTCATTTGTTCGAGTAAAAATACCTTGGTAGCAGGAGCGGGGCTTGAACCCGCGACCTCACGATTATGAGTCGTGCGCTCTCACCAACTGAGCTACCCTGCCGCAACGCATCCGAAGATGCTGCGAGCCCCGAGTCAGGATTGAACTGACGACCCCTTCCTTACCATGGAAGTGCTCTGCCACTGAGCTATCGGGGCGTGCCACCCGCGAGCGGGCAACTAGAAGAGGATACCATCTCGGCGGCCTCACCTCGAACCAGGTCAGCTCGCGGTGTGCTCCTGCAGCCACGCGATCGGGTCGGTCTGAGTGGTGCCGCCCAGCAGCACCTCCAGGTGCAGGTGCGCGCCCGTCGACTTGCCCGTGCTGCCCACCTTGCCGACGACCTCGCCGGCCTCGACGGTGTCGCCGACCTCGACGTTCAACGAGCCGTACTGCATGTGGCCGTACCGCGTCGAGACGAGTTCGCCGTTGATGTTGTGGTCGATCACGACGGTCACGCCGTAGTCACCGCCGGCTTCCGTCGCGATGCGGACCGTGCCACCCGCGACGGCGTGAATCTCGGCGCCTGCACCGGGGGTCAGGTCGACGCCGCGGTGCGGGCGCGAGAACTCGGACAGATACGAGACCGAACCGAATTGCGCGGAGATCGGCACACCGACCGGGAAGGGCCACTGGATCGCGGCGTTCGGATCGTTGACCCACGTCCCGGCGAAGTTCGTCACGCCGGAGTCGGCGGCGATCTCCGCGACCGAGGTCACATCGAACGTGTCGTTGCGGTCGAAGGTGACACCTGTACTCGGTGAGGACACGTAGGCCTGGATCTCTTCCGGCTCGATCGCGGCAGCGGCCCGCGGTGCGTCAGCGGTGATGTCGCGACCGGTGTCGCCCGAGGCGAACACCGCCGCGGCGGGGCTCGTGAGACCGATCGCGAGAAGCCCGACGGCGGCGACCGCGCTCATCGACACGGATGCGGCGGCCACGCGCTTGCTGACCCGGCGCAGCCGACCTGCGCGCGGGAGGGCGACCTCGCGGGTGCGCTGCTGGTGCTCGGCGATCGATTCTTCGCTCACCTGCGCGGGCGTCTGAGCGGTGAAGGAGAACAACCGGGCGGCGAACTCGAACTCGTCGACGTCGTGCGCGTCACCGGATGCGTTGGTCCGCTCCCCGGCGCCGTCGGCCGCGCTGCCGACTTCTGCGGCCGGCGACTCGCTCGAGGACTCGACGGCGGCAGGCCCGAAGGACTCCCCTTGCACTGCCGCGTGTTCGGCACCGAGGTGCTCCCTGCGGCGACGGGACGGGGTGATGAGAGCCTGTCCGGCGAACGCATCGCTGTCGACCACGGTGAGAACCATCTCGTCGGTCTCTACGGTGCGGTTCGCCTCGCCCGCGTCGTCGGCCTCGTCGCGCGCTGTCGAGCTGGCGGAGGTCTGCGCGGACTCGTCCGCGACCGTCTCCGGCGCGGCGGTCCGAACCTCGTTCGTGGACTCGAACGGCTGGTCGGTGGTCGCGATGTCCGCGGCGGGAACGGCGGCCATCTTCGCAGCCAGCTCCGCCTCTGCGGCGAGTCGCCGCCACTGTGCCCGCGTGAGACCCGTCGCCGAAGCGGACTGCCCGGTCGAGGGACGCGAGGACGCGGCCTCAGTGGGGGTGGTCTCAGAAGTCAAATCGCAGGCTCTCGAAAACAGCGCGCGCTCGTGCGCGACGGATACATTCCGGGTGATGTCCGTGCCCTCGGATCGGGTTCCGAAGATAACGAACGGATAAACACTAGCCAGATGCGGCTGAGAATGCGATCCACGCGTCAGCTTTCGTGGAAAACCCGCTCCGCGAGGCGGCTGTGAAGCGAGGGAGAGGCCGCGATGGTCATGGTGCGCCCCGGCCGCTCGCCCGGCATGCCGGTCACGACTCCCCCGGCCTCACCGACCAGAAGCGCCCCGGCGGCGTGGTCCCACGGCTGCAGCCCGCGCTCGACATAACCGTCGAGTCGCCCCGCCGCGACGTAGGCGAGGTCGAGCGAAGCGGCACCGGCGCGGCGGATGTCGCGGGCCACAGGCATGATGCGGCCCAGACGGGCGAGGTCCCCCGCGTGCGTGGCCGGGTCGTAACCGAATCCCGTCGCCAGGAGGGCGCCGGCATCCGTCGGCTCGGACACGGCGAGACGCGCCGCACCCAGCCATGCGCCCTCACCCACGGTCGCCCGGAACATCTCATCGACCGCAGGCGAGAAGACGGCCGCCGCGAGCGCATCCCAGGCCTGCGGGTCTGGCTCGCCCTCGACGACCGCGATGCTCACGGCGTAGTGCGGGATGCCGTAGGCGTAGTTGACCGTGCCGTCGATGGGGTCGACGACCCAGGTCATCCCGCTCACACCTCGCTCGGCGCCGGACTCCTCACCGAGGAAACCGTCGTCGGGTCGGGCCTGCGCGATGCGATCGCGGATGAGGAGCTCGACCTCGCGGTCGGCCTCGGTGACGATATCGGCGAGCGCGGACTTGGTCGCGGCGATCGCGACGCCCTCGCCGCGTCGCCGACGCGCGAGCTCACCGGCCTCGCGGGCGATCTCAACGGCCAGGTCTGCGAGCTCTCGGGCATCCACCATGCCTCCACGCTACGGGGTCGCGCCGGAAGCCGGCCTCGACGCCGGATCGCCCAGGTCGAGGACTCGGGGTTCGATCGCCTGCAGCGCCTCCTCATCATGCGTGGCGCACACCACCGCACCGCCCTGAGCGAGATGACCGGTCAGCAGATCTCGGAGCACCGAGACGCTGGATGCGTCGAGCCCGTTGAAGGGTTCGTCGAGAACCCACAACGTGGGTGCATGGAGAAGCGCGAGCGCGATGCCGACCCGTTTGCGCTGACCGAGAGACAGCATCGCAGCGGGCAAGTCCGGCGTCCCGTCGAGGATGCGACCGCTCAGCTCTGCCCCGCCTGTCCCGATCTTCGCCGCGGCCCAGAGCGACCTCGCCAGCTCGAGATGCTCTCCCGGCGTGAGCTCTTCGAAGAGGTGGGGCGGGTCCGTCACGTAGCCGATGTCCTTCTTCGCCGCCGATGCGACGGCTTGCGAACCTCCGACCGTGATCGACCCACGGAGCGGCCTCCGCACGCCCGCGATGGTGGACAGGAGCGTCGACTTGCCGGCGCCGTTAGGACCGCGGACGAGCATCGCCTCGCCAGGCGCAACCTCGAACCGCGCCCGGTGGAGCACGACAGTGCGGCTGTAGCCGATCTCAGCATCAACGATGAGGACGATGGTGTGCTCCGATCACTGAGGGCAGCAGCGCTGTGGCGGCAGCTGCCGCCACGGGGGACCCGACGACGAGGGCGACGACCGCCAGGGTTGCGGACGGTTGCGTCCAGGGAACGGCCGACCCGATCGACAGAGCGGCGGCGATCGCGATTCCGACCACGTAAGTCGCGGCAGCTCGCATCCAGCCCCGCTGACCGAGCTCGCTCGCTTCCTTCCAATCGGTCTGGGGGTACCTCAACGACACAGCGCAGGCAAGCGTGGGCGCTACGACGGACACCGCGGCGCACGCGACCCCGGCGGTGCCGGCGGCGTGCGCCTGAATCGGTGTCAGGCCGGCGAGTACGCCGATGAATGCCGCCCCGGCTATCGCCGTGATCATGCTGCCGCTGGCCGCTCGCGTGACGGCGAGCGAGCGGACGCCCCCGGGAAAGGTGCGCATAAGCACGACCGCCCGGCGGTCGGAGTCGAGCGAGACCAAGGGAGCGAGCGATGAGAAGACCACGAACCCGTACCCCGCGCAGATGCCGCCGACCACCGTCGCACCCACCGGTTGAGCAGAGAGCTCCCGGATCGGATGCGCCCAAATCCACCCGCCGAGCAACCCCAGTGAGACGACGGCGAGGAGCATCGCGAGAAGTGTGAAAAGACTCGGCCTCACGCGCCATTCGAACGACCGAAGCGCGCGACGAACGTCGAGCAGGGCCAGCTCGGCGAGTCGTCGACCCCCCGAGGAGCGCCCCGTGCGCCGAGTCGCACCACCGCCGATGCGATCGGCTCGAGACATGATCTCCGCCCACTGGAGCGCCCGCACCTGTCGGGCCGCTGCCCCGGCGGCGACCGCAGCAGCGAGGGAGCACAGCACCAAACTCGTCGTCAGGCCAGTCGGGGCTGGCACCTCGAATGCGTCGAGTGGCGCGCTCGACAGCGCGCCGAAAGCCCGGCTCACCCAGGTCACCACCCAGGCGACCGCGACAGCGACGACCGCGAGCGCGGTGAGAGCCCACGTCGTCGTAAGAGCTGTGCTGCGCCGGGCGAGAGGCAGTCGCAGCAGGGCGAGACCTATGCCGCACGACGCCGATCCCGCGCCTGCGAGCGCCGCCGCTGCCCATGTCCACGCACCGATCGAGTTCGCTGACTCGTCGAGCAGCCGCAGCGCCACGAGCATGCCGACGGTGATGGCGACGAGGCGGACGAGGCGTCCGAGCAGGTGCCGTCCGAACAGGTAGGCGCGGGGCGAGACTCCCCGGTCGGCGAAGACCTGCCAGCTGCGGTGCTCGATGAGCGCCGGACGGACCTCCCCCCAGACCGATCCCGTCCCGATACCGAAGACGAGCCCGATGAGGATGACGGCGCCGGCCGCTGTCTGTGACGGCACCCCGATCAAGCGAAGCACGTGCCCCGCCCAGACACCGACACCGACCGCGAGACCGACGGCGACGATCGACGCAGTGACGGCCGTTCGCGGCGCGAGTAGCGGAATCGGCGCGAACCGGCGTAGGCGACGCGTCGTCAGTGCGGCGGCGACGATCCACGCGTGCCGCAGATCCACGATCACCGGCGCACCTTGCTCCGAACCGCCGTCACACGCCAGCGCAACCAGGCGACCGTGGTCGCGCCCGCGAGCCACACCAGAAGAACCCCGCATGCGCTGACGAGAGGCAGAACCTCATCTGCGCCGGATGCATCGACCACGAAACCCAGCCGCCCAGCCGGCATCATCGACGCAGCCCAGGCGTAGCCCTCCTGCCGTGACGTGGCGGCCACAGATCCGAGCACCGCAGGGAGGATGACGAACACGGTGAGATGGGTGGCGGCGGCGACGACGCCGTTGCGAATCGCGAGCCCCAGGCACGCCGCCCACGCCACGCACAGGCTCGTCGCCAGTGCCACGACCGCCCACTCGACGAGGTCGCGCACCATGACGTGCGGCGTGCCGCCGCTCGCGAGAACATACGAAGCCGTCGCCGCTCCGGCCAGCGCGGAGGTGCACGCGGCGAGGACCCCGGCCCCCATGATGACGACGGCGAGCCGCGCGACGAACGTCCGTCCCCGCGATGGCACCTCGATGTCCGTCAAGCGCTCGCGTCCCGTGGCGCGCTCGTTCGCCGTGAGGTGGATCGCGGCGAATCCCCAGAGCAGCGCAGCAGTCCCGGCACCGGCAACGGGGGCACGCTCGACCAGCCGAGCGACCTCGCCCGGGGGCAGATCGGCGTCGATGGAACCGAGGATGCTCGCGAAGAGGAGAGCAGCGGCTGTACCCACGAGAGCACCGAGCGCCCCGGCCGCCCAGAGCAACGACTGGACCCGCAGGCTCCGCGCCTTGAGAAACTCCGCGCGGACCACATCCCTCATACGCTGCGCCCGCCGGGCGCGCTCACTCATCAGCGCGGACCCCACCGATCCCGTCATGACGGCCCGTCCGAGCGCGGAGGCTCTTTCAGCACGGGGTCGAGCGGTGCCGCTTCGGCAAGCAGCCGGACGTAGTCGCTCTCGAGCGAGTCGTGGGATTCTGCGAGTGATTCGACGAAGAACCGATGCCGGAACGCCACCTCAGCCACGGCTCGGACGGTCATACCCCAGACGAGAAGAGCACGTCCCTCGCGGACGATGTCGGTGGCTTGCGTCACCAGCAGACTCCGCAGCGCGCCAGGATCGTCGCTCACCACGACTATGTGCCGGGAGCGTTCTGCCGATGCCGCGACGTCAGCGGACGAGATCATCCGACCGCTGGCGAGCACGTGGATACGGTCGGCGACCCGCTCCAGTTCGGAGAGTATGTGCGAAGAAATCAGAACAGCGCACCCGCCGTCGGAAGCCTCGCGCAGAAGACCTCGCATCCAATGGATGCCATCGACGTCGAGACCGTTGAGCGGCTCGTCGAGGATCAGACTGCGCGGACGCCCGATCAAGGCCACAGCCAGGCTCAGCCGCTGGCGCATTCCGAGAGACAGAGCCCGCACACGCCGGTGACGCACCGGCCACAGCCCCACTTCGTGGAGCACCGCTTCGACGCGCCGTCTCGGGAGCCCCTGCGAGACTGCCGCGATCAGGACTTCGTCGACGACCCGCCGCGCAGGGTGGAATGCGGATGGATCAACAGCGGCACCGACGGCACGCAGAGGTGTCCGCGCACGGGAGTAGGGCCGCCCGTCCACCAGCGCCGAGCCCGCGTCGAGGGTCTCGAGCCCCAGGACAGCGCGGAAGAGCGTCGACTTCCCAGCGCCGTTGGGGCCGATCACGGCGGTCACCTGCCCCGGTTCGGCCGTGAGATCGACGGCGGCGAGCGCGACCGTCGAGCCGTAGCGCTTGTGCGCGTCGGAAATCTCGATCATGCTTCCCTCCGACTCATCCGTCGCCGCCGAACGCGCCGGTGATGACCGCGGCCTCGATCAACGCCCCGACCACCACGAGACCGAGGGCGACGAGCATGAGGACTCCCGCGGGGGCGAGCGCGGACGTATATCGTCGGAACGGACTTCCTGTAGGGGTGCGTCGTCCAGCCAGCGCAGTCGCGATCGGGAGAAAACCGGCGACCGCAGCCGTCAGGAGACCGAGCATCTCGATGCCGATGTAAGCGGCGACCGAGCCGAGCAGCGCTCCGGTGCCGACGGTGTTGGCTGCGGCCGTCACCGTCGCCCCGAGATAGACACCGAGCAGCAGGCCCGACCCTGCGCTGAAGGTGCCGGCGGTCACGGCCCCGGCAGCGAGCGACGCAGCGACGGGAGCGTTCAGAGTCACGACGGCCAGGAACACCTCGCCGAACCCGTCCATCCCGGAAAGCCCGGCACGCTCGCCCGGGTCTCCCGGGACGGTGGCTCCGGAGACAGCCAGCGCTCCACCGAGAGCTCCACCGCCGACGATCGCCAGGATCAGCACCGCGACGAGGCCCGAGACGCGGGCGTCAGGCGGCGACATCCAGCGAGAGCGGGAAGAGAGTGACGCCCTCATCCGACCATGACGGTTTCGGGCGCAGCACGGCGCGCCGCCGTGCGAGCTGCGAGGTATCCGCTCGACGCGGGCAACCACGTGAGCACGACGGCGGCGAGAACGACGCCGAGACTGATGAGCGCGACAGCCGTCGGCGCCGCTGCAGCGGCGATCACCTGCAGACCGGCGAGGATCGTCAGAACGACGCGTATGTAACGGCGACCGGCGCGGAGCGAGAACGCGATCCAGAGCACGATGACGACGGAGACCAGAGCGAGGAAGGCCTGAATGGCCACGGCTGTCGTCTGAGAGACCGCGACGAGTGTGTCGGTGTCCAGTTCACCGACGTCCGCGCCCGGCGTCGCTTGCAAGCTCGCACGCAGCGCTGCCTCGCCATCGGGCGAGAAGACGGCGAGAGCCGCTGTGGCACTCGAGGCGACAGTGAGGCAGGCCGAAGCCAGGAGCAGCCAGAAGGCCAGCACGAGCGTCCGGGGACGAACGGGGGCAGCGTACGGCGTGATCGACATGTGTCCGCTTTCGGTCGAGAGGAATGGAGTGATAGGGGCCGACGCGCTCAGCCCGCCGGCCCCGACGGAACGTCGCTCAGGCGACGGCCGGCTCGACGGCCCAGTTGAAGACCAGCCACACGATGGTCGCGGTCAGCGCGGACGCGACACCTGCCCCAGCGACCGCCGCGATGATCGTGAACGCGTTCTTACCCGCCTTGATGGCGGCGACGATCTGCGTCGCGGCTGCCGCACTGATGCCGAGCGAACCGGCGATCCACATGGGGCTGAAGCCCGTCACGATCAGGCCGGTGATCGCAACGGCGAGAGCCACGCCGATGGCGGCCAGCTTCACGATCGAGGTGGATTGCTGCTCGCGGACGACGCCCGCCGTGGTTGCACTCATGTACCGCTTCTCCTTCACTGGCATCCCCTGGCCCGCCGGGTGCGGGTCTGGTCAATGGATGTGACAGCGAAGCTAGTGACGACACGGACATCAGCGCGTCGGCCTCAAGGCGATACCTGTGTCGCCTTTCGGCCAATTTCGGCAGGAAGTCGCTCTACCGGAAGCTGACGAGTCCGAACCGCGCCGCCGTGATGAGCACCTGCACCCGGTCGCGGGCGTTCCACTTCAGCATGATGTTGCTCAAGTGGGCTTTGACCGTTCCTTCGGATACGTGCATCGAACGCGCGATTTCGCCGTTGGACTGGCCCGCTGCCAGATATCGAACGATCTCCGCCTCGCGCGCCGACAGTTTCTCCGATTCGGTAGGCAGTCGCAATGCACCGGTTTCAGCTGTCTGCAGGGCTCGGATCAGCTGGCCGCTGACCGCGGGCGACAGCGCTCCGGTCCCGCGGTGCACGGCTCGGATAGCGTCGGTGATCTCGTCGGGGGACGAATCCTTCACCAGGTAACCGGCAGCTCCTGCTCTCAGGACCGGAATCACCGCTTCGGCCGTCGCCATCGTCGTGATACCGATCACCTTGGTGGCGGGACTCGACGACAAGATCGCGATGGTGGCTTCCAGACCTCCGACATGGGGCATGCGCAGATCGACGAGTGCGACATCGGCCGCGGAGCGAACCACCACATCGGCGGCCACGTCGCCGTCTTCCGCCTCACCGACCACGCGCATACCGTCCGCAGCTGTGATGTAGGCGCCCAGCGCGCGTCGGACCAGCGAATCGTCATCGACGATCACCACTCGGATCTCCCCCACACCGGGAGGCTATCGCAACGGCTCCGACAGCCCGGGGCAACCAAGACGAAAGTCGAGACGCCTCTGGACAGAAGTAGATGGCCCGTGGGACTAGGTCGTGTTGCGATCTAGTCATGGACGCAATCGACGGCATCAACGCGTCGCACCACGCCTCAACCTGGAACAGCGAATGGATGCGGGGCCTCCTCCCCCTCTTGGTGATGCGTTCGCTCCAGGACGGCGCGTCGTACGGGTACGCGATCAGCGCGACTCTTACCCGATCTGGATTCGGGGCGGTCAAGGGCGGGACCCTGTACCCATTGCTGGCTCGCTGTGAATCCGCGGGCCTGGTCACCACGCAATGGCGACCAGGAGACGGCGGCCCTGGCCGCAAGTACTTCGCGTTGACTCCGCATGGTCAAGCGGAACTCGTCCGACTGTCCGAAGAGTGGCAGCGCTTCGTCACCACCGTCAGCACATTCACCACCCTCGAAGGGACTCGCCGATGACCACGAACGAACGCTGGATCTCACTCTTCAGCACCGAGCTCGAGCGCCGTGACGTACCCGACGAACGCATTCGGGAGGAGGTCGAAACGGTGCGGGTTCATCTCCGAGACGGCGACGACGACGCCGCCGAGGATGCCTTCGGCGACCCGGTGGCTTATGCGGCTACACTCGCGTCGCCCGGTTCCGAGGATCTACCGTCGAGGACGACGATTCTCTCCCTCTTCGCGGCCATCGCGACGTTCATCGTCTTCGTGATCGCATCGGTGCGGTGGATAGATGGCGATGGCTCGGCGTCGCCGTGGTCGATCGTCGGGGGCGTCGGCCTTCTCATCGCCCTGGTGACGCTGTCCGTCTCTCTCACCCGGCGCGCCATCGCCGCAGCGCTGCGAGACGAGCTCGATCTGCACACTGAAGCGCAATGGGCCCGGGCATCCACGCTGCTCCTGCTCCTGCCCTGGACCTTCGTCGGCTTCGCAGGCTTGATCCTGGCGCTTGCCGCGCTTCTGTGACTTCTCGATCCACCCACCCCATCAACACGAAGGAACGACCCATGCGCATCTTCAGCATCCTGCCTACCGCGAGCCTGTGGACGACGATCTGCGAAATGCTCCGACTGTGTAAGTGATGCCAGCGCTCGGCGCCGACCGACACCCGTGAGTTACGTCGGCCAGTAGACCATGATGGACCGCATGGCAGAACGCGTACTCCTGCCGACGCGGCAATTGCGCGGCGTTATTCCGTCGGTACCGGCCCTCACAGGGATCGAACGTCGGGCGATTCTCTCCATCGTGGTCGTGGCCGTCGTCACCGGAATCCTGCTTGCCATCACCCGGGGCGGCGACGACGCGCTGCAAGCCACGTTCGAGGTCGTCGTCACAGCACTGTTCGCGGGATTCGTCATCAGCCCACCGGCGACGATCATCGCGTTCGCCGCGTCGATGGGGTTGTCTCTGCTGGTCGGATCCTCGACCGAGATGCTCCTCGCGCTCGCGGTCGCGACGGGGTTCGCAGCGCGCACCGCCGGAACCCGGCTGCTCGCGGCGTACGTCGGGCTCCTCCTGGTCTCCGTCGCCGCAGCGGTCTTCTCGGCGGCGTCCGACCAGCTGTCGACCATCGTGATCTACCTGCTGCTCGCGACGGTCTCAGGGGGGATCGGGCTCCTGCTCCGGTTCGCTCGGAGCCGCGAGCAGCGCCTCCGAGAGCAACTCGCCCGGCAGACGATCATCGAGCAGGAGGTGCGTCAGTCGGAACGGCTTCTCATCGCTGACGAACTCCACGATGTCGTGTCGAGGGATCTCACGGTCATCGTGATGCAGTCCGAGCTCATGTCGCTCGAGGCCGGGACCGTCTCGCTGCACGAATCGCAGGTCACCATCCGCGACGCGGCACGACGGGCACTCCGCGACCTGCATCGGCTCGTATCGCGCGTGCAGAACGAACGTGCCGATACGTCGACACCGGAGTCGCTCCGCGTCGCGTTACACGAGGCGGAGCGTGATCTGACGCGAGCTGGATTCCCGCATTCGATGTCCGTGGCGGATGGCGCCGACGAACTGCCTCAGATCATCGACACGACGGTGGCCCGCATGGTGCGCGAGAGCGTGACGAACATCCTGAAGCACGCGGCCCCGGGACCGGTCTCCGTCTCTGTAGACATCGTCGACGAGGTGGTCAGGTTGCACGTTCGCAGCACCCTCGGCCGACGGCGTGCCCTCACCCCGCTCCCCTCGAGTGGCTACGGCAGTATCCGCATGCGTGAGAGGGCGGCCCTCCTCGGTGGAGGTTTCGACTCCCGGCGTGAGGGGCGCGAATGGGTGGTGACGGCAGCCCTCCCCATCGCCTGACGTGCGGCCGCGGAAGGCCTCAGCGCGGGGCGATGGGCTGGTCGGGCAGCGGCGGAGGCGGCGGATAGTCCCCGTACCCGGGCTGGGCGTGGGTCGCCTGCTGCGCCGGGGCCACGTGCTGTACGGGGGCGGACTGCTGCGTCGGCGCGGGAGCCCCGGGGCCGTAACCCTGCGGGTAGGTGGGGCGCCCCGTGTAGTATGCCTGCCAGTCGGGCGATCCGTCGGCGAGGACGGGGAGAGGCGTCCGGCCATCGGCGTAGGTCGGCCATGCCGGGGCAGCCGGCTGAGGAGCGCGAGGCATCAGCAGCGCGTTCACGAGCGGCACGAGGGCCGTGCCCACGGCGGCGAGGATCGTCAGCGCGACGACGACGCGCCAGTAGATCGGCAGGAACGTGAACCATTCGCCGCCGACCAGCGGGACGATGAGCATGACCGCGACGATGGCGAGGAAGGAGATCGTCACGTACGTGACGATCGAGAGGAAGGTCGTGGGGTTGCGCGCGTACGCCTTCGTGAACAGGCGGAGGTGGATGAGGGCGAGCTGCAGGATGAGGAGGATCAGCAGGAATCGCAGGAACCGCTCGTAACCCCAGCCGAAGCTCTCGGTCGGCGAGGGAAGCCAGATCATGACCGCACCGACCAGCAGCGCGATCACCCACGTACCCATGCTCGTCAGGGCGAACCACGCGGGACGGCGGGCAGCGAGGTGCGACTCGAGGATGGCGATGCCCGCGAAACCCGCGAGCAGCAGCACCGTCATGAACGCGCGCGCGACGATGCCGGTGCCGGAGCCGATCAGCACCCACACGACGCACACGATCGCCGCGGCGATGAGCGCGCCGATCGCCACCCAGATCGCGGCGCGCAGCAGCTTGTTGGATTCCGGAGACGTGATGGGCTTGCTCATCGGCCGAGTTCCTTCCGCGGTGACTCATCTCATCCTGGCACGCGCGGGCCGGGCGTGCCGGGTAGAGAGGATGCTGTGGTGAACCGTGGCCAGCTGCCGGCTGGGGAGGCGCGAGCGCGCGGAGCTGGTGAAGGGCACACTGTTCGCAGGGGCGACGCCGCCCGGCGGATGGAACGTGCGCATCGCGACCCCGACCCACTCCAGCGCCTGACAGATCACCCGATAAGGAGAACGGTATGAATCGTGGGACCGAACGCATCCGCGTTCTGATCGCCGACGACAACCGTGCCGTGCGCCGAGGTCTCCGTGTGCAGCTCGACGGCGCTCCCGGCATCCACGTCGTCGGCGAGGTCTCGAACGGAATCGACGCGGTACACGTCGCCCGCGCTGAACGCGCGGACGTCGTGCTCATGGACATCCAGATGCCCAAGATGTCCGGGCTCACCGCGACCCGACTGCTGGCCCGCCCGGACGGCGGGCGCACTCCCGTCGCCGTCATCGTGATGACCAGCTTCGCCATCGACGGCTACGTCAGCGAAGCACTGGACTCGGGAGCCGTGGGATATCTCCTCAAGAGCCACGATTCGGATCAGCTGGTCGGCGCGATCTACGCCGCCTCGCGAGGCGAGGCGCTCGTGTCCTCGCGGGTCACGGCGCCCCTGCTGCGTGAGTTCGTGCGCCGCGGCGGGGCGCCGGAAGACCCCGAGGCGGGCGCAGTGCTGACCGCGGCCGAACGTCGCGTGATCTCCGTACTGGCCGGCGGTGTCACGAGCAACGAGGGAATCGCGGAGAAGCTGCAGGTGTCGGTGCACACCGTCCGCTCGCAGCTGCATTCCGCCCTGAGGAAGCTCGACCTGGACGACCGGACTCAGCTCGCGTTGTGGGGAGCACGCCACCGGGTGTGAGCTGCGCCTCACCCATCCGGATGAAAGTTCCGCACCGGTTTGACGCTGCGAGGGCGTGCCGGAGCCCGGCATCCGCGCTCCTGGGAGGTGGCGAAACGAAAGGCCCCCGTCGAGCGGGGGCCGTGTTCGTGGTGGCGAGTGAGGGATTCGAACCCCCGAATGCAATGCAGTCTGATTTACAGTCAGATCCCTTTGGCCGCTTGGGTAACTCGCCAGTGCGCACCCGCCCGGCTTGTGCAGTCGACCAGAGGCGCGAGAACCCATATTACCCCCCGTGACCCCGTGCTTCGAACCACGACGGCGACGGCGTCACCTCGACGTTTCGGCCCTCAGACCTCGCCGGCGATCGCAGGCTCGAGGACGCGCTCGACGAATGCCTCGGTCCGCTGCCGCGTGCCGTCGATGCGTCGATCGACGCTCGCGCGGATCTCGCTCGGGGCGAGCGGACCGGCGATGCGCACATTCTCGTGACAGCCGAGGTCGGCGCAGATGTAGGTGCCGATGCTGTCGCCGACCTCTCCGGCCCGGCCCGCCTTGCGCGCGTTGAAGAGCGTCACTTGATCGCCCGGCTGCATCGTGTGGCAGAGGTTGCACAGCGCCGACCGCGCCCGTGAACTTCCCGAAGCCGCGCGCAGGACCACGCCGACGGGCTCGCCCTCGCGCTGGGTGATGATGTAGCCCCGCTCGCGGGAGTTCGGGTCGCGCCAGGCGAGGAAGTCGAGGTGGTCCCAGTCGAGCAGCACGAAATCGATCGGCATGGCGGCGATCCGACGATCGTCGGCGGTCGCGTTCACGAACGAGGCGCGCACGTGTTCTTCGGTCAGAGCTTGCACGCTGTCTAGCCTACGAAGCCTCGGGCAGCCGCGGGCCGTAGTCGGGCCGCCCTGCTCACGCCGATCCGGGCGTCCCCGGGCATGCCGCGACAGGCGCGGCTAGAGTATCGGCATGGCAGATTCCTCGTTCGACATCGTCAGCAAGATCGATCGCCAGGAGGCCGACAACGCGTTGAACCAGGCCCGCAAGGAGGTCGAGCAGCGCTACGACTTCAAGGGCGCCGACGCATCCATCGAATGGTCGGGCGAGTCGATCCTCATCAAGGCCAACTCGGAGGAGCGCGCCAAGGCCGTGCTCGACGTCTTCCAGACGAAGCTCATCAAGCGGGGCATCTCGCTGAAGAGCCTCGACTCCGGCGAGCCCACCGCCTCGGGACGCGAGTACCGCATCGTCTCGACGCTGAAGGAGGGCATCTCGTCGGAGGATGCCAAGAAGATCAGCAAGATGATCCGCGACGAGGGCCCGAAGTCGGTCAAGTCGCAGATCCAGGGCGACGAGCTGCGCGTGCAGTCGAAGTCCCGCGACGACCTGCAGGAGATCCAGCGGATGCTGAAGGCAGCCGACCTCGACGTCGACCTCCAGTTCGTCAACTACCGCTGACCAGCCCCCTCGCCCACGGCGACCGGCCGGAT
This sequence comes from Microbacterium arborescens, assembly GCF_049707515.1. Lineage (GTDB taxonomy): Bacteria > Actinomycetota > Actinomycetes > Actinomycetales > Microbacteriaceae > Microbacterium > Microbacterium arborescens_B. The sequence continues at coordinate 272,850 of NZ_JBNAFI010000005.1, read as the reverse complement.
GCCTGCGAGAATCGGCATCCGCGGTGAGAATCCGGCGCTGACGCTGAGTCTCGGCGGGGATGCCGATTCTCGGCGGCGGCGCCTCGGATCGGCGCGTCGGGTCAGAGGGCGCCCGAGAGGAACGAGACCAGGCGGGCGCCGGCCGCGGCGCGAGCGGGCTCGGACGAGAGGAAGACGTCGTGGAGCGCGCCGTCGATGCGCGCGATCGTGACGGTGGCGGCGATGCGGGTCGCAGCGCGGGCGATGTCGTCGACAACCAGCACCGAGTCGGTCGACGTCATCGCGTCGTTCCAGCGCAGCGGCGGGGTCGACCGGGCTGAGAGCAGCACGAGAGCCGGCGCGCCGACGTCGACGCCCGCCGCCACCCGCGCGTGCCCCGCGATGACCGCCGCGAGCCACGCCGGATGGGTCGGGAACCCCCGCTCGGGCCGCCAGCCGTCCGGCGCATCGGGCAGGCTTCCGACCTCGCGCTGGGCGCGCGTGTAGAAGCCGAGGTCGACGGCCGGGTGATTGCCGCGCGGATCGAACCGGGCGCGAACCTCGACGAGCGGTGCGACGGCCTGCCTGCCGAGCGGACCGAGTTGCAGCTCGAGCCACGGACTGTTCAGCACCACGGCCGACGCCCGGCCCGGGTGGCGCGCCGCCCAGAGTGTCAGCGTCAGGCCGCCGGTGCTGTGGCCCAGGAGCACCAGTCGCCGCCCCTGACGCTCCGTGTCCATGGCGACCAACGCCGCCTCGATGTCGTCGTCGTAGACCTCGAGCGATGTCACGTACCCGCGGGCCTGACCGGGACGGATGCTGCGCCCGTATTTCCTCAAGTCGAGGGCGTGGAAGCGTGCGCCGCGGTCGGTGAACAAACGGGCGAGGCCCGTCTGGAAGAAGTAGTCCGACCAGCCGTGGACGTAGAGCACATCGATGTCGCGCCAGGGCCCGAACAGGCGCAGGCCCGGGTGCGGCATCGAGCGCACGAGCGTCGCGACGACCTCGCCCTCGTCGTCCGAGCCCAGCGCGAGCGTCGTCTGCTCGAAACCGGCGCCCAGCAGGTCGGGGCTCCAGGTCACCTCATCCGGTCGCATAGCCCCACCCTAGGACGTGGACGTCCGGGGATGCCGGAGGCCGACGGGCCGCCGCTGTTCGCGGGCGTCATCCCCGAGCTTCGCGGTCTCTCGAGTACCGGCGACCGGCCAGCGGGGGAAAAGCGGGTCAGCGAGCGGCGACCGGACTCTCGATCTGCGCGGGATCGTCGCCCGCGAACGCGTGTGACTTCGTCTCGAGGAAGGCGCACAGGCTCGACACCATCGCGAGCTCGGTCGAAAGCGCGAGCGCGGCGCCGGCGCCCAGACGCAGGTCGGTCTCGCGGGCTTCGAAGGTGATGCGCCAGGTGTTGCCTCCGGGAACGTCCGGCTCGATGTACGTCACGGTCTGCGCGTTCATCATCGTGATCGCCACCAGGCCCGTGTCGCGGCCGAGACTCCCATCCTGCGGGATCACCTTCACCGCGAGGGAGTAGCCGAATCGCTGGAATTCTTCGATCCAGGCGTCGAGGGTCTGCTTACTGCGGAACGTCATCGCGCTCGCCTCACTCGCCACGCGAGACGGACACCATCTCGTCTCGGTCGACGACCTTCACACGCGCACGCTCGGCGGGTGCTCCCAGCGCGATCTCGTGCTCGTCGAGGCGATGCCAGCCCTCGAGGTCGGTCCATGCGACCCCGCGCTCGGCGAGCAGATCGATCACGCCCTGCTCGGAGGGGTCGACCGGCTGCCACCAGGAGCCCTGGTCGTTGATGACGTGACGCACGGTCTCCATGGCGTCGGACTTCGTGTGACCGATCAGACCGACGGGTCCGCGCTTGATCCAGCCCGTCGCGTACACGCCGGGCACGCGCTCGTTCGAGTCCTCGTGCAGCACCTGACCCTCGTGGTTGGGAATGACGCCGTGCGTGGCGTCGAAGGGCACGCCCGGCAGCGGCGACCCGAAATAGCCGACGGCGCGGTACAACCCCTGCAGAGCGACTTCGCGCATCTCACCGGTGCCCTCGACACCGCCCTCGCCGTCCGGGCGGGTCCGCTCGTAGACGAGCGCGGCGACCCGGCCGGCGGCATCCTTCTTGACCTCCACGGGCTTGGCGTAGAAGTGCAGGTGCAGACGACGCGAGGCCTCTCCCCCGGCGCCGTTGGCACCGGGGCGCTGACGCCACGACTGCAGCACGCGGTCGATGACCATGACCTGCTTGTTCGACGCGATGGCCGCCTTCGAGGTCTCGTCGTAGTCGAAGTCCTCGTCGTACACGACGAGGTCGACGTCGCGCAGATCGCCGAGTTCGCGCAGCTCGAGCGGCGTGAACTTCACCTGCGCGGGGCCGCGGCGCCCGAAGATGTGGACATCCGTCACGGCCGACGAACGCAGACCCTGGTACACGTTGTCGGGGATCTCGGTCACGAGCATGTCGTCGGCGTGCTTGGCGAGCACCCGGGCCACATCGAGGGCGACGTTGCCGTTTCCGATGACGCCGACGGATGCCGCATCCAGCGGCCACTCGCGCGGGAAGTCGGGGTGGCCGTCGTACCAGCTCACGAAATCCGCGGCACCGTACGAGCCGTCGGCGTCGATGCCGGGGATGTCGAGGTCTGCATCGCGCACCGCGCCCGTGGCGAAGATGACCGCGTTGTAGTGGTGCTTGAGGTCGTCGAGGGTGATGTCCTCGCCGAAGCGGACGTTGCCGAAGAGGCGGATGTCGCCGCTGTCGATGACATCGCGCAGGGCGTTGATGATGCCCTTGATGCGCGGGTGGTCGGGTGCGACGCCGTACCGGACGAGCCCGTACGGTGCCGGGAGGTGATCGAACAGGTCGATCGAGACGTCGAACTTGCGCTCGGCCTTCAGCAGCAGATCCGCGGCGTAGATGCCGGCGGGCCCGGCTCCGACGATGGCCAGCCTCAGCTTGGTCATGGGTGTTCCTCGTTCCTGGTCGCACCCGAGCGCGGGTGCAGCGGGGTCTGTCAGCTCGCGCGGTCGACGACGACCTCGGCGAACCGGGTCAGCGCGTCGCGCACGGCACCGGCGGGCAGCGGCGCGAGGGCCGCGACGGCGTCGTCGGCCCACTTCTCGGCGAGTCGGCGCGTCTGTGCCGTCACCTCGTGGTCGCGCAGACGCGCGAGCGGCTCGTCGAGGATCGCGGGATCGGCTCCCTCGGCGATCTCGGCGACGCCGCGGTCGATCGTCGCGGCGAGCTCGCGCGACGCAGCGTCGTCGGCTCGCGTCAGCAGCAGGTAGGGCATCGTGGGGACTCCGGCCCGGAGGTCGGTTCCCGGCACCTTGCCCGTGGCCTCGGGGTCGGCCGAGAGGTCGATGACGTCGTCGAGCAGCTGGAATGCGACACCGGCCTTCTCGCCGAAGGACAGCAGCGGCTCCGCGAGCTCCTCCGGTCCGCCTGAGAAGAGCACGCCGACCTGCGCGGCGGCGGCGATGAGCGACCCGGTCTTGTCGGCGAGCACCTGGATGTAGAAGTCCACGGGATCGTCGCCCGGCTGCGCTCCGATGGTCTCGTGCATCTGACCGAGGACGAGGCGTTCGAAGGTGTCGGCCTGCAGGCGGATGGCCCGCTCGCCGATCCGGGCCATCAGCTGGCTCGCGCGGGAGAAGAGGAGGTCGCCCGTGAGGATCGCGACGTTGTTGCCCCAGACCTCGTGGGCGCTCGGGACGCCGCGACGCTTGTCGGCGCCGTCCATGACGTCGTCGTGGTAGAGCGAGCCCAGGTGGGTCAGCTCGAGAGCGGCGGCACCGGCGATGACGTCATCCGTCGCGCCGTCGCCGAGCTGGGCGGTGAGCAGCGCGAGCATCGGACGCAGGCGTTTGCCGCCGGCCTCGTACAGGTAGCGGGTCTTGGCATCGACGAGCGCATCGCTGACCGTGAGCTCGTCGCCGAGGCGCGCCTCGACGCGCTCGAGCCCGGCTTCGACGGTCGCGAGCAGCTTGCGGGTCCGGGGTCCGGCGAAGATGCGCTCGGTCATCCCGAGATGCTTCGCCAGCCGCGGCGCGGAGGGGCTCGATGTCACGCGTCCAGCCTACCGGCCGGGCGACGGCACCGATCCGCCCGGGCGGCTTCAGGCCGCCGGCTTGACAGCGCGGTGCAGCGCGACGATGCCGAACGACAGATCGCGGTGCGACACCTCGTCCCATCCGGCCTCGCGGATCCAGCCGGCGAGCGTCCGCTGGTCGGGCCAGTCGCGGATCGACTCGTTGAGGTAGTCGTACGCTTCGGCGTTCGAGCTCACGAGGCGTGCCACCACCGGCAGCACCCGGTCGTTGTAGAAGCGGTAGAGCCCCGCGAACGCGCGCGACGGCGGCTGCGAGAACTCGCTGATGAGCAGGCGTCCGCCCGGCTTGGTCACTCGCAGCATCTCGGCGAGCGCCTTCTTGGGCTCATTGACGTTGCGCAGTCCGAACGAGATCGTGACGACGTCGAACTCGGCGTCCCCGAACGGCAGGTTCGTGGCATCCGCTTCGACGAACGACAGGTTCGGGATGCCGCCTCCCGGCGCTTGCTCGCCGTAGCGGCGAACGCCCTCGGCGATCATGCCGGGCGAGAAGTCGGCGGCGACGACCTCGGCTCCGCTGCGGGCCAACGAGACCGAGCTCGCGCCCGTCCCGGCCGCGAGGTCGAGAATGCGCTCGCCCGGCTTCGGGTCGATCGCGCGGGTCGCCGCGATGCGCCACAGGCGATCCTGGCCCAGGCTCAGGACGTCGTTGGTGCGGTCGTAGGCACCGGCCACCTGATCGAACATGCCGCTGACACGCGACGGATCCTTGCCGAGGTCGGCGCGGTTGGGCTCGCTGGTCACGCGTCCGAGTCTAGGCGCGCCGCTGCGCGCCCGTGCCCGCTCCGCGAGGTCCCACTTCGGCCGGGTATGAGCCGGTGTTTCCCGGCCGAAGTGGGACCTCGGCGGGCGAGACGGCCGAAGTGGGACCTCGGCGGGTGAGACGCGGGTCAGGGGGCCGGGGCCGGGAGGGAGGCCAGGACCCCGAGCCAACGGGCGGCCGTGACCTCGTCGAAGGGGGCGCGGTGCGCGGTGACGGCCGCCTCGAGCTCGACGGCGAGGCTCTCGAGCTCCGCGACGACGGGCTCGGGGTACCCGTAGCTGACGCGGTGCTCGTCCCACTCGTCGCGGTCGTCGATCCAGATGCCGCGAGACGCGGAGTCGACGACATCCAGGTCCATGTCGATGGCCGTCGGCTCGCCGCCGTCGTCCCACCGGGCGTCCCACGCGATGTCGATGTAGACGCGGGTCGGATGCGGCGGCGCGTTCATCGTCAGCACCCACTCGCCGACCGGGGGCAGGAGCATGACGCACGGATGCGCCGCGACGAAGTCGCGTCCCGGCCGGTTGCTGCGGTCGCCGGGGCGCTGACCGAACCAGTCGCCGTGCTCGTCGCTGCCGAGGTAGGTGCAGGAGTGCACCCAGTGAGTCCCGCCGTCCCACTTGCGCCAGCGGAAGGTCACGGCGGTACCCGGAGCGGGACGGAGCATCACCCGCCGAGTCTAGGCTGGTCTGGTGATCGATTCTGCGCCCGCCGTCCGGCTGCGCGTCGTCACCCGCGAGATCGAGGCACCGGACGAGCTGCTGCTGTTCGCCGACCCGCAGCACCCCACGGTCTGGTCACGCCGGGGCGACCTGCTCGTCGCTCGGGGCACGGCCGCGACGTTCACCTCCGCCGAGCAGAGCCCCGGCCCCCGTGACGTCGCCGACTGGTGGCGCAGCATCGTCGGCGCGGCCGAGATCGACGATGCGGTCGGCCTGCCCGGGTCGGGACTCGTCGCCTTCGGAGCCCTCCCCTTCGATCCCCGTCCCGAGACCCGCGCCGACGTCGCGAGCCCGCCCCTGCACTTCGCGGTGCCGCGCATCGTCGTCGGTCGGCGGGGCCCCCGCGCCTGGGTGACCTCGATCACCGCCGACGGCGCGGCCCCCGTGGCCGAGGGGCCCGCCGCGACCGGATTCGGACCGCACTGGTCGGCGACGGCCGGACCCGGGGCGCTCACGCCCGAGGGCTATCAGGAGATCGTCCGCGCCGGCGTCGACGCCATCAAGGCCGGCGGTCTGCAGAAGGTCGTGCTCGCCCGCGACCTCGCGGGGACCGTGCCGGCGGGAGCCGACCTGCGGCGGCTCGTGCGCGCCCTGTCGTCGGCCTACCCCGACACGTGGGCGTTCGCGGTCGACGGTCTCATCGGCGCGAGCCCGGAGACGCTCGTGACGGTCTCCGGCGGCACGGTCACCGCCCGCGTCCTCGCGGGCACGATCGCCCGCGGAGCCGACGCGGACGCCGACACAGCGGCATCTCTGAACCTCGCCACCAGCACGAAGGATCTCGACGAGCACGGCTACGCCGTGCGAAGCGTCCTCGACGCGCTCCGCCCGTCGACGTCCTCGCTCGTCGCGGGCGAGCAGCCCTTCATGCTGAAGCTGCCCAACGTCTGGCACCTCGCCACCGACGTCGAGGGCGAGCTCGCCGGGGATGCCTCCGCCCTCGACCTCGTCGCGGCGCTGCACCCCACCGCCGCGGTCGCCGGGACACCGACCGTCGTCGCGCTCGACGAGATCCGCCGGCTCGAGCCCTTCAGCCGCGGGCGGTACGCGGGCCCCGTGGGGTGGATCGATGCGAACGGCGACGGCGAGTGGGCCATCGCCCTGCGCTGCGCGCAGTTCCGTCCGGGCGACCGCGCCGGCGACGGCGTGTCGATGCCCTTCACCGCCTACGCGGGTGCCGGCATCGTCGGCGCGAGCGACCCCGAGTCGGAGATGCTCGAGACGCGCGTGAAATTCCGTCCGATCATCGACGCGCTCGCCTGACGCCCCGATCGTCCGACCGGTTCACCGCGTCAGCGGAACCTCGATGAGCTGCCGTCCGCCCACGGGCGAGGTGAGCACCTGGTCGAGCGCCGAGCGCGTCGTCACGCGGCGGTACTCCCAGCCGTAAGCGAGCGCCAGCTGCTCCAGACGCGTCTCGTGCGGGGTGAAGAGCACCCGGTCGGCGGCCTCGGGCGGTGCGGTGCGTGCGACCTCGAGACCGTCGAAGATCGTGCCCCCGCCGTCGTTGCCGACGATGACCTGGATGCGGGGCTCCGGCTCGGCGCCGGGCAGCAGCAGCGAACCGACATCGTGGAGCAGCGACAGGTCTCCGGTGAGCACACGCGTCACCCCGGCCCGGGCCTCGTCCTGGCTCGCCACGGCGATGCCCATCCCCGTCGCGATGATGCCGTCGATCCCGGCGAGCCCCCGGTTGGCGTGCACCGGCACCTTCTTGCCGCCGAGCACCGTGTCGGCGACCCGCACGAGCCGCGACGAGGCGAAGAGCAGCCGGTCGTGCGGCCAGCTCGCGCGCCAGACCGCGTCGACCAGCGCCGCGCGATCGATCGGAGCCCGCAGCACCGCCATCTCGGCTGAGATCGCGCCCAGCCGCTCCTGCGGCACCGTCGAGGCGAGGCCGTCGGCGTCGGGCGCCGCGGGGCTCAGGTCGACGGCGGCGTCGCGCGATGCGCGCATCCACTCCCCGAGCCACGCCCGATCCGTCTCGCCGGGTGCCACCGTGACAGCCGCGACCGCGGTCGTCGCGGCGTTGAGGTTGAGGTCTTCGCCGGGCCCGCGCACCGCCACCACCTCGACCTCGGGGCGGGACAGGAGAGCGGCCACCTCGCGGCTGAGCGTCGGATGCCCGAACACGACCACGCGTTCGACGGCTTCGGCGAGTCCTCCGGAGGCGAGCACGGCACGGTAGCCGTGCACGAGGTTGCGCCCGAAGCGCGCTCCGCTGACGATCTCGGCGATCAGCGGCCAGCCCCCGCGGTGCGCGAGGTCTTCCGCCGCGGGCCCGGCGTCGGCGCCCGCCACGACGAGGGTGCGCTGCCCACGGGCGAGCTCCACCGGCTCGACCTGCACCGCCGCCGCCTCGGCTTCGCCGATGCCGCCCCCGCCCTGATAGTGCGCGCCCGAGGTCGTCGCATCGGCATCCGCTCCGGCATCCGGGAATGCTTCGGCATCCGCGTCCGGACGGACGTCGGCCGTCTCGGACTCCGCGTCGATGAGCCACGGCGGCAGCGCACCCGAGAGCGGGTTGCGATACGGGAGGTTCAGGTGAACGGGCCCCGCGGGTCGCGACCGGTCGCCGCGCGCGGCAGCCAGGGCCGCCACGGCGATCCGCCCGAGCTCGGCCGACTGGACCGAAGTGGGATCGGCGTCGATGGCGTCGGGCGTCGGGGCGTCGAGCTCGAGCCGCACGAAGCCCGAGAACAGGCCCGGCTGACGCGTCGCCTGGTTGGCACCGATGCCGCGCAGCTCCGGCGGGCGGTCCGCCGTCAGCAGCATCAGCGGCACGCCGGCGTGGTGGGCCTCGAGCACGGCGGGCAAGAGGTTGGCGACGGCGGTGCCAGACGTGCAGACGACGGCGGCGGGCACGCCCGACTCACGGCCGATGCCGAGAGCGGTGAACGCCGCCACCCGTTCGTCGATGCGGACGTGCAGGCGGATGAGGCCGCGCCGCTCGAGCTCTGCGGCGACGAGGGCAAGGGCCTGCGAGCGCGACCCCGGACTCAGGACGACATGTCGCACCCCCGCGGCGACGAGCGCTCCGAGCAGCGCGGAAGCGGCATCGGTGGCGGGTGCCCGAACCGCCGGAGGCGTCGACGCGTCGTCGGTCGCGCGCATCGTCAGGCGAGCGGACCGCGTGAGCCGGTCGGCCCTTCGGCATCGTCGTCACTCTGCGAGGAGCGTGTCGGCGGGACGTCGCGGGGATCGTCGGCCTCGGCGTCGAGAGCGGCGAGCTCCTCTTCGAGGCGGCGGATGCGCTCGTCCTGATCACGCACCGACCCGAGGCTGCCGAGGAAGTCGGGATCGTCGTCGGGTGCGCGGCGCGCCGGGACGTTCGCGCGGCGGACTCGTCCGACGACGAACCACAGGATGCCGCCCAGCACCGGCAGCAGCACGACGATGAGGATCCACACCGGCTTGCTGACTCCGCGGTGACGCGTCGCGTCCTGCAGCGCGCAGTCGACGATGCTGTACACCCAGAAGGCGAGTGCCAGCAGCACACCGATGAGCAGGAGCCGCGCCATTCCCCCATCCTAGGCGTCCGGCGGGTCACCCGGCCCGGTCGTACACTGGTCGGATGAATGCGCGCTCGGCCGTCGTCTACTCCGTGCTGCGGCTGCTCGCCTTCCTGGTCCCGTTCGGCATCATGATGCTGTTCCCGATCATGCGCGAGTACTACTGGCTCGCCGCGATCTTCGCCGCCCTCATCGGCCTGAGCCTGTCGCTGATCTTCCTGCGCCGCCCGCTCGACGACGTCGCCTCGGGCCTGGCGGCCCGTCGGACGCGCCGACGCTCGGGCGAAGAGACCGACGCCGAAGCCGAGGACGCCGCTTCCTGACCCAGCGCCCGCGAGCGCTCGCGACCGCCCGCCAGCGCGCGCCCGTCAGCGTTAGAGGGTCAGCCGACGAAGGCCCAGAACAGGAACGCCCCGAACGCGACGGACGTCAGCGACGTCAGCGCGAGCGCGACGACGAGCTCGCGCGGCTGACGGTACGTCCACACGATGAGGATCGCCGAGAGGGCCGGGAGCAGCGCGAACAGGCTCAGCCACGCGATCGGATACACCAGCGCGAGCAGGACGGCGATCCCGAACGGCGCCAGGACGAACACCGTGAAGACGATGCGCGTTGCGGTGCGACCGATGAGCACGCTGAGGGTGCGCTTTCCGGCGATCCGGTCCTGATCGATGTCGCGCAGGTTGTTCGCCAGAAGCACGGCGCAGGCCAACAGACCTGCACCGACCGCGCCGAGCCAGCTCTCCTGCGGGACGGATCCCGCCTGGACGAACGTCGTCCCCACGGTCGCGACGAGCCCGAAGAACACGAAGACGAAGAGCTCACCGAGGCCGGCGTAACCGTACGGGCGTTTGCCGCCGGTGTAGAACCACGCGGCGACGACGCACGCCGCCCCGATCAGCAGCATCCACCAATGACCGGTCCGCACGATGATCGCGATGCCGGCGACGGCGGCGAGCCCGAAGAAGGCGAGCGCCACGGCGAGGACCGTCCGCGGGCGGGCGAGCCTGCCGCCGGTCAGGCGCGCGGGGCCCACCCGCACGTCATCGGTGCCGCGGATGCCGTCGCTGTAGTCGTTGGCGTAGTTGACGCCGATCTGCAGCGCCACTGCGACCACCAGGCAGCACAGCGCGATGACCCAGTGCAGCTGGCGGTCGACGAGCATCGCGGCTCCGGTCCCGATCAGCACCGGCGTGATCGCGAGCGGGAGCGTCCGCAGGCGTGCCGCGCCGATCCAGTCGCGAGCCGTCGCCGTCCGGGGCGGCGGGGCCGAGACGAGGCCGCGCTTGGCGGGGTTACCGCCGCGCGTCGCGGGACGGGACTTCGGGGAGCGAGACGAACGAGCCACGAGGGATCATCCTAGATCGCGAGCATGCGACGCACGGCCGCGCGGTCGGGTTTGCCGCTGTCGAGCAGCGGCATCCGCTCCATCGTGACGACGCGGGCGGGACGCGCCGGCTTGCCGAGGCGATCCGCGACGGCGGCCCGGATCAGCGGAAGAAGGCCGTCGGCATCGGCGCCGGCGTCGGCGAGCGCCGAGGCCGCGACGACGACGACGGATGCCTGGCCCCACCGCTCATCGGCGACGGGGACGAGGACCGCGGAGGCGAGACCCGTCAGCTCCCGGACGACCGCCTCGACCCGGTCGAGCGAGACGTTGACGCCGCCGGAGATGATCACATTGTCGATGCGGCCGGTCACCCGCAGCTCGTGGCCGTCGAACTCGCCCGCGTCGCCCGTGCGGTACCAGCGCGTCTCGCCGTCGACGATGAAGGATGCCGCCGTGCGCTCGGGCTCGCCGAGGTACCCGTCGGCCAGGACGGGGCCCGACAGCTGCACCTCGCCGTCTCGAACCCGCACATCGACCCCGGTCAACGGGATGCCGTCGTAGACGCATCCCCCGCTCGTCTCGGTCGACCCGTACGTGCGCACGATGCGCGCCCCGAGCGCCTCGGCCCGTTCGCGCTGCGTGAGCGGAAGCGCCTGCCCGCCCACGAGGATCGACTCGTACGCCCGCAGCGACGCCGCGACGGCGGCATCCGCCTCGGCCGCGTCGAGCAGATCCGACAGCTGCGCCGGCACCAGGGAGGTGTACATCCCCAGCCGGCGCCCGCCGATGCTCGAGTGCATCGATGCTGTCACCGCCGCGAAGGCGACGGGCGAGAACGACCCGGACAGCACGGCCGGCTCGTGTCCGGCGAACAGGCTCCGCACGAGCACCTGCAGGCCCGCGACGTAACCGGGCGAAAGGGCCAGCAGCCACCGGCCCCGACCGATGCGGTCGGCGGTCGCCGCAGCGCTGGCGATGAGGGCCGAGCGGCTGAGGACGACGCTCTTGGGCACGCCCGTCGAGCCCGACGTCGTCACGACGGCGACGGTGCCCGGCGGGGCCTCCGCCGACGAGCCGTTCGGGAACGGAGCGCCGAGCGCGAGTGCGGGCCCGGCCCCGTCGAGCGTCCGCCGGAGGGCTCGGAGCACCTCCCGGGGTTCGGATGCGACGGGGACGAGTTCGACCGGCATGTCAGAGGCGTGCCGGGTCAGAAGTGATACGGATAGGGCGACCAGTCGGGGTCGCGCTTCTGCAGGAACGCATCGCGCCCCTCGACAGCCTCGTCGGTGCCGTATGCGAGCCGGGTCGCCTCGCCGGCGAACACCTGCTGCCCCACCATGCCGTCGTCGATCGCGTTGAAGGCGAACTTCAGCATCCGGATCGCGGTCGGCGACTTGCCCAGGATCGTCCGCGCCATCGCGATGGCTTCCCGCTCGAGCTCGGCGTGCGGGACGACGCGATTGACCGCGCCCATCTCGTAGGCGCGCTGCGCGGAGTACTCCTCCGCGAGGAAGAACACCTCGCGCGCGACCTTCTGGCCGACCTGGCGGGCCATGTATGCCGAGCCGTAGCCGGCGTCGAACGAACCGACGTCGGCGTCGGTCTGCTTGAACCGGCCGTGTTCGGCCGAGGCGATGGAGAGATCGCACACGATGTGGAGCGAGTGCCCTCCTCCGGCAGCCCACCCGGGGATCACGGCGATGACGACCTTCGGCATGAACCGGATGAGACGCTGCACCTCGAGGATGTGCAGGCGTCCCGCGCGCGCGGGGTCGCCCACGGCGGTCTCGTCGTCGCTGTACTTGTACCCGTCGCGTCCGCGGATGCGCTGGTCGCCGCCCGAGCAGAAGGCCCAGCCGCCGTCCTTCGCGCTCGGGCCGTTGCCGGTCAGCAGCACGACACCGATCCGCGGGTCCTGCCGCGCGATGTCGAGGGCGCGGTACAGCTCGTCGACCGTGTGCGGCCGGAAGGCGTTGCGCACCTCGGGTCGGTCGAAGGCGATGCGCGCGATACGGCCGTCGGTCGAGACGTGGGCGGTGATGTCGGTGTACGCGTCGGCCCCCGGGGCGAGCGACCATTGCGCGGGATCGAACAAATCCGAGACCATGCCGCCAGCCTATGCCGCCGGTGGGAGGATGAACGCGTGGACGCCGCCCTGCCCCTCCCCGCCCTGGCCGACCTGCTCGACCGCGCGCACGTGGTGGCACTGCCGCTGACGACCCGCTTCCGCGGCGTCGACGTGCGCGAGGCGCTCCTGCTCGACGGACCGGCGGGCTGGAGCGAGTTCTCCCCCTTCACCGAGTACGCCGACGACGAGGCGGCCGTCTGGCTCGCCGCCGCCGTCGAGTTCGGCTGGATGCCGGCACCCGAGCCCGTCCGCGACCGGGTCGCCGTGAACGCGACGGTGCCCGCCGTCGCCGCGGACCGGGTCCTCGACGTGCTGTCGCGATACGACGGATGCCGCACGGTGAAGGTGAAGGTCGCCGAGCGTGGCCAGGTGCTGGCCGACGACGTCGCGCGCGTCCGTGCCGTGCGCGAGGCGCTCGGCCCCGAGGGTCGCCTGCGCATCGACGCGAACGGCGCATGGAACCTCGATGAGGCCGAGCACGCCCTCCACGCGCTCGCGGAGTTCGATCTGGAGTACGTCGAGCAGCCGTGCGCGAGCATCGACGAGCTCGCCGAGCTGCGCCGCCGCATCCACTACATGGGCATCCCGGTCGCCGCCGACGAGAGCGTCCGCAAGGCCGACGACCCCCTCGCGGTCGCGCGAGCGGGAGCCGCCGACATCCTCGTGATCAAGGCGCAGCCGCTCGGGGGCACGCGGCGCGCTCTGCGTCTCGTGGCCGAGGCCGGACTGCCCGCGGTCGTCTCGAGCGCGCTCGACACGAGCGTGGGGCTGTCGATGGGCGTCGCGCTCGCGGCCGCGCTGCCGCAGCTGGAGTACGACTGCGGACTCGGCACGGCCTCGCTGTTCGCAGCGGATGTCGCATCCCCCGCGCTCCGCCCCGTCTCGGGTGAGATCGCGGCGGGGCGCGTCGCGGTCGACCGGGATGCCGTCGCCGCCCTCGCCCCCTCCGCGGAACGGCAGCGGTGGTGGCGCGAACGCCTCGAGCGGTGTCACGCGGTGCTGGCATCCGGGCCTCGTCCCGAGGACGACTGAGCCGGCGGAGAACGCTCAGCTGTCGAGCAGCGCCGTCGCGAGAAGTCCGATGCGCTCGTGCAGCAGCCGCGTCGTCTCGGGCTCGCCGAGGCCCTCGATGGCCGCCCGCTCGCACGTGGCGTCGGCGAGGTCGACCATCAGTTGCGCGACCTCGGCCGTCGGCAGCCGGAACCGCAGCTCGTAGACGCTGCCGATGTCATCGACGATCGTCCGTACGCGCTCGACGATGCCCTCCTGCAGGCGCAGATAGGCCGCAGCCATCCGCTCGTCGCGGATCGCCTGGGCACGAAGCTCGGAGACGAGCCGCGGCTCCATGCCGGCGAGCGAGGCCCCCACGACCTGCGGCACGAGCGAACTGGGATCGGGCGTCGCGGTTCGATCGAGGGCTCGCACCCGGTCGGCGACGAGGTCGAGCTTCTGGCTCGAAGAGCGCTCGACGAGCGCGAGGAACAGCTCGCCCTTCGACGCGAAGTTGGAGTAGAAGGCGCCGCGCGAGAAGCCGGCACGGTCGCAGACGGCTTCGACCGACGCGGCGTCCAGGCCGACCTCGGCGAAGACCTCTGCGGCGGCGTCCAAGAGCCGTGCGCGGGTGTTCTCGCGGCTGCGGGTGGCCGGGCGGGCCTCGGCATCCATGGTGCTCCTCGTGTTCACACCGATCATCCAGCCGGACCGGTGAGGGATGAACCTAGGATACATTGGTGTATCGGATACAGCGCTGTATCGAACACCCGTGACGATCGACCATACCTGGAGCGCCCGTGTCCACACTGCTGTTCACCCTCGGCCGGTGGTCGTTCCGCCACCCCTGGCGGGTCCTCGTGTCGTGGCTGCTCATCCTGGTCATCGCGGGCGGTGGCGCACTGATGCTGAACAAGGGCACCGACAACTCCTTCTCGATCCCGGGGACCGAGGCGCAGGAGGGGCTCGAACTGCTCAACCGTACGTTCCCGCAAGCGAGCGGCACGAGCGCGCAGCTCGTCGTCGTCGCCCCCGAGGGCGACAGCGTGCGCGACGACCCGTTCGCAGGCGAGATCGCCGACAGCGTCACGGAGTTCGGCGATCTCGGCGACGACGTCCTGGCTGTGACCGACCCCTTCGACGAGACGGTGTCGGGCCTGATCTCCGAGGATGACCGCGCCGCGATCGTCCGGGTGCAGTTCGACGGCGAGTCGACCTCGGTGAGCACCGAGACGAAAGACTCGCTCACGGCCGTCGCCGACCGGATGCGCGCCGACCTGCCCTCCGGCACGCAGATCGCCCTCGGCGGCGACCTGTTCTCGACATCGATCCCGGCGCTGTCGATCGTCGAGGTCATCGGCGTGCTCGTGGCGCTGTTCGTCCTGATCATCACGTTCCGCTCGTTCGCGGTCTCGTGGTTCCCCCTCGTCAGCGCACTCATCGGCGTCGCCCTGGCGACCTCGATGATCTTCGTCGCGACCCAGTTCGCCTCCGTCTCGTCCACGACACCGCTGCTGTCGGTCATGCTCGGCCTCGCCGTCGGCATCGACTACTCCCTCTTCATCGCAGCCCGCCACCAGGATCAGGTGCGCGCCGGCATGGACCCCGAGGAGTCGGCGGCCCGTTCGACGGGAACGGCCGGATCGTCCGTCGCCTTCGCCGGAATCACGGTGCTCATCGCGCTCGTGGGCCTGAGCTTCGCCGGCATCCCGTTCCTGACGACCATGGGCATCGCCGCCGCGGTCGCCGTCGCGATCGCCGTCGTGGTCGCCGTCACCCTCACCCCCGCCCTCCTCGGGTTCGCCGGGCCGCGCGTCGCCGGGTGGCCGCGCCGGGCCCGGCGGTCGCGCAAGCGTCCCGCGACGCCCCGCCGGGGCTTCGCCGAGCGCTGGGTACGGGGCGTGACGCGGCGTCCGCTCGTCACCACGATCGCGGTGATCGCCGGGCTCGGCGTCGTCGCCATCCCGTCGGCGAGCCTGACGCTCGCCCTCCCCAACGCCGGCGTGCAGCCGCCCTCGAGCGAGGCGCGTCAGGCCTACGATCTCACCGCCGAGCACTTCGGGCCCGGGGCGAACGGTCCGCTCATCATGACCGGCACCATCGTCACCTCGACCGATCCGCTGACCCTCATGCAGGACATCGGCGATGACATCGCCACCATCCCCGGCGTCAAGGAGGTCGCGCTGGCGACCCCGAACGAGACCGCCGACACCGGGCTCGTGCAGATCGTCCCCGAGACCGCGCCCGACTCCCCCGAGACCGCCGACCTCGTGCGCGAGCTGCGCGCGCAGCACGATCGCATCCTCGACGAGTACGGCGTCGACCTCAAGGTCACCGGGTTCACCGCCGTCGGCATCGACATCTCCGATCGGCTGGGCGAAGCGCTCCTCCCCTTCGGCATCTTCGTCGTCGGCCTCTCGCTCATCCTGCTGACGATCGTCTTCCGCTCGATCTGGGTGCCGATCAAGGCCGCGCTCGGATACCTCCTCTCGGTGCTCGCCGCCTTCGGCGTGGTCGCGGCGGTCTTCGAATGGGGCTGGTTCGCCGACCTGCTCCACGTCACCCGCGAAGGGCCCGTGATCAGCTTCATGCCGATCATCCTCATGGGCGTGCTGTTCGGCCTCGCGATGGACTACGAGGTCTTCCTCGTCTCGCGCATGCGCGAAGACTACGTCCACGGACGGCGCGACCGGGGCGGCCGTGCCGACCGCCTCACCGCCGTCGGGGCCGTTCGCACCGGCTTCACCTCGTCGGCGCGCGTCGTCACAGCTGCGGCGGTCATCATGTTCGCCGTCTTCGCGGCGTTCGTTCCCGAGGGAGACTCCTCGATCAAGCCGATCGCCCTGGGACTCGCCGTCGGCATCGCGGTCGACGCCTTCCTCATCCGGATGACGCTGGTACCGGCGGTGATGGCCCTCCTCGGCGAGAAGGCGTGGTGGATGCCGCGCTGGCTCGACCGCATCCTCCCCCACTTCGACATCGAGGGCGAAGCGGTCGAGCGCGAGCTGTCGCTGCGCGACTGGCCCGAGCGCAACACCTCCGCGGCCCTGGTCGCCGAAGACGTCGCCGTCCACGCCGACGACGACGGCCACGTGCCGCTCTTCTCGGGCGCGACCTTCCGCGTCGAGCCCGGCGAATCGCTCGTCGTCTCGCACCCGGATCCGCGCATCGCCCGCGCCTTCGCGCTCACCGTCGCGGGACGCCTCCGGGTGGACGAGGGGCGGCTCCGCGTCGGCGGCCACCTCCTGCCCGAACGCGCGCCGTGGGTCCGCTCACACGTCGGTCTCGCGCTCCTCGAGGGTGCGGCCGACCCGATCGGCGAACTGCGCCGCGCCACGGCGGGCGGCACGACGATCGTCGTCGTGGACGGCCTCGACCTCCTGGCCGGTGCCGACCGCGATCAAGCCGCGGCGGTGCTCCGCGACGCGGCGTCGGACCTCGACGAGCGCCACGCGGGCGCCGGTGCCCTCACCGTGGTCGCCGTCGTCCGCCGCGAGCTCGCCGTGCTCGACATCCTCGCCGACGCCCATCGCGCCGCTCCTCGTACCCTCCCCCTGCACGGCGGTGCACCCGCGACGCCCGCATCCGAACCGTCGCACCCGAACACCGAGGTGATCTCGTCATGACCCTTCCCATCGAGCGCGCACGGTCGCGCAAGCCCGTCACCTGGCTCACCATCGTCGGCGTCATCCTGCTGCCCGTGCTCATCGGCGGCGTGCTGGTCGCCGCGCTCTACAACCCGGCCGAGCGACTCGACAACATGCGCGCCGCCATCGTGAACAACGATCAGGCGGTCGAGATCAACGGCCAGCTCGCCCCGCTCGGCCGGCAGCTGACCGCGGGCCTCGTCGCAGGCTCGGACGAGGTGCCGAGCAATCTCGACTGGGTCATCTCGAACGACGACGACGCCCGCGCCGGCCTCGCCGACGGCACCTACGACGCGGTCGTCACGATTCCGAGCGGCTTCTCGGCCGCGGCCACGTCGACCGCACCGGGCGGCACTCCCGAAAAGGCCACGATCCGCGTCGACACCGCTCCCGATGGTCTCGTGGTCGACGACGCGATCACGGCGCAGATCACGCAGGCGGCGACCTCGCTCATGGGCTCGCAGCTGTCGACCGTGTACCTCGAGAACGTCTTCCTCGGGTTCACGACCCTCGGCGATCAGCTCGGCGACGCCGCAGACGGCGCCCGTCAGCTCGCTGACGGCGGTCGGCAGGCGGCTGACGGCGCCACCCAGCTCGCCGATGGCGCCGGCGCACTGGCGAGCGGCGCCGGCACCCTCGCGGGTGGCGCGTCCGAGCTCGCCGGCGGTGCATCCGAGGTCGCGGGCGGCGCCGGCGACCTTGCGGGAGGGGCATCTCAGCTCGCCGCGGGCGCCGATGCGGCCGCCACCGGCCTCACTCAGTGGTCGGCGGGCGCACGGGTGATCGCCGAGAACGGTCGCACCCTCGCCGGTGGGCTGGGCGCCATCGCCGACGGCTTCACCGCGAGCCCCATCCCCGAGGTGCCGCAGAGCGTCGTGGATGCCGCGAAGGCGGTCGAAGCCGACCAGGCGAGCATCAACGCGAGCCTCACGCAGGCCGCCGGCACGCTGCAGGCGCTCGCGCAGCAATGCGCAGCATCCCCCGCCCCCGAGGACTGGTGCGCAGACGTGGCCGCGGCGTCGTCAGCCGTCGACGCGAACCTGGGATCGGTCCAGGGCATCGTCTCCAACGCCGGTGCGATCGCCACCGGCCTGCAGGCGCTTCCGGCGCTGGGATCCGGTATCGCCGAGCTGTCGTCCGGACTCGACGAGCTCTCGGGCGGCATCGATCAGCTGGCCGCCGGTGCGGACGCTGCGGCGACCGGCGTCGCTCAGCTGTCGGACGGTGCGGATCAGCTCGCCGGCGGTGCCGGGCAGCTCGCCGGCGGCGCCGGCCAGGTCGCCGACGGGGCCGGCCAGCTCTCCGACGGGGCGTCGCAGCTCTCGAGCGGCGCGGGTGAGCTGTCGACGGGCGCGGGCGACCTCGCATCCGGCGTGCAGACCGTCGCCGACGGCACCGGCACCCTCGCCGACGGGCTCGACACCGCCACGGCCGCGCTGCCGTCGTACACCGATCAGCAGGCGAGGGATCTGGCGAGCGTCGTCGCGGCGCCCGTCGAAGCGGAAGGCCTCGGCTCGGAACTGTTCGGCGCGTCGGCGATCCCGCTGCTGACGGGCCTCGCCCTCTGGCTCGGCGCGATCGGCTCGTTCATCGCGCTGCAGGCGATCCCCCGCAGCGCCCTGACCTCGCGACGTCCGTCGTTCGTGCTGGCGCTCCGCGCCTTCGCCCCCGCCGCCGTGATCGGGCTCGTCCAGGGCGTGCTCGTCGCCGTGGTGGTGCAGCTCGCCGCGTCGTACGACCCGTGGACCTGGGCGGCGTTCGCCGGGCTCTCCGCTCTCGCCGGCGTCGCGTTCGCAGCGGTGAACCAGGCGCTCGTGGCGCTCTTCGGCGGAGCGGGCCGCTGGGTCGCCGCCGGCGTCGCGGTGCTCGCGGTGGCGACGGGCGTCGTCTCCACCGTCCCCGGCGTGCTGTCGCAGATCGCAGCGCTGCTGCCCACGGCATCCGCCTACCAGGGTCTGCTCGCGGTGCTGACCTCGACCGGCGGCGCCGGCGCGGCCGTCGGCGCCCTGATCATCTGGCTGCTGCTGTCGCTGATCGTCACCGTGCTCGTCACCGCTCGCGCCCGCACCACCTCGGTGCGCGCCCTGCTGCGTCGCCCGGTCACCGCCTGACTCGCGTCCGCCCCCGCCTCCGCGTGAGGCGGGGGCGGAGCTTCTGCTGCCACGGCGGCCATTCGAATACCCTCAACGGGTGACCACGACGACCGAGGCATACGGCGCGCGTGCTGCGGAGTACACGGAGCTGCTCGGCACGATGTCAGCGGTGCATCCTTCCGACCGTCAGATCATCGAGTCATGGGCCCGGCGCCTGACAGGACGAGTCCTGGACGCGGGGTGCGGTCCCGGTCACTGGACGGACTACCTGACCCGACTCGGGCTCGACGCGCGCGGCATCGACCTCGTGCCTGCGTTCATCGATCACGCCCGGTCCACCTACCCCGGCATCCCGTTCGGCGTCGAGAGCATCGATGCCATCGACGAAGCCGATGGGGCACTCGCCGGCCTGCTCTCATGGTTCTCCACGATCCACTACGAGCCCGAAGCCGTCGCTGTGCCGATCGCCGAGTTCGCACGGGTTCTCCGCCCCGGCGGTGAACTGGTGATCGGGTTCTTCAGCGGGGACGCCGTCGAACCTTTCGATCACGCGGTGGTGCGGGCGTTTCGGTGGCCGGCCCGAGAACTGCAGCAGATCTTGACGGAGAGCGGATTCGATGTGCGGGAGACGCACGTCCGGGAAGCGCGCGACCAGCGGCCCGTGGGCGCGATCGTCTGCGAACGACGCGCCTGACGGCACCCCGAGGCCGCCGTTCGCGTGAGGATCAGCGGGTGCGGTGAGGATCGGCGGGAGACGCTGAGTCTCGGCGCTGAAGGCGATTCTCAGACGTACGCGCCGACCGCCGCGCGACGCTCAGCTCAGGCCGCTGTAGGCGTGCAGGCCCTTGAAGAACTGGTTGACGATGACGAAGTTGAACAGCACCGCCGAGAAGCCCACGATCGACAGCCACGCGCTGCGGTTTCCGCGCCAGCCGCGCGTCGCGCGCGCGTGGATGTAGCCGGCGTAGAGCACCCAGATGACGAAGGTCCAGACTTCCTTGGTGTCGAAGCCCCAGTAGCGACCCCACGCGTCGTTGGCCCAGATGGCACCAGCGATGAGCGTGAAGGTCCAGAAGATGAAGCCGATGATCGCGAAGCGGTAGGCCAGCGACTCAAGGGCGTCGGCGCTCGGCAGGGTGCGCAGGAACCGGGCGCCGTCGCGGGAGCGCGATGCGGATGCCGCGTCGTCGGCCGCGGCGCCGACGCGGGCGATCGCGCGGGTCTCACGTCGCGACTGCATGAGCTGCACGATCGAGAGGGCGAAGGCCAGCGCGAGGAAGGCCGAGGCGAGCGACGCGACGAACACGTGGATGACGAGCCAGACCGACTTCAGCGGGTCGGCGAGCGGCACGACCACGACGTAGAAGCTCGTGGCGGCGCCACCGAGCAGCACCACGACCAGACCCGTGATGAAGGTGCCGAGGAAGCGGAGGTCGTAGCGGAACAACACGACGAGGTACACCATGACGACGAGCACCGTGCCGGTCATCGCGAACTCGTACATGTTCGACCACGGCACACGCTCGGCGGCGATGCCGCGGAGCACGGTCGCACCGACGTGGAGCAGGAATCCGATCCACGTCAGGGTGGTGCCCATGCGAGCCCACAGCAGGCGCGGGCGGTCGCCGGGACGAGCGTTCAGGGCGAGCTCGGCCTCGGCTTCGGCGGCGCGGATCTCGCCGAGCGTCTGCCCGCCACCCGCAGCGACCAGAACGGGTGCGGCAGCGGTGGCAGGCGCGGCGTCCTTCGCCTTGAGGGCGAGGTCGGAACGACGAGCCAGATCGACCGCGTAGGCGATGAAGGCCAACGCGTAGACGGCCACCGCCGTCCACACGAGCAGGACCGAAACGGCATCCAGCGACAGGTCTTCGGGCATGGTCCTCAGTCTACGTCGGGCGCTTGCGCGCGGGCGGGGCGGGGCCGACGGGGGCGCTCGGCCTCCGCCGGCAGCTCGACCTCGTCGCGCCCGAGGGCGGCGAGGTGGGTGCGCGAGAGGTCGGCGACCGCCTGCGCGATGGCCGGGTCCTCGCCGCGGGCGAGGCCGGCGTACTCCACACGTACGGCGCCGTCGACCGGCGTCGCCTTGACCCAGACGCGCCGGCGCGGGACGAACAGCCCCGCGAGCAGGCCGAGGGTCGCGAGGATCGCGAACACCAGGACGAAGGGTGCGCCGACGTCGCGGTGGACCGACAGCGACACGTAGCGCTTGACCGACTCGTCGGCCCCGGCTGCGCGCTGATCCTCGAAGGTCACGGTTCCGAGTCCGTTCGGCAGGTCGACGGTCTGTCCGGGCTCGAGCTCGAGCGACGACAGGCCCGAGTCTCCCCCGGCGATCTGCTCCATGCCCGTCGGGTCGAGCGTGTACACCGAGCGGGGGGTGCCGTCGTCGATGCCGAGGTCACCCTGGTACACCCAGAACGTCACGAGCGGGTTGGTCAGGTCGCCGTAGGCCGAGCCGATCGCGCCGGTGTTCAGGGTCGCCGCGGTCGGATAGAAGAATCCGACGAGCCCGAGCTGCTCCGGCATCCCGTCGGCGATCTTGACGACGCCCTGCGAGGTCATGTTGTTGTCCTGCGGCAGGAAGGGGACGTCCTCGCTGAAGACGACGTCGCCGGCCGCATCGCGCACGGTGATGGTCGGGGCGTAACCGTTGCCCATCAGGTAGACGCGGTCGCCCTCGATCTCGTAGGGGTGGTTGACGCGCACCTCGCCGTCACGCGCCTGCTCGCCGGGCTCGCTCACGGTGAGGTGCGCGAGGAAGTCGCCGGCCATCCCGTGGCCCGGCTCGCCCGTGAACGGGCCGTACGTGACGTCGAACTCGTCGAGGGTCAGCGAGTACGGGGGCATCTGGTCGGTGTCGACGAAGCGTCCCGGGTTGAACGAGGTGTAGCCGAGGCCCAGCGAGTTCACGAACGTGTCGCCCTCGACGATCACGGTCTGGCCCGTGTAGGTCATGCCGCCGCCGATGCCGACCGAGATGAGCACGCCGACGAGCGCACCGTGGAAGACGAGGTTGCCCGTCTCGCGCAGATAGCCCCGCTCGGCCGACACGGATGCCGTCGACCCGGAGTCGTAACGCTCGACGCGGTAGCCAGACTTCCGCAGCTGGCGCTCCGCCTCGTCGACGGCGGACGATGCCACGGCCGCGGCATCCTCGCCCTCCTGCAGGGCGACGCCGGCGCTGCGGTGATCGGCCAGTCGCGACAGGCGCACGGGCGTGCGGGGCGGGCGCGACTTCAGGGCCTGCCAGTGATGCTTCGTGCGCGGGATGACACAACCGATGAGCGAGACGAACAGCAGGATGTAGATCGCCGAGAACCACACCGAGGTGTAGACGTCGAACAGCTGGAGCGCGTCGAGGATCGGGTAGAGGTCGGGGTTGTCGGCCCGCCACTGCGTGACGCCGTTGGGGTCGGCTCCGCGCTGCGGCACGATGGACCCCGGGATGGCGGCGATCGCGAGCAGGAGCAGCAGCACGAGCGCCGTCCGCATGCTCGTCAGCTGCCGCCAGCCCCACCGCAGCCAGCCGACGGCGCCGAGCTGGGGCTGCGTGATCGCCCGCTCGCCGTCCGCGGGGTCGACGGGCGCGTCGGAGTGGTCGCCCGGTCGCAGCGGCGCCGAGGGATCGGCCTGGTCAAAGGAAGGTCGGGACACCGGCCACCACTCCTTGGAAGACGGACATGATCGTGGTCCACACACCCGTGACCATCAGCAGGCCGAGGACGACCAGCAGCGCCCCGCCGACGATGTTGACGACACGGATGTGGCGACGGACGAACGCCACCGAGCGCGTCGCCCAGCTCGCGCCGAGCGCGAGGAGGATGAACGGGATGCCGAGACCGAGCGAGTACGCGACGGCGAGGATGCCGGCGCGCGCGGGGTCGGCCTGACTGTACGCGATCGAGAGGATGGCGGCGAGGGTCGGCCCGATGCACGGAGCCCAGCCGATGCCCATCGCGACGCCGAGCAGGGGCGCACCGGCAAGGCCCAGGTTCTGCCGGAGCTGCGGGCGGTAGGTGCGCTGAGCGACCCCGAAGACCCCGACGAAGACGAGTCCGAGCACGATCACGACGGCGCCGAGCACGCGCGTGATCACATCCTGGAACTCGAAGAAGACCCGGCCGATGGTGCCTGCGAAGACGCCCATCGCCAGGAAGACGACGGTGAATCCCGCGATGAACAGGCCCACGCCGAGCAGGAGTCGGCCCCGGCCGGGACCGGCGGGGACCGTCGCCTTCGCCATCGTCGGAGAATCCGTCGAAACGCGGACCGATCCGCCGGCATCCTCCGAGGTTCGCGCGATTCCCCGACTTGCATCACGGCCGGCGGCGGGCTCACGCGGCGTGACCGCGCTGCCGAGGAACCCGAGGTAGCCCGGCACCAGCGGCAGCACGCACGGCGAGAGGAACGACACGAGTCCCGCGAGCATCGCGATCGGCACCGCGAGCCACAGCGCCCCGCCGAAGACGATCTCGCCCGGGTTCACGACGCTCCTGCCGACGCCGCGTCCTCGACGAGGGTGCGGAGGATGCCGGCATCCCGCAGCTGCCCGACGATGCGGGCGGCGACGCGCCCCTCCGTGTCGAGGACGAGCGTCGTGGGCGCGGCCTGGACCGAAGCGGATGCCGCGAGCGCGAGCTTCAGCTCGCCGTCTCCCTGCATCAGCAGCGAGGGGTAGCTGATGCCGTAGGTCTGCTCGAAGGCTGCCGCCTGCTCGGGACCGTCGTAGATGTTGATACCCAGGAAGTCGGCGCCGACCGCCTGCGTGTCGGTGTAGACCTCTTCGAGCAGAGGCGCCTCGGCGCGGCAGGGGCCGCACTGGGCATACCAGAAGTTCAGGACGAGCGGCTTTCCGGCGTAGTCGGCGCTGGAGATCGTCGAGCCGTCGACGGCGGTGCCGGTGAACTCGATCGGAGCACCGCGCTCGGACTCGGGGATCTCGGTGGTCGTGCCGTCGCCGGAGATGAACCCCTTGTTGTCGCCGTTGCGGTACTGCCCCGCGAGGTCGTCGTTCGGACCCGAGCAGGCCGCGAGACCCGCCGCGAGGCCCAGGGCGAAGGCGGCGGCCATGAGGCGGCGCTTCATCAGACGGCTCCCACATCGACGGCGCCCGCGGTCGAGGCCGGTTCGGCGTAGGCGACCTCGCGCCAGGTGGCGTCCGCTCCGCCGTCGCCGAGCTCGAAGCTCGTCACGCTCGAAAGCGCGCAACGGCGTCGGCGCGGATCGTGCCGCAGCGGCTGTCCGGCGATCGCGAGGTGCGTGATCCAGATCGGCAGCTGGTGCGACACGATGACGGCGTCACCCGACTCCGTCGCCTGCCACAGGTCGCGCATCGCGGCATCCATGCGCGCGACGATCTCGATGTACGGCTCGCCCCAGCTGGGAGTGGCGGGCGTGCGCAGATGACGCCAGTTCAGCGGATTGACCATCGCGTGGCGCATCCGGCGCCCCTCGAACACGTTGTGGGGCTCGATGACCCGCTCGTCGATCACGGGGTCGAGGCCGAAGACCTCGGTGAAGGGCTCCGACGACTCGCGGGTGCGCTGCAGCGGCGATGAGACCAGCGCGGTGACGGGGCGATCGAGCGACGCGATGTGCTCGGCGGCCGAGCGTGCCATGCGACGGCCGTCCTCACTCAGCCCGAAGTGCGGCAGCCGTCCGTAGAGCACGCGCTGGGGGTTGTGGACCTCGCCGTGGCGCACGAGGTGGAGACGGGCTGCGGGCACGGTCTCCAGTCTACGGCGGCGACTCCTATGCGGACCCTGAGCGCGCGGTTATGCGGACCCCGTCCGTGCGGGTCAGGACCCCTCGACGGACGGCTCGTGTCCGCCGCCCGCGCCGGCGCGTCGATCGCGCCGGATGGCGCGCACCCGCGTCACGATGAACCACGCGATCAGCACCACGACGACGACGATCACGATCGTCTGGAAGATCTCGGCGTACTGCTCGACGATGTGCCAGTTCTCGCCCAGGAGGAAGCCCGCCATCACGAAGATCGAGTTCCAGATGAGGCTGCCGGCCGTGGTGAGGAGCCCGAACTTCCACCAGTGCATCCGCGCGACACCGGCGGGAATCGAGATGAGGCTGCGGAACAGCGGCACCATCCGGCCGAAGAAGACCGCGATCGAGCCGTGCTTCTCGAACCAGTGGACGGCGCGCACGACGTCGTCGCCGGTGACCAGCGGCATCCGGTCGGCGATGCGGCGCAGCCGGTCGGCGCCGAGCCAGCGACCGAGGAAGTAGAGGATGTAGGCGCCGAACACCGATCCGAAGGTCGTCCACAGGATCGCCTCGGCGAGCGTGAACGACCCGCGCGACGCCGCCAGCCCCGCCATCGGCAGCACCACCTCGCTGGGGATCGGCGGGAACAGGTTGTCCATCCCGACCGCGATCGCGGCGCCGGCCGGACCGATCGTGTCCATGAGTGAGACGGTCCAGTCGGCCAGGGTCGACAGCCACGATCCGCCCTCGTCGGCGGAAGTCTGCGACGCCACGGCGGATGCGGTGCGGGTCATGACGGTCATCGGGTGCCTTCGCGCTCGGTGATCGGATGCCCGAGCGGGCCCCGCGCACAGCCTAGGGCCGCGAACGTCCGAGATTCCTGGACGCGTAGACTCTCCCCTCGTGAGTGAACGCGTTCTCGTCCAGCAGCTGCAGGCCCGCCCCGACGGCCCCGTGTCGGTGTCCGGATGGGTCGAGACCGTCCGCGATCAGAAGAAGGTGCAGTTCGTCATCCTCCGCGATGAGACCGGCGCCGTGCAGCTGGTCAACCCCGCGACGCGCCCGGTCGAGGACGGCAGCGAGCAGGATGCCGCGGCCCTCGCGCTGACGGACCTGATCTCGAACCTGTCGACCGGCACCTTCCTCACCGTCACGGGCGAGCTCAAGCACGACGAGCGCGTCAAGCTCGGCGGCGTCGAGATCAAGATCGGCGCCCTCGAGATCGCTGCCGCGGCCCTTCCCGAGACGCCCATCGCCGCCGACTCGGGCCTCGACAAGCGCATGGACTGGCGCTTCCTCGACCTGCGTCAGCGCCGCAACAACCTCATCTTCCGCGTGCAGACCACCCTCGAGCACGCGATGCGCACGTATTGGATCGAGCGCGACTACATCGAGATCCACTCGCCGAAGCTCATGGCCTCGGCATCCGAATCGGCCGCCGAGCTGTTCGAAGTGCCCTACTTCGAAGACAAGACGGCCTACCTCGCGCAGAGCCCGCAGTTCTTCAAGCAGATGGCGCAGTCGGCCGGTTTCGGCAAGATCTTCGAGATCGGCGACGTCTTCCGCGCCGACCCCTCGTTCACGTCGCGCCACGCCACCGAGTTCACCTCGATCGACGCCGAGATCAGCTGGATCGACTCGCACGAGGACGTCGCGGCGATGCAGGAGGAGCTGCTGCAGTTCGCCTTCCAGGCTGTGAAGGACAAGCACGGCGCCGAGATCACCGAGCTGTTCGGTGTCGAGGTCCAGGTTCCGCAGACCCCGTTCCCGCGCATCCCGCTGGCGGAGGCCCGCGAGATCGTGGCAGCGCGCGGCTACGACATCCCACGCACCGACGGCGACCTCGACCCGGAGGGCGAGCGTCAGATCTCCGCTCACGTCCTGGAGACCTACGGGCACCAGTTCGTCTTCATCACCGACTACCACCCCGAGATCCGCGCGTTCTACCACATGCGCGACGAGGAGACCGGGCTGACGAAGTCGTACGACCTGCTCTTCAACGGTGTCGAGATCACCACGGGCGCGCAGCGCGAACACCGCGTCGACGTCCTCATCGAGCAGGCCAAGGAGAAGGGCCTCGAGCCCGAGCACCTCGACTTCTACCTCGACTTCTTCCGGTACGGCGCCCCGCCGCACGGCGGCTTCGGCATGGGCCTCGCGCGTGTGCTGATGCTGCTCCTGGGCGAGTCGTCAATCCGCGAGGTGACGTACCTCTTCCGCGGTCCCACGCGTCTGGCGCCGTAACACACCACGCCGCACACCCGGCAAGCGTTCAGGCGCCGCCGGTCGACGCCCGTATCGTGGCTTCTCCGCTGACGAGAGGAGCAAGACGCATGTGGGACGGCTGGATGGAGTTCGGCATCGCGGTGCTGGTGGGGATCACCGTCGCGGCGGTGATCGCGGTGGTCGCGCACGTCGCCCTGCGGGTGGCTTCGCGCCGCCAGCGGTGGGCCGAGGTCCTGCGTCGTCGCTCGCGCGCGCCGTTCCGCTCGCTCCTGAGCGCCATCGTCCTGTGGGCCGCGGTCCAGGCGGCCTTCCCCGATGAGCTGTGGCGATCGATCCTCGCCCAGCTCCTCACGATCCTGATCATCGGCGCGAGCGCGTGGCTGCTCGCCTCCCTCGTGCTCGTCGTGACCGACGTCGCCCTCGGTCGATACCGCATCGACGTGCCGGACAACCGGGTCGCGCGCCGCATCCGCACCCAGATGCTGATCGTCCGGCGCCTCGCCGTCGCGATCATCATCGTGATCGGCATCGGCGCCGCCCTGCTGACCTTCGACTCGGTGCGTGCGGTAGGCGCGAGCGTGCTGGCCTCGGCGGGCATCGCCTCGGTGGTCGCGGGACTGGCCGCGCAGTCGGTGCTCGCGAACGTGTTCGCGGGCCTGCAGATCGTCTTCAGCGACGCGTTGCGCGTCGACGATGTCGTCGTCGCCGACGGCGAATGGGGCCGGGTCGGTGAGATCACCCTGAGCTACGTCGTGCTCGACCTCTGGGATGACCGACGGCTCGTCCTGCCCTGCACCTACTTCACCACCACGCCGTTCGAGAACTGGACCCGGCGCGGCTCCGAGTTGCTCGGCGCCGTCGAGATGGACCTCGACTGGAACGTCTCCCCCACCGCGATGCGGGCTCATCTGCACGACGTCCTCGAGAAGACCGATCTGTGGGACGGCCGGGCCTCGGTGCTGCAGGTGACGGATGCCGTCGCCGGCTACGTGCGCGTGCGCATCCTCGTCACCGCCAAGGACGCACCCACGCTGTTCGACCTCCGCTGCCTCGTGCGCGAGGCGATGGTCACGTGGGTGCAGCGGACGATGCCGCAGGCCGTGCCCGTGCAGCGCATCGCGATGTCGGATGCCTCGGCCCCCGGTCCCGGCGCCGACCGGCACGTCACCCACGACCCGACCCCCACCAACGACGGGCTGTTCACGGGCAGTGCCGAGGCCGAGCGACGGGCGAGCACGTTCACGAACGCCATTCCTGTGGTCAGGGCCGACGATCGCGAGCAGCTCGACCGCCGCGACTGACGCGATCACGGGTCGCCGCGGCCACGCCGACAGGTCGGGCAACGGTCACCGTGCGTTCACCTGTTGAGGGGCGGTGCGACACCGGCCGCCCATAGGTTCCTTCCGTTCCCCCGCTTCCGGCGCTGCCCGTGCGTGCGGTCGGGGGCCACCCGAGAGGAACCCATGTCCCGCACCGTCCTGCGCCGCACCGGCGCCGTCGTCGCCCTCGCGACGGCATCCGCTCTCGTCCTCGCCGCGTGCGGCGGGACCGCCGAGGCCACCGACGCCGGCTCGTCCGACGCCGCGGCGGCCACCAGCCTCGCCGACTTCGGCACGTTCGCCGACCTCGAGGCAGCGGCCAAGGCCGAGGGTCGGCTCAACGTCATCGCGCTCCCCCGCGACTGGGCGAACTACGGCGAGATCATCGACCTGTTCACCGAGCGCTACCCCGAGATCACGGTCAACGAGCAGTCCCCCGACGTCTCGAGCGCGGAGGAGATCCAGGCTGCCGAGACGAACGAGGGCCTCGACACGGCGCCCGACGTCTTCGACCTCGGTCTCGCCGTCGCCCTCCAGAACACCGACCGCTTCGCCCCGTACCAGGTGCAGACGTGGGACGACATCCCCGACGCCCTCAAGGAGTCGACCGGCCTCTTTGTGGGCGACTACGGCGGGTACATGTCGGTCGGCTACGACTCGGCCCGTTTCCCCGAGCCGGCCGAGCTCAGCGACCTGCTCGGGGCGGACTTCCGTGGCGCCGTCGCCATCAACGGCGACCCCACCCAGGCCGGTGCGGCATTCGCGGCGGTGGGTCTGGCCACGGTTCAGTCCGGCGGTGAGCTCGACGACTTCCAGCCCGGGATCGACTTCTTCGGCGACCTGAACGCCGCGGGCAACATGCTCAAGCTCGACGTCACGAGCGCGACGGTCGCGAGCGGCGAGACGCCGGTCGTGTTCGACTGGGACTACCTCAACGCCACCCACGCGGAGAGCGTCCCGACCTGGAAGACGGTCGTCTTCCCGGGGACGGGCTACGCCGGGTACTACAACCAGGCGATCAACCGCGACGCGCCGAACCCCGCTGCCGCGCGTCTGTGGCAGGAGTTCCTCTACAGCGACGAGGTGCAGAACCTCTGGCTCGCCGGCGGTGCACGCCCCGCGCGCATGGAGGCGATGCTGGCAGCGGGCACGCTCGACGAGGCTCTCGCAGCGAAGCTGCCCGAGGCGCCCGCCGAGACGGTGGTGCCGACCGAGGAGCAGTCCACCGCCGCCGGCACGCTGCTCGGCGAGAAGTGGGCCGCAGCGGTCCAGTGACGACGAGCCCGGCTCCGCACGTCGCGCCGGGCGACTCCAGCACGACCGGTCGGGGCGCATCGCGTCCCGACTGGTCGTGGCTGGGGCTGCTCCCGTTCGCGGCTTACATCGCTCTGTTCCTCGCCCTTCCGACGGCCCTCGCACTGGCCACGGGTCTGGTCGACGGAGACGGCGCGTTCACCCTCGACAATCTCGCGGCCCTGGTCGATCCGGTCGTCCTCGCAACGTTCGCCAACTCGACCTGGGTCTCGCTGCTGACCGCCGGTATCGGCGCCGTCGTCGGTGCGCTCGTCTGCTGGGCGATGCTGGGTCTGCGCGACGGCGGTCTCGTCCGCACGACGGTGGATGCCGCATCCGGAGTGCTCGCGCAGTTCGGCGGCGTCATGCTCGCGTTCGTCATGATCGCCGCCATCGGCACACAGGGCATCGTGACGCGGTTCCTCGCCGACGTGCTCGGCATCGAGCTCTATGCCGAGAGCGCGTGGATCTACGCACTGCCCGGTCTCGTCCCCGCCTACATCGTCTTCCAGGTGCCGCTGATGATCATCACCTTCATGCCGGCGCTGTCGGCCCTCAAACCGCAGTGGGGTGAGGCCCATGTGACCCTCGGCGGCACCCGCGCGGGCTTCTGGCCGCACGTCGGCTTCCCCGTGCTCGCGCCCTCGTTCCTCGCCAGCTTCCTGCTGCTTTTCGCGAACGCGTTCTCCTCGTACGCCACAGCTGCGGCGTTGGCCAGCCAGGGGTCGCAGATCGTGCCGCTGCAGATCCGCGCGGCGCTCACGAGCGAGACCGTCCTCGGGCGCGAGAACCTCGCCGGCGCGCTCGCGTTCGGCATGATCGTCGTGGTCGCGGCCGTCATGGGCGGGTACACGCTCATCCAGCGGCGGGCGGCGCGGTGGCAGCGATGAGGAGCGTCCTCGCCCCCGCACCCGTGACGCGCTGGGTGATCGGCCTCGTGGTCGGCCTGGTCTTCGCCGTGCCGTTCATCGCGACGCTGCTGTTCACCCTCACGGGACCGGACGGCGGCTACTCCCTCGATCGCTGGGTCGCCCTGGCCGATCCGGCCAATTCGGCGCGCTACGCGCCCGTCTGGACGGGACTGCTCAATTCTCTCGTGCTCGCGGTCGTGACGGTCGGGATCGTGCTGTTCCTGTTCGCACCGACGATGGTGCTGGTGGCGCTGCGGTTCCCGAACCTGCGCCGGGGGTTCGAGTTCATCGCGCTGCTCCCGATCGCGATCCCCGCCATCGTCCTCGTGGTGGGGCTGGCTCCGATCTACCTGACGATCGGCCGATCCGTCGGGACCGGCGCCTGGACGCTCGCGTTCGCCTATGGCGTGCTCGTCCTGCCCTTCGCCTACCGGTCGATCCAGGCCTCGATCGACGCGGTCGACCTCCGCACCCTCACCGAGGCCGCACGCACGCTCGGCGCCGGATGGCCCAGCATCCTCGTCCGCGTCGTCGCCCCCAATCTGCGGTCCGGTCTCCTCGCGGCATCCCTCATCTCCGTGGCCGTCGTGCTCGGTGAGTTCACGATCGCGTCGCTGCTGAACCGGCCGGTGCTCCAGACGGGACTCGTCGTCGTGAACCGTCAGGATGCGTGGGCCGCCGCCATCTTCACCCTGCTCGCCCTCGCCTTCGCCTTCGTCCTGCTGCTCGTGATCGGGCGCATCGGACGCGTCGGCTCCGAAAGGAACGCCCCGTGACCGCGACCGAACCCGCGCTGCAGCCGATGCCGCGCACCTCCGAGAACACGCTCCTCTCGCGAGCGAGCGAGGGCACTAGCGTCGAGTTCCGCGGCGTCGTGAAGGACTACGGCGCGACGCGCGTGCTCCACGGCGTCGAGCTCGACGTCGCCCCCGGCGAGTTCGTGTCGCTCCTCGGCCCCTCGGGCTGCGGCAAGACGACGGCGCTCCGCGTGCTCGCCGGGCTCGAACGGGCGACGCAGGGCTCGGTCGTCGTCGGTGGCCGCGACATCTCGGCCGTCCCGACGAACAAGCGCGACCTCGGCATGGTGTTCCAGTCGTATTCGCTGTTCCCGCACCTCCGTGTCCGCGACAATGCGGCCTTCGGGCTGCGCCGCCGCGGAACCGGCCGCCGGGATGCCGCGCGGCGGGCCGGCGACGCGCTCGACCTCGTCGGACTCGGTCACCTCGCCGACCGGTATCCCCACCAGCTCTCCGGCGGTCAGCAGCAGCGGGTCGCCTTGGCACGCGCGCTCGTGACCGAGCCCCGGGTGCTGCTCCTCGACGAGCCGCTGTCGGCCCTCGACGCCAAGGTCCGGGTCCAGCTCCGCGACGAGATCCGCAGGATCCAGCTGCGGCTCGGGATGACGACCATCTTCGTCACGCACGACCAGGAAGAGGCTCTCGCCGTCTCGGATCGCATCGCGGTCATGAACACGGGTCGTGTCGAGCAGGTCGGCTCCCCGGAAGATCTCTATCTGCGACCGCAGACCGCGCACGTCGCCGCCTTCGTCGGGCTGAGCAGTGCCGTGCCCGGTGTGCGTCGCGGCGACGGGGTGTCGGTGTGGGGCACGCAGCTGCGCGTCCAGGGCGACGGGGTCGACGGCGAGGTCGAGGTTCTCGTGAGACCGGAGAACGTCCGACTGCATCCCTCGGCGGGTCCCGCCGAGGCGGGGCCTTCTCGCGGCATCGAAGCCGTCGTCGAGGAGAGCACGTTCCTCGGCAGCTACCGCCGGACGCTCGTCAGAACCACCGACGACGTTCTCGTGCGCGCACAGCACGCCGCCGGCGACCGTCTCGAGTACGGCGAGCGCGTACGCGTCACCTTCGCCGACGAGCCGGTCGTCGTGCGGGCGCGATGACCGCGCGACGGAGCGCGCGACGACCCTCTGCGGGTCAGACCTCGAAGTCGACCGCGATGCGGTCCGCGACGACACCGCGGACGTAGGCGACGACCTCCTGGTGGGCCGGGTGCACCTGGTACTCCTCGAGGCCGGCGAGGTCGTCGAAGTCGGCGACCACGGCGACGTCGCCGTTGACCTCCGGGTACGCGGTGTTCGGCCCGATGCTCAACGAGCGGATGGAGGGCACGACGCCGACGAGGGCCTGGATGCGGCGCGTCACCTCTGCGGCATGCTCGGCGCGGGTGGCCGGATCTTCTGCGGCGAGTTTCCAGGCGACGACGTGGCGAATGGTCATGCGGGCTCCTCGGTTCGGGGTGCGGCGGTCAGCGCGGCGCGCAACCGGTCGGCGGACACGCGCCAGTGCGCGTGGAGGCCGTCGTCGATCAGCACGACGGGGATCTTCTCCCACCACTGCTCGAAGAGCGACGGGTCGTCGAGGATCGACCTCTCCACGACCTCGACCTCCGTGTCTTCGGGCAGATCGGCCACGACCGTGTCGACGATCTCGCGCGCGACGTCGCAGAGGTGGCAGTCGGGCTTGGAGATGAGGGTCAGCGTGGTCATCGTCGGCCGCGCGGTTTCAGCGCTCGAGCTCGAAGCCGCGACCCGCCCATTCCCCGGTGCCGCCGGCGACGTTCGTGGCGTCGTAACCGCGTGCCTCGAGTGCCGCGACCACCTGGGCGGAACGTCCGCCGGCCTGGCAGATCACGTCGAAGGCGCCGTCGGGCAGCTCGCCGAGCCGATCACCGAGCTGCGACATCGGGATGCTGATCGCGCCGGGCACGCGCCCTGCGGCGAACTCGTGATCCTCTCGCACGTCGATGAGGGGGATGTCGCGGCCCGCGCGGAGCTCGTCGATGGTGATGGATTTCATGCTCGTTCCTCCGAGACCAGCCTAGGACGCTGGGACGACGCAGCGGCCACGCAGCGGGCACGCGCCCACGGCCGGTGGCCGCTCCCGGAAAGCACGAAGCGCCCCTCGGCCGGAGCCGGATGGGGCGCTCAGTGACGTCGCCGCGACTTACTTCTTGTTGCGGCGCTGGTGGCGAGTCTTGCGAAGCAGCTTGCGGTGCTTCTTCTTCGCCATGCGCTTGCGGCGCTTCTTGATGACAGAACCCACGGAAAACCTCACTATGTCAGGGTCTGGACGCATCTGATGTGCGTCCGGGAACAGGCATCTCGCGAAAAATGCCTCAGATCAGTCTAGCCGACGTCGGCGATCGGCCGTTGCACGGCGTCGCGCACCGCCGATTCGGGTACCCGGTAGCTCCGTCCGAAGCGGACGGCGGGCAGCTCTCCGGCGTGAACGAGGCGGTAGACGGTCATCTTCGACACCCGCATGATCTCGGCCACCTCCGCAACGGTCAGGAAGCGCACGTCGGGCAGCTCGGCCATCATCATCCCTTTCCCCGGATGCGAACACTCTAGGGGTCGGCTGGGACGCCTGTAAACCGGAGTGACGGCTGATGCCGACGGGCCGCGATGTGGCGGTGGCCGCGCCGGAGTCAGCGCGCGGAGCGCTTGCCGAAGACGCTCGTGACGGCGTGCTTCGCGGATGCGGCGGCTCGGCCCATCAGTTCCGCCGCGGCGACGGCCTGCTCGGGCAGGGCGGGGGCGGGCTCGGCGTCGTACGACTCCGCCGTGAGGAAGGGGACGAGCCAGTCGTCGACGACATCGAGCGGTTCGGGCGACAGGCTGTAGTAGCGGTGCTGGCCCTCTTCGCGCACGGTGACGAGCTCGGCCCCGCGCAGCACCTTCAGGTGCTTCGAGATCGTCGGCTGGCTCACGCCGAGCTCGTTGACGATGTGCGAGACGCTCGTGCCCGTGGAGCGCGGATCGGAATCGCGATCGAGCAGGAGCCGCAGGATGTCCCGACGGGTACCGTCGGCGATCACGTCGAAGATGTCCGCCATGCAATCAGGTTAGTCGGCGCGCGCGCCCGAGTACCATGACATCGGCGCCGACGTATCGCGGCGCCGGCAGCAACACGCGCGATCGTGGGGAGGAACACGCATGGCGGACAGGTCCGTCGGCGCGATCGTCCTCCACCGCCTCCGCGGTTTCGGGCGCAGCGCCTGGGATGCCGGGAGAGATCTCGCGACCGCCTCGCCCTCGCGGTTCGCGGTGCTGATCTTCTCGACGCTCATCCTCTTGTTCACGACGCTGTTCTCGCTGCCCGCGGCATCAGCCTCCGGACGCGCGACCCCGTTCGCCGACGCCCTGTTCACGGCGGTCTCGACGATCTGCGTCGCGGGCCTGGCCACCGTCGACATGGCGACGCACTGGT
The DNA here is from genome assembly GCF_049707515.1 of Microbacterium arborescens. Taxonomy (GTDB): domain Bacteria; phylum Actinomycetota; class Actinomycetes; order Actinomycetales; family Microbacteriaceae; genus Microbacterium; species Microbacterium arborescens_B. The sequence goes on along the minus strand of NZ_JBNAFI010000005.1, from coordinate 237,868 downwards.
CGCCCTTCGGGCACGTGCTCATCTACATCGGCGTCAACGTCGGTGCCCTCGGTGTGCTGACGCTCGCGTCGATCCTCGGACTGGTCATCTCCAAGCGCCTCGGTCTTCGCGCGAAGCTCATCGCCGCGGGCGACAGCAACCCGATGCGCGCGCACGGCGGTCCCGTCAACGAGGGCCAGGCCGTCCGCCTCGGCGAGGTCGGCCTGCTGCTGCGCACGGTGGCGCTCTCGACGCTCGTCATCGAGGCGGTGCTCGCGGTGCTGCTGTACCCCTCGCTGCTGATCGGCGGGGTCGATCCGCTGACGGCGCTGTGGGAGGCGCCGTACTACGCCGCGATGGCCTTCACCAACACCGGCTTCTCACCCAACGCCGAGGGCCTGCTGCCGTTCGCGCAGGACTACGTGATGCTCACCGTCCTCATGGCGGGTGTGTTCCTCGGCTCGATCGGCTTCCCGGTGATCTTCACCCTCTGGCGTCACCAATGGCACGTGCGCTCCTGGTCGCTGCACGCCAAGCTCACGATCATCACCACGATCATCCTGTTCTTCGCCGGCGCGGGCGTCTTCCTGCTCCTCGAGTACGACAATCCGGCGACGTTCGGCTCGATGGAGGCGTGGGACACCACGTTCCAGGCCTTCTTCGTCTCGGCGATGACACGCTCCGGGGGCTTCTCGATCATCGATATGGGCGAGATGCACGGCTCCTCCCTCATCGTGGGATCGATGCTCATGTTCGTGGGCGGAGGGTCGGCGTCGACGGCCGGCGGCATCAAGGTCACCACCCTCGCCGTGCTCGCCCTGGCGGTCTGGTCCGAGGCCAAGGGTCGCCCCTCGGTGCAGGTGTTCGGCCGCCGGATCCCCAGCGACGTGCAGCGCGTCGCGCTCTCGGTCGTCGCGTGGAGCGCCACGATCGTCGCGGTCGGCACCGTCACCATCGCGCAGATCACCAAGGCCCCGGTCGACGAGGTGCTCTTCGACGTCATCTCCGGCTTCGCGACGGTGGGCCTGTCGACGGGCCTGACCGCCGAGCTTCCCGACCCGGCTGTCTACGTCATGGCCCTCGTCATGTTCATGGGCCGCGTTGGTACAGTGACACTCGCTGCAGCGGTGGCCGCGGCATCCCGTTCGCAGTTGTACGCCCTGCCCGTCGAAAGGCCGATCGTTGGTTGAGCAGATCCGAAGCGACGCGCCCGTGCTGGTCATCGGGCTGGGCCGTTTCGGCGCGGCCTGCGCCGGAGAGCTCGACCGCCTCGACCGCGAGGTGCTCGCGATCGACGACAGCCTCGAGCTGGTGCAGAAGTGGTCGGAGCGCGTGACGCACGCCGTGCAGGCCGACGCCCGCAACCTCGACGCCCTCAAGCAGATCGGCGCCCAGGACTTCCAGGTCGCCGTCGTCGCCGTGGGCTCGTCGATCGAGGCATCCGTGCTGATCACCGCCAACCTCGTCGACCTGAAGGTCCCGCAGATCTGGGCGAAGGCGGTGTCGCAGTCGCACGGCAAGATCCTCGCCCGCGTCGGCGCGAACCACGTCGTGTACCCCGAGCGCGAGGCCGGCGAGCGCGTGGCGCACCTCGTGAGCGGGCGCATGCTCGACTTCATCCGCTTCGACGACGACTTCGTGCTGGCGAAGATGTACCCGCCGAAGTTCATCCGCGGCGTCGGCCTGAACGAGTCGGGCGTCCGGACGAAGTACCGCGTGACGGTCGTCGGCGTGAAGAGTCCCGGCAAGCCCTTCCGCTACGCCGAGGCCAACACCGTCGTCACCAATCACGACCTCATCATCGTCTCGGGGACGAACTCCGACATCGAGCGCTTCGCCTCGCTCGACCGCTGAGCTCCCGTCCCGGTCTCCGTGTTCGAAGTCCCACTTCGGCCGGGAAAGCCATAGGGAAAGCCGGCCCAAGTGGGACCTCGGGATGACGTCGCGGGCTGTCTCCGGCCGGGATGCGGCTGAGACCCGCGCGGGCGTCAGGCGCCGGCGGCGAGCTCCCGGGCTCGGGCGAGCGCGGCGTCGGTCGCGCGAGCGAAGATGTCGCCCAGGCGGGCATCCTGCAGCACGGCGATCGCTCGCTCAGTCGTGCCCTTCGGGCTGGTGACGCGACGCCGCAGCTCGGCCGGGTCCTCGCCTGAGGCATCCAGCAGCGCGGCCGCACCGACGAAGGTCTGCTCCGCCATCACGCGGGCCTCGGCCTCGGTGAACCCCTTGCCCACGGCGGCTCGGGTGAGCTCCTCGACCAGCAGGAAGACGTAGGCCGGGCCCGAGCCCGAGATCGTCGAGAGGGCGTCGATCTGCTCTTCGGGCACCTCGACGACGACACCGCACGTCTCGAACAGCGCGCGGACGGTCGCCAGGTCGTCGGCGGATGCGGCGGGGCCGGCGGCCAGGCCGGTGACGGCTTTTCCGACCACGGCGGGGGTGTTCGGCATCGAACGGATGACCGCGACGTCCGGCCCCAGAATGCCGGCGAACGTGTCGATGGTGACGCCTGCCGCGAGGCTGACCACCACCGCCCCCGGACGTAGCGCCGGAGCTATCTCGCGCAGCAGGTCGGGCACCATCGCGGGCTTCACGCCGATGAGGACGATGTCGGCGGCGGCTGCGGCATCCGTGTTCCCGGAGGGCGTGTCTGCCAGCGCGATGCTCCGCACGCCCGGCGTGTCGGCGAGGGCCGCAGCCTTGTCCGCGGTGCGGTTGGTGACGGTCACCCCGCCGGCGGCCGCGCCCGAGGCGACGAGTCCCGACAGCACCGCACCGCCCATCGAACCGGCTCCGAGGATGGCGATCGGGGGCAGGGCGACGGCGTCGGGCATGTCGCCATCTTAAGTCCGGCCGTTTCCCAGCGGAGGAAACGGTCGAGAGGTAGAGTCGAAGCGTCCGCGGGCGCGGAGGCGCTCGCCGCGCAGAGCAGAGCGAAGGATTCCGCCATGCCCCTCTTCGACGGCATCACGCCACGCATCATCGAGACGTCGCGCCTGGCGGTGAACATCCTCGAACGCGCCGCCGACGACCGCGACACTCCCGCCGACCGCACGCTGGTGCTCCTGCACGCGGCACCCGGCTCGAGCCTGTTCTGGCAGGAGATCATCGAGGATCTCCCGAGCGACGTCCGCCCCATCGCGATCGACCTGCGCGGGTTCGGCGGCACCGAGCACCTCCCCGTCGATGCGACGCGCGGCGTGCGCGACTTCTCCGACGATGTGCGTGCGACCCTCGAGGCCCTGGGGCTCGATGCGGTCCACTTCGTCGGCTGGGGCCTGGGCGCGGCCGTCGCGATGCAGTACGCCCTCGATCACCGAGTGCTCTCGCTGAGCCTGCTCTCGCCGGTGTCGCCCTATGGGTTCGGCGGAACGCGTCTCGACGGCTCACGCCTCACCGACGATGACGCGGGATGCGGCGGAGGCGCCGTCAGCGCGTCCGTCGTCGAACGCCTCACCACGCGCGACTCCGGCGACGGCGAGGGCACGGCGCGCTCGATCTTCCGCACCACATTCGTCTCGCCCGATTACGAGTCCGACAACGAGGACACGTGGGTCGAGGCGATGCTCTCGACCTCGACCGCCGAGGGCAACTATCCGGGCGACAGCGTCGCCAGCGACAACTGGCCGGGCTTCGCCGCGGGCCGCCTCGGCGTGCAGAACGCCCTCGCACCGGGGCACTTCGACGTCTCGTCGATCGTCGGGCTCGCGGACGGTTACGACGCTCCCCCCATCCTCTGGGTGCGCGGCGGCTCGGATGTCGTCGTGGCCGACGGATCGTTCGCCGACAGCGGGCACCTCGGCGAGATCGGGGCTCTGCCGGGCTGGCCCGGCGTCGAGGTCGCACCCGCCCAGCAGATGGTCGCGCAGACCCGCGCCGTCTTCGACCGGTACCGCGAGGCGGGTGGTCAGGTGACCGAGGTGGTCATCGAGGGAGTCGGGCACGCCGTCCACCTCGAGCGCCCGGGCAAGGTCCGAACCGCGATCCTCTCCACCATCGGCTACCTCGGCACGCCCCTGTCGCCCGCTCCCCCGACCGAGGCGATCATCCTCAGCTCCTGGGACTGATCGCCGCGGTGCTCATCGCTGGCGCGCGAAGAAGGCGCGCAGCAGCGCCGACGACTCCGCGGACCGGACGCCGGCCACGACCTCGGCTCGCACCGGAAGGCGGCGGTCGCGCACGAGGTCGTACTGCGAGCCGGCCGCGCCCGCCTTGTCGTCCCACGCGCCGAACACCAGCCGCGAGACGTGCGCCTGCAGCATCGCGCCGGCGCACATCGCGCACGGCTCGAGCGTGACGGTGAGAGTGCACCCCGCGAGATTCCACGATCCGGTAGCGGCGGCCGCCGCTCGCAGCGCGACCACCTCGGCGTGCGCGGTCGGATCCCCCGTGGCCTCGCGCAGGTTCCGCCCTTCGCCCAGCACGGAGCCCGCAGCGTCGGTGACGACGGCTCCGACGGGGATGTCGCCCGCCGCGGCAGCATCCTGCGCGAGCGCGAGCGCCCGGGTCATGCTGCGGATGTCGCCAGCGGATGCCGTGAGGGTCACGGCATCCAGCGTAGGCCGAGGCGGCACGGGCCGTCCGCGTAGGATCATCACATGCGTGTTCACGTCGCCGATCACCCCCTGATCACCCACAAGCTCTCGGTCCTGCGCGACAAGAACACCACCTCGCCGGTGTTCCGCCAGCTGACGGAGGAACTGGTCACCCTGCTCGCGTACGAGGCCACGCGCAACGTCCGCACCGTGCAGGTCGAGATCGAGACTCCGGTGACCCGCACGACGGGTCTGTCGATCGCGAAGCCCCGCCCGCTCGTCGTGCCGATCCTCCGCGCCGGCCTGGGCATGCTCGAGGGCATGACCAAGCTGCTGCCGACCGCCGAGGTGGGCTTCCTCGGGATGGCGCGGAACGAGGTGACGTTCGAGCCCACGACCTACGCCGAGCGTCTGCCCGACGACCTCAGCGACCGGCAGTGCTTCGTCCTGGACCCGATGCTGGCCACCGGCGGATCGCTCGGCGCCGCGATCGACTTCATCTTCCAGCGCGGTGCGCAGGATGTCACCGCGATCTGCATCCTCGGCGCACCCGAGGGCCTGGCCGCGATCGAGAAGCAGGTCGGCGACCGCGACGTGACGCTCGTCCTGGGTGCGCTCGATGAGCGTCTCGATGAGCGCGGCTACATCGTTCCCGGTCTCGGCGACGCGGGCGACCGCCTCTACGGCACCGTCGACTGACCCGCGACCGCGACCCGCGTTCAGAGCGCACGTGCGCGGATGAAGCGCAGTTCGAACCGCGCCCGTCGCTGACAACTGCGCCCCATAGTGCGGGGCGCGCGGGTCAGACGGCGCCGACGAGCCGGGCGAAGGCACTCATCCGCGCGACGCCCTCGGGCGTGCGGGGCAGATCGTCGAGGATGCCGGTGCCGTAGACGACGTAGGCGGTGTGCTGCGCGCGTGACACCGCGACGTTGAGCCGGTTCTGCAGCAGCAGGAACTCCAGACCGCGCGGAGCGTCTCGACCCGAGGACGCCGCGAGCGACACGATCGCCACCGCGGCCTCCTGCCCCTGGAACCGGTCGACCGTCCCCACCGGCACCTCGCTGAAGCCCGCTGCGGTGAGCGCTTCTTCGACGAGGACCTGCTGGGCGTTGTACGGCGTGACCACGATGATGTCGCGCTGGGTGAGCGCCCGCGCCTCGCGCTCGGGGTCGGGCTGCCACCCGCGGCCGATGAGGTCTTCAACGAGTCGGACCACGACCTTGGCCTCCTCGGGCGAGGCTGTGGCGTTGCGCCGGTGCGGCACGGGGATCGGCTGCACCCCCGGCGCGATCCCGGAGAGGACCCGTTGCGCGGTCGATGCGTGCGCGGCGAGCCTGCCGTCGTACGCCAGCACGGAGACCGGCTCGGCGACCTCGGGCCGCATCCGCCGGGTCTCGGCGAGGAAGAACCCGCGGTCGTCGGGGATGACGTGAGCGCCGTCCATGATCCAGCCGAGGGCCGATGTGTCGACGGGCTCGGGATGCGTGCCCTGGCTGACCTGAGGCAGCTGCTGCGGATCTCCGAGCAGCAGCAGCCGCGAGGCCGCCACCGAGACCGCGATGGTCGACGCGAGCGAGAACTGCCCGGCCTCGTCGATCACGAGCAGATCGAGACTGCCGCGCGGGATGCGGCCGGCGTGCGTGAGGTCCCACGCGGTGCCGCCGATGACGTACCCGTTCGGGCGCTGCGCGGTGAAGTCGGCCACGCCGTTCTTCGCGATGACGGTGAAGGCCTCATCACCGGTCGGATCGCCCTTCACCGCCTTGGCGATCTGCTCGCGGGGCACGCCCGCGTCGGCGATCCGATCGAGCATGTTCTCCACGACGGCGTGCGACTGCGCGACGACCCCGACCCGGTACCCCCGCTCGGCGACCAGCCGCGCGACGACGTGGGAGCCGACGTAGGTCTTTCCGGTTCCGGGAGGACCCTGCACGGCCAGGTAGCTGCGGTCGAGGTCGAGGATCGCGCGCGAGATGTCGGCGATCACGTCGTGCCCGTCGCCGGCCAGCGCACCGGAGAGTGTGCGCGGCGGTCGGCGCAGCAGCAGGTCGGTGGCGGGATCGGCCCGAAGAGCCGGCGCCGCTTCGATGACGGCGTCGGCCCATGCGTCGATCGCGGCCTGCTGGCTCCCCGCTTGCGGCGGCGCCGCCGGCGTGAGGGCGATGGGCAGTTCGGACCACATGTACGCGCCGGCGGCGAGTTCCTCGACGATCGCGCCGTCGTCGAGCACCTCGACCACGCGCACGCGCCGGTCGGCATGGATGAAGCGGGGCCGGGGGTCGGTGGGGAACGGCGCCGGCGCCTCGTAGATCGCGAACGGCGACGAGTCCACACTCAGCCGCGTGCCCGGCGCGACATCGCCCCGCAGCTCGATGAGCCGCCGATCGGTGCGCGCCCCCTCGGGCCGGTGCCAGTCCTCCAGGACGCGACTGCGTTCGGCGGTGACGGCGACGACGTCGCGGGTGTCCTCCCACATCGAGAGGGGCTCGCGCAGGCGGAGGAAATGCGCCGCCCAGAACGACTTCGCCTCGCGAGGGTAGTAGTCGATCGCAGCCGCGCCGAGTCGGAGCGCCACCGCCGCCGGCGATTCGGATCCTGCCGGGTCGTCACCGGCAGCCGCATCCGCGAGTCGGGACAGGGTGAGGGCGCGCGGAGACGGCTCGTACGCGCGCTCTTCGGGCTCGACGTCGGCCGACGGGCGCAGCTGAGCCTCGCGCGCGCGGTCGACGAGCCAGTCGCGCAGCCGCCGGGTCGAGACGCAGTCGTACCGGTTGTAATCGGCCAGATCCTCGAGGATCGCGTCGGCACCCTCGGCATCCCCGGCCTCGGCGAGAGCCCGCGCCTCGACATACCGGACGATCGAGTCATCGCCCTTCTGCACGTCGCTCGTGCGGACCTCGGCGCCCATGTACAGCGGCTCGAGCTTCTTGATGGAGTACGACCGGGAACCGACGCGCAGTGCCCGGCGGACGATCGGATACAGATCGACGAAGACGCCGTCGCGCAGCAGACGGTCGACCTCCGCCTCGCCGACGCCGTAGCGGGCGGCCATGGCGAGCAGGTGCGTGGGCTCGTACGGCGCGTAGTGGTAGATGTGCATCGCCGGATGCGCCGCGCGTTGCGCCGCGACGACCCGCAGGAACGTCTGGAACGCCTCCTTCTCCTCGGCGAACGTGTGTGCCCACAGCGACGAGTACTGCTCACGGAGGTCGACCCACCCGAACAGGTAGTCGATGCCCCACTGGCGAGACGCACCCTCGGTGTAGAGCGGATCGCCCTCGAAGTCGAAGAAGAGGTCACCCAGATCGGGCCGGGGCAGCGCTCCGAGAGCCTTCGGGAAGACCACCTCGTACGTCGGCACGGGGGCAGCCTGCTCGGCGACGTCGCCAGCACCCTCGCCACGCTCGTCGCCGTCACCGTGGGCACCGCCATCGCCGTCGCCGTGAGCATCGCCATCACCAGCGGTGCGCGGTACGCCGCCAGCGGGACTGCCGAGCTGAAGACGCGCCTGCGTGCGCAGGCCCGCGAACGTGTCCCACGCCATCCGCCCGGGTGCCTCGCGCGCGGCGGCCAGGTCGTCGATCGTCATGACACCGGCAGCGCGCAGCCGCTCGCGCTGGATCGGGCGCATGCCCGCGACGAGAAGCAGATCGCGCGCGGTCACGACCTCCAGGTCGCATGTCGCACATCGGCCGCATGCCGCGACCCGGAGGTCTCCGCGGTCGTCTCCCCAGGCGATGGGCTCGCCCGCGGCTCCCGCCTCGACCTGGCGGTCGGCGATGAGGGTTCGCAGTCGCTGCCGACGCAGCACGAAGACCGGTGCGATGTCGGCACGGGCGTGCCGCGATACCGTGCCGTCACCGAGCAGCAGCTCGACGTGATCGGCCACCGGCGCGCCGGCACGATCGAGCTGTACCGCGTAGGCCTCGAGCTGCATGAGGGCGGTGACGCGCGCGTGCCGCGCGAGCTTGGTGTCCTGCACGATCCACCGGCCGTCGTCGCCGCGCAGCAGGAAATCGGCGAAGCCGACGAAGTCGGTGTCGGAGAACGCCGCCTGGTAGATCACGTGCGCATCCGACGTCAGGGCCTCGAGCGTCCGTGCAACCGCCTTCGCCAGGCCCGCGGCATCCGATGATCGCGTCTCGGGGATCTCCGTGACACCGTCACCGAACTCGGCACGGTAGGCCGCGAGCTGACGCTCCTCGTGGCGGTCGCCCAGACGTCCGGCGCGCTCGAGGGTCGGGTCGTCGGGCTCGTCGACAGCGGCCACGCGTCCGAGCTTCGCGTCGATCGCACGCAGCCAGGCGAACTCGCACTCGGCGGCCGCCTTCAGGTCGCTCGCGCTCCAGACGATCCGGCCTTCGTCCTCGATGTATCGCATGATCCCCTTTCGTTCAATGACCCTAACCGCGTGGTGCGACACCGCCGGCGCCGGTGCCAGACTCAGGAGGGTGAACGAGTCGCTCCCCTTCGCCAGCGCGTACGCCCACGGCTTCGCGCGGATCGCCGCCTGCACCATTCCGGTCGCCATCGCCGATCCCGCCACCAACGCCGAAGCCGTCCTCGCCGAGGCGCGCGCGTGCGACGCCGACTCGGTCGCCGTCGCCGTCTTCCCGGAGCTGTGCCTCACCGGCTACGCGATCGAGGACCTCGTCCTGCAGGACGCGGTGCTGGATGCCGTCGACGCGGCCATCGAGCGCATCGTCGAGGCATCCGTCGACCTCATGCCGGTGCTGGTGGTCGGGGCCCCGCTCCGGCACCGCAGCCGCCTCTACAACTGCGCCGTCGTCATCCACCGCGGCGAGATCCTCGGTGTCGCCCCCAAGGCTCATCTGCCCACGTACCGCGAGTTCTACGAGCGCCGCTGGTACGCCGCGGGCGAGGAATGGGACGGCGAGGGCATCCGCATCGGGGCGCACGAGACGGTGTTCGGCACGAACCTGCTCTTCGACGTCCGCGACGTCCCCGGGCTCGTCCTGCACGCCGAGGTGTGCGAGGACATGTGGGTTCCGGTGCCGCCCTCGTCGCGTGCAGCGCTGGCGGGCGCGACGGTGCTCGTGAACCTCTCGGGCTCGCCCATCACGATCGGGCGGGCCGACGACCGCCGCACGCTCGTGCAGTCCCAGTCGCTGCGGTGCCTGGCCGTCTACGCGTACGCAGCTGCCGGGCTCGGCGAGTCGACCAACGACGTCTCGTGGGACGGTCAGACCATGATCTACGAGGGCGGTTCGCTCCTCGCCGAGACCGAGCGCTTCCCCGACGGCCCGCGCCGCAGCATCGCCGACGTCGACCTCGACCGCGTGCGCCAGGACCGCTACCGCCAGGGCACCTTCGACGACAACCGGCGCACGACGGCCACCGACTTCCTCACGGTGGAGACCTTCCTCCAGCCGCCCACCGAGGACATCGGCCTGCGGCGCACGCTCGACCGCTTCCCCTTCGTCCCCGACGACCCTGCCCGTCTCGACCAGGACTGCTACGAGGCGTTCAACATCCAGGTGTCGGGCCTCGAGCAGCGGATGCGGGCGATCGGCGGGCCGCGCCCCGTCATCGGCGTCTCCGGAGGCCTGGATTCGACCCATGCGCTGCTGGTGGTCGCGCGCGCCATGGACCGCATGGGCCGCCCCCGCAGCGACATCCTGGCCTACACGATGCCCGGCTTCGCCACGAGCGACCACACGAAGTCCAACGCGGTCGCCCTGGCCGAGGCGATCGGCGCGACGATCGAGACGATCGACATCCGACCGGCGGCGAATGAGATCTTGCGCGGCATCGGGCACCCCTACGCCTCGGGTGAGCCGGTGTACGACGTCACGTTCGAGAACGTGCAGGCCGGTGTGCGCACCGACTTCCTCTTCCGCCTCGCCAACCGCCTGAACGGCATCGTCATCGGCACATCCGACCTCTCCGAGCTCGCCCTCGGCTGGGCCACGTACGGCGTCGGCGACCACATGAGCCACTACGCCGTGAACGTCGGGGTGCCCAAGACGCTCATGCAGCACCTCATCCGCTGGGTCATCGCGCACCGCGAAGGCACCGGCACCGACCTGTCCGACGAAGCCGTGGCGGTGCTGCAGTCGGTGCTCGACACCGAGATCAGCCCCGAGCTGGTCCCCGCGGGCGAAGACGGCAAGGTGCAGTCGACCGAGTCGACGATCGGCCCCTACGCCCTGCACGACTTCGCGCTCCACCACGTTCTGCGCTACGGCTTCCGCCCGTCCAAGATCGCCTTCCTCGCGCAGCACGCGTGGTCGGACGCGGATGCCGGCGACTGGCCGGTCGGCTTCCCCCGCGACAGCCGTTACGCCTACGATCTCGCCGAGATCGCGCACTGGCTCCAGGTCTTCATCAAGCGGTTCTTCGGCTTCGCGCAGTTCAAGCGCAGCGCGATCCCCAACGGTCCTAAGGTCGCCGCGGCGGGCTCGCTGTCGCCGCGCGGCGACTGGAGGGCCCCCTCCGACGGCAACCCCGAGGCCTGGCTGGCGGAGCTGCGCCGCGCGCTGCCCGACCTCGTCGACTGACCCGGGCGGGCCCGGTCAGCCCACCGGAAGCGTGCCGTAGGCGAGCGTGATGAGCCAACCGTCACGCGAGACGTCGACGAGGGTGTACTTCATCTTGCGATCGGGGATCCACCCGCGGTGACGGCCCGCGTCGAGGCGGACATGTTCAGGCGCGACGCGCACCCCGCGACCGTCGGCTTCGAGAACGGCCTGCACATGCACCCAATGGTCCACGAGGTCGCGCACGTCGGTCGAGGAGAACAGCCGGGAGTGCTTGCGCATGCGGGTGAGGTCTGCGGGCTCGGGGTGAGCGTCACGGATGTCGATCCCCAGGGGCAGGCCCGGATCGCTGACCGCCACGACGGTGGCCGCGCGGAAACTGGCGGTCGTGATCGCCAGCGGCACCTCGACGCCGTCGCGGGATGCGATGAGGCGGGTGTGATACCCGAAGCCACGAGGCGCCTCGCGCTCGATGCGCACGTCCTTCTCCTCGCAGCCGAGTGCCTGAGCGATCAGTTCGCGCGCGATCCTCCGGCGGCGATCGTGCACCGTGATGGCCGGGTCCCAGCCGAGTCGCGCCGTGATGCCCGCGGGCGTGTCGAGAAGTACCGTCTGCATGCCGTCGCTCCCGCCTGTCGATGGTCTGACCTCATTTCGAGTCTAGCGAGCGCCGCGTTTCGCGCGAGGGGCACAGCCGGGCATAATCGCGAGCCCGGTGCCACCTCGCTTAGGCTGGCCGGATGAGCCTCGACAACGGCGACGACAAGCGGCCCTCCTCTGCCCGTATCGCGATCTGGGTCGTGGTGGGCGGCATCGGCGCCTACCTGCTGATCTCCGGCATCCTCGGCATCATCGCTCGGGGCGGCGCCTGATCGTGCGGCGTCTCCTCGTCGTCGCCCATCGCGACGAGCTCACCGGCTTCCCCCCCGACATCCCGGGGTTCGACATCCTCCTCACCGGGCCGGGCAAACTGCTCGCCGCGCATGAGCTGACTCGCGCCCTCGATCGCGCGGTCTACGACGAGGTCGTCGTCGTCGGCACGGCCGGCGCGGTCGCCGGCGCCCTGGGTCCCGGCATCTACGAGATCGCCGACGCCGTTCAGCACGACGTCTTCGACCTCGCCGGTGTCCGCGGACGCCACGTCTCGATGCCCGAGCGCGTGGAGACCGGGGCAGCGGGGGTCCGCATCGCCACGGGCGACGTCTTCGTCGACGACGCAGAGGCGGTGGCGCTCATCCAGTCGCTCGGAGCTCAGCTCGTCGACATGGAGACCTACGTCTACATCTGGGTCGCGCAGCGGTTCGGCGTCCCCATCCGCGTGCTCAAGGCGGTGTCGGACGACGCGCAGGACGGGGCGACCACGGGCTGGGACGACGCCGTTTCCGCGTGCAGCGCGGCGCTGTACGAGCGGGTCCGCGCCGACTACGGCGTGTGATCGCCGCTGCGGGCGAACAGCCGACGCAGCACCAGGAACACCACGAGGGCGACGACCGCGATCAGCCCGAGCTTGACGGCGAAGACGGCGAGTCGCAGCACGACGTCGACGACCACCCAGGCGATGAGAATCGCGGCGATCACGCCGACGACGGTCCAGAAAGTCCTCACGGGTTCACCCTAGTCGCGCTCGCTGAGGGACTCCTGTCGGATGATGCTCGGCCCCTCCCGCGTCGCCTCCACGGTGATCTGCGCGGCGAGCTGCTCCTTCATCGCCTCGACGTGGCTGATCACGCCCACGGTGCGACCTCCCGCGCGCAGCTCGTCGAGGGTGCGCATCGCCAGTTCCAGTGTCTCGGGGTCGAGCGAGCCGAATCCCTCGTCGACGAAGAGGGTGTCGAGGCGGATGCCGCCGGCACGGCCCGTGACGACCTCGGCGAGCCCGAGGGCGAGCGCGAGCGAGGCCAGGAACGTCTCGCCTCCCGACAGGGACTGCGGCGAGCGCAGTCGTCCGGTGTGGGCATCGAGCACCTCGAGCCCCAATCCCGACGCCGCACCCCGCGCCTGGAGTGCGTCGCTGTGGTGCAGGGTGTATCGGCCCGAGGACATGTCGCGCAGACGCAGATTGGCCGCGGCGACGATCTCCTCGAGCTCGGCCGCGAGGACGAAGGTCTCCAGGTCCATCTTCCGCGTGTTGGGGGCCCGACCCGCGACGGTGTCAGCGAGACGGGTCACGGTCGCCGTCCGCTCGGCGAGGGCCGAGATCGTCGAGAAGGCCTCATCGATCCTGACGAGGAGCTCGCGCAGCCGTTCGACCGCGTTCAGCGCATCGCGGTGGGCGGCGATCGCGCTGCTGCGCGCGGCGTCGCCCTCGGCGACAGTCGCCGCGGATGCCGCGAGATCGGGCCGATCGTCGGCGACCCCCGCGGCGGCGAGCTCGAGCTCGAGCAGCCGCGCGCGCGTGGCCGCGACGTCGGCGGCGTACTCGGCCACACGCCGGGCGAGCGCGCTTCGCGCCGCATCGGAGAGCAGCGCCTCGCGGACCTCGTCTGCATCGGCGAAGACGGACACCTCGATGCGCTGCGCACGATCGGCTGCGGCGGCGGACGCCGCAGCCTCGCTGTGCACGAGTGCCGCACGGCTCTCGAGCGTCGCGCGTGCGAGATCGCGACGCGTGGCCGCGGCGTCGATGCGTTCGCCGACGCTGGCGAAGGGGCCACGCGCATCCGCGACCTCTTTCTCGATGCGCGCGAGGGTCGCCGCCGCGACAGCGGAACGCTCGCGCGCCTCCGCCACTGCGGCGACGAGCCGAGCGCGCTCCTCGGTCGCCTCGGCGTCGAGACGGTCGAGGACGTCGCGTTGCTCGCTCAGCGCGGCGACGCGCTCCCCCGCCCGCTCGGCCGCGGCGAGTTCCTCGCGTGCCGCGGTGAGAAGCGTCGTGAGCTCGTCGACGCCTCGGCCCGCGGCGCTGGCCGCGACCGTCGCGTGCTCGCGTCGAAGCTGCGCCGCGAGCTCGCCCGCCTCCCGCGCATCGACGGCGGCTGCGTCTCGGGTCGATTCCGCGGCAGCCAGGTCATCATCGGTGAGCCCGTGCTCGACCGGGGGCGCCGGATGCGGGTGATCGACCGATCCGCAGACCGGGCACGGCTCGCCGTCGACGAGGTCGGCGGCGAGCTCCCCCGCCCGATCCGCCAATCGCCGTCGAAGCAGCTCGGTCACAGCGGCAGCCGCCGCATCCGCCGCCGCACTCGTCCGCAGGTAGCGCTGCTCGGCCTCCGTGAGCTCGCTCGCGAGGCGATGCGCCTCGCGAGCAGCGTCCGTCTGGACGGCGAGTTCGCCGACCCGCGAGCGCTGCTCCTCGGTGCGTGCGGACTCCACCGTCGCCGCCGCGAGCTCGCGACCGAGGCGCTCGCGTTCCTCGGGCAGCATCGCATGCTGTTCGTCGAGAAGCGCCGCCTGCTCGGTGAGGAGCGTCAGCTCAGCGGCGCTCGCGTCCCGGTCGCTGATCGCGCGCGTGAGATCGCGCTCGCGCTCGAGAGCGTCCGACCAGCGCGCGATGTCGCCCGTGAGGGTCTCGACGATGGCGACGATGTCGTCATCGTCCTTCCCGCCGGCTTCGCTCCAGCGCGACTCGGCCCGCACGGCGGCGGCTCGGGCGGCAGCGGCCGCATCGGCTGCGCGGTCGGCCTGCTCGAGCGTCGCCCGCAGCGCTTCCGCCGCGCGGCCCCGTTCGAGGCGCTGCTCATCCGCCGCCACCTCGTCGCCGAGGGCGTCGAGGTCGGCCAGGCGCCGGCGAGCGGCCGCGAGCTCATCGAGCACACGAGCCCGCTCCACGAGCTCGGCGTGCGCCGCCACGAGGGCCGCTTGCCGGGACTCGGCCTGCTGGCGGAGCTCGTCGGTCTGCTCGACCCGGTACTCCGCGCGCCGCCGGGCGCGCTCCACGACGTCGCGGCGGGCGGCGAGATCGAGCGAAGCCGGTGGAGCTTCGTCGCCGATCGTGCTGTCGGCCTGCTGCCGCGCGGCTGCCTCGGCGAGGTCGAGCAGTGTCCGCACCTGCTCGCCCGCCGCGTCGAGCTCGCGCTGCGCGCTACGGCGCCGCTCCTCGAGATCGTCCTTGTACTGCTCGAAGCGCTTCGTGCCGAACAGGGTGCGCAGCAGCTGCTGCCGTTCGTCGTTGCGTGCCAACAGGAATCGCGAGAACTTGTTCTGCGCCAGCAGGATGACCTGCTGGAACTGCTGCGCGTTCAGCCCGAGCACGTCATCGAGCAGCAGCGCCACCTCGCGCGGCTTCGCGGCTCGACCGACCCAATCGCCGTCGACGAACTGCTCGAGCTCGGCACGCGCGATCTCGGTCGTCAGCTTGTCGCCGCGCTTGGCCGGCCGTTCGTACTCCGGCGCGCGCGAGACGCGCCACCGCTGTCCGCCGACCGTGAACTCCAGCCGCACCTGGGTGGGGTCGCCGAGAAAGCTGTGATCGCTGCGCAGCCGTCGCTCGCCGTTGTCGTAGCGCGGCACCGAGCCGTACAGCGCGAAGCTCACCCCGTCGAGGATGCTCGACTTGCCGGCGCCCGTCCGCCCCGAGATGAGGAACACACCGTCGCGATCGAACGCGTCGAAGTCGACGGTCTGCTTCTCGCGGAACGGACCGAAGCCGGTCAGTTCGAGGCGGTGGAGCTTCACGCCATCGCCTCGACGCGCATCCGTTCGTCGAGGACGTCGGCGAGGAGTTCGCGCTCGCCCGCGTCGGCCCCGGCACCCTCTCGCACGTGCACGAGGAAGGCTTCGACCAGCTCCGCGTCGCTGCGCGCGGCGCGGACGCGATCGACGTACGTCCGCCCCTCCCGCTGCGACGCGTCGGCGGGTGCGTGCACGACCTTCGCGCAGAAGCGGAAACGCTCCTGCAGCCGCCGCATGGGGTCACGCTCGGGAAGGGTGTCGGTGTACTCGACGCACACCCACGAATCGGCGTGCTCGTCGTACGCGGGATCGGCGAGCACATCGGCGAGGGCTCCGCGCAGCGTGACGACCCGGCGCGGAACCGGGAGTTCGAGCCACCGCGCATCGGAGAAGCCGTGGGCGTCGAGCTCGACCAGCCACGATCCGCGGGGCTTGTCGCCTTCGCCGAAGCTGTAGTGGAGGGGGGCGCCGGCGTACCGGACCGAGGGAGCGAGCTGCTGCCGTCCGTGGATGTGTCCGAGCGCCGTGTAGTCGACGCCCGCGAACGCGGCGAGCGGCACGACGTCGAGACCGCCCTGCTGGATGTCGCGCTCGAGGTGCGGCGTCGGCTCGACGCCGGCCGCGAAGCAGTGCGCGATGGCGACGGAGCGACCGCCCCGGCTCGCCAGATCGTCTCGGACGAGTCCCATGGCGCGGTCGATCACGGCCGCCTGCGAGCGCGCCTCGGGCCAGAGGTGCCGCAGCAGCGCGGGCTCGAGGTACGGGATGCCGTAGAAGTGCACGGGCCCATCGGCATCCGTGACGGTGACCGGCGTGCCCACGGAGGCCGGGTCGGTCAGGACGTGGATGCCCTCGCGCAGCAGCCCCGCCTGGAACCCCAACCGGGCGGCCGAGTCGTGGTTGCCGCTCGTGACGATGACGCAGGCTCCAGTGTCGGCGATGCCGCGCAGCGTGTCGGAGAGAAGGGCGTAGCACCCCGCCGCGGGCGCCGCGGAGTCGAACACGTCGCCGGCGACGACGACGACGTCGACCTCGTGTTCGCGCACCTGGTCGGTGAGGGTCTCGAGCACGCCCCGCAGCGCCTCGAGCGTTGAGTGACCGTGGAAGGTCCGCCCGATGTGCCAGTCGGAGGTGTGGAGGATCCGCATGCCGACCAGGGTAAGAGCAGGCTCCGACATCGCCCGTGCGCCCCGCGGGGAAGCGGCGACACTCAGGCCCGGCGGGCCCGTCGGCGCCGTGACGACAGGTCGGTCACGCCCAGCAGCAGGGCGACGGCCAGGAAGAGCCCGACGGAGATCATGCCGAGGCCATAGGCGTCGTGATACACGTCGATCGCCGGAGTCGCACCGTCGTCCTCGCGGTAGACCGTCGAGTAGAAGAGCGACAGCGCGACGGCGGTGCCGACCGCGGTGCCGATCCGCTGCACGAGCTGACCGACCGAGCCCGCGAGACCGCCCTGTCGCACCGGGATGTCCGCGAGCGTCAGCGTCTGGTTGGGAGAGATGACGAGGCCTCCCCCGAACCCGCCGACGGTGAGTACGGCGGCCATGGCGAACTCGACGATCCCCGGCGGCACGAAGTAGGCGACGAGGGCGAGCGCGACGACCGCCGAGAGCATGATCACCAGGCCCCACACGACGAGGGGGCGCCCGACGCGGGTCACCACCCGACCGCCGACGTACGACGCACCCGCACTGGCGACGGCGAACCCGATCGAGACCATCCCCGCGAACACCGGCGCGAGCCCGACTCCGAGCTGCAGGAAGAGCGTCGTGAGCAGGAACATCGCCGGCAGCGCCATGAAGTAGACGGCCTGGATGAGCGTGCCGTTTCGGTAGGACGAGACGGCGAAGAGCTCGAGGGGTACGAGCGGATGCTTGCCGGATGCCGCATACCGGCGCTCCCACCACACGAATGCCGCGGCGAACACCGCGAAGGCGACGAGCAGCCACCAGCGCTGCGGGTCGTCGTCGGGCGAGCCCGTCGTCATCAGGAACGGCGCCATGAGAGCGACGACCACGAGCCCGAACAGCAGCAGACCCACGGGATCCAGCTGCAGACGGGCCGGTCGCGATTCCCGTGTCTTCGGAAGCAGCCACAACACCCCGGCGAGGACGGCGAGGGTCAGCGGAACGTTCATCCAGAAGATGTAGCGCCAGCCGTCTTCCGCGCCGCCCAGCGCGATCATCAGGCCGCCGAGCGTCGGACCGAATGCCGTGGAGATGCCGATCGTCGCCCCGAATAGCCCGAAAGCCCTGCCACGCTCGGCCCCCTGGAACATCTCCTGTGCGAGCCCGATCACCTGCGGCATCTGGATGCCGGCTGCGACACCCTGCACGAGCCGCGCGGCCAGCAGGGTCTCGGTGTCGGGCGCCAGGGCGCAGACGATGCTCGTCACGGTGAACAGCGACAGCCCGATGACGAACAGTGCGCGCCGCGATCGCTGGTCGCCGATGCGTCCGGCCGGAACGAGCGTCAATCCGAAGGTGAGCACGTAGCCCGAGACGATGAGCTGCAGCTCGGTCGAACCGGCTCCGAAGGCCTGCTCGATCGAGGGCAGCGCGACGTTGACCTTCGTCAGGTCGAGGATGGTCAGTGCCGCCACGGCGACGCAGACCCAGAAGGCCCGCCACCGCTGGTGCACCGACAGCGGGATGGTTGCCGTGTCGCTCATCGAGGGACAGGGTATGCCCGCCCGGAGGTGACCGATCCACCCTTGCGCTTGCGGCCCGGTCGCCGTAGGCGCGCCGAGACGACAGCCCGAAGGGTGCATGACGGAATGCCCCGGGAAAAGAATCCCGGGGCATTCGGAAAGCCGTCAGTCGGTGGCGAGGTCGCCGACGATCCGCGAGATCTCGTCGTCGTCGACGTCGAGGCCGACCTCGGAGACGCGTTGCCGGACGTACTTGTCCACGGTCGCCCGGTTCTCGTCCGGAAGATCGGCGCGCAGCTGCGCGATGAGTCCGTCGAGACGCTCCTGGTCGTTCGTGTCGTGCATCGACAGTGCGGGGCCGTCCTGCACTCCGGGAGGCGAGACCGGCGTGTCCTCCTTCGGGGGCGTGACGTCACCCTCGGTGCCCGGCGACGTCGCCCGCGTTCCGCCGCGGCCCGTCTCGGGCGCATCCTGCGTCGCGGAGTCCGAGACGCTCGAGTCGATCTCGTCGGCCTGACCGCTCATCGCTGCTCCTCCTCGTCGGCCTGCTCGTCGGTGACGAGGTCGGGATCGAGCCCCTGCTGGATCTCAGCGCTCTCGACGAACCCGTCCGGGCTGTCGCCGTCGGGCATCTGCCGGGCGTCGGCGGGCGTGTCGGCGTCGCGGACGGCGTCGTCCTTCGCCTCGTTCGCTGCGAGCGAGGTGGCTTCGGCGCCGTCGGGATCGATGACGCCCTCGGGTAGATCGCGGTTCATGACTGTCTCCTTCGATCGATGGCTCCAGTCTGGCGCCCGCCTCCGGTCGTGATCACCGTCTTGACAGCCGCACCGCACTCGACCTACCGGCTCCGGCCGGTGCGCGGATCAGCGCTGCGACTGGAGGATGCCGGCGCGGTCGGGGTGCGCGTCGAACCAGTCGGCGACGTACCAGCAGACCGGGCTGATCGTGCGGTCCCCGAGCGCCTCGATTTCGGAGACGGCCCGCTCCACCACCTCCCCCGCGTAGCCGTGCCCACGGAACGTCGGGATCGTATACGCACGGGTCAGTGCCACGGTCCGTCCGTCGTCGCGGTAGTCGAGCACGCTGACGAGGTCGTCGCCACGGTGCAGCGCGTAGCGGGAAGCATCCTTCTCATGGGTGAAGGTCAGATCGCTCATGGCGCAACGCTACGCCCGGCCGCCGGCAGCGAGGCCAGCCAGGCGTCGATCTCGGAGCGATCACGCAGCCGCACGATCGAATCTCCGGCCGCGATGCGGGCGAGCATGCGCTCACGAGTGACGGGATGGTTGGTCCACGCCCAGCGCACGATGTTCTTCTCGGGGTTCCAGCGGAGGAGATTGCTCGCGCGCTCGCGGTTGCCGTGCCACAGCTGCTCGCGCCGCACTACGCGGCGCAGCGTGCGCCCGATCACCTGGCGCATCACGCGGCGGCGCGGCAGATCGAGCCACACCACCGTGTCGGCGCCGTCCGGCGAACCGGGGTCGAGCGCGTCGCCCAGACGCGAGGTCCAGTTACCGTCCGCGACCCAGCCCTCGGGATGCCGCCGCACGAACTCATGCACGCGTGCGCGCGCCTCATCGAGGTCGCGCATCTGCCAGTCGGCGTCCCAGAAGACAGCGTCGAGCTCGATCCGCGCGAGGCCCGTGCGCGCGGAGACACGGTCGGCGAGCACGCTCTTCCCCGAACCAGACGTGCCGACGATGCGGATGCGGGTGCCCACGATCGTGCACGGTACCGACGCCGGGGCGTTCTGTCACATTGCGTCATCGAACGTCGCGGGAGACCGGCGTGTTTGACACATCGGGACACGGATCGTCATAATCGAGCCCATGACTGACTTCGCACGCACTCTGTCCGCCCGGGAGGCGAACGGAACTGCCGGCATCATGATGATGTCGCAGCGTGCTGTCATGTGTTGCCGAATGTGCCGCTGACAGGTGAACCCCGCCTGATCCCCCGCCGCTTCTGAACGCGGCCGCGGATGCCCGAGTTCCGATGGTCCGGCCCACAACGCCGACATCCGGATGCTCGCTCACCGGCCCCCGCTGGGCCACACGCAACGCACATCCGAACCCGCCACCGGCTGCCAGCCCGGGTTCATGTTCCGAGGACGAACCTCCATGTCGAACACCGCTCTTCTCGCCCCCGCCGCCCCGACTCGCCACCTCCGCGCCGTCGAGACGCCTCCGCCGGCACCCGCTGCCGCCAGCTCCACCGCTCCGCGCGGATTCGCGCTCTACGTCGGCATCGACGAGGCCAAGGCCGCAGCGGACGGCGTCTCGCTCTCGACCCTCGTCGAGGCGCTCCGCCGCACGCTCGGCGAACTCGCCCCCCACGCCGAGACCTACGCGACCGTGGCGCTCGCCCCGGTCGGTGCCGGTGGACGTGACGTGGATGTCGTGCGCCTCGCGCTCCACGAGCCGAGCGCCGTCGCCCGAACGAAGCAGGACACCCCCGCCGAGGACCACGTCCCCGGCGGCGTGACCGTCGACATCTCGCGCAAGCGCGTCTTCATCGACGGCGAATCGGCCGCCTTCACCTTCAAGGAGTTCGAGCTGCTGCAGTACCTCGTGCTGCGCGAGGGCCGCACGATCGAACGCTCCGAGCTCGTCGACTCGCTCTGGAACAGCGGCGCCGACGAGGAGGCTCCCGGCGAGCGCACGATCGACGTCCACGTCCGGCGTCTGCGCGCCAAGCTCGGACGCTACGAGGACATCGTGCGCACGGTGCGCGGTGTCGGCTACCGGTTCGATCGACACGCCGACGTGGTCATCCGCTACGGTCACGGCACGCCCTCGCCCGACCGCTTCTGACCTTTCCACGCGCGGCTGGCGCTGCGTCGTCGACGACGGCATGTCGGAGGTTCCGACGTAGGGTGTCGGCATGAGCGCGGTGACGACCGGACGGACGCCGGGACGGATACCGGGTCGCCGCCGCGCGACCCGCGACCTTCCGGCACCACCCTCGTCCCCGCCGATCGAGACCGAGTACCGGCCGGCCTCGCCGATCGACATCGCGCGAGCCGTGCGCCACCAGCAGCACGGTGCGCACGACCCGACGATGACGACGGCGGGAGACGTGATCTGGCGTGCCAGCCGCACGCCGCACGGCGTCGCGACCCTGGCGTTGCGCGTGAGGCGTTCCTCGGTCAAGGCAGCGGCCTGGGGGCCGGGCGCTGCGTGGGCGATCGAGCAGCTGCCGCGCCTGTGCGGCGGACACGACGACCCGGACGGCTTCGACGGTTCACGGCATCCGCTCATCGCCGACATCCATCATCGGCATCCCGGCATCCGCCTGGGCGCGACCGACCTCGTCTTCGACGACCTCGCGAGCGCGATCTTCGAGCAGAAGGTGACGGGCCTGCAGGCTTTCGGCGCCTGGCGCGCCATCGTGACCTGGTACGGCGAGCGCGCCCCGGGCCCCACTCCCCGCCCGATGTTCGCGCCGCCCGCGGACTGGCACCTCATCCCCAGTTGGGCGTGGCATCGCGCCGGTCTGGAACCGCCGCAGTCGCGCACCGTCGTCGCGGCGGCTCGGCGCAGGGCGTCGATCGAGCGCGCCGTGGCTGCCGCCCCGCACGGCGACGAGCGCGAAGACATCCTGACGTCACTGCCCGGAATCGGACCGTGGACGTCGGCCGAGACGCGTATCCGCGCCTTCGGCGACTCGGATGCGGTGAGCGTCGGCGACTACCACCTGTGTCACACGGTCGGGTACGCCCTCACCGGTCATCGAGTGGACGACGATGCGATGCTCGAGCTGCTCGAGCCGTGGAAAGGGCACCGGCAGCGCGTCATCCGGCTCATCTACGCGGGCGGGGTGTTCGAGCCGCGGCGCGGACCGCGACTGCATCCCGAGGATCATCGCGATCGGTGAGGTCTACGCACGCCGACCCGCGCCGCGACGCTCGAGCGTCGTAGGCTCGGGACATGGCGAATCGAGGCTGGCAGCGCGGGCACACCTACTGGGCGCTCGGAGCCGCCCTCGTCTTCGTCCTCGGCATCGTCTTCGGCCTGGTGATGGACAATGTGTGGCTCGGCGTCGTGCTGGCCGCCGCGATCTCCGTCGGGTGGCTCATCGCCTACGAGTCGCGCCGCGGGCGCAACGAGGGCGTCTACGACCGGGATGACGACGGCGCGCAGCTCTGAACCATCCCCTCGCGGCCCTCGAGTCATGAACAGGCTCGCGGCACGGCTAGCATGAGCCGACGGATGACCGAGGGGTGCCGATGGGCGGATGGTGGCGGCGCGGCAGGACGCGCGCGATGTCGGCGGCAGCGATCCTCGGATTCGTTCTCGTGAGCGGCCTGACCGCCGCCGCTCCGCCCGCAGCCGCGGCGCCCTCGATCGTCGGATGGCTCTCGACGAAGGGCTCGTCCGTCGTCACCGCCTCCGGCGCGCCGCACACGATCAAGGCGGTGTCGTGGTTCGGCATGGAGACCTCGAACTGCGCGCCTCACGGGCTCTGGACGATCTCGCTCGACACGGGTCTCGCCGACATCGCGTCGATGGGTTTCAACACCATCCGCCTGCCGTTCTCGAACGAGTGCCTCGCGGCACGCGCGACCACCTCCATCGATGCCAACGCCAACCCCGACCTCGTCTCGCTCACCCCGTTGCAGCTCATGGACACGGTGATCGCGCGGGCCAAGGCGCGCGGGTTGTCGGTGATCCTCGACCGCCATCGCCCCGGCTCCGACGCGCAGAGCGAGCTGTGGTACACCGCCCGTTACAGCGAGCAGCGCTGGATCGACGACTGGAAGATGCTCGCGGCTCGCTACAAGAACGAGCCCGCCGTGGTCGGCGTCGACCTGCACAACGAGCCCCATGGTCCGGCGTGCTGGAACTGCGGCGACCCGGCGCGAGACTGGCGCGCCGCGGCGACGCGAGCGGGCAATGCCGTGCTGTCGGTGAACCCGCGCCTGCTCGTGATCGTCGAGGGCGTCGAACGTCAGGCGGACGGAACCTCGACCTGGTGGGGAGGCGGGCTGAAGGACGTTCGCAGCGCCCCTGTCCGGCTCTCGGTGGCCAATCGCGTCGTGTACTCACCGCACGAGTACCCCGCGTCGATCTTCGCGCAGTCGTGGTTCGCGGCGCGGGACTATCCGGAGAACCTGCCGGGGATCTGGGACGCCAATTGGGGGTACCTCGTCAAGCAGGGGATCGCGCCCGTCCTGGTCGGGGAATTCGGCACCAAGCTCGAGACCGACAGCGACCGCGCGTGGTTGAAGACCCTCGTGTCGTACCTCTCCTCGACGGGGATGAGCTTCGCGTACTGGTCGTACAACCCCAACAGCGGTGACACCGGCGGCCTGCTCGCCGACGACTGGCGCACACGGCAGCAGGCGAAACTCGACGCGCTCCGTCCCATCCTCACGCCCGTCGCCCAGCTCACCCCGAAGCCGACCGCGACCCCGAAGCCGACCGCCACGGCGACGCCCAAGCCGACCGCGACGCCCAAGCCCACCCCGAAGCCCACCGCGACAGCGACACCCAAGCCCACCCCGAAGCCCACCGCGACACCCAAGCCGACAGCGACACCCAAGCCGACAGCGACGCCCAAGCCCAGCGCCACACCGACCCCGGCGCCGGGCCGCGCCCCGGCCGCGACCTGGATCTTGCAGAGCTCCTGGGGCGAGGGATACGTCGCCGAGTTCGAGGTGACGGCATCCGTCGCGACGCGCGGGTGGACGCTGTCGTGGGACTCCCCCGGAGCGACCTCCGTGCCCAACGCCTGGGGTATGACGTGCGGGCTCAGCGGCTCGACGATCACCTGCACCGGCGCCGGATGGGCATCCGCGCTGGCGCCGGGTCAGACCGTGCGCGTCGGGCTGCAGGTGGCAGCACCGCGCGCCCCGTCGCAGCCGAAGGTGTCGGTCACGGCATCCTGAGCGGGCATCGCTCTCGCGCACGCCGCGTCACGGCGCTGGAGAACTCAGCGGAAGTAGACCGCGAGGGGATAGTCCCCGTCGTCGCGCACGGCGATCGGGGTCTGGAACACGGCCTCGAGCACGTCGGGACGCATGATCTCGGCGGGGGTTCCCGCGCACGCCAGCGTTCCGTCCGTCAGGGCGACGATGCGATCGGCGTACGCGGCGGCGAAGTTGATGTCGTGGATGACGACCACCACGGTCTTGCCGAGCTCGTCGGCGGCCCGCCGCAGCTGCTGCATCATCCCCACCGCGTGCCGCATGTCGAGGTTGTTGAGCGGCTCGTCGAGCAAAATGCAGTCGGTGTCCTGCGCGAGCACCATCGCGACGTAGGCGCGCTGGCGCTGCCCGCCGGAGAGTTGATCGAGGTAGCGATGCGAGAGGTCCTGGAGGTCGAGGAAGCGCAGTGCGTCGTCGACGTGACGACGATCCGAGTCGGTGAGGCGGCCCCCCGAGTGGGGGAAGCGTCCGAACCCCACGAGGTCGCGCACGGTGAGACGTGTGACGAAGTGGTTCTCCTGTCGCAGGATCGAGACGACCCGCGCGAGCTCGCGGCTGGGTGTGCCCGCGACGTCAAGGCCGCCGACCGTCACCGTGCCGGTCGTCGGCTCGGTCAGCCGGCCGACGATCGTGAGCAGCGTCGACTTGCCGGCGCCGTTCGGCCCGACCAGAGCCGTCACCCCGCCCGCCGGGATGTGCAGGTCGATGGGGCCGAGCACGCGTAGGCCGCCATAGCTCTTGGAGACATCGGTCAGGGTGATCACAGCGCGCCCTTTCGGAGCAGGTAGACGATGAAGAACAGTCCGCCCGCGAACTCGATGATGACCGTCAGCATCCCGGCGGCGTAGAAGACGTGGCGCAGGACGAAGTAGCCGCCGAGGAGGGTGGCCATGCCCAGCAGTCCGGCGAACGGCAGGACGACGGCGTGCCGGGTCGACCCCGCCAGCTGGTAGCTGAGGGTCGCGACGATGAACCCGAAGAAGGTCATCGGACCGACCAGGGTCGTCGAGACCGAGATCAGCACGGCCACGAGGATCAGCAGCACGGTGACCTCGCGCTTGTAGGCGATCCCGAGGTTCGTGGCGACGTCGCGACCGAGGGTGATGACGTCGAGGCGCCGACGGCGGTGCCACACGACCCCGATCACGATCGCCACGATCGCTGCGGCCCACGGCAGGTACTCCGGGTTGGAGTTGCTGAGGTTGCCGAACAGGCGTGCGGAGAGGAGGTCGAAGTCGCTCGGGGTCAGCAGGCGCTGCATGACGGTCGAGAGCGAGCTGAACCCGACACCCAGAACGATTCCGATGAGGAGCATGATGTGCAGGTTCCCGCGCCTGCCGGCGAACAGCCAGCCGTAGAGCAGCGTCGCGAACCCGACCATCAAAAGGCTCTGCAGGGCGACCTTGACGAGCCCGTCGGTCGCGGCGAGCGCCGCCCCGCCGAAGAAGAACACCAGCGCGGTCTGCATGACGACGTAGAGCGCATCGAATCCCATGATCGAGGGCGTGAGGATGCGGTTGCCCGTGGCGGTGTGGAACAGAACCGTCGCCACCGCCTGGCAGCACGCGACGATCGCCACCGTGACGACGGTGGTCACTCGTAGTTCCACCGCGAGCCAGTAGCCGCGCTGGCCGGGATCGAGCGGGATGCTCCACGTCAGCAGCATGACCGCCGCGACCACGACCACGACGGCGAGCAGCACGAACCGGAGCCACACCCGCGGCGGCCGCGCCGGGGCGGCCTCGGTCGGGTCGCCTACCGCGGTACGGACCGCCTCAGCCATGCGCGCGCTGCCGAAGGAGCAGGGAGATGAAGACCGCGGCGCCGAGCACCCCGAGGATCATCGAGACGGGCACTTCGAACGGCATCCGGATGACGCGGCCGACGATGTCGCAGACGACGATGATCGCCACCCCTCCCAGGCACACCCAGGGGAGGTTCGCCCGGAGGTTGTCACCGCGCCACATCGATACCAGGTTCGGCACGATGAGACCGAGGAAGGGCAGGAAGCCCACGACCACCGTGGTCACCCCGGTCGCGACGGCGACCAGGGCCGTGCCGAGCAGGAGCACCCGGTCGTAGTTCAGGCCGAGCGTCGTCGCGACGTCCTTCCCCAGGCTCGCAGCGGTGAGCCGATCGGCGAAGAGCGCGACGAGCACGACGACGACACCGACGACCCAGAGCACTTCGTAACGGCCGCGGACGACGGCGGTGAAGCTGCCCATGAACCAGGTGCCGAGCATCTGCAGCGCGTTGGTGCTGACGGCGAGATAGGTCGTGAACGACGAGACGACCGCCCCGAGCATGATCCCGATGAGAGGCACGACGAGCGACGAGCGCAACGGGATGCGGCGGAGGATCGCCAGGAAGACCATCGTGCCGACGAACGCTGCGATGCTGGCGAACAGCATGCGCACGACGAGCGGCGACTCGGGCACCAGCAGGACGGTCGCGAGCAGGCCGAGAGCTGCCCATTCGGTGGTCCCGGTCGTCGTCGGCTCGACGAAGCGGTTCTGGGTCAGCAACTGCATCACGAGGCCGGAGACGGCCATGGCGCAGCCGGCGAGGACGAGGGAGAGAGTGCGGGGAACGCGGGTGATCCAGAGCATCTCGGTACCGACGCCGTCGGCGGCGAGATCGTAGACGCCGACGAAGAGGGAGCACACGACGAGGCCGGCCACGACGAGGATCGCGGCAGGCAGAGCCAGGCGGTGCCGGGCACGGGCGGGAGCGGTGAGCGCAGTCATGATGCGATGCTTCGCCCCCGTCACGGGCGACGGGGGCGAAGCCGGAGCGATCAGTTCGCCGCAGCGAAGGCCGCCGCGATGTCGCTGTACAGCTTCGTGTACGCCTGGATGCCCTCGTCGAGGTAGAAGCTCGGTGCGAGGTAGATGATCTGATCCTTCTGCACGGCGGGGACGTTCTGCAGCGCCTCCGAGCCCTCGATGAGCTCCTCGGCCGAGACGTAGCCGTCCTCGCCGAACATGGCGTCGCGATCGAGGACGATCAGCCACTCGGGGTTCGCCGCGGCGATCGCCTCGACGCTGATGTCGTCTCCGTGCGAGGCATCCTCCGCAGCCTGGTCGATACCGGGGACCAGGCCGAGCGTCGGGAAGACGGCCCCCACCCCGCGCCCCTCGCCGGGTGCCGCGAAGGAGATCTTGCCGCCTGACGTGATGAGCCCGACGACGGTGTCGGTTCCGTTGTAGGCGGCCTTCGCGTCGGCGACGGCGGCATCGAGGGCATCGGCGAGCTGCTTCGCGTCGTCCTCGCGATCGAACACGCGACCGAGGATCTCGACCTGGCGCTTCAGCTCGGCGATCTGCTCCTCGCCATCGCGCGGGCTGGTCTCGATCGTGGCGGGCTGGATGGCCTTCAGATCGTCGTAGATCTCCCGGAATCGGTATCCGCCGACGATGAGGTCCGGCTGGGCCGAGATGACCGCTTCGAGATCGGGCTCGCGGTGCAGGCCCGCGTCGAGCACGTCGTCGCCGCCGGAGAGGTTGGGCCAGAGGTCGTACATCAGCGGCTTCGGCGCCGCCACCAGGTCGATGTCCCAGTCGCTGAGCGTCTGGAAGGTCGTGTTGTCGAGTGCGACGACTCGTTCGGGAGCCACCGGGACCTCGATCTCGCCGTGGTTGTCGGTCACGGCGACCGTGTCCGCGACGGTGGCTGCGGGGGTCTCGTCGGTCGACGGGCTCGCCGACGAGGCGCAGCCGGCGAGGCCGAGGGCGGCGGCGAGGGCGATCGAGACGAGCGCGGGACGGCGGAATGCAAGAGTCACGTGGGGGCTCCTGGTGCGATGCGGTGGGAATCGATGTCGTGCCGCGGGGCGCGGGTGTCGACAGAAGCCCGACCCGCGGCTGTGTAGGTTAGCCTAACCTTCGTGTCCACGACGAGCGCAACCCCGCCGTTCCAGATCGCTCGCCGCGGTCTCGAACTGCGATTCCGGACCGTCCGTCTCGCAGCGCGTCACTGGCTGACGCCGGCGTACGTGAGGGTGCGCGTCGAGGGCGCCGACCTGCGCGGGTTCGACTCCCCCGGCTGCGACGACCACATCCGCGTGTTCTTCCCCGACGGCGAGCCTGAGACCGTCGACGAGATGCGCGCGGCGCCGAGCCGCGAATTCACCCCGCTCGCCTGGGACCCTGACGGCTGCTGGCTCGACCTCGAGTTCGCCGTCCACGACGCCGGCGTCGCGGCCGAATGGGCCGCGACCGCCGAGATCGGTTCGACGATCGGAATCGGCGGTCCGCGCGGCTCGGCCGTGCTCACCGGACGACCCGATGCCTGGATGCTGGCGGGAGACGAGACCGCCGTTCCGGCGATGCGACGGTTCGCCCACCACATGGATGCCGCGGCTGTCGGGCGCATACTCATCGAAGTGCCCGACGCCGCTCATGAGCTGCCCATCGCGACGCCCCCGGGCGTCGACGTCGAGCAGATCCCTCGCGGCACCTCGCTCGCGGGAACGGCTCTCGCGGCACGGCTCGACGCGCTCGAGGCGAAGGACCGGCCGGGCGGCGACGTCTTCGGTTTCATCGCGGCGGAGCAGTCGATCGTCCGCGCCGGCCGGCGCCTGCTGCTCGACCGCTGGGGCCTCGATCCCGAACGAATCACGGTCAAGGGCTACTGGAAGCGCGGCGAGCCGGAATACCACGCGCCGCACTGAGCCCGGCGGGGCGGCGAACCCTGCGGTCCCGGTTCACCTGGCGGTGACCGCCGCTTCCGCGCGCGGGATGCGGCCACGATTGACAGACGAGAGAGCCTGTACCGCCCCGCAGCGCTCGGCTAGCATCGCGGGATGGAGGCCGACTCGACAGCACCGCTGCCGAACGCTTCGCTGTCCCAGGCCATGCGCCGTTTCGTCGCGCACGCCTTCCGGCTCCGCGGACGCGCGAGCCGAAGCGAGTACTGGTGGTGGATGGCCGTCGGGTTCGCCGCCGCCATGGTCTTCCTGCTCGTGATCCCGCGGATGCTGTCGGGACGGTGGCCGCAGCTCGACCTCGGCCTCCACCCGTTCGGCTGGTGGGGATGGCGCGGCACCGAGCTCTTCGGGCCGATCGCCCCGACCGGCCCTCTCTCCACCCTCGTGGCTGTCTACCTGTGGACCTCGACCGTGTGGGTCGCGGCGACCTTCGTGCCGGGTTTCACGGTCGCGGTGCGACGGCTGCACGATTCGAACCTGTCGGGATGGTGGGTGCTGCTGAACCTGATGCCGATCGGCGGGTTCGTGCTTCTCCTCCTCGCGCTGCGACGGTCGCGCTCGGCAGGCGCGCGTTTCGACGGGGATGCTGCTCTGCTCGAGCGCGCCGCCGGCTGGACGCGGACCGAGGCGGAGTGATGCCCGTCATCTCCGTGCTCCCGATGCTGCTGTCGGTCGTCGGCGCCCTGTCGCTGGGCGACTCGGGCGGGCTCGCGGCGGCGACCGCCGTCGCCCTCCTCGCGATCGCGATCGCCGTCGTCTCGATCTCGGCCGCGACCACGACGACCGGGGCCGCGGGCTCGCGGCGACCCCACCCGCGACGGTCGATTTCGCCGTCGACGCTGCTGGCGCAGAGCGACCCGGACGCTCCCGGTCGACGACGCCCCCGGGCCCCGGGCTACGCGGCCTCAGCCGCGTAGCCACGCCCGGAACGGCTCCACACCCATGCGCGCACCCGCGCGCCGGCGCCCCGCGCCGTCCGGCGTCCCTTCGCGGCTGATCCCTCGTGCTCAGCCTCGACGATCGGACTCCTCATGGACCTGTATTCCTTCCCGCCCATCGCCGCCGCGCTCGACGCGGTCGCCTCGATCCTCGCCGCGCTGACCGCGGCACTCGAACCCGCGCTCGGGGGCCTCGCCGCCGCGGCATCCGTCATCCTCATCACGGTCGCGGTGCGCACGGCGTTGATCCCTGCCGGGGTCGCCCAGGCACGCGCTGATCGTGCTCGGGCGCGGCTGGCACCCCGGCTGCGCGAGCTGCAGCGGCGCTACCGGGCCGACCGCGAGAGACTGCAGCGCGAGACCCTCAAGCTCTATCGCAACGAGAACGTCTCGCCGACGGCGGGCTGCCTGCCTCTGCTCGTCCAGGCACCCGTCGTGGGACTGCTCTACGGGGTCTTCATCCATCCCACGATCTCGGGCCATGCCAACGGGCTGCTCGCCGAGACGCTCGCCGGTGTTCCGCTCGGGTCGAGCCTCGCGGGCACCGTCGCGTCGGGGTCAGTGCCGCTCGCAGCCGCCCTGGTGTTCGGCGTCGTGATCGCCGCGATCGCGCTCGTCGGCGAGCTGACACGCCGGTCGTTCCGTATCACCGACGCGCCGGCGGCGGTCTCGGGCATGCTCGGTGCGGCACAGTTCGCGACGGCGGTGGTGGCGGTGTTCGTACCGCTCGCGGCGGGCCTGTACCTCGCGGTGACGGTGGCCTGGACGCTGGCGCAACGACTCATCCTCCGCCGCATCCTTCCTCCGCCGGCACCGTGAACCTCGACCCGACGGAAATGGTCCCCTCCCGAGCGAGGAAGGGACCATTTCGGTCGGTTGAGCGCCGCGACCGACGCACCGCTCAGGGGCGCGCGGGCAGATTCTCCTCGAGGAAGGCGAACACCGTCTCGTACCAGACGCGCGCGTTCTGCGGCGAGAGGATCCAGTGGTTCTCGTCCGGGTAGTACAGGAACCGGTGCGGGCTCGTGCCGTCCTCGGCCGCGTGGTGCTCGTTGAGGTCGGCCCACAGCCGCAAGCCCTCCCCGATCGGCACGCGATAGTCGCGGTCTCCGTGGATCACGAGCATCGGCGTCCGGATGTCGGCGACGAAGCGGTGCGGCGAGTTGGCGATGGCGCCCTCGGGGCTGAAGATGCTCTGCCAGTACGGAGCGAAGTCGGTCGTGCCGGCGAACTGGTCGAACGCCCACAGGCTCGCGTGGGTCACGATCGCATCGAACCGGTCGGTGTGACCCGCGACCCAGTTGGCCATGTAACCGCCGAACGAGCCGCCCATCGCGGCCGTGCGGGTCTCGTCGATGTCGTCGCGCGCGACGACGGCATCCGTGATGGCCATGAGGTCGGTGAAGGGCGCGGCGCCCCAGGCATCCCACCCCCGCGCGATGAAGTCGAGCCCATAGCCGGTCGAAAGCGCCGGGTCGGGCAGCAGCACAGCGTAGCCGCGGGCGGCGGCGAGCAGCGGGCTCCACCGCCAGCTCCACGCGTTCCAGCTGTTGAGCGGGCCGCCGTGGATCCAGAGCAGCAGGGGCGCGGGAGCTGCGGCATCCGCTCCCTCCGGCAGCACGAGCCATCCGCGCACGCGGGCTCCGTCATCGGCGGTGGTCTCGACCTCGACCATCGACGCGGTCGTGGCCGGCGAGGGCGCGGGGCTCACCAGGGGTGTCACGGTGCCGTCGGCGGCCACCCGGACGGGATGCGGCGGGGTCATCCAGTTCGAACGGAGCGCGATGACATCCGTCGTACCGGCGGCGAGCTCGACATGCGTATAGGCGAAGTCGTCGTGCGTCGTCTGCGTCACCGCACCCCCGTCGAGCGGGACGGAGAAGACCGGGCCGCGACCGTCGTCATCGGCGGTCACGACGAGCGCCGCATCGTCGCCGGCGAAGCGGATGCTGCTCGGCCAGCGGTCCCAACGCGCGGCCAGGCGCAGCGCTGCCCCGCCGTCGATCTCGCTGACCCAGAGCTCCTGATCGGCCGGACCCGCCGGCGTGGGCTTGTTCGAGCGGACGTAGGCGACGCGGCTGCCGTCGCGGCTGACCGCCGGCATCTCGACGTCGACGTCGACCTCGTCGCGCAGGATGCGCAGCTCGCCCGTCGTGGTGTCGATCGCGACGAGACGGTGGCGTGCGTCGCGCCCCACCGGCACCGGCATCGACGCGACCAGTGTCGCCCCGTCGGGGGTGAGCGCCATACCCGCCGTCGACGCGGCACGACCGCGGACGAGGATGCGGGGGCGTGGAAGACCGGCGGGGTAGGGCTCGTCGGCGGCGGCAGACTCGCCCGCCACCGCTGCGGCGACCTCGTCGACGGCTGCGTCGGCGGTCGCGACGACGGCGGGGGCGTCGGCGAGCTCGCCCAGGTCGAGGGCGAGAAGGGCGGGCTCGTGAGGACCGAGGTCGTGATCCCAGTACCGCACGGGATAGGTGTCGTGGACGATGGCCGAGACCTTGAGCTTCTTCCGCTCGGCGCGCAATCTCGCGTCGGCTTCGATCGTGGCCGCCTCGGGCAGGAGCGACGAGGCGATCACGACGCGGTCGGATTCGGGCGCCGTGACGACGGCCGAAACCCCGCCCGCCAGGCGGGTGACCGGACGCGCCTCGCCGCCGGCGGCCGGGAGCAGCCACAGCTGCGCGGGCGCGCCCTCATCGGCGTCGTTGTCGGGGCGCGCGGAGACGAACAGCAGGTCGCCTGCGGCGGTGAAGACGGCTCCCGACTCGCCCGTGGTCGATCGGGTCAGGCGTCGAGGCGCACCGCTGCCGTCGGCGGCGACCGACCAGAGCGAGCGCTCGTAGCCGGTGCGGTCCTTCGTGAGGGTCGCGACCGTCAGGACGACGCTCGCGCCGTCGGGCGAGGTCACCGCGGCGTCGATGCGGGGAAGGGCGTAGTAGTCGTCGAGGGAGTCGAACGGAGTCGTCGGCATGCCTCCACGCTATCCGGCGCGGCCTACATCTCCTCGTGCGTGTCCGGGTCACCGTCCCAGAGCCGGCCGCGTTCGAGGGCGCTGATCGCAGCGATCTCGTCATCCGAGAGCAGGAAGCCGAACACGTCGGCGTTCTCGCGCTGGCGGGCGGGGTCGGCCGACTTCGGGATGGGGGTCGACGACAGCTGCGTGTGCCAGCGCAGCACGACCTGCGTGCCGGTCACTCCGTGGGCATCGGCGATGTCGGTGACCACCCGCTCGCTCAGCAGCTCGCTGCGTCGCGCCAGCGGACTCCAGCTCTCGGTGCGGATGCCGCTCGCGGCATGGAAGGCCCGGAGCGCCGTCTGCGGGAAATAGGGGTGCATCTCGACCTGGTTCACGGCCGGCGCGACGCCGGTCTCGTCGATGAGGCGCGCGAGCATCGGTTCGGTGAAGTTCGACACCCCGACCGACCCGACCTGCCCCTCGTCGCGCAGCGCCAGCATCGCCCGGTAGGTCTCGAGCCACTTGCCCTGGCTGGGGTTCGGCCAATGGATGAGGTACAGGTCGATCTTCTCGACGCCGAGCCGCCCGAGCGACGCTTCCGCGCTGCGGATGGTCTCGTCGAAACCGTGGTCGCGACCGGGCACCTTGGTCGTGATGACGAGCTGATCGCGGATGCCGCTGCGGCGCACCGCCTCGCCGACCTCCGCCTCGTTCTCGTAGTTGACCGCGGTGTCGAGCAGCCGGTAGCCGGAGTCGATGGCGGCGACGATCGCTTCGACGCCATCGTCGCCGCGGAGGTTGTAGGTGCCGAGCCCGAGCTCGGGGAAGTCGGAGCCGTCGTTGAGGGTGACCGTGGGAATCGTGACCATGGCCGACACGCTACGCCGCCGCATCGACGCACGGCGCGGGCTTGCGCCGCGCGGTGCGGCGGGTCAGCGCGCCAGGAGCTCCTCGATGACCGTCAGCACGCCGCCCTCGGTGTGCGACGGCGCGCTGTAGCGCGCGGCCGCGGCGATGTCGGGGTGGGCCTCGGCCATCGCGTAGGAGTACCGCGCCTGCTCGAGCATCTCGAGATCGTTCAGGTAGTCGCCGAAGGCCATCGTCTGGTCGGGGCCGATCCCGAGCGTGTCCTGCAGCCGCGACAGCGCCCGTCCCTTGTTCACACCGGGGTTCATGATGTCGACCCAGTGCCGGCCCGACACCACCACCTGGTGAGTGTCGCGGAGGTCGAACAGCTCGGGCGCGACGGAGTCCTCGGCGAGGGCGAAGTCGAAGACGGCGAGCTTGAGAATCTCGTCGTCGACCCTGGTGAGGTCATCCACCACCGCGAGCTCCGCGTAGTACGTGTCGGCCTCGGCGAAGAACGCGTCGTCGCTGCGCTCGATGTAGGCCGACCGCTTGCCGCAGACGACGAGCCCGATGTCGAGGCGGTCGAGCTCGCGCACGCGCCGCACGACGGATGCCGCGAACGCGGGGTCGACGGCATCCGAGCTGACCTCGGCGCCGCCGCGCACGACGTAAGCGCCGTTCTCCGCGATGTAGTCGAGCTCGACCGGTGCGGGGGCGAACTGGCGGCGCAGGGTCGCGAGCTGCCGACCGCTCGCCGGGGCGAAGACGATCCCGCGGTCGCGCAGCCGCGGGAGCAGCCGCCACAGACCCTCGGGGATACGGCCGTCCGCGTCGAGCAGTGTCCCGTCCATGTCGACGGCGATGAGGCGGATGTCGGGAGAGGTCACCGTTCCATCCTCGCCGACCGGGCGGACCGACGCGGTCGCCCTCCGCCGGGGGTTAACCCGAACCCGAGTCTCCGGGCCGCTCGCCTGCGCCGCGGCGGCCGCGGTCCTAGCGTGGAGCCATGACCACCGCCGTCGCCAGCACCGCTGCCCCACCCCGCCTCGCACGACTCCTGCGTCCACTCGGAGCGCTCGCCCAGCTCGCGGCTCTCGGACTCGCGGGAACCGCCGTCTTCACGGTGATCCTGACGCTCCTGGCGGTGGGCATCGGCCTGACCCCGGCGCTGGGCCTCGGCCTCCCCCTCCTCGTGGCGTTCGTGTACGCCCTGTGGCTCACCAGCTGGCTGGAGTACGCCCGGGTCGACGGACTGTACGGCTGGGGGCTCCCGACGCTCACGGCGCGCAGCAGTGGCCGGGCCGGCTTCGGCGGGTGGCTCCGCACCGTCTGGCTGCAGTTCACCGATGGCAGGATGTGGCGCGGCGTGGCTCACGCCGCCATCTCGACCGTCCTGGGGCTCATCGTGCTGACCCTCGTCGGCCTCGTCGCCTCGGGCGCGGCCCTCATCTTCGCGCCTCTCTACGCCACCCGCGCCGTCACGGTCGCGTCGAGGTGGATCGAGGTGCCCGTCGAGACGGCGGTCGTGGTGGGCGTGCTGGCCGTCATCATCCCGGCGGCTCTGCTCGCGGGCATCGCGCTTCTGCACGGCATCATCGCCCGCGCCGTCCTCGTCCCCTCGCGCGAAGCGCAGCTGGTCGAGGCCGCCCGCACCGCCGGGGTGCAGCGCGAGGGCGCGGTGCGGGCCGGCGAGCTGGAGCGCACCCGCATCGAGCGCGACCTCCACGACGGGGTTCAGCCCCGCCTCGTGTCGGTCGGTATGACGCTGGGCCTCGCGCAGCAGAAGATCGACGACGACCCGGATGCCGCCAAGCAGCTGCTCGCCGAGGCGCACACCTCGACGAAGGCCGCCATCACCGAGCTCCGACAGCTCGCGCGCGGGATCCACGCCTCGGTGCTCGATGACCGCGGCCTCGACGCGGCGCTCTCCGCCCTGGCGGCGCGCTCGCACGTCCCCGTCAGCCTCGATGTGCGCGTCGACCAGCGGTGCAGCCGCACGGCCGAGGCCGCCGTCTACTTCGCGATCGCCGAGTCGCTCACCAACGCCGCCAAGCACTCCCGCGCCGGCGAGTGCCGCGTGGTCGTCCGCCACCGCGACGACCACACGCTGTGGGCACGGGTGGAGGACAACGGCGTCGGCGGGGCGCGCGTCATCGCCGGCGGCGGGCTCGACGGCATCATCAACCGCATCACGGCCGCGGGGGGCACCACGCGCCTCGACAGCCCGGCCGGCGGACCGACCGCTCTGGAGGTGAGCGTCCCGTGCGCATCCTGATCTGCGAGGACTCGACGCTGCTGCGGGAAGGTCTCGTGCGTCTGCTGTCCGACTCGGGGCACGAGGTCGTCGCCGCCCTCGCCGACGCCGACGCCATCGGTCGGCACGTGTCCGAGACGCGACCCGACATGTGCATCCTCGACGTGCGGTTGCCGCCGACCTTCACGGACGAGGGCATCCGTGCCGCTCTCGCCCTTCGCGCCGAGAACCCGAACCTGCCGATCCTCGTGCTGAGCCAGTACGTCGAAGAGCGCTACGCCAGCGAGCTCATCACCTCCCAGGGCGCGGCGCTGGGGTACCTCTTGAAAGACCGCGTCGCCGACGTCGGCGAGTTCCTCGAGACCGTCGCACGCATCGGCGCCGGCGCCACGGTGCTCGACCCCGAGGTCGTCGCCCAGCTGCTGACGCGCCGATCGCGCGACGAGCGCATGTCGCGCCTGACCGAGCGTGAGCGCACGGTGCTCGCGCTCATCGCCGAGGGGCGCAGCAACCAGGCGATCGCCGCGGCGATGTTCCTCAGCGAAGCGAGCGTCGAGAAGTACATCACCTCCCTCTTCCAGAAGCTCGACCTCGAGCAGGACGAGCACGGCAACCGCCGGGTGCTCGCCGCGCTCGTCCATCTCGAACACGGCGGCTCGCAGCCGCAGAACGGAGCAGTGCGATGAGCACGACCCTGACCCCGCCGCCGGCGACGCCCCCCGGCCCGCCCACCGAGCCGCCGGCGACCGGCGGTGACGGGACGACTCCGCCGACGTCGTCCCCGTCGTCAGCGGCCCGCGTCATCGCGGGGTTGACCGTCGCCGCGGGCGCCGTGACCATCCTTTTCACCGTCGGGACGAGTGTCGTGTCGACCGTCGTGAGCGGCGCGGTCGAGACGGCGACTCTCACAGCCCCGACCCGCGGGGTGAGCGCGCTGGAGATGGATGCGGCCGCCGCAGACGTCGAGGTCTCGTTCGGCGACGTCGCGGAGGCGACGTTGACGGTCACGGGCACAGGCGGCGCCAGCGCATGGGAGCTCTCCCGCGCCGGCGACCGGCTGGTGGTCGATTCCGACCGCGACTGGTGGAGCGGATGGCGGCTGTGGGGCGACTCGTCGCGAGCGACGCTCGTGCTCCCCGACGATCTCGCCGGCCTCGACGCCGAACTGAGCGTCGGTGCGGGATCACTGCGGGTGGACGGGGAGTTCGGAGCGCTCGGGCTGCAGGCGGATGCGGGTTCGGTCGACGCGGCCGGAACCGCGACCCGTCTGGATGCACGCGTCTCGGCCGGGCGCGTCTCGCTCGACCTCGACGGCGTCCGCGAGGCGGCGGTCGAGGTCAGTGCCGGGCGGGTGTCGGGAGAGCTCGGTGGCGCGCAGCCTGCATCGGTGACGATCGCCGCAGAGGCGGGCTCGGTGGATCTCGCCCTCCCCCGCGGCGGCTATGCCGTCAGTGCGACCGAGGATGCGGGCTCGTTCGTCAACGACCTCACTGAGGATCCCTCGTCGTCCAGCACCGTCGACGTCCGGGTCTCCGCAGGATCGGTCGCCCTGCGCGAGGGCCGCTGACGTTCCTGGAAGGTGCCTATGCACCACTGATGAACACCGTCATCCGATTGCATCCCGTTATCCGGCCGTTATAACTTCGTCTCACGCAGTTCCCCCCAACTGCGCGGTGTGATCTCTGGTGCAAGGGATGACAGGGCCGGTCGACGCTTCTGAGTCGACCGGCCCTCCTCACGTCCGGCGAGGAATGCCCGCGGTCGTAGGCTGACCGGGTGCGCGAGTTCACCGGTCATCTTCCCGGCTCGCCCGCCTACCGCCGGCTCATCGCGGGGCTCTTCTTCGCCGGCGTCGCGACCTTCGCGCAGCTGTACTCTCCGCAGGCGGTCCTCCCCTTCGTCGGGAACGAGTTCGGCGTGGACCCGGCGACGGCTGCTCTCGCGGTCTCGGTCTCGACGCTCGGCCTCGCCGTCAGCGTCATCCCCTGGTCGGTCGTCGCGGACCGGACCGGTCGCGTGCCGGCGATGGCGATCGGCGTCCTCGCCGCGACGGCCTTCGGCCTGCTCGCGCCGCTCGCCCCCACGCTGCCGCTGCTGCTCACGGCGCGGCTGCTCGAGGGCACGGCCCTCGGCGCGGTACCCGCCATCGCGCTCGCCTACCTCTCGGAAGAGGTCGACGCCGCGCACACCGCGACGGCAGCGGGCAGCTACATCGCCGGCACCACGATCGGCGGTCTGCTGGGGAGGCTCGTCGCGGGCCCGTTCGGCGACGTCGGCCTGTGGCGCGGCGGAGTCTTCGCGGTCGCGGTTCTCTGTGCCACCTCGGCAGCGTTGTTCCTCTGGCTGGCACCGAGCGCACAGGGTTTCACTCCCCGCCGCGCCGTCGAAACGCCGGGCCCGTCGCTGCTGGTGCGGCTGAGCACGAACCTGCGCGACCGGCGCCAACTCGCCCTCTACGCCCAGGGGTTCCTGCTCATGGGCGTGTTCGTCGCGGTGTACAACTACCTCGGTTTCCACCTCGTCGCGCCCCCGTTCTCGCTCCCGTTGTGGATCGTGAGCTTCCTCTTCCTCGCCTACCTCGCGGGGACGGTCGCCTCGCCCTGGGCGGGGTCGTTGGCCGGCCGCTTCGGGCGCCTGCCGGTGCTGCTCGCCTCGCTCGCCGTCATGGCGACCGGCGTCGTCGTGACCGCCGTGCCGCTCGTCTGGGCGGTGCTTGCCGGACTGCTCGTGCTCACCGCCGGGTTCTTCGCCGCGCACGCGATTGCCTCGGGATGGGCGCCCGCAGCGGCGCCACCGCAAACGAGAGCCCAGGCCGCGTCGCTGTACTACCTGGGGTACTACGGCGGCTCGAGTCTGTTCGGTTGGCTGCTGGGCTACGCGTTCCACGGCGTCGGCTGGATCGGGGTGGCCGGCTGCGGCCTCGTCATGGTCGCGCTCGCCGCCGTCGTCGCGGTACTCGGGCTCAGGTCGTCGGATCGGCCTGCTTCAGGGCGGGCTCGTCGCCGGCCGGTTCGGTGACGGCCGGTTCGGTGACGGCCGGTTCGGTGACGGCCGGTTCGGGCGCGGACGCGCTCGCGTAGGCACGGCTCAGCCGTCGGTACTGCGGTGACGCGAACGCGAGCAGCACCAGCACGAACATCAGCGCACTCGCGACGACGAAGGCCAGCGCGATGCCACGGGCCTCCCCGCCGCCGAGCAACCAACCGAAGGCACGGTCGCCGGCATCCGTCCTCATGAACGGAATGAGGCCGAACTGGGCGATCGGCCCGATCAGATAGGCCGAGATCGGCGACGCCGCCGACTCGACCGAGGCCGCGAACCCGAAGACGCGCCCCTGCGTTTCGAACGGTACGACGCGTTGGATCACCGTCTGCTCGGCGGCCTCGGCTGCGGGCATGAGCATCATGAAGACGAAGATGCCGAGGGCGTAGAGCCACCACCACTCGCGGATCGCGAAGGTCATCCCGAGCCCCGCGACGCCGACGTTGACCAGCAGCAGCGTGCGCACGGGATTGCGTCCGAGGCCGCGCGCAGCCACGAGCGCTCCCCCGACGATGAACCCCGTGCCCGTGACGGCCAGCACGATCCCCCAGGCCTCGACGCTGAAGAGGGTCAGCCCGTACGGGTCCATGAGGGCCATGAAGACGCCGCCGACGAGGTTGTTCAGGGTCGTGAAGAGGATCAGGGCCAGGAGGCCCGGAACCGACCGGATGGCGGGGATGACGCCGCGGAAGGTGAACGCGGGCATCGCGGAGTCGCCCGCGGATGCGACGCCGCGCTCAGGGATCCGCACGAACGTCAGGTGAGCCAGGGCCAGCGCCGTCGCGGCGACGGCGATGACGACGGTCCAGCCCATACCGAGGAGCCCGATCGAGAGCCCCGAGAAGACGCTCGTGACGATGAACGCCACCCCCTGGACGGTTCCGACGAGACCGTTGGCGCGGTCACGCCGGTCGCTCGGCACGAGAAGGGTCACGGTCGTCGACAGCGCGATGTTGCGCAGGTTCTCGACGACCCCGCCGACGAGGATGAGCGCGGCGAACACCCAGAACCACGGTCGTCCCCAGTCGACGAGGACCGACTCGGGGAAGAGGAGGTACACCGCGCCCGCACCGAGGTAGGTCCCGAGGGTGATGAGGCTCGAGAGCACCATCACCGCCTTCTTCTTCATATGGTCGACCAGGGCGCCGAAGACGACACCGAAGACGGCGACGAGAAGCATGTAGGACCCGCCGATGATCGAGGTCGCCAGCACGTTCTCGGTGGCGAGGTACGCCCAGAAGGTCAGGGCGAACCACAGGAAGCTCGAGGTGACGTTCGCGAGGAGCGTGTTGCCGAGCACCTGGTGGAATGCGCGCATGCGCGCAGTCTCCAGCGCGCTGAGCGGTGCGGTCATGCGACGAAGATTAGACCTCGCCGCCGACATCGAGAAGTGCCCCCGGGAGAAGTCCGATTCAGCGTCGGAGGGAGGGATCGGGCGTGGACCACTTCTGCGCCGTCTGCATCATCCAGAAGAGCACGAAGAGCCCCAGGGCGACGAGCTCGCCGACGAGCACGACGGGGAGATCGGCGACCACCCCGAACGCGAACGTCGCCGTCAGATCGATCAGCAGAGCGAGGGCGATGATCACGTATCCGATGCGCATCCGCCTCGCCGGCGGGTGGTCGGCCGAGGGGCGCACGGCCTCGGCGAGGGCGACGAGGGCGATCACGGCGAAGAAGCCGACGGCGGCGGCGACGTGCACCTGTCCGACGAGGATCCGGGGCGCGAGCGTCCAGAGGCCGGCTACCGCCGCGAGGACCGCCGCCGTGAGCGCGAGCGTGGGGCCGGTGTCGCGGAGGGCGACATCGCCCCGTCGAACCAGCACCAGACCGATCGCGACGACGACGGCGCCCACGGCGAGGTAGGTCGCCAGCGCGTTGTCCAGGTCGTCCGCGAACGGGACGGGCACGCACGGCGCGATGCAGTCGACGGCCACTCCGGGCACCTCGCCGGCTGAGATCGGGGTCGGCACGATCGCGACCAGCGGAGCGAGCAGGGCCGCGACATCCAGCAGCACGCGCTGGGGACCGCGCCCGGACAGCGCGACGAGACAGGCTGCCGCAGCGACGAGCGCGGCCGAGAAGACGGTGCGGGCCGACGTGTAGAAGTAGTGGCTGACGCTCGGCAGCACCCCTACGTCGGGGATCGCGAAGAGCACGGCGAGCATCATCGCGACGGGCGCTCCGGCCAGCGCGAGGCGCAGATATCGGTACGTGCGCTGCGAGGTCGAAACGGCCGGCACGACCACAGGCTAACCGGGGGGCGCGCACGTTCGCCGCATCCGATCCGAGGAGGAGCGGATGCGGCGAACGGTGCGTATCAGGAGATCGCGGCGATCTCGTTGGGCACGTGCGGCAGCTTCACCGTCTGCACGATCTCACCCGTGGTGAGGTCGACGGCGACGAGCTCGCTGTCCGCGGGGTCGGTGACGTAGGCGATGTCGCCGGCGACCTTGACGGCCGGATGCGGCGCCTGCCACTCGGCCGGGCCTTCCCACGGGTCGACGACGGGCAGCGACTTCGTGATGCCGCCCGTCGCCGGGTCGATCCAGTGCAGCGAGCCGTCGGTGCCGATGAGGACGGCCTCGGCGGCCGGTCCGCGCGCGACGCCGCGGAAGGTGTACTCCACGCCGGCGGGAAGGGCGACCTTCGTCAACGACTTCGCCTCGGTGTCGACGAGGGCGATATTGCGGAGCAGGTAGCCCTCGGCGTCGGGGTCGTCCTTGTAGTCCATGACGACGAGCGGGCTGTCCTCGGCCACGTAGGCGTTGCCGATGCGTCCGTACGAGTCGGGCGAGGTGACCTTCGTGATCTCGCCGCCGTCGTAGATGATGGCGCCGTTCTCGCAGCCGAACACGACACGCTCGCCCTCGGCGGTGCCTTCGCCGTGGACGCCCGGGCAGTCGGCGTTGGACGCGACCTCTTCGCCGTCGGCATCGAGCACGCGGATGCCGGTGCGCCCGGCCTCGCCGCCGACGGTGGTCAGCAGGGTGCCGTCCTCCAGCTCGACCGAGACACCGTGGTGGGCCTCGACGCCGGGGATGACCTCGGCCTCGGGCAGCTCGTCGCCGAGCGCGGCCAGGTCGGCGGACTCGAAGATCGTGGTGTCGCTCGTCGCGTCGTCGTAGAGCACGGTCTTGCCGCCGTGGACCACCACATGGCCCGCGGCAGCGGCCGGGACGACGAGGTCGGTCAGTTCAGGCTGCTGGACGTCCAGCAGCTGGAAGCCCTCGGAGGTCGTGACCATGACGTGACGGTCATCACCGGCGGGGTTGAGGCGGATGAAGTCCTCCGAGTCGAAGTCGCCGATCACCTCGAGCTCATCGCCGCCGAGGACCAGCACGCCGCCTTCGTAGCCGAGCGCGACACGGGGTCCCTCGGGTGCGGATGCCTGAGCGGTCGCATCGTCGGAGGGGCTCGATGCCGGGGCGGGCGACGACGAGCAGCCCGCCAGCACCAGGGCTGCGGCGCCGGCCAGGGCGCCGAACTGCAGGGTTCTCTTCATGGGGTGGGTTTCCTTTCCAGGGAAATGCCTCATCGGGTGAGGCCGTCGGTGATGCGCTGGAGGTTCTGGCGCATCATGTCGAGGTAGGTGTCGCCGGACTGCCCGGCCGGCGCGAGCGACTCGGTCAGAAGCGGCACGACCGACACGTCGCGCCCGGCTTCGTCGGCGAGCACCCGCATCAGCCGGTCGGGCTGCGACGAGTCGGCGAAGATCGTGCGGACGCCCGCGGAATCGATCGCGTCGACGAGCTCCTGCAGGTCGGACGCGCTCGGGGCTGCGAGGGTCGTGCCGCCCGGAACCGCTGCGCCGAGGATGCGCACGTCGTAGCGACGCGCGAGATAGCCGAAGACGTGGTGATTGGTCACGAGCGCTCGGTGTTCGGTGGGGATCGCGGCGAACCCCGCCGACATGTCGGCATCGACCGCCTCGAGCTCCGCGACGTAGGCGTCCGCCGCATCCGTCACGGCCTGCCCGCCGTCACCGGCCAGCTCGGCGAGCACAGGAGCGAGAGCGTCGACGACGCGCACGGTCTGAGTCGGGTCGGTCCAGAAGTGCGGATCGACGGCGTCGGAGTCGAGGTACCCCAGTGTCTCGACGTGGTTGCCCGCGACGAACTGGGCGACCCCGTCGTCGGCGCTGGCGTCGACGTGATGCTGCACACCCTCTTCGAGGCCGAGCCCGTTCGAGACGACGAGGTCGGCGCTGCGCATCGTCGCGGCATCCTGGGCCGACAGCTCGAACGAGTGGGGGTCGGCGTCGCGCGGCATGAAGGTCACGACGTCGAGGTGTTCGCCCGCCACCGTCTCGACGATGTCGCCGAGGATGTTTGTCGTGACGACGACCGTCGGCCGGTCGCTGCCACCGGCGGCGCACCCCGCGAGAGACGCGACGCCGACGATGAGACCCAGGGCGAGGGCTGCGCGCCTCATCGGCCGGTCTCCGTGAAGAGCGCCGGAGCGTGGTCTACGGCGAAGGTGCGGGCCACGCGTCCGCCATCTGCGGGGTCGAGCTCGAACAGTGTTCGCTCGGCCGGTCCGTTGAGGTACGTGCGGCGCTGATCGGCGACGAGGTCCACCCCGCCCGCGAGAGCAGGGTCGCCGAGCGATGCGGGCACGAGCGGTGCCGTTCGGGCGAGCCGCTCGCCGGTGGCACCCGAGAAGACGTTCACGGAGCCGTCGGCCGTCAGGGCGACGACGGTCTCATCGGCGTCGTCGATCGCCGTCACCCGGACGACGGGCTCACCCGCGTCGTGGGCCGTCCACGAGCGCTCTCGGGTGTCGAGCAGCCAGAAGGTCGACGAGTCGGTGTGGCCCGCCACCGTCGGGCGGCCCTCGCGGTTCGCGAACCCGAGCGCGCGGTTCGGTCCGTCTTCCGGGTACGGGATGCGCTCGAATGCCGTTCCCGCGGCATCCGAGACGGCCAGCACCGCGCCGTCCGCGCACCCGATGACGACGCCCACGTTCGTCGCGATTGAGCCGGCGGGCTCGACGCACGACGTGG
Organism: Microbacterium arborescens; assembly: GCF_049707515.1. Classification (GTDB taxonomy): domain Bacteria; phylum Actinomycetota; class Actinomycetes; order Actinomycetales; family Microbacteriaceae; genus Microbacterium; species Microbacterium arborescens_B. The sequence goes on along the minus strand of NZ_JBNAFI010000005.1, from coordinate 193,903 downwards.
TGCCGAGTTCGTCGCCGGAGGCATCGACGTGCCGGATCTCGCCCGACGCGGCATCCGCGATCAGCGCGCCCGACGGGATCGGCGCCACGAAGGAGCCGGGCGCGTCGAGGTCGAGCCGGAAGCTCTCGACGACGTCGCCCTTCTTCAGCGCGTCGAAGTCGAGCAGTACGGCCTCGCCGCCACCGCCGCTTTCACCGTCGCCGCCACCGCTGTCGTCGAAGTAGATGCCGACGCCGAGGTCGCTCGTCACCGTGTGCGGCGTCCCGGCGCCGGCCACCTCTCCAAGAATGCGCGCGGGGGCTTCGTAGTAGTGGAAGTGGTCGATGTGGTTCCACGTCCACACGCCGCTGTCGATGATCGAGACCTCGTCCTCGCGCCCGGCGAAGAGGAAGCGGCCCTCGCTGTCGACGGAGTCGGCCGGGGCAATCTCGCCGAGGGTCTCGGTCTGCTCGTCGATCAGGTCGAGGTGGTGCACGGCGCCGTCGGTGCCGATGCTCGTGAGGTGCAGGGCCGGCTCGGCCAGCTCGCGTGCCCCGGCGATCGCGCCGTGACCGTCGCCGACGGCATCGCCGAGGGAGGTGGGTTCGGCATCCGGTGCGGCGGACGCGTCGGAGGGGGTCGCCTGACAGCCCGCGAGCAGTGCGGCGCCTGCTGTCAGGGCGATGAGCGAGAGAGGGGCACGAGATCTCATGCGGTCCTTTCCGAGGTGTTCGGGATGACGGATGCCGGAGTGCGGCGTCCGTCCGGGCGGGTCAGGGCGCGGACGAGGGCGCGGATGCCGGTCGAGACGGCTCCCGAGCAGATCGCGGTGAAGGCGACGGTGGCGCCCGCCGCGGTGGCGGCATGCCACGACACGAGCAGGCCCACGGCGACCGACAGCGTGCCGATACCGGCCGCCAGCACCATGGTCGGGACGATGCGCCGCGTCCACTGGCCCGCCGCGACGGCCGGGCCGAGCAGCATGCCCACCACGAGGAGCGACCCGACGGCCTGATAGGCCGAGACGACGGCGAGGGTGACGAGTCCGACAAGCACGATGTGCGCGGCGCGCGGACGGAGCCCCAGCAGCTGCGCCTGACGCGGGTCGACGGTGAGCGCGACGAAGGAGCGATGCCCGAGGGCGGCGACGACGACGGTGACGACGAGCGCGGCGGCGAGCGCGACGAGTTCGGACGAGCCGATCGCCAGGATGTCGCCGAACAGGATCGCCGAAGCATCCGTCGCGAAGCTGCGGGATGCCGAGATGACGATGATCCCGAGCGAGAGACTCGCGACGAAGAGCAGCCCGATGCTCGTGTCGGCGGAGAGTCGGCCCCGACGCTGCAGCGCACCGACGCCGAGCGACATCGCCGCCGCGCTGACGGCGGCGCCGACCATCGGCGGGAACCCCGTGAGGGTTGCGACCGCGACGCCCGGAAGCATCCCGTGCGCCATCGCTTCGCCGAGGAAGGCCATGCCCCGCAGGACGACCCAGGTGCCGACGATGCCGCACACGATCGCGACGAGGGCGCCGCCGATGAAGGCGCGCTGGACGAAGGCCACAGCGAACGGGTCGAGGAGGAGGGACACAATCGATGACCCTACATGAAAGTGAGAACGGTTTTCATTTGCGATACTGGGCGGGTGTTCAGCTCGACAGTCATCCCGACCCGCCGTCGACTCGTCGCCGAACTGCGCGGGGTCACCGTCGCATTCGACGGCCACGTCGCCCTCCGCGGGATCGACCTCGACATCTCACGAGACGAGGTCCTCGCGATCGTGGGCGCCAACGGATCGGGCAAGTCGACACTGCTCGCCGTCGCCGCCGGGCTGCTGTCGCCGGCGTCGGGAACGGTCGACCGCGCACCCGGGACCCGCGTCGGGCTCGTGCCGCAGACCTCGAACGACGGAGCGCGCCTGCCCCTGACGGTGAGCGACCTCGTGGCGATGGGACGCTGGCGCGAGCGCGGCCCTTTCCTGCCGCTTCGACGCAGCGATCGCACCCGCATCGCCGACGCCATCGAGACGGTCGGGCTGACCCCTCTCTCACGCCGACCCCTGGGGCTGCTGTCCGGCGGGCAGCGTCAGCGGGCCCACATCGCTCAGGCGCTCGCGCAGGATGCCGATTTGCTGCTGCTCGACGAGCCGATGAGCGGACTCGATGCGGCATCCCGCGAAGCCGTGGCATCCGCTCTCGCGACAGTCGCGCGGACGGGTGTCGCGGTCGTCGCCGTCACGCACGATCTCGCCGAACTGGGCGAGGTCGACGCGGTGTGCCGCCTCGTCGACGGACGCATCGCCGAGGGTTCTTCCGCCGCGCCGCGTGGACGAGGACGCGACACCGGGGCTACCGTGAGAGCGTGACCGCTGCTCCCATCGATGCCACCACCACCGCCGCCTGGACCGACCTCGAGTCGCTGAAGAACGGCTTCACCCCCGACCTCCGCGGCTGGTTCGACAGCGACCCCGGTCGCGTCGAACGCCTGAGCCTGACGCTGGCCGATCTGCACGTCGACCTGTCGAAGAACCTCGTCACCGACGAGATCGTCGCCGCCCTCGTGCGCCTGGCCGAGCAGACCGGAGTCGCCGAGCGCTACGCAGCCATGGTCGCCGGTGAGCACATCAACACGAGCGAAGACCGCGCTGTGCTCCACACCGCGCTCCGCCGTCCGGCCGGCGCGTCGCCCGAGCTCGTCGTCGACGGGCAGGACATCGACACCGACGTTCAGGCCGTGCTCGAGAAGATGTCGGCCTTCGCCGATCGCGTCCGCTCGGGCGAGTGGAAGGGCGTGACGGGCAAGAAGGTCACGCACGTCGTCAACATCGGCATCGGCGGCTCCGACCTCGGCCCCGTCATGATCTCCGAGGCCCTGCGTCCGTACGCGACCGCCGGAATCCAGGCCCGGTTCGTCTCGAACATCGACCCGTTCGACATCGCGAACAAGACCGCCGACCTCGACCCCGAGACCACCCTGTTCATCGTCGCGTCGAAGACCTTCACGACGCTCGAGACGCTCACGAACGCCCGCCTCGCTCGCGATTGGCTGTGGACGGGACTCCAGGGCGTCGGCGCGATCGACGACAGCGAGGCGAAGAAGACGGATGCCGTCGCGCATCACTTCGTCGCCGTGTCGACCGCCCTTGACAAGGTCGAGGCTTTCGGCATCGACCCCGCCAACGCTTTCGGCTTCTGGGACTGGGTGGGTGGGCGCTACTCCGTCGACTCCGCGATCGGACTCTCGCTCGTGATCGAGCTCGGACCCGAGGCGTTCCGCGACCTGCTCGCCGGCTTCCACGCCGTCGACGAGCACGTGGCATCCGCCCCGCTCGCGCAGAACGTCCCGGTGCTCATGGGCCTGCTGAACGTCTGGTACACGAACTTCCTCGGCGCGCAGACCCACGCGGTGCTCCCCTACGCGCAGCAGCTGCACCGCTTCGCGGCCTACCTGCAGCAGCTCACGATGGAGTCCAACGGCAAGTCGGTGCGCTGGGACGGCACCCCCGTCACCTCCGACACCGGCGAGGTCTTCTGGGGCGAGCCCGGCACCAACGGCCAGCACGCGTTCTATCAGCTGATCCACCAGGGCACCCGCCTCATCCCGGCCGACTTCATCGCCTTCGTCAACCCCGCCCACCCCCTCACCGACGGCGGGCGCGACGTGCACGGCCTGTTCCTCGCGAACTTCCTGGCCCAGACGAAGGCGCTCGCCTTCGGCAAGACGGCTGAAGAGGTCGAGGCCGAGGGCACCACGGGGGCGCTCGTGGCGGCCCGGACCTTCGCCGGCAACCGGCCGACGACGTCGATCTTCGCCCCGGCGCTGACCCCGAAGGTACTCGGCGAGCTCATCGCACTCTACGAGCACATCACGTTCACGCAGGGCACGATCTGGGGCATCAACTCCTTCGACCAGTGGGGCGTCGAGCTCGGCAAGCAGCTGGCCCTGCAGATCGCCCCCGCGATCGAGGGCGACGAAGCCGCGGTTGAGACCCAGGACGCCTCGACCCGAGCCCTCCTGGCCTACTACCGGGAGCACCGCACGGTCTGAGCCCGGGGCGGCGCTGCAGAACTCCTGCGCTTCCGGCTCCACAGCAGCGGGGAGACCCGCTTTTCGAGCCGACCGCGGAGATCGTGCACGCCACCCGATCGGTCAGTCGCCCGCGACGTAGGTGTGCATGCGCTCGCCGGCGGCGTTGAAGATGCTGATGACCTCGGCGGGGCGCGTCCCGACCGCGCTGATGGAATGCGGGGTGCGGGTGTCGAACTCGACGGCCTCTCCCCGCGACAGCGTGAGCTCACGGTCGCCGAGCACGAGGCGGACGCGTCCGCTCAGCACGTAGAACCACTCGAACCCGTCGTGCACCCGCGGCTCGGGCGCCGCGTCGGCCGGGGGGAAGGTCACCTTGTAGGTCTGCACGGGCGAGCTCTCGCGCGTGAGGGGCGCGACGACATGCCCGTGGCGGGTCGTCGCGGGTCGTCGGACGCGCGGATCGGGATGCTCGGCGGGCACGAGATCGTCGATGCGGATGCCGAGCTCGCGTGTGAGCGGCACGAGCAGCTCGAGGCTCGCTTGGCGCTTTCCCGACTCCAGGCGCGACAGCGTGCTCGTCGACATGCCCGCCCGCCCGGCGAGCTCGTCGAGGGTCAGGCCGCGTTCCTGCCGTGCCGCGCGCAGGCGGGGGCCGATCTGTTCCAATCCGGTCATGTCCTCAGTTTGCCATTTCTGCAAACCGCTTTGCCATAGGCGCCTCCGACGCCGGATGCTGTCGTCATGCAGAACTTCGATCAGGATGTCGTCATCGTCGGCGCCGGCCCTGCCGGGCTGAGCGCCGCACAGATGCTCGGCCGCGCCCGCCGCCGCACTCTCGTGCTCGACTCGGACAGCCCGCGCAACCGCTTCGCGGAACACATGCACGCGGTCGTCGGCTTCGACGGCACCTCCCCCGCCGAGCTCCGCCGCCGTGGGCGCTCGGAGGCGGAGAAGTACGGTGTCGCCTTCCGCTCGGCGCGCGTGGAACGGGTCGGCGAGATCGAGGGCGGGCTCGAGATCGAGCTCGCGGGCGCCGAGCGCATCACGGCGCGGGCACTCCTGGTCGCAACCGGTGTGGCCGACCACCTGCCCGACGTGCCCGGTCTCGCCGCGCGCTGGGGTCGCACCGTGCTCCACTGCCCGTACTGCCACGGCTGGGAGGTGCGCGACCGCCGCATCGGCGTGCTGGCGACGTCGCCGATGAGCCTGCATCAGATCGAACTGGTGCGGCAGTGGAGTGCGGACGTGGTGGCGTTCACGGCCGCGGCCGGAGACCTCGGCGACGACGTCCGAGAGCGACTCGCGGCCCGCGGCATCCGCATCGTCGCCTCATCGGTCATCGGTGTCGTGGGCCCGGGTGACGGCATCGGTGACGATGCAGAGATCGGCGCCGTCGTCACGGCCGACGGCGAGCACATCGCGGTCGACGCGATCTTCACCGGCGGCCGCCTCGAGCCGCACGACGCCTTCCTCGCCGACCTCGACCTCGCGCGCGCCGACGGGCCGGTGGGCTCGTTCATCGCCGTCGACGCGGCGGGGGCGACGAGTCATCCGCTCGTCTGGGCTGCAGGCAACGTGGTGGTCCCGATGGCGAACGTCCCGCTCTCGATGGGCGCGGGCTCGATGGCGGGCGCCGCCGTCAACGCTGCGCTCGTCTTTCGCGACGCAGCAGCGGCGGTCGCCCGGCGCCGTGGTCACGCCGCCGACTGGGAGGCGCGGTACGCCGAGACGGATCGGGTGTGGTCCGGACGTGTGAACGAGACCACGTCGAGCGTGATCACCGAGCTCGAAGCCGCCGGTTCGCTCGTCCCGGGCACCGCGCTCGATCTGGCCTGCGGCGAGGGCGGCGACGCCCTCTGGCTCGCAGCACGGGGGTGGTCCGTCACGGGAGTGGACCTTTCACCGACGGCCATCTCGCGAGCGCAGGCCGCAGCACGGCAGGCTCGGCTCGACGCGACGTTCATCGCGGGAGAGATCGACGCCGTGGAGCTCGGCCTCTTCGACCTGGTGACGACGAGCTTCCTGCACTCGTGGGATCCGGAGTTCTCCCGTATCCCGCTGCTGCGCGAGGCGCTCCGGCGCGTCGCTCCCGGGGGCCGTCTGCTCGTGGTGTCGCACGTGAGCGCGCCGGCGTCCGCCGAGGCGCACGACCATCCGCCGTTCGCGGCTCCCGCCGAGGAGCGCGCTGCGCTCGGTCTCGACCCGGCGCAGTGGTCGGTCGAGCGCGAGGAGATCCGTGACCGCCCGGCTCCGTCCACCGGGCACCACGTCTCGGACGGCATCCTGCTGCTGCGCCGCCGCTCCTGAAACAGAACGTCGACTCGCCGGAATCGCGGATGCCGGAGGCCCGGCATCCGCGATTCGTGGCGAGTCGACGTTCGAAGGAGTGTTACTTCTCGACGATCAGGAGCGGGCTGCCGGCGGTCGTGGCGCCGAGGCCCACAGGGTCCACCGTCGCGAACGCGTCCGCGTTGAGGACGATGACCGGCGTGATCAGCGGGTAACCCGCCTTCTCGATCACCGAGCGGTCGAACGTCACCAGGGGTGTGCCCTGCTCGACGCGGTCGCCGGCCTTGACATGGACCTCGAACCCCTCGCCCTTCAGGTTGACGGTGTCGATGCCGACGTGGATCAGCAGCTCCACGCCGTTGTCGAGCTCGAGGCCGAACGCGTGTCCGGTGGGCTGGGCCGCCGCGACGGTTCCGGCACCGGGCGAGACGACGGTGTTGCCGGTCGGCTCGATCGCGACGCCCGGACCCATGACGCCGCCGCCGAAGACCGGGTCGGGCACGTCCGACAGTTCCACGACCGTGCCGTCGAGGGGCGAGGCGATCTCGAACGCGGCCGAGACCTCGTCGGTCGCGCCCGGCTTGTCGAGCGTCGCGGTCGCAGTCCCCTGCGCCGTCTGCGCCGGCGTGGAGGTCGACGACCCCGCTGCCGCCGTGGCGGTCGCGGTCGCGCCGGCCGTCGCGGCGGGCACTCCTGCCTTCGCCTCGGCCTTGTCGCGCTGCGCCTCGAACTCGGCGCGCTGTTCCGGCGTGCGGTAGTCGCTGATGATGACGAGCGCCATGGCGACGACGAAGGAGGCGAGAACGGCGATGCCGTACAGGATGACCGAGTCGAACGCCGGGATCGTCAGCAGCGACGTGAACACGAAGGCCTGCGTCTTCACGCCGCCGCCGATGCCGATGATGAGACCGCCGACGAGGCATCCCACGAGCATCCGCGGGTAGATGCGCTTGAACCGCAGGTGGATGCCGTAGAGCGAGGGCTCCGAGATGCCGCCGAGCAGGCCCGCCGCCAGAGCACCGGTCGCCGTCTGCCGCATCTGCTTGTCACGCGCGCGCCACGCGATCCACAGCACGCCGGCGGTTGCGCCGAAGCACGCGAAGTTCCACGCGCCCATGGGGCCCTGGATGAAGTCGTAGCCGAGGGTCTGGATGTTCAGCAGCATGATCGCGTTGATCGGCCAGTGCAGGCCCAGCGGCACCATGAACGGGTAGGCCAGCGGAATGACGATCGCGAAGATGAACGGCGAGAAGTCGTTGATCGAGCTGAGCAGGTTCGCCAGTCCCGCGCCGGCGTAGACGCCGATCGGGCCGATGAGGAAGGCGGTGAGCGGGATCATGACGAGCATCGCGATGAACGGCACGAAGATCAGCTGGATGTTCTCGGGGATGACCTTGCGCAGCCCCTTCCACAGCAGGCCGAGGGCTCCGGCCATGAGCAGCGGCGGGAAGACCTGCGAGCTGTAGTCGAAGATCGTCAGCGGCAGACCGAAGACCGAGATGGTCGTGATGTCCGAGCCGAGGAAGGTGATCTGCTGCGCGCCCTCCTGGTCGGCGAGCCCGGTGAAGCCCGGCAGCATCACGACCGCCATGATCGCGAAGCCGACCCACGGGTCGGCGCCGACCTTCTTGGCGGCGTTGTACGCGACCATCAGCGGCAGGAAGATGAAGACGCACTGCCACATCAGGTTGACGAACTGCCACGACGGCTCGAGCGTCACACCGGGAGCGTTCCAGGCCGGGATGACGCCGAGGGTCGCCATCAGCGCCATGAAGGTGATGAACAGCGAGGCGCCGAGCAGCGCGCCCAGGATCGGGCGGAACGAGTCGGAGAGGAACTCGAAGAGCGAGTCGAGCCAGGCGACCTTGCCGCGCGGGCCCTTCGCGCGCTCGCGCGCCTTCACCGAGTCCATGTCGTCCTCGTCGACGGCGCCACCGCCGGTCCCCGACATGGCCGGGAGCGCGTTGATGTCGTTGTAGACGTTCTGGACCGCGCCTCCGATGACGACCTGGTATCGGTTGCCTGCCTGAGGGACGGCTCCCATGACGCCCGGGATCGCCTCGACCGTCGATTGATCGACGTTCGAGGAATCGCGCAGTTGGAACCGCAGCCGCGTCGCGCAGTGCGTCAGACTCTCGATGTTTCCGGGACCGCCGACGGCGTCGACGATCGATTCAGCGGGGCTTGTCGCCATTGCTCTTCTCCTGTTCCCCGACGGATGGTCGAAGTTCTCCGCCCGGAACTCTACTCTGAGAATTCGCCGGGAACGAGGGGTTGACCGGTCGTGGCCTGACCACACTCCCTTCCGCTCCCCCGGATGAAGGATTCCGGGCACCGCGAGAGAGCGGTGCGGCAGAGGTCGCGAGCATCGCCGCGCGCCTCGCCGACGCGAAGGGAGCGCTGCTGACGGGAAAAGGTCCCGAACGAAACGGATCCGGTGCGGGTCACACTCCGACGCGCGAGAACGCGTCGAGGCTGATGCCCTGGTCGAGCACGGTCTTCGACCACTCGCGCGCCGAGTGCAGCGAGTGATCGCGGTAGTTGCCGCACTCCAGGGCAGAGACGCCGGGGATGTCGGACTCGACGGCCTCGTCGGCGATGAACCGCAGGCTGCCGGTGAGCGCGGCGACGACGTCGGCGACCTCGGGCTCGCCCCACATCAGCAGATGGAAACCGGTGCGGCATCCGAACGGGGAGATGTCGATGACGCCGTCGATGCGGTCGCGCAGCAGACCCGCCAGCATATGTTCGATGGTGTGTATACCCGCCGTGGGGATCTCGCCGGCGTTGGGCTGAACGAAACGGACATCGAAGTTCGTGATGGTTCCGCCGCCCGGTCCGTGCTCGACACCGATCCGACGGACGTACGGGGCGAGCACGGCGGTGTGGTCGAGCGTGAAGCTCTCGATCTCTGCCATCTTTTCCTCCTCGATTCGAGCGGATGCACGGGCAGCGCGGGCCGCCGTCCGGCCAGGGTATCCCGCCGCGGAGACGGTCCGGACGGTGGCCGCTCCCAGGTTACGTCCAGGGAGTGCCCGGGACTCGTCCAGACTGACGGCGCAGACTCGGGGAGTTTTGTGCGTCCGCCCGAGACGCCCGCCGCCTCGCGCGGTGCCCGCAACACCGAAGGACCGCCCCTGTTCGCATGACTTCTTCGTCGAGCCAGCCCACCCGCCGCGATCTGCGGCGATCCACCTCCGCAACCCGCCGCGTCCTCCGCCCGGCCGCCCTCACCCTCGGGCTGGCCGTCGGCCTCACCGCGGTGGTGGGAACGACGGCATCGGCGGCACTCCCCACGGCGTCGGGTGCGGCACCGGTCATGCAGCGCGCGGCGCTCGTGACCGCAGCCGCCACGTCGACCGCCGAGCCGCTGAGCGCGATCGAGCAGGCGACCTCCGACGCCGTCGCGGCCGCCGAGGCCTCGGTCGTCGAGGCGGCGACGGTGACCGGCGACGTCTCGGCGGCCGCTCTGCCCATCGAGGGCGAGACGACCATCGACACCGCGCAGCTGCGCGAGCGCATCGCGGGCCTCCAGGACACCGACGTCATCCCGACCCTCCTCCTCCCCGACCTGACCGAGAAGCTGGCCGACGAGGCTGACGACGTGCAGGCCGCCACGGCGGATCTGCGCGGCCGTCTCGAAGCCGCTCAGGCCCAGAAGGCCGCCGAAGAAGAGGCCGCGCGCATCGCCGCCGAGGAGGCCGCCGCAGCCGAGGCCGCCGCACAGGCGCAGGCCGAGGCGGATGCTGCAGCCGCTGCCGAGCGACAGAGCAGCTCGCGATCCACGTCTTCCTCCTCGTCGTCCTCGTCGTCCCCCGCGCCGACTGCCTCGGCGGTCGCGTCGACGGGCGACAACTCCCCCGGTGCCGCGCAGCAGGCCGCGAGCAACATGCTCGGCGACTTCGGCTGGGGCCAGGACCAGTTCTCGTGCCTCGTCTCGCTGTGGAACAAGGAGTCCGGCTGGAACTACCAGGCCTACAACAGCGGCAGCGGCGCCTTCGGCATCCCGCAGGCGCTCCCGGGCAGCAAGATGGCCTCTGCCGGTGGCGATTGGCGGACCAGCGCGGTCACGCAGGTCCGCTGGGGCCTCGGCTACATCTCCGGCCGCTACGGTTCGCCGTGCGGCGCGTGGGGTCACTCGCAGTCGGTCGGCTGGTACTGATCCTCACCGCGGACGCTGAACGAAAGCGCACGTCCGCACGGTCCGCTCACGCGGAGACCGTGCGGACGTGCGCTTTCGGCGTTCTGTGCCGGCTTTCAGTTCTCGTCGGGCTCGGTGGCGGCGAGGTGATCGGCGTCGATGCTCGACACCTGGGAGTCGTCGGCATCGCCGTCGAGGACGTCCTCGCCACCGACCTCTAGCGTCGGGGCCTCGTCGACCGGGTCGACGGGCATTGCGCCGGGGGCGACGAAGGGCACATTTCCGTTGAGGCTCATTCTGGTTCCTCCTTGTCCTGCGTGGAACGCCCACGCTAGGCCGACGCGCGGACGCGGTCAGCCCCGTTGTCGTGCGACGGAGGCGGGTGTAGCGGCTCGGTGTGCCGGTGTCGGTGGGTCGGAGTACCGTCGGTCGCGACGAGGAGGTCACCATGAACAGGCTCGGAAACATCACCTTCTACGCAGACGACCCGCGGGCGCTGTCGCACTTCTGGTCCGATGTCTTCGGCTATCCGCGACTCGACTGGCCCGACGACATCCGCCGGCAGCAGCTCGCAGCGGGTCTGACCGATGACGATCTCGACCGCCGCGGGCTCGCCGAAGACCCCGAGGGTCGCGGCCCGCGCCTCTACTTCCACCACGCGGACGGCGGAAAGCGGGGGCGCAACCGCCTGCACATCGACGTCACGGTCGCTCCCGCCGACGGCGAGCACCGCGCGACGTCCGCCGCCGTCGACGCCGAGAAGGACCGGCTGGTCGGCCTCGGGGCGAGCGTCGTCCGGCTCGTGGAGCAGCAGTGGGGTGCCTGGCCCGAGCGCTACTGGCAGATGCGCGACCCCGAAGGCAACGAGTTCTGCCTGCAGTGACCGCCCGACATAGGGTCGAGGGCATGGCCCCCCGCATCCTCGCCGTCGTGAACGGCCGTATCGTTCCCGTGTCCGCACCCGTCATCGAGGGCGGCACCGTGATCGTCACCGACGGAGTCATCACCGCGGTCGGCGGCGCCGAGACCACCGTCCCCGACGGCGCCGAGGTCGTGGATGCCGGCGGCCGCTGGGTGCTGCCCGGTTTCGTCGAGGCGCACGGCCACCTCGGCGTCCACGAAGACGGCGAGGGGTGGTCCGGCAACGACACCAACGAGATGACCGACCCGAACGGCGCGCGCTTCCGAGCGCTCGACGGCATCGACATCGACGAGGTCGGCTTCCGCGACGCACTGCGCGGCGGCGTCACCTCCGTCGTGATCAAGCCCGGGTCGGGCAACCCGATCGGCGGACGCACCGTCGCCATCAAGACGTGGGGCGGGCGCACGGTCGACGAGCAGGTCATCGCCGAGAACGTGTCGGTGAAGTCCGCGCTCGGCGAGAACCCCAAGCGGGTGTACGGCGACAAGAAGCAGACGCCCTCGACGCGGCTCGGTGTCGCCTCGGTGCTGCGCGACGCCTTCGTCGGCGCCCAGAATTACGTCGCCAAACGGGATGCCGCGGCCGCCAAGGGCGAGCCGTTCGAACGCGACCTCGGCAAGGAGACGCTCGCGGAGGTGCTCGACGGCACGCTGCTGTGGGATCAGCACAGCCATCGCCACGACGACATCGTGACCGCGATCCGTCTGGCGGAGGAGTTCGGCTACCGACTCGTCGTCAACCACGGCACCGAAGGGCACAAGATCGCCGACGTCCTGGCCGAGAAGGGCATTCCGGTCATCTTCGGCCCCATGCTCACCTCGCGCTCGAAGGTCGAGCTGCGCGACCGCGCCATCGGCGCCCTCGCCCTGATCGCCGCAGCGGGGGTGACGGTCGCCATCACGACCGACCACCCCGTGGTCCCGATCGACCAGATCCGCCTGCAGGCGATCCTCGCCGTGCGGGAAGGACTCCCGGCGGATGTCGCCCTGCAGGCCCTGACGACGAACCCCGCCGCCATCCTGCGGCTCGACGATCGCGTCGGCGCCCTCGAACCCGGGCGCGACGGTGACCTCGTCGTGTGGTCCGGCGACCCGCTGGCCGTCGAGTCCCGTGTCGAGCACGTGGTCATCGGTGGCACAACGGTGCTCGAGACGACGGCTGACGGTCAGGAGCACATCGTCGAACGGTGGGAGCGGTTCGGTCGCAGCAGCTGGCTGCGCTGAGCGCGGCGGCCGGTTCCGCGGAGTCGCTTCCCCCGCCGGCGCAAGAGGTACATCCACGCGCACGTTCGGGTGTGCACTGAGGGCATGTCCGCCCTGCCCCTCTGGCTGCTGCTCCTGATGTTCGCCGGCGCCGCCGCGATCGTGTGGGTCGCCGGCATCCAGCTGTCGAAAACCACGGATGTCCTCGACGCGCGCTGGCACATCGGCAGCGCGTTCGGCGGGCTCATCGTGCTCGCCGTCGCCACCAACCTGCCCGAGATCGCCATCACCGTCAGCGCTGCGGTGTCGGGAAACCTCGAGGTCGCCGTCGGGAACATCCTCGGTGGCATCGCCCTGCAGACGGTCGTGCTGGTGATCCTCGACGTGTTCGGCAAACGCGGGCGCGGAGTCCGACCGCTGACGTACCGCGCAGCATCCCTCGTGCTCGTCCTCGAGGCCGTCGTGGTCGTGGCGGTGCTGACCGTCGTCATGGTGGGCAGCCAGCTGCCGGGAGATCTCATCGTCGCCCGGCTCACCCCCGACGTCGTGCTGATCGCCGCGATCTGGCTGGTCGGGCTCGTCCTCGTCCAGCGCGCCGGAAAGCACCTCCCCTGGCACGAGAACGGCACCTCACCCGGAGCCGGCGAGCACGATCCGGGGCACCGCAGGACGAAGCCGCAGCATCCTCATCACTCGATGCGGACGGGCGCCGTCGTCGCGATCTTCGCCGTCGCTGCCCTCGCGACCCTCGGCGCCGGGGTCGTGCTCGAGCGCGTCGGCGATGCGATCGCCGACGGCATCGGGCTGTCGGGCGTTATCTTCGGCGCGACCGTGCTCGCGCTCGCGACCGCGCTTCCCGAGATCTCGACCGGGCTCCAGGCGATGCGGCAGGGCGACGACAACCTCGCGATGAGCGACATCTTCGGCGGCAACGCCTTCCTGCCCGTGCTGTTCCTGGTGGCCACGCTCATCTCGGGTCAAGCGGTGCTGCCGCAGGCGAACGGCGCCGACATCTACCTCACCGCCCTGGCGGCGCTGCTGACCCTCGTCTACGTCGTCGGCCTGATCTTCCGACCTGCGAAGCGGATCGCCGGCATGGGCATCGATTCGCTGACCGTGCTGCTCCTCTACGCCGCGGGCATCGCCGGGCTCTTCGCCGTCACAGGCTGAGCACGCCTCGTTCGCTGAGGACGTCGCCGCCGGAGGGCCGCCGGGCTGCCACCGGGCGGAACGCTCAGACCTCGTCGGGCCGAGGCGACCGCACGGCCCACCCGACACGGCGCAGAGCGTCGGCGAGGCGCGCAGCCTCGGTCGCGGCGACGTCCCACGACACGTCCGAGCACACATCGACGGCGAGCGGAGGCGGATCGGCGAACCTCGGGATCTGCACCTCGGCCCAGACGCCTCGCCCCAGCCCGACGCGCGGATAGGCCGTGCCCGCGTTCTCGATGGCGCCGTCCGAGACGAAGGCGATCGTCTCGAGCGCGTCGGGTTTCGCGATGGGCAGATCGACGACGAGCGTGACCACGAAGGGTCCGCCGGCGGTGTCTCGACCGTGTGCGTGCACGCGCTCATCCTGACAGACCGGTGACGCGCGAGGGCCGGGACGCTGAGGCACCGGCGACTCGGGTCGATGTTGCCGATGATTACGAAGAGATAACGGAAAACCCTTGCTCGTCGTTATCTCGCCGTTATGGAGTGCTCGCACGGTAGCTGTTTTGCTGTGGCAGCCACCGGCATGTGATTGCAGGAAACTCTTGGTGCAAAGGGACGAGGGTCCGACCGAATGCCTCTTCGGTCGGACCCTCAACTGCGTCCGGAGCGTGTGTCGACCGGGCGCGTGACGACCGGTCAGGTCCCGCCGCCACCACCACCGCCGCCTCCCCCGCCGGCCGACCCGCCGCCGCTCGACCCGCCCGACGTCGACGACGACGATGAGGCGCTGGACGACAGGGTGCCGATCCCCGCCGCGAACGACGAGGCGTCGAAGGCTCCGGAACCGGCGTACCAGATCGGGGCCGCCACGCCCGCGGCCGCGTAGAGAGCGGTCAGGTGCCGCGACCACTCCTTCTCCAGCCCGAACACCACGGCGTAAGGAAGGAGCCGCTCGTAAAGATGCAGCATCTGCCGGGGGTCGTCGGTGTCGACCTGCCGCCGCTCGGCGCCCCGTGGCGACTGGAGGGCACGGATGCGGTCCTCCTCGGCCCAAGCGATGAAGGTCTTCAATCCGGCGAGGTGGTCCCGGAGCTCGGCGCCGCGAGCGGACAGCGGCACCGCGGCCATCGCGAATAGCACGACGAAGAACGACGCGAACGCGAGCACCAGCAGAGCGACGGGAACCGCGGGGTGCACGAAGCTCGTCAACGCGAGCACGCCGAACACGACGACCAGCAACACGGCGACCGACCATGCGGCGATCGGCCACGCGCGTGCACCCGCCGCGACAGGTCGGTACATCCCCCGCTGTTTGAGGTCGTCGCCGGCGGCCTTGAGGATCTTCTGGGCGACGGTCGAGAAGCGCGTGTCCGACGACCCGAACTCATACTCGTCGCCGGGTTCACCCGCAGGGAACAGCCCGTCGAGCAGCATCCTCCCGTCGTGATCCGCGAGGGAGGGATCGACGAGCTGGGCTCGGAGCTTCGCGGCGCCCCACCGGGGCTTCTCACCCTCCACGATGCGGATGGACCCCACGATCGCCTGCTCGAGCACCTCAGCCGGGATGGCCTTCGAGGTCTGCCCGAGCAGCACTGCGGATTCGAGGGCATCGAGGCCATCCGGCGGCGTGTACTCCGCGACGATCGTCGGCCGTCCCGGCTCATGGCGCAGGTGGCGTCGCCGGTTCCGGACGGCCCATCCCGTCGCCCCGGTCAGCAGCGCGGCCGCACCCGCCTGGAGCCAGCCGAACGGTGATGCGAGGAACGACGTGTCGTACGTCTCGAATGCGCCCGCTTCGAAGCCGACCGCGAGGGTCAGCGTCTCGTGCGGGGCGAGATCGCTCGCCGATGCCACGATCGTCGCGCCGTCGGCCGACGCGGCGATGTTCGCGCAGGCGGTCGTGGCGCCCTCCTTGCCGGCGTAGCAGGCCTGACGTCCGGCGAGGGACTCCGCGAGCGCTGGATCGAGACGCAGCGTGGCTGTCACCTCTCGAAAGGGCTGGTTCCAGTCGGTGCCGTTGACGTCCCAGAAGAACTCGAGCCCGGTGTCCGGAAAGTCCCAGACGACGTTCTCGAGGTCGTAGGTGAAGACGAAGGTGTTGAGCCCGTGGAGGTAGGCCGAGTCGCGGGTCAGGATGCCGAACGTGCCGTCCTCGCTGTCCGTCTCGACCGGGCGCGGCTGACCCCGCTCGTCAGTGACCGATATGAGGCGAGGATGCAGCGGCTGCCCGTTGTACGTGTCGGGGATGAGTCGACGCATGCCCCGGTTCTGATCCACCTGCGGGAAGTCCGCGACGAACGTCTCGACCACGCGCATGCGCGCGGTGCCGTCGTCGTCGCGGGAGAGGGTGTAATCGACGGTGAGCGAGTCGAAGACGAACGCGTCGAGATCCGTGGTCTCGTCCGCTGACGCCGCGGCGGGACCGGCGACGCCGAAGAAATATCCGATCAGCGCGAGGATGAGTACCACGAACGCCGCTCGCGTGCGCCGGATCATGCCGACCAGCATAGGCGGGCAGTAAAGTTGTCGCCATGAGCGATCGTCGTCGTGCCGTGGCGGCCTGGGAGAGCCTCTTCCGTGCGCAACACGAGATCTTCGACGACATCAGCAACGACTTCATGAGCGACGAGCTCAGTCAGGCGGAGTACGACGTCCTGCTGACGGTCACGCGCGGCGCGGGTCACCGCGCACGACTGAGGGACGTGACCGCCAACATGCTCATCAGCCAACCGAGCGTGTCTCGACTGGTCGACAAGATGGTCTCGCGCGGCCTCATCACGAAGTGCGGCGATCCGACCGACGGGCGCGGCGCGATGCTCACCGCGACGCCGGAGGGCGTCTCGGCCTTCCGCCGGCTCGCGGCCGCGCACGGTCGGTCGATCGCCGAGCGCATGTCGGTGTTGTCGACGGACGAGCTCGAGCAGCTCGAGCAGCTCACGACGAAGCTGCGCCGCTCGTCCTGACGCCTCGCGTCCTGACGCCTCGCGCGGGTCGGACGTCTCGCGGGTCTCGCGGGGTCTCGATTCCTTCCCGACAGAGCGCTGTTTCGAGTCATCCCCATGCGTACATAGTTTCGATCCCAATGTCGTACCCCAGTGTCATGATGGGAACATGTCATCGAGGGGCAGTGACAGGTCCGGGGTCGGCAGCGGCCCGGGTGGGTCGCCGCATGCCGAGGCGTTCTCCGTATTCACCGAAGCGTTGGACCTGGTTCACGCTGCTGACATCGCGCGGATGCGGGCACTCGCGGAACTGGGCCGGTCGGCGTTGCGCGAAGCGCGCCGCGAGGGCGTGCGGGGCATGGCGTCCGACATGGAGCTGCGATCGGTCGCCGCGGAAGCCGCAGGGATCGCCCGGTCGACAGATCGTCGCTTGCAGTTCGAAATCGACCACACGATGACCGTTGTCGACGACTACGCGGCGGTGTTCGCGGCGTGGGTGGCGCGGCGCATCGAGCGTGGGCACGTGGATGTGATCGTGCGCGCCGGCGCGGGGGTGCCCGAGGACGTGCGGACCGAGTTCCAGCAGGCGGCGATCGCTGTGTGCGAACGAGACGTGCCCTCGCGCGTGAGGGGCGCGCTCGAAGCATTGGCGGCACGGCTCGTCCCGCGGACCTTCACCGAACGGCATAGGGCGGCCGCCGCGGAGCGGTGCGTGCGGCTGTTCCACGGGGCCGACGGGATGTCGAGCCTCGTCGCCAACCTGCCGACCGTCATCGCGGCCGGGATGCTCGATCGACTGACGCAGATGGGACAGTCGGTGAGGGACGCGCGGGCGAATGCTGCGGGGGCGGGTAGCGCCGGGCTGAGCGGGACGACTGCGGTTGCGACCGCGGGCTCCAGCGACGCGGGCGCTGGCGAGGTGGGCACGGGCGAGGCGCCGGATGTGCGGACGATGGATCAGCTGCGCGCCGACATCCTCAGCGACCTCCTGCTCGGTGGGGCGCCCGTTGTCGACCCCACGTATGGGAGTGATCGGGCGGGCGGGCTCGGTGCGATCCGCGGGCGGGTGCAGGTCGCTGTCACCGCCGAGACGTTGGTGGGGAAGGACGAGCACCCCGCCGAGGCGGTGGGGGCCGCGCTGATCGACGCCGACACGGCGCGTCAGCTCGCGGGGCAGGTGTCCGAGTGGGACCGGCTCTTCATCGACCCCTCACCCGCACCCCCGTCGAGGTCGACACCTACCGGCCGACCGCGTCGATGAAGAAGCTCCTCACCGCCCGAGACCAGCACTGCCGGTTCCCCGGATGCCGGCGGGCGGCGATCCGGTGCGAGATCGACCACACCATCGACTACGCCAAGGGCGGCCACACCCACATCTTCAACCTCGCCCACCTCTGCCAACGACACCACTCCATGAAGCAATTCACGAAGTGGGAGGTCCGGCAGATCGGCGGCGGGGTCCTGGAATGGACCTCACCCCTGGGCCGGGTCTACCGCGAAGACGTCCCGATACCGGCGGTGTGCTTCACCATCGACACCGCGGATCCTCCACCGGGTGGCGACATCGGCGGGGCGTCGCCGGATGGCGGGCCGCCTTTCTGAATCACGACCACGCAAGAGGGCGGCCGCCGCCCCCGAAGGAGCTGCGGCCGCCCGTTGCGCAGCGCGATCAGTTCTCGATCGGCACCACCGGCGCGGCGGCGTCGGTCGTGACCTCGACCTTGCGCGGCTTGGCCTTCTCGCTGACGGGGATCGTCACCGTGAGCACACCGTTGTTGTACGTCGCGGCGATGCCCTCGGTGTCGACGCCCTGGCCGAGGTTCAGCTGGCGCAGGAAGCTCGCGGCCTCGCGCTCGCGCGTGATCCACTTGACGCCATCGCCGCTCGCGAGCGTGCGCTCAGCGCGGATGGTCAGCAGCTGGCCGTCGACGTCGATGTCGACCGAGCCCGGGTCGATGCCCGGCAGGTCGGCGGTCATGACGTAGTGGTCGCCGTCACGGTAGAGATCCATCGGCATGCGGCGAGGACCGCGGCGCGTGTCGAAGAGGCTCGAGGCGATGCGGTCGAGGTCGCGGAACGGGTCGTAAGAAGCCATCGTTCTTTCCCTTCTCTGGTTGTTCGTGTTGAGATCTGAAAGTTGAGTCTTAGCGGCTCAACTGCATCCAGATTAGCACTCTGCCCCATCGAGTGCCAACGGTTCACGCACGGCGAACATCGCCCCGATATCGGGGCGCACGAGCGGCGATCAGCACTCGACGACGTTGACCGCGAGACCGCCCTCGCTCGTCTCCTTGTACTTGTGCGACATGTCGACGCCCGTCTGACGCATCGTCTCGACGACGGCGTCGAGCGACACGTAGTGCCGCCCGTCGCCCCGCAGGGCGAGGCGGGCGGCGGTGACAGCCGTCGACGCCGCGATGGCGTTCCGCTCGATGCACGGGATCTGAACGAGCCCTCCTACCGGGTCGCACGTCAGCCCCAGGTGATGCTCCATCGCGATCTCCGCGGCGTTCTCGATCTGGGCGTTGGTACCGCCCATGACGGCCGTCAGACCTCCCGCCGCCATCGCGCACGCCGAGCCGACCTCCGCCTGGCAACCGCCCTCCGCTCCCGAGATCGAGGCGTTGGCCTTGAACAGCGACCCGAGCGCCGTCGCCGTCAGCAGGAACCTCCGGATGCCGCGACGCCGGTCGAGGTGTTCGGGCGCGAGCATCGATTCCGCTGCGAAGCGCCACCAGTACATCGCCACCGCCGGCAGGATGCCGGCCGCCCCGTTCGTCGGCGCGGTGACGACGCGTCCCCCCGATGCGTTCTCCTCGTTGACGGCGAGCGCGAAGGCCCCGAGCCACTCTCCCGGCAGCTCCCGCCCGCCCGCAGCCTCGGCAGCTTCGAGCTGAGCACGCATCGCGCCGGCCCGGCGCCGCACCTGCAGCATCCCGGGAAGCGTGCCCTCGGCACGCAGCCCCGCCTCGACGCACTCCGTCATGGCATCCCAGATCGCGTCGAGCCCCGCAGCGACCTCGGACTCAGGTCTGAGCGCCTCCTCATTGCGTCGCGCGAGCCCCGCGATGCTGAGCTGCTCTCGTTCGCACAGCGCCAACAGCTCGGCGGCGCTCCCGAACCGGTAAGGCCACACGGCACCACCATCACGTCCGCTCCCCGCGCCGGCATCGCCGTCGCCGGCCCGCCGGATGAAGCCGCCCCCGACCGAGAAGTACGTCTCGCTCGCCACGACCACGCCCGCGGCATCCCAGGCGGTCAGCGTCATCGCGTTCGGATGCTGCGGCAGCCGCGTGCGCGGCTCGAGCGTCACGTCGCTCCGGGAGAAGGCGACCGGATGCACGCCCGCGAGCAGCAGCGGCGCGCCGTCGGGCCAGCCCGTCCACGCCCCGCGGACGGCGTCGGGGTCGACCGTCTCGGGCACATGACCCTGCAAACCCGCAACCACGGCGTCCGGCGTGCCGTGACCGATACCGGTCGCGCCGAGCGACCCGAACAGCACGCAGCCGACGCGGGCGACCTCGCCGAGGCGCCCCGCCCTCTGCAGCGCATCGACGAAGGTTCGAGCCGCGCGCAGCGGTCCGACCGTATGGGAGCTCGAGGGTCCTACACCGATGGAGAACAGCTCGAACGCCGAGACGTAAGCGCTCACGCATCGAGGGTACGTCAGCAATTGCCGCGCGCGGTCGGTCGCGTCAAGGGCATGCCGCGGGAACAGCCGCGGGCCTATCGTTTCGGTCGATGACCACCGCACCTCACCCCCGTCTGGCGTCGCTCAAGACTGCGGCGCGAACTGCCGGCGGGGAGGCCTTCGCCGTCTCCCGCCTCCTGCTCGCCGGCAAGGCTGCTCTCGCTGCCGCCATCGCGTGGTATCTCGCCCCGTACGTGCCGTTCGCGCACGACGAGTACTCGTACTACGCCCCGCTCGGCGTGCTCGTGAGCATGTACCCCACGATCGCCGACTCGGCCAAGGCCGGACTCCAAGCGGTCGCCGGGCTGGCCATCGGCATCGCCATCGGGCTCGCCGGGCTGTGGATCGTCTCGGGTTCGAGCCCGCGGATCGCCGGGGTCGCGATCGTCGTCGGCGTCGGGGTCGCGATCGGCGGCATTCGCGCGCTCGGCGCCGGCAAGGACTGGATCGCGATCGCCGCCCTGTTCGTCCTGCTCCTCGGCGCCAACGACGCGAGCGGCTTCTCCGTCTCGTACCTCGTGACGATGGCGTTCGGCGTGATCATCGGCGTCGCCGTCAACCTCGCGATCGTCCCGCCCCTGTACCTGCGTCGCGCGTCCACCCGTCTGTCGCAGCTGCGCGACGCCGTGTCGGACCGCCTCGAGATGCTCGCGACGTCGGTCGCGGACGGAGCGCCGACCGACCCGACCGGTCAGAACTACCTCGAGGAGATCCTCGAGGCCGTCTCGACCGACGTCCGTGAGGCCGCTCGCAGTCGCAAGGCCCACCCGCTCGCCCGCCGCCGCCGCGGAATCGAGACCGAGAACAACCGGCGTCTGAAGGCACTCGAGAACACGGTCCGCCAGACCATCGAACTCGCCGCGGGCATCGACGCCCTCCCCACGACCCCCGACGCCGCACCCGTGCGCGCCGAGCTCGCCGAGGCCGTCCGCGCCACCGCACGGGCAGTGGCGAGCCCGCTCGGCGATCCCGCCACCGCAGAATCCGTCGAGGAAGCCGAGAACGCTCTCGCTCGCGTCGTCGAGATCGTGCCGCCCCGCCACGACGGCCGCATCTCGCCGTGGACGCGGACCGCTGTCGACCTGAGCCGCATCATTGAGGCCGCGCGCCCGTTCGATGCGCCCTGACCCCGTGCCGCGTCCGGCTCCAGGTCCGGGTCCGACATCCGCCTCTCCCAGCGTTCTCCCATCGAACCGGACGATCCATCTCGGGTGCTGCTCCGAATAGACCCTCGTGCCGCTGGTGCGTGCACTTCGCCACCGCCCCGACGGGTCTTGGGGGCCGGTTCCCTCTGCTGGGGAGCAGAGGCGACAACGGGGCTGCCGCGCGGCTCGGGCGGGGCGTGCGCACCGGCGGCCGACGGGCGGCACCGCGATCGGGCCGTGTTCAGAGAGCGGGAATGCCCAGCACCCGCTCGAGATACGGGCCCGAGAACTTCCCGCCCGGATCGACGCGGGCCACGAGCTCGCGGAAGCCCTCGAGGTGGGGCAACGAGTCGCCGATGGGCATCGAGAAGACCTTGCCCCAGTGCGGGCGCGGGTCGAACGGCGCGAGGACCCGCTCCACGTGCGAGATCGCGGTGCGCACCGCATCCGGCTCGTTCTTCCAGGTGAAGTGGATGCAGACGCTGTCTCGCCCGAATCCGGGCGAGAGCCACAGCTCATCAGCTGCCACGGTACGCAGCTCGGTGACCAGGAGCGCAGGCTCGACCCGGTCGGCGATCGAGCGCACCGCCGCGATCGCCTCGACAGCGGTGGCACGGTCGACCCAGTACTCCGTCTGGATCTCGTCTCCGTTGGACGGCGTCGCATCGATGCGGAAGTGCGGCAGGCGCTCGCACCAGTCCCCCGGGATGCCGCCCTGTTCGGTGGTGTTGTCGACCCCGTCGGCAGCCGGCGAGTCGGCCTTGGCCGAGACCCGGCGCGCACTGAGCAGCCGGTCGGCCATCTCGGGGGCGGAAGCGTCGTCGAGACGCTCCTTGACCCAGACCTCCCCGACGTCGGGCGTGTTCCAGCGGGTGAAGACGCTGACGCTGTACCCGGATGCCGTCACGTCGTCGAAACGCTCGAACAGGTCGTCCCACGTCAGCCCGGTGTAGGTGTCTTGGCGCACCTGGTAGGTCGGCTCGATCGCCAGGGTGAGCCGCGTGACGGGCCCCAGCGCACCGAGGTGCACGACGCTCCCGGGGAAGTCCGCGTCACCCGCCGACACCGTGCGGAGATCGCCCGCCGGGCCGATGAACGTCAGCGCGCGCACGGCGGTCGCGAGCGAGCCGTTGCGGTCCCCCGAGCCGTGCGTCGACGTCGCGGTGGCACCGCCCACGGAGATGTGCGGCAACGACCCCATATTGTGCAGTCCCCAGCCGTGGTCGGCGAGGTGGCGCGCCACGACGGCGTAGCGCGTGCCGGCTCCGACGGTGACGATGCGCGCGTGCTCGTCGATCACGATGTCGGGATCGATCGCGGTGAGATCGAGCAGGACGCCCCGCGTGTCGGCGAGGTCGTTGAACGAGTGCCGCGTCCCGAGCGACCGGACCCGTTCGTGGGAGGCGACGATGTCTTGCGCCTCGGCGATCGTGGTCGGCGTGATCACTCCGTCAGCACTGAAGGTGTGTGTTCCGGCCCAGTTTCGTTCGGTCACGGGATCACGCTACGCGATACCGGACGGAAATGTCCACAACCACAACAAAAGCGCCCGAGCGCGAGACGGAAAGAGACGAGTCGAGAAAAACAAAGAAGCCCCCGCAGAGCGGAGGCCTCTCGTTCACTGTCTCAACACAGTGTGCGCCCGAAGGGACTCGAACCCCTAACCTTCTGATCCGTAGTCAGATGCTCTATCCATTGAGCTACGGGCGCATGGCCGGGAATCTCTCCCGGGCCGTCGTCAAGCATAGCCCGCTCTCGCACAAAGAGCGAATCGAGCGCGGTAGGGCTAGTCGATCACCGGCGTCGCCGCCGAATCGACGGTGTCATCACGGTCGGCGGCCTGCCGCTGGACGTTGCGGCGCTGAGAGCGCAGCCGCGGCAGGTCGACCATCCGGAGGGCCTGCATGCGCGCCGTACGCATGCGCTCGTAGTCGGGCTCGAGGTCGGGCCGTGCCGCCTCGATGCGCAGCGTCCGGTCGATGTTGCCCGCGACCTCGCTCCAGGCCGCCTCTCGCGCATCCGCGATGAGCTTGCGCAGCTCGGCCTCGTCGGCGGCGCGCTCCCGCAACTCCTTCGCGATGCGCAATGACTGCTTGCGCCGCCACCTCAGGTTGGAGACGTCGCGGCTGCGGTAATCGTGCGTGCCGCCCGAGTCGCTGTACCGGCCACTTGCCGCCTTGCGCTCGCGGTGCGTCCGCTCGGCGTCGGCCTCCGCTTCCTCGGCCAGCGAGATCAGGGCATCTCGAGCGTCGCCGAGAAAGTGATCGGCGTGGAAGTCTCGCCCACCCGCCAGAATGTCGACGAGGATGGCGTTCTTGAGGGCGAGGCGGGTCGCCGCGGAGGCGATGTACAGCCCTTCGGCGACGATCTCCGAGCTCTTGGTACGCGCATGACGGGTGGCCAACGCTGCCCCTCCTCACCTCACCCCAATCCTACGGGGCCGCTGCGTCAGCCGAGCTTGGCGAGAATCGCCGCGACTCTCCTTGCACGCGTCTCCGGCGCTTTCGCGGAGTCGACGTTCGAGACGTGCGCCTTGCGCGCGCTCGGCGAGAGCCGGTCGAAAGCCTCGCGCGCGCCCGCGGCCTCGAGCGCGTCGGACAGATCGGTGGGCACCTCCACCTCGCGTGGCGCGTCGTCGAGCTCGAGGTCGACGACGATGGCATCCCCGCCCGCGAGGCCACTCTCGCGCCGGCGTTCGGCCGAGACGGGGACGAGCGCGAGGCCTCGCATCGCGCCGACCGTGGTCCGGAAGGTGTAGCCGTTCACGGTGACGGAGACGGCCGGACGGCGACCGCCGCCGAGGGCTTCGAGCACCGACGGCGGCACCTCGATGCCGGTGTTGTTGCCGAACTGCGACAGCGTCGCTGACCGTAGCCTCGCGTCACGGCCTGGGCCTCACTCACACCGAGATAAAACGACCCATGACACAAGATCGGCAGCTCCGGGCCCGACCAGAGGCAAACCGATCTGCCACCGTCACCGAACAACCGCTGCACCGCGACATCCGTCGCCCAATGGAGGGAACCCTCATGCGTACATCACCGAACCGCCTCGTGGCGATCATCTTCGGAGCCGTCTACATCCTCGTCGGCCTTCTCGGCTTCACCGTGACCGCCGGCGTCGACTTCATCGCCACCGAAGGTGGCCTGCTGCTCGGCATCTTCGAGGTCAACCCGCTGCACAACATTGCGCACCTCCTGATCGGTGCCGCACTGCTCATCGGCGGCCTTTCGAACGTCCGCGCCGCGAAGGGCGTCAACATCACCATCGGTGCTGCATACCTGCTGCTCGGCATCGTCGGCTTCTTCATCCAGGACAGCGCCGCCAACGTGCTCGCCCTGAACACCGCCGACCACTTCCTCCACCTCGCCAGCGCGCTCGTGCTGCTGGGCGTCGGTCTCGGCGCTGACCGCGCGGTGGACCACCACCGCACCGCCACGGTCTGATGAACGCCGCCGCGCTCACCCGCTCCTGGCCCACGCTCGCCGCGTGGGGGGCTGGTCTGCTCCAGCTCGGCGTGGGCGCCGGCATGATCACCCAGGGCACCGGCGTCGCCGATCGCGGCGCCGGTGTCCTGGCGGTCGTGACCGGGGCAGCTGCGCTCGGTTGGGGCGTCGCCGCCCTGGCCCGCGGCCGCCTCGTCGCACCCCGGGTCGCGATGGCCATCGCCGTCGTCGGCACGGTCGTCGCCGGCGTCGCACTGGTAGCCGATCCCCAGCGCGTCAGCGTGCACGCGGTCGGCGTCACGGCGCTGCTCCACGTCGCCTACGGCGTGGCCGCGGCCGCCGTCGTGCGACGGGCACGCTCCGCCCTGGGCGACGCGCGCGCGACCCAGGACCGCACCGCTCAGCGCACGAGCGTCTGGGGACTCGTCGCCGGCTGCGTCATCGTCGCCGGCCTCGTCACCCCGGCACTCGGCGCGACCGAGGCCGGTCGTGCCGCGCCGAGCCACTCCGACCACCCGCTCTTCTCCACCGAGCACGGTCACTGAACCAGCGAAAGGCCCGGGCGGCGATGCTGCCCGGGCCTTTCGCTGTCCGATCGGGCTCGATCAGATCGCGCTGATGCGCCAGGAGGCCTCGACCGTCTCGGCCGGCTCGATGAGGATGAGGCCCGGGTCATAGTCGTAGCGGCTCGCGTTGAAAGCGTCCGGCGCGCACGTCATCGGCTCGACCGCGAGACCCGCACGATGCCCCGGCTGAGCCGGCCCGCCCGGAAGGTCGGCCGTGTGGACCTGCACCCACGAGCACGCGGCGCCCCACGAGATCGCGACGCCGGTTCCCGAGGGGTCGATCACGCGCACGGCGGCCTCGTCGTCCGCGGCGCGCGAGATGCCCGTGAAGGCGTGGTCGATCTCGATCGAGCCGAGCGTCCGGGGCTCACGGAAGTCGAACCCGGCGACATCCGCGACGTCCGCCAGCCTCACCGGCGACAGCCGATCGGGGGTCACCTCGAGCACGCGCTCGG
Source organism: Microbacterium arborescens (assembly GCF_049707515.1). GTDB lineage: Bacteria > Actinomycetota > Actinomycetes > Actinomycetales > Microbacteriaceae > Microbacterium > Microbacterium arborescens_B. Next base: position 167,942 of record NZ_JBNAFI010000005.1, on the reverse strand, counting down.
CCGGCAGCTCGAGCGTCCACTCATCCAGCGGCGACGGCCCGGCGACGAGGTAGGGATGCGGCCCGGTTCCGTAGGGCGCGGCATCCGCGCTCTCGTTCGTCGCACGCACGGTCTGCGTGAGGCCGTCCGCACCGAGGCGATAGGTCGTCTCGACGCGGACCGTCCACGGATAGGCCGTCTGCGCGACGATCGTCGCACCGAGCGTCACGTGGTCGGCAGCGACGACCACCGGCTCGAAGTCGAGCCAGGCGACGAGGCCGTGCAGGGCGTGGTGCCGTTCCGGCTCGGTGAGCGCGAGTCGGTACCGGGTACCGGCGACCTCGTACTCACCGTCGACGACGCGATTCGGCCAGGGAGCGAGCGTCGCGCCGCGGTAGCCGGGCCGCACCTCGTCCTCGCCGTAGGGCACGACGAGGTCGCGTCCGGCGACCTGGAAGGAGCGCAGAGACGCTCCCACGCTCGCCACGCTCGCCTCGGTGTCGCCGAATCGCAGCACGTACGACGTTCCGGATGCCGCCACGGGCGTCCCCTCTCGGTTCTGGTGCTCGGAGGTCACAGTCCGCGCGCCAGGCGGTAGTAGGCCTGGTTCCAGCGGAGCTCCTTCTGGAATCCTCGCACCGTCGTGTCGTCGTCGATGACCACCAGCTCCGTGCCCGCGATCTCGGCGAAGTCGCGGAACACCTCGATGCCGACCGCCGTCGTCATGACGGTGTGGTGGGCAGCACCGGCGGCGAGCCAGCACGCGGCCGAGGTCGCGAAGTCGGGTGCCGGCTTCCAGATCGCACGCCCCACGGGCAGCTTCGGCAGGTCGGGGGCCTCGACGTTCTCGACCACGTTGGCCGTCAGGCGGAAGCGGTCGCGCATGTCGCTCATCGCGACGACGAGAGCCGGGCCGGGGTCGGCGGTGAAGACCAGGCGCACCGGGTCGTCCTTGCCGCCGATGCCGAGCGGGTGGATCTCCAGACGCGGCTTGGCGGTCGTCAGCGACGGCGAGACCTCGAGCATGTGCGCACCGAGGATGCGCTCCGAGCCGGGCACGAGGTCGTAGGTGTAGTCCTCCATGAGGCTCGCACCACCCGGAAGCCCCGCTCCCATGACGTTGGCGACCCGAACGAGGATGGCGGTCTTCCAGTCGCCCTCCGCGCCGAAGCCGTAGCCCTCGGCCATGAGGCGCTGAACCGCGAGCCCCGGCAGCTGCTTCAGCTCGCCGAGGTCTTCGAACGACGTCGTGAAGGCGCCGAACCCGCCCGCCTCGAGGAAGGAGCGCAGCCCGATCTCGATGGCCGCGCCGTCGCGCAGCGACTGGTGCCGCTCGGCCCCGGGGAGAAGCTCCTCGGCGACGTCGTACTGCGCGAGGTACACCTCGACGAGCGCGTCGATGTCGGCGTCGGAGGCCGCCGCGACGGCATCCGCCAGTTCGTTGACGCCCCAGGTGTTCACCTGCACGCCGAACTGCAGCTCGGCCTCGGTCTTGTCGCCCTCGGTGACGGCGACGTAGCGCATGTTGTCGCCGAAGCGCGCGAGCTTGAGCGTGCGGGCGGCCTGCCAACCGGCCGCAGCACGCTGCCAGTCCGCGATCTGACGGGTGACCTCGGGGTTGGAGACGTGTCCGACGACGGTCTTGCGCGAGACCCCGAGGCGCGTCTGGATATAGCCGAACTCGCGGTCGCCGTGGGCGGCCTGGTTGAGGTTCATGAAGTCGAAGTCGATGTCGGCCCAGGGCAGCTCGACGTTGGCCTGCGTGTGCAGGTGCAGCAGGGGCTTGCGGAGCGCGTCGAGACCCGTGATCCACATCTTGGCGGGGCTGAAGGTGTGCATCCACGCCATGACGCCGATGACCGAGTCGTCGGCGTTCGCGTCGAGGGCGAGGCGGCGGATCGAGTCGGAGTCCTTCAGCACGGGCTTCCACTCGACGCGGACCGGCAGCCCGGCGAGGCCTTCGACGACCTGCTGCGATTGCTCCGCGACCTGGCGCAGCGTTTCCTCGCCGTAGAGGTTCTGGCTGCCCGTCACGAACCAGACGGTGTACTGCTCGAGAGAGGTGGAGAGGGTCATTGTTCTTCTTCCAGTGGTGTCGGACGGGTCAGGACAGTGCTGCGACGGCGGCGCGCTCGATGGCGAGACCCGCGTCGTAGCGATCGAGGTATGCGGCGAAGCCGGCGGCATCCGCCGAATCGGGCTCGGCGACGTCGACGGATGCCGACGCGAAGACACGCTCGCGGAGGTAGGTGTCGAGGTCGAGCCGGTCGCTGTGGGCGAGGTAGTCGGCCAGGACGGCGATGCCCCATGCCCCGCCCTCGGACGCGGTGTCGCCGACGGCGACCGGTGCGCCGAGCGCGGCGGCGAGGAAGCGCTGTGCGACACCGGCGGTGCGGAACATGCCGCCGTGCGCGAACATCCGATCGAGCCGCACCCCTTCGCGGTCGAGGACGCGCATACCGAGCGCGAGCGTGCCGAACACGCCGTAGAGCTGGGCGCGAACCGCGTTGGCGAGCGTGAAGCGGCTGTCGGGAGTGCGGACGAACAGCGGCCGGCCCTCGTCGGTGCCCGCGATCGGCTCACCGGCGAGGTGGTTGTACGCGAGCAGCCCGCCGGCATCCGGATCGCCCGAGAGGGCCTCGCGGAAGAGGGTGTCGTAGACGGCGTCGGCGTCCGGCTCGGCGCCCGAGAGGACGGCGAAGCGTTCGAACATCGCCACCCAGGCCGCGAGCTCGCTCGCCCCGTTGTTGCAGTGGACCATGGCGACGAGGTCGCCCGCCGGAGTCGTGACGACGTCGATCTCGTGATGCGTGCTCTGGAGCGGCCCCTCGAGCACGACCATCGCGAAGATGCTCGTGCCCGCGCTGACGTTGCCCGTGCGGGGAGCGACGGCGGCCGTGGCGACCATGCCGGTTCCGGCGTCGCCCTCGGGCGGGCAGAACGGGATGCCGGGACGCAGCGTCCCCGACGGGTCGAGCAGCGCAGCGCCGGCCGGCGTGAGCGAGCCGGCGACCTCGCCGGCGACGCGGACCTCGGGGAGCAGGGCGCGGAGGCCGGCCGGCAGGCGACCGGCGGCGTGGGCGTCGAAGAGGTCGACCCGGCGCTGGTCGTAGTCGCGCGTCGCCGGGTCGATGGGGAACATGCCCGAGGCGTCGCCGACGCCGAGCACCTTCTCCCCCGTGAGTCGGGCGTGGACGTAACCGGCGAGGGTGGTCACGTGGTGGATGTCGGCGACGTGCGCCTCGCCGTCGAGGACGGCCTGATGCAGGTGCGCGATCGACCACCGCAGCGGGATGTTGATGCCGAGCAGCTCGGTGAGCTCGGCTGCGGCCGCGCCGGTGCTGGTGTTGCGCCAGGTGCGGAACGGGACGAGGAGCCGGTCGTCGGCGTCGAAGGCGAGGTAGCCGTGCATCATCGCCGAGACCCCGATCGCGCCGAAACTCGCGGGAACGACGTCGTACTCCGCGGCGACGCCGGCGACGAGTTCTGCGTACGCCGCCTGCACCCCGGCCCACACATCCTCGAGGGCGTAGGTCCAGCGGCGCTCCTCGAAGCGGTTCTCCCACGCGTGCGATCCGGTCGCCAGGACCTCGGCGGGATCGGGGCCGACCAGGCACGCCTTGATGCGGGTCGAGCCGAACTCGATGCCGAGGCTCGTGCGGCCAGCGAGGATGTCGTCGCGCTGTGCGGATCGGTCGCGCGTGGCGGTGTGGGTCACGGATGCCTCCATTGGTCGTGCCGCGGATGATTCATGTTACCGGTAACACAGCTCCGGCGCGAGGGTGATCCGATCGTGTGCGTCGTCAGATCTCCCGGGTCGAGGCGCGGACGACGAGGCGGGGCGCCTCGGGCTGCGCCGGCGCCCGGTCGCCCAGCAGGATCCTGACGCACCGCTCCGCCTCCCCCGCGATGTCGAGCCGCACGGTCGTGAGCGCGGGGCGGTAGAACGCGGCGTCGGGATGGTCGTCGAACCCGACGACGCTGACGTCCTCGGGCACACGGAGCCCGAGGGAGGTCAACCCCGAGACGAGACCGAGGGCCATCTGATCGTTCGCCACAACGACCCCCGTCGGACCTTCCGGGCCGCGCACCGCGCGCGCGATCTCCGGCGCGCGTGCCGCACCGGATGCCGCCGACCAGTCGCCTCGCCACCGGCTCACGAGTTCCTCGCCCCGCCGCGCCAGCGCCGACTCAACGCCGGCGTCCCGGGCGACGGCTTCGAGCCAGGCGGCCGGGCCGGAGAGTTGGGCGATGCGGCGGTGCCCGGCATCCAGCAGGTGATCCACGGCGAGCGCGGCTCCCTCGGCGCCGCGGTCGGGTCCGCCACCGCGCTGCTCCGGATCGTCTGCCCGAGAATGCAACAGCACGACCGGCACGTCGAGGCCCGCCGCGGCGAGCGCCTCCAGGGCCGCGGTGTGGGGTGCCACGACGATGATGCCGTCGACGCCCTGAGCCAACAGGTGGTCGGCCGCGGCCGTCACGCCGGCGCCGTCCGACCCGTCTGCGTACGCCGTCGCGATCCAGCGTCCCGCCGTGCGAGCCGCGCGCTCGAGCGCCCCGATACCGGCGGCCGGTCCGTACAGGTCGGTGTCGGAGACGATCACCCCGATCGTCCGCGTCGTCGCCGTGCCGAGCGCCCGCGCCGCGTTGTTCACGCGATAGCCGAGCTCGGCCATCGCCGCGACGACGCGATCGCGGGTCTCGGGGCGGATATGCGGGTGGTCGTTCAGAACCCGCGAGACCGTCTGCGTCGAGACGCCGGCTGCGGCGGCGACGTCCCGCACCCCCACTCGGGTCCGCCCCGGCATCGCTTCGCTCACTGCGCCAGGGTAGCGGGCGCTCAACCCTTGACCCCTCCGGTCCCCAGCCCCGACTGCCAATACCGCTGCAGGAAGAGGAAGGCGATGACCAGAGGGAGGATCGAGACGAACGACCCGGTGATGACGGTGGAGAACACGGCCTGCGACCCGCCGCCCGCCGACGCAGCGGCCTGAAGCTGCGCGAGCCCGACGGTGATCGGGTACAGGTCGGACGAGTTGAGCATGATGAGCGGCAGGAAGTAGTTGTTCCACGTGCCGACGAGCGAGAAGAGGAAGACGGTCACCAGTCCCGGCCCCATGAGCCGCAGGCCGACCTGCCAGAAGATCCGGAACTCCCCCGCCCCGTCCATCCGCGCCGCCTCGATGAGACTGTCGGGGATGGCGTCGGCCGCGTACACCCGCATGAGGTACACGCCGAAGGGCGACACCAGGGAGGGGATGATGATCGACCAGGGCGTATCGGTCAGGCCCGCCCGCGAGAACAGCAGGTAGGTCGGCAGGGCGAGGGCCGTCAGCGGGATCATGATCGCACCGAGCGTGATGCTGAACAGGGCGGAGCTGCCCGGGAAGCGGTACTTGGCGAAGGCGTAGCCCGCCATCGCGGCCAGCAGCGTCGCGCCGATCGCCGAGACGCCCGCGTAGAACACCGTGTTGAGCATCCAGCGGCTGAACAGCCCGCCTCGGGTGGTGAACAGATCGGCGAGGTTGTCGAAGAACGAGAACTCCGGCGCGAACCACAGCCCGAACGACGAGAAGAGCGCCGACGTGTCCTTCGTCGAGGCCACCGTGAGCCACCACAGCGGCAGCAGGAAGTAGGCGACGCAGGCCCATAGGACGACGGTGAGCAGCCAGCTCCGGCGCCGCTGCGGCGTGTACGGTCGCGGCCGGCGACGGCTGCGGGGCGGGCGACCTGTGACGATGGCCCGGGTCTCGAGGGAGGTCATGCCGTTCCCTTTCGCTCGCGGCGTTCCCGGCGCTGCTCGCCCAGCTGCACCACGTAGGACACGACGGCGATGACGAGCCCCAGGAGGAATGCGATGGCGGAGGCGTAGTTCAGCTCCTGATTGATGAACGCGAGGTTGTAGGCGTAGTAGTTCGGTGTGAACGAGTTCGAGATCGCGTCGGGGGCGACGGCGTTCAGGAGGCTCGGTTCGTTGAAGAGCTGGAACGATCCGATGACCGAGAAGATCACTGTGAGGATGATCGCGGGTCGGATGGCGGGGATCTTGATGCTCCACGCGGTGCGGAACTGACCGGCCCCGTCGATCTCGGCGGCCTCGTAGAGCTCGGCGGGGATCGCCCGCAGCGCCGCGAACATGATGATCATGTTGTAGCCGACGAACTCCCAGGTGACGATGTTCATCATCGACCCGAGGATGCTCTGCGGCGACAGGAAGTCGGGGGTGCCGAGCCCGGCGGCCCGCGCGATCTGCGCGAGCGGCCCGAAGTCGGGTCCGTAGAGGTAGCCCCACATCAGGGTCGCGATGACGGCGGGGACGGCGTACGGCATGAAGATGAGCAGCCGGGCGCTGCGGGATCCCCGGGCGCGGCCGCTGTCGAGGGCGAGCGCGAAGAAGAGCGCGAGGCCCAGCATGATCGGCACCTGCACGACGAGGAACGTCGCGACCCGGCCCAGCCCGCCCCAGAAGTTGGGGTCGCCGAAGGCGCGGAGGTAGTTGGCCAGGCCGACGAAGCTCTCGCCTCCGATCAGCCGTCTCTCGAAGAGGCTGAGGTAGCCGGAGTAGACGAGCGGCACGACGAGCATCGCCACGAAGACGACGAAGAACGGAAGGACGAAGAGGTAGGCCGCGCGATGCTGCCTCCGCGTCGCGGTCGAGGGGCGGCGGGTGGTGCCGGCTCGGGTCTGCGTGGTGGACATGTTGCTCCTGAGGAAGGGGTGGGGACCCGGCAGCAGCCGGGCCCCCACGTGCTCACTGGACCGTGAAGCCCTGGGCTTCGGCGTACGACACGAGCTGGTCCTGCCAGGTGTCGAGGGCGGCGGAGATGTCGCCGCGGTCGGCGATCACCGTGCCCAGGGTCTCCTCGTAGCTCGAGTAGACGTAGTCCATGAACGGCAGCCACTGGAAGTCCGTGTCGACGGTGTCGGAGATCTCCGCGAACAGCTTGTTGACCTGCTGGCCGCCGTAGAACTCCGACTCCTGGTCGACGAACGCGGGATCCTCGAGCACCGACGTCTGCGGCGGGTAGAGGAACTGCTGCGTCGCCAGCTGCATCGCCGATTCCTCGTCGTGGTTGATGAACTGCGCGAGCATGGCCGCCGCGATCGGGTTCTCGCTGCTGGCGAGCACCGCGTCGGCCGAGCCGCCCCAGTTGCCCGAGACGTTCTGCCCGGCCTCCCACTGCGGCAACGGCGCCGCGCGCCACAGCCCCGAGGTGCCCTCCGCCGTGCCTTGCAGGAACACGGGCCCCCACGCGGCCGTCAGCCAACCGGCGTACTTGCCGCTCGCGAGCCCCTGGTACCAGGCGTCGTTGAAGTCGACGTCGGTGGAGATGAGGCCGCGCTGGATCAGGTCGGTCCAGTAGTCGGCGACCTCCTTGGCCCCCTCGCTGTTGACGTCGATCGTGACGGTCTCGGCGCCGTCGTAGCCGAAGGGCTTGACGCCGGCCTGCCAGAAGAAACCGATCATCTGCCCGGCCTGGGTCGCGCCGAGGTTGGAGATGTACGACCCGGTGGAGGTCTTGACCGCCTCGGCGGCCGTCGCGTACTCCTCCCAGGTGGCCGGCGGCTCGGTGATGCCCGCCTGGGCGAGGATGTCCTCGCGATACAGGTTGCCCATCGGGCCCACGTCCTGCGGGATCGCCCAGACCTCCTCGCCCGGCGACACCTGGTTCCACGCCCACTCGACGTAATCGCCCGAGAGGTCGTCGGCGCCGTACGGCGTGAGGTCGAGCAGGGACTCGCCCAGCACGAACGACGGGATGTACTGATACTCGACCTGTGCGACGTCGGGGGCGCCTTCGCCCGCCTCGATCGCGCTGCGCAGCTTCTGGTAGTGCGGCAGACCCTGGCCGACGTTCTCGACCGTGACGCTGATGTCGGGGTACTTCTCCTCGAAGAGGGCGACCTCGTCCTCGATGTCGGGCACCCACGTCCAGAACGTCAGCTCGGTGGGCGTGGTCATGGCCTCGTCGATCTGGTCCTGCGTCACCGCCTCTCCCGAGGGCGCATCCGACGCGCTCGGGCTGCACCCCGTGAGCACGAGCCCCAGAACGGCGGCGCTTCCGAGCACCGACGCTGCTGCTCTCCGCGTGTTCCTCATGGTTTCCTCCTGTGATTGTGCGGATCGAAAGATCCCTCGGTGACTCACTGCTCCAGCAGAGTCCGGGTAGACCACGCGGGCAGCGAGAGCTCGGAGCCGGCGGCGAGGTGCTCGCCGGTCTCGGCATCGGTGACGGCGGCAGCGAGCGTGACCAGCTGCGGCTCCCATCCCCAGTTGAAGACGAACCACGCCCGTGAGCCCGCCCCGGTGCGCCCGGACGAGACGGTCACCGGAAGCGCGCGCTCGGGCGCCAGGACATCGGCGATCGGATGCGGGACCAGCCGGGCCACCAGCGCGGCGGCCAGCTCGGGCGAGGGGACGGTGCCGACGGTCGTGATGGTGCCGGCGCCGTGCGGATGCTCGGCGACGGCCGCGAACGTGCCGAACCACGGGTGGTCGTAGCCGGCGAGGACCTCGGCGTCGCGGGCGACCAGCCCATCGGCCCACAGGGTCGCGGACGCGTCGTCGGGGAAGACGTCCGAGCGGAGCCCGAGCGGATGCCGCAGGTTCGAGAACTCCGAGTACTCCAGGCCGGCCGCCTCGGTCAGCCGCGGCGGCGCCACCTCGACGCGCGCACGACCCTCCTCGTCGGCGTACCCGGTGCGGATGCCCAGCACGAGCCGGCCGCCCGCTGCCGCATAGTCGCGCAGGAGGTCGAGGTCGGCGTCGGTGGCGACGTACAGCGCCGGCGCGATGAGGACCGGGAAGCGCTCCGCGAGGGCTCGCGCCCCGATCTCCCGCGCCTGCCCGACGTGGAGGAGGCGCGCCTGCGCGCCCGCCGCGACAACGCCGGCGTGGAAGGCATCGAAGATCCGCGTGTAGGCACCGGTGTCGGGCGTTCCGTCGGACGTGACCAGCGGGGGCGAGAACTCGAGGGCGAACCGGCTGTCGTTCGACCAGAGCATCGCCACGTCGGCATCCGGCTCGAAACCGTCCAGCGCCGTCCCGATCGCCCGGAGGCGACCGCCGAGCTCGCTGACCTCGCGGTAGATCCGCCCCGGCTCCAGGCTGTGCGGGATCACGCCGCCCCAGTAGGTCTCGGTGCCGTAGGGCAGCGTGTGCCAGTGCCAGTACTCGATCATCGCGGCGCCGCGCGAGATCAGGGCGAAGGCGGATTGAGCGAGCTGGCCCGGGTAGGGCGGGAGGTTGAACTCGGGCCCGCCGATCGACTGCGCGTCGGTCTCGGTGACGAGGAACCGCGACTGCTTCGATGAGAAGAGCCGGTCCGCCTGCCGGAAGAGCCCGGCCACGCCGCTCGTGGTCCACGGCGAGGCGGGAGTCAGTGTCTGCCCGGCGTCGAGGTGGTCCTGCATCGCGTAGTAGGGATTGCCCGCGGTGATGTCGAGGGTGCGGACGAGATCGTCGTCGGCGACCGCGCGGCGCGGGTAGGCGATGCACGTGGTGACGAACTGCTCGGGCGCCGCGTACTCGCGGACGATGCCGACCTGCCAGGCGATGAACTCGGTGGTGAGGTCGGCCTGGTATCGACGCCAGGCCAGGTCGTACTCGGGCAGCGTGTTGCCGTCGGGGGTCCACAGCTCCGACCAGTCGGCGATGCGGTGAGACCAGTACGTGAGCCCCCACTCGCGGTTGAGCGTCTCGACGTCGCCGTAGCGGTCTTCGAGCCGGCGGACGAATCGGCGGAACGTGCCGCGGTTGTGCAGCAGCAGCAGGCCGGGCTCGTTGTCGACCTGGAACCCGATCACGGCGGGATGGTCGGCGTAGCGCGACACGACGGCGCGGATGATGCGCTCGGCGTGGAACCGGAAGGCGGGATGGGTGAAGTCGACCTCTTGCCGTCCGCCCCACGGCACGGGCTGCCCCGTGCGGGTCTCGCCGGCGATCTCCGGGTGCGCAGCCTGCAGCCACGGCGGCACGGCGTAGGTGGGCGTGCCGAGGATGACGCGGATGCCGCGGGCGTGGGCGGCGTCGAGGACGGGCTGCAGCCAGTCGAGGTCGAATTCGCCGTCGCGCGGCTCCCAGGTGGACCACACGGACTCGCCGACCCGGATCACGGTGAACCCGGCGGCGGCCATCAGATCGAGGTCGGTCTCGGTGCGCTCATCGCGGTGGTACTCGGCGTAATACGCCGCACCGAAGAGGATGCCGGTCGGGCGATGGCTCGGTCGCGAGAACATGTGACTCCGTCGTCGCAGGGAACCGGAAACTCCGATGTTTCCGATAACAATCCCCGTCGGGCTCCACTATGTTGCCGATAACATTGGATGTCAAGAGCCGCATCGCACGAGTTACCCGAAGGGGGGACGATGACCTCGACCACGGATCTCGCCGACCACGGCGGGCGCAAGCCGGCGACGATCTACGACGTCGCGACGGCAGCCGGAGTCTCCCACCAGACGGTCAGTCGCTTCCTCGCCGGATACGAGGGCATCCGTCCCGCCACCCGCGCGCGCGTCGAGCTCGCGCTGGCCGAGCTGGACTACCGCCCGAACATGTCGGCGCGCAGCCTGAAGTCGGGGCGCTCGCACCGGATCGGCGCGCTCACCCACGAAACGGCGCAGGTCGGCCCCGGCCGCATCGCCGAGGGTGCGGCGGCTGCGGCCCGCGATGCCGGCTACGTGCTCGATCTGATCTCGGTCGACCTGCACAGTCCGCACGCCATCGACGACGCGCTCGGCCAACTGACCAGCCACAGTCTCGCCGGCGTGCTCGCGCTCGTGTCGACCGACGAGATGCGCGATGCCGTCACGGCCGCGCGATTCGATGTGCCCGTGGTGATCGAGCGCGAGAGCGACGACGCCCACGGCATCTCCGAATCGGGAGTCCAGGCGCTCGTCGCGCACCTCGCCGCGCTCGGCCACCGTCGCCTCCTGCACATCTCCGGCCCCTCGAACTGGTCGTCCGCCCGCAGCCGCGAACGCTCCTTCCGCGCGGCGGCCACCGCACTCGGCCTCGAGACCGAACCCACCCGCTACGGCGACTGGTCACCGGGATCCGGCTACGCGGCGATCGCCTCCGCTCCGCTGCGGAGCACGGCCATCGTGGCATCCAATGACCAGATGGCCCTCGGCGCCATGCTGGCGCTCAAGCGCCAGGGCCTCGCGGTGCCGGCCGACGTCAGCGTCGTCGGCGTCGACGACATCCCCGAGGCGGAGTACTTCGATCCCCCGCTGACGACCGTGCGCAACGACTTCGCCGCAACCGGCCGCTACGCCGTCGAGGAGCTGATCGCCCGCATCGAGGGCACCCCTGCCCCCGGGCCTCCGGTGCGCCTCGCGGAACTGGTGGCGCGGGAGTCCTCGGCCCCGCCTCGCGGAGCCTGACGGCGCACCCCGCGCGATACGTCTGTCGGGCGCGTGGGGCTGGCGCGACCTCCGACCGCCGCCGAGGCGACACCAGCCCCGGCGGTCCGACAGGTGTATCGCCGTGGGGGTGCCGCGACCCCGCGAATCCGGTCGGACGGCGACGGGCGGCACCGACCGTGGTCGATGCCGCCCGTGGCTTCTGCGGCGCCGCCTCTGTCGAGCCGGACCGCACGAGTATCAGCGGTCGCCGAGGATCAGCGGTCGCCGAGGATGCCGCCGACCAGGTCGTCGACGTCGGAGGTGACATCGCCCACGACGCCGTCGACCGTGTCGCCGATCTCGCCCGTGAGGTCACCGGTGCTCACATCGCCGGTGCCGACGTCGGTGCCGTTGCCGAGGTCCGTGTCGGTCTCGTTGCCGCTCCCGGTCTCGTTGCCGCTGCCGGTCTCGTTGCCGTTGCCGCTGCCGTTGCCGACCTCGTTGCCCGAGCCGATCGGCGCGTCCACCGCGGTGTCGTTGCCCGAGCCGACCGGAGCGTCGACCTCGTTGCCCGAGCCGATGGGCGCATCGACGGGCGCGTCGATGTCGTTGCCCGACCCGATCGGGGTGTCGTTGCCCGACAGCAGGGCGCCGTTGCCGACGTCACTGACGAGCGGCCCGTTGATGAGCCCGCCGTCGAGACCGAGGTTGCCGATGGCGGCGTTCTCGCCGACAGCATTGCCGTTGGCGTCGATGACGTCATCGAGCCACGTCGACAGGGCGTCGAAGGACGGCGAAACGTCGGTGGAGGTGTTCGTGTCGGTGGTGGACGAGTCGACCGAGGTGTCGTCGGCCGACGCGGGCAGAGCGAATCCGGCGGTGGCGATGGCGGCGGCGCCGAGGCCCGCCGTGCCGAAGATTGCTGCTCGCTTCAGGTTCGTACGCATGTCTCTTCCTTCCGTCACGTGCGCTCTTTGTCGCACGTGGGGCTATCCGGAAAGACCCGCGAAGCGGATTGGCGCCGACCACGGAATCGGCTCGCATCCGACGACCGTGAGCAGCCGCGATCCGCATGAGCATGCGGATCGCGACCGTCTCCTGACAGTCGGCTGAGAACGCGGCGGACACGCTCCTGCGCCCGCCGCTGCGCGCGGGTTCCAGGGAGGGGATGTCGTCGTTCAGGCCGAGGCCTCCGTCTTCGCCGGTCGACCACGCTTCGGCTTGTCGGTCGACAGGGCGAGCGCCATCGCGTGCTGCGGATGCTGCGCGAGGCGCTGCTCGGTGTGGTCGAGCCAACGCACCTCGGCCTCGGCCGCGAAGATCATCGAGTCCACGACGAGAGACCATGCCAGCTCTTCGGGGCCGTCGGGGCCGTTGCCCGCGTACTTCGCCCGGTTCAGGCTCTGCAGTTGCGCGACCGAGGCGCGCCGCTGCGCCTGGATCACCTCGGCGACGTCGACGCCGGGAAGGGTCGCCGCGACGGCCAGCTTGATCGCGAGCTCATCGCGCGTGCCCGGGGAGCGTTCGACGGGCGCCCGCAGCCAGGTCGACACCTCCGCGCGGCCGGCATCCGTGATCTGCCAGTAGACGTGACCCTGATCGTCGATCGCCCCCTTCTCGACGAGGCCGTCGCGCTCGAGCCGGTCGAGGGTGTTGTAGATCTGCCCCACGTTCAGCGGCCAGGTCGATCCGGTGCGCCGGTCGAACTCCGCCCGCAACTGGTAGCCGTAGCAGGGGCCCTGGTCGAGGATCGCCAGGAGACTCAGTCGCACCGACATGGTCGTCCTTTCGCATACTGGGTATGTAGTTTGCGAGTATATACATACCGAGTATTTAATGACGCGCCATGCGCCCTCGCGTCAACTGCGGCGCCGAACCACGATGAGGCCGCTGATCAGCCCCAGGCCTGCTCCGACGAGCGTGTCGACGACGCGTTCGACCGCGAGGTCGGGCCCGCCCACGCCCGCGGCGCCGAGGATGAGCAGCACCAGCGGCGTGATGAACGCGAGGGCGAGGGCGTAGTGCCGGACCACCACCAGCTCGATCGCGAACTGCAGCAGTCCGAGCACGAGCCCGAGCACGATCCCCGTGAACGGAACCAGCGTCAGCGCGAGATACACCCCCGCGCCCACCGCGGTTCCGACGGCACGGTGCACGCCGCGCGTCAGCGCGACGCGGCGGCTCGTGCTCACCCCGAGCACGGCGATGCCCGCCCCCACCACCCAATAGGCCCGCTCCGGATCGACGATCGTCGCGAGCACCGTCCCGACGACCGCGATGGCCGCCGCGCGGAGGAGCAGCGTGAGGGCCGCGGCATCCCACCGCGCCCCCGGGAAGAGCGCCCGCAGCGGTCGCGCTGCCGCGCGCCGGTGCCGCGGCCGAACGAGCGGGGCGAGGACGACGACGCTGGCGAAGACCAGTGAGCCCGCCACCACGGCCAGGTACACCCGTGGATCGACGTGCGCGGCGACGGGGTCGGCGAGATGCGCCGACAGGCCGTAGACCAGGATGCCGAACAACGGCCCGGGCGGCCCGACCGACCATCCGAAGCAGAGCGCCGAGACGCCGACGGCGACCGCGACGAGCCCGAACGCGACGGCGACGGGTCCGAGGAACGCCGCACCGACACCGGCCGCCGCGATCGCGAACAACGCCACGGCCACGAGCGGCACGAACGCCGCGCGCTCACGTGCGCTCAGCCGGCCTCCGTAGAGCACCGCGAATGCTCCCGTTGCCGAGAGGAGACCCAGGTCGTCGCGGCCGAGCGCCGAGAGCACGACGACCGGCACGGCCATCGCGATCCCGGCCTGCAGCGCCAGCGGCAGACGCGGCCCCGGCGAGGGACCGAACCGCCCGAGACTGCGGAAGACCTCGCCGGCCTCGGTCCGCCAGCTCGGCCTGCGCGGAGCGGGACGGGGGTCTTCGGGCACCCCTCATTATCCCGCCCTGGCCCCGCGAACACGTCGTAGCCTGGTTCGACGAACCCGCAGGAGAGGTGACGGGATGAACGACGACCCGCGCATCGCGGCGGCCCGCTATCGCGCACGGCAGGACGGCGTGGAGACCGAGGACGCCGAGCCCGAGGCCCCGGTGCCGACCGAGCGCGAGCGGGCGGCCTACGTCGAGACCGTGATCCAGCAGGCCATCCGCCGCGGCGACTTCGAGAATCTGCGCGGCGCCGGGAAGCCCATCGCCGACCTCGGCCCGCAACATGACCCGGACTGGTGGATCAAGCGGAAGATCCGCGAAGAGCAGCTCACCGGGCTCGGCCCGCCCGCGCTGACTCTGCGCATCGAACACGCCGAGTTCGACGCACGAGCGGATGCTCTCGCCCGCGAGGAAGACGTGCGGGAGTACGTCACCGACTTCAACCGGCGCGTCATCGAGGCCCGTCGTCAGCTGCAGGGCGGACCGCCCGTCGTCACCCCGACGCGCGACGTGGAGAGCGAGGTCGCGGCGTGGCGTCAGCGCCGCGCGGATGCCGCCGCCGCGGCATCCGCCGCTCCCCCGGCCACGACCCGGCGCCGTCGGCGACTGTTCCGGCGCTAGGACGCCCTCGCCCCAGGGGGATCAGCGCAGCGCCTGCTCCACGTCGGCGAGCAGATCGTCGACCGACTCGATGCCCACCGACAGCCGCACGATCTCGACCGGCACGGCCGCTTCGGTTCCGCGCACCGACGCGTGCGTCATGGCGTCGGGGTAGTTCACGAGCGACTCGACGCCGCCGAGCGACTCGGCCAGCTGGAAGAGCCGGGTCGACTCCGCGAAGCGCCGCGCCGCCTCGCCCGACTCCAGCGCGAGCGAGAGCATGCCGCCGAAACGCGTCATCTGGGATGCGGCGAGCTCGTGGCCCGGGTGCGACGCCAGGCCCGGGTAGAACACCCGCGCCACCCGCTCGTGCCCCTCGAGGAACGCCGCGATAGCCGCGGCGTTCTCGCTGTGGCGCTGCATCCGCACGTCGAGGGTCTTGATGCCACGCGTCGTGAGCCACGCGTCCATCGGGCCCGACACCGCTCCTGCCGCGTACTGCAGGAAGCCGATCTTCTCCGCGAGCGCATCGTCGTCGAGTACGAGCGCGCCGCCGACGACATCCGAGTGCCCGCCGAGGTACTTCGTCGTCGAATGCACGACGACGTCCGCACCGAGTTCGAGGGGGCGCTGGAGTGCCGGCGTCGCGAAGGTGTTGTCGACCACGACGAGCGAGCCCGCCTCATGCCCGACCGCCGCGAGACCGGCGATGTCGGTGATGCGCAGGAGCGGGTTCGACGGCGTCTCGACCCACAGCACCCGGGGCGCGCGCTCGACGACCGCGGCGCGCACGGCGGCGAGATCGCTCATGTCGACCACGCGCAGCTTCACTCCCCAAGGAGCCAGGACGCGCGCGATGAGGCGGTGCGTTCCGCCGTACACGTCGTTGCCGAGGAGGACCTCGTCGCCGGGCTGAAGCGCCGCGCGCAACAGGACGTCCTCGGCGGCGAGTCCGGAGGCGAACGAGAAGCCGTGGGCGCCGCCTTCGAGCGCGGCGAGCTGGACCTGCAGCGCCGTGCGCGTCGGGTTGCCCGAACGGCCGTACTCGTAGCCGCCGCGAAGACCGCCGATGCCGTCCTGAGCGAACGTCGTCGAGAAGTGGACGGGCGGGATGACGGCACCGGTCGTGGGGTCGAACTCCTGGCCGGCGTGGACGGCGAGGCTCGCGAGGCCGCGGGCGGAATCGTGGGTGCTCATACGTCGCTCCTGGAATCGGCTGTGTCGTTATCGGATGTGTCGGTATCGGATGTGTCAGTGGTGGGTGCGTCGACGAGATCGGCGAACCCGTGGTCCCGCATCCAGCCGTCGTCGTAGATCTTCGAGAGGTAGCCCCGGCCATGGTCGGGAAGCAGGACGACCACGACGTCGTCGCGGCCGAGATCGCGCGCTGTCCGCAGCGCCGCGACGACGGCCATGCCGGACGACCCGCCGACGAGCAGCCCCTCCTCGCGCGCCAGGCGCCGGGTCATCGCGAACGCCTCCCGGTCGCCGACGCGCTCGTAGCGGTCGACGACCGACGGGTCGAAGGTCTGGGGCCAGAAGTCCTCGCCGACCCCCTCGACGAGGTAGGGGCCGACGTCGCCGCTGTAGATCGACCCGGCCGGGTCGGCGCCGACGATCGTCACCGCTCCGTCGGAGGCCTCACGGAGGTATCGTCCAGTGCCGGTGATGGTGCCGCCGGTGCCGACGCCGGCGACGAAGTGGGTCACGCGACCACCGGTGTCGCGCCAGATCTCCGGACCGGTCGTCTCGTAGTGCGCGCGCGGCCCGTTGGCGTTGGCGAACTGGTTCGGCTTGAACGCGCCCGGGATCTCGCGGGCGAGACGGTCCGAGACGCTGTAGTACGAATCCGGGTGCTCGGGGGGCACGCTCGTCGGCGTCATCACGACCTCGGCGCCGTAGGCCTTCAGCACGGCGACTTTCTCGCCGGCGAACTTGTCGGGCACGACGAAGACCATCCGGTAGCCCCGCTGCTGGGCGACGAGGGCGAGGCCCACCCCGGTGTTGCCGCTCGTGGGCTCGACGATCGTGCCGCCGGGCCGCAGCAGCCCATCGCGCTCCGCGGCCTCGACGATGCGGGCGGCGATGCGGTCCTTCGACGAGCTGCCCGGGTTGAAGTATTCGATCTTGGCGAGCACGGTGGCCTGCGTCGAGCGCGCGACGCTGTTCAGGCGCACGAGCGGGGTGTTGCCGACGAGTTCGGCGATGTTCTCTGCGTAACGCACGAGCGTGTCCTCACGGTGTCCGCGCGCTCAGAGGCGCGGGTGCTGTCGGGGTCGTCGAGGGTGTGCCGAGGGCACTCAGGGACGACAACGACAGGTCTGCACGCGTCCACCCTAAGCCAGGGCCACCCCGCTGTCGAGCGACCCGGCGTCGCGCGTCAGCGCGAGGCCAGTCCGCGCCGTTCGAGCGAGGCGCGCATCGTATGGCGCCCGTGCAGGCTCGCGGCATCCCGCACCCGCGCGATGGCCGCGCGCAGCCAGCCGCGGCTCTCGCCCTGGGTGCCGTAGTAGGCGGTGACGGCCTCGTCGTAGGCGGCGATCGCGGCGTCATCGGGCAACCGGTAGGTCTCGCGGTGCCGGACGACGCTCTGCGGCAGCCGCGGCTTGACTCCCGCGCGGTCGTCGGGATCGGGATGGCCGAGCACGACGCCGAATGCCGGGAACGCACCCTCGGGCAGCCCGAGGAGGTCGGCGATCTGCTCCGGGTTGTTGCGGACCGAGCCGACGTACACGGCGCCGAGGCCGAGCGATTCCGCCGCCACGACCGCGTTCTGGGCGGCGAGCGCCGCATCGACGAAGCCGACGATCGTGCTCTCGATGTAACCGACGGCGTCGGCCGGCTCGCCGACGCGACGCGCCAGCTCCCCCGCGCGCGCCCAGTCGGCGACGAAGACGAGGAAGACGCCGCCTCGGCGGATGAAGTCCTGGTCCCCGGCGAGCCGGGCGAGCGCGTCGAGCCGATCGGGATCCCGCACCTCGATGACCGACCACGCCTGGAGGTTCGAGCTGGTCGACGCGGACTGTGCCGCGCCGATGATCGCCGTCAGGGTCGCATCGTCGACGTCGCCCGGCGCGAAGGCCCGCACCGAGCGGTGGCGGTAGAGCAGATCCAGCACCGGGTTCCGCGGCAGGTCGGACGCGGGCGCGACCGATCCGTATCGGCGGAGCCACGCATCCTGGTCGTTCGTCGTCGTCACGCATCCTCCTCGGGGGCCGAGATCATCGTACGCACGCCGGGAATTCTGTCGGCGTGTGACGCCAGGATCGGGCGCCGCCCGCCCGGCCCCCTAGCCTGAGCCCGTGAGCCTGCGTCCCGACGAGACCCCCCACGAGACCCTGTCGCCCCGTTACGACTGGAACGGGTTCGGTTTCGACACCCGTCAGGTGCACGCGGGCGAGGCGGCCGAGCCGGCCCACGGCGCCCGCATCACGCCCGTCTACCTGACCGCCGCGTACCGCTTCGACTCCTTCGCCCAGGCCGAGGCGCGCTTCACCGGAGCCGACGAGGGACAGCTCTACTCGCGCAACCTCAATCCCACGCATCAGGTCGCCGAACGCCGCATCGCCTCGCTCGAGGGAGGCTCCGGCGCGATCGTCCTGGGGTCGGGCCAGGCCGCCATCACCGCCGCGCTCCTCGGGCTCGCCGGGGCGGGCGAGCGCATCGTGTCGACCGCGAGCATCTACAGCGGCACCCGCATCCTCTTCGACCGGACCTTCGCGCGTCTCGGCGTCTCGAGCGACTACGTCCGGGATGCGCGCAGCGAGGCCGATTGGGAGGCGGCGATCGGTCCCGACACGAAGGCGATCTTCGTCGAGACCATCCCCAACCCCAAGAACGACCTCGTCGATGTCGTCGCCATCGCGCAGATCGCCCGACGCCACCGCATCCCGCTCGTCGTCGACAACACCGTGGCGACCCCATATCTCATCCGACCGCTCGAGCTCGGCGCCGACATCGTCGTCCACTCGTCGACGAAGTTCCTCTCCGGACACGGGGCGGCCCTGTCGGGGGCGATCGTCGACGGCGGCCGCTTCGACTGGACCGGGTCGTCGCGCTCGTTCCCGGGACTGACCGACCCGACCGCGCCGGGCAAGCCCTCGTTCGTCGAGGCCCACGGCGAGCGCGCTTTCGAGGCCTACCTGCGCTTCGGGATCGTCAACGACCTCGGCGCCGCCCTCTCGCCGGTCAACTCGTTCCTGCTGCAGCAGGGCATCGAGACGCTGTCGCTGCGCATGGAGCGCCACCTGTCGAACGCGTCGACCGTCGCGGCCTGGCTCGATGCCCATCCCGCCGTCGAGAGCGTCGATTTCGCGGGCCTTCCCCACAACGCCTTCCACGACATCGCGCAGGCGCGGTTCGGCGGACACGCCGGTTCGGTCTTCGCGTTCACCGTGCGCGGCGGGCGACCTGCCGCCGAGGCCTTCTTCGACTCTCTGCGCGTCGTCAGCCGCATGACCAACATCGGCGATGTGCGTTCCATGGCCCTGCACCCTGCGACGACGACCCACGTCTCGTTCTCGGCCGAGGAGCGCGACCGCCTCGGCATCGGCGACGGGCTCATCCGCCTGTCCATCGGCATCGAGACCGTCGACGACCTCATCGCCGACCTGAGCGACGCTCTGGATGCCGCGAGCCGGCGCGTCGGCGACTGAGCGCGTCACACGGAGTCATCGACTGTCTCTCGGCGACACGGAACATGTGCGCGGCCTCGGGGGTTACTAACGTCGTGATCATGTCGCAGCCGAACCTCGACCCCTCCGCAGAGCACCCGTCACGTCATCTGGGCGCATCGCTGTCCGCCGACGAGTTCAAGACGCTCTTCCGCGGACACCCCGGCGGCGTCGCCGTCATCACCGCGGACGCCGGCGACGGACCGGTCGCCCTGACGGCCACCTCGGTGTCGTCGGTGAGCGCCGACCCGCCCCTCCTGGTCTTCTCGGTCTCGGCGCAGTCGTCCGCTTCGGCCGTGCTCTCGTCCGCTGAGACCGTCGTGGTCCACCTGCTCGACGCCGACGACCTCGCGCTGGCCAAGCTCGGCGCCACGAGCGGCGTCGACCGCTTCGCCGACACCTCCTCGTGGTCGCGGTTGACCACGGGCGAGCCGGTCTACCGCGGTGTCCGCGCCTGGGTCCGCTGCTCGGTCGTGTCACGGATGGATGCCGGCGGCTCGATCGTCATCGCCGGCCACGCCCTGCAGTCGCACGTCGAGCGCGACGTCGAGCCGGGCGGCCACGGCGAAGCGCTCGTCTACCACAACCGCACCTGGCACCGCCTCAGCGAGCACTCCGCGCTCGCGGACTGAATCCACGGTCACACGCGCACACTCGGGCACACGCGCCCCCTCGGTCACACCACGCTGATGGCTCCGGACGGGCTCGATCCCGTCGCGACGGGGCGCCCGGGGTCGCGCGACCACTGACTCCACGACCCGGCGAAGACCCGGACCCGCGGGTATCCCGCGACGGCGAAGGCGAGCGCCGTATGGGCGGAGGCGATGCCCGAGCTGCACGAGACGACGACGTCCGTGCCGGCGCCGATGCCGACGGCGGCCAGCGACGTGCGGATCTCCTCCGCGCTACGCAGCAGACCGTCGGGCGCGATGTGAGTGACCGTCGGGAGGTTGACGGCGCCCGGGATGTGCCCGCTCACCGGATCGGCCCCCGCCACCTGACCGCGATAGTGCTGCGGGGCACGCACATCGAGCAGCACGCCGAGCGCGGGAGCGACGGCTGCCTCGTCGATGTCGGCGAGCCCGCCCCGGCCCGGCACGAGGTCGACGTCGCCGATCGGCGCCGCGCGGTCGCTGCGCTCGAGGCGACGCCCCGACGCCACCCACGCTCGAAAGCCGCCGTCGAGAACGCGGATGTCGAGACCGTGCCGACGAAGCAGCCACCATGCCCGGGCTGCGGCGACCCCGTCGTTGTCGTCGTACGCGACGAGCCGGTCGCCCGCATTCACTCCCCAGCGGCGCACCGCCGCCTCGAGGTCGGCGCGATCGGGAAGCGGATGCCGTCCCTGCTCGGGGACCCCGGGACGTGCGAGCTCGCGTTCGAGATCGACGTACACGGCGCCGGGCAGGTGGCCGGCGAGATAGTCGGGTCGCCCTTCGGCACGGTCCAATCGCCACCGGACGTCGAGCAGACGCACGGGAGCGTCCGCGGCGATCTCGGCGGCGAGGTCGTCGACGCTCACCAGAGGGGACATGACCCCATGCTGACCAGCAACGACGATCCCCCGCCCTGCCCGGCGCAACATGCGGAAACGAGAGAACACACGGCGCAACACGAGGGCACGCGGCACCCCTCGCGTGACGCAGCGTGACGCAGCGTGACGGCGCGTGCGCGGCGGTGGCGGGGCCCGCCGTACTCTTCCAGCCATGCCCGCACCCGAGAACAGCGTCGAACCCCTCGCCTTCGCGACGCGTCAGCTGCACGCCGGCGCGCGCGGCTACGACCCGTACGGGTCGCGCGCGACGCCCATCTACTTGACCGCCGGATTCGAGTTCGACGACCTCGCCGACGGCGAGGGCCGCTTCGCGGACCCCGACACGGGCTTCAGCTACACGCGGGTGGGCAATCCGACGGCGGCCGCCGCCGAGCGCCGGATCGCCGACCTCGAGGGCGGAGTCGGCGCGCTGCTCGTGGGCAGCGGACAGGCGGCGACCTCCACGGCGCTGCTGACCATCCTCGAGGCCGGCGACCACGTCGTGGCGGCGTCGGCGATCTACGAGGGCACACGCGAGCTGCTGCGGTCCGACCTCGCGCGCCTGGGCATCACGACCGATTTCGTCGACGATCCGCGCGATCCGGCGGCGTGGGAGGCGGCCATCGGGCCGCGCACGCGCGCCCTCGTCGCCGAGACGATCGCCAACCCGCGGGGCGGCGTGCTCGACATCCCCGCCGTCGCCGCGATCGCGCACCGCCACGGCATCCCGCTCGTGGTCGACTCCACCCTCGCGACCCCGTACCTGCTGCGGCCGCTCGAGCTGGGCGCCGACATCGTCGTCCACTCCGCCTCGAAGTTCCTCTCGGGCCACGGCACCGCCCTGGGCGGCGTCATCGTCGACGGCGGCCGGTTCTCCTGGGATGCCGTCCCCCGCCGCTTCCGCCAGATCGCGGTGGAGACGGGGCCCGACGGCCGGACCTTCGTCGACCGGTCCCGCGAACGGGCCTTCCTCGACGCCGCCCGTCGCGTCGCGATGCGCTTCGGTCCCTCGCCCTCGCCCCTGAACGCCTTCCTGCTGCTGCAGGGCGTCGAGACGCTGTCTCTGCGGGTCGAGCGCCAGTCGCGGACGGCGGCGGCTCTGGCCGCCTGGCTCGAGACCCGCCCCGAGGTCGCCGGTGTCGACTACAGCGGACTCGCATCGCACCCCGACCACGACCTCGCCCTCCGACTCCTCCCCTCCGGACAGGGCGCGCTGTTCTCGTTCACCCTCGCGGGGGGCCGCGCCGCAGCGGAGGCCTTCACTGCGAGCGTGCGCCTGTTCACGCCGATGACGCACCTCGGCGACGTCCGCTCGCTCGTGCTGCATCCGGCCACCACCACCCACGCGAGCCGCAGCGACGCCGACCTCGAACGCATCGGCGTCGGTCCCGGGCTGCTGCGTCTGTCGATCGGGCTGGAGGATGTCGGCGACCTCACCGCCGATCTCGAGCGAGGACTCACCGCCGCGCGTGCCCGAACCGTCGAGGCGGTGCCGGCATGACGCGCACTCAGCACTTCGGATGGTTCCTGTCGCGGGGTTTCGGGCCGCACGGGTGGGCGCGGCCCTACCAGCGGTGGAACTGGCCGTGGCAGAAGCCCGACCTCTATCAGCACTCGGCGCGTGAGCTCGAGCAGGCCGGCTTCGACTTCGTCCTCATCGAGGACGCCCTCTCGGTGGGCATCACGCCCGAGACCCTCAACCTCCGCGTTCGCAAGGCCTACGGCGGGCCGAAGCACGACCCCTGGACCCTTGCGCCGTACCTCTTCGCCGCGACCCAGCATCTCGGCGTCATCCCGACCGTCAATCCCGCCGCCTGGCCGCCCTATCTCGCGGCACGCCAGTTCGCGTCGCTCCAGCACCTGAGCGGCAGCAGGCTCGGGCTCAACGTCGTCACCGATGTCGGTTCGGCGCACCACTTCGGCACGGAGCGCCTCGGTCACGACGCCGCCTACGACCGGGCGCAGGAATGGCTCGACGCCCTGCGCCTGCTCTGGCACAGCTGGGACGACGACGCCCTGATCGCCGACCCCGACACGCAGATCTACGCCGACGGCTCGAAGATCCACGCCGTGCAGCACCGTGGCGAGTACTTCTCCTTCGACGGCCCGCTCAACGCCGAGCCGCTGCCGTCGGGCGACCCGATCGTCGCCTCACCCGGCGGCTCGCCCCGCGGCATCGGCTTCGCCGGCGCCAACTCCGAGATCCAGCTCGCGCTGTCGAACCTCGACCCGGCCAGCATCCGCGCTTACCGGGCGCGCGTGCGCGAGGCGGCGACCGCTGCGGGGCGCGACGCCGACGCCGTCAAGACGTTCTTCGTGTTCAAGCCGATCGTCGCGAGCTCGATCGACGAGGCCGAGCGGATCGTCGAGGCGTCGCGGCATCCCGACGAGGCGGCGCTGCGCGAGGTCGCGGAGGCGTGGTCGAGCGATCTCGAGACCGACCTCACCGCGCTGGACCTCGATCGCCCCCTCGACCCCGCGATCTTCGGGGACCACGTCTCGAAAGGCACGATCAAGGGACTGCTCGGTCGCCACGCCGACTTCTCCGAGGCGCCGCTGCGCGACATCCTGGCAGGCAAGGCCCGGCTGGGCCGCGTGACCGACGGCGCGGGCGGCACCGTGGGCACGGCCGAGGAGATCGCCGACGTCATCCAGGCGCTCGGCGACGACGCCGACAACGACGGCCTGATCTTCTCGGGCGACTTCCATCCCGTCACTCTCCATCGGGCGCTCGACGAGCTCGTGCCGGTGCTGCGGCGGCGCGGCATCCTGCGCACTGAGCACACCGGCCAGGGCCTGCGCGCCGACCTCACCGCCTTCTGACCCGCCCGCCCGCGCGGCGGGTCAGCATCCGCGGCGAGAATCAGCATTCGCGGTGGGAATCGGCGGCTGTGACCGATTCCCACGGCGAGCACTGATTCTCGCGGGCGATGCGGGGTCAGACGTGCGGATGCGTGCGCTCGAGCTTGGCGCCCTCGACGTCGACATCCGGCAGGATGCGGTCGAGCCACCGCGGCAGCCACCAGGCACCGCGCCCGATGAGGTGCATGAGCGCCGGCATCAGCAGCATGCGGACCACGAGGGCATCGACCAGGATGCCGAAGGCGAGACCGAAGCCCATCGAGCGGATGATCGTGGCCTCGGCGAAGATGAAGCCGCCGAACACCGACACCATGATGAGCGCGGCCGCGATCACGACCGAGCGTCCGGCGCGGAAGCCCTGCATGACGGCGAGCCGCGCCTCGGAGCCGTGGACGTACGCCTCGCGCATGCCCGATGCGAGGAACAGCTGGTAGTCCATCGCGAGACCGAACAGGATGCCGACGAGGATGACCGGCAGGAAGTTCAGGATCGGCCCGGTGGTGTGCAGCCCGATGAGCTCGGCGCCCCAGCCCCACTGGAACACCGCGACGACGGCTCCGTAGGTCGCGAACAGCGACAGGATGAATCCGCCCGTCGCGATCAGCGGCACGACGAGCGACCGGAAGACGACGATCATGATGACGAGAGAGAGCCCCACGACGACGGCGAGGTAGATCGGGAGGATGCCGACGAGCCCCTCGGAGATGTCGATGTTGATCGCGGCCTGTCCGGCGACTCCCAGTTCGTACTCGCCGCCGATCGGCGGCAGCGAGCGCAGGTCGCGCACGAGGTCCTCGGTCGCGACGCTGCTCGGCCCCTCGGCGGGGATGACCTGGAACGCGGCGACCGCGCCGCTGTCGGACACGGCGATCGGTGCGACGGCGCTGACGTGATCGCGCTCGGCGATCGCCTCGGCGACGGCGACCTGCGCGCGCAGCTGCTCGGTCTCGTCGAGGCCGCCCGGCAGACTCGCCGTCACCAGCAGCGGCGAGTTGGCGCCGGGTCCGAACGCATCGTCGGTGAGCTCGAACGCGCGCTGGCCGTACGATCCCTCCGGCTCGGACGCGCCGTCGGGCAGGCCCACCCGCATCGACAGTGCGGGAACGGCGAGGACGAGGAGCAGTCCGACCGACACGACGGCGGTCGTCACAGCGCGCCAGGTCGGCATCGCGCGCGTCGGCGTCGTGACGGCGTCGGGCTGACCGATGCGCAGGCGGGCGCGGCGTCCGAGCACCCGCAGTCCCAGCAGCCCGAGGAGCGCCGGCAGCAGGGTGATCGCGATGAGCACCGCGATCGCGACGCAGACGGCCCCCGCCGTGCCCATGAGACCGAGGAACGGGATGCCGGTGATGTTGAGCGCGAGAAGCGCCACGACGACCGTCGAGCCGGCGAAGACCACGGCGTTGCCCGCCGTGCCGCCGGCGAGGCCGATCGACTCGTGCAGGTCGATGCCGCGCAGCAGCTGCTTGCGGTGCCGGTTGAGAACGAAGAGTGCGTAGTCGATGCCGACCGCGAGCCCCAGCATGACCCCGAGCACCGGGGTCACCGACGCCATCTGCACGACGCCCGACAGCGACAGCACCCCGAGCACGCCGACGCCCACCCCGATGATCGCGGTCACGAGCGGCAGCGCCGCGGCGATGAGGCTGCCGAGCATGACGAGCAGCACGACGGCGGCCACGGCCACGCCGACGGCCTCGCCGATACCGAGGATCTTCGGCACGCCCTGCGAGATCTCGGTCGAGAAGCCCACCTCGACGCCGTGGATCGGCTCGGCGGTGAAGTGCTCGACGACGGCATCCTTCGCGTCCTGCGGCAGCTCGAGGCGGGGCAGCGTGAAGGCGACGTTGACCGTTGCCGTCGAGCCGTCGGGTGAGACGAGCGCGATGCCCTCGGCAAGGCTGAGCAGGCGGCCGCCGAGGTCGGCGGTCTCGGCCTGCGCGTCGAGCTCGGCCCGTCCCGCGTCGAGGGCGGCCTGCTGCCGTTCCAGCTCGGCGCGTCCGGCGTCGAGGGCCGCCTGCTGCGCATCGAGGGCTGCGAACTGAGCCGCAGGAGCCCCGGCGGCCTCGGCCTGCGCCCGTGCGGCGTCGAGCTGCGCCTGGCCCTGCGCCAGCTGCGTCGTGCCCTGATCGAGCTGCGCCTGTCCGGCGTCGAGCTGGTCGCGTGCGGCGTCGAGCTGCGCTCGGCCGTCGGCGACCTGCTGCGCCTGCGCCGCGCGCTGGGCCTCGGCCTCGAACGGGTCGTTGACCGTCGCGACGTCGGGGAGATCGGTCGCGGTGGCGACGAGATCGGAGATGGCGGCACGCTGCTGGTCGGTCAGAGCGCCGTCCTCGGCGTGGAAGACGACGGTCCCGGCGGCGCCGGCGAAGTCGGGGAGCTCCTCGGAGAGCCGGTCGGTGACCTTCGACGAGGCGGTCCCCGGAATGTCGAAGCTCGACGAGAGACCGCCGAAGCCGAGAGCGAATGCACCGCCGGCGATCCCGAGCACCGCCACCCATGCCACGACGACGAGCCAGGCCCGGCGTGCGGCCCCCTTGCTCAAGCGGTACAGCAACTCGGCCATCGACGACTCCTTCGGGATGTGGACGTCTTGACGAGACGCGGCGTCTCGTCAACCCTAACCCGGGACGAGGACCTGGACGATCGCCCGGATGCCGTCCGGCGTGGGCGCCGCACCCGAGAGCGCGCGCATGATCATCCAGCCCGCGACCGCGTCTCCGATCTCGACCGCCGCGAGCGCCGGGTCGCCGTGGGCGACGATGCGCGCGCGGATGCCGCCGTCGGCGCTGAGTCGGTCACGCAGGAGCTCGCCGATGGCCGCGTCCTCGGTCGCCGCCGCAACGAGCGAGCGCAGCAGCAGCCGTCCCTGAGGTGCATCGAGGACGGTCCACACCCGCGACATCCACTCGGCGAGGTCACGCCGGAGATCGCCGGTGTCTCGCACGACCAGCTGCTGCTGGAGGATCATGCCCTCGAGCAGCGCCTCGGTCAGGATCGCCGCACGTGAGGGCCACCATCGGTAGATCGTCTGTTTGCCGACCGACGCCTCCCGAGCGATGGCCTCGATCGTGAGGTTCTCGTAGCCGCCCTTCGCGAGGAGCTCGGCCGCGGCCGTCAGCACGGCGAGGCGCGCGTGCTCGCTGCGCCGCGGTCCGGCCCGATGCTCCTCCATCCCCCCACCGTAACGAGCCCGGCGCGCGATATCACCGCGCCGAATCCAGGACAATCCCCGCGCCCGCCCCGACGCGGCGTACGTAGGGTCTGTCCAGGAGGAGTTATGACTGACATCGAGGAACTCGCCCGCCGCGTGCAGGAGACCGGCACGGTCGTGGCCGTCGCCGAATCGCTGACCTCGGGCAACCTCGCGGCCACGGTCGGCGCCGCAGAGGGCGCCGGAGAATGGTTCGCGGGCGGCGTCGTGGCCTACCGGCTCGAGACGAAGCAGCGCGTGCTGGGCCTCGCCGAGGGCATCGACCCCTGCTCCCCGGAGTGCGCCGAGCACCTGGCCGGAGCCGTCCGCGACCTGACCGGCGCAGACCTGGCCGTGTCGGTGACCGGTGTCGGCGGGCCCGAGCCCCATGACGGTCACGAACCCGGAACCGTCTACCTGGGGTGGAGCAACGACGCGGGCACCGGACACGTGCTCCTCGAGCTCGACGGAGACCCCGAGCAGGTGATCGACGCGAGCGTCAACGCCGCGGTCGGGCTCCTTCTCGATCGTCTGCGCGGCTGAACGCCTCACGCCGGAGAGAGCGGGGGCCGGTGCGCGATGGGGATCGGCTTCGTCGCGAGCGGCGAGCCCGTCCGACGCGAGGCCGCGTACCGGTGGCTGACGGCGGCAGCCGCTTCGTCGATGGAGGCGAAGGTCTCGGTGCCGGCGGTCCCGCAGAGCCACACCACTTCCAGGATGCCGTCCTTCCGTCGCTCGACGTAGGCGACGACGGCATCGGCGTCGGACGACGGGCGCGCCGGATCGCACACCCGCCAGGCATCCTCAGCGATCTCATCCCAGCGCAATCCCGAGTCGTGCATGGCACGAGGATGCGCGGAGACGCCGCGAAACCCCAGGGCCTTGACAGCGCGATGCGGGAGTGCGTCAGCCGGCTGCCCGTCGGATGCGCTCGAGGGTGCGGAGGGTCTGCGAGGTGCGAGCCTGATCTTCGTCGGGCGCGACTCCCCCCTCGACGAGTTCGACGAAGCGCGCGACCTCGCCATCGAGGACGTCGACGGCGGCATCCGATTCCCACGTCGACTCGGCGCCGTCGAGACCGATGCGCGTGAGGCGCCGGGGGCTCGCGAGGTGGTCGATCAGGAGCGTCGCGTCTTCGCCCTGGATCTCGCTCGGCCGCACGGCCGAGGTGATCTTCGAGTAAGCGACGTCGACGACGAGGCCCGGGTACTCCAGCACCGCCAGACCCGCTCCGTCGGCTCCCGTGGCGATCGGCACCGACGAGGCCGACACCCCGAGAGGCTCGCCGAACAGCAGCACGGTCGCGTGCACGCCGTAGACGCCGAGGTCTGCGAGGGCTCCCCCGCCCATCGCGGGATCGAAGATGTTGGGGGTCTCGCCCGCAAGCACCGCGTCGTAGCGGGACGACCGCTTGGCGTAGTGGAAGGACGCGCGACGGAGGACGCCGAGGGTCGCGATCCGCTCGCGCAGGGCGACGATGCCGGGGTCGTAGGCCGTGCGCATCGCCTCCAGGAGGACGACGCCGGCAGCGCGCGATCGTTCGACGAGGTCGTCCCATTCCTCGGCGGTCGCCACGGCGGGCTTCTCGACGAGCACGTGCTTGCCCGCCTCGATGGCAGCGGCCACCTGTCCGCCGTGGGCGGAGTTCGGCGAGCCGACGTAGACGGCGTCGATCCGCGGGTCGGCGAGCAGGTCGTCGAGTCCGGCGAACGATTCCGCGACGCCGAGGCGATCAGCGTACGCTCGTGCTTTCGCCGCGTCGCGCGAGGACACCGCAGCCACCTCGATACCGGGGGTGCGGGATGCCGCGCCGATGAAGGCGTCGGTGATGACGCTCGTGCCGATGGTGGCGATTCGGATCATCACCCCAGCCTACGAGGCCGAGGTCGCCTCGTTCGGCGGGCTCAGTGGCGCCGCGTGGAGCGCAGCGTCTGCACGGCCTCGTCGAAGCGCAGGGTCTGCCGCAGCTCGACGGCGGCCGAGTACCAGGGGCCGCCGAGAGCGACGAACACCGCTCCGACCACGTCGATGTACCCGAGGATGACCTCGCCCTCGCGAACCTCATAGCGGTCGACGTCGACGAGCTCCCAGCGGATGTCGGACTCCGGGCCGGCGGCCTCGGGTCGCCGCGTGGGCAGCTGACGCAGGGCACCCGCCGTGGCCAGACGCACGGCGCTGGGCTTGCGGGCGATCGGTGACATATCCAGGACCATGACCACTCCCATCGCTCTGCGTAGAGTGTCGCGGCCGGACGCACCCGCGCCTACCCGCTTGACAGAAGCGATCGATGCGGTTAGGCAGCCGTGCCCGTTTCTAGTTTTGCTAACTAATCAGAATTAGTTAGGCACGCCCCCGCGATTAGCCTCGGGCCGTGGGAACACTCGTTTACGGCAGCCAGGGACGGACGTTCGATGTCGAGGACCGTCTCCTCGCGCATCTGCGGGTCGTCTTCATGAACAAACTGCGACGCAACGAGCCCTTCATGTTCCACCGCTCAGTCGACAGCGGGCTGTTCAGCGTGTGGGTGCATCCGGCGGTTCCGATGGTGTTCCTCTTCAGCGGCAGCCGACCGCCGACGATCAATCGTCACTGGGTCGAGGCCCTCATGCTCGAGGCGGGGGGCGCGAACGGTCTCCGCGTCGTTCCCGAGCCGGCCACGGCCGACGCCTGACCTCAGCGGCACTCCTCGTCGACCGCGTCCGCGATCGCGTCGAGCAGCGTCGCCAGCTTCGCCGCCGTTTCGCCGTCGAGCCCGCGCGCGATGTCGCGCACCCGCACGGTGAGGGGATCGACGCCCTCGACGTCGGCGTTGCGGTCCGTCGGCACGACGTACTTGCTCCGGCCGTCGTCGGGATTGCGCTCGAACGCGACCAGACCGCCCTCGCGAAGCCGCTTGAGCATCGTCGTGGCCGTCGGGGTCGAGACCCCGAGCGTCGCGGCGATGTCGGTCGGGGTCACCCGCTTGCCGGCATCCGCGCTGTCGTAGACCACGCGCATCGCGGCTCGGGCCGTCTCGCTCGGACCGCAATCGCTCTGTCTCCGGCGCGAGAGACTCGCTTCCGCGAGACGGAGCCGCTCGACCGCGCGCGCGACGGACTCGGGTTCGGACGCACCGGACACCATGGAACCTCCCGCAGACGACGATGATCCGTCCACTGTAGGAGCGCGGCGTGCCGCAGCACCGGTGCTTGACTCCGGCGGCACCCGCACCTAGACCGTGCCTGCTGATCGGTCGTGCGGGTCACTTACTCATATGGGTATATGATGCGTGGTATGGCCCGTGCAGCGACGACATCGGACGTCTTCAACGCGATCGCGGAACCGCAGCGGCGTGCGATTCTGACGCTCCTGCGCACCGGCGACCGTCCCGCCGGCGAGGTGGCTCGGGAGTTGGGGCTGACCCAGCCCGGCACTTCGAAGCACCTGCGGGTGCTGCGCGAGGTCGGGCTGGTGCATCACCGCACGGCCGGCAAGCAGCGGGTGTACGGCCTGGATGCGAGAGGGCTTCGGCCGGTCCACGAGTGGACGGGCGGCTTCGAGGGATTCTGGAGCGAGAGCCTCGGCCGCCTGGACGCGTACGTGCGGCGGCTTGTCGGGGACGACGCGCGGCCCGCCAGCGGGCTCACGGAGAAGGAGCAATGACCGATACGAGCGACCGCGAGATCATGGTCTCGCGTGTGATCGCCGCCCCGCGTGAGCGGGTGTTCGAAGCCTTCACCGAGGTGCGGCACCTCTCGCAGTGGTGGGGACCGGAGGGGTTCACGACCACGACGCGGTCGTTCGTTTTCGCGGTCGGCGGGGTGTGGGAGTTCACCATGCGGGGTCCTGACGGCGTCGACTACCCCGAATGGATCGTCTGGGAGGAGATCGCCCGCCCTGAGCGCATCACGCTGCTGCACGGTGAACGCGAAGGAGATCCGAACGCCTTCACGACCGTCCTGTCGTTCACGTCCCACGGTGCGGCGACACGGGTGGAGTTGCGCACCATGTTCCCCACGAAAGCTCTGCGCGACGAGGCGGCGGAGAAGTATCACGCCGTCGAAGGCGGGAACCAGACCCTCGCAGGCCTCGATGCGTACGTCACCACTGCCGCCTCATGACCGGGAACATGGATAAGACGGTGGCCGACACCACCTGCCACATGTCCATGTCACTCGACGGGTACGTCGCCGGCCCCGAGCAAAGTCTCAACGACGGCCTCGGCGTCCGGGGCCAGGAGCTGCATCCCTGGCACATGGGCGATCCGCGCGCGAACGATGCCGACCGCATCGCCACCTCCTGGCTCATGCGTCCCCGCGGCGCGTATGTGATGGGACGCAACATGTTCGGGCCTGTTCGCGGGGAGTGGGACGATGCCTGGCAGGGGTGGTGGGGCGCCGAGCCGCCGTACCACGCGCCCGTGTTCGTGCTTACGCACTACCCGCACAAGCCGATCGAGATGACCGGCGGCACGACCTTCCACTTCGTGACCGAGGGCTTCGACACCGCCTACGCGCGGGCCCTCGCCGCCGCCGACGGCAGGGGCGTCGACATCGCTGGCGGAGCATCCACCGTCCGCCAAGCGCTCGCGGCCGACGTCATCGACGAGCTGGTCCTCGATATCGCCCCGGTTCTCCTCGGAGCCGGCGAACGTCTCTTCGACGGGGTCGGCGCCTTCGGGTTCGAGCCCGTCGAGGCCCTGCACTCCCCACTGGCAACCCACATCCGATACCGCCGCGCCACGCACTGACGCGATACGGCGGCTGGTCGACCTGGCCGGTGCCGTGCAAGGCCGATGGTCCCGGCCGCCTGGACGACATCACCCCGCGAGGCGCCGTCGCGGATGAGGAGACCCGCACCTAGGCGCGCGGCGACAAGTCGGGGCGCGTGAGAACACCGAACTCGTGACGCAGTGCACTGAGGGCCGCCCACCAACCACCGAGACCGTGTACGCCCGGCCCGGGGCTCGTCGAGGACGAACACAGGTAGACGCCGTCCATGGGCGTGCGCCACGGGTCTCGCGCGAGCACGGGGCGGGCGATCAGCTGGTCGAGCGAAGGCACGCCGGCCGAGATGTCGCCGTCGGGGTAGTTGAGGTTGCGTGCGGCGACCTGCTGCGCCGTCTCGGAATGGGTGGCGATGATCGTGTCGCGGAAACCGGGCGCGAAGCGCTCGATCTGACGGACGATCGCGTCGGTGCGGTCCACCTCGCTCCCCGCGGGAACGTGCGTGTACGCCCACAGGGTGTGATGGTCGCCGGGCGCACGCGTCTCGTCGAAGAGCGACGGCTGGGCAACCAGCACGTACGGCGCATCGGGCAGGTGGCCTGCCCGGACGGCGTTCTCCGACGCGGCGATCTCCGCGCGCGTTCCCCCCACATGCACGGTGCCGCTGCGCGCGATCTCGGCGTCGCGCCACGGCACGGGCGCCGAGAGGGCGAAGTCCACCTTGGCGACCGCATCGCCGTAACGGAAGCGCTCGAGGCGGTGCCGGTAGCGGGACGGCATCCGCTCCCCCGACATCTCGATGAGGGCCTGCGGGGTCACATCGAGCAGAACGGCGCGCGCCGGCGGCAGTTCGTCGAGCGATCGGATGCGGCGGCCCGCGAACAGCTCGCCGCCGTGAGCACGGATGTCGTCGATCATGGCCGCGACGATGGCGCCGCTGCCCCCGAGCGGAATCGGCCACCCGCGCGCGTGCCCGTAGGTCGCGAGAGTGAGGCCGCCGCCTGCCGCCGCGAGGCTGGGGAGTCCGAGGATCGTGTGCGCGGCGACGCCCGACATGAGGGCGGGGGCGGTCTGCTCGCGGAACCGCAGCCCCCAGGCCGGAGTGCCCTGCTCGAGCGTGCGCAGCCCGAACCAGAAGGCCGCGATCGGGTCTCCGGGCACCCGCAGCAGCGACCCTCCCGTGAAGTCGGCGATGCCGCGCACCCGGTCGACGAGCGGCGCCATGAGGCGCGCATACGCGGGGCCGTCTGCCCCGAGCGCATCGGCCGTGCGGTCGAGGTCGCGGTAGGCGAGCGCAGCGCGATCGTCGAGGGGATGCGCGTACGACACCTCGGGGACAACGAAGTCGACGCGCCGGCGCAGCCCGAACTCGCGGAAGAAGGCCGACTCGAAGGCGAGCGGATGCACCGCCGAGCACAGGTCGTGCAGGTAGCCCGGCAGGGTGATCTCCCCCGATGCCGCGCCGCCGCCGAAATGATCCTCGGCTTCGAAGACCGCGACCGCCAGCCCCGAACGCGCCAGGGTGACCGCCGCCGCCAGCCCGTTCGGCCCCGAGCCGACGATGACGGCGTCGTACTCGGTCGTCACCGTCCCGCGCCGCCTTCCGCCAGGTGCGCCAGCCGGCGCAGCGTCTCGGCGTTGCGCACCATCAGCGGCAGGTCGAGGAGAGGCTGCGGGATCAGCGAGCCCGGACCTTCCGCCGCGACCTCCTGGATGCGCACGACGCAGCTGTCGCCGCGCGGCTTGACGTCGAGGGTGATGCGGGCCTCGCCGATCGGCCAGCCGCGCGCCTGGAGCACCATGCGCCGCGGCGGATCGTACTCGAGCACCGACGTGGTGTCGTCGATGACGAGCGGCCAGGCACCGAACGAGTGGTGGAGGCGGGAGCCCTCGCGGGGCCACGAGTCGGACACGTCGCGCATGCGCGAGGCGCCGACGACCCAGGCCGGGAACAGCCACCCGTCGCTCAGCACCGCGAAGACATCCTCCGGTGCGCAGTTCATCACCCGGACGTTACGCGCCATGGCGGCCTCCTCGATCGGCGGGGGTCACGGCTGCAGCACCACCTTGATGCAACCGTCCTCCTTCTTCTGGAACATCTCGTAGAGGCCCGGCGCGTCGGCGAGCGGCGCCCGGTGCGTCGTCAGATCCATCACGCCGAGCGGGTCGGAGGGGTCCTCGACAAGGGGCAGGAGGTCGTCGACCCAACGCTTGACGTTGCACTGCCCCATGCGCAGGCTCAGCTGCTTGTCGAACATCGTCTTCATCGGCATCACGTCCGCCTCACCGGCGTACACACCGCTGAGGGACACCGTGCCGCCGCGGCGGACGATGTCGATGGACGAATGGAGGGCGGCGAGCCGGTCGAGCCCGCCGGTCTCCATCACCTTCTGGGCGAGGGCGTCGGGCAGCAGCCCCAGCGCCTTGTGCACGGTGGCCACGCCGGGGTTGCCGTGCGCCTCCATGCCGACGGCGTCGACGACGGCATCCGCTCCCCGCCCGTCGGTGAGGTCGCGCAGCTCGTCGACGACCGAGTCGGTGAGGTCGAAGACGTCGGCGCCGTGTCGCTCGGCCATCGCGCGACGCTCGGCGACGGGATCGACGGCCAGCACGCGGTAGCCGCGGTGGACACCGACGCGCGCGACGAACTGACCGACCGGGCCGAGCCCCATGACGGCGAGCGTCCCGCCCTCGGGCACGTTCGCGTACTCGACGCCCTGCCATGCCGTGGGGAGGATGTCGCTGAGGAACAGGTACCGGTCGTCGGGCAGGTCGGCGCCGACGAGGATGTGGTTGTAGTCGGCGAGCGGGACGCGGAGGTACTCGGCCTGTCCGCCCGGGACCTGGCCGTAGAGCTTGGTGTAGCCGAACAGCGATGCTCCGCTGCCGTACTCGGTGACCTGCGTGGTCTCGCACTGCGACTGCAGCCCGCGCCGGCACATGAAGCAGTGTCCGCAGGAGATGTTGAAGGGAACGACGATGCGGTCGCCGACGGCGAGATTCGTGACGGCCGAGCCGACCTCGACGACGACTCCCATCGGCTCGTGGCCGAGCACGTCGCCGCTGTCGATGAACGGTCCGAAGATCTCGTACAGGTGCAGGTCGGAGCCGCAGATCGCCGTCGAGGTGATCTTCACGATCGCATCCGTCGGCTCGAGGATCTCGGGGTCGGGCACGGTCTCCACGGAGACATTGCGTCGCCCCTGCCAGGTCAGCGCCTTCATCGTGCCTCCTCCGTGTCGTCGCCGTCCGCTTCGGGCGTGCCGGGTCCGGGCCCGGGTCGCACGGCCGCCGTGTCGGCGATGTCGATGCGCGTGACGCCGTCGTGCTCGCTCGTCTCGATGCGGGGTGCCGCGTCGGCCTCGGTCGATCCGCCGGCGCGCAGCAGCTCTTCTCGACGGGCGTCTTCGTCGGTCAGGGAATCAGATGAGTCGGACATGGCCCGACCGTAAGCACGACGCCCGGGCCGGGGCCAGGGGATGGCGAGGGCGGAACAAGCGTGATAGCCAGAAGACGACAAGCCACCGCGAAAGGAGACCGTCGATGTCACGAGACGACGCGAAGCCCAGCCAGGCCGAAGGCGCAGACCCGGAGCACCCCGATACGGGCGAGGCGCCCGAAGAGGCTCCAGGTCACCCCTCGCAGGCCGAGGGCGAAGACAGCTGACAGACGAAGGCGAGGGCCGGTTCCCACTGACGTGCGAACCGGCCCTTGTGCGTGTTCGGGGTCAGGCGCTGCGCTCGGCGACGTCGTCGAGCGCAGCGGCGAGCATCCCGATGACCTCTGCCGCGATCGCGGCGCGCTCGTCGTCGAGCTGATCGATGACGCTCACGATCGCGCGGTGGTGGGCGGCGAAGGCCTCGTCCACGCGTTCGATCGCCGACTCCGTGGGCACCAGGTAGTGCGCGCGACGGTCGCTGGGGTGCTGCACCCGCTCGACGAGCCCCTTCGAGGCGAGACGCTCGACGACGTTGGTCACGGTCGCGCTCGAGGTGGCGAGCATGACGATGAGGTCTTTCGGCCCGAGGTCGCGCCCGTCGCGGTGCCCCTGCACGAGATAGCGCAATGCGGTCAGATCGATCGCCGACAGCTCGGCCGCGCGCACGGCGAGCCCGGCCTGCACCTGCTCTGCACGGCGTAGCTGCAGAACGGCATCGCTCAGCCGGCGGCCGACCTCGTCGCGGGGCTGATCCGCATAGAGGTGAAGTCCTTCATGACGGACGACGTTTTGAAGCATCGGGTTGCCACCTCCTAGCGAGCATCTTAGAACACTAGCCGACCTTGACACTAGGCATCTTTCACAGGACGTGAGATACTTAGGAACTAGGAATTGACAGAAACTGTCTTGTCTGGCTAGATACTTAACAAGGGAACCAACACTTCCCCGACCCGACGATCTCAGGAGGACAGCATGGGACAGCTCCACTACGGAAACTCCGACACCCGAATCGAGATCCCGGACCGCCTGCTCGCACACCTGAAGGTGGTCATCGCGACGAAGCTGCGTCGCAACGAAAGCTTCATGATGTCGTGGACCGCCGACGACGGCCGTTCCTCGATCTGGCTGCAGCCGTCCATCCCGCTCCGCTTCGTCTTCGACACCGCCGACATGGAGGTGCTGAACCCCGCGGCCGTGCGCGACATGGCGAACGCCGCGACGTCGTCGGCCGGGCTCATCGTCGCGCTCGACCAGGAGATCCCCGAAGCACCGCAGCGGGAGCTCCGCCCCGTGACCGCGGGCGTCCCGCGCCTCAAGATCCCGGCGTAACCCGCTCTCCTCTTCACGCCGCCGCCGGACGTTCCTATAATCGGAACGTCCGGCGGCGGCGTTGTCGTCGGTGCTCGAAAAATGAGCACGAAGCGGCATCCGCGCGTGAGACACATACGGCCTCGATCTCCGTTACGTCTCGAAAGGCATCGCCATGCCGTCCGTCTCCGCGCACGTCTCCGCCGCACTCTCTCGCCACATCACGGACGTCTTCGGGGTGATGGGCAACGGCAACGCCCACCTGCTCGACGCGATCGAGCGCTCCCCCGAGGTCGCCTTCACCGCCCTCCGCCACGAAGCGGGCGGCGTCGTGGCGGCCGACGCCCACTACCGCGCGGGTGGCGGGCTCGCCGCGGCGACTGCGACGTACGGCGCGGGATTCACCAACACTCTCACCGCTCTCGCCGAGGCGGCCCAGGCACGCACGCCGCTCGTCCTGGTCGTCGGAGACGCTCCCACGTCGGGGCCTCGCCCCTGGGACGTCGATCAGATCGCCCTCGCCTCGGCGGTCGGGGTCCGCACGTACACGGTCGGCCGGACGGATGCGGTGGCCACGACGATCATCGCGATCGAACACGCTCTCGCCTTCTCCTCGCCCGTCGTCCTCGCGATCCCCTACGACGTCGCGAGAGCCGACGCGGGCCCGCTCCCCCCGATCCCCGAGCCGCGGCCCGCACCGGCGCTCCCCCCGGCCACGCCCTTCACGACCGGTGTCCTCCGGCAGGTCGCCCGGGCTCTCAGCGGGGCGCAGCGACCCCTCCTCGTCGCGGGTCGGGGGGCGTGGCTCGCCGGTGCGGGTCCGGCACTCGGGGCGATCGCCGATGCCACCGGTGCCCTCACCGCCACGACAGCCCTCGGGCGCGGCCTGTTCCCCCGGTCCGAGTTCGACCTCGGCGTGACCGGCGGGTTCGGTGCCGAGGGCGCGATGGCCGCCGTCCGCGAGGCCGACGTGGTCGTGGTGTTCGGCGCCTCGCTCAATCAGTTCACGATGCGGTTCGGCGCGCTCTTCGCCCCCGGCACCACGGTGGCGCAGGTCGACGTGGCGCCCACGGCGACGCATCCGAACGTCGGACTGTACGTCCGAGCCGATGCCGGCGTCGCCGCCCGCGCCCTGGTCGACGAGCTGGCCGCTCTCGGCGCGCGCTCGAGCGGGTGGCGCGAGACGCTCGACGTCGCGGCCCTGCGCTCCTACGACCACGGCGACGGGCTCGCGCCCGACGGGCGCCTCGACCCCCGCGCGGCCGCACGGCGTCTGGCCGATCTGCTCCCGGAGGATCGCGTCGTCGTCTCGGACGGCGGCCACTTCATCGGGTGGGCGAACATGTACTGGCCGGTGGCATCACCCGACCGGATGATGATGGTGGGCACGGCCTACCAGTCGATCGGACTCGGATTCCCGTCCGTTCCCGGCGCGGCGCGCGCTCGTCCCGACGCGACCATCGTCCTGACGACGGGCGACGGCGGGGGCCTCATGGCCGTCAGCGACCTCGAGTCCGCCGTCCGGGTCGCGGGCGGCCATGGCCTCGCGGTCGTCTGGAACGATCGCGCCTATGGGGCGGAGGTGCACCTGTACGGCGCGCAGGGTCTCGCTCCGGAGCCCATGCTCATCCCCGAGGTCGCCTTCGCAGCGCTGAGCCGCGCGGTCGGCGG
This sequence comes from Microbacterium arborescens, assembly GCF_049707515.1. Classification (GTDB taxonomy): domain Bacteria; phylum Actinomycetota; class Actinomycetes; order Actinomycetales; family Microbacteriaceae; genus Microbacterium; species Microbacterium arborescens_B. The sequence continues at coordinate 129,706 of NZ_JBNAFI010000005.1, read as the reverse complement.
CGAAGGCGTCGTCGTGCGCACGCTCGACGACCTGGACGCCCTCGCCCGGTGGCGCGAGCGGCCCGCCGAAGACCGGCCGTTCCTCCTGCTCGACCTGCGAGTGTCGAGCTCGATCCGTGCCCCGTATCAGGAGGAGATCCTGCGGGTGAACTCCTAGCGCGAGGCCAAGGCACCCGCGAAGAAGGCGGTGAGCTCGTCGGTCGCAGCCAGCGGCAGCACCGCCGCGACGTACTGGTCGGGACGCACCACGACGAGGACCCCGTCGCGCGAGAGGCCGCGCTCGTCGAAGATGTCGACACGATGCCACGCGCTCGGCGCCGCCGCGAACACCTTCTCCCAGTCCGTGAGACCGAGCGGCCCCGTCTGCGGGCGGAAGATCGCGGGCACGAGCGGGAGTTCGATCTCGTCGTATCGCTGCTGGTAGACGACCTTGACGTCGAACACCGCGTCGATGTCGGCACCTGCGGGCGTGTGCCGCACCACCGGGGATGCGGGCGACGCGAGCCACGCGGCGAGGTCGGCCAGGGCGGAGGGCTCGCCGGGCCCCGGGGAATCGGCGAACGCGTAGATGCGCCACCGCCCGTCGGCCCGCGCGTGGTGCCCGAGGTGGACGGCGTTGCCGTCCGCGACACGGGCGACCTCGACCGACGCGAAGCGCATCCCGATCGGGAAGCCGATCGCCAGGTCCTGGTGCTCGCCGCCGGCGACGATCTCCGACGGTTCGTAGCGGGTGCGGAAGCCCGAGGGGAACTCCGCTGTCGCGAGGTAATGGGTCGCGAGATCCTGCGGATCGGTGATCTCCTGGGGCTTCCGGGCCATGAGCGCCGACCACTCCCGGTCGAAGTCGATGAGCTGCTGCGCGACGGGGCGCCGCTCGGCGGAATAGGTCGACAGCAGCGTCGGCGACGCGAGACCGGTGAGGACGTGCCCGAGCTTCCAGCCGAGATTGAAGCCGTCCTGCATCGAGACGTTCATGCCCTGCCCCGCCTTCGCGCTGTGGGTGTGGCACGCGTCTCCGGTGAGGAACACGCGCGGCTCGCGATCGACCCCCTCGGGGACGTCGTCGAACCCGTCGGTGACCCGGTGCCCGACCTCGTAGACGCTGTGCCAGGCGACCTCTTTCACGTCGATCGAGTACGGGTGGAGGATCGCGTTGGCGCGCCGGATGATCTCGTCGATCGGGGTCTGGCGCACGCGGTGGTCGTCGTCGGGTGCGACCTCGCCGAGATCGATGTACATGCGGCTGAGGTATCCGCCCTCCCGTGGGATGTGCAGGATGTTGCCGGCGGCGGAGTTGATGGCGCACTTGATGCGCCAGTCCGGGAAGTCGGTGTTCACGAGCACGTCCATGACACCCCATGCGTGCGCCGACGCATCGCCGACGTGCACGCGGCCGATCGCCGCGCGCACGCGGCTGCGCGCGCCGTCGCAGCCGGCGACGTACTTCGCGCGGATCGTCCGTTCCTCTCCCGTCCGCTCACCCGTGAGGTGACGCACGCGGACCTCGATCGGGTACTCGCCCTCGTCGCCGACGGACAGGCCGAGGAACTCCACTCCGTAGTCCGGCGCGACGCGACCCGGACCCGCGGCCGCGGCCTCGGCGAAGTAGTCGAGCACGCGCGCCTGGTTGACGATGAGGTGCGGGAACTCGCTCATGCGGAGGGCGTAGTCCTCGGTGCGCGCGGTGCGCACGATCCGGTCCGGATCCTCCGGGTCGGGCGCCCAGAAGTTCATGTGACCGATGTTGTACGCCTCGGCCGTGATGCGCTCGGCGAAGCCGAACGCCTGGAACGTCTCGACGCTGCGGGGCTGGATGCCGTCGGCCTGGCCGAGCTCCAGCCGTCCCTCGCGCCGCTCGATGAGACGCACGTCGACGTCGGGGAACTGCGACAGCTGGGCCGCCAGCAGCATCCCCGCCGGACCCGAGCCGACGATCAGCACGTCGGTCTCGTCGGGCAGCTCCGTCGGACGGTTCAGGCCCCGCCCGGCCGCGGGCTGCACGCGCGGATCACCCGAGACGTAGCCGTGGTGATGGAACTGCATCTCCGCACTCCTCGTTCGAGGCCGGTCAGCGCCGGCCGGTGCCGACGACGGGGCTGACCGACTGCTCGGCCTCGTGATCGGGATCGAGCGGAATGCCGCTGCGGTCCCGGAGCAGCAGGGTCGCGATGAGCCCGAGCATCGTCATCCCGGCCAGGTACCAGGTGACCGACATGGTCGTCCCCGTCGCCTGGACGAGCGCGGTCGCGATGGTCGGCGCGAACGCACCGCCGAGGATCGCGCCGATCGCGTACGAGATCGACACCCCCGAGAACCGGATCGACGCCGGGAACAGCTCGGCGTAGAGGGCCGCCTGCGGGCCGTAGGTGAGGCCCAGGCCGATCGTGAGGATGGCGAGCCCGAGGAAGAGCAGACCGATGCTGCCGGAGTTCACGAGCGGGAAGAGCGTGAACACGCCCACGAGCTGGAGGATCCACCCGGCGATGTAGGTCGTCCGGCGGCCGATGCGGTCGGAGACGAAGCCGGCGACGAGCGTCGAGATCAGCCACGTGACCGCCGAGCCCGCGACCGCCCACAGCACCGGCTCGCGGTCGAACGCGAGGGGGCCGTCGGGGTTGGTCGCGTAGTTTTGGATGTAGCCGCCGGTGGTCATGTAGCCGACGGCGTTGTTGCCCGCGAACACGAACGCCGCGATGATGACGACCAGCGCGTGCTTCCGGAACAGCTGCACGATCGGCATGTGCGCCTTCTCGCGGCGCTCGGCGAGCTCCGTGAAGACCGGGCTCTCCTCGACGCGGCGTCGCACGTACCAGCCGACGAGGATGAGGACGACGCTCAGCAGGAACGGCACGCGCCAGCCCCACACCAGGAAGGCGTCGCCCGGGGCGATCATCGCCATGAGCGCCATCACGCCCGACGCGAGCAGAAGTCCGAGCGGCACCCCGATCTGCGGCGACGCGCCGAACGCGCCGCGTCGCGTCTTCGGGGCGTGCTCGACGGCCATGAGCACGGCGCCGCCCCACTCGCCGCCGGCCGAGATCCCCTGGAGGATCCGCAGGAGGACGAGGAGGACGGGCGCTGCGAGCCCGATCGTCTCGTAGGTCGGGAGGACGCCGATCAGGGCGGTCGCCGCGCCCATGAGGACGAGCGTCCACATCAGCACGACCTTGCGTCCGAGCCGGTCGCCGAGGTGGCCCGCGAGGAAGGCGCCGAGGGGCCGGAAGAGGAAGCTCACACCGACGGTGGCGAAGCCGATGAGGGCGCTGTTGGCGCCGAGCGGCGCGAAGAAGAGCTGGCCGAACACGAGCCCGACAGCGGTGGCGTAGATGAAGAAGTCGTACCACTCGACGGTGGTCCCGACGACGGTGGCGAACACCACGCGGCGGCGGTCGGCCGCGGTCGCGATGGTGCCGGTGGGGGTGAAGCCGCTGCGCGCGGCGCGGCCGGATGCGGGTGTGGGGGTGCTCATCTTCGTGCTCCCGAGCTGTCGACGACGTTGTCTGCAGACGTTGTTCTGCTGCCGCTGATCATATACGATTTCGAATATGAGACAAGAGCGAGGACGCTCCGACCGGCCCGGCAAGATCATCGCCGTCCACCTGAGCTACGGATCGCGAGCCGCACAGCGAGGCCGCACCCCCGCCGCGCCCTCGTACTTCCTCAAGGCGTCGAGCTCCGTCGCCGCCTCCGGTGGCACGGTCGAGCGTCCCGCGGGCACCGAGCTGCTCGCGTTCGAGGGCGAGATCGCGCTCGTCATCGGCCGCGACGCCCGCCGGGTCGGCCTCGGCGACGCCTGGGATCACGTCGCGGCGGTCACCGCCGCGAACGACCTCGGCCTCTACGACTTCCGCGCCGCGGACAAGGGGTCGAACCTGCGATCGAAGAGCGGCGACGGCTTCACTCCCCTGGGTCCAGACCTCATCGACGCGCGCACCGTCGACCCCGGTCGGCTGCGCGTACGCACGTGGGTCAACGGCGACCTCGTTCAGGACGACACCGCCGCCGACCTGTTGTTCCCGCTCGCGCAGATCGTCGCCGACCTCTCGCAGCACCTGACCCTCGAGACCGGCGACGTCATCCTCACGGGCACACCCGCCGGCTCCTCCGTCATCGTCCCGGGCGACGTCGTCGAGGTCGAGGTCGACGCACTCGAGACCGGAGCAACCTCCGGGCGCCTCGTCACGACCGTCACCGCAGGCACGGCCGACGGGTTCGACCCGGGCCTCGGGTCGCTGCCCGCCGTCGACGACACGCAGCGCGAGGAGGCCTGGGGGTCGCGCGCCGCCGCGGGGCTGCCCGCCGCAGAGCCGGCCCCCGCGGCATCCGGCCTCTCACCGGAACTGCGCGACAAGCTCGAGCGCGTCCCCGTCGCAGCCCTGTCGCAGCAGCTGCGCAAGCGCGGGCTCGACAACGTCTCGATCGACGGCGTGCGACCGATGCACCCCGAGCGCAGACTCATCGGAACCGCTGCCACGCTGCGGTTCGTCCCCCTGCGCGAAGACCTCTTCGCCGACTTCGGCGGCGGGTTCAACGCGCAGAAGCAGGCGTTCGACCGTGTCGCCACGGGTGAGGTCATCGTCATCGAGGCCCGCGGCGAGACCGGATCGGGAACGCTCGGCGACATCCTCGCCCTGCGGGCGCAGGCGCGCGGAGCCGCCGGCATCGTCACCGACGGCGGCGTGCGCGACGCGGCGGCCGTGGCCGACACCGGCCTCCCCGTCTACAGCGCCGGCGCGCACCCGGCCGTCCTCGGTCGCAGGCACGTGCCGTGGGAGGCCGGCGGCACGATCGCCTGCGGCGGGGCGACGGTGCAGCCGGGTGATGTCATCGTCGGCGACGCGGACGGGGTCATCGTCATCCCGCCGGGGCTCGTCGTCGAGATCGTCGACGCCGCGCTCGCCCAGGAGGACGAGGACGCCTGGATCGCCCAGCGCGTCGCCGAGGGAGCAGCCATCGAGGGCCTGTTCCCGATGAACGCGAGCTGGCGGGCCCGGTACGACGGCGAGCGCGGCGCATGAGCACCCCCGCCCCCGCCGACACGCAGAGCAAGTCGCAGCGCGCCTATCACTGGATCCGCGAGCGCATCGCGGAGCAGGAGTTCACGCCCGGCTACCGCCTCGTGCTCGGCACGATCGCCGGCGAGCTCGACATGAGCGTCGTTCCGGTGCGCGAGGCGATCCGTCAGCTGGAGGCCGAGGGCCTCGTGACGTTCGAGCGCAACATCGGCGCGCGCGTGGCGATGGTCGACGACTCGCAGTACCGCTACAGCATGCAGGCCCTGTCGATCCTCGAGGGGACGGCCACGGCTCTCGCCGCCCGCGCGCTCGACGTCGACGACATCCGGCGTGCGCGCGAGATCAACGAGCTGATGACCGAGTCGCTCGACCACTTCGATCCGCGCTCGTTCACCCGGCTGAACCAGGAGTTCCACGCCGTGCTGTTCGAGCGGTGCGTGAACCCCCGGATGCTCGAGCTGGTGCAGACCGAGTGGGCCCGACTCGGTCACCTGCGCGACTCGACCTTCAGCTTCGTGCCGGGACGCGCGCAGGAGTCGGTGCGCGAGCACGAGCAGATCCTCGCCCTGATCGAGCGGGGCGCGCCGCTCACCGAGATCGAGCACGCCGCGCGGCGGCACCGCTCGGCCACCCTCGACGCGTACATGACGCACGAGCACCCCGACCAGGCGCTCGGCCTGCCCAACTTCTGACCGCCCCCTGTTGCAAGGACGCACGAGATGACCGATCCGACGATGAACGCACCCCACACCCCCGCCGACCTGCCGGCGTCGATCCGTCACTACATCGACGGCGAGCTCGTCGACTCGATCGACGGAGCGACCTTCGACGTCCTCGATCCGGTGACGGGCCGCGTCTACCTGCAGACAGCGGCCGGCAAGAAGGCCGACATCGACGCGGCCGTCGCAGCCGCCCGGCGCGCGTTCACCGATGGACCCTGGCCCCGGATGCTGCCGCGCGAGCGCTCGCGGGTGCTGCACCGCATCGCCGACCTCGTCGAATCGCGCGACGCCCGTCTCGCCGAGCTCGAGTCGTTCGACTCGGGGCTCCCGATCACGCAGGCGCTCGGTCAGGCCCGCCGAGCCGCCGAGAACTTCCGCTTCTTCGCCGACCTGATCGTGGCGCAGACCGACGACACCTATAAGGTCCCCGGCCGCCAGATCAACTACGTCAACCGCAAGCCCATCGGCGTCGCGGGACTCATCACGCCGTGGAACACCCCGTTCATGCTCGAGTCGTGGAAGCTCGCCCCGGCGCTCGCGACCGGCAATACCGTCGTGCTCAAGCCGGCCGAGTTCACGCCGCTGTCGGCATCGCTGTGGGCGGGCATCTTCGAAGAGGCGGGGCTGCCGCCGGGGGTGTTCAACCTCGTGAACGGCCTCGGCGAAGACGCCGGCGACGCGCTCGTGAAGCATCCCGACGTCCCGCTCATCTCGTTCACGGGCGAGAGCTCGACGGGCCAGCTGATCTTCGCCAACGCGGCGCCGCACCTCAAGGGCCTGTCGATGGAGCTCGGCGGCAAGAGCCCCGCGATCGTGTTCGCCGACGCCGACCTCGACGCGGCGATCGACGCGACGATCTTCGGGGTGTTCTCCCTCAACGGCGAGCGCTGCACCGCCGGCAGCCGCATCCTCGTCGAACGCGCGATCTACGACGAGTTCGTCGAGCGCTACGCGGCGCAGGCGAAGCGCGTGACAGTGGGCTACCCCCACGACCCGGCCACCGAGGTCGGCGCGCTGGTGCACCCGGAGCACTTCGAGAAGGTCATGTCGTACGTCGAGCTCGGAAAGAGCGAGGGCCGGCTCGTCGCGGGCGGCGGGCGCCCCGAGGGGTTCGAGAGCGGCACCTTCGTCGCCCCCACCGTGTTCGCCGACGTCGCCTCGACCGCGCGGATCTTCCAGGAGGAGATCTTCGGGCCGGTCGTCGCCATCACCCCGTTCGACACGGATGCCGAGGCCCTCGCTCTCGCCAACGACACGAGGTACGGCCTGGCCGCGTACGTCTGGACCAACGATCTGAAGCGCGCGCACAACTTCTCGCAGGCGGTGGAGGCGGGCATGGTGTGGCTCAACTCCAACAACGTGCGCGACCTCCGCACGCCCTTCGGCGGGGTGAAGGCGTCGGGCCTCGGGCACGAGGGCGGCTACCGGTCGATCGACTTCTACACGCACCAGCAGGCGGTGCACATCACGCTCGGCGGGGCGCACAACCCCACGTTCGGCAAGAGCTGAACAACCGCCACCACCGACTTCGAGAGCAAGGACGCTGTCATGACCCACCGCGACCAGATGACCCGGACCTCATCGGGCCATTTCGTGAGCCAGGAGGCGCCGATCGCCGCCTCCGACCCGATTCCGACCCCCACCGCGCCGGCCCCCGACATCCTGCGCTGCGCCTACATGGAACTCGTCGTCACCGACCTCGCCGCGTCGCGCGAGTTCTACGTCGACGTGCTCGGGCTCTACGTCACCGAGGAGGATGACGAGGCCGTCTACCTGCGCTCGACGGAGGAGTTCATCCACCACAACCTCGTCCTCCGCCAGGGACCGGTCGCCGCCGTGGCGGCGTTCTCGTACCGCGTGCGCTCGGCCGCCGACCTCGACCGCGCCGTGGCGTTCTACACCGAGCTCGGATGCCGGGTCGAACGTCGCGCGGGCGGTTTCGTGCGGGGCATCGGCGACGCCGTGCGCGTCGAGGACCCGCTCGGCTTCCCGTACGAGTTCTTCTTCCAGACCGAGCACGTCGAGCGTCTCTCGTGGCGGTACGACCTGCACACCCCCGGCGAGCTCGTCCGTCTCGACCACTTCAACCAGGTCACCCCCGATGTCCCGAGAGCGGTGAACTTCATGCAGTCGCTCGGCTTCCGGGTGACCGAGGACATCCAGGACGAGGCCGGCACCGTCTACGCGGCGTGGATGCGGCGCAAGCCGACCGTCCACGACACCGCGATGACCGGCGGCGACGGCCCCCGCATGCACCACGTGGCCTTCGCGACGCACGAGAAGCACAACATCCTCGCCATCTGCGACAAGCTCGGCGCGCTCCGCCGATCCGACGCGATCGAGCGCGGCCCCGGCCGCCACGGCGTGTCGAACGCCTTCTACCTCTATCTGCGCGACCCCGACGGTCACCGGGTCGAGATCTACACGCAGGACTACTACACCGGCGACCCCGACAACCCCGTCATCACCTGGGACGTCCACGACAATCAGCGCCGCGACTGGTGGGGCAATCCCGTCGTGCCGTCGTGGTACAGCGAGGCATCCCTCGTCCTCGACCTCGACGGCAACCCGCAGCCGGTCCTCGCCCGCACGGACGACTCCGAGATGGCCGTCACCATCGGCGCGGACGGGTTCTCGTACACCCGCCCGGGCGACGACGAGCTGCCCGAATACAAGCAGGGCGAGTACAAGCTCGGCCACCAGCTCTGAAGGACGCTCATGCTCTCTCACGACGACATCGCCGCGATCGCCGGCGAGCTGGCCGAGGCGGATCGCTCGCACGGGGTCATCCCCCGCATCACCGCGCGCTACCCGGATGCGACGATCGACGACTCGTACGCCATCCAGCGTGTCTGGCGCGACCGCATGATCGCTGCGGGCCGCCGGCTGGTGGGCCGCAAGATCGGTCTGACCTCGCGGGCGATGCAGCAGGCGACCGGGATCACCGAGCCCGACTACGGCGTCATGTTCGACGACACCGTCTACGGCTCGGGGGCGGAGATCCCCACCGAGCGGTTCTCGAACGTGCGCGTCGAGGTCGAGCTCGCCTTCGCACTGGCCCGCCCCCTCGCGGGTCCGGACTGCACTTTGGCCGATGCGCTGGCTGCCATCGACTACGCCGTCCCGGCTCTGGAGGTGCTCAATTCGCACATCGAGCTCGAGGGGCGGACGATCGTCGACACGATCGCCGACAACGCCGCCTACGGCGCGATGGTGCTCGGCACCGAACGCCGTCGCCCCGACGAGATCGACCTGCGCTGGGTGCCCGCGCTGCTCTCGCGCAACGGTGACATCGAGGAGACCGGTGTCGCCGCGGGCGTGCTCGGACACCCCGCGACGGGGGTCGCGTGGCTCGCCAACAAAGTGGCCCAGCACGGTGCGCGCCTGGAGGCGGGCGAGCTGATCCTCGCGGGCTCGTTCACGCGGCCGATGTGGGTCTCGCGCGGCGACGAGGTCCGCTGCGACTATGGCCCGATGGGAGTGATCGCATGCCGTTTCGTCTGACACCGACCTTCCGCGACGTGCTCGCGCGGGCCGATCGACCCCTCGCCGGGATGTGGGTGTGCTCCGGGTCGCCGCTGGTCGCCGAGATCTGCGCGGGCGCGGGACTCGACTGGCTGCTCATCGACATGGAGCACTCCCCCAACGGGCTGGAGTCGGTCCTCGCGCAGCTCCAAGCCGCCGCTGCGACTTCGGTGACGACGGTCGTTCGCGTTCCGACCGCCGATCCGGTCGTCATCAAGCAGGTGCTCGACCTCGGGGCGCAGAACCTGCTCGTCCCCATGGTGTCGTCGGTGGCCGAGGCCGAAGCGGCCGTGCGGGCGGTGCGCTATCCGCCGCGCGGCATCCGCGGGGTCGGATCGGCGCTGGCACGCTCGGCGCGCTGGAACCGCGTCGACGACTACCTGGCCGAGGCCGACCAGCACGTGTCGCTTCTCGTGCAGATCGAGACGGTCGCCGGGGTCGAGGCTGCGGCCGCGATCGCGGCGGTCGACGGGGTCGACGGCGTGTTCGCCGGCCCGAGCGACCTCGCCGCGTCGATGGGGCTGCTCGGCCAGCAGACGCATCCCGAGGTCGTCGCCGCGGTGCGCCGGGTCTTCAGCGACGCGCGAGCCGCGGGCACCCCCGTGGGAGTCAACGCCTTCGATCCCGCAGTGGCCCGCGAGTACGCCGACGCCGGCGCTGACTTCGTGCTCGTCGGAGCCGACGTCGCGCTGCTCGCCCGCGGCTCCGAGGCGCTCGCGGCGGCCTGGGTGCCCGAGGCCGATCGCACGTCCCGCGCCGGCTACTGACGCGATACACCTGTCGGACGGCCGAGGCAGGTGGGACACCCGGGGTCGCTGCCGACCACTTCAGTCCCGCCCGTCCGGCAGGTGTATCGGCGCCGACTCAGCCCGGTACTGCTCGGGCGATGTGCAGCGCGAGGTAGGCGACCTCCTCGTCGGAGATCTCGATGTCGTGCTGCGCGCGCACGAGGGCTCGCACCCGCTCGGCGGTCGACAGGGCACGCGGATGCCGCTGCCCCATGCTCTCGAAGAGGAATCCGTCGTCGCCGTCGAGCATGCGCCCCGCGAACACGCGCTCGGCGAAGAACTGCAGGTGCACGAGGAAGCGCGACGAGTGCAGGTCGTCGGAGAAGACGATGCCGGTGGAGTTGGTGACGATCGTCGTCGCCGCCGATATCAGCCGCACGACGTGCATCGTGTCGGCACCCGCTCGGCCGTTCGCGGCGTTCGCGAGGTGGAACGCGATGTTCGCCGCCTCTTCGTCGGGCACCTCGACCCGCATGCGCGTGCGCAGCAGCTCGACGCCCCGCCGGCCGACCGCGTACTCGTCGGGATAGACGGTGCGCAGCTCCCACGCGAGCCGGTTCACGACGACGAGCCCGCGACGGTGTCGCTCGACGGCGAAGTGGAGGTGGTCGGTGAGGGTCAGATAGATGTGCGGGTCGAGGTCGAGTCCCGCCGCGACGGCGTCGCGGACGATCTCCCGGGTGAGCTCGACGAACTCACCCGGGATCTGAGCGAGCAGCTCGACGAGGTTCCGCTGGTCGGCGTCGTCGAGCGCGACGAACACGCGGTCCGTCGCGCTCTCGTCGACGGCTCCGCCGGGCTTGGCGCCGAAGCCGATGCCCTTGCCCAGCAGCACCCGCTCGACACCGCGCTCGTCCTCGACGAGCACGACGCTCGAGTTGAGCACCTTCTTGATGATCTGCATGCCTGTCCTCATCGACCCGGCCTCACGCTCGTGAAGCAGTGGGGTCACCCGAGGTCTGCGCCGTTCGTGGCGATCACCCGCTGGTACCACCAGAACGAATCCTTGCGCCGACGCTCACCGCTGCCCTGACCCAGGTCGTCGAGGTCGACGTGAATGAAACCGTACCTCTTCGATATCTGCGACGACGACGCGCTGATGATGTCGATGGGCGCCCAGCTGGTGTATCCCATCAGCTCCACACCCTCATCCACCGCGCGGATCATCTCCCGGAAGTGCGCGCGGAAGTAGTCGATGCGGTACGGATCGTGGATGCGGCCGTCCGCGGTGACCTGATCGCGCATCCCCAGCCCGTTCTCGACGATGAACAGCGGCTTGCCGTAGCGGTCGTACAGGTCGATCAGCGAGATGCGCAGGCCCACGGGATCGATCTGCCATCCCCACTCGCTCGATGGGAGATACGGGTTCTTCACCCCCAGCACCGTGTTGCCCGGCGTCCGCTCGGCTTCGGGGTCGACCGACTCGGCGAGCGTCATGTAGTACGACAGCGAGATGAAGTCGACGGGATGCTCGCGCAGCAGCTCGGCGTCGCCGGGCGCGAACGGGATCTCCACGCCCTGGCGGGCGAGGGCGTTGAGCGCGAGCCGGGGATAGGCGCCGCCGGCCTGGACGTCGGTGCAGAGGTAGAGCAGCCGGTCCTTCGCCTGCGTCGCCGCGATGTCGTCGGGGTGGCACGTCAGCGGGTAGGTCTTGAGCATCGTGAGCATGCAGCCCATCTGCGACTCGGGCCACATCTCGTGCAGCATCCGCGTCACCGACGCCGACGCCACGAACTGGTGGTGGAGCGCCGTGTAGCACGCCTGCAGCACGCTGCCCTCGACGGTCTCCTCGATGATGCCGCCCGAGGTGAGCGGATGCCGCACGATGCCGTCGATCTCGTTGAACGACAGCCACAGCTTCACGAGGTGGCCGAAGCGCTCGAAGCACGTGCGGGCGAAGCGCTCGAACAGGGCGATCGTGCCGCGGTCGACCCACCCGTTGCTCTTGAGCGCGAGCGCGAGCGGCGGGTCGTAGTGCGACAGCGTCACGAGCGGCTCGATGCCCAGCCGTCGCATCTCGGTGAACAAGTCGAGATAGAACGCGATGCCCGCTTCGTTGGGCTCGGTCTCCTCCCCCGTCGGGTACAGCCGCGTCCACGCGATCGACACCCGCAGCACCGTGAAGCCCATCTCGGCGAACAGCGCCACGTCTTCCCGGTAGCGGTGATAGAAGTCGATGCCGCGGCGCTTGGGGTAATACGTCTCGTCGTCGTCGGCCATCGCCGCCGTGATGCTCTCGACGGTGTGCGCGTGGTGGATCGCGTACTCCCGAGGATCGACGTTGGGCCGGTACTTGGCGATGTCCGACACCGCCGGGCCGCGGCCGCCCTCGCGCCACGCGCCCTCGGCTTGGTTGGCGGCGAGTGCGCCGCCCCACAGGAACGAATCAGACAGTGCCACGAGCGGCCTCCTTGGTGCGTGCGGTGAAGATGCCGGTACCTGCCTCGACGGGACCCGTCAGCGCCTCGACGACCTCGAACGCGTCGCCGTTGAGCACGACCACCGGCGTGATGGTGTCGAACCCGGCGCGCTCGATCGCCTCGAGGTCGGCCTCGAGCACGAGCTGTCCGCGCGCGACCCGGTCGCCCTGGGCGACATGGGCGACGAAGGGCGCACCGTCGAGCTTGACGGTGTCGAGCCCCACGTGCACGAGGATCTCGACGCCGTCGTCGCCGGTGATGCCGAACGCGTGCTTCGACGGCAGCAGGCTCGAGACGACGCCCGACAGCGGCGCGTAGACGGCGCCGGCGCTGGGGCGGATCGCGACGCCCTCGCCGAGGATGCCGCCGCCGAAGACCGGGTCGTCGACGCGGTCGAGCGCGACCACCTCACCGGCGACGGGAGCCACGAGGCGCCCGTCGGCGACGGAGTCCGAGGTCGAGGCGCCGGCCGAACCGCCCGCCTGCGCCTCGAGGGCGCGGATGGTCCCCGAGTCGGAGTCCTTCCAGATGACCAGGGCCACGATGAAGGCGGTCGCGAAGGCGACGAGGGCGCCGATCACGGCGTGGATCAGGTTCCAGGGGTTGAGCACGTCGATGAACATCGAGATGCTCGCGGCCCCGGGACTCACGATCGCGAAGGCGGCCACCGCGGCGAGGCCGAGGTAGACGCCGCCGGTGAGCGAGCCCGCGATCACGGCGAACAGGGCCCGGCGGTTCTGCAGCGTCACGCCGTACAGGGCTGGCTCGGTGATGCCGAAGAACGCCGAGATGCCCGAGGAGATCGCGGTGCCGCGCAGCGTCTTGTTGCGGGTACGGATGGCGATGGCCAGGCTCGACCCCGACTCGGCGATGTTGTGCGCCAGCGATGCCACCAGGTAGAAGGGGTCGCGTCCCTGCTGCGCGACGGTGGCGATCGTCGGCGGGATGAACGCCTTGTGCATGCCGACGGAGATGATGAAGGGAAGCACGACCGCCAGGAGCGCGATCGCGACCCAGCCGAGAGTGCCGTAGAGCCACAGCATGCCACCGGTCAGCAGCGAGCCGAGCCCGTAGCCGAGCGGCCCGAGAGCGAAGATCATGACCGGCGAGACGACGATGAAGCACAGCAGCGGCACGAAGAAGGTGCGGATCGGGCCGGGCGTGATGCGGGTCGCGAGCTTCTCGACGGGCCAGAGCAGCAGCACGGCGAGGATCGGCGGGAAGACCTGCGCGTTGTAGGCGATCGCCGGCACCGGCAGCCCGAACAGCGCGATTCCCCCCTCCTGCGTCAGCAGGGCCGAGAACGCCGGGAACACCAGGAGTCCGACGATGCCGAGGGCGAGGGGGATGTTCACCCCCAGCTTCTTCGCCGCGGTGTAGGTGACCAGCAGCGGCAGGAAGAAGAAGACCGCATCGGGGATGGCCGACAGCACCTGGTAGCTGGGGTCGGTGGTCTGCATCCATCCCAGCGCCGAGGCGAGGATGAGGAAGGACTTGAAGATACCGGCGCCGGCGATGGCGGGGATGATCGGGGTGAACACCGCGACGACGAAGTCCATGATCGCCGAGCCCGCGCGCTTCCACGTGAGCTTCGGTCGCGCCTCCCCCGCCGAGCGGGATGCCGCCCGCCCGCCGCGCAGCTTCTCGATCTCCGTGAAGTAGTCGCCCACCTTCGAGCCGACGATGATCTGGGTCTGCGGACCGCGCACGACCCCGATGACGCCCGGTACGGCCTGCAGCGCTGCCTCATCCGCGCGCGCGTCGTCGACGAGATTGAACCGGAGCCGTGTCGAGCAGTGCTGCAGCGCCGCGACGTTGCCGGGTCCGCCGACGTGCTCGAGGATCGCGCCGGCGGCATCCTTCGTGGTGGTCATTCGTTTTCCTCCTGTGGAATCCCGGACGGTGCCGCCGGGGCGACTCCGCTCCGGCGCCGGCCGCAGGCAACAAAAAAAGGACCCGACCGCCGTGCGATGCACGTACGTTCGGATCCTGCCTGCATGACCAGTCACATGTCCGCCACGATCGTCGCACGTTCCCGCGAAGGGTGCAACCGCGCGCCGGGGCGACGCCGCCCGGGTGGGACGATGGACGCATGACGCAGACGCACCTCATCACGGGAGCGGGGTCGGGCATCGGCCTGGCGATCGCCCGCCGCCTCGCCGATCGGGGCGACCGCCTGATCCTCATCGGGCGCAGCGAAGCTCGGGCCGACGAACTGGCGGCGCTCCTCCCGGGGGCCGTGGGCGTGGCCGCAGACCTGCGGCATCCCGAATCGCTCGCCGACGCGCTGGCGGCGGCCGACCTGCCCGGCGCTCTCGACACCGTCATCCACGGCGCCGGGATCGTCGAGCTCGGGCCCGTCGCCGAGCTGCGTCCGAGCGCGTGGACCGACCAGCTCACCGTCAACCTGGTCGCCGCCGCCGAGCTGACGCGGCTCACCCTGCCCGCCGTGCGGGCGGCGCGCGGGCAGGTGCTGTTCGTCAACTCCGGCGCCGGGCTCACCGCTCACCCCGACTGGAGCGCGTACGCCGCCTCGAAGCACGGCCTCAAGGCCCTCGCCGACGCGCTGCGAGGCGAAGAGGCGCCCCACGGCGTACGGGTGACGACGGTGTACCCCGGACGCACCGCGACGCCGATGCAGGAGGAGGTGCACCGGCAGGAAGGGCGCGCCTACGACCCCACCGCCTTCATCGACCCCGAGTCGGTCGCCACGACCGTGCTGGCCGCCCTCGATCTGCCGCGCGACGCACTCGTCCCCGACGTGTCGGTGCGGCCGGGACCGCGGTGACGCGGTGATCGCTCACGACCTTCCGGCCGGACGCCATTTCGCCCTCACCTGGGGCATCGCGACCCCGTACGGGGGCATGACGACGGCGCTGCTGGAGCGCAGCCGGATGTTCGCCGAGGCGGGCACTCCCGTCGACGTCCTCACCCTCGACCCCCGCCCGGCCGCACTCGGTCCGGAGTTCGCCGAGCTCGCCGCCGCCGGGGTGCGGGTCCGGAACCTCTACGACGGGGCACGCTCGGGCGACATCCCGCCATCGTCGAACGCGCGTCCGGCCCCTGCCCCGCTGCGCGACGGCATCGACGGCGTCGTCACGGACGAGGTCGACGGGGTCGCGGTGCGCCGAGTCCGCCTCGGCGATGACGGGCGTCCGATCGACATCGACCACCTGCGTGCCGACGGCTCGATCGCGCTGTCGGAGCGCCGACCGGCCGCAGGCGGGCGCCTGCTCGTCGCGATCGATCCGATGGGCTCGCCGGTGCGCTCCTGGCGCCGCCGGTACGACCTCTACGGCGACTGGCTCGACAGTCTCGTCGGCGACGACGAGGCCTTCGTCATCGTCGACAGCAAGACCGTCGCGCCGTTCGCCGCGGACTACCGCCGCCCGCGCGTGACCGTCGTCCACGTCGTCCACGGTTCGCACCGCGGGCCGACGCCGGGGTCGGTGCGCGCGTCGCGGCAGCCCGTCTTCGCACGCCTCGACGACTTCGACGCCGTGGCGTTCGCCACCGATGCCCAGCGCCGCGATGTGCGCGCCCTCGTCGGTTCGCGCCCGCTCCTGACAGCGGTGGCCCACCCCGTCGCACCGGTGCCCGCGACGGCGCTGCCGGCGGAATCCGACCGCACGTCCGCGGTCGTCATCGCGCGGCTCGAGCCCATCAAGCGCGTGGACCACGCCGTCGACGCGGTCATGCGGCTGCATCGAGACGCGAGCCCGGCGATGCGACTCGACGTGTACGGCACCGGCTCACGGGCCGACGAGCTCGCTGCGCGGGCCGCGGGCGATCCCGCGATCCGGTTCCACGGCCACACCGACGACCCCGCCGGCGCGCTCACGGCAGCGAGCGTGCTGCTGCTGACGAGCAGGTCGGAGGCGTTCGGGCTCGTCCTGGTCGAGGCGATGGCCGCCGGCTGCCTGCCCATCGCCTACGACATCGCCTATGGCCCGGCCGACCTCATCCGCCACGGAGAGAACGGCTGGCTCGTCCCGGACGGCGACGTCGATGCCCTCGCCGAGGCCGTCCGCGCGGCGGAACAGCTCTCGCCGGAGCGCCGCGCCGCGATGCGCGCTCGGGCTCGCGCCACCGCGGCGGAGTACAGCACCGACCGCATCCGGCGACGGTGGGCATCGGTGCTGCGGACGGCGCAGCGCCGACGGCGTCTCCAGCGCCGCACGCGACCACTGCTCCGCGAAGCAGGGCGCGCCGTGCGGGCGGTGCTCCGCCGGGCCCGGGCGGTCGTCCGCCGAGGCCGGGCGGTCGTGCGCCGCGGCCGGGCGGTCGTGCGCCGCGGCCGGGCGGTCGTCCGCCGCGCCCGCTAACCCTCCGCCCGGCACGGCGTCAAGGCCCCGCCCTTGCCCGGGGCGGGTAGGGCACGCTATGGCGGACGCGAAGGAGGCGACGCCGCGATGGGAACGATCCGAGACGATGCCGAGACGCCGCGCTGGCTCGTGGCCACGACCGAGTACGCCGGACTCACCGCCTACACCGGCGGCATCGGACGACACTACGCGGCACTCCTCCCGGCGCTCGTGCGCCAGGGTGTCGCGGTCGACCTCGCGGTGCTCGCCGACGACGACCTCGTCGCCGAGGACGTCCCCGGTGACGTGCACCTCGTCGACCATGCGACCATGCCGACGCACCATCGTCCCCACGCGATCGGCGCGCGGGCCCGGCGGCTGCGCCGCACGTACCGGCGGCGGCCCTACGACGTCGTCTTCGCTCCCGAGTGGGCGGGCTTGGGCGCCGCCCTCCCTCCCGGCACCCCCTTGCTGACCAACCTCGCCACGGGTGCGCGTCTGGCCGATGACGTGTCGGGGCTGTCGCTGCGTGACCTGCCCGTCGACACGCGCGTGTCACGGATGGTGCAGATGAAGGCCGAACGCCGTCAGCTGCAGCGGTCGGCGGGCGTCATCGCGATCTCGGCTGCGATGCTCGAGCGCACCGCGGCTCTCTACCCGGGGTTGCCGCCCGCCCGCATCGTGCGCAACTGCATCGACGTCGAGGCGGTCGCCGCCGCGGCCCTCGCCGCTGCGCCGCCCCTGGGATGGCCCGACGACGGCGCACCCGTCGTGCTGTTCCTCGGACGCTCCGAACGACGCAAGGGCGTCGAGGATGCCGTCGCGGCGTTCGCCCGCGTGCACGCCGAGCTCCCCGAGGCGCGACTCGTCTTCGCCGGTGCCGGCGGCGACGCACGCTTCGAGCCGACCCGCGACGGGCTGCGCGAGCTGCTGCCGCCGACGGCGCGGGACCGGGTCACCTGGCTCGGCCACGTCGGCGGCGACGAGCTCTACGGCGCCATCGGTCGGGCCGACGTCGCGATCTGCCCCTCGCGGTGGGAGGGCTTCGGCAACGTCGCGCTCGAGGTCAAGGCGATCGGCACCCCGCTGGTGGTGACCTCCGGCAGCGGGTTCGACGACTTCTGCACCGACGGGCAGGATTGTCAGAGCGTTCCGCCCGCGGATCCCGAACGCTTGGCGGCCGCGATCACCGTCGCGCTGCGTCACCCCAGCTGGGCGCTCACGCTCGCCGAGCGGGCCCGCGCACAGATGGCCGATTTCGCGCCCGACCCGGTCGCCCGGGATCTCATCGACGCCGCGAGCGAGCTGCTGGCTCCGGCGCCGCTGCGAACGTCCGCCTGATCAGGCCGTCACGCGCCGCCACCCGCCGGGCACCCGCTCGACGGCTCCGGCCTCGGCGAAGGCCGCGAGCCACCCGCCCATCGGCCACTCGCCCCACTTCTCGGCGAACAGCGCCCCGTTGCGCAGGATGTCGTCGAGGTGCTGCCAGGGCGGCGATGAGGTCTCGTGGTACTGGTGGTAGGCGTCGGCGCCGCCGACCCACACGAGCGGGATGCCGCGGGCGCGCAGCGAGAACGCGAAGTCGGTGTCTTCGCCCCCGTAGCCCTCGAACGCCTCGTCGAAGCCGCCGACCTCACGCCACACCGTCGGCGCGACGGCGAACGAGAGCGACCAGAACAGCGGGTACTCCGCTGCCGTGGCCGGGCGCAGCTCACCCGGCGGCGGTGCCGGTCGCGCCGCGTGCGGAGCCGTCGCCGCCCGCAGCGCGGCCGCATCGAGGGCAGCGCCGGCCGGCAGATACGTCACAGGACCGCACAGCACCGCGCCGGGGCTGCGGTCCGCCGCCGCTCGGTAGGCGTCGACGAGCCCCGGGGCGGGAACGCAGTCGGCGTCGAGGAAGATCAGCAGCGTCGCGCCCCGCGCCGCGGCCTCGCGCGCGCCGGCATTGCGCGCGGCGGCGAGACGGAGTCCCGCGGCGCCGGGCGGCACGCGCACGACCGCTTCGGCGTCGAGCACCGGAGGCTCGTCGTCGCCGATCCACACGACGATGCGCGGCACCCCCGCGGTCGCGCGCAGCTGATTCCGCAGATGCTCCAGGCGCGGCGCGGAGCACAGCGTGACGACCGCGGCGCCGCTCACGGCGCCATCACCGCCTCGATCTCGTCGGCCGCTCGCTGCGCGGCATCCCGCACCCGCCAGGCATCCCAGGCCGGGCGCAGTGCGCGGGCGCGGTCGAGCAGCTCCGGCCACCGGTCGGCCTGCGGCCACGTCTCGACGGCGACGGCGAGACCGCTGCGGTCCAGCGCCGCGGCAGTCGCGGCCTGCTCGCCGAAAGGACGATCCTGCGGGATGACGATCGCACGGGCGTCCGCCGCCGCGAGATCCGCGACGGCGTTCTGCCCGCACCACGAGACGACGACGGCCGCGGTCGAGATCGCGGCGAACGGGTCGGCCCGCCACGTTCCCGATCCGGCGCCGAGCAAGGTCCACGGCCGGCCCGTCGCCCGTTCGGCGGCCGCGACGTCGTCGCCCGACACGGCGGTGCCGCCGCCACCGCCCAGCAGAACGACCGCGTCCGTCCGTCGCTCGGGGTCGCGAACCCGATCGGCGAACCGGCTGATGCCGCCGACGAAGGCGACACGGTCGCCGAGAGCTGTCAGGTGCGCCGGCGCGTACAGCTCGCGCGGCCACGGCGCGACGATCCGGGTGGCCGCGGCGTAGCCGAGCCGGTGCGCCTCGTCGACGCGCTCGCCCGGCTGGGTGATCGCGACCACGGGCATGCCGAGCAGGCGCAGGAACAGCGTCACCTCGACCGAGACGTCGACGACGAAGGCGCCGATGCGCCCCGTCGCCACGGCCGCGGCGATCGCCGCGAGGCGCGTGCGGTGCCCGTCGTGGCGCAGCGGCGCCCAGTGCAGGATGCCGCCGACGGTCGGGTCGTCGTGCGGCAGGCGCGGCGCGGGATCGTCGTCGCGCGGCAGCACGGTCCACGTGACACCCGGCGGCAGGTTGTCGGGCCGGGCCAGCGAGCTGAAGCAGTCGATCTCGCGTCCGAGGTGGCGCGCGATGACGAGCATCCGCGTGAGATGTCCGCGTCCGTGGTGGTGGACGTACCAGCCGATCCGCTGCGTCATGCGGGCAGCTCGGCGGGCTCCGCCGTGTCGCTGAGCGAGGCGAAGATCTCCTCGAGCGCGGCGGTGCGGGCATCGAGCGAGAAGCGCTCGACCGCGCGGGCGCGGACGGCGGCGCGGAACCTCGCGTCGCGCGCCTCGGGCAGGACGGCCTCGACGGCACCGGCCATCGCGACGACATCACCGGCGGGAACCAGCTGCATCCCCACGCTCGCCGCGGCGATCTCGGGCACCCCGCCCACGGCGAACCCGACGACGGGCGTGCCGCACATGAGGGCTTCCGGTCCGACGAGCCCGAAGGGCTCGGCCCAGGCGGGCGTCGCGAGCGCGACGGCGGAGCGTCCGACGAGGGCCGCGAGCGCGGCCGGCTCGAGCTCGCCCACGAACGTGACGTCGTCGCCGAGGAGAGGCCGCAGCACGTCGTCGGCGTAGGCGCGGTCGCCCACACGTCCGGCGATGGTGAGGCGCCGGCCCAGGGCCCGAGCCACGGCGACGGCGAGGTGCGGGGCCTTCTCGGGAACGATGCGGCCGAACCAGACGAGGTCGTCGCCGCCCGGGCCGGGTACCCACACGGACGGATCCACGCCGTTGGCCAACAGCGTCGACGGCACTCCCGCGTGCTGCCACTCGCGGCGCGTGTGCTCGCTGACCGACACGAAGAGGCTGCCCCGGCCGGCCGCCTGCCGGTGCGCGCGCACGAATGCGTCGTCGACGGGGGTGTGCAGGGTCGTGAGCATCGGCACCCCGAGCTGCGGGGCGAGCTGCAGCGGGAGAGCGTGGAGGCAGTGGTTCGAGATGACATCGAACGCGTCGGCGTGCGCGCCGATCGTCTCGAGCGCCCGGCGCAACCGCGGGACGCTGAGCGTCTCGTAGGCCGGCGGATAGGTCTTGTCGGTGCGCACGGCGTCGGCGTCCCAGCCGAGCTCGGGCATCTCGTACACACTGCCGGGCTCGACGTGCTGCGACCCCGTCACCGCGACGACCGTCACCTCGTGCCCGCGGGCTCGGAGCGCCTCGACCTCCGACCACACAGCCGCCTCGAGTCCGCCCGCGTGGGGCAGTCGGATGGGGAACCGCAGCGGCGCGATCACCGCGATGCGCAGAGCGCGGCCCCTCACGAGGCACGCTCGCTGCGGAGCCGGCGGTACAGGTCGGCGTGGGCGGACGCCGTGCGGGCGTCCTGTTCGCGGCGCAGACGTCGGCGCTCCTCGACGAGCTCGGCGCGGGCGAGCGACCCGGGGCGGGCGACGGCCTCGTGGCGCGAGAGCAGCGTGGTCAGCGCGGCCGCGAGGCTGTCGGCGTCGCCGGGGTCGAACGTGGCGGTCGAGTCGTCGTCGTGCTGGTCGGCGAAGTGCCCGGTCGCCGGGACGGCGATGGGGACACCGAGGTCCCAGCACAGCTCGAGCCAGCCCGAGTGACTGCCGAAGCGGTACGGCAGCACGCAGACGTCGAGGCCGGCGAGCGCGGTGTTCAGCGCGGCATCCGGCAGTCGCGCCTGCTCGACGAGCACGGCGAAGGGCTGCCCGGCGACGGCGGCTCGCACCTCGTCGCGCGCGGCCTCGTCCCGCACCGCGCGGTGCATGCGGATCTCGGCGACGACCGAGCGCCCCGACTCGCGCAGCCGCGCCACAGCGGCTACGAGCGCCCGCGCGCTGGTGGGGCCGTCGGTGCCGGGGCGGAGGTCCTTCAGGTGCATGCCGACGCGCAGGTCCTCGCTGAGGGCGACGACCGGCGGCGTCTCGCCGTCACCGAGGATGGCCGGGTGCGGCAGCACGATCGCCTCGCGCCCCCACCGCTGGCGCACCTCGGCGGCGGCTCCGGGTGTCAGCGTGACGATCGCATCGGCGCGCGGAACGAGCTCGTCCAGCTGAGCGCGATAGGGCTGCTGGTCCGACAGCTGCGGGTGGGTCAGATCATGGACCGTGAAGACGACGGGCCAGCCGGCCTCGCGAGCGGCGTCGACGCAGGCGGTGAGGTGCCCGGCGGGGAACGACTCGGTGCCGAAGTGCACGTGCAAGACGTCGGCCCGTGCCGCGTTGGCCCGGATCCACGCGGGATCCAGTGCGACCGGCGGCCACCACACGTCCTCGGCGGCACCGGGCACCGGCGGGTCGGGCAGCAGCTCGACGCCCGCGGCATCCGTCACCCGCCGCACATACGGATGGCTCGCGGGGATCCCGACGACCCGGACGGCGGACGCACCGGGCTCCTCGGCCCCGAGCGCGCTGGCGGTCTCGATCGTCACGGTTCTCCTCGTCGTTCGGCGGCGCCCAATCAGGCGCACGATTCGGACGCTAGCGGAGCGCGCGGCCAGCCGCCCTCACTTGACCGAAGTGAGCGCGAACGGTAACGATGACCCGATGCCTGCCGAAGCCCCGCCCCTCTGTCTCGTCTGGGGCCCGCCCGGACACGGCGTCACCGATTACGGCGCCGATGTCGCGACGGCGGTGGCGCGCCGTGATGCAGCGGCGCGCACCGTCCGCGTGGCCGACCTGCCGGCGGCGCTGCGTGCGGTGAGCGCCGGCGAGCGTGTGCACCTGCACGCCACCGATCGCCTGCTCGGCCCGACGCTCGAGGATGCCGCCGACGCGCTCGAGCAGCTCGCAGCGGTGTGCCGGCTGACGCTGACGCTCCACGATCTGCCGCAGGAATCCGACGGCACCGGGTACGACCGGCGCGTCGCGGCGTACCGCCGCTTCTTCGCCGCCGCCGAGGCGGTCGCCGTCAACAGCGAGCACGAGCGGATGCTGGTGAGCGAGCACCTCGGCGACGTGCCCGCGCCCCACGTCATCCCGCTCGGGACGCGGGAGCCGGCCCCGAACACGGATGCGGCGGCCGCGGCTCCGGGTGACCTGATCGTCCTCATCGCCGGCTTCGTCTACCCCGGCAAGGGGCACGACGTCGCTCTTCACGCGGCAGCCGAGGCCGTCGCCGCCTTGCGTGCGGCCGGACGACCCGTGGGGCGCACCGTCGTGCGGGCGCTCGGCGCGGCATCGCCGGGACACGACGGGGATGTCGACTCCCTGCGTGTACGCGCAGCCGAGCTCGGCGCCGACTTCGAGATCTCGGGCTTCCTCGACGACGCGACGTTCGCGGCGAGCCTGCGCGCGCCCGGCATCCCCGTCGCGGCGCACGAGCACGTGTCGGCGTCGCGGTCGATGCTCGACTGGATCGAGGCGGGACGCCGGCCGCTCGTCGTGCGGTCTCGGTACAGCCTCGAGATGGACGCGCTGCGACCCGACACCTGGACCCTGTTCCACCCGGACGAACTCGGCGCACGCCTCGCCGAGGCCTGGGAGAACCCCGCGTCGACGTGGCTTCCGGCCGGCCGGTCGCTCGCGCCGACGCTCGACGACGTCGGCGAGTCGTACCGCTCGTGGTGGGACGAGGTCGCCTCGTGAGCCCGGACGCATCGACGGCGCCGAGGGGGGTGCCGCTGCCGGGCAACCGCTGGGACACGCTCGCGGATGCGTGGCCCGACGAGCCCCCGCTCGTCTCGGTCGTCGTCGCGCACTACCGTCAGCCCGACGAGCTCGCCCGCACCCTCGCGGCGCTGCACCGGCAGGACCACCCGGCCGACCGGCTGCAGATCATCGTCGCCGACGATGGATCTCCGGAGCCGCCCGAGGTGCCGGACGGGGTGGAGCTCGTCCGGCAGGCCGACGAGGGCTTCCGCCTCGCCGCCGTCCGCAACCTCGGCGTGCGCCGGGCTCGCGGCGACGTGCTGGTCTTCCTCGATGCCGACACGGCGCCCGAGCCGGCCTTCGTGCGCGAGCTCACCCGGCTTCCCGCCCTCGCGCCCGACTGCGTCACGGTGGGCCGGCGCCGGCACGCCGACCTGCGCGGCGTCGACATCGACCGCCTCGCCGAGTCGGCCGCCGAGCGCGCGCTCCCCGAGCCCGCGTGGCTCACCGACGCCTACCGGCGCAGCGACGACCTGCTGCGGGCCGACGACCGCAGCTACCGCCACGTCATCGGCGCCGTCATCGCGTGCTCACGCACGATGTTCGATGCGACCGGCGGCTTCGACGAGTCGTTCACCGCGTACGGCGGCGAGGACTGGGAGTGGACCTACCGGGCCTGGCTGCAGGGGGCCGTGCTCGCGCACGTCCCGCAGGCGATCGCCTGGCACGACGGACCGGATGCCGCCGGCCGCGGCGACGGCGGCCTCGCCCACCGCAATGCCGAGGCGATCCGTCTCGCAGACCTCATCCCCGTCGCCGGGTCGGCGGGCCGAGGGCTGCGCTCCGCCCGCGTCGACATCGCCGTCGCAGGGCCGGCAGGGGCGAGCCCGGGTCAGCGGTTCGTGAGTCTCGACAGCGCGCTGGCCGCGCTGCCCGCCGCCCGCGCGGCGGCGTGGCCGGATCGCCACGACACCGGACCCGACATCACCGACACCGCGTTCGACCGGGTGCGCGTGCTCATCGAGCTGGTGCGGCCCGTCCGCGTCGACGGCGACGATCTCGCCGCAGCGGTCGACCGGCTCGACACCGAGCAGCTGGGGTCGCTCACCCTGCTCTCTCCCGATGGTGAGCCGCTCGTGCGGCTGAGGGCGACGCGAGCCCGTGCACGCGAGGAACGCTGGGGTCGCGACGACCTGTTCCCGCGAGCGCAGGCGGCGGCACCCGGCATCCGCCCGCTCGCGGACGAGCCGGATGTCGCCGCCTACCTGGGCGGGTGGGGCTGACCTACTCGGCCGGGTACCGCGCCGCGCGCAGCACCCGCGCCAGGTGCGCTGCGTTGCGGGCGAGCGTCGCGGTCGTCGAGGCGACGCTCTCGGGCGTCTCGTCGAGGTCCTTGTAGTCGACCGTTTGCATGGCCTCGCCGTTCCAGTACGTGCCGCCCTGCGCGGGGATGGTGAACCCCACGTCGTTGAGCCCCTGGAACAGATCGGCCGTCGCCTTGTGCGCGCCGTCCTCGTTGCCCACGACGGCCACGACCGCCACCCGGTCGAACATGATCGGACGTCCTGCGTCGTCGGTCTCGGACAGCTCGGCGTCGAGGCGCTCGATCACGCGCTGCGCGAGGCTCGAGGCGTGACCGACCCAGATCGGGGTACCCAGGACGAGGATGTCGGCGGCGAGGATCTGCTCACGCACCGACGGCCACTCGTCGCCGTCGCCCATGTCGGTCTCGACGCCGGGGGCGATGCCCAGATCGGCGATGCGCACCTGCGTGCCCGACGCGCCGTGCTCGGCGAGGGCGTCGAGCACCTGCTGCAGCATGAGCTGCGTGCTCGATTCGGCCGAGCCCGGCTTGAGCGAGCAGTTGAGGGCGACGACGCGCAACGGGGCGTCGGTGGGAAGGATGTCGGCGGTCATCAGGGTCCTTTCGTCACGGACCATGCTGGGCCGACCGTCGTGCCCGCGCGAGGCTCTTGACAGCGGTCCGGCCCGCGCGAGGCGAGCCTCGACGCGGGCCGGACGGGCGGGTGACCCTCAGGACCGGACGGACAGGCCGTCGGCGACGACCGCGACTCCCCGGGGCTCGATCGTCGTCGTGGCGCCGTCGGAGGTCGCGGCTCCCCCGATCAGCTCGCCGGAGGCTGCCACCGTCACCGCGTCGTCGGTGCGGTTGGCCAGGAACAGGTACCGCCCGCGCTCGTCGGCGCGCACGATGACCTCGACCGCTCCGTCGGCCGCGCGAGCGTCGCCCGCGAGCGCTTCGACATCGGCGGCCAGGCGCTGCAGCAGCGCGCGGGCGCCCTCGCGGCCGACCGCAGCCGAGACGTACGTGGCGCTGCCGCTGGCGCTGCCGGTGCCGCTGGCGCGGCCGCCCTGTCGACGGGTGACGGCGGGGGCACCGGCCAGGTCGCCGTCGCGGTAGGTGTCGAGGATCTCGACGTCGGCCTCGACCCGCGAGATCCGCTCGGCCCAGTCGCGCACGACTGTCCCCGACGACAGCGCCGTCGTCTCGCCCGGGAGCATCGGCGCGAACTCCTCGACCGTGACGCCGAGCAGATCGCGGAGCGCACCCGGATAACCACCGAGCCACACGTGGTCGTTCTCGTTCACGACGCCCGAGAAGTAGGTCGTCACGAGGTGGCCGCCGGCGGACACGAACGCGGTCAGCCGGTCGCGCAGCGCCGCCGGGACGACGTGCAGCATCGGAGCGATGACGACCTCGTACTCGTGCAGGTCGGCTGCGATCGGAACGACGTCGACGCGCACGCCGAGATCGAGCAGCGCTCGGTACCACAGCAACGTCTCATCGTCGTAGGCCGGCGACTCGGAGGGATGCGAGTCGCGCCCGCTGACCCACCACGACTCGTAGTCGAAGACGAGGCCGACCCGGGCCTTCTCGCGGCGGGTGCCGGTGACGGGGGCGAGGGCCTGCAGCTGCGCACCGAGGTCGACGACGTCACGGAACACCCGGCTGTCGGCACCGGCGTGGGGCACCATGCCCGAGTGGTAGCGCTCACCGCCCGCCCGGGACTGACGCCACTGGAAGTAGCAGACCGCGTCGGCGCCGTGACCGACGTGGGTCAGGGCGTCGCGGACGAGCTCACCCGGCCGCTTCGGCGGATTCACGGCGCGCCAGTTCACCGCACTGGTCGCGTGCTCCATGAGGAACCACGGTCGCCCGCCCGCGAGGTTGCCGGTGAGGTTGGCCCAGAACGACAGGTCGTCGCGCCCGAGCTCGCCGGGACGCAGGTAGTGGTCGTTCGAGACGAAGTCGACGTCGTAGAGCCAGCTCGCGTAGTCGATGTCGCGGACGTTCTGCGCGACCATGAAGTTGGTCGTCCGCGGGACGTCGGGGGTGACCTCGGCCAGCACTGCGTTCTCCGCACGCAGGTGGTCGCGCACGGCATCCGACGAGAAGCGCTCGAAGTCGAGCTGCTGCCCGGGATTGCGCTGCGTGGGGGCCGCGCGCGGTGGGAGGATCTCGTCCCACTCCTCGTAGTGCTGCGACCAGAACGCCGTGCCCCACGCCTCGTTCAGCGCATCGAGGCTCGCGTAGCGATCCTGCAGCCACACGCGGAATGCCCGCGCCGCGTCATCCGAGAAGTCGTAGAGGTTGTGGCAGCCGAGCTCGTTCGAGATGTGCCACGCGACCAGCGCGGGATGGTCGGCGTAGCGCTCGGCGAGTGCCCGGGTCAGCCGCAGGGCGTACTCGCGGAAGACGGGCGACGTCGGCCGCCAGTGCTGCCGCGAGCCCGGCCAGAGCGTCGTGCCGTCGATGGTCACGGGCAGGATCTCGGGATGCCGCTTCGCGAGCCACGGCGGCGGCGACGCGGTGGCGGTGGCGAGATCGACGTCGATTCCGTTCTCGTGCAGGAGACCCATGACGTCGTCGAGCCAGCCGAAGTCCCACTCACCCGGGCGCGGTTCGAGCAGCGCCCACGAGAAGATGCCGAGCGAGACGACGTTGACCCCGGCCTCGCGCATCAGCCGAACGTCCTCGTCCCAGACCTCCCGTGGCCACTGCTCGGGGTTGTAATCGGCGCCGTAGCGCATCCGCCCCGGCCCGAGAGCCCCATCCTTCACCCAGCGATACGTCGTGTCATCCGTTGCCATGCGATCAGCGTAGACCCAAAAACGTGCATATGCACGGTTTCCTGTGCCCTACGCTCGGGTCATGCCCTCCGATGCCGCACCGCTCCCCCGCGGTCCGTATGCGAAGAGCGCCGCGCGTCGCGCCGAGATCATCGCGTCGGCGACCTCCGTGTTCGGAACCCACGGCTATCGCGGCGGGTCGCTGCGCCAGATCGCCAAGCAGCTCGACCTCGGTCTCACCACCGTCATGCATCATTTCCCCACCAAGGTGTCGCTGCTCGCGGCCGTCCTCGAACAGGAGGACGCCGCCGACACCGGCTTCTCCGAGCGTGCAGCCCGCGACGGCTTCATCCCGAGCGTGCTCGCGATCGTCGAGCGCAATCTCGAGCGGCGAGAGCTCGTGCGCATGTTCTCGATCGTGTCGGCCGAGGCGACGCACCCCGAGCACGAGGCGCACGCCTGGCTGCTCGAGCGGTACCGGGCCGTCACCGAGACCTACGCGACCGCCATCGCCGACGACCGCGGTCGCGGCCGGCTTCGGACGGATGGCGACCCGCGCGCACTCGCGGACCTCGTGATCAGCGGCTGGGAGGGAATCCAGATCCGCTGGCTCGCCGACGACACCGACCCGGTCGCTGCGATGCGCCTGCTCCTGGTCGGGCTGCTGCAGCCCGCCTGAGTCGACGACGCCGACCCGGTCGATAGCTTCACTACCCGAATGTTTGCGAATCCAGCCCTTGCGCGGGCCTTCCAGGGTGCCATACGCTTCCGCGCAGGCGCTCCTGAGTAGTATTGCTACCCGCTGCGCTCGACACGGTCCCCTCGATGACGACGGAGCAACCCATGAGATCCCCCCTTCCCCCGCGCCGCTGGACGGCGCTGATGACAGCCGGGGCGGTGGTCGCCTCGCTCGCCGTCGTCGGCAGCGTCTCGCCCGCAGCGGCAGCCGACGCCGCCACGATCACCATCGACACGGACACCGTGGTGCAGGAGGACTTCCTCGGCGTCGGCGTCAACGTCATCCCTTCGAGCCTCATGGAGCGATCGCGCGGCTTCGGCTACACCGATGCGGATTGGGCCGTCGACGCCGAGCGCATCGCCACGCTCCGGCCGAAGGTCGCCCGCGTGTGGTTCCAGATCGACTGGATGGAGCAGGACAAGGGCGTCTACACCTGGACGAGCGATCGGATGCAGGCCTTCTACCGCTACCTCGACGCGTTCCAGGCCGCCGGCACCGACATCGAGCTCAACTTCGGCTGGAAGGTCGGCGCGGGCGTCCACGACTGGTTCTCGATCCCGGGCGTCGACCCCTGGACGAGCGCTCCGGCAGACCTCGACGCCTACGCGGCCTCCGCCTCCGCCCTGATCGACCAGCTGAAGAACGTCCGCGGGTACGACAACGTCAAGTACCTCACGTATTACAACGAGCCCAACGGCAGCTGGGACTTCGAAGCGCCCGGCGATCAGCAGGCCTACTACGTCGACATGGCCCAGGCGGTGCACGAGCGCCTCGTGGCCGACGGGCTGCGCGACGAGGTCGAGATCTGGGGGCCCGAGGAGACCGGCGCCCCCGCCTGGACGGCCTATATGGCGCAGAACGGCGGCGACGCGTTCGACCAGTACAGCTTCCACACCTACGGCGACTCGTACGCATCCGTGCCCGCGAGCATCAATGCGCGCACGAGCGTCGCGGGAGGAAAGCCCGTCAACATGTCCGAGTTCGGCTGGTCGGCCGACGACGCAAGCGGGTGGAATTCGGGCTACGCCAATTACGTCATCGCGGGCGCGAACCTCGGCTTGCACTCCATGCTCGTCTGGCAGCTCAACGGCACCTGGACCGTCGACCCCGACGGCGACACGAACGGCACCTACAACATGTGGGATTCGGTCATCCTGGGCCTCGAGCCCCGTCGCACCTTCCTCTCGGCAGGCCTGTTGAGCCGCTACATCCCCGCCCACAGCGACGTCCTGCATTCGTCGTCGTCCTCGGGGGATGTCCGAACTGCCGCTTTCCGGGACGACGCCGGCGACTACACCGTCCTGGTCGAATCGAAGGGCGCGGCGCCCACCGACCTCACGGTCGACTTCGGCACCACCGCCGTCGACGCCGACTTCCACCGCGTGGTCTACAGCGACGACCTCGTCCCCGACGAGAACGCCCTCCTGCCGACCGTGTCGGCCTCCATTCCTGCGGGGACCTCGTTCGACGACAACCTCGAGCAGGGCTATTCCTTCGCGATCTACACGACGGCCGACCCGGCCGTGCAGGTGCGCCTGGGCGACGTCGACCCGACGGTCGCCACGGGCGCGACTCTGCAGCTCAGCGCGGACGTCCTCGACGGCACCGGCGGTGTCACGTGGTCGGTGGCCGGACCGGGCAACGGCTCGGTCTCGAGCTTGGGCGTCTACACCCCGCCCACCGTCGACTCCGAGCGCAAGGTCGCGGTGCGAGCGACGAGTACGGCCGATCCGACCTCCTCCGCCGTCGCAGTTGTGACAGTCACCCCGCAGCTCTCCTCCGCACGCGTCGACCCCGTCCAGTTCGATCTCGACAGCGGCGTCTACCCGGGATCCGAGGTCCTGACGCTCACGACGGCGACCCCGGGCGCCCAGATCCGCTACACGACCGATGGATCGGCCCCCACGGCAACCTCGACGCTCTACGAGCGCCCGATCATCCTCGCGGAGAGCTCGACTCGCTTGTACCGGGCGGGCGCCTTCGCTCCGGGGCTGCAGCCTTCGGGGCTGACGAGCCGTCTGTTCAAGATCGGCGGGGTCTCGCAGGGACCCGACGGATACACCCTCTGCGCGAACGAAGGCGGCACCTGCTTCTTCTCGGGTCAGCAGAGCGTCGCGTTCGGCGGCGACGGACTCTTCACCTACCAGGCGAAGACCGGGCCGGTCGCGTGCGATGCGGCGACCCTTGGCGACCCGAACCCGGCCGGCACTCAGCGCTGCTACGTCAGCCCCGAGCTGCCCGGTTCGTACCCGCTCGTCACGTTGAGCAACGCCGGCTTCGAGAAGCCCGCCGGAACCCGCTCGCGCACCGGCCCCTTCACCAACGGCTGGACATTCGACACCCGTTCGGGCATCCAGAACGGGCAGGGCCCGCTCGGGCCGCCCACGCCCGCCGAGGGGCAGCAGGTCGGGTACCTCAAGACGGATGCCGGCGTGCAGGGCACGATCTCGCAGCAGGTGGCATTCCCCGCCGGCGAGTACCAGGTCGTGTTCGCCTTGTCGGGGCGATCGGGCTATCCCGCTCAGAGCTTCGACGTGCTTTACGACGACACCGTCATCGGATCGTTCACGGTGGGCTCGACGAGCACCTACACGACCGAACGGACGGGCGCCTTCACCTCGGGCGGCGGACGGCACACGATCACGTTCCGGGCCACGGCACCCTCGGGCGACCGGACGGCGTTCCTCGACGCCGTCCGGATCGAGGCCCCGGTCGCGCCGGAACCGGCGCAGCTGTCGAACACCGGGTTCGAGGCGCCCGCCACGACGGGGGTGAAGTCGGCCCCGTTCACGGAGGGGTGGTCTTTCACGGGACGCTCGGGGATCCAGCGCAACGGCAGCGCCTTCGGGGCGCCGACGGCGCCGGAGGGCGTGCAGACGGCGCTGCTGCAATCGCGCAACGGTGAGCACGGCGCGTTCTCGCAGACGATCGACCTGGCCGCCGGCGACTACACCCTCAGCTATCAGGCATCCCGCCGGCCCGGCTACAGCGCGGTGCAGACGATCCAGGTGGTCGTCGACGGAGTCGTCGTCGACAGCTTCGCGCCCCCGGGCAACACCTTCACGGCGCACACGACGCCGGTGTTCTCGGTGGCGGGGGGCGACCGGCAGATCACCCTGCGCGGATCGGCTGCCACCGGCGACGCCACCGCCTTCGTCGACGCGGTGTCGCTCGTCCCGGTCGACTGACCCGGTTGCGGTCCGGTCGGCGATACAACCGTCGGATCGGTGGTGGTGGTGACGACGCGGCTGCGGCTGCGGGCGACACCGGCACCGCCGTTCCGGCGAACGTATCAGCCTCGACCGGACCCGAGGATCAGCCGCGGTCGGCGATGATGCGCGCGTAGCCCTCGACGAAGGTCGGGAACTCGAGGTCGCCGAGCAGGGCCGCGAGACGCGAGCCGTCGAGGATCTTGCCGCGGTCGGCTCCCGCCCCGGCCTCGGCCCGCGGCGGCGCGTCGACCCCCAGCCGGTCGGCGATGAACGCGACCACCTCGCCGAGCGACGCCGGCCGGCGGTCGACGCCGTGCAGCAGCGCGGGGGGCTCGTCCGCGGCGAGCAGGCGCTCGATCGCGCGGACGAGATCGGCCTCGTGGATGCGGTTGGTGCGGCGGTCGTAGTCGACGGCCTCGCCGGCGAGCACGTGGCGGATCAGCCGCTCGCGCCCGGGCCCGTAGATCCCGGCGGGGCGCACGATGATCGCGCCGAACAGCTCGGCCGCCGCCCGCTCGCCGTCGACGAGCTGTTCGCCGCGAGGGCTCGTGGGCCGCGGTTCGTCGTCCTCGTCGAGCGGGCGGTCGACGTCCCACCCCTCGAAGACGCGGGTGGATGACACGAAGACGGTGCGCTCGGGGAGTTTCGGGAGCGCCTCGGCGACCCGTGCCAGCGCGGCCCGGTAGAAGCCGGCGTCATCGCCCGGCGGAAGCGTCACGACCATGGCGTCGACGGCGGGCAGCGCCATGTCGAGGGGCGCGGCGAGGTCGGCCACGATGGGGGTGAAGGAGGGCCGGATGCCGCCGGCGCTCCGCCGGATCGCGACGACCTCCTGCCCCGCGTCGACCAGACTCTCGCCCAGGCGCGTGGCCACCTTGCCTGATCCGACCAGAAGCGTCCGTCGAGCAGTCATGGTCTCATCCTCCCAGCTCCGGAGCGGGGTGGGCCGAGTCCGCCGCCGCCGCCGGCGCGGTGGTCAGCGCCGAACGGGGTCGGTGCCGACGGCGTGGAAACGCTCAAGGTCGGCGAGGGTGGGCGCGGCCTCCCAGTCGCCGGGGCCGAGGCACGCGATCGCGCCGCACGTGTTGCCGCGGCGCAGCGCCTCCGCGACGCCGCCTCCCGCGAGCCGCACGCTCAGGTAACCGGCGACGAACGCGTCTCCGGCGCCGACGGTGTCGAGGGGGTCGATCGCGAAGCCCGGCGCGTCGACGACGTCGGCACCGGCGTGGACTGTGGCTCCCTCGGCCCCGCGCTTGACGACGACCTCGGCGACTCCGGCCGAGCGCAGGAGCGCCGCGGCCTCGTCGACATCCGCGCCCGTGATGAGTTCGAGTTCCGCCACGCCGCCGAACACGGTGTCGGCGCTCTCGGCGATCTCGCGGAGAAGCGGCGCCGCGACGGCGGACGGTGCCAGGGCGGAGCGGTAGTTCACGTCGAAGCTGACCGCGACGCCCGCTCCCCGCGCCCGGGCCACGGCGTCACGGACCGCGTCTGCAGCCGACTCCGAAAGAAGCGGAGTGATGCCGGTCACGTGCAGCAGCGCCGCTTCCTCGATGCGCCCGGCAGGCACATCGTCACGTCCCAGCCGCGAGCCCGCGGAGCCGGCCCGGTAGTAGTGCACGGCCGTCGTCGCAGCCGTCGGCCGTTCCTTCACCATCAGCCCCGTCGGCGCGCCCGTGTCGACCCGAGCCTCGACCTCGACGCCCTCGCCGCGAAGCTCGCGCACGACGCGCTCGCCGAGGGGGTCGGCGCCGACGCGACCGCACCAGGTGACGGGTACACCCAGGCGACGCAGGGCGATGGCGACATTCGACTCCGCGCCACCGATCCCGATCGCGAGCGTGGCGATGTGGCGGAGCGATCCGATCTCCGATGCCCGCATGAGCGCCATGGTCTCGCCGAGCGTCACGACGCTCCGCTCCGCCGCGCTCATCCGCCCACCCCGTCGGCGCAAGCCGCGACGAACTGCCGTGCGCGCTCACGCAGCGCTGCGAGGTCTCCCCCGGCGAAGGCGTCACCCAGCAGGGGTCCGCCGACGCTGACGGCGACAGCGCCGGCGTCGAGCCAGGCCCGGGCGCCGTCGAGGTCGACGCCGCCGGAAGGCACCACGCTGATGCCCGGGAACGGCCCGCGCAGGTCCTTCACGTAACCGGGGGTCACCTGCCCCGCGGGGAAGACCTTGACGGCGGCCGCGCCGAGCGACCACGAGGCGAACAGCTCGGTCGGCGTGAGGCCGCCGGGCACGATCGGAAGCCCGGCCGCGACGGCCCGCTCCACCAGCGCCCGCGCGGTGATCGGGGTGACCGCGTACGGCGCGCCGGCGTCGATGACGCGCTCCAGCTGGTCGAGCGCGGTCACCGTGCCCACGCCGATGTCGGCGGCGCCGCGGTATCGCTCGATGAGGGCGGGCAGCCGGTCGAAGGTGCCGGGGGTCGTGAGCGTCACCTCGACGCTGCGGACACCGGCATCCACGAGCACGTCGATCACCCGGTCGTAGTCCGCCGCCTGCTGCGCCCGGGCCACCACGACGAGTCGCCCGTCGCGTGTGAACGTCGGCAGCGAGGGCCGCGACGCTGCATTCTCACCAGTCATGCATCGTCCCATCGGTCAGCCGGTTCACCGGCAGGTAGGCCTTTGTGTACTCGAAGGCACCGGCGGCGTCCTCGTCGAGCTCGACGCCGAGGCCGGGCGCATCCCCCGGGTGGAGGAACCCGCGGTCGTAGGTGTACGAGGTGCGGAAGACCTCGAGCGTCGTGTCGTTGTGGGGCATGTACTCCTGGATGCCGAAGTTGTGGATCGCCAGGCCGAGGTGGAGGGCCGCGGCCATACCGACCGGAGAGATGTCGGTAGGTCCGTGGATGCCCGACTTGATGCCGTAGAGGGCGGCGAAATCGAGCAGCTTCTTCATCGAGGTGATGCCGCCCGTGTGCGTCACCGCCGAGCGCACGTAGTCGATCAGCCGCTCGGTGATGAGGGTCTGATAGTCGTGAACCGTGTTGAACACCTCGCCGATGGCCAGCGGCGTCGTGGAGTGCTGGCGCACGAGCCGCAGGGCGCTCTGGTCCTCTCCGGGCGTGCAGTCCTCGAGCCAGAAGAGGTCGTACGGCTCGACGTCTTTCGCGAACCGGGCGGCCTCGATGGGCGACATCCGGTGGTGACCGTCGTGCAGGATGCGCAGGTCGGTGCCGAAGTCCTCCCGCAGTCGGGCGAAGACCCCCGGCATGTGAGCGAGGTACTTGCGGGTGTCCCAGCTCTCCTCGGCCGGCCGGGTGGCGGACGAACCGTCCGCTGCCCGCTTGGCGGGCTCGTAGTCGTACTTCGCGCCGGGCTTGTTGGTCGCGACGCCGTAGATCTGGCCGAGCCCGGGGATGCCGGTCTGCACCCGCACCGCTGTCACGCCGCTCTCGACGTAGGCGGTGACCGCGTCGCGCAGCGAGGCGTAGTCCGCGCCCGAGGCGTGGACGTACACCCGCAGGGCGTCGCGGCTCGCCCCGCCGAGCAGCTGGTACAGCGGCATCCCGGCCTTCTTGGCCTTGATGTCCCACAGCGCCATGTCGACCGCCGCGATCGCGGCCATCGTCACAGGACCCCGTCGCCAGTACGGCGCGCGGTAGAGGTACTGCCAGGTGTCTTCGATGCGATCCTCGTCGCGGCCGATGAGGGTCGAGGCGACGTGATCGCGCAGGTACGACGCGACGGAGAGCTCGCGACCGTTGAGGGTCGCGTCGCCCCACCCCACGACGCCGTCGCTCGTGGTGATCTTGAGGGTGACGAAGTTGCGTCCCGGGCTGGTGACGCTCACGTCGACGAGTTCGATGGTCATGCGAAGCTCCTGGAGAGGTGCGGGATCGGTTCGGTCAGATCGCGTCGCGCGGGTCGGTCAGATCGCGCCCCGCGACCTCGGGCATCCAGATCGACGCCACGAGCGCGCAGAGCGTGAAGAACATCAGCATGATGATGATCGGGATGAACGAACCGGTGACGGCCGAGACCCAGGCCGCCGCGATGACGGGGCCGGCGCCGGTGGCCACGATCGCCGCGATCTCGCGTGCCATGGCGGTGTAGGTGTACCGGTTGCGGGCGCCGAAGATCTCGGGAAGCGTGAGATTCTCGAGCGAGGCGAAGCTCATCACCGCGAGGTTGTGCAGCACGACGTAGCCGACGAACACCTGCACAGTGTCCTTGCTGCTGATCATGAGCATCGTCGGGACGATGACGATGAGTGCGATGATCGCCCACACCATGTACATGCGCTTGCGGCCGAAACGGTCGCCGAGCCAACCCGAGAGCGGGACGGTGACGAAGGCCACGAGCGACGAGACGATCACGGCATTGACACCGATGGAGCGGTCGAGCAGCAGCACGACGGTGATGTAGCTGATGAGGTACGTCTGGATCATGCCCGAGTTGCCGGCCTGACCGAAGCGCAGCAGCAGGGCGATCGAGAAGGCCTTCCAGGGCTTGCGCTGCATGGCCTCGAGCGTGCGGACGTCGCCGGTCTCGGTGGCGAGCTGCAGGGCCTCGGCCTTCGAGAGGGCCTTGCCGTCGACGACGTCGTCACGCTCCTCGAAGACCGGGGTCTCCTTGAGGTTGAAGCGCACCCAGATCGCGAAGAGCATGATGACCGCGCTGGCGACGAAGGGGATGCGCCAGGCCCAGTCGATGACCTCGTCCTCGCTGAAGGTGACGAGCAGGATCGCCCAGATGCCCGAGGCGAGCAGCGTGCCGCAGTTCGTGCCGAGCGCGACGAGCGACGCGATGATGCCGCGGCGCTTGGCCGGGGCGTACTCCGCGAGCATGACGCCGGCGCCCGAGATCTCGGCGCCTGCGCCGAAGCCCTGCGCGATGCGCAGCAGCACCAGCAGGATCGGCGCGAGGATGCCGACCTGGTCGTACGTCGGCAGGAAGCCGATGAGCGTCGTCGCAAGCCCCATGAGCAGGATCGTGTAGAACAGCACCTTTGTGCGGCCGGTCTTGTCGCCGAGGCGGGCGAAGAAGAACGCGCCGACCGGGCGGGCCACGTAGCCCACGCCGTACGTCGCCATCGCGGCGACGACCGCCACGGCGGGGTTCTCGGACGAGAAGAACAGGTCGGCGAACACGAGCGCGGCTGCCAGCGAGTACAGCTGGTAGTCCATGAACTCGAGCGCGGTGCCGAGCCAGCCCGAGATGGCGGCGCGGACGAGGTCGCGCACCGACCTCTTCGCTGTGGGATCGGCGGCCGAGGCCGTTGTGGTGGCGTCTGACATGGTGAGGTACTCCTTCGGACCTGTGGAGGGGTTATCGGATGCGGCGGTCGGACGGGCGCTATGCCGACGGACGATGCCGCGGTATCGCTAGAGGGAGAGCAGCACCTTCGCCGAAGCGGAGGAATCGCGGGCCACCGTGAGCGCGTCCACGGCGTCGGATGCCGGGATCACGTGCGTGATGACCGAGTCGAGGGCATCGGATGCCGCGAGCATCTCGATCGCGTCGTCTATCTCGGTCGAGAAGCGGAAGGCGCCGCGCAGCGTCAGCTCCTTGGCGAGCATCGGCGCGAGGTTCACCCCGATCTCGGCGTTGGCGAGCATGCCGACCTGCACGACGGTGCCGGCTCGCCGGGCCGCGCGGACCGCCTGGGTGAGAGCCGGCGCGACGCCGGAGCACTCGAAGACGACGTCGAACGACTCGTCGTCGATGGTGTCGTCGCCGACGAGGAAGAACTCGCTCGCTCCGAGGGATCGGGCGCGCTCGAGCGGCTCGGGGCGCACATCGCTCGCGCCCACGACAGCAGCGCCCGCGCGGTGGGCGGCCGCCGCGACGAGAAGCCCGATGGGTCCCGCACCGATGACGAGCACCCGCTTGCCCGCGACCTCGCCCGCGAGTCCGACGGCATGCAGCGCGACCGCGAGCGGCTCGGCGAGCGCCGCACGCTCGAGCGGCAAGCCCTCGGGCAGCACGCGCACCATCTGCGCCTCGACGATCAGGTACTCCGCAGCCCCGCCCTGACGGTGCGGATCGGCCGCGGCGCTGCCGAGGTAGTCGCCGCCGGCGCGCAGGTGCGGGTACGCCTCGAGCCCCGGCGTCTCCGGGCCGAAGCGAGCCGGGTGCACCGTGACGGGTGTTCCCGGAGCGAGCCGGCCCGAGGGGTCGAGGTCGACGACACCCGACAGCTCGTGCCCGGGGGTCAGGGGTTCGCGGATGGTGTATTCGCCGTTGGCGCCGTGGAAGTAGTAGTGCAGATCCGAGCCGCAGATGCCCACGAAGCCGACCCGCAGTCGTACCTCGCCGGCGCCCGGTTCGGGCACGGGGCGCTCCTCCCAGCGGAGGTCTTCACGGGAGTGGATCGCGAGAGCCTTCATGCTCGGTGCTCCTTCGGGTTGGTGTCGGGCGCAGCGGATGCGCCGACGCAATCATCGATGGCGGCGGCGACGCCGTGGCGTGCGATCGCGTCGACGAGCTCCCCTACCCGGTCGATGAACGGCGTCCGGGCCGCGAGGCGCTCGCCGAACAGCCGGCGGTCGCCGATGACGCGCTGCGCGAGCTCGCGCCCGTCGCGCGCGGAGGCGGCGAGCCCCGCGAGTGCCTCGCGCGCGGGATCGGTCATGGCGCGTGCGTGCTCGCCGGGATCGGTTCCCGTCAGCGGCGCGACGCAGGAGAGGTAGCCGGCGACCGTGAGGGCGATGAGATGCGGCATGCGTCCCTCATCCAGCGCCTGCAGCGCCGGCTCCGGAATCCGCTGGCCGAGCTTGACCGAACCGTCCGAGCCGACCTGGGTCGTGCGGTGTCCCAGGGCGCTGTTGCCCCAGCGATCGAAGAGCTGCCGCTCGTACTCGCGGACGTCGACCGCCGTCGGCACATCGACCGACGGCTCGTACTCGTCGCGCAGCACGATGCGCGCCGCGGCCTCGATACCGGCCGATCCGATCGCCTCGGGGATCGTCGCCGCGCCCGACAGCGCGCCGAGGTAGGCGATGAGCGAATGGGTGCCGTTGAGCAGTCGGACCTTGAGCTGCTCGTAACGGCTCACCTCGTCGGTGAAGACGGCGCCGCCGGCCTCCCATGCCGGCCGGCCGCCGGCGAAACGGTCCTCGATGGCCCACATGGTGAACGGTTCGGCGGGCACCGGGATGCCGTCGTACAGGCCGAGCAGCGCGCTCACCTCGTCGCGCAGACGCGGCGTCGTGGCCGGGACGATCCGGTCGACCATGCTCGAGGGGAACGTCACCGCCTCGTCGAGGAAGGCCAGCGCCTCGGCGCCCTCGGATCCGGGCAGCGTGGCGAGGAATTCGCGCACGAGCTTCTCGGTGTGCGTGCCGTTCGAGGCGAGGTTGTCGCAGCTGAGGATGGCGATCGGCGCTCCGCCGGAGCCGGCGCGGCGCTGCAGCCCGCGGGCGAGCTGACCCACCGTCGAGCGGGGTGCCGCTCCGTCGAGGTCGGCGCGGACGACCGCGTCGTCGGTGTCGAGGTGCTGCGTGGCGGCGGAGTAGCTGTAGCCGTTCTCGGTGACAGTGAGCGTGGCGACCCGGATCCGCGGGTCGGCCAGATCGGCCACCACGCGGTCGGGGTCGTCGGCCGCGACGTAAGCGTCGGTGTGGACGCCGGGCACGCCCAGCACCGTCGAGCCCGGCGAGATCGTCGCGACCGCGTAGAGCATGTCCTGCTCGTGCATCGCGTCGACGATGCCGTGTGAGCGCGAGGCGACCCCGACGATGCCCCAGTCCCCGCCGTGCGCATCCATCGCGGCGGCGGTGTAGACGGCCTGGTGCGCCCGGTGGAAGCTGCCGAGTCCGAGGTGCAGGATGCCGGCGGCGTGGGGCGCGGGCCGGACATCGACGCCGATCCGGGCGGCGCGGCCCAGGCGGGCGGTGCCGCCGGTCATGCGCGGGTGCCCTCGGGGGCGGCGGCGCGACGCGTCGGGAGATCGGCGTTGATCGTCATGCAAACAATGGTGCGGTGTTTGTACAACATTGTCAACCTCTTACATCGACAACATGCAGGATCATGGGGAGGGCGAGAGAGGACGGGTGACCGTGGCAGCGACTTTGACCGACGTGGCGCGACGGGCCGGCGTGTCCGTCGCGACGGCGTCGCGCGCCTTCGGCGAGCCCGACCGCCTTGCCGCCGCCACCCGCGAGCGCGTGCTCGTCGCGGCCGGCGAGCTCGGGTACGCCAACCCGCAGGCGAGCACGGCACGGCGCACGATCGGCGTGGTCTTCCCCGATGTCGCGAACCCCGTCTACGCGACCACGCTCAAGGCCATCCAGGGTCAGGCCTGGCACGGCCGGCACCGCACGGTCGTGTTCGACGCCGATGAGGATCCACGCCGCGAGCGGGAGCAGATCGAACGCGCCCGCGAGCTCGACGGGATGCTGCTGTGCTCACCCCGCCTCCCCGACCGCGACGTGCTCGACCTGGTCGGTAGCACTCCCTGCGTCATCGTGAACCGGCTGATCGAGCCGCTGCCGAGTGTGCTCATGGACACCGAGCACGGACCGACTCAGGCCGTCGAGCACCTCGCCGCTCTCGGCCACGAGCACATCGCCTACGCGTCGGGGCCGCGCGGATCGTGGGCCGACGTGCGCCGCGCCGACGCCATCGCGCGGGCCTGCGAGCGGCACGGCATCCGCCTCACCCGCCTGAGCCACCACGCCGCCTCGATCCAGGGCGGCCGGGCTGCGGCCGCGCCCGCGTCGGCGAGCGGGGCGACGGCCGTCGTGGCGTACAACGACCTCGTCGCCCTCGGCATCGAGGCGGGCATGTCCGAGCTCGGGATCGTCTGCCCCGACGACGTCAGCATCGTCGGGATCGATGACATCGACCTCGCCGGTGCGGTCACGCCGGGCCTGACGACGGTTCGCATGCCCATCGACCGCTGCGGCGCGCTCGCGGTCGACCTGCTGCTGCAGGCGCTCACGAGCGGCACCGCTCCCGAGACCGTGACCCTTAACTCGCAGCTGATCGTGCGGTCGTCGACTGCCGCCCCGCACATCCGCTGACTGGGCGGGGTGCTGCGTCAGGAGTTCTTGCCCCTCGCGGCCACCCTCCATCGCTCCGTGCCCGATGCCGCGACGGCGACGACCTCGTCGACGAGATTGAGGACGAGGCACACGTGGTTGGGGATCAGCTCGAGCTCGCTCCCCAGTGCCGGCGACGGCTGATCGGACGGCCACGCCACCGTCGCGTGATGCTCCGACAGCGCGACGATGACCGCACCCGGCTGTCCCGCGACGCGTCCGAACCCCTCGACCCAGGCCGGCCGGTCGCTGCCGAGCACCTTGCTCCCCGCATCCAGGACGAGCTGCATCCCGCCGTCGGGCCCCGGATGCCGGCTGACCACGGTGGCCACGACGGTGAGGGCGATGTCGTCCGGCTCGCAGCGGCCCAGGGCGAGCTGCTGAGCGTCACCGAAGACGTAGACGCCGGGCCGCACCTCGGTCGCGCCGCCGTCGGCGGTCGCCAGCGCACTCGGCGTCGACCCTCCGCTGCGGCGCTCCACCGTGAAACCGGCGGCCTCGAGCCCGGCCGCAGCAATACGCAGCGCCTCGCGTTCGTCGAGTGCCGCCTGCTCTGCGGCTCCCGGGGCGTAGCTGTGGCCCGGGAAGGTGAAGAGGCCCGCCACGCGCAGACCACCGGCTTGCGCCGCCGCGGCGACGGATGCCGCGTCGCCCGGGTCCGCACCGCTGCGATGATGCCCGCTGTCGACCTCGACGAGCACCTCGAGCAGGGACGCCGCAGCACCGAGCGTCCGCGCGGCGTGCGCGGCGCCCTCGACGGAGTCGACCCCGAACGACACGCGCGCCGACCGCGCGAGCCGCTCGAGCCGCGCGGCCCGGTCGGGCGTCAGCCACAGCGGATACGCGATGAACACGTCGGGCGCACCCTCGGCGACGAAGACCTCGGCCTCGCCGATCGTCGCGACGGTGAGCCCCACGGCGCCGGCGTCGAGCTGCATCCGTGCGATGCTCGGGATCTTGTGCGTCTTGACGTGCGGACGCAGGGCGAGGCCGCGCTCGCGGACGGCGGCGGCCATCCGGTCGATGTTGCGGGCGAGCACATCGACGTCGATCCGGACGTAGGGGGTCTCCATGCCCCTCACGCTAGCCACCCGGACGCACGAGCGGACGTGAAGGGTACCGGGTGAGCGCGTTGTGATCGAGGGGGTAGGTGAACGGCGCCGCGGCTCGGAGTGTGGGGGCCACACCCCCGAGGAGGAAACATGTACTTCCACGTCCAGGAATTCATCAACGAGATCGCTCAGGACGAGCCGGATCCGGCCGCAGCCAACGCCCTGCAGGAGGGACTCGGCGGACAGTTCGGCGAGATGCGCACCATGATGCAGTACCTCTTCCAGAGCATCAACTTCCGCGGCCCCTCGGCCAAGGCGTACAAGGACCTCATCCAGGGCATCGGCACGGAGGAGATCAGCCACGTCGAGCTCATCGGAACGACCATCTCCCGCCTGCTCGACGGCTCCCCGGCCTATCGGGGCAAGGAGAAGGACCCGGTCGACCAGCCCGGCGCCGGCGGCGCGACGCCGCTGAGCATCGCGATGGACCACAGCAACATCCACCACTACCTCGTCGGCGCTCAGGGCGCCCTGCCCGTGGACGCGGCCGGCAACCCGTGGTCGGGAAGCTACGTCTACAACTCCGGCAACCTCGTTCTCGACCTGCTGTACAACCTCATGCTCGAGTCCACGGGGCGACTGCAGAAGTGCCGCCTGTACGAGATGACGGACAACAAGATGGCTCGCAGCACGATCTCGTACCTGATCGTGCGCGACCAGGCGCACGAGAACGCGTACGCGAAGGCGCTCGAGACCCTGGGGGTGAACTGGCGCACCTCGCTGCCGATCCCCAAGACCAACGCCGAGCAGTTCCCCGAGGTGAAGCGCCTGGTCGACCTCGGTCTGCAGAGCAAGCAGTACTCCTTCGATCTGGGCAACCAGTCCGAAGCGGGCAAGATCTTCCAGGGCGCGTCCCCGTCGAACGACGGGACGCTGCTGGACGCGAGCGAGCAGGCCCCGGCGGGAGCACCCATGACGATCGCCCCGGAGCGGCTCGAGGAGTTCTCCCCCGGCGCCGACGCCGACCTGCGCGAACTCATCGCGGCGACAGCCGCGATGGAGATGGCCGACATCGACGCGACCTTCGGTCGGATGTCGTAAGCCGTCGAACGGCACGTCCGACGCGAACGACGAAGCCCCCGCGAGCCGCATCCTTCTGCGGTTCCGGGGGCTTCTGCGGTGGCGGAGACGGAGGGATTTGAACCCTCGGTCCCCTTACGGGGACTCCACCTTAGCAGGGTGGTGCACTAGGCCTGACTATGCGACGTCTCCACGGCATCCGACGCGAGACGGCGCGGATGCACCCGGCAATCATAGCCCGCTCCGACCCTGGGGCCGAATCGGGAACGAGAGCCGCGACTCCTACTGCTCCGCGACGGTGCAGGTGACCTGGGCTGCGCTCGATCCTGCGATGTCGCTCGGCAGCTCGACGTACTCGGTCGGCGTCTCGGTCGGCTGCGACGCGTTCGGGTCGGGCGCCGCGCCCTCCCCCTCGACGGGCGGCGTCGCGGCGGGATCGGGTGTCGCGCCGGGCTGCGGAGCCTCGCCGACGACCTCGACGCCATAACCCTGGCTCGCATCCCCGGTGAGCTGGATCGGACGGTTCTCGGCGAGCGCCTGGAAGAGCATGTCGGCCGAGGTGGTGTTCGGAAGCACGCGCAGGCCGTCGGATGCGTAGGTCGTCGGATACTGCAGGAAGTTGATGTCCGAGAACGGCACGTCCTTCACAGCCATCGCGATCTGCACCATGCGCGTGGGGCTCGCGAGCGTCTCGCTCAGCTGCAGCTGCTTGCTGTTGACCTGCTGCAGCGCCGTCGTGGCGATGTTGAACAGCGCCTGCGGGTTGGCGAGCACGGCGTCGGACTGGAGCTTGCGGACCATCGAGCTCATGAACTGCTGCTGGTTGGAGATCCGCGCGAGATCGGACCCGTCGCCGATCCCGTGACGCATGCGCAGGAACTGGAGCGCCTCGGCGCCCACGAGGGTGTGGGTTCCGGCTGTGAGGTCCAGACCGGTGTGACGGTCGCTGACGTCCTGCGAGAGACAGACGTCGACGCCGCCGATCGCGTCGGACATGTTGATGACGCCGGTCCAACGGATGGATGCCGCGAACTGGATGTCGATACCGGTGAGCTCTTCGACCGTGAGCACGGTGCACGGCAGGCCGCCGTACCCGAACGACGCATTGATCATCTGCGCGCTCATCTCGGGGTGACGCCCACCCTGACCGTCGGGGCAGGAGGGGATCGGAACGACCATGTCGCGCGGGAACGAGACGACGGTGACGCGTCGCGGCTCGTCGCTGATGTGGACGAGCATCGTGACGTCGTTGCGCTCGCCGCCGTCGTCGTCGATGCCGCAGCGGGGGAAGA
Source organism: Microbacterium arborescens (assembly GCF_049707515.1). Lineage (GTDB taxonomy): Bacteria > Actinomycetota > Actinomycetes > Actinomycetales > Microbacteriaceae > Microbacterium > Microbacterium arborescens_B. The sequence goes on along the minus strand of NZ_JBNAFI010000005.1, from coordinate 85,934 downwards.
GCGCGAGATCCTGGCCCTCGCACGAGTCGGTGCCGGCGATCAGCATGTTGACGCCGCCCTCGATCTCGCCGATCGTGGGCGGCAGCTGGGCGACGTCGTCGCCCTCGAGCGCGATGCTGTTGTCCGAGACGGTGCGCGCGGCGTCCCACACGTAGAAGCCGCCGACGGCGAGCCCGCTCACGACGACGACCGCCACCATGACGCCGAGCACCGCGAGGATCTGCGTCAGCGGGTTCGGCGAGCGCAGCTGACCGTGCCGGGCGACGGGACGACGACGGCGACGCGACGCCTTCGCATCGGAACGTGCGCTCACGGGTGTCCTCTCGACGGGCCGGCGTGGAGGGCGTTTCGGATGTCACGACCTCGACCGTCGCGACAACACACTCCCGGTGACCGACTCATCATAGGGACGGATGTCTGGAAAGTCCGTGAGCGCCGTCGGGCATGCGAGGTGGTGACGCCCCCCAGTCGGTCGCCACCACCCGACATGCCCTGCCGCGCTGGTACCGACGCTAACGAGGCACGCTCGGTGCCGGTGACCATTTCGCGTGAGACTGGTAGCCGATCCCAGGGCGACGAGCGCACGACTGGTAATGCCGTCGTCACCCCGGCCTGTGCCAGCATGGACGCACGGTGAGCGGCATCCGGTGATGATGCCCCGCCGAGGGAGGTGCGCATGTCCGACAGCGCAGGCGAGCTCGTCGCGCTCGCTGCCGAGAGCGGTGACGCCGGCCCGCTCGCCCCGATCCTGGCGGCCGACCTCGAGATGACGCGTCCACCGGTGCTGCCGGCATACGCGGCCCAGCTCGCGGCGCTCCCGCCGGGCGCCGTCCGCGATGCCGCGCTGGCCTTCGTCTCGCTTCTCACCGACGCCGATGCCGCACGCGTGGTCGCCTCGACGCAGGCCGCCGTGGCAGCGCTGGAGCGGCGCGACGATCTGCTCGCGTCGGCACTGGCGTCCTGCGCGGCGCTGATCCTCATCGACCGGGCGCATTGGGTGGAGTCCGCCTGGTTCGTCGCCGCCGCCGACCGCTCGACCGCCCGCGCTCGCGCCCGCGACGGCGACACCGACGAGGTGGAGGCGTCGTGGTTCCGGATGATGGCGGCCGCGGTGCTGATCGAGTGGAACACCTACGACGGCACCGCGCGACTCGACGCCCTCTCCGCGGCGCTGACCGCACCCCGAGCCCGCAATCTCCTCCGCTCGCATCACGGTCCCGCGCTCGTCGCGATGGGGCAGGTGCTCGCTGCCCGCGGCGAGTTCGGCGCGGGGGCGGTCAGCATCGCCCGCGGCATCCCCCTGTTCCCGCCGCGCTCGCATGCGTGGGCGTCGGCGCAGGCCCGGCTCGTGTACGTGAAGTACCGACAGGGCGACTGGATCGGGGCGCGGCGAGCGGCACGAGCGGTGCGCGAGGGGACGCAGCGCGACTCCGCCTGGGCCGCCAGTCTGCTCTCGGCCGTCGAGACCCTCGAGCCGGCGACCGGCGGCGACCTCGCGACCGCGGTGACGCGCATCGAGGAGGCGACGGCCTCCCTCGCGGCGCACCCGAGCGTGCAGGCTGACATGATGCTGCTCCACTCCCGACTGGCGGTGACGATCGGGGCGAACGACTGGGTCGCGATGAACCGGGTGCTCGACGATGCCGAGGAACCCGGGTACCGGCGGGTCTTCACGGAGCACGAATGGCGCGCGCTGCGCGGCATGGCGCTGCGGAATCTCGGACGCACCGCCCGGTACCGCGAACTCGTCGCGAGCTGGGCCGACGAGCCCGGCGCCGAAGGCAGCTCGTACTACTGGGCGCATGTGGCACTGCTCGCCCACCTCGACGGCGACACCGGGTCGGCTCTCGCGGCCGCTCACCGATCACGCGGCCTGGTCAACGACGGCGACGATCCGCTCGGACGCACCTGGGTGCGCATCGTCGTCGGCACCATCGTCTCGTTGCTCGGGGACGCGACCGATGGCATGGGATCGTACGAGGCGGCGCGCGCCGAACTCGCCTCTATCGGCGCGAACGGGTTCGTGCGCCTGTGCACCCGGATCATCGAGGACGTCGCCCGGCAGCTCACCCGTGCGAGCGGTGACGCGCTCGCCCCGCTGACGGCGCAGCAGCGTCGCGTGGCCGAGCTCGTCGCAGAGGGCTTCACGAGCGCCGAGATCGCCGAGATCCTCTACCTGTCGAAGAAGACGATCGATTTCCACGTCGCCAACATCCTGTCGCGCCTGGGCCTGCCCAGCCGCCGCGAGCTCGTGCGATGGATGGGGCGGGCATCGGACGCTCAGGCGGGGGCGAGCAGACCTCGTTCGGCGACCAGCTCGGTCGAGAGCACCTTGTAGCCCTGCGAGTCGAAGAACACGGTGACGCGATCGTCCTCGACCGCCATGACCGTGCCTTCGCCCCACTCGTGGTGGCGGACGACGTCGTCGACGCGGAACGGCCCGTCGCTGCGCTCCGCCTCCTCGTCGCCGCGCGCCGCGCGATCGGCGGCAGATGCCGCGCAGGTGTCGCAGCTGTCGCACGGCTCGACGTAGTCCTGGCCGAAGTATCCCAGCAGCGTCGCTCGGCGGCACCGCCGCGTCTCGGCGTAACCGCGCAGCATCTCGATGCGTGAGGCGTCGATGCGCTCGCGCTCCTCGGAGCGCTCGAGCGCCGCCTCCACGGCGCGGCCCGTGGTCATCCCCCGGCGCAGGGCGACGCCCGCCCGGCTCGTACGCACCGCGCCGGCGTCGACGAGCACCGTGAGCAGAGCCGTGACCCGTCGCGACGACAGGCCGCTCGCCGCCGCCAGCCGGCTGCGAGACCGTGTGCCACCGGTGATGGCCGACACGAGGCGCTCGAGCTCGCCCCGCTTGGGCGCCGACGCCGCGAAGAAGCGGCGCAGCGAGAGATCCTCCGGCCGGTAGTGCAGCGTCGCCGTGGCAGGCTCACCGTCACGGCCGGCTCGACCGAGTTCCTGGTAGTACGCGTCGATCGAGTCGGGGATGTCGGCGTGCACGACGAATCGGACGTCGGCCTTGTCGATCCCCATGCCGAAAGCGGAGGTGGCGACCACCACGTCGACCGCGCCGTCGTGGAAGGCTTCGTGCACGCCGTTGCGCTCCGTGGTCGGAAGGCCCGCGTGATAGGCCACGGCGTTGACCCCGCGCTCCTGCAGCGCCTCGGCGTACTCCTCCGCGCCCCGACGCGTGGCCGTGTAGAGCAGACCGGGCATCGGCAGTGCGGCGACCTCCGCGAGGACGGCGTCGCGCTTACCCGACTTCTCGCTGTGCCGGCGGACGTTCAGCTCGATGTTCGGTCGGTCGACGTCGCCGACGAGGATGGCGGGATCGTCCATGCCCAGCCGCTCGATGATCTCGGTGCGGACGGGGCTCGTCGCCGTGGCCGTCAGAGCGAGGATCGGCGGTCGGCCCAGACGCTCGGACACCTCGCCGAGCATCAGGTAGTCGGGGCGGAAGTCATGGCCCCAGGCCGCGATGCAGTGAGCCTCGTCGACGACCAGCAGCGACGCCCCGGCTTCCGCCAGATCGGCTACGACGTCTTCCTTGGCGAGCTGTTCGGGTGCCAGCAGCACGTACGACGCCTCCCCCGAACGGATCGCGTCCCACGCCTCTCGCTGCGCCCGCACACCCCGGCTGGAGTTCAGCGCGACGCCGTCGGGCGCGTCAGGAGCGTCTTCGATGCGGGCGAGCTGATCCTCCTGCAACGCGATGAGCGGCGACACGATCACCGTGAGGCCGGGACGAAGAGCCGCAGCGACCTGGTAGACCGCCGATTTGCCGGCGCCGGTAGCCCACACGACCAGCACGTCGCGTCCCGCGACGGCCGCCTCGATGGCGTCGAGCTGCTGCGGGCGGAGCTCCTCGATGCCGAAGGACTCTCGAGCGACACGGGCGATCTCATCGGGCTGCACGGCATCAGTCCATCGCGGGTGCGGCGACCTCGCATGCCGGTTGCGCCGGCGCCCCGGGTGTGGAAGGGCCCGGGCCGTCACCGTGGGAGCCGTCGCGCTGCACGAGGTCGTAGGAGGGCTGGCGCAACGCTCGGACCCACGGATAGACGCGGGCGCCGGGGAGCACCCTGCTCCCGGCGTCGAAGCGGGGCTGATCGCCCTGCCATGCGATCCGGCTCAGCTGCACGAGGGCGAAGGGTCGCCAGTGTCCCAGCGGGGAGGCGAACGAGAGGACGAGCCGCCACGACTCCGCCGCGGCACTCCCATCGACCGTCGTCGCCGACAGCAGCACCGGCCCGCGGCGACCGCGGTAGGGAAGCAGGATGCCGAACCGCGCGCGTTCGGGCCGGCGCACCGGCAGCAGGGCGAAACGCAGTGGGACGCCGCGACCCGTCGAGGCGAACTCGATGTCGGAGGCACCGGATGCCTCGCCGCCGGGTTCACGGTCTTCGGGTGCTCCGTCCACGCGGAGAGCCAGCCCGAAGATGTCGGGCAGCGCGTCGGGAAGGCCGATCGATCGCGACAGCCGAGCTGCGACCGCCGCCTCGTGGGAGGGCGGCGGGTCATCGATCCACGAGACGCCGGAACGCCGCGGCGGCCCGACCCAGCGCACCGTGCCGTGGAACATCGTCCCGTGCACGTGGATGGGGCGCGGCCGTCGAACGGCCAGAACCGTCGCGAAGAACCGACGCAGGGCCGAGCCGGCGAGGCGGGCGAAGGGCGCTCGGGGAAGAGCTGTCATGCGTGAAGCGAACCGCTCACCGAGCCCGAGCGCATCGGGGTTGCGTTCGCGCGCGCACGCGCTATCGCGCGAATGAGACCGCTCCCACTACACTCGTGCTCGCCCTTCCGGACTCGTATGTGAACAGCCCGCTCCCCTCGCACCCCACCCCGCGACGCGACATCCAAGGCCTCCGTGCCCTCGCCGTCCTCGCGGTCATCGGCGCGCACGCGGCCGGCTGGCCGCGCGGTGGCTTCGTCGGCGTCGACGTCTTCTTCGTGATCTCGGGCTTCCTCATCACAGGCGCGCTGCTTCGCGAGGTGCAGACCACCGGAGGCATCCGCCTGGGGGCCTTCGTCGGCCGCCGCGCGCGACGCATCCTGCCGCTCGCGATCGTCGTTCTCGTGGCGACGGGGGCGACCGCCTTCGCCGTGCTCAACCGTGCTCGCGCCGAGCAGACGCTCGCCGACGCGCTGTGGTCGGCGGGGTTCGCCGCGAACTGGCGCTTCGCCGCGCTCGGCACCGACTACTTCCACGCCGACGACGTCGTCTCGCCGCTGCAGCACTTCTGGTCGCTCGCTGTCGAGGAGCAGTTCTATCTCGTCTGGCCGCTCCTGCTCCTGCTGGCGGTCTCGCTGCTGCCCGCGGCCCGGCGTCGCAGCGCGGCGGCGGCCGGGGCCGTGGCTGCGCTCGCAGCGACCATCGTCGCCGCATCCTTCGCGTGGGCCCTCGTGCAGAGCGCGGATGCCGCCGTCCCGGCGTACTTCTCGACCCTCACCCGCGCGTGGGAGCTGGCGACCGGCTCTCTCATCGCCGCCGCGGTTCCGCTGCTCCGCCGCATCCCGCCCGTCGTCGGCGGCGTCGTTTCCTGGCTCGGCGTCGCCGGGCTCGTCGCCGCCTTCGCGGTCATCGACCCCGAAGCGGGCGGATTTCCCGCACCCTGGGCGGCGCTCCCGGTCGCGGCGACGGCGCTCGTGCTCGCGGGCGGGGTTCCGGGCGACCCGCGGCATCCTCACCTCTTCCCGCTGACGAACCCGGTGAGCGTCTTCGCCGGAAATGCGTCGTACTCGCTCTACCTCTGGCACTTCCCCGTCGTCGTCTTCGCCGCCGTGCTCCTCCCGGCACGCGAGGCCACGACCGTCCTCGTCCTGGTGGTCACCGGGGTCCTCGCGATCGCCTCGTACCACCTCGTCGAGCGGCCGTTCCGGTTCGCGCCATACGGGCGCAGACGCACCGCGGACGGCACCGCCCCGCCGGAGTCGGTGCCCCCGATCGCGGTGGCGCCCGCTGCCTCGGCCACGGCGTCCGCGCCCGCTCCGACTCTGGCCTCGGCCCCGGCCTCGGCCCCGGCTCCGCGAGCCCTGAGCACCCGCCCCGCAGGATGGACACCCGGCACCCGCTACTACCCCGGTGCGCCCCGACCGGAGGGGGCACGCGAACCGGCTGAGGGCTCCGCGGCGGACCTTCTCCCGGCGGTCGCACACGGCACCCCGGCGCCGGCACCAGTACCGGAACCAGAGCCAGCGCCTCTGCTCGCGGAACCGCTCGCGGTCGGGGCGCCGGAGGTCGCGCCCGCCGACGCGGCACCGTGGGCCGCGTGGCGCGCGCGCTTCGGGCCACCGGCGCTGCTGGCAGCATCCGGCCTCGGGATCGCGAGCCTCGCCGTGATCCTCGTCGTGCAGAACATGTTCGGCGGGCTCGTCGCCGCGCCCGTCGCATTCCCTCCGGCGGGGGTCGCCGACGGGGCGGCCGACGCCGCCACGGCGGATCCGGCAGACCCCATCGCGGACCTCCAGGCCGAGCTCGCTGCCGCCGCGACGGCGACCGCGTGGCCCGAGCTGCACCCCTCGCTCGACGAGGTCATCACCCGGTCGTCGGCGAGCAACCCGGCCCGGGACTGCTTCTCACCCGACGTCTCCCCCAGCGGCGGCGCCTGCAGCTCGGGAAGCGCCGACGCCCCGACCCACATCTACCTCGTGGGCGATTCGACCGCGATGGCCTACGCGCCCGCGTTCCGCAAGCTCGCCGACGATAGCGCCGGGGCCATCCGGGTGACCACGGTGGGGCTGTACGGATGCCGTTTCACCGACGTCGCCGTGCAGAACGACGGCGCGGGGATCATGGCGGCGTGCCCGCAGCGCAAGGCCGACGTGCGGGCGATGATCCTCGCGGACGCACCGACCCTCGTCGTGATGTCCAACGCGTACACGCTCGGTCACACGCCCGACGGCGCCGACCTCTCGGCCGACGCTCTGCTCGCGGCGCAGGAGGCCGAGGCCGACACGTACGGGATGCCGGGCCGGATCGTCCACCTCGCGCCGCCTCCCGAAGGCGCCGACCTCGGGCGCTGCTACTCCCCTGCGACCTCGCCGTACGGCTGCGCCGCGGGCGTCTCGAGCACCTGGGGGCAGATGGAGGCCGCTGCGGAGAAGATCGCGGCGGCATCGGGCAATCAGGCCGTCAGCTCGCTCCCCTTCACCTGCTGGGAGCTCGTGTGCCCGGCCTTCGCCGGCGGCCTCCCGACGCGGTACGACCGCACGCACCTGACCGTCGCGTACGCCGAGCACATCGCGCCGGCGCTGCGTGCCGAGCTCGCGGCCCGCGGGCTGCTGTAGCCCGACGCTGTGCCGATCACCGCCATGCCGTCATCCGTTCGGATGAATTTCTTGAGCGCATTTGCCTGTTCGGTGCCAGAGCTGAGGCGACTCGAGACGACTGCCGCCCGCGGTTTCCTCCACTTTCGCCGAGTCGTCTGAGCGCAGGTCGTTGCTCGGAGGACGCTTCCGCCCGATTCGTGAGCACAGTGTCGGCGGGCGGACGGACTAGCTTGAGGTGCCCGCTCGACGTGGCTGCTCTGGGGGCGCCACCTGACGACGTTCCGTCGTGTCCGCGCGGCATCACACCGTTCGATCTGGAGATCCGCATGACCACCACTCCGCCGCCTTCCGGCGCGCCCGAAACGCAGCAGTCCGCTGCTCACTACCCGCCGCAGCCCGCCGGGGTGCCGACGAAGCGACGCAACGTCGTCGGAATCGTCGCGCTCGCCGTCGCGGCCGTCGGATTCGTCTTCGCGTGCGTGCCCGGAGCTCTGATCCTGGGCTGGATGCTGCTGCCGATCGGCTTCGTTCTGGGCGTCATCGCCGTCTGCCTGTCGGGAAGGGTGAAATGGCAGGCGGTCGCGGCGATCATCGTCGCGGTCGTCGGAACCATCGTCGGCTTCCTCGTCTTCACCTTCGTCGTCGCGGGGGCGCTCTCGGACGCCGTCGATGAGGCCAGCGGCGGGACCACGACGGTGAACGAGGCTCCTGCCGAGGCCGAGGCCGAGGCCGCTGCCGAGGACGAGACGACCGGTGACGCCGCGACCACCGAGCCCAACGGCACACGCGAGGACCCGCTGCCGTTCAGCGCCTCGATCAGCAACGACGACTGGGACGTGACGCTCAACTCCTTCGAGCGCAACGGAAACGATGCGGTGATGGCCGCCAGCATGTTCAACACGGAGCCCAGCGAGGGAACGCAGTACGTCGTCCTCGACATGACCGCCACGTACAAGGGAACCGGTGACGGCGTGTCTGCGCTCGTGCAGGTCGAGTACGTCGCCGCGGATGGCACTGTCGTCTCGACGTGGCACAACGTCGTTGTGGGTGTCGAGCCGACCTTCGGCTCAGCAAGCCTGCTGGCAGGTGCGTCCGACACCGGGAAGCAGGTCTATCTCGTGCCGTCCACGCTCGACGGCCTCATCCGGGTGACTCCGGGCATGCTCGCGGACGAGATCTACTTCCAGCTCCCGTAACCGTCTCGCCGGTCGGCCGGGCGACCCTATGGGCCCGGCCGACCGCGCCGCTGTTTCCGTTCGCCGCCGCCGCAACGCACGCTTCGGGCATTTCGATACCAGGCTCGAAGGGGCTGCGCTCGTCATCCGGGGACGAGCTTTCAGCTACCTGGGCCGGGCGCCTTGCGGCGCGCGATGCCCCAGCTGGACCGTGGCACAGGTTCTCCCGCACGCGCCGTGCCGTGCAACTCGCGCGCGCGACGAGCGCCGTCGACGATGAGGGCCACCCGATCCAGTCCCTCGGCGCCACGGTCCACATGGCGCCACGCACCCGGTGCGGCGCGTGCATTCCCGAGCGCATTGGTCATGAGATCCAGCTCACGCTTATCCAGCTGAGGGTGATCCTCGACATCGCCAGGTCTGAGCAGCGGTGCCGAGGGATGAGCACGTCGATGACGGCGTCGTCTTTGCGCCAGCGATGCTGAACCCCCGAGCTCGCGGTCTCAGCGTCGAACCCTCGTCGCTTGAGCGCGGCGGTGAACGTATAGAGAATTCCGGGCTCCAGGCGCACATCGAGCACGGCGTCGGCATCGTCGGTCGGGCGCGCCATCGTGACGCCGCGTTCCGCACACCAGAGATGCACCATCTGCCCCCCGACGATGGTCCACCCACTCGGGAGCTCTTCGTGTAGATCCAGCAGCGTGACCCACGCGTGTTCTTGAGCTTCGGTCATCGCGGGCATCGCGATGACCTCAGCCACGGCCGGCCTCCCTTCTGAAGAGGATCTCCGCCTGCTGCGTTTCGCGGGCATCGCCATCAGCGAGGTCAGCCACTACGGCCAGCCATGGCACGGGGAACGGCACCGGTCCTTCGACGGCACGCAATACGACGTTCTCGGGCCCACGCGCGGGCAGCAGCATGTGCTTTTTCACGACGCGGTGGAGATCGGACGACTCTACGTAGGCTTCCGCGAACTGAACCGCGGAAATACCTGCCCGGTGGTCGCTCACCCCGGAGGCGGAGACCTGCGGGTCATGCAGGACACGGGTGGGTTCCGGAGCGGACCACCGTGTCCGTTCGGCTCGACGCGCGAGTGTGGCTCGGATGAGCGGGAGCGGGTCGGCGTCCTCTTGCAGCTTTCGCCACCGCGATCGCAAGCGCGAGAGTTCGGAGGCCGAGACCCAATCGGGGGTGTTCCCACTCGCCACCTCCATGAAAGCCCACGCAACGCGAGGACTGAATGGCTGCCCGGCTCGACGCGCGTGCGACGGCAGACTCGCGGCGTCGACCATCCACTGCGCGCCGACGCGCTCGCCGCTGATGTCGTTCGATGCGATCATGGCGCGGATACGCCGTGGGGAAACCTGGAGTTGCGCGGCCGCATCGGCAACACTCATCAGTCTCATAAACAGTATTGTTCCGCTCGCGGAATAATACTGTCAACGCCGTGATGGAGCCCGCCGGCGCCGAACGGCGAAACGGTTCTGGCGGAGGGTGTGGGATTCGAACCCACGGGACATTGCTGCCCACCAGTTTTCAAGACTGGATCCTTCGGCCGCTCGGACAACCCTCCCAGCGGCGCGAACCGCTGAGCTTCGATCCTAGTCGCCCGACGCGACGGGTCAGAGCGTGCGGAGGATGGCGGCCACGCCGCCTTCCTGCACCGAGACCGTGGTCTCCGAGGCTTCGGCGAGCACCTCGGCCGGGCCCTGCGCCATCGCGATGGCCCGCCCGCCGTGCTCGCGCGCCCAGCGGAACATCCCGACGTCGTTGCGACCGTCGCCCATCACGAGCACATCGGCCGGGGCGATGCCGAGCCACGTGCGCACGCGCTCGAGCGCGGTGGACTTGTCGACGCCCTGAGGCGCGATGTCGAGCCACGCCGACCAGCCGACCGCGTACGACACCTCGTTCAAGCCGATGCGCTCGACGAGCTCGACGAAGTCGGAGTCGGTCTCGTCGGGTGAGACGACGACGACGCGGCAGACCTCCTGCTCCGACAGCCCGGCGAAGGGGACCTTGTCAGCGTCGTGGAGGTTCCAGTCGTGCAGCTCCTCGGTGTACAGCCGGCGCCCGTCGGGCAGCTCGACCATGTACCGCGCGTTCGGCAGGTGCTGACGCAGCAGCGCCAGCACCTCGCTCGGGTCGAACGTCTCGATGTAGAAGCGCTCGTAAGCGAGCACGTCGGCGAAGTCGTCGTCGACGCGCTTGAGGATGACGGCGCCGTTGGAGCAGACGACGTAGTCGGGGCTCAGCGCGAGGGAGCTGAGGATGCCGTGCGTGCCCTCCCACGAGCGGCCCGTCGCGAGCATGACCTCGTGGCCGGCGGCGTGGGCGTCGGCGACAGCGTCGACGACGCCGGGGCTCAGGGTCTCGTCCTCGAGCAAAACGGTGCCGTCGATGTCGAGCACGATCAGCAGACGGGTGGCGCCGGCAGCCGCCGGCATCCCCTCGGCGACGTCCTCGACGATCTCGACGGCATCCCGCGGCTCGACGACCTCGATGCCGCCCTCGTCGGGCAGGGCGTCCGGCAGCGTGTCGGGCACGCGGGTCTCGCTGCCCTCGGCGGGGGCGGTCATGCGATCGGCTCCGCGACCTCGAGGCCGCCCAGGTACGGGCGCAGCACCTCGGGGATCACCACCGAACCGTCCGCGCGTTGGTGCGTCTCGAGCAGGGCGACGAGCCACCGCGTGGTGGCGAGGGTGCCGTTGAGGGTCGCTACCGGCTCGGTCTTGCCGCCGTCGGGACGGTGACGGATGTCGAGGCGCCGAGCCTGGTACGTCGTGCAGTTCGAGGTGGAGGTGAGCTCGCGGTACGCGCCCTGCGTCGGCACCCACGCCTCGATGTCGTACTTGCGCGCCGCGCTCGACCCCAGGTCTCCCGCCGCGACGTCGATGACGCGGTACGACAGACCGAGGTCCTGCAGCATGCGCTCCTGCATCTCGACGAGGCGGAGGTGCTCGGCCTCGGCGTCGGCAGGCGTCGTGTAGACGAACATCTCGAGCTTGTTGAACTGGTGCACCCGGATGATGCCGCGCGTGTCCTTGCCGTACGAGCCGGCCTCGCGCCGGTAGCAGGTCGACCAGCCGGCGTAGCGCTTCGCCCCGCGCTCGAGGTCGAGGATCTCGTCCATGTGGTAGCCGGCGAGGGGCACCTCGCTCGTGCCGACCAGGTACGCGTCGTCCTCTTCGAGGTGGTACACCTCGGCGGCGTGCTGCCCGAGGAACCCGGTGCCGCGCATGACCTCCGGGCGCACGAGCGTCGGCGGGATGAGCGGCGTGAAGCCGGCGGCGAGCGCGCGGTCGAGACCGAGCATCATGAGCGCGAGCTCGAGGCGGGCGCCGATCCCGCTGAGGAAGTAGAAGCGGCTGCCCGAGACCTTCGTGCCCCGCTCCATGTCGATGGCGCCCAGCTTCTCGCCGAGGGCGAGGTGGTCGAGCGGCGTGAAGTCGAACTCCTGAGGCTCGCCGTGGGTTCGCAGCGTGACGAAGTCGTCCTCGCCGCCGGCGGGCACCTCGTCGATCACGATGTTCTCGATGCGCGCCAGGGCCGCCTCGGCGGCCTCCTCGGCAGCGGTCACCGCCTGCTGCGCCTGCTTGACGCGCTCGCTGAGCTGCTTGGCCTCGGCGACCAGCGCGGCCTTCTCCTCCTTGGGAGCCTGCGCGACCCTCTTGCCGTGGGCGTTCTGCTCGGCGCGGAGCCGCTCGAACGTCGTGATGGCCTCCCGACGCTCGCGGTCGGCGGCCACAGCGGCATCCACGGTCTCGGCCGACTCGCCGCGCTTCACCTGCGAGAGTTTGACCAGGTCGGGCTGTTCACGAAGAAGTGCGAGGTCGATCACCCGTCAAGTCTAGGGTCGCGCGCACCGCCCCATGCCTGACCTGATGGTGCCGATACCGGCGTGACGGCGCGGCGCAAGGGGCGCTTCCTCGCGGGCGCGCGGCCCTAGGGTGTAGCCATGGCGACCGAATCCGACGACACCTCCCCCCGGGAGCGCTCCGACGATCCCACCTCAGCGACCCCCGATCCGGCGGAGGCGGCGGCGCCCGACGACGTCATCCGCGAACCCGAGGATGTCGCCCCCGACACCACCGACGGCGAGACCGGCGAGGCCCGCCGCGTCGGGCCGGAGGGCGAGACCGAGCCCATGGCCGGCGGTGACGAGAAGCCCAGCCCGAAGGCTGCGCTCGTCTACAACCCCATCAAGGTCGACGGTGATGCGCTGCGCGAACAGGTGCTGCGCGCCGCCGAAGCGGCCGGGTGGGAGGAGCCCCTCTTCTACGAGACGACGGTCGACGACCTCGGCGACGACGTCACCCGCCAGGCCCTCGAAGCGGGCGCGAACGTCGTGCTCGTCGCCGGCGGAGACGGCACCGTGCGGGCGGTCTCCGGCGAGATGAGCGGCAGCGGCGTGCCGCTCGCGATCGTCCCGAGCGGCACGGGCAACCTGCTCGCGCGTAACCTCGGGCTGCCGCTCACCGACCCGGAGGCGATGATCGAGGCCGCCTTCTCGGGCGACCGCACGCCGATCGACGTGGGCTTCGCGCGCCTGACCCGCAAGGGTGGCGAGGTCGAGGAGCACGCGTTCGTGGTCATGGGCGGCATGGGCCTGGATGCGGCGATGATCGCCAACACCAATCCGCAGTTGAAGAAGTCGGTCGGGTGGGTCGCGTACGTCGACGGGGCGACGCGCTCGCTCGTGAAGGCGAAGCCGTTCCGGGTCGTGTACCGGCTCGAAGGACACCGCATGCACGCGGCGCGCGTGCAGAGCGTCCTGTTCGCCAACTGCGGCTCGCTGCAGGCGGGGCTCGAGCTGATCCCCGAGGCATCGATCACCGACGGCGAGCTCGACGTCGTGATCATGCAGCCCAAGGGGTTCTTCGGCTGGCTGCTCGTGTGGCGCCGAGTGGCCTGGGACAACAGCTTCCTGCGGAAGTTCCGCGCGGGGCGCCGCATCCTGTCGCTGCGCACCAAGGACAGCGCCGTCGTCTATTCGCGAGGACCGGGCATGGAGCTCGCGCCGCAGGATCCGCATCCCGTGCAGCTCGACGGCGACGAGTTCGGCGAGGCGTCGCACGTCACGACGCGGGTCGAGGCGGGAGGCCTCATCGTCGCCGTTCCGACCGGACACACGCTGCCCGAGAGCTGAGGCGCGCCACCCCGAGCCGGGCACGTCCGTCCGTGGCTGTCAACCGGTCCCACCGGGGTCGGCGCCCGAGTCAGGATGACGGGATGAGCTCGCCCTCGATCGTCTGGTTCCGCGACGACCTGCGCCTGGCCGACCACCCGGCGCTGCTGGCCGCGATCGACCGGGGCGAACCCGTGCTCGGCCTGTACGTGCTCGACGACGAGTCCGACGGCATCCGCCCGCTCGGCGGCGCCGCACGGTGGTGGCTGCATCATTCGCTGACGGCCCTGGCGGCGGACCTGCGCGAGCGCGGGTCGCACCTCGTGCTGCGGCGGGGGCCGGCGGCATCCGTCGTCCGATCCGTCGTGGCGGATGCCGGTGCCGGCGCGGTCTTCTGGAACCGTCGCTACGGCGGCGCGGAGCGCGCGATCGATGCGGGCCTGAAGGAGGGGCTGCGGGCCGACGGCGTCGACGTGCAGTCGTTCGCGGCCAACGTGCTGTTCGAGCCCTGGACCGTGAAGACGGGCAGCGGTACGCCTTTCTCGGTGTTCACGCCGTTCTGGAACGCCGCCCGGAACCTGCCCGCGCCGCGGGAGCCGCTCCCCCGCCCGGACGAGGTTCCCGGCCTGTCCTCGGCTCCCGCGGGCGACGACCTCGCCGACTGGGAGCTGCTGCCCACGACCCCCGACTGGGCCGGAGGCCTGCGCGAGCGGTGGCAGCCCGGCGAGGCGGCTGCGCGGGCCCGACTGCGGGAGTTCCTCGACGACGACCTCGGCACGTACGACGCCGCCCGCGACGAACCCAGCGCCGGCGCGACCTCGCTGCTCTCGCCGCGTCTTCGCTGGGGCGAGCTGAGCCCCCACACGATCTGGCACGCCGGCGTCGAGACCGGGGGCGGCACGGGCAAGCATGCGACCTCCGCATCGCGCTTCCTGTCCGAGCTGGGCTGGCGCGAGTTCGCGTGGCACACGCTCTTCCACTTCCCCGACCTCGCCACGAAGAACTGGCGCCGCGGCTTCGACGCCTTCCCGTGGCCCCCGCTGCGACCGGAGCTCCTCACCGCGTGGGAGAAGGGCGAGACCGGCGTGCCGCTCGTGGATGCCGGCATGCGGGAGCTCTGGCACACCGGCTACATGCACAACCGGGTACGCATGGTGACCGCATCCTTCCTCACCAAGAACCTGCTGATCGATTGGCGGCTCGGCGAGCAGTGGTTCTGGGACACCCTCGTCGACGCCGACGGCGCGAGCAACGCCTTCAACTGGCAGTGGGTCGCGGGGTCGGGAGCGGATGCCTCGCCGTACTTCCGCATCTTCAACCCGCAGCGTCAGGCCGAGAGATTCGACCCGAAGGGCCGGTACGTCGCGCAGTGGGCTCCCGACAGCGCCGCGCGCCCGCCGATCGTCGATCTCGCCGAGACGCGCAAGGCCGCCCTGCAGGCGTACGAGGCGGTCAAGCGGGCCCAGTGACGCCTCGCTGCCGGTTCGCTGCCGGTTCCGGGAATGCCCGCGGACGCCGCGAGGTTCACAGAAAGGCTATGAGTGATGCAGCCCGCCCCGCCCTGTCCGTGCTCGACCTCGTGCCCGTGCGCACGGGACAGACCAGCGCCCAAGCGATCGCCGCATCGCTGACGGTCGCGCAGCGCGCCGACGAGCTGGGCTACCGCCGCTACTGGTTCGCCGAGCACCACAACATGCCGGCCGTCGCGTCGACGACGCCGCCCGTGCTCATCGCCGCGGCTGCCTCGCGCACCTCGCGCATCCGCGTCGGCTCGGGCGGCGTGATGCTGCCCAACCACTCACCGCTCGTCGTCGCCGAGCAGTTCGCCGCGCTCGAGGCCATCGCCCCCGGACGCGTCGACCTCGGCATCGGGCGCGCGCCCGGCAGCGACCCGGTCATCACGCAGCTGCTGCGCCAGTCGGGCACGACGAGCGATGTCGACCGTTTCCCCGACAACATCCGCGACATCCTCGCGCTCGTCTCGGGCGACGGCGCGACGGTGCGGTTCACCTCGGGCGGCACCTACGACGTCCACGCGACGCCCGCCGCCACCTCGACCCCGGACGTGTGGCTGCTCGGGTCGAGCGACTACTCCGCGCAGCTCGCCGCAGCGCTGGGTCTGCCCTACGTCTTCGCGAACCACTTCTCGGGCGAGGGCCTCGACCGTGCGATCGGACTGTACCGCGACCAGTTCCGCCCGTCCGAGACGCTCGACGCGCCGCGGACGTTCCTGACGGCGAACGCCGTCGTCGCCGACAGCGATGCCGAAGCCGAGGCGCTGATGCTGCCGCAGGCGCGCATGATGGCTCGTCTACGCAGCAACCGGCCCCTCGCCGCGCTCGAGAGCGTCGAGGAGGCGGCTGCGGCCGAGGCATCCGACCACCTCGCCGGACCGATGCTGGACGCGATGCGCTCCCGCTGGTTCGTCGGCACCGGACCGGAGGCCCGCTCGGCTCTCACCGCCTTCGCAGCGCAGCACGGCGTGGACGAGGTCATGGTCTCGCCGGTCTCAGCCAGCTACGACGGCGAGCAGGCGGACACCGCCCCCACCCGCATCCGCACCCTCGAGCTCCTCGCGGCCTGAGCCCTCCGACGCGTCCGGGGCCGAACCCCGGCGGCGGGTCAGGCCTCGGGCTCGCCGGAGATCAGCGCGCGCAGCCAGTCGCGCGCCTCGACGAACACGTCGTCGGAGTAGCGCTCGGGGTATCGGACGATCGCGCGATCGGCGCGTGGATACGACCCGAGGTACAGCACCTTCGGGCTGAACCGGCGCACGCCCATCAGCGCGTCGGCCATCCGCTCGTCGGCGACGTGCCCCTCGGCGTCGATGACGAACCGGTACCGGCCGAGCGCGTCGCCGATCGGCCGCGACTCGATGAGCGACAGGTTGATGCCGCGGGTCGAGAACTGCTCGAGCAGCTCGAGGAGCGATCCGGGGCGGTCGTCGGGAAGCTCCGCGATGAGCGAGGTCTTGTCGGCGCCCGTCGGCGACGGCGGCGCGACCGTGCGACTGACGAGCACGAAACGGGTGACGGCGTGCTCGTTGTCGCCGATGTCGGATGCGAGCAGTTCGAGATCGTGATGCTCGAGGATGCCGGGGGGCGCGATCGCGGCGTCGGCGTCGCTGACTCCGTCGATCAGACCCACTGCGGCGGCCACGTTGCTCGCGGCGGGCAGGTGCGCGTGCTCGGGCAGCGTCTTCAGCAGCCACTGCAGGCACTGGGCGTAGGCCACGGGGTGCGCCGCGATGAGCGAGACATCCTCCATGCGCGTTCCGGGGCGCGCGACGAGCACGAAGTTCACGGGTACCAGGTACTCCCCGACGATCCGGAGGCCCGGCATGGTCGCCAGCGCATCCTGCGCGGTCGAGACGCCGCCGTCGACGGAGTTCTCGATCGCGATCATCGCCGCGTCGGAGCGTCCCTCGACGACGTCGGCCAAAGCTTCGCCGACATTGCGCACCGACCGCCAGATCTGGTCGCGGGCCTCGGGCACCTGCGCGAGCGCGGCCTCGGTGAATGTCCCCGCCGGCCCGAGATAGCTGTAGATACGACGGCTGGAACCGGATGCCTCGGGCGCGTTGCTCACGGGGACTCAGCCTAGTGCGACGGCTCTGCCGACCCGAGCCTGTTCCCGGCGCCTGATGCCGGGTCCGGTGTCAGCACCCCCGAGCGATATCACGGCCGGGAGGTCGGTGCGAACCCGGCGCGAGCCACCAGCGCATTCGGCGTTTAGGGGGCAGACTAAGAATCATGAGCCGCGCAGGACAGCCCGCCGAAGCATCCGACCTCATCGACATCGATGAGCTGATCGCCGCCTACTACGACCGCAAGCCCGACGCATCCGTGCCCGCGCAGCGCGTCGCCTTCGGAACGAGTGGTCACCGCGGCTCGTCGCTGTCGACGAGCTTCAACGAGGACCACATCCTCGCCACCACGCAGGCGATCGTCGACTACCGGCGGGCGCAGGGCATCGAGGGGCCGCTGTTCCTCGGCCGCGACACGCACGGGCTCTCCCTTCCCGCCGAGCGCAGCGCCATCGAGGTGCTCGTCGCCAACGGCGTCGACGTGCGCGTGGACTCGCGTGATTCGTGGGTTCCGACGCCGGCGCTCAGCCACGCGATCCTCACCTACAACCGCGGCCGTTCGCAGGGCGACGCGGGCCGCGCCGACGGCATCGTCGTCACGCCGTCGCACAACCCGCCGCGCGACGGCGGCTTCAAGTACAACCCCCCGCACGGCGGGCCCGCCGACACCGACGCCACCTCGTGGATCGCCGACCGCGCCAACCAGCTGATCGCCGCGGGGCTCGACGGAGTGCTGCGCACGCGCCACGCCGACATCGACCTCGACTCGCTCGGCCAGTACGACTTCCGCGACGCGTATGTGCGCGACCTCGCCACGATCATCGACATCGACGCCATCAAGGCATCCGGCGTCCGCATCGGAGCCGACCCGCTCGGTGGCGCGTCGGTGGAGTACTGGGCTCTCATCGCCGAGGTCTACGGCCTCGACCTGACCGTTGTGAACCCCGAGGTCGATCCGACCTGGAAGTTCATGACGCTCGACTGGGACGAGAAGATCCGGATGGATCCGTCCTCTCCCTCGGCGATGGCCGCGCTCGTGGCCCGGCGCTCGGAGTACGACATCCTCACCGGCAACGACGCCGACGCCGACCGCCACGGCATCGTCACGCCCGACGCGGGTCTCATGAACCCGAACCACTACCTCGCCGTTGCGATCGACTACCTGTTCGCGAACCGGCCCGGCTGGCCGGCGGATGCCGCGGTCGGCAAGACGCTCGTGTCGTCGATGATCATCGACCGCGTGGCATCCGCTCTCGGCAAGCCCCTGCTCGAGGTTCCGGTCGGTTTCAAGTGGTTCGTGCCGGGCCTGCTCGACGGGTCGGTCGCCTTCGGCGGCGAGGAGTCGGCGGGAGCCTCGTTCCTCCGCAAGGACGGCAGCGTGTGGACGACCGATAAGGACGGCATCCTGCTGTGCCTGCTCGCCGCGGAGATCCTCGCCGTCACCGGCAAGACCCCGTCGCAGCGCTACGCCGAGCTCGAGGCCCAGTTCGGATCGTCTGCCTACCAGCGCGTCGACGCCGCGGCCACGCCCGAGCAGAAGGCCGCCCTGGGCAAGCTGTCGGGAGACGCGGTGTCGGCGACCGAGCTCGCCGGCGAGCCCATCACGGCCAAGCTCTCGCATGCGCCCGGCAACGGCGCGGCGATCGGCGGCCTGAAGGTGCAGACCGAGCATGCCTGGTTCGCCGCGCGCCCCTCGGGCACCGAGGACGTCTACAAGCTCTACGCCGAGAGCCTGCGCGGCCCCGAGCACCTCGCCGAGGTGCAGGCCGAGGCCCGCGCCGTGGTCAGCGCCGCCCTCGGCGCCTGACCACGCTCAGCCCTCGCATCGCACGCCCAATGCACGGCTGAGCACCGAGCGCACGACCTCCGAGCGCGAGCAGGCCGTGCGCTCGCAGCGAAGCCGTCCGCTCGTGCGAGTCACCGCGCGAGGAGGGCTGCGAGGCGGGGCAGCTGCGACTCGTCCTCGAGGGCCGAGCCGACGGCCACCACGCGCACGCCGGCGTCGAGGAAGGCCCCGGCGTTCGTGGCGTCCATGCCCCCGGTGGCCACGAACCGCACGCCCGGGAACGGACCGCGGATGTGCTTGAACCAGTCCGCGCCGAGCCACTGGGCGGGGAACGCCTTCAGCCACGTCAGCCCGAGGGCGAGCGCCTGCTGCACCTCGCTCGGCGTCGCGACGCCGGGCAGGATCGGGATGCCGCGCTCCCGGGCCGCGCGCACCACGTCGGCGTCGAGACCCGGGGCGACCAGATAGGCGGCTCCGGCCGCCACGGCCTGATCGACCTGGGCGACCGTGAGGATCGTGCCGGCCCCGACGGCCTTTCCGCGCTCGGCGCCGAGGCGCACCACCTCGCGCAGCGCGCGTTCGTCCTCCGCGGTCTGCAGCGGCACCTCCACGGAGTCGATGCCGAGGTCCCACGCGGCTGTCGCGAGCAGGACCGAGCGCTCGAGCCCCATCCCCCGCAGGATCGCCATGAGCGGAGCACCCGCGAAGATCTCGTCGAGCGCGGCGGTCGGGTCGGTGGGGGCGATGGTCATGACGGGTTCCTTTCGGAGAACGAGGCAGGGGTGGCGGCGGCGCCGTCGGGGAAGTCGCCGGTCGTCGCCATCGTCAGCGCGGCGCGGGAGTGGCCCGAACGCAGTCGCTCGGATGCCGGCGCGCCGGCGAGAAGGGCCGCCAGGTAGCCGCCGGCGAAGGCGTCGCCCGCGCCGACCGGCTCGACGACGTCGACGACGAGGGCGGGCTCGAACACCCGCTCGTCGCCGGCGAAGAGCGTCGCGCCCACCGCGCCGTCCTTGACCACCAGCTGCGGCACCGCCGCGAGCAGCGCTCGCGCGTCATCGGCCGTCGCGGCACCCCAGAGGGCCTCGGCCTCGTCACGGCCGACGAAGACGATGTCGGCCCGGCATGCGAGCGCGAGGAGGGGCTCGGCCGCCGCGGCGACAGGCCACAGCGGCGCGCGGTGGTTCACGTCGACGCTCACGAGCGCGCCGGCCGCCCGCGCCCGGTCCACGACGCGGTCGAGGAACGCCGGGGCGGTCCCGCCCAGCGCCGCGGTGATGCCCGAGACGTGCAGCACCGCGACCGCATCCCATGCCAGCTCGTCGGCGTCGGTGACCGCCAGGTGCGACGCGGCGGATCCGGCCCGGTAGTACGTGACCCCGTTGCCGGGGTCCTTCACGTACAAGCCGGTCGGGTGGGCGGCATCGACGATGACGCGCGAGACGTCGACGCCGCGGGCGCGGACGCGGCCGAGGACGCGCCGCCCGAGGGCATCGTCGCCGACGCGCGAGAACCACGCGGCGGGGAGCCCCAGGGCGGCGACGTGGGCCGCGACGTTGGACTCCGCTCCCCCGGCGTCGACGCGGAAGAGCTCGGCCTGCTCGACGGGTTCCGCCGCGATCGGAGCGACCATCGCCATGGTCTCGCCGATCGCCAGCAGCATCCGCTTCACCGATCCGGTCACTTCAGGGTCGTGACCGGCGCGGCATCCATGTCGTCGAACGCCTGGTTCTCGCCGGCCATCGCCCAGATGAACGAGTAGGCGGCGGTGCCGACGCCTGAATGGAGCGACCAGCTCGGCGAGATGATCGCCTGGCGGTCGGCGACGACGAGGTGGCGGGTCTCCTCGCGCTCACCGAGCAGGTGGATGACGCGGGCGTCTTCGGGGACGTCGAAGTACAGGTAGCACTCGGTGCGGCGGTCGTGGGTGTGAGCGGGCATGGTGTTCCACATCGAGCCCTCGTGCAGCGTCGTGACGCCCATGACGATCTGGCAGCTCTTCACGCCGTTCTCGTGGATGTACTGGTTGAGCGTGCGACGGTTGCTCGTGGCCTGGTCGCCGAGTTCGCGGATCGTCCCCTCACCGGGCGAGACGAGCGCTGCGGGATAGGCGGTGTGAGCTGGCGCCGAGAACAGGTAGAACTGCGCGCCGCCCTCGGAGTCGTCTCCGGCGTCGGCGAAGACGACGTCGCGGATGCCGCGGCCGAGGTACAGGCAGGCGCCCTTCACGAGCGTGTAGACCTCTCCGTCGGCTGTGACCGTGCCGGTGCCGCCGACATTGATGATGCCGACCTCGCGGTGCTCGAGGAAGTAGTCGCTGCGGATCTCCGGGTAGCCGGGCAGCACGAGGTCGCGCCCCGCGGGGACTGCGCCGCCCAGGACGATGCGGTCGTGGTGGGTGTAGACGACCGTGACCTCTCCCGGCACGAAGACCTCGGGCACGAGGTACTGCTCGCGCAGGTCGGCGGTGGTCATGCCGGGGATCTGTGCGGGGTTGGTGGCGTAACGCTGCTGCATGGGGTTCCCTTCTGGGGCGGTTCGGCGGGAGCCGGGGACGGGATGGGTTCGGGTCAGCGGACGAGCCAGCCGCCGTCGACCGGCACGATGGCACCGGTGACGTAGGCGGCGGCATCCGAGGCGAGGAAGACGAAGGCGCCCTGCAGATCGCCGGGGGTGCCCCACCGGCCGGCCGGGATGCGGGCCAGGATGGAGGCCTCGCGGTCGGCGTCGGCGCGGATCGGCGCGGTGTTGTCGGTGGCCATGTAGCCCGGCGCGATCGCGTTGACCGTCACTCCCGACGCCGCCCACTCGTTCGCGAGCGCCTTGGTCAGCCCTGCGACCGCGTGCTTGGAGGCGGCATATCCGGGCACGAAGACGCCGCCCTGGAACGACAGCATCGAGGCGACGTTGACGATGCGGCCCGAGCCCTGGGCGATCATTCGTCGACCCGCGGCCTGCGACAGGTGGAACACCGCATCGAGGTTGACGGCGAGCACCTCGTCCCAGTCCGCGGCGGGATGCTCGGCAGCGGGGGCGCGGCGGATGGTGCCGGCATTGTTGACGAGGATGTCGATGCCGCCGAGCTCGGCGACCGTCTCGGCGACCGCTTCGGAGAGCTGCTCAGGCGTCGCCGTGCCGAAGTCCAGGCGGATGCGGCGCGCCCGGCGCCCGAGGGCCGTAACGGCCTCCGCCGTCTCCGTCGCATCGCCGCGGTCGAGCAAGGCGACGTCGGCGCCCGCCTCGGCGAGCGCGAGCGCGGCGCCCTGGCCGAGGCCGCGGGTCGAGCCGGTCACGAGGGCGACCCGGCCGTCGAGGCGGAAGGAGTCGAGGATCATGCGGGGCCTCCGATGAAGGTGGTGGTCAGTTCGCCGAGACGTTCGATGCGGACGGTCACCGCGTCGCCCGCCCGCAGCGGCCGGTGCGCCTGCTGGGCGTCGGGTAGTTTCTGCGGCGTGCCGGTCGAGACGACGTCACCGGGTTCGAGGGTCATGACGCTGCTGAGGTAGGACACGACGTAGGCCACCGAGAAGATCGTCGTCGCGGTGGACTGCGAGACGGTGACGACACCGTCTCGGACGACCTCGACGAGCATGTCCTGCGGGTCGCCGGCCTCGTCCGGGGTCACGAGCCAGGGCCCGAGGGGCGCGAAGCCGTCGAAGCACTTGCCCAGTGCCCACTGGCTCTGCCGGCGCTGCCACGAGCGGTCGGAGACGTCGTTGAGGATCGTGTAACCGGCGACGTGGTGCAGCGCGTCGTCGATGCCGACATCTCTGGTACGGCGTCCGATGACCACGGCGATCTCGCCCTCGTAGTCCACGTCGTCGGCCACCTCGGGCACGACGATGGGATCGGCCGGGCCGCCCAGAGTGTTCGGCGTCTTGACGAAGACGTCGGGGAAGGCGGGGTCGTCGGCCGTCGGGTCGACGCCGTCGGGCACGTGGCCGCGGTAGTTGTAGCCGAGGCAGAGGATCTTGCCCGGGCGCACCGGCGCCTCCAGTCGCACGTCCGACAACTCGGGATCACTCGCCCCGGCTCGGGCCGCCGCGGTGTCGAGGACATCCCGCCCGGTTGCGAGCAGGGAGGGAAGATCGGCCGCGCCGAGGTCGACGACGCGGTCGACGCCGTCCACCGCCACGACGACGCCCGAGCGGATGCCGCTGTCGGCGGCGCGGTACCGGACGAGCCTCACCAGTACGGCTTCCAGTCGGGGCGCGCGGCGCGCACGAGCGCTTCGAGGTAGAAGTAGTCGCCCCACAGGGTGCCTTCGTCTACCCCGACGGACTTCGGCAGGTCGTACACGCTGTGGAGGATCACCGCGTCGGAGTCCTCGGGGGTCTCGGGCGTGTAGTTCTCGATGAGCGAGGCGAGGATCTCGTGCGCG
The DNA here is from genome assembly GCF_049707515.1 of Microbacterium arborescens. Classification (GTDB taxonomy): domain Bacteria; phylum Actinomycetota; class Actinomycetes; order Actinomycetales; family Microbacteriaceae; genus Microbacterium; species Microbacterium arborescens_B. The sequence goes on along the minus strand of NZ_JBNAFI010000005.1, from coordinate 62,612 downwards.
CGGGCGCGGTATCGAGCGGCCTCCTGCGGGGCACCGTCCGGCCCGCCGTCGAGCACTCCCGCCAGCTCGAACAGACCCGAGACGGCGATCGCCGCCGACGAGCTGTCGCGCGGAGCGTCGGCCCCGTCGGTGTAGACCATGTCCCAGAACGGCACCTTGTCGCTCGGGAGGTGCGAGAGGAAGCGCTCGGCGCAGCGGCGCGAGGCGTCGAGCAGGGCGGGGTCGCCGGTGGCCCGATGGTTCATGGCGAACCCGTAGATCCCCCAGGCCTGCCCGCGAGCCCAGCACGAGTCGTCGAAGGCGCCCTGCTCGGTCGCACCTCGCAAGGGCTCGCCGGTCTCGGGGTCCCAATAGAACGTGTGGAAGGTGGTGTCGTCGTCGCGGAGGATGTGGGTGCGCAGCTGCGTCGTGTGACGCCGCACCGCGTCGGCGAAGCGCTCCTGCCCGGTCTGCTCGCCCGCCCAGGTGAGCAGCGGCATGTTCATCAGGCTGTCGACGATCGTACGACCGCGCTGCGCGGGGTCGGACAGGTCGCCCCAGGCCTGGATGATCCCGGCCGGCTCGAGGAAGCGGCGCATCAGGTGGTCGGCCGCCGCGAGCGCCGTCGCACGAGCATCTTCGTCGCCGAGGAGGCGATACGGCGCGACCGACGCGAGGGTGTACAGGAACCCCAGGTCGTGGGTGTCGAGGTCGTCCTCGTCGCGGATGCGCCGAGCGAAGTCCGCGGCGTGGGCGAGCCCGGCGTCGCGGAAGAACGCGTCGCCGGTGACCTCCCACGCGATCCACATCATCCCCGGCCAGAAGCTCGTCGTCCACCCCCGGTTCGCCCCCGCGGGGAACCCGTTGCCGGCGGGGCGGATCGGGTAACGATCGCCGTCCGTGGTGTCGTCCGGGTAGCGCAGGCCGAAGGTCTCGATGTTGCGGCGCAGGGTCGTCAGGGCGGCGGTGATCGCTGCCTCGATCGCGGCGGAGTCGGCGGGTGCCACGCCCGCGGGCGCGTCGAGGCCGGTGCCGGGGAGGGATGTCATCACGAGGATTCCTTCGGGGTCAGACTGGCTGGGGCGCGGGCTCGCCGAGCACCGGGCGGAGGATGTAGCGGGCGTTGGCCCACGCGAGGTACAGGGCCGGCGCCGAGGTGAGGCCGATCGCGATGGCCGGCATCGAGACGAACAGCCCCGCCTGCAGGGCGATGACCGCGAGCGACACGAGGCTCAGCCACCAGCGGCGCACACTCAGGAAGATCGCGGCGCGGGCGATCGAGCGGAGCGCGGTATCCGGCTCCTCGGCGAGCGCCGCGAACGAGACGAGTCCGGCCGCCAGGACCAGGACCGTGAGCACGGCCAGCACGGGCACGACGGCGACGCCCGCCTGAAGCGGCGCGAAGAACCGGACGTCGACGAGCACGACGACCAGGGCGGCCACGACGACCGCGCCGAGAAGCATGGCCTTGCGCCACGAGCGCTTCCAGCTTCGGACGAAGGTGCGCGCCACCTGGTTCTCACCGTCGCCGTGAGCGCGGAAGGTCGCGAAGGCCGCCGTGATGCCGGGAGCGCACAGCGGGGCGACGACGGCGAGCATCGGCCACGACAGGGCCGGGTCGGTGATCACCAGAAGCACAACCAGCGGCAGGCACGACGCCAACAGCAGCAGGTTCGTCATGAGCCCGAGGTAGACGACGCCGAACACGGTGGCGTAGGTGTTGTGAGAGATGCGCTTCACGGCCTCAGCCCTTCATGCCGCTCGTGGCGATGCCCTCGACGAAGTACTTCTGCCCGAGCAGGAAGATGAGCGCGATGGGCACCACCGAGATGACGAGGCCGGCGAACAGGAGGGCGTAGTTGGTGTCGTACAGGTTGCTCACGAAACTCTTGAGACCGAGCTGGATCGTCCACAGGTCGGGGTTGCGCAGGTAGATGAGCGGCCCGAGGTAGTCGTTCCAGGTGTTGACGAAGGTCAGCAGCGTCAGGCTCGCGAGCGCCGGCACCGACAGAGGCAGCATGATCCGTCGCCAGATGCCGTACTCGCTGAGTCCGTCCAGACGTGCGGCCTCGGACAGCTCCTCGGGGATGGTCTCGTAGAACTGCTTCATGAGGAACACCCCGAACGCGCCGAACGCCTGGATGAGGATGATCGCCCACAGCGTGTTCGAGACCTTGACGTTCGAGAGCAGGATGAACTGCGGGATCATGTACGACTGCCACGGCACGGCGATCGTGCCGATGTAGGCGAGGAAGAGCACGTCACGTCCGGGGAAGCGGATGCGGGCGAAGCCGTAGGCGGCGAACGACCCTGTCAGCACCTGCAGGAAGGTCACGACGACGGCCAGCACGAGGGTGTTGCGGATCCACGTCAGCATCCCCGACTGGTTCCAGATGTCGACGTAGTTCTGCCAGACGAACACCTCGGGGATCCACTGGATCGGCACGCTGAAGACTTCGTTCGCGGTCTTCAGCGAGCTCATGATCATCCAGAAGAACGGCAGCAGCAGCGCGGCGGCCGCGAGGATGAGCGCGGCGTAGCCGGCGATACGGCCGACGCGGCGCAGCGGCGACACGGTGTCGGGGCGGTGGCCCTCGGGAAGGCCGTCGGCGGCGATCTTGCGCAGTGCGCGACGGTCGTCCTGGGGTACGAGAAGATTCGTCATCAGACGTTCCTCCGCTTGTTCCAGATGAACTGGAGGATGGTCACGAGGATGCAGAGGAAGAAGAGCGCCACGGCCGCCGCGGAGGCGTAGCCGAACTGGTTCTCTTCGAATCCCTTGCGGTAGATGAACTGCGAGATCACGAGCGTCGACTGTCCCGGCCCGCCCTCGGTCATCACGAGGATCAGGTCGAAGATCTTGAACGAGTTGATCGTGAGCATCACGGTGACGAAGAACATCGTCGGACGCAGGCACGGGATGGTCACGTTCACGAAGCGCTCCCACGCGTTCGCGCCGTCCATGCGTGCGGCCTCGTAGAGCTCGCGCGGCACCGTCTGCAGGCCGGCGAGGAACAGGATCATGTAGTACCCCATGTCGCGCCAGGTGCTCACGATGACCACGGCCGGCATCGCCCACTCCGAAGAGGTGAGCCAGCCCGGAGGGTTCGCGATGCCGACGGCGCGGAGGATCTCGTTGATGGGGCCGTACTCGGGGCTGAAGAGCAGGTTCCACACCACGGCGATCGCGACGATCGAGGTGATGTAGGGGAAGAAGGCCGCCGTCCGGAAGAAGGCGACCCCGCGCAGCTTGTTGTTCAGCAGCAGCGCGAGCCCGAGTGACGCGATGATCGTCAACGGGATGTGCAGAGCCGCGTAGTAGAGCGTGTTGACGAACGAGATGCGGAAGCTGCCGTCGCCGAGCAGCCGCTCGAAGTTCGCCAGCCCGACCCAGTTGGCCGTGCCGAAGATGTTCCAGTTCGTCAACGACATGTAGAAGAGCGTGATGACCGGCACGAGGGTCAGCAGGGCGAAGCCGACGAAGTTCGGCAGGATGAAGCTCCAGCCGAGCAGCGTGTTGCGCAGGGTCAGCTTCGAGCGCCGGCGGCGCTGCGTCGGCTCGGGGCGGCCGACCTTCGGGGCGGCGGCTGTGGTGGTCATGGGTTCTCCTGGGGAGGGCGGAGGGGGATGCGGCCGGCGCGGGCGCGCCGCGCCGGCCGCGGGTGCCGTCGCGGGTGGCGACGACGGGTGGGCTCAGTCGAGTCCGACCTCGTTGGCGACGCGGTCCTCGGCCTCGGTGATGGCCCGCTCGACCGGAGTCGAGCCCGACAGGATCGCGCTGTGCATGTCGTTGAGGATGTTCTGGATCGCCGCGGTCTTGTTCGACGTCGGGTTCTCCGGTGCCACCTCGCCCGTCGACCAGGCGAACTTCGACAGGTCGTCGGTGGGCGCGCCCTCGACGGCGAAGTACGCTTCGGTGACGGCGTCGTTCGACGCGGCAGGGGTGATGCCGATCTTGGCGAGCTCCTCCGCCGCCTCGAGGCTCGCGGCGTAGGCGAGGAAGTCCTTCGCGGCCTGCGTCTTCGCGCCGTCGATGTTGGCGTTGATCGAGAAGCCGGTCGGGTCGCCGAACGTCACCGGGGTGTTGTCGGTGCCGGCGGTCGATTCGTCGAGCTGCGGGATGGGTGCGATGCCCCACTCGAAGTCGTTGGCCTCGCCCGAGGCCTGCTGCGAGATGAGGGTCGCGACGTACCAGGTGCCCATCGGCAGCATGGCCGCCTTCTGGGTGCCGAACTCGCCCTGATAGGTGAGCTGGTTGGCCGTCGAGGTGTTGAAGTCGACCTGGGCGCCGGCGTTCTGGAGGTTCAGGACGCGGTCGTAGTAGTCGGCGAAGTAGCCGTAGTCGCCCGAGAGCACGTCGGTGTCCTCCTGCGCCGAGGCGAAGCCCTGCACGGTCGACTGCCAGCGGTGCTGGTAGGTGCCCTTGGCGACGCCGGACGTGTTGATGGCCTCGGCCGCGGCGTCGTAGTCCTCCCACGTCCACGAGCCGTCCGGGTACTCCTGCCCCGCGGCATCGAAGAGGGCCTTGTTGTAGAACAGCACCCAGCGGTCCTGGCGGTAGGGAACGCCGTAGGCGGTGCCGTCGATCTCGTACGACGAAGCGCCGCCGACCCCGTCGGGCAGCTCGACGTCGGAGACGTCCAGAAGCTGACCTCCCTCCTGGAAGGTCGTGACGAACTTCACCTCTTTCTGGGTGATGATGTCCGGTCCGACTCCGGCCGCGAGGTCGGCGGTGACCAGCGTGTTGTACTCGGCGGCGTCGTACTGCTTGAGCTCCACGGTGACATCGGGGTTCTTCTCGTGGAAGGCGTCGGCCAGCACCTGGAACTCGGGGGTGGTGTCGAGGCTCCATCCCGAAAGGGTCAGGGTGACGGGGCCGTCTGCGGTCTCGGCGGGCTCGGATCCCCCGCCGCAGGCGGCGAGCGACAGGGTGGCGACGACCGCCATGCCCGCCGCGGCTGTGAACTTGCGCTTCATGCGTGCTGCTCCTTTGCGATTGCGTGCGAGGTCCCACGTCGGACCTCGTGGTGCCGAAGCGCCAGGGCGGGCGATTCGGAGTCGGTGAGACGGCTCACAGTGCGGGCCCCGTCGGGCCAGGTGACCGTGACCGTGGCGCCGTCGATGTCGACGGCTGCGAGCGGCGCGCTGTGCTCGCCGCCGGCGAGATCGAGCAGGGCGATGACCGGCTCGCCCGGACGCACAGGGTGCTCGAGGGTCGGCACGAGCGTGCGGACACCCAACGGGTCGGCATCCGCCCGCGACACGAGCCCGGCGACCCCGTGCGGAGTGAGGCAGCGGATGCCGCTGCTGCGACCCCGCGACGACACCCACGATCCGGTGTCGTCGCTGCCGCCGACGACTTCGTCGCCCGACAGCGGCCAACCGCCGAGGCGGAGGCGCAGCGACGCAGCATCCCGAGGGGACGCGAGCTCCCGGGTGATGACGATGCGCACTTCCGATGACCCGCGGACGATCGAGGTGGTGGTGATGGTCCCGACGGACGCGACCTCTCCGGCCAGCCCCGATCCGTGACGATGCGTCGTGGGAGCCGGGGTGACGAAATGCGCATCCCAGGTGGATGCCGCGATGCCGACGCGTCCGTCCTCGTCGTCCTGCACGCGCACGCTCAGCAGTGTCATCGCCGTGCGGTGGGTGGCGCGCCCGTCGGCGTCGACGAGGGCGACGGACTGCTCGAGGGGCTCGAGCCAGCCGCGCTCGTCGAGGATCGGCGAAGTGGCCGTCGAGTAGCCCAGGCGCGCGTAGAGCGGCGAGTCGGCGGTCCGCGCATCGGGGAAGGCGTGGTCGGTGCCGTGGTTGACGACGCGGACGACGCCGTCGGCGGCTGTTCCCGACACGATCCAGCCCGGCGAGGCGATGGCGCGGAGGACGTCGCCCTCTTCGACCGGCAGCGGTTCGGCCGGGGCGGTCCATACGGGGTGGTCGGCCGGAAGCAGCAGACCGAGGAACCCCTTCACGGCCCAGTACGGCGAACCCGGGCCCGAGTACGACTGGGCGAGGCTCCGCCACGGACCGTGCCAGCCCATGGTGAGGATGCCGTCGGCGTCGGGCGCTCCGCGGTCGGCGAAGTGCGCGACGATCCGGTCGGCGGCGTGACGCAGACGCCCCGGCGCGTGCGAGGGCACCTCGGCGATGACGCCCGCCCAGAAGGGTGCGGCGGCGGCGAAACGATAGATGAGGCTGCGTCCCTGGATGAGCGGAGAGCCGTCCCCGCCGACGAGAGCGAGCGCGTCGTGGAGGAAGGCGTCGAGTCGCGCGACATCGGTGGGCGTCCGGCCGTCTGCCAGCTCACCGGCACCGGCCATGCGCGACCACAGGATGGGATAGACGTGCAGGGCCCAGCCGACATAGTGGTCGTACGAGCGCTCCGCGCCGTCGGAAAGCCAGCCCCCCTCGCGGGCGAACGAGTCGTGGCGCGCGAGATCGGCGGAGATGTCGTCGGCCGACCACGGTCCGCCGACGGAGCGCAGGAAGGTCTGCACGACGATGCGGAACCACACCCAGTTCGTCTGCGGGTAGGTGTCGTCTCCCACGACCGGTGCGAGGTATGCGATGACGCGCTGCTGCGTGATCGCGTCGAGTCGGTCCCAGATCCACGGGCGGGTGAGATCGAGCACGAGAGCGATCGAAGCCGCCTCGACCTTCGCCTGCGCGTGCTCGTCCATGCGCACCCAGCGGTCCGTCGCGTCGGGGTCGACTCCCGCGACCACTCCTCGGGTGTAGTGCTCGATGAGGTCGTCGACCCCCTCGCCTCGGGCGCCCGCGATGCGGAACCCGGCGAGGAGGAACGTCCGTGCGAAGCCTTCCAACCCGTCGACGGCGTTGCCGTAGCCGCCCTCCGCGCCCGGGAAGTGGATGCGCCCGGCGCCCGGGGTCGCATGGCGACGAGCAGCGCCCAGGAGATCATCGGCACGCGCGATCCACTCGTCGCGGATCGTCTCGCCATGCGGCGGGTTCGGGCGTTCGGACGTCACCGGTTCTCCTTTGAAGGGCTTCGTGGTCGTCATCGTTGACAGCGACCGATTCGGAGATTAGCAACCCGTTTCGATCATTGCAAGATCTTCTTCGTTTCCTTATGATCGTTTCTGATCGATTCCTCGCTGCCCGGGCGAGACCGGCATCACTTCGAAGGAGCGGCCGTGCTGTGGAACACCGAAGGCTTCGCCGGTCCGCTCGCAGCGGTGTGCGGCGGCATCCCCGCGCGCCTGCGGCCACCGGCAGAGGCGCTCCCCGTACCGTCCGCGGAGCAGTGGGCCGACCGCGTTCCCCGCGATGCCGTGCGCTCGCTCATCGACGGCGCGCGGGCCGACCTCGGCTCACCCTGGCCGCAGCCCCGCGCGAGCGCGGCGGCGCGGGTGCACCGAGACGGCGACCGGGACGGCTACGAGCAGGAGGTCTTCGCGCGGCAGTGGCGGCTGAGCCGCGCCGTCGTCGCCGCGCTCTCCGACGACGACCCCCGCTACCTCGACGCGGTCGCCGACGGCGTCTGGCTGCTCTGCGAGCAGTCGAGCTGGTGCTGGCCCGCTCACGACGACACGTTCCGCCGGCACGGATCGGTTCTCGCGACGGTGACCGACCCGTTCCTCGATCTCGGTGCGGGCGAGGTCGTCGGGCAGCTCGCCTGGATCGACCACGTGCTCGGCAGCCGGCTCAACGACCGCTACCCGGGACTGCGACGGCGTATCCGCCATGAGGCGCGCCTGCGCGTCATCGATCCTTTCCTGCGGCGACGGGACTGGCACTGGCTGGGTCTCGATGGACACGTCCACAACTGGAACCCGTGGATCCACGGCAACGTCCTGGTGGCCGCTCTCGTCCTGTGCGACGACACCCCCGAGCGGGAGCGGATCGTCGCGCTGGCAGCTCAGGGCCTCGACCGCTACGTCGCCGCCCTGCCCGACGACGGCGCGATCGACGAGGGGTACGCGTACTGGTGGAACGGAGCGTGCCGCGCGCTCGAGGCGCTCGACCTGCTCGCCTACGCCACCGACGGAGCCTGGGATCCGGTGCCCGCCGTGCCCGCGCTGCGCGAGACCGTCGCCTTCCCGCACCGCTCGCACCTCGGCGGCCCCTGGTACGTCAACCTGGCCGACGGGCCGGCGCGCCCCCCGGCGGAACAGCCCTGGCACGCTCTGCACCGCGCCGCCCGAGCCGTGGGCGACGACGATGCCCGCCGGCACGCGGCCGCCCAGCGGCGCGACGGTGCGGCACCCGCTACCGAGGACGCCGGACTCGGCCGACTGCTGCGTGCCCTGACCGATGACGCGTGGGTCGCCGAGACGCACGGCTCCAGCCCGCTGCCGGCGGACGTGTGGCTGGCGTCGACGCAGGTGTGGCTGGCACGTGAGCGCGCGGGCAGCGATGCCGGGCTCACCGTCGTGCTCAAAGGCGGACACAACGCCGAGAACCACAACCACAACGATGTCGGCTCGGTCATCGTCGCCTCCGACGGCGTGCCCGTCATCGTCGATGCAGGCCGGCCGACCTACACCGCCCAGACGTTCGGACCCGACCGGTACGAGATCTGGACCATGCAGAGCGACTGGCACAGCGTTCCCCGCATCGCGGGTTCGGCGCAGCCGGCGGGCGCCGCGTTCGCGGCATCCGATCCCCGCGTCGCCCGAACGAATGACCTGTCTGAGCTCGATCTCGAGATCGCCGGCGCCTACCCGCCCGGAGCCGCAGGTTCCTGGCGGCGTCGGGCCACGCTGCGCCGCCGCTCACGCGACGTCATCATCGACGACCGCTGGGAGGCTGCCGGACCGGGCACGGAGGTTCGCCTGCTCCTCGCCGGTACGGTGACGACCGGAGCCGGCTGGGCACACGTGGTGCCGCTCGACGGTGCGAGGCCGGTGCGCATCACCTGGCCGGCCGACGCGCCGCACACGGTCGTGGTGCGGGAGCTCGACGATCCGATGCTTTCCGGTGTCTGGGGCACGCACCTGACCCGGCTCGCCGTCGGCGTCGACGATCGCGCCGAGCTGCGTGTCACGGTAGAACAGGAACGGAACGAGGACGAGCGATCATGACCGACCCCACACCGGCACTGCTGGCCGCCGAGCGCCGTGCGCACATCCTGGCCGCGATGGAGCGCGAAGGCGCCGTGCGCATCTCGCAGCTGACCGAGGAGCTCGGCGCGGCGACCGTGACCCTGCGACGTGACCTCGCGCAGATGGAGCAGGAGGGACTGCTGCAGCGGGTGCACGGCGGCGCCATCGCCCCGAACGGACAGCACGGGCATGCACCCGCCGGGTCCGCGGGCACCGAGACCTCTGCCGGCTCGATCGCCGTGCTCGTGCCCTCGTTGAACTTCTACTGGCCCGGCGTCGTGCGCGGGATGGAGGCCGCCGCGCGTCGGCACGGTCTCAAGGTGCAGTTGCGGGGCGCCTCGTACGAGCTGCAGGACGAGCGCCCCGTGCTCGAGCGCCTCGTCGCGAACGGCGACATCCGCGGTCTCATCGTCGCGCCGAACACCGACACCCCGCACTCGCAGGATGTCGTCCAGTGGCTCGCCGAATGCGGCACGCCGAGCGTGCTCGTGGAGCGCGACGCCGTCGTGCAGCCCGCCGGGGTGCCCGTCGAGGCCGTCACGACCGACCACGCGCTGGGCGCCGTGCTGGCGGCGCGGCACCTGGCCTCGCTCGGCCACCGCAAGGTGGGTCTCGTGCTCTCGCGCAACTCCCCCACGTCGCGCAAGATCGCGGCGGGGTGGCAGGCGGCCTGCGAAGAGCTCGGGCTCACTCCCGCCCAGCACATCGAGACGACCCTGCCCGACCGGGCGAGCCCGGAGTTCTCGGGCGCGGTCGACACGACGCTCGACCGCGCCCTGGGCAGCGGCGTCACCGCGCTGCTCGTGCACTCCGACCCCGAGGCGATGGCCTTCGTCGACCTCGCGCTGAACCGCGGCATCTCCGTGCCCGAAGACCTGTCGATCATCGCCTACGACGACGAGGTGGCCGAGCTGTTCACGCCCGCCCTCACCGCGATCGCTCCCCCGCGGGTCAGCGTCGGCGAGACGGCGGTCGAACTGCTCGTCTCGCGCATGGCCGATCCCGGTCGACCGACCCGGCGCGTGATGCTCAATCCCACGCTGGTGGTGCGCGAGTCGACCGTCGCTCCTCGCGCGGAAGACCCCGCGTGATCGATCCGCACGACTACTCGCCGTGGGACTTCTGGTCCACGGCATCGGACGAGAGCCGGCGGGCGCAGCGCGCGTGGCAGGAGCGCCTCCGCCGCGATCACCCCGCGTGGTCCTTCGGCGAGGCCTGCTTCGTCTCGGAGCTTGCCGCCGTCGACGCCGACGAGTTGACTCTCGGCGACCGTTCGTACATCGCAGCGGGGGCGTACCTGACCGGGTCGCTGAGCATCGGAGCGGACTGCTCCCTCAACCCTTCGACGGTCGTGCGCGGCGACGTCGTGCTGGGCGACGGGGTGCGCATGGGTGCGATGAGCTCGGTGCTGGGGTTCAACCACACCATGGAGCCCGGCACGCCGGTCTTCCGGCAGCCGCTCACGAGCCGCGGCATCCGGATCGGCGACGACGTCTGGATCGGATCGCACGTCGTGGTGCTCGACGGTGTCACGGTCGGCGCCTCGGCGGTGCTGGCGGCCGGCGCCGTCGTGACGAAGGACGTGCCCGCCGGCGCGATCGTCGGCGGCAACCCCGCCCGCCTGCTGCGCTGGCGGGTGCCGCCGACGGACGGCGTCGTGGCACCGAGCGACCTCCGCACCCGGGTCGCCGCCTTCGCGGACCGCGCTCGATCCGACGCGGTGGCCCTGCTCGATCGCTCCCTCGACACCGAGACGGGGCTGTACTCCGATCGGCCGGGCACCCCGGCCACCGTGCGTGCGCAAGGCGACGCGATCGAGATCGCCGACATCCTCCTGGGATCGCACCCGCCGGGGCACGACCTCGCCGAGCTCGTCGCACGCCTGCGCGGCTGGCAGGATGCCGCGACCGGCGCCGTCCCGCCCCTGAGCGCTCCTGACGCTCCCGCGTGGGATGACGGCGACACGGCGTACCACGTGCTCTCGACCGGCTACGCGCTCGACCTGCTGGGCGCCTCCTTCGCACATCCGGTGGGACTCATCACCGAAGCGACGCCGACGTCGATCATCGAGCGCCTCGATACGCTGCCCTGGGAGAGCGACCCGTGGCACGCGGGCCATCACGTCGACGCGCTCGGAACAGCGCTGCTGTGGGCTCGCCGGCGTGGCGACACGGTCGCGCCCGGTGTCGCGGAGGCCCTCATGGGGTGGCTCCTCACGCACGCGGATCCAGCCAGCGGCATGTGGGGGCGTCCCTCCGCCGGCCGAGGCCTGCTCCTGGTCGTCAACGGCTTCTACCGGGCGTCGCGAGGCACCTTCGCGCAGCACGGCATCCCGATCCCCTACCCCGAGGCGGTCGTCGACACGGTGCTCCGTCACGCTCGCGACCCGCGCTGGTTCGCGCCGGCGCACCTCGACGCGTGCAACGTCCTCGACGTCGTGCATCCGCTCTGGCTCACCCGGTCGTCGGGGTATCGCAGCGCCGAGATCGACAGCCTGGCGACGCGGTTGCTCGATGACATCCTCGGGGGATGGCGGGCCGGCGCCGGCATGAGCTTCCGACTCGCCGAGACCGAACCGGGGCTGCAGGGAACCGAGATGTGGCTCGCGATCGTCTGGTACCTCGCCGACCTGCTCGGGGTGTCGGACGCCCTGGGATACCGTCCCCGGGGCGTTCATCGCCCGGAGCCCGCGCCCCTGGGCTGACGCCACCCCCGGCACCCCACCGCGGGGGTCGTCAGTCGCGGCGCAGCGCCGCGGCCCAGTCGTCGAGCAGTCGTGCGACCGCGATGCTGTGCGACCAGGGCATCTCATCGGCCTCCAGCCGGCCGTCCGCGAGCAGCGTGGCGACGGCGTCCGCCTCGGCGGCGAAGGGATTGCACCCCGGAGCGACCCGAGTGCGCGAGTCCCCGCCGGATGCGATGAGCAGCCGCTCGGCCGAGGCGGTGCGAGAGCCCCAGGCGTCGGGCATCTCGAGCGTCGCGGACTCGCCGACGAGCGTCGCCGACCGTGGCAGCGACGCGCGGATCGACGTCTCGACGTGCGCCTCGAAGCCCCCGGCCACCAGGACGGCGGTGGCGTGCTCGTCGACGCCCGTCGGTCCGATGCGACCTCGCGCCTCCGCGATGCGCAGCTCGGCCGGATCGAGCCCCGCGGCCGCCGCGATCTGCACGACCAGTGACAGCGGGTAGCCGCCGACGTCGAGCAGCGCACCCCCGGCCAGCGCCGGGTCGAACAGCCGTCCGGCGCGCACGTCGGCCCGGAAGCCGAAGGATGCCGTCAACCGGCGCGGCCGCCCGATCGTCCCCGCCGTGATGGTCTCGTCGAGCACACGCGCGAAGGGCGAGAAGCGGTGCTTGTAGGCCTCGACGAGTGGGACCCGCCTCTGCGCGGCGGCGGCCAGCAGATGCCGCGTGTCGGCCTCGGTCGTCGTGAGCGGCTTCTCGCAGAGCACCGCGCGGCCGGCACGCAGCGCCGCCTCGACGATGTCACGGTGCGCCGGGTGGACGGTCGACACGTACACCGCGTCGACGTCGGGGTGGGCGACGATCTCGTCGTAGCCGCCCGCGTGCGCGGCTCCGTGTCGGCCGGCGAAGGCCCGCGCGCGGCCGGCGTCCGAGCTGCCGACGGCCGCGAGGACACCCGACGCCGATTCCCGGAGTCCGGCGACGAAGCTCTCGGCGATCTGCCCGGGCCCGGCGACGGCCCACCGCACCGCGGTCATGCCCGCGCCAGTGCGGCACCGGCGGCCCGCAGCCAACAGGCGGGCTCGGCGATCGACGCCTCGGGCGACCCGGCGAGGCCGGTGAGCGAGACGGATGCCGCGAACGCGGCCGTCTCGGCATCGGGGGCGATCCGACCGGCGACGAGTGCGGCGGGCACGCCCGCATCCGCGGCCAGCTCCGCGACGAACGCGGGAACCTTCCCCGCCGCCGACTGTCCGTCGAACGATCCTTCACCGGTGATGACGAGGTCGGCGCCGGCGACGGCATCCGCGAGACCGATGAGCGTCGCGACCTCGCTGGCGCCGGGGGTCAAGCGGGCACCCCAGACGAGCAGCCCGAACCCGGTTCCCCCGGCGGCTCCGGCGCCCGGTGCGACCGCGAGCGACGCCCCGTCGGGCACGAGGCCGGCGAGCCTGCCCAACGCCGCATCGGCCGCGGCGACCTGCGCACCCTCGAGCCCCTTCTGCGGCCCGAACACGGCGGCAGCGCCGGTCGCGCCCAGCAGCGGATTCGAGACGTCCGTCAGCACCACCGCGCCACCCGCGGGCAGCGATCGCAACGACGACAGATCGGCCGCCGCGATGTCGGCGACGCCACGGGCCCCCGGCGCGACCTCGCGCCCGGCTGCATCCGCGAACCGGGCGCCGAGCGCGCGCAGCATCCCGACACCGCCGTCGGTCGACGAGCTCGACCCGATGCCGAGCACGAGCCGATCGACGCCGGCGTCCAGGGCGGCGGCGATCGCCTCCCCGAAACCGGTCGTGTCGGCGTCGAGGCAGCGCCGCCGATCGCCGAGGAGCTCGATGCCCGAGGTCGATGCGAGCTCGACGACGCCGACCGTGCCGGGCGACGCGGCATCCGAGCCGGCGTCCGAGCCGTTGTCCGAGCCGCCGCCGGATGCCGCCGGGAGCAGCAGCCACGACGTTTCGACGGGCGTCCCGGCGGGGCCTGTCACCGTCACCGGCATCCGGCGCGCCGCCGGGATCGCCGCAGCGAAGGCGTCGAGCGTCCCCTCGCCGCCGTCCGCCATCGGGCGCAGGTCGACGACAGCCGCGGGGTCGTGCGAGGCCCAGCCTGCTGCGATCTCCCGAGCCGCCGCCGCTGCGGCGATCGAGCCCTTGAAGCTGTCGATCGCGATGACGACGTGCGACACGTCATTCACCTCGGGGTGGAGTGCTCTCGCGTACGAGCACGTCGAGCGGCAGGGCGGTTCCGTCCTCGTCGGCGTCGACCGCGGCACGCAGCGCGCTGTAGCCGACCTCGACCAGCGGGACCCGCACGGTCGTCAGTGGCGGGGTGACGTCGCGTCCGGTGGGGATGTCGTCGAAGCCCGCGAGCGCGATGTCGGTGCCCGGCTCGCGTCCGGCCGCACGCAGCGCCGTGAGCGCGCCGATGGCGACGACGTCGCTGATGCCGAAGACGACGGTGCCCGGCTCGACGCCGTCGGCGAGGGCCGCGGCCATGGCCTCGGCCCCCGATTCGCGGCTGAAGCCGCCGCGGTAGACACGGGGCTGCTCTCCCCCGCCCGCTGCGAAGCCCTCGGTGAAACCGGCGACGCGGTCATCGCTCGTGACGACGCCGTCCGCGGCGGCCAGCACGATCGCCGAGCGGTAGCCGCGGCCGGCCAGCGCGGCGCCGAGATCGCGGGCACCGCCGCGGTTGTCGATCGCGACGCTGCGGATGCCCGGCGCCCCTGGTCCCAGCGCGACGACGGTGCCGCCGCTCGCGGCGATGAGGTCGAGCTCGGTCTTCAGCTCCGCCGAGATCTCCCGCGAGGTGCGCGAGGCGGCGAGGATGATGCCGCGGGGCCGCTGTCCGCGCAGGGCGCGCACGAGTCGGAGCTCGCGCGCCGGATCGCGCTCGGTGATCGCGACGGTCACGACGAGGCCCGCTTCGTCGGCCCCGCGGGCGACACCCGACGCGAGCTGACCGAAGTACGGGTCGGCGATGTCGGCGACCAGCAGAGCGACGATCGCCGACGTGCCGCGCGCCGTCGCCTGGGCCGACAGGTTGGCCGTGTAGCCGAGGCGCGCCGCCGCCTGCTCGACCCGCTCACGGTAGGCGTCGGCGACCTTGCGGGTCGAGCCGTTGAGCGCGCGCGAAGCGGTCGCGAGCGACACCCCCGCCTCTCGTGCCACATCGTGCAGCGTGGCCGAACCACGCGGCGACATCCCCGTCTGTCCCACGAGCAGAGTCTAGGCCGTGAGCGTGCGCGCGCCCGCGAGGTGGGGCGTCACGGCCTCGCCGAACGCCTCCGCGGTGCGCCCGACGACGTCGGCGGGGTCGGCGGCCCAAATGTCGGCGTTGAAGATCTCGACCTCGATGTCGCGGTCGTAGCCCGTCGCCTCGACGGCGCGGGTCAGCGACGCGAAGTCGATGACGCCGTCTCCGGGGTAGTGACGGCTGAGCAGCACGTCGGCGGGCAGCGGCGTCTTCCAGTCGCACACCTGATAGGTCGCGATGCGTCCCTCACGGCCGGCGCGCTCGATCGCGGGCAGGACGTCCGGGTCCCAGAAGATGTGGAACGTGTCGACGGTCGCACCCACGACCTCGGGCTCGAAGTCGGCGGCGATGTCGAGGGCCTGCGAGAGCGTCGAGACGACGCAGCGGTCGGAGGCGAACATCGGATGCAGCGGCTCGATCGCCAGCGTCACCCCCGCGGCCTTCGCGTGCGGCGCGAGCTCGCCGATGGCGTCGCGTACGCGCTCCCGAGCACCCACGATGTCGCGTGAGCCCTCCGGGAGTCCTCCCGCGACGAGCACGAGGATCGCCGTCGAACCGGGCGCCCCCGCTGCCGCGAGCACAGCGGCCTCGTCGATCGCGACGCGGTTGTCGTCGATCGACGATCTCCGGGCCGGGCCCTCCGGCATCGTGAAGAAGCCGGCCCGGCAGTGGGTGGTGAACCGCAGTCCCGAGTCGGTCAGCATGGCGGCGGCCGTCGCCAGCCCGACCTCCTGCACGGGCTCGCGCCACAGTCCGATCGCCTCGATCCCGGCGCCGGCGGTGACCCGCAGCGCCGTCGCGAGGTCGGCGTACTTGATCGTGGCCTGGTTGATCGACAGGCGAGGATCGACGCTCACGCCTCGACTCCGTTCAGGCGCAGCATGGCGTGCCAGCGATCGGCGGCGAGCTCCGGCTGCTCGAGCGCGTGCGCCGCGTTCGCGAGCTCGACGATGCGCGAAAGGTGCGGCAGGCTCCGTGCCGAATGCAGTCCGCCGACCATCTGGAACGCGGCCTGGTGTCCGTTGAGCCACGACAGGAAGGCCACGCCGGTCTTGTAGTAGAAGGTCGGCGCCGCGAAGATCTGCCGGCTGAGCTCCTCGGTCGGGCCGAGGATCGCGAGGTACCGGTCGGCGTCGCCCGCATCGAGCGCCTGGATGGCGGCCGAGGCCACGGGCGTGAGTGCGGCGAAGGCACCGAGCAGCGCATCCGAGTGCTGCCGCGCCGAGGCGGGGTCGCGATCGGGCTGGGTCGCCCGCGGCACGTCGGCACCGCCGATGAGGCCGACGTAGTTGAAGTCGTCGCCGGTGAACATCCGCACGCCCTCCGGCAGGCGCTCGCGCACCGAGACCTCGGATGCCGCATCGAGCAGGCTCATCTTCACGCCCGCGACCTTGTCGACGTTCTCGGCGATGATCTCGACCAGCACGTCGGATGCCGCCCGCCAGTCCGCCGAGCCGCTTGTACTGAGCTTCGTCGAAGTGAAGTATCCCGCGAGGGTGGGGTCGAACGCCGTGCCGAGCCAGTGCAGCACGACCGGACCGGATGCGGCCGCGAGCACCTCGCGGTAGACCCGGCGGTAGTCGTCGGCCGACGACGCTGCCCGGGCCAGATGCCGCGACGCCATGAGCACCGGTCCTGCGCCCTGCTCCTCCGTGAAGGCGAGCTGGCTCTTGAAGGCGTCGACGACCTGGTCGAGCGAGATGTGCTCGTCCTCGACGTGGTCGGTGTTGACCCCGACGACGACCGAGCCCCCCTCCTCGCGCGCGACCTCCGCCGAGCGGGCGATGAGCTCGCGCGTGGCGGCGGCATCGAGCCCCATGTTCCGCTGCGCGGTGTCCATGGCGTCGGCGACGCCCAGGCCCCAGGAGTAGACCGACCGGCGGAAGCCGAGCGTGGCATCCCAGTCGATCTGCGCCGGCTGGCCGGGGGTGTTGTCGGCCGAGACGACGGGAACCACGTGGGCTGCCGCGTACGCGACACGGCTGCGCAACGGAGCCGTGGGGCGGGCGAACCCGGGTGCGGCGTTCAGCGGGGCGGTGGTGACGGCGCCGTCGACGCCGAGGAGGGTGAACTCGGTCATGGTGCGGCGCTCAGATGCTGAGGGTCGGCAGCTCGACCTTGCGGCCCTCGCGGCTCGACTGCAGACCCGCCTCGGCGAGCTGCACGCCGCGTGCACCGGCGAGCAGATCGAACTCGTACGGCGTCTCGGTCGCGTAGGACGTCAGGAACTCCTCCCATTGCTGACGGAATCCGTTGAGGAAGACGTCGTTGGTGGGGACGTTCTGCCAGTCGGCGTCGTAGTCGTGCGTGTCTTCGAGGTCGGGGTTCCACACGGGCTTGGGGGTGGCGTTGCGCGGCTGGATCTTCGCGCCGAACAGCCCCACGACGGCCGAGCCGTGCGTGCCGTCGACGTGGAACTCGACGAGCTCGTCGCGGTTGACGCGCACGGTCCACGACGAGTTGATCTGCGCGACGATCGGTCCGTGCTCGGCCCCGCCGTTGAGCTCGAAGACGCCGTAGGCGGCATCCTCGGCGGTCGCGGTGTAGTGCTCGCCCTTCTCGTCCCAGCGGTCGGCGATGTGCACCGCAGCCTGGGCGTAGACGGTCTTGACGTCGCCGAAGAGGTTCTCGAGCACGTAGTTCCAGTGCGGGAACATGTCGACGATGATGCCGCCGCCGTCCTCGGCGCGGTAGTTCCAGCTAGGTCGCTGGGCGGGCTGCCAGTCGCCCTCGAACACCCAGTAGCCGAACTCGCCGCGCACCGAGAGGATGCGCCCGAAGAAGCCCGAGTCGATGAGGCGCTTGAGCTTCTGCAGGCCCGGCAGGTAGAGCTTGTCGTGCACCACGCCGGTCTTGACGCCGGCCTCGGCGGCGAGCTTCGCGAGCTCGAGCGCCTCGTCGACCGACTCCGCCGTGGGCTTCTCGGTGTAGATGGTCTTGCCCGCGGCGATCGCCTTGCGGAGCGCCGTCGCGCGGGCCTTCGTGACGAGGAAGTCGGCGTAGATCTCCCAGCGCGGATCCGCGAGGGCGGCGTCGAGGTCGGTGGTGTAGTCCTCGATGCCGTGCTTGGCGGCGAGGTCGGCGAGCTTCGCCTCACTGCGGCCGACGAGGAGCGGCTTGACCGTGACCTTCGTGCCGTCGGGGAGCTCGATGCCGCCCTGGTCGCGGATCGCGAGGATCGACCGCACGAGGTGCTGCCGGTAGCCCATGCGGCCCGAGACACCGTTCATGATGATGCCGATTTCACGGACCTGCGGGGCGGTCGCCGTCGACGGCGAGGGGCTGAGGATTGTCGTCTCTGACACGGATCGTCCTTCGAATCGGTCGCTCACGGGCTGATTGGTAAGCGCTTTCCCATACTGTAGATCGGGCCGCGGCTCGAATGCAAGCCGCTCCCGGAGGCAGGTCGTCAGGTCAGCCGCACGGCGGCCCACGAGACAGGCGGCAGCGACAGGCTCAGCGAGCCGTCCTCGCAGGCGACATCGGGCACCGCACGCACACCGACGCGTTCCGGATCGGCGAGGGTGTTGGCGGCGTAGCGGTCCTCTTCGTGCAGCAGATACGACTCGGCGACGTTCAGCTCGCGACCGAGGGATGCCGCGACCGCGGCGACGTCGATGCTCAGCGCCTCGGCATCCGTCGTCGATCGGTTCACGACGAACAGCGACACTCCCTCGCCGTCGATCGTGGCGACCGCGTTGACGTTGGCGACGGTGCCGAACCGCTCGCTCTCGAACGTGCCCGAGGGCACCGGCACCGAGATGGCGCGCTCCCCCGCCAGGCGCGAGGTGATCGAGAACGGGAAGAACGTGGTCTGCCGCCATGCCGGCCCCCCGGGCTCGGTCATGATCGGCGCGATGACGTTGACCAGCTGCGCCAGCGATGCCGAACGCACGCGGTCGCTGTGCTGCAGCAGCGTGATCAGCAGGTCGCCGAACACGACCGCATCCAGCGCGTGGTACTGGTCCTCCAGCAGCCGAGGCGCCACCGGCCACCCCGGTTCGAGGGGCTTGTCGTCCTGTCCGCCCTCGTCGTTGTGGAGGTACCAGACGTTCCACTCGTCGAAGGAGATCATGATGCGCTTGTCGCTCTTCTTCGTCGCGGCGACGGCGTCGGCGATGGAGACCACCGACGAGATGAACCGCGACATGTCCACGCCCGAGGCGAGGAACTCCTGCGCGTCGCCGAAGCGCTCCTGGTAGTAGGAGTGGCACGAGATGAAGTCGACGTCATCGAAGGTGTGCTCGAGCACGGTCCGCTCCCACGAGCCGAACGTCGGCATACCGCTTCCCGACGAGCCGCACACGACGAGCTCGAGGCCGGGGTCGAGCATCCGCATCGCCTTGGCGGTGCGGGAGGCGAGTTTGCCGTAGTCGTCGGCGTTCCGGTGCCCGAGCTGCCACGGACCGTCCATCTCGTTGCCCAGACACCACATGCCCACGCCGAACGGCGACGGGCGGCCGTTCGCCGTCCGCTGCCGCGTCCACGCCGTGTCGGCGTCGGCGTTGACGTACTCGAGCAGGTCGATGGCCTCCTGCGTGCCACGCGTGCCGAGGTTGACCGCGAGCATGAGGTCGCTGCCGACGAGTTCGAGCCAGCGGGCGAACTCGTGGAGCCCCACCTCGTTCGTCTCC
The DNA here is from genome assembly GCF_049707515.1 of Microbacterium arborescens. GTDB lineage: Bacteria > Actinomycetota > Actinomycetes > Actinomycetales > Microbacteriaceae > Microbacterium > Microbacterium arborescens_B. The sequence continues at coordinate 42,985 of NZ_JBNAFI010000005.1, read as the reverse complement.
GTGGAGTGCCATGCGAGGTCGAGCCGGCGCGGTCGCTCCTCACGGGGGCCGATGCCGTCCTCCCAGCGGTAGCCCGACACGAAGTTGCCGCCCGGATAGCGGATCGTCGAGACCCCCAGCTCGCGCACGAGCTCGACGACGTCGGCGCGGAAGCCGTCGGCATCCGCCGTCGGGTGCCCCGGCTCGTGGATGCCGTCGTAGACGTGGCGGCCCAGGTGCTCCACGAAGCCGCCGAAGATGCGGCGATCGATGGGGGCGATCTCGAATCGGGGGTCGATGCTGGCGCGGGATGCCGTCATGAGTGCTCCTGAAAGTGAAGGGGATGCCGCACGCACGCGGCATCCCCGGGTGATCAGCCGTTGAGGACGACGTCGGCCTCGGAGAAGAACTGCTCGACAGCCTGGTCGACCGTGGTCGTGCCGAGGCCGAGCGACTTGCCCAACTCCCAGAACGTCTGCTCGAGCGTGCCGTAGCCGGCGACCGGCACGGGAGGGGCGTCGCCGATGCGATCGGCAGCCGACTCGATGTAGTCCGCGACCTGCTTGTCGGGGCCTTCGAGCTTCGCCCCGGCGAGCTTCGACGTCGACGCGGGGAACCCGAGCGTCGTACCGAAGATCTCGCCCGCGGCAGCGGAGTTGACCACGAAGTCGAGGAACAGCGCGGCAGCCTCGGGATGCTCGGTCTTCGCCGAGATGGCCACCTGGAGTCCGGCCTGGCGGTAGAGGTCCTTCGAGCCCTGCTTCGCGGTGGGCGGGGCGACGATCGAGATCGACGACGCGCCCGAGTCGGCGAGATAGCCGCCGAGGAAGTTGCTCCAGCTCATCTCACTCGCCGTGAGCCCGGCGCCGAAGCCGGACTTCGGCGAGAGCTCCTCGAGCCGCTGCTGCGGCACCGTGACGCCGTCGCGCAGCTCGGCGCCGCTCTCCCAGTAGGCGCGCAGGTCGTCTTCGGTGAAGCCGAGCTGGCCGTCGTCGGTGTAGAGGTTGCCGCCCTCGGCGCGCAGTGCCAGTTCGAAGCCCTGGATGCGCTGGGTGTAGTCGGTGCCGCCGTAGACCGCGCCGCCCGTCTTCTCGGTGACCTCCGCCATCCAGGCGTCGAAGTCGGCGACGTCGGTGCCGGGCTCGGGGGCGCTGACTCCGGCCTGCGCGACGAGGTCGTCGTTGACGAAGTTCGCCCACAGGCTGTAGCCCGTCGGAAGCGAGTACTGCGTGCCCTCGAGCGCGCCCGTTCCGAGCAGTCCCTCGTCGAAGGTCGACATGTCGATCTGGTCGGCGACCTGTGCGAGATCGAGGAGGTTGCCCGACTCGCCGTACTGGCGCAGGTAGCTGTCGGAGAACTGGAACACGTCGGGCAGTCCGCCGCCCGCGGCCTCGGTCTGACGCTTCTCCCAGTAGCTGGGGAAGTCGGTGAAGCTGACGTTGACGGTGATGTTCGGGTATTCCTCGTTGAACGCCGCGATGAGGTCGTCGTACCGCTGTGCTCGGTCGTCGTTGCCCCAGAACGCGTAGGTCAACGTGACCTTCTCGTCAGGGTCGAAGGCGTCGGCGGTCGGCGTCGAGGCGCTGCCGCATCCGCTCAGTGCCAGCGCACCGGCGGCGACGATGCCGATCGATGCGAGCAGCCGGGTGCTCTTCATGGGGGTCCTTTCATCGGGAACGGGCCCGGGGGGACGGGTCGGAGGGATGCCGCCGCCGTAGGGCGGGGCGGCGGCAGGCCGGGGCGGGGCGGGGTCAGCCGCGGCGCCGCCGGGCGGGGATCGCGACGACCGCGAGCGCCGCGCAGCCGATACCGGCGATGAACAGCGGAGGCAGCGCCCACGTGACCACCACGACGAACCCCGCCGTCGCGACGAGGTAGAGCACGCCGACGGCATCGCCGCGAGCGGCGTCGGAGACGGTTCGCAGAGCCCCGCGCCAGCCCAGCTGCGCGCTCCAGGCGCCGGCCGCCAGGAGCAGCGCGACCGCCACGACCGCGAGACCGACCCAGCCGACCGCCTCGACGACGGCCCCGCCGGGAAGGAATCCCGATCGGGCGAGGTCGATGTCGATGAGGAGGACGAGCGTCGCGATGAGCGCGACGGCCCCGACCGCCGAGCCGCCCAGAAGGCCGGAGCGCACGTCGGCCCAGAACAGCGCGAACCGCGAGTCGTCCGCGGCGACGTAACGGCGCAGGTGCCGGATGCCGGCGGCGAGCGCCGCGGGAAGGGTGATGACCGCGAGCGACACGACCGTCACGAGCAGGCCCACGAGCAGGACTTCACCCAGCAGCGCGAAGGCTCCCGCCGCGCCGGGGTGGCGCAGCTGCGGCCGGGAGTCGCGGGTCGGCCCGCTCCCGGTCCGATCGGCCCGGATCGCCGCCCGCTCCTCCCGCCGAGTGAGCGGACCCTGCTCGGTCGACACCGCTAACCCTTCAGGCCCTGGGTCGCGACGCCGTCGACCAGGAACTTCTGGAAGACGATGAAGAACAGCAGAATCGGCACGAGCGCGATGAAGGATGCCGTCACCGTCGCGCCGTAGTCGCTCGAGGACGTCTGGTCGTTGTACAGGCGCAGCGCGATCGGCAGCGGGTAGTTCTCGGGGCTCGTGAGGTAGAGCAGCGGGCCGAGGAAGTCGTTCCAGGCCCAGATGAAGCTGAAGATCGCGCACGTGATGAGCGCGGGCTTGATCAGCGGCAGGATGATCGACCAGAAGATGCGCAGATGCCCGGCACCGTCGATCTTGGCGGCCTCATCCATGTCAGGGGGCATCTGACGGATGAACTGCACCATCAGGAAGACGAAGAACGCCTCGGTCGCCAGGAACTTCGGCAGCAACAGCGGCCAGTACGTGTCGACCATCCCGAGATTGTTGAACAGGATGTACTGCGGGATGATCACGACGTGGAACGGCAGCAGCAGCGTGCCGATCATCGCGGCGAACAGGATGCCGAGACCCTTGAACTGCAGCCGGGCGAACGCGTAGGCCGCGAGCGCCGACGACATCACGGTGCCGATGACCGAGACGCCGGCGATCAGGAGCGAGTTCGCGAAGAAGCGCCACATCGGCACGCCAGCGATGCCCTCCATGACCTTCAGGTAGTTGTCGATGGTCGGGGCGTTGGGCAGCAGTCCCATGTTCTGCCCGAACTCGCTGTTCGGCTTGAAGGTCGAGAACAGCAGCCAGACCAGCGGGTAGAGCACGACCGCTGTGATGACGATGAGCACGACGAACCAGACGATCGTCTGCCAGGTCTTGCGCTTGATCCTCCTGCGCGCGGGCGGCATCGGCGTGGTCTGCTGGACGGCGAACGTCGCCTCGCTGGCGAGCGGTGAGGTGGGTGTCGTGGTCATCGGTTGTCTCCCGAGTAGTGCACCCACGACTTCTGGGTGCGGAAGAGGATGAGGGCGATGATGGCGACGACGACGAGGAGCACCCACGCGATCGCAGCGGCATAACCCATGCGTCCGTCGGAGAAGCCGGTCTTGTAGAGGTAGACCGTGATGAAGTTCGTCATGCCGGCCGGGCCGCCGCTGCCGTTGGAGATGATGTACGCCGAGGCGAAGACCTGGAACGCGCCGATGAGGCCGAGCAGCAGGTTGAAGAAGATGACCGGCGAGAGCATCGGCAGGGTCACAGCGCGGAAGCGCTGGACGGCGCCGGCGCCGTCCATCTCGGCGGCCTCGTAGAGCTCCTTCGGGATCTGCTTGAGGCCGGCCAGGAAGATGACCATCGTCGCGCCGAACTGCCAGACGGCGAGCAGGATCATCATCGGCAGGATCAGGGACGGGTTGCCGATCCAGCCGCCGAGGTTGATGCCGAGGAAGCTGAGCCCGCCGTCGACGGGACCGTCGCTGGCGAACATGGCGCGCCAGACGATCGCGACCGAGACCGAGGCCCCGATCAGCGACGGGGCGTAGAACGCCGAGCGGAAGAAGGCGGCGCCCTTGTCGCGGTAGTTCAGCAGCATCGCGATGAGCAGCGACGCGATCAGCGCGATCGGGGTGCCGACCAACACGTAGATGAGCGTGATCTGCGCCGACTGCATGAAGCTCGGGTCGTTCGTGAACAGGCGGACGTAGTTGTCGAGACCGACCCACTTGGGCGGCGAGAAGATGTTGTAGCTCGTGAACGACAGGTACAGGGAGTACACCATCGGCACGAGGGTCAGACCGAAGAAGCCCACCAGCCACGGCAGCAGGAATGCGTAGCCGGTGGCGTTCTCACGCATCGCGCGCTTGCGGGCACCGGAACGATCGAGGTGCTCGGGGCGGCTGCGGCGCACGAGTCCGCGCCGCGGGGATTGCTTGGTGACGATCACCCGTGTGGCTGTTGTGCTCACGATGCTCCCGGGGAGATTAGAGAAGAGGGTGGGATCCTCCGGGCCGGCGCGAAGCGCGGCCGGCCCGGAGGAGGTGCCTCAACCGTTCAGGACGATGTCCATCTCGGAGAAGAAGCGGTCGACGGCGTCGTCGACGGTGATCGTGCCGTAGACCAGCTCGAGGCCGATCTGACGGAACTCCTCCTCGATGGTGCCGTAGCCGACGACCGGCACCGGCGGCGCGTCGCCGAGACGATCGGCGATGCCCTCTTCGTAGTCCTTGACCTGCTGGCTCAGCGGGTCGAGGTCGGCCGCCTCGAGGGCGGTCTCAGAAGCGGGCAGACCGCGGTTGGTGCCGAAGATCTCGCCCGATTCCGGCGAGTTCACCAGGAAGTTCACCAGCGTGGCGGCAGCCTCGGGGTGCTCGGTGCTCTCGGAGATCGTGTGCAGCATCGACGGCTTGAGGTACAGGTCCTTCGCTCCCTCGACGGTGACGGGAGGCTCGACCAGGCCGAGCTCGGTGTATCCCTCCCCGAGACCACCGAGGTAGCCGCCGCCGAAGTTGTCCCACGTGAGCTCGGATGCCGTCAGCGCCGAGTCGAACCCGCCCTTGGGTGCGAGCTCCTCGACGCGAGCCTGCGGGATGACGGTGCCGTTCTCGCGGATCTCGGAGCCCTGCTCCCAGAAGTCCTTCAGCTGCTCCTCGTCGAAGCCGGGCTCGCCGTCTTCGGTGAAGAGGTTGCCGCCTTCGGCGCGGAGCTGCAGCTCGAAGTTCTGGATGCGGCCGGTCCAGTCGCCGCCTCCCCAGAACGCGCCGCCCGATCCCTCGGTGACCGACTGCATCCAGGCGTCGTAGTCCTCCCACGACCCGCCGGCGAACTCCTCGACGCCGGCCTGCTCGAGCAGGACCGGGTTGGTGAACAGGCCCCACGCGTTGGTCGAGGTCGCGATGCCGTAGGTCTTGTCGCCCACGACGCCGATGTCGAGGATGTTCTGCGGCAGCGCGTCGGTCTCGATGATGCCGCCCAGGTAGGGCTCCAGGTCGAGCAGGAGGTTGTTCTCGGAGTACTGACGCAGGTACGAGTAGTCGAACTGCATCACGTCGGGCAGGCCACCGCCCGCCGCCTCGGTCTGACGCTTCTCCCAGAACTCGGGGAAGGTCAGGAAGGTCGGGTTGACCGTGATGTTGGGGTACTCCTCGTTGAACGCTGCGATCGCCTCGTTGTACAGCTCCGCGCGGACATCGTTGCCCCAGAAGGCGAGGTCGAGCGTGACCTTCTCGTTGGGATCGAACGTCGCGTCCGCAGCCGGGGTGTCGCCGCCGGCGCAACCCGCCAGGGCCAGAGCCGCGCCGGTCGCGATAGCGACTCCAGCCAGTGCTCGCTTTCTGCTGAACATCATTGTCCTCTCTGCCGAACGTCGTCGTCTCGGTGCGCGCGAACGTCCATTGTCCGTGTGTGCAGGTGCGCGCCTCGCCCGTTCGGGAAAGCGCTTGCCGGCAACCGTACTACGCGGTGAAACGTTTCGCAAGCATCCTCGGGACCTTCGGTCCCGAGGATGCGGGGCCCGGTCTGTGACCGCTTCCAGTCCAGTCTGCCATAATTGCCATTTGACAATGTCCGGCCGAATCGGTCAGGGTTGGGAAAGCGCATTCCGTGTAAGTCAACGATGATCAGGGGGACGGCGATGGGCTCACGTTGGGCGCTGCGGGTGCACGCGGTGTGCGAGTGGTTCGTGTGGGTCGCATGCATGAACGCCCTCTGGCTCGTGGGAGTCCTGGCGGGCGCGGTGGTCCTCGGCCTCGGGCCCGCCTCTGCTGCCGTGGCGGTCCTCACCCGCCAGCGTCTCCGCGGCGAGAGCGTCCGGCTCGTTCGGGACTACGCGAGCGCCTGGGCGCGGGGCTTCCTCGCTTCTCAGCTCGCGGGAGGAATGCCTCTCGTGGGCGCCGCGCTCATCGCCCTTCAGGCGGCGGGCCATCTGGATGACGACCGCGACCCGTGGGCTGCCCTCCTGAGCATCGCCGCCGCTTTCGCCTTCGCCGTGTCCGCCGTCTCGCTCACGATGCACGCGCACTACGAGCTGCGCGCCCTCTCGCATGTCGTCACCGCATCGCGTTGGCTGCTGCACAACCCGGGCCCCGCCCTTCTGTTGATGGCCACCGCCGTCGCGGTCGCCGCAGCGACGGCGACTCTTCCCGCGTTCGCCCTCGTCTTCAGCAGCGGCGCGTGGTTCACGATCTCGACCGCGCTCTGCCTCGGGTTCTTCGCGGCAAACGATGCGGCACTCACCGCCACGAACGAAGGAGTTCACTCATGAAAGCCCGCTCCCCCCACGCCCGCCGCGTCGCTGCCGGGGCGCTCGCCTGCCTCACGGCGCTCGCTCTCGCCGGCTGCGCACCCGTGGCGTCCGACGAGGCCGACGGCGACACGGTCACGATGATGGTCCCGTATCTCGCCACCAGCGCCCCGTCCGACGACAACCCGATCCACACCGCCCTCGAAGAGGTGGTCGGTGCCGAGCTCGACATCACCTGGGTGCCCAATTCGTCCTACGGAGACCGGACGAACATCACCCTCGCGGGCGATGACATCCCCGAGGTGATGGTCATCCAAGGCAAGGATCCCGGGTTCGTCCAGAACGCTCGGGCGGGCGCGTTCTGGGACCTCACCGAGCACCTGGACGACTACCCGAACCTGAAGACGACGTTCCCCGAGGTGCAGCAGGCGGCGAGCATCAACGGCCGCGTCTTCGGAGTCTTCCGCGGCCGCGACCGTATGCGAACAGCTGTGATCCTCCGAAAGGACTGGCTGAAGAAGGTCGGGATGCCGCTCCCCCGCACGACCGACGATCTCAAGGCCGTGGCCCGGGCGTTCTCCGAGAGCGACCCGGACGGAAACGGCATCGACGACACGTACGGCCTGATCATCCCGAAGTGGCCCGGAGCGATCGGTACGAACAGCCCGTACGACGTGATCGAGACCTGGTACGGCGCCGGCAACCGCTGGACGGAGCGCACCGGGAAGCTCGTCCCGAACTTCACGACCGACGAGTGGCTCGACGCGGTCGACTACGAGAAGAGTCTGATCGACGAGGGACTCGTGAACCCCGACTACGCAACCTTCGACTCCGCCAACTGGAACGAGCCGTTCCTCAACGGCAAGGGCGGCATCATCGTCGACGTGCACTCCCGCGCCGGGGTGATCATGAACCTGTTCAAGGAGTCCGATCCCGACAACTTCGCCGACTACGTCGACATCACCGGCAACCTCGTCGGCCCCGACGGCGAGTTGCACGCCCATCCCACGACGGGCTACTACGGCTTCCTGGCCATCCCGAAGGCTGCGGTGCGCACCGAGGATGATCTACGTCGCGTCCTCGGCGTCCTGGACGAGCTCAACACGCCCGAAGCAGGAGCGATCCTCAACAACGGGATCGAGGGCGTCACCTACACGCTCGAGGGAGACCGGGCTGCGCCCGTTCCGGACGCGCCGCAGTCGCTGACGGACGACGTCGCGAGCTACTCGCAGATCGGGATGAACGTCTCGGGGTACCGAGGCCACCCGCCCCTGCTGCCGACGCAGCAGGAGCAGGAGCTGGACGACCGGCGCCGCGCGATCGAGGCATCCGATCTCGAGTCCGCCGTCTACGACCCGGCCGCCGCCTTCGTCTCCGAGACCTACACCGCCCAGGGCGCGCAGCTGGACACGATCATCTCCGACGCCCGCCTCCAGTACATCGCCGGACAGATCGATCGCGACGGTCTGATCGCCGCCATCGAGCGTTGGCGGTCCAGCGGGGGCGACCAGGTCATCGCCGAGATCAACGAGCTCGCCGCCGATGCCCGCTGAGGTGCCGGTCGCCGCGCCGCCGGCGCCGATCGCCGCGACGGAAGCGCTCGTCGTGCCACCGCGGCGGCGGCGTCCGGGCATCCGGGTGCACGTGACTCAGTTCAAGTGGCTGTATCTGCTGCTGCTCCCCGGCGTGATCTACTTCGCCCTCTTCCGGTACGGACCGATGTACGGGGCGGTCATCGCGTTCCAGGACTACGTCCCGTTCCTCGGGATTTCGGGGAGCACGTGGGTGGGGTTCGATCATTTCGAGCGCTTCTTCGGGAGCCCGGACTTCCCGCGCCTGCTCGGCAACACCCTGATCCTGGCGCTGCTGAGTCTGCTGATCGCGTTCCCCATCACGATCGTCGTCGCACTCCTGCTGAACGAGCTGCGGATCAGCATCCTCAAGCGATCCGTTCAGACCTTGATCTACATTCCGCACTTCCTGTCGTGGACCGTCGTCGCGTCGCTGACGTACCTGCTGTTCGCGTTCGACGCGGGCCCCCTCTTCCATGCCGTCGGCGGGATCTTCGGCACCGACATCGACGTGCTCACCGACCCGGCGTGGTTCCGGCCGATCATCGTGCTGCAGGACATCTGGAAGAACACCGGCTGGGGGACGATCATCTTCCTCGCCGCACTCGCGAGCGTCGACCAGGAGCAGTACGAGGCCGCGATCCTCGACGGCGCGGGGCGTTTCCAGCGCGTGTGGCACATCACGCTGCCGTCGATCATGCCGACCGTCGTGGTCATGCTCGTGCTGCAGATGGGGCAGATCCTCAATACGGGGTTCGAGCAGATCTACCTGATGACCAACTCGCTGAACCGTCAGGTGGCCGACGTCTTCGACACGTACGTCTACTTCATGGGAGTGACGCAGGGCAGCTACAGCTACTCGACGGCGGTCGGCCTCTTCAAGGCGCTCGTGGGAGTCGCGCTCATCTTCGGGGCCAACGCACTGGCCCGCCGATACAACCAGACGGGGATCTTCTGATGGCGCGGGAGAAGTATCGCTTCAACACCCCCGCGGGACGCGTGTTCGACGTCGTCAACATCGTCCTGCTCATGGGCCTGGGCCTGCTCGCCCTACTGCCCTTCGTCTATGTCACAGCCGGGTCGTTCGCGTCCGAGTCCGAGCTCGCCACGCGGTCGTTCTTCCTGTGGCCCGAGAGCTTCAGCCTGCGCGCCTACGAGTCGATCCTGACGAGCCCCACCTTTCTCCGGGCGATGGTCACGACGATCGCGGTCACCGCCGTCGGCACGGTCGTGCAGCTCCTGCTGACAGCTGCCATGGCATATCCCCTGTCGAAATCGAATCTGCCGGGGAGTCGCCTCCTGGTCTCGCTCGTCGTGTTCACCATGGTGTTCTCGGGCGGCATGATCCCGACCTTCCTCATGGTGAAGGACCTCGGGCTGCTGAACACGTACTGGGCGCTGATCCTGCCGCTGGCGATCAACCCGTTCAGCCTGATCATCATCAAGAACTTCTTCCAACAGCTCCCGGCCGAGCTCGAGGAGTCGGCGAAGATGGATGGCGCGAACGAGCTCCAGACACTCTGGAGCGTCATCCTCCCGCTCTCCAAACCCGTCCTGGCGACGTTCGCGCTCTTCTACGCCGTGGGCATCTGGAACGACTTCATGTCGCCGCTGCTCTACCTCAGCGACAACTCGATGTGGACGCTGCAGATGTTCCTGCGCCAGGTGACGGTGGCCACCGACCTGTCCATGGTCGAGGCCGACCCCACCCAGCTGCCGCCGGCCCGAGGGATCAAGTTCGCCGTCATCGTCGTGGCGACCCTTCCGATCCTGCTGTTCTACCCCTTCCTCCAGAAGCACTTCGCGAAGGGCATGCTGATCGGATCGGTGAAGGGATGAGCCGACCGGTGTACTGCAACCCGCTCGCCGGTCCAGGCGACATCGCCGACTGGATCGCCGAGGGCCCGGTCGCCGCGTCGGGTGACCGCAGCCTCGAGCTGGCGTCGGGAGGCGGTGAGGATGACCACTGGACGTTGTGGTGCCCGCAGGTCTTCGGCGACCGCATCCGGATCTCGTGGGAGTTCTCGCCGCGTCGCGAGCCGGGGCTGGCGATGCTCTTCTTCGGCGCCGCCACAGTCTCCGGAGGCGGCATCTTCGACGACGGCACAGCCCCCCGCAACGGGTCGTACCCGCAGTACCACTCGGGCGACCTGCGGGCGCTGCACGTTTCGTACTTCCGAAGGCGATGGGAGGACGAGCGGGCATTCCACACCTGCAACCTGCGCAAGGCGCCCGGCTTCCATCTGGTCGCACAGGGCGCGGACCCGCTCCCCTCAGCCGCAGACGCGCGCGACGCGTTCTACCGGATCGAGGTGACGAAGGATGCCGCGCACGTGAGCGTGCGGATCGACGACCTGCCCCTCTTCGACTGGGTCGACGACGAGGCCACCGGCCCTCGCGTCGGTGCGGGCCGCATCGGATTCCGGCAGATGGCTCCGCTCGTCGCCCGCTACCGCAACCTGGAGGTGCATGACCTATGACTCCGCCCACCACGACCCTCCCGCTGCGCTGGCTCGACGGCGCTGCCCCGCCTCGACTGCGCGGGGGCACGACCTGGGGGTTCCCACTGAGACGCGGCGTGACCCATACCGTCGATGCGCTGCGGCTGCGCGCAGCGAGCGCCCGCGGCGGGGACGAGTGCGAAAGCGCGGGCTACGTTCCCGCACAGTTCTGGCCGCTCGCCACGTGGCCGGACGGCTCGGTGAAATGGGTGGGTGCGGCGCTCGGTGCGACCACCCGGCCCGGTGACTACGAGGTCGCTGTCGAACCGGCGACGGCCGACGCGCCCGAACCGATGCGTCCCGTGCGCGTGAACCAGACGTCCACCGGGATCGAGGTCGACAACGGCGTCGTCCGTCTCGACATCGGGTCGCCGGGCGGTGAGGCGCTCGTGCGGCGCCTTCGTCGCGACGGGGTCACGGTGGCGGAGGACATCCACCTGGTGAGCCTTGTGCAGCACGAGGTCTCGGACGACGGCGGACACGCACGCGAGCGGTTCCGGTCGCACGTCGACAGTGTCGCGGTGGAGCAGACGGGACCGGTGCGTGCCGTCGTCCGGGTCGAGGGCAGGCACCGCGCCGAGACCGGCGAGCGCTCGTGGCTTCCGTTCACGGTGCGCTTCGTCGTGCTCGCGGCGTCGGAACGGGTGAGCGTGGTGCACACATTCGTGTGGGACGGCGATCCCGCCACCGACTTCATCGCGGGGCTGGGACTGCGCGCCATGGTGCCGCTTCGAGCCGAGCCGCACGACCGCCATGTGCGCATAGCGGGCGCAGACGGCGGGTTCTTCGCCGAAGCCGTGCGCGGACTCACCGGGCTCCGCCGCGATCCGGGCGAGGCGGTGCGCGCCGCGCAGATCGCCGGCCGAGCGACCCCCGGTCCGGAGCACTGGAACCGCGACGTGGTCGAGCGCCTGTCGCTCATCCCGGCCTGGGCCGACGTGACGTTGACGCAGCTCACCTCCGACGGCTTCGGCATCCGCAAGCGCACCCGCGCCGGGCACGGCTGGATCGACGCCGGAGCGGGCACCCGCGCCGAGGGCTTCATCTCGGTGAGCGACCCCGGCGGCGGTCTCGGGGTGGGCGTGCGCGGATTCTGGCAGTCGGACCCCGCGCAGCTCGATGCGCGGGACCTGACCGGTGATCGCGCGAGCGTGACTGCATGGCTGTACTCCCCCGAGGCGCCGCCGATGGATCTGAGGTTCTATCACGGCGGCCTCGGCCAAGACGACTACGAGGCGCAGCTCGAAGGACTGGAGATCACATACGAGGACTACGAGCCGGGCTTCGGCGAGGCCACGGGCATCGCCCGGACCCACGAGCTGACGCTGTTCGCATACGAGTCCACGCCCGCGCCGAGGGACCTGACTCTCGACGTCGCTCAGCTCCAGAACCCGCCGCTGCTGCAACCCACACCGCAGCACGTGCACGAGACGGGGGTCTTCGGGGATTGGGCGCCGGTCGATCGCTCGACACCTGCGCGAGCCGAGATCGAAGACAGCCTCGACGCCTTGCTGGAGTTCTACCTCGGTCAGGTGGACCAGCGCCGGTGGTACGGCTTCTGGCACTACGGCGACGTGATGCACTCGTACGACCTCGACCGGCACACCTGGCGGTACGACGTGGGCGGCTATGCGTGGGACAACAGTGAGCTCTCGCCCGATCTCTGGCTCTGGTACTCCTACCTTCGCAGCGGGCGGGCCGACGTGTTCCGCTTCGCGGAGGCGATGACGCGGCACACCGGCGAGGTGGACGTCTACCACCTCGGACGGTGGGCCGGGCTCGGCTCGCGCCACAACGTCCAGCACTGGGGTTGCAGCGCGAAGCAGCTTCGCATCAGCACCCCGGCCTACCGGCGGTTCTTCCACTACCTCACGGCGGACGAGCGGGTCGGCGACCTGATGAGTGAGCTGCGCGACAGCGACGCGCGCTTCCTCGACACCGACCCCAACCGCAAGGTCCGACCGGATGCCGCGACCTACCGCCTCGACCGCGGCTCGCTGGCTGTAGGGCTCGGCACCGACTGGAGTGCGCTCGCAGCCACGTGGTTGGCCGATTGGGAACGCACAGGCGATGCGCGCTCGCGCGACCGACTGCTGGGAACCATGGCCGACATCGCTGCGCTCCCGCAGGGGTTCTTCACCGGCGAAGCGCTCTACGACCTCGACGCCGGGCGCTTCGACACCAGCCGCGATCGCATCGCGGTGTCGCACCTGAGCGCCGTCTTCGGCCTGGTCGAGATCTGCAGCGAGCTCATCTCGCTCGTCGACGTGCCCGGGTTCGCGGCGGCGTGGGAACGGTACTGCCGCCTGTACCTCGCGTCCCCGTTGGAGCAGGAGGAGCAGCTCGGGCGCGCCCTCACCGGCATCCATCTCGAACAGGCGCATAGCCGCCTCGCCGCCTACGCCGCCGCACGGACGGGCGACGCGGACCTCGCCCGGCTCGCCTGGCGGGCATTCGAGAGCGGGGGCGAATGGCTGCTTCATCGACGAGAGCTCGTGCGCCGGCGCGTCCAGCCGCCCCTCGTACTGAACGCCGTCGACGAGCTGCCGAGCGTCTCGACCAACGACGCCGCGCAGTACGGGCTGGCTGCGATTCAGAACCTCGCTCTCATCGGGCACCTGCTGTAACGAGTCACGGATCGCCCGGGTCTACGCCGGTAGAACGATCAATCTGCCGTCGCGCACCACCAGGGCCGCACGATAGATCGCGCAGCGCCGGTCGTCGAGATCTGCGGGGTCGGCGGGATCGTTCTCCTTGCCGGGCGCTGCCGTTCGCGCGGGATGCCCGAAGAAGTAGAACCAGACGTCGTCGCCGTGTCGGACGGGGGCGCCGTGGTGCCCGTAGCCGGCCCCGGGCACAGAGCCCGAGCCGAGCACGATGTCGTCGGGGCCGCCCTGGCGGCGCCAACGGCGCGCATCGTCGGAGACGAACACGCCCATCCCCCGCCACTCGTCGACGATCATCCACCAGCGACCGCCGAGTTCGAAAGCGCTGGGGCCCTCGTGCGGCCGACCGCCGATCGCGGCACCCTCATCGGTCCACACCTCCAGGTCGTCCGAGACGGCGGCCATCGTGACCGAGTCGGCCGCCTCGTCCTTGTACCAGAGGCGCCACCGGCCGTCGGGCGTGCGCGCCACGGCCGCGTCGATGACCCGGTCGCTGGAGAGACTGAGCGGGCCGAGGCGCCGCCACGCGGCGAGGTCGTCCGAGACGTACGCCACGATCGTCCGCACGTGCCCGGGCCAGCGGTCGGGAACTCCGTCGATCTCGGTGAGGTACATGCGCCACGCGGCGCCGTCGTGGACCACCTCCGGAGCCCAGTGCGTGCTGCTGACACGGCTCGGCGGTGCGCCCGGCTCGAGGTGCAGGCCCGCGGCATCCGGTTCGAGCGTCCCGGCGTAGCGCCATGCGACGCCGTCGTCGGAGCGGGCCACTCCGATGCGCGAGCCGTGCACCCAGGCGACACCGGGGCCGGGGTCGGGATGCGTCGCGCGCCGCTGCGTGTAGAACATCCACCAGCCGCCGTCGGGCGCGATGACCACCACGGGGTCGGTCGCCCCGTCGTAGACCGGGTCGCGGTACAGCTCCTGCGGCAGCGCCCGAGCGGTGTCGGGAGAGGTCATCGGTCGGCGCGCAGGTCGACCACGGGGCTGGCGAAGCTGCGCCGGTGCGTGGGATGGGCTGCGAGGTCGGCCGGCGTCACGACGGCGCCGTCGGCCGCGGCCGACGCGTACATCGCCGCGACGAGCTCGAGCGAGCGTGCCGGCTCGGCTGCCGTGTCCGGCAGCGGCGTGCCGTCGAGGATGGCGTCGAACACGTCTCGCAGAAGCGGCGCGTGGTCGCTGCGCTCCTCGACATCCGGCATCGTCCACTCCCGTGCCTCGTCCTCGGAGCCGGGCGCCGGGGTGATGCGCCAGTTCTCGTGGCCGTGACCGTACAGGTGGTCGACGGTGACGGTGGCCTTCTGCGTGTCGATTCGGATCGAGCTCGTCTCACGTGGCGAGACGGCACTGGTGACGACCTGGGCCACGACGCCGCCGTCGAACAGCACGGTCGCGGTCGAGACGTCCTCGGTCTCGGTCTCGCGGTCGAGGCGCCAGAGTCGGGCCTGCACCGATGCCCAGTCGCCCAGGAGGTAAGCGAGCAGATCGAGCTGGTGGATGCCGTGACCGAGCGTCGTCCCGCCGCCCTCGGTCTCCCACTTGCCGCGCCAGGGCACGGCGAAGTAGTCGGCGCCGCGGTACCAGAGCGTCTGGCAGGTCGCGACGAGCGGGCGCCCGAGCGCGCCGGAGCCGAGCAGCGACCGTACGTGTGCTGCGGCCGTGCCGGTTCGCTGCTGGAACACGACGGCGAGGTGCCGACCGGCCGCCGACGCGGCGGCGCGCATCTCGTCGAGCTCTTCGAGCGACGGTGCGGGCGGCTTCTCGACGACGACGTGAGCACCGGCGGCGAGGGCCGCGAGCGTCTGCTCGCGGTGGACACCCGGCGGCGTGCAGATGAGCACGACGTCCGGTCGCTCGGCCTCCAGCAGGGCGGCGAGATCGTCGTACACGTGCGGATCGCCGTAGCGACCGGCGAACGCCTCGGCCGCGTCGCGGACGACGTCGGTGACGGCGACGAGCTCGGCCCGCGGGTGGGCGGCGACGGCGCGGGCGTGGAGATTGGCCACGGAACCGGTGCCGACGAGAGCGCAGCGAAGTGGTGCGGACAAGACGGATCCCCCTTCGGATCGATAAGATCAACCCTAGGATGAGACCCGGGAAAGCGCTATCCCGGCGAGCCGACCCCGTGCGACGCACCGACGAAGGAGTCCCCATGCTGCATCCTCCTGCTCCCGTGGTGAGCGGCGTCGCCTGGTTCGATGATCGCGGTATCCCGGTGAACGCCCACGGCGGGTGCATCGTCATCGAGGACGGTCGCTATTACCTGTTCGGCGAGTACAAGACCGACGACCGCAATGTGTTCGCCGGATTCTCCTGCTACTCCTCGCCCGACCTGGCGACGTGGCGGTTCGAAGGTCTCGCGCTGGCCCCCCAGCCGGACGGTCTCCTCGGGCCGGACCGGATCGGCGAGCGCCCCGCCGTCCTCCGCTGCCCGGCCACCGGACGATACGTGATGTTCCTGCACGCCGACGACCTCGGCTACACCGACCCGCACATCGCCTACGCCGTATCCGATACCGTCCGCGGCCCATACGTGTTCGGCGGTGCGGTGCTGTTCGACGGCGAGCCCGTGCGCCGATGGGATGTCGGCGCGTTCCAGGACGACGACGGCACCGGATATCTCCTGGTGCATGAGGGCGATGTCTACCGCCTCGCCGACGACTACACCAGCGCCGCCGCGAAGGTCACCTCGGGCGTCGCCCCCGGCGGTGAGTCACCGGGCATGGTGCGCGCCGGCGGCCGGTATCACCTGCTGTTCTCGAACAAGACGAGCTGGGAACGCAACGACAACTACGTCATGAGCGCACCGACTCCGGCCGGTCCGTGGCAGGCGTCGGGTCTGCTCGCGCCGGCCGGCTCGCGCACCCACGACTCCCAGTGCGGCTTCGTGCTCACGGGCGTCGCGCCCGATGCCCCGCCGATGTACCTCGGCGACCGCTGGCCCTTCCCCCGACAGGCGTCAGCCGCGACCTACGTGTGGCAGCCGCTGCAGGTCGATGAAGCGGGAGTGCCGCGCCTGGGGCCGTTCCTCCCCGCCTGGATGCCCGCATCGGGCGAACCGGTCGATCTGCTGGCCGGTGCGATCGAGGTCGACGCGGGCGCCGACCTGCACCCCGGACAGGCGCGCGCCACGGAGCCCTTCCCCGTGCCCCCGCAGGGCCGGGTCGCGCTTTTCGGCATGACCGGCCCCGACAGCGGGTACGCCCGCATCACCCTCGCGCCCGCGGCGGACGGGGCCAGCGACACCTGTGCCGTGGTCGCCGACTTCTACAGCGGCGTCGTGGCGGACGGCATCCGCTTCCTCACCCCGCCGCTGGCGGGCGGGCGGTACCGCCTGACCGTCGAGGCGACCGGCGACCGGCCGATGTGGAGCACGAAGGACGGCACGCGCTACGGCGCCGCCGATGCCCGCGTCCGCGCGACAGCCGTTCGGGTGCTGCCCCCGCGCTGAGGCGGCGTCAGGACGGCAAGCCCGCCTGCGTGGCGTGGAGGTGCGCGTAGCGCCCGGCTGCGACGAGAAGTTCGTCGTGGGTTCCCTGCTCGACGATGCGGCCGCGTTCGAGGACCACGATGCGATCGGCCTGACGGATGGTCGAGAGCCGATGGGCGACGACGAGGGTCGTCCGTCCCCGCATGAGGCGGCCGAGCGCTTCCTTGACGAGTTCCTCCGACTCCGGATCGAGCGCCGAGGTGGCCTCGTCGAGCAGCAGGATGCGAGGATCGCGCACGAGGGCGCGAGCGATCGCAAGGCGCTGGCGTTGCCCGCCCGACAGACGCGCGCCCCGCTCGCCGACGACGGTGTCCCATCCCCGCGGCTGCTCCTGCACGAACTGCCACGCATTCGCGTCGCGCAGCGCCCTTTCGATGCGCTCATCGGTCACGTCGGGGAGCCCGTAGGCGACGTTCTCGCGGATGGTCCCCTCGAACAGCACCGACTCCTGCGGCACGACCGACACCGCCCGGCGTACGGAGCGCAGGTCGAGCTCCTGCACGTCGGCGCCGTCGATCGTCAGGCGTCCGGCGGTGGGACGCACGAAACCGAGCACGAGGTTCAGCAGCGTCGACTTGCCCGAGCCCGACGACCCGACGAAGGCGTAGGTACGCCCGGTGGGGATATGCAGGTCGATCTCATGCAGCGCGTCGTCATCGGCCCCGGCGTAGCGGTGGCTGGCCCCCTCGAGCCGGATGTCGCCGGTCACGGCATCCACGCGCCGCTTGCCCTCGTTCTGCTCGAGGTCGGGCTCCTGGAGCACCTCGGCGATGGAGCGCACCGACTCGAGCCCGCGGGCGCCGACCGGGATCAGCATGAGCAGCTGCGTGAGCCCCTGGGTGAGGAGAGTGAAGTAGGTCGACAGCAGCACCACCTCGCCCGGCGAGATGGGAAGGATGCCGGTGAGTGAGAAGACCGCGGCGAGCACGAGGCATCCCACTCCCAGAAGCTGCATCGCGACCCACGAGATGGACGCGACGTGGCCGTTGAGCATGTCGAGGTGCAGCCCCGCGCGCCGGACCCCCTCCGCGCCGGTGCTGACGCGGGTGACCGCGGTCTCCTCCAGTCCGTGAGCGCGGGTGACGGGGATGAGCGAAGCCATCTCGCCCACACGCGCCGAGAACACCTCGACCTCGCGGCGGAACACCTCGTTGCGCTCCCGCGAGCGGTTGCGCATGCCGTACCGGATGCCGATGGCGATCGGCACCGCGAGGGCGTAGACCGGGAGGAACTGCGGCACCGCGACCGCCGTCATCGACAGCGCCCCGATCATGACCATCGTCGCCGACAGCAGTGGGTGGGTGACCTGCTGGAGCATGAGCTCGACGTTCTCGACGTCGCGGACGACCTTGGTCTGCACGATCGACGAGCTCACCCGGGAGTGGTAGCCGATCGAGAGGCTCTGCAGCCGTGCGGCGAGGGCGTTGCGCAGGTCCGCGCCGGTATCGCGGACGACGGTCATGAAGTTGCGCGTGTAGAGGATGTGGTTCGGGTAGTTCTGCAACAGGAGCACCGTCGCGAGCGCGAACCAGCCGAGCACGGCGGTCACCTCCCCGCCGCCGGCGACGATGTCGATGATCGCCGCCGTGATCACGGGCAGGAACCACAGCGGGATCTCCTTGAGCGTGAACGCGAGGACGGCCAGCGACATCCGTCCGGGACGGCGCGCCAGCAGCCGCAGGACGGATCGAGTCGGATGAGCGCCGTCGATCAGGTCCGCGGGTCGGGAAAGCGGTTTCCTTGCCACCCTCCCATGCTAGGCCCGCGCGGCCGCGGCACAAGGCCCGAGCGGGAATCGGATGCCGCTCGCCGCGGATCCGGACCGGTCAGTCCGAGACGTCGTACGGCCGGAGGCGCCCGCACATCCCGAACCCGCGCGGCCCCTCCGCCGCGGCCGCAACGTGAACCCCGGCGTCGGCGAGGTGCGCCCCGTCGCCCCGGGCGACGGCTGCAGCACCGGCCACGGCCTGCTCGGCCAGGCGCAGCGGGCGGGCACGGACGATCTCCTCCCAGCCCGCGGCCCGCGGCGCCGCGATGCGCACGGCTGCAGCGTGGAACTCGGCAAGAGCCGCACGGTCACCGGCTTCGACCCGCTCGCGCAGCAGCTCGAACCCGCGCACCGCCGCGTCGCGCCGGGCGGCGGCGGCCGCGGCCCGATCGCGCTCGTGGGCGTCGGCGGGGATGCGGGCAGCACGGGCGTAGCGCTCGGGGTCGGCGAGCACGTCGGCGGGGAACGTCATCACGGCGTCACCGGCTTCGGGCAATCCCGCGTTGCTCATCAGCACGACGACGGAGAGGTCTCCCGTGTCGACCGCGCGATGGACGGTTCCCGGCGTGAACCAGACGACCACTCCAGCCGACAGCGGAGTCCTCTGGAAACCGCGCGCATCGATGGTCTGCAGCTCACCCGTCCCGCCGGTGACGATGTAGGCCTCCGTCGACGCCAGGTGCATGTGCGGAGTACCGCCGCAGACGCCGTCGGGGCCGGCGTCGGTGTAGACCGCGAGGTCCGTCAGCGACGTCCCACCCGGAAAGGTCGAGGGCGTGATCACGCTGAACCGCCGATCGTCGCATCCGCACGGTCGGCGCCGTCGTGCGCGTCGAGCACGACCCGCACCGCGGTCGCGACCCCGCCCGCGGCATCCGCGTCGGCGTCGGCCACACCCACCCCGTAACGGAATGCGACCGTCTCGCCGGGCGCGACGACGACCTCCTCGCTGAAGAACGGGGCCGGGTTCAGGCACGCGAACTCCTCCGACCGCGCGAACCACTGCGGGGGGTGGTGCGGGTTCTCGGCGGCGTCGACCATCACGATGAGCGACGCGGCGTCCACGTCGTCGTGACGCCCGGCGAACCCCATCCATTCGTGTCGCTGGCCGCGGACGTCGTCACCCGATCCGGTGCCGTCCGCGGTCACCAGCACGCCCCCGGTGAACGAGCGGGGCCCGCGCCAGAACAGTCCCCCGTAGCCCGCGTTCTCGCGGCCCTTGGTGGTGGGCGAGCCGATCGCGATCGCGTCGGCCGTGACATTGGTCATCTCGGTCTCGAAGGTCAACGCCCAGGTACGGTCGTCGACGACGCGCGCGGTCAGGGTGCGCCGCTCAGAGAACAGGCGCACACCGCGCTGGGTGATCCACTCCAGGTCGTGCGCCACCCGCACGATCGGATCCGAGGAGTCCGCATCCACCGTCAGGCGGGTGAGGGCGGCGTGCCGCTGCGTTCCGTCGTTGTCGAGCTGCACGTAGAACTGCCCATGGACGTAGGTCGGGCCGCCCCAGAAGTTCTCCTCGCCCACGACCGGCAGCGACCACGCGATGCCCTTGTGCCACACGTGGTCCCACGGACGGAACAGACTCACCGTGTGTCCGGCCCGCGTGCGGATGGGATGGAGGAACGGCTTGGGCGATTCGAGCTGGGGCGAATCGGGCACGTAGGTGTACCGGAACAGCTCGACGTCGCCGTCGCGGACGGCCAGGGCGGTTCCCACCTCGTGGACGATGGTCAAAGTCATACGGAGGTCTCCTTCAACGGGGGCCACGGAACGGCGCCGCCGTCCATCGCCCGGTAGAACGGGTCGTCGGGGGTGATGTCGCCGGCGCGCACGGGCACGCCGCGGAAGGCGGACGCGTAGGTCGCCGCTGCGAACTCGAGCGTGCGACGCGCCTCGTCGGCCGCGACCCCGGGCTCGCGCCCCGCCGCGAGTGCGTCGAGGACGGCAGCGAGCTGAGAGGTGTGGCTGCTGCGCTCATCGGGGTCGGCCGCTGCGGCCTCGGCTGCCCAGCGCTCGGCGAGCGCGTCGTGGCCCGGAGCGGGGGTGAAGGTCCAGTTGCTCTCGGTGTATCCGTACAGGTGCTCGACCTCGACGGTGGCGTGCTCGAAGTCGAACCGCAGCCGCGAGACCTCACGAGGCGACACGATCGAGTTCGTGACGTTCGCCAGCGCGCCGTTGTCGAACTCGACCACGGCGAGCGAGACGTCCTCGGTGTCGGTGGGCAGCGACCGCCGCGCGGCGAACGCGGTGAGTCGGCGCCAGGGCCCGAGGACGGCGAGGAGCAGGTCGAACTGGTGAATGCCGTGCCCCATGGTCGGGCCGCCGCCCTCGACGTCCCAGCGCCCCCGCCACGGGAGGTCGAAGTAGTCGGGCGTGCGGTACCACAGCGTCTCGCACGCGGCCAGGAGCGGTCGGCCGAGGGCGCCCTCGTGGAGCAGGTCGATGAGACGCTGAGCCGGCGCGCCGAAGCGGTGCTGGAAGACGGTGAGCGCGGGCACGCCCGTCTCACGGGACACGGCGACGAGCTCGTCCATCTCGGCCAGGCTCAGGGCGGTCGGCTTCTCGATGAGGGCGGGAACGCCCGCTCGCAGCGCCAGCACCGCGAGCGGCACGTGGGTCTTCGGCGGGGTGCAGATGTGGACGAGGTCGAGGCTCTCGTCGCGCAACAGCGTCGCGATGTCGGGGTGTACGGCGGTGGCGCCGAAGCGGTCGGCGAACGCGCGGGCCCGGTCGGCGTCGAGATCGACGACGGCGACGAGGTCGGCGCGCGAGCCGAGCGCGCGCAGCGCCTCGGCGTGCGCATGGGCGATGGCGCCGGTGCCGACGATGGCGGCACGCAGGGGGGTGGTCACGATTGTCCCTCTCGAGGGCTGGGCGAGCATTCGATCAACAGTGAACGATCACTATTCTCTCGCGACGGTAGTCAACCGCCCCGGTCCGCGTCAACCAACGGTCATACCCGGCTCGCCGATTCATCGGCGACAGCCCCGGTCGATTCCCGCCAGATCACGCGCTGCATACCCTGCGGCGGGCTCTCGTCGAGCGGTGCGCCCGACATCGCCGCGACCAGGCGGCGAGCCTCGTGCGCGCCGAGAACGTCGAAATCGCTCTCGACGGTCGTCAGCGAGGGAAAGAGGAGCCCGGCCAGGGGCAGATCGTCCCAGCCGGTGACAGCCACCCGTTCGGGCACCGGGATACCGCGCCGCACGAGCGCGCGAACCGTTGCGGCCGCGACGACGTCGTTCGCCGCCAGCACCGCGATCGGCTCCCCCTCGGCGACGAGCCCGGCGGCCGCTTCGCCCGAAGCCGCCGACCAGTCTCCGATGTGCACGAAGTCGGGCTGGATGCCGTGCGCGTCGACCGCCGCCTCGAATGCCGCACGGCGGGCACGTGCCGAGGCGTAGGCGAGGTCTCCGGTGATGTGGGCGAAGCGGCGGAAGCCGCGATCCACGAGCCCGTCGACGATCTCGACCATGGGCGAGCTGTCGGCGAGCGCACCGATCACGCGTCCCGCGTCGTCGTAGTCGGACGAGGCCAGCACGGTGACGCCGCGATGGCTGCCGACCAGATCGCTCGGCAGCGGCGCGAAGCTCAGCACGCCCTCGACCGCTCCGGAGCCCACCAACTCGCGCACCCGTTCGGCGCGCACCTCGCCCTCCCCGTCGACGGTGAGGATCTCCACCGCGTATCCGGCATCCTGCACGACCTGAGAAGCGCCCGCCAGCAGGCGCCCCGGGTTGTGCACGCCGCTGCCCGCCAGGACGAGCGCCACCCGTCCCGACCGGCGCGTGCGCATCGAGCGGGCGACGAGGTTCGGCCGGTAGTCGAGCTCTTCGATCGCCGCGGCGATGCGCTCGCTGGTGGCCGGCTTCAGCCCGCCGTTGTACCGCAGGTATCTCGACACCGTCTGGTGCGACACCGCCGCACGGGTGGCGACGTCGTGGATCGTCGCCGGTCGTCCGTTCTCGCCGCTCATCCCGCGTCCTCCCGCGACCCGAGGAGGTCGCGGCATCAATCTAGTGCTCGACGCGCCGCGCGCCGAGCGGAGCAGTCGAGGGCAGTCGGTCAGCCGGCGGCGGGCAGCCCGTCGATGAAGAGCTGGGTGGCCTGCGGCACGTAGTCGGTGTTGGTGGCGGGATCCCAGCCCACGAGGGCGATCGCGTTCTGCCCCACGCGGACGGTGGCGCCCACGAGCGCGAACGGCGTGCCGCCGACGTCGCCGGTCACCCGCCAGCCGCGCGACTCGTCGGCCCCCGAGAGCGAGAGGTCGAACGGCTGGACGCTCGTGGTGACCGGCGTGCCCTGCATCGCGAAGAGCTCCTGCCCGTCGGCGCACCGGGCGATCGCGTCCTCCGCCTGCGTGAAGAGGTAGGTGGCGGCGGCGGCGTCTGCCGTGGACGCGACCACGGCCGTCATCGATCGGTCGTTGCTGGTGCCGAACTCGACGGCCCCCGTGGCGGCCGACTCCCACCCGGCACCGAAGGGAGCGAGGCAGCTCGCGTCCGAGACGGTGAGTCCCGGATAGATCGACTCGAGCATCGCGGCCGTGGTGTCGTACTGCCCCGGCTGGAACTGGATGCCGGTGAAGAGGGCCTCGAGATCGGCTTCGCTCAGCGCCGCCGAACCGGTCGCGGCTTCGTCCGCCGCGCCGGACGGCGTTGCCGCGCTCGTCTCAGGGGCCGCGGAGGCGCTCGTCGAGACCGCGGAATCGGGAGCGTCCGCCGGGGCGCAGCCTGCGAGGGCGACCAGCCCGATCGCGGCGGCGACCACGCCGACGTGCGTGCGGGCGATCGCGCGCTTCGAGAGGGCGGGGATCTTGATCACAAGCGGCATCGCGTCACGTACTCCTGAGGTCGAGGTGGTTCGACGCTATCCGCTGACAGCGCGGCCGGTCCATGGGGAGTGCTCCCCATCGCCGCCGGTTCGATGTCGGAGGCCCATGACAGAATTCGAACATGCATTCGAATGCGGGGCGCGGCAGCGACGCGGACGTCGCCGCCCTGGCCGCGCTCGTCGGAGACGCCGAGGCCGCGAAGGATGCCGTGCGCTTCGGGCAGATCCGCGAGGTCCGGGTGCTCGCCGCGGCCGGGCAGCTCGCGGAGAAGCAGGCGGCGGGTGCGTCGGAGCGGGTGAAAGCGCACGAGATGGCGCTCCGGTCGATCGCGGCGGAGCTCGCCGGGGTGTTCGTCGCCACCGACCGCACGCTGCAGCGGCGGATCGACGAGGCGCGGGATCTGGTGGAGAACTATCCGGCGACAGTGTCGGCGTGGGAGGACGGCCGGCTCGTCCGCGGGCATGTGCTCGTCATCCAGGATGCGGGGGCGATCGTCCCCGGTCGGATGCGTGCGGAGTTCGAGCGGGAGGCCATCGAAGCGTGCCAGGGTGAGACGCCGAACCGGGTGCGGGAGCGGCTGCGGATGCTCGCCGAGAGACTTCACCCGCGCCCCTTCACCGAACGCCATCAGGAAGCCGCCACCGAACGCTGCGTGTTCGTGCAGCCACGGCCGAACGGGATGTCGGACCTGATCGCGACCGTCCCGACCGTGATCGCGGAAGGGATCGTCGACCGCCTGACGCAGCAGGCGCGCGAGATCATCCGTGCGAGAGACCGCGCTGACGTGGATGCGGGCGCCGAGCACATCGAACTGGCAGGCTCGTCGTTCGCCGGCGACACACGCACGATCGACCAGGTCCGCGCGGACGTGTTCTCCGACCTCCTCCTCGCCGCGACGCCATCCCTCGACCCGACCGACACCGGAGACGGGAACGGGACCCTCGGCGCGATCCGCGCGAAAGTCCAGGTCGTCGTCTCGGCCCTCACCCTCGCCGGGGAGGACGAGCAGCCCGCGGATCTGGTGGGTCGCTCCCCCATCGACGCCGCCACCGCCCGCACCCTCGCCGGTGACAACACGTCCTGGGATCGGCTGCTGACGCACCCGGTGACCGGAACGGTCCTGGAGTGCGACAGCTACACGCCCACCGCGGCGATGAAGCGACTCCTGCGGGCGCGGGACCGGCACTGCCGGTTCCCCGGATGCCGACAACCCGCCATTCGCTGCGAGAACGACCACACCATCGCCGCAGCCGACGGCGGCCCCACCCGCATCTGCAACCTCGCCAACCTCTGCGAACGACACCACGACGTCAAGCACCACTCCCGCTGGCATGTGAGACAGCTCCCCGGCGGAACACTCGTGTGGACCTCCCCCACCGGACGGGTCTACCGCGACAACGCCCCACCGCCCCTCGTCGCGTTCGCCCCACCAGGCCTCGCCCCGCCAAGGCAGCAACCACCGGGGGAACCGCCGGGCCAGCTCGAACCGCCCCCGTTCTGAATCCGATGCGAACGCCGACGGGGCCGCGAACGCCGACGGGGCCGCCAACGCCGACGGGGCCGCCAACGCCGACGGGGCCGCCAACGCCGACGGGGCCGCGAACGCCGACGGCCGCGGCATCCGATCTCCGGAGCCGCGGCCGTCATACGAGCGTGCGCGTCGGTGCGGCGACGTCGTTCGCCGCCATCCCTCGTCAGCGCTGGCGCTTCTCGCGCACGCGCATGTTCGTCACGATCGGCGTGCCCTCGAAACCGAAGATCTCGCGCAGTCTGCGCTGGATGAATCGGCGGTAGCCCGGGTCGAGGAATCCGGTCGTGAACAGCACGAATGTCGGCGGCCGCGTCGATGCCTGGGTGCCGAACAGGATGCGGGGCTGCTTGCCGCCGCGCAGCGGATGCGGGTGCTCCGCGACGAGCTCGGCCAGGAAGGCGTTGAACTTGCCGGTCGGGATGCGCTGATCCCACGACTGCAGCGCGGTCTCCAGAGCGGGCACCAGCTTGTCGAGGTGGCGTCCCGTGCGCGCGGACAGATTGACGCGCGGCGCCCACGTGACGTGCGCCAGATCCTGCTCGATCTCGCGCTCGAGGTACCGGCGCCGGTCGGCGTTGTCCATGTCGCGGTCGTTGAGGCGGTCCCACTTGTTGAACGCGAGCACGAGTGCTCGGCCCGACTCCAGCACGAGATCGATGATGTTGAGGTCCTGCACGCTGATCGACTCGGTCACATCGAGGACGACGACGGCGACCTCGGCCTTCTCGAGGGCAGCCGACGTGCGGAGCGACGCGTAGAAGTCCGCTCCCTGCTGCAGGTGCACGCGGCGACGGATGCCGGCGGTGTCGACGAGTCGCCACAGTTTGCCGCCGAGCTCGACGACCTCGTCGACGGGGTCGCGCGTCGTGCCCGCGAGGTCGTTCACGACCACGCGCTCCTCACCGGCCGCCTTGTTCAGCAGCGATGACTTGCCGACGTTCGGGCGCCCGAGGATCGCGACTCGACGCGGCCCGCCGAGCTCGTTCTTCGCGACGGCCGAGACCTCGGGCAGCACGTCCATGAGCTCGTCGAGGAGGTCTGCGACCCCCCGGCCGTGAATCGCCGAGACGGGATGCGGCTCGCCGAGACCGAGGTTCCACAGCGCTGCCGCCTCGGGCTCCTGACGCGCATCGTCGATCTTGTTCGCGATGAGCAGCACGGGCTTGTCGCTCTTGCGCAGCAGGCGCACGACGGCCTCGTCGGTGGCCGTGGCCCCCACCATCGCGTCGACGACGAACAGCACGACATCCGCCAGGTCGATCGCGACCTCGGCCTGAGCCGCGACCGAGCGGTCGATGCCCCGTGCGTCGGGCTCCCAGCCGCCCGTGTCGACGAGGGTGAAGCGGCGATCGAGCCACTCGGCCTTGTAGCTCACCCGGTCGCGTGTGACGCCCGGGGTGTCCTCGACGACCGCCTCGCGGCGGCCCAGGATGCGGTTCACGAGCGCGGACTTGCCCACGTTCGGACGGCCCACGATGGCGACCACCGGCAGCGCCGGCAGCACCTCGACGACCTCTCCACCTGCGGTGAAGCCGGCGAGAAGCTCGGAATCCTCGTCGTCGAGCTCGTAGTCGGCGAGCGAGGCGCGCAGCGCCGCTGCCCGCTGGTCGGCGAGATGCTCGTCGAGGTTCGCGAGCTTCTCCTCGAGCTGGTCGGGACCGCCCTCGTACTCGTCGTCGGTCGTAGCCATCAGTTCTCTCCTGTCGCGGTGCGTACGACGTCGATGACGGCGTCCACGGTCCGATCGAAGTCCAAATCGGTCGAGTCGACCACCACCACGCCGGGCGCGGCGGTGAGGAAGTCGACGACCTGTGAGTCCGAGGCGTCACGGCGGTGCAGCGCCGCGGCGACCGCGGCGGCATCCTCCTCCGCGAGCTCGGCGCTGCGGCGCGCGGCGCGCACCTCGGGGCTGGCGGTCAGCAGGATGCGCACGGGCGCATCCGGGAAGACAACCGTCGTGATGTCGCGCCCCTCGACGATGACGCCGGCCGAACCGGATGCCGCCACGAGGGCCCGGAACAGCACGTTGACCCGCTCGCGGACAGCCGGCACGCGCGCGACGCCGCTGACGGCGGCCGAGACGCGGGGCTCGCGGATCTCGGCCGTGACGAACACCTCGCCCACCCGCACCCAGTGGTCGTCGGGATCGAGCGAGATGGCGTAGTCGAAGTCGTCGAGGGCCCGGGCGACCGCGTCGGCGTCGGCGGTGTCGTCACCGCGCTCGAGCACGCGCCAGGCGAGGGCACGGTAAGCGGCGCCGGTGTCGAGGAAGCCGTAGCCGAGCACGCGGGCGACCTGCTTCGAGACGCTCGACTTGCCACTGCCGGCAGGGCCGTCGATCGCGACGGTGACGGGAGAGGACTCAGGCATGGGGAACGCTCGCGATCTTCCAGCCGCGCTCTTCGAGCCCGGCGACGGCTTCGTGGACCGCGCTCGGCACGACACTCAGCTCGGCCAGTCCGAACTGGGCTCCCGGAGAGTGCTCGAGACGCAGGTCCTCGACGTTGACCGCGAGCTCGCCGAGGTCGCCGAACAGACGGCCGAGCTGACCCGCGGTGTCGTCGACGCGCACGACGATCTGCTCGAAGCGACGGTTCTGCCCGTGCTTTCCGGGCAGGCGTTCGACGCCCTCGTTGCCGCGGCGGATGGTGTCGGCGATCGCACGGCGAGCGCCGGGGGCGGCGGGATCGCGCAGGGCGTCGGCGACCGCCCGCAGATCCGTCGCCAGCTCGTCGAGCACGGAGACGACCGGTGCCGCGTTCGCGCCGAGGATCTGCACCCACAGCTCCGGCGCGGATGCCGCGATGCGCGTCGTGTCGCGCGCCCCCTGACCGGTCAGACGCAGCGATCCCTCGGGTGCCACGACGAAGCGACCGGCCAGCAGACTCGCGACGAGCTGCGGCACGTGCGAGGTGAGCGCCACCGCCTCGTCGTGCTCCTGCGGGGTCATCTCGAGCGGCATGGCGCCGAGGTCGAGGGCGAGCCCTTCGACCACGGCGAGATCGGATGCCCGGGTCTCTTCATCGCGGCAGACCACCCAGGGGCGCCCGACGAAGATGTCGGCGCGTGCCGAGATCGCGCCGCCGCGCTCACGACCCGCGAGCGGGTGCGAGCCGATGTAGTGGGTGAGATCGACGCCGCGCGCCCGCAGCTCGAGGTACGGCTCCAGCTTGACGCTCGCGACATCCGTCACGACGACGCCCGGGTGGGCGCGCAGCTCGCGCTCGACGACATCCGCCGTCACGTCGGGAGGCACGGCGACCACGACGAGCACGGGACGATCGC
Source organism: Microbacterium arborescens (assembly GCF_049707515.1). Lineage (GTDB taxonomy): Bacteria > Actinomycetota > Actinomycetes > Actinomycetales > Microbacteriaceae > Microbacterium > Microbacterium arborescens_B. The sequence continues at coordinate 14,748 of NZ_JBNAFI010000005.1, read as the reverse complement.
CTTCGGCCGCGAGGCGTCCGGCGCCGTAGTCGACGGCGAGCCGCAGCTGGGCGGGTGACGCGTCGTCGAGGACGACGTCGACGCCGAGCAGACGCAGCGCGTGTCCGATGCTCGAACCGAGCAGACCGGCACCGACGATGCGCACGGTGCCGGCCGTGCGCGCGGCACGGCCGGGGCGCACGGGATCGGGCGAGGAATCGGTCACGGGTTCTCCGGAGAAGTCGGGTGCTCGGGGGCACCGTCGGCGCTGCGCGAGAGCGTCAGCAGCGCACCGCGTTCCACTGTAGTCAACTCGCGGGCGCGTCCCGCCGGGAGGGTTCCCAGGTGGAGCGGGCCGAACTGGCGTCGGACCAGCTCGATCACCGGATGCCCGACCTCGGCCATCATGCGACGGACGATGCGGTTGCGACCGGAGTGCAGCGTCAGTTCGACCAGGCTCGTCTCACCCGAGGTGTCGAGCAGGCGGGCCTTGTCGGCGGCGATCGGGCCGTCATCGAGATCGACGCCGCGTGTCAGCCGGGCGATCGTCTGCGGCAGCACGCGACCGCGGACCTTGGCGATGTAGACCTTCGTGACCCCGAACGACGGATGAGCGAGCACGTGGGCGAGCTCGCCGTCATTGGTCAGCACCAGCAGCCCGCTCGTCTCGGCATCCAGGCGACCGACGTTGTAGAGGCGCTCGTCCCAGTCCTTCGTGAACCGGCGCAGGTCGGCGCGACCCTTCTCGTCCTTCATCGAGCTGACGACGCCCGTCGGCTTGTTGAGCATGACGTAGCGCTTGGTCGTGTCGAGCTGCACCGCCGTGCCGTCGACGTCGACGCGGTCGACGTCGGGGTCGATCCGGCTCCCGAGCTCCGTGACCGTGGCGCCGTTGACCCGCACCCGGCCCTCGACGATGAGCTGCTCGCACACGCGGCGCGAGGCCACGCCCGCGTTCGCGAGCACCTTCTGCAGGCGTACACCTTCGGCATCCGTCATCGCGTCGCCTCTCCTTCGAAACCGTCGGCGCCGTCGTCGAGGAGCGGCGAGATGGGGGGCAGCTCGTCGAGCGAATTGATGCCGAGGTTGACCAGCAGGGCGTCGGTCGTCCCGTACAGGATCGCTCCCGTCTCGGCGTCGTGCCCGACCTCCGTCACGAGACCCCGCGAAAGCAGGGTGCGCACCACCGAGTCGACGTTGACCGCGCGGATCGACGCCACCTGGCCACGCGACACCGGCTGCTTGTACGCGATCACCGCGAGAGTCTCGAGGGCGGCCTGCGAGAGCCGCGACGGGGCCTGAGTGTTGACGAACTCGCTCACGAGCGCGTCGTGCTCGCCGCGGACGTACATCCGCCAGCCGCCGCCGACCTCGCGCAGTTCGAAGCCGCGGCGGGGTCCGCCCGTCTCGCCGTCGTAGTCGGCGACGAGCCCGGCCACCGCCTGCCGGACGGCGGCGACGGGTGCGCTCACCGCGGCGGCGAGGGCGACGAGGCTCTGCGGCTCGTCGACGATGAGCAGGATCGCCTCGAGCCGCCGCGCGACGTCGGTGATCGGGGTGGCCGCGGTCGGCGTCGGGTCATCGGTCATAGTCGGCTCCCAGGGTGGCGAGGTTCTCCTCGGACCAGCGATCGGCGGTCCACCGCAGCGTCAGCTCGCCGAGCGGCTCGAGCTGCTCGAACGACAGCGCCGCGTGACGGTAGAGCTCGAGCACGGCGAGGAAACGGGCCACGACGATGCCGGGCTGCGCCACGCCCGCGACGAGCTCGCGGAAGTTCAGGGTACCGGCGCCGCGGAGCAGGGTCACGACGACGGCGGCCTGCTCGCGGATCGACACCAGCGGCGCGTGCAGGTGGTCGAGCCCCACGACGGGGATCTCCTTCGGCGCGAAGGCGAGCATCGCCAGCGCGGCGAAGTCGTCGGGGGTGAGGGTCCAGACGAGCTCGGGCGCGGCGGCGCGGTACTTCTCGTCGAGACGGACCGAGCGGGTGTGCCGGCGGTCCTCCGCCACCACGCGCTCGGCGAACCATCCCGCGACCTGCTTGAACGCGCGGTACTGCAGCAGCCGCGCGAACAGCAGGTCGCGCGCTTCGAGTAGCGCGACCGACTCGGCGTCGATGAGCTCGCCCTGGGGAAGCAGGCCGGCGACCTTCATGTCGAGCAGCGTCGCGGCGACGACGAGGAACTCGGAAGCGGCGTCGAGCTCCTCGGGCTCGAGGCCCCGCAGGTAGCCGATGAACTCGTCGGTGACCTTGCTCAGCGAGACCTCGGTGATGTCGAGCTCATGCTTGCCGATGAGGTTCAGCAGCAGGTCGAAAGGCCCGTCGAAGTTCGCCAGCGAGACGCGGAAGCCGGGGCCGGGGGCGTCGCCGGCATCCGCCGCCGTCTCGGGCTCGGCCGACGGTGTCGCGTCGACGGTTCCGTCAGGCGACGGCGCCACGGGCGACGAGCTCCCGCGCGAGGCGCAGATAGGCCTGCGCGGCCTGATGCTCCGGCGCGAACGTGATGATCGGGACGCCCGCGACCGACGCGTCGGGGAACTTGACGGTGCGACCGATGACCGTCTCGAGGACGTCGTCGCCGAAAGCCTCGACGACGCGCTCGAGCACCTCGCGCGAATGCAGTGTGCGCGGGTCGTACATGGTGGCGAGAACGCCGTCGAGCTCGATCGAAGGATTGAGGCGGTCGCGGACCTTGTCGATGGTCTCGATGAGCAGCGCCACGCCGCGCAGCGCGAAGAACTCGCACTCGAGCGGGATGAGCACGCCGTGGCTCGCCGTCAGCGCGTTGACCGTGAGCAGGCCGAGCGAGGGCTGGCAGTCGACGAGGATGACGTCGTACTCGGACGAGACCCCGCGCAGGACCCTCGAGAGGATCGTCTCTCGCGCGACCTCGTTGACGAGGTGCACTTCGGCGGCGGAGAGGTCGATGTTGGCGGGGAGGACGTCGAGACCGGGCACCGAGGTCGAGACGATGACCTCGTGCGGGTCGCGCTTCGTGTCGAGCAGCAGGTCGTAGATCGTCGGGACGTCGTGCGTGGCGATGCCGAGGCCCGCAGACAGCGCGCCCTGCGGGTCGAAGTCGACCGCGAGCACCTTGCGACCGTACTCGGCCAGCGAGGCGGCGAGGTTGATGGTCGTCGTCGTCTTGCCGACGCCGCCCTTCTGATTGCACAGGGCGATGATCCGCGCGGGCCCGTGCCCATCGAGTTTCGGCGGGGTCGGGAAACCTCGGTATGGCCGACCGGTGGGTCCGATCGGGGTGTCCTCCGTGGGGGCCTTCCCGGCCTTCCGCGACTTGTCCGTCACCGAGACTCCTGCTTTCCGTAGCGTGCGATCGATTCTCGCACAGGCGCCCGGCGCGAGCCGATACGTTCGTCGGACGCGCGGGGCGGAAGTGGCCTCGACCGGCGACGCAGGCGACACCAGCCTCCTGGATCCGACGAACGTATCCCCGGGCCGTGGACTCAGAGGCTTCCGAGGACGTCGAGCCGGACCTGGGCGGCCACCGCGATGACGAGGTAGTCGATCACGACGACGAGCGGGGTCCCTGACAGCAGCACCGCCCCGATGCGCTGCAGCGCGCGGCCCCACACCCCCTCCCGCAGCGTCCAGCCGAGAGTCGACCAGAACAAGGGAATCGTCACGAGCCACACGACCATGCACCAGGGGCACAGCGAGCCGTACTCGAAGACGCTGCGGTAGGCGAAGACGTGGACGAGGACGAACGCCGCCGCGACGACAGCGGCGTACACCCGCCAGTACCAGGCGCGCAGACCGTTCGGCGCGGCGAGCGCGGACACCCCCGCGAAGACCGCCCCGGGAAAGAGCACCATGCCGATGACGGAGTTGCTGAACCCGAGGAGGTTGCCGCCGGGGCTGAGCAGATTCGGACCGCACGTGACGACGGGGCTGACGTCGCACGAGATGATCGCCTGGCCACCCGTCAGCTGACCGATGTACTCGTGGTAGAGCAGGAACGACACCGTCCAGCCGGCGACACCCGCGACGATCCAGGCGATGGCGAGTCCCCGCCCGGGGCGGAAGGCCCGCGCGGAGTCGGTCGAGGCGGCCATGGTGCCATCCTGCGCCGGCCGTCGCGCACGGGCGGGCGGCGTGCGCCGGGAAAAAGCGACGGCGGATGCCGCTGCGGATCGAGGCCGTCAGCGCCAGGACCCGGTCAGCACGCCGGCGACGACCCCGAAGACGAGGGGAAGCAGACACCCGATGACGGCGGGACCAGCGATTCGCGGCGTGGTGAACAGCTCCGCGCGACGCGCGGCGCGCTCGCCGTCGGTGCCGCGCAGCACGCCGGCCGGTGACGGATCCGGTCGGCCGGCGGCGGCATCCTCGATGCGCTGCGCGACGGCGAACAGGTCCTCGATCCATCGCCAGTACGCGGCGGTGTGCCGGGGCAATCCCATCCGCGAGAGGAAGTACACGTGCCGCCCGGCGGTCTCGATGTCCACATCCGAGGCCACCGCGGTGAGGCCGTCGCGCACGGGGGGCGTGAGCATCCGCTGCACGTCAGGGGCGTCGCCGGCCGCGCACCACACGGCGAAGCGTTCGTCGAAACCACCACCGGCGTCGATGCGTTCCTGTCCGAGCGGAGGGCGCCAGGACGCTGCTCCCGGCGCGCGGACCGCGATCACGCTCGTTCTCGGCAGGTCGACGGAGAGATCGACTCGGAGGTACGTCAGCGAGTGCGGCATCCGCGCGCGCGCCACCCACGTGTCGAACGAGTAGTCCCCCGACGCGAAGCGGCGCGCCCTCTCCCCGGTGATGACGGCGGTCGCGACCCGGCGCCGGCCGAGCGCGAAGACGGTCGCGGTCTCATCCGGGCCGTTCTCGCGGTGACGGATGCCGAGCCGATTCGTTGCCGCGAATCTCTCGAGGCGGTACAGCGCCTCTTCCGCACCTCGGCGCAGGCCCCGCATCGCACCGAAACGACTCGTCGCAAGAGGCAGCACCATGATCGCGGCGATCACGACACTCGTCCACGACAGCCCGGTGCCGCCTGTCGCCGCCTGTGCGACGGTGACGAGCAGCAGCGCGAGCGCGCCCGCCCCGACCACCAGCACGGAGGTGTGCAGCACCGCAACCACTGCGGCCATGTGCGATGCACGACGTCCCGCCGCGTCGACGAAGCCGCCGTCGGCTGGGGTCGGAAGCGGCGCCGTCAGCGCACGAGTGTCGAAGGTCGACGTCCCCGCACCGCCCGATGCTTCACCGCCCATTCCCCCATCCTGCCCGGACTCGCCGTCGAGGCCGAACGCCGACGGGCGATCAGCGGGCGCGCGGGTGGGAGGTGGCGTAGATCTCCCGCAGCGCGTCGACGGTGACGTGCGTGTAGATCTGGGTGGTCGCGACCGACGCATGACCGAGCAGCTCCTGCACGACCCGGACGTCGGCACCGCCCTGCAGCAGATGGGTCGCGAACGAATGACGCAGCGTGTGAGGCGAGACGTGCGCGGTGAGCTTCGCGCGCTCGGCGGCCCCCTGGATGATGAGCCACGCGCTCTGCCGCGACAGCGGCGCACCGCGCACTCCGAGGAAGAGCCGCGGCGTCGCCCGCCCGCGCCGCGAGAGCTCCGGTCGGGCCCGCGACAGGTACGCCTCCACCGCGGCCCGCGCGTACGACCCGACGGGGACGATCCGCTCCTTCGCGCCCTTCCCCCGCACGCGCAGCACGTCGCCGAGCGCGAGGTCGTCGACGTCGAGCTGCACGATCTCCGACACGCGCGCTCCCGTGGCGTACAGCAGCTCGAGCAGCGCACGGTCGCGCAGCGCGGCGAGGTCGGTCGGGGCGGCGTCACCCGGTGCGGGGCCGGAAGCGTCGAGCAGGCTCTCGACCTGATCGATCGTCAACGCCTTCGGCAGCCGCCGCGGCGTCTTGGGCGGCCGCAGTCGCTGCGTCGGATCGGCGTCGACGATCCCCTCGCGTGCGAGGAACCGGTGCAGGCCGCGCAGCGACGACTGCAGGCGGGCGAGCGAGGTGGCCGCGGGCGGCGGATCGGCGGATGCGGCATCCTCCGCGAACCGCGTCACGACTTCCGCCGTGACCGCCGAGGCCTCCTCGATGCCCTGCTCGCCGAGCCACGCCGTGTACGCGTCGAGGTCGCGCCGGTAGGCCGCGACGGTGTGCGCCGACAATCCCCGCTCGACGGAGATGTGGCGCAGGTACGCCGCGACGGCGCGGTCGAGCCGCACGTTCGTCAGCCTCGGCGCAGCCGTTCGGCCGCAGCGAGCACGCCCGTCGCGAGGATGCCGTTGCGGAAGCGCCCCGCGAGCACTCCGTCGACGACCTCCGGCAGCGGCACGCGCTCGACGCGCATATCGGCCTCCTCGTCCTCGCGCTCGAAGGCGCTCGGCGCCGGGCTGAGCCCGCGCGCGAGGAAGATGTGGATGATCTCGTCGTTCCCGCCGGGGGTCGTGAAGATGCTCACGAGCGGCTCGATCGACGCGGCGACCAGGTCGACCTCCTCGGCCAGCTCGCGCCGCGCCGTCTCGATCGGGGGCTCGCCGGCGACGTCGAGCAGCCCGGCGGGGATCTCCCAGTCACGGTGACGGATCGGATGCCGGTACTGCTGGATCAGGACGACGCGTTCCTCGTCGTCGATCGCGACGACCGCGGCCGCACCGGGATGATCGACGAACTGACGCGTGATCTCCGCGTCACCGAAGCGCACGGTCTCGCTGCGCACATCCCAGACGCGCCCCGAGTACACCAGCTCGCTCGAGACGACCTCCGGCTCGAGCGGCTCGTCGCGCAGCTCAGGCATCCTCGACCTCGAACAGCTCGCTCGCGCGGTGCCGGTCGAGAGCGGCGGCGACCAGCCCGCGGAAGAGCGGGTTCGCCTCGGTCGGACGCGACCGCAGCTCGGGGTGGGCCTGCGTCGCGATGTAGTACGGGTGCACCTCGCGCGGGAGCTCGACGTACTCGACGAGGTTGCGGTCGGGCGACAGGCCCGAGAACACGAGGCCGGCCCCGGCGATCTGGTCGCGGTAGCGGTTGTTCACCTCGTAGCGGTGGCGGTGGCGCTCCGACGCCGTCGTGGCCCCGTAGACCTCGGCCGCGAGCGACCCCTCGGCGAGATCCGCCTCGTAGAGCCCCAGACGCATCGTGCCGCCGAGGTCTCCGCCGGCGATGATGTCGACCTGCTCGGCCATCGTCGCGATGACGGGGAACTCGGTCTCGGGGTCGAACTCGCTCGACGACGCACCGGCCAGGCCCGCCATGTTGCGCGCGTACTCGATGACCATGCACTGCAGGCCGAGGCAGATCCCCAGGGTCGGGATGCCCTGCTCGCGCGCGAACTTCAGCGCACCGAGCTTGCCCTCGATGCCGCGGATGCCGAAACCGCCGGGCACCACGATGCCATCGACGCTCGCGAGCGCCTTCTCCGCGCCCTCCGGGGTCTCGCACAGGTCTGAGGGGATCCACGTGACGTTGACCTTGGTCTCCTGCGCGAAGCCGCCCGCCTTGAGAGCCTCCGTGACCGAGAGGTAGGCGTCGGGCAGGTCGATGTACTTGCCGACGAGTCCGATCGTGACCTCGTGCTTGGGGTTGTGCACGGCGTCGAGCACCTTGCTCCAGCGCGTCCAGTCGACCTCCTCGGCCTTTTCGGCCAGACCCAGGCGGCGCGCGATGTACGCGTCGAGGCCCTGATCGTTCAGCGTGGAGGGGATGTCGTAGATGCTCGGCAGATCGACGGTGTTGACCACGCCCTCGACGTCGACGTCGCACATGAGGGCGATCTTGTTGCGGTTGCTCTCGCTGACGGGACGGTCGCTGCGCAGCACCAGCGCGTCGGGCTGGATGCCGACCTGGCGGAGGGCCGCGACCGAGTGCTGCGTCGGCTTGGTCTTCTGCTCGCCCGATGCGCCCATGAACGGCACGAGCGAGACGTGCACGAAGAACACGCTGTCGCGGCCGAGCTCGTGGCGCAGCTGACGGGCGGCTTCGAGGAAGGGCTGCGACTCGATGTCGCCGACGGTGCCGCCGACCTCGGTGATGATGACATCGGGACGGGGCTCCTCGGTGGCCTGCAGGCGCATCCGTCGCTTGATCTCGTCGGTGATGTGCGGGATGACCTGCACGGTGTCGCCGAGGTATTCGCCGCGGCGCTCCTTGGCGATGACCTGCGAGTAGATCTGACCGGTCGTGACGTTCGCCGCCTGGGTCAGCTCGATGTCGAGGAAGCGCTCGTAGTGTCCGATGTCGAGATCGGTCTCGGCGCCGTCGTCTGTGACGAAGACCTCGCCGTGCTGGAACGGGTTCATCGTGCCCGGATCGACGTTGAGGTACGGGTCGAGCTTCTGCATCACGACGCGAAGACCCCGCGCGGTGAGGAGATTGCCGAGACTCGCGGCGGTCAGTCCCTTGCCGAGAGAAGAGACCACACCACCGGTCACGAAGATCTGCTTGGTGGTGTTCTGGGAAGAGGCCGCGCGATGAGTGTCCGTCACGGGCTTCTATTCTATCAGTCGGGAGCGGGACAGGTTCAGCAGTTCACGGGCGTGCTCGATCGCGGCGCCCGAATCGGGCAGTCCCGACAGCAACCGGGCCATCTCCGCCTCGCGATCGCCACCCTCCAGACGCCGCACGCTCGACGCCGTCACCGAGCCGTCGTTCGACTTGACCACCGTCAGATGGTTCGTCGCGAACGCGGCGACCTGCGCGAGGTGGGTGACCACGATGACCTGGCTCGTCTCGGCGAGCCGGGCGAGCCGGCGGCCGACCTCGATCGCCGCGGCCCCGCCGATGCCGGCGTCCACTTCGTCGAAGACGAAGGTCGGCACGGGGTCGGTGCCGGCGATGACGACTTCGATCGCGAGCATGACGCGGCTGAGCTCACCGCCCGAAGCCCCCTTGGCCACGGGACGCGGATCCGCGCCGGGGTGCGGGGCGAGAAGGATCGTCACATCGTCACGACCGAACGCCGACGGGCTGCCCGGATCCACGCTCACGACCAGCCGGGCATCGGGCAGGGCGAGCTCGCGGAGCTCGGCGGTGACCGCCGCTCCCAGTCGCTCGGCCGCGGCGGTACGGGCCGCGGTCAGCTCGGCCGCGGCGGCATCCAGGCTCTCGCCCAGCTCGTCCCGCTGCGCGCGCAGCCGTTCGATACGGTCGCCGTCGTCATCGAGTTCGACGAGCCGCGCCGAGCCGCTCTCGAGCAGGGCCAGTGCCTCGTCGAGGGTGCCGTGCACGCGGAGCAGGGCGCCCAGCGCCGCGCGTCGCTCTTCGACGGCCGCGAGCTCCTGCGGCCCGCTCTCGTCGAGATCCGCGAGGTAGGCGCTCAGCCCGGTCACGAGGTCGGCGGCCCGGTATCCGAGGTCGGCGAGCGGTTCGACGAAGGCCGCGAGGGCCGCATCGCTCGCCGACGAGCGTTCGACGGCGCGGCGGGCCTCGGCGAGCAGCGACACCGCGTCGGGGAGGTCGTCGTCGTTCGAGAGCGCATCGTGGGCGGTTGCCGCCGCGGCGCGCAGCTCCTCGACGTTCGCGAGCTTCTCGGCGCGCTCGGCGAGGACGGTGTCTTCACCCGGCTGGGGAGCGACCGCCTCGATGTCGGCAATGCGCGCCCGCAGGTCGTCGGCCTCGCGCCTGCGCGCGTCGCGGTCGGCGTCGAGCTGCGTCAGCTCGGCATCGACGGCGCGCCACGCTTCGAAGGCGGCGCGATATCGATCGCGGACGGCGACGAGCTCCGCGCCCCCGAACCGGTCGAGAGCGTCACGCTGGGCGGTGGCCGACTTCAGCCGCAGCTGGTCTGACTGCCCGTGCACGACGATCAGCTGCTCGGCGAGGTCGGCGAGGACAGCTGCCGGCGCGGGGCGTCCACCGACGCTCGCGCGGCTGCGTCCCTCGCTCGAGAGCACCCGCCCGAGGTACAGCTCGGAACGTCCGCCGCCGATCGGCTCGACGTCGCCGCCGGCTTCGCGTACGCGCTCGGCCACAGGACCGCCCTCATCGACGATCCATACGCCGTCGACCGAGGCCTGCGGCGACCCGGCCCGCACGGCGCCAGAGTCGGCGCGCTGGCCGAGCAGCAGCCCGAGGCCCGTGACGACCATCGTCTTGCCGGCGCCGGTCTCGCCGGTGATGGCGGTGAACCCGGGCCCCATCGGCAGCGTCGCCTCGGCGATGACCCCGAGGCCGCGCAGTCGCATCTCCTCGATCACGAAGCGACCTCGCGCTGCTCGATCGACGGACCGCGCCAGCCCACCACCGGCAGACGGAACTTCTGCACCAGCCGGTCGGTGAAGGCGGCGGGATGCAGCCGGGCGAGGCGAACGGGAGTCTTCGAACGGCGGACGACGACGCGGGCGCCGGGCGGGAGCTCGTGCGAGCGGCGTCCGTCGGCCCACAGGATGCCGGTGCCGTTCGTGCCGGCGCCGACCTCGATCGCGACGGATGCCTCGGGGCTGACGACCAGGGGTCGCGCGAACAGCGCGTGCGCCGACAACGGCACGACCGCGACCGCGGCGACGTCCGGCCATATGACGGGCCCACCTGCCGAGAAGTTGTAGGCCGTCGAGCCGGTCGGAGTGGCGATGACGACGCCGTCGCAGCCGAAAGCGGAGAGCGGACGGCGATCGACCTCGAGCACCACCTCGAGCATCCGCTCGCGGCTCGCCTTCTCCACCGTCGCCTCGTTGAGGGCCCAGGTCTCGTAGACGACGGCGCCGGAGCCGTCCTTGACGCGGACAGACAGCGCCATGCGCTCCTCCACGTCGTAGTCGCGGGCGATGACCCGGCGGACGGCGTCGTCCATGTCGTCGGCCTCGATCTCGGCGAGGAAGCCGACGTGTCCCATGTTGATGCCGAGCACCGGGGCAGTGCCCCCGCGCACCAGGTCGACGGCTCGGAGGATCGTGCCGTCGCCGCCCAGGACGATCGCGAGGTCCACGTCGGCGACATCCACGTCGTGTTCGAGCGTGCGCACCCCCGGCAGCTCGCCGAGCTCGGCGACCAGCTCGGCGCGGTCGTCGGCGGCGAGCACGGGCTGCGCGCCGGCGCCGGACAGTGCGTTCAGGACGCGTTGAGCCGCGGCGACGGTGTCGGGGCGGCGCGCGTGCGCGACGACGAGGATGTTGCGCATCGCGTCGGTCATCGGGCTCCCGCCAGTTCGTCCACCGTGTGTATCCATTGTGTCGGATTGCCCGCTTCGCCAGCGCGGATGCACAGGTGAACGACGTATTCCTGGTTGCCGTGCGTACCGACCAGCGGAGACGCGATCACGCCGTGCGTTCCGAGCCCCGCATCCCATGCCGACCACAGCACACCCGTCACGGCATCCGCTCGGAGGCCCGGGTCGGTGACGAGTCCGCCCTTGACCGCGGTGCGGCCGACTTCGAACTGCGGTTTGACCAGCAGCACGACGTCCGTTCCCGGCGAGCACACCGACACGACCGCCGGCAGCACGTGCTCGAGCGAGATGAACGAAAGGTCGCCCGTGATGATCTGCGGCGCGAACGGATGCCCGGCCGCCGCAGTCAGCGCCTCCGGCGAGAGTTCGCGGACGTTGAACCCCTCGACGGAGATCACGTCCGGGTCGGCCGCGATCGTCGGCGCGAGCTGACCGTGGCCGACGTCGACGGCGACAACGGGCTGCGCGCCGCGTTCGCGGAGCACCTGGGTGAAGCCGCCCGTCGACGCTCCCATGTCGAGCGCCTTCCGCCCCGCGACCGCGATGCCGAACGCGTCCAGCCCGGCGATCAGCTTGTGGGCCCCGCGGCTGACATAGTGGTCGGCGCCCGCGACATCGATGGTCGCCGTCTCGGCGACCGGGTGGGATGCCTTCACGACCGTTCGGCCGTCGACGGAGACGAGACTGTCTGCGATGAGGGTGGCGGCGTGGCTACGAGACCGTGCGAGGCCGCGTGCTGCCAGAGCCGAGTCGAGCCGGGTGCTCACGCGGCTCCGGTCGGACCGGAGTCGAGGCGGCGTGCGAGCTCGTCGTGCAGACCCGCGTACGACGCGGCCCGTTCGCTCAGGGGCTGGTCCTCGATGACGTCGAGCGACGACAGGAGGTCGTCACGCCACTGCTCGGCGATGCCGTCGGCCCCACTCTCAGCAGCGTGGTGCTCGCGCTCGGCCGGGTTGCCACCATCCATCGACATGGCTCCCACGATACGCGGGGTCAGGGACGGTGGAAGGGATCGGCGTAGAGCCGCTCCGGAACGCGGAATCCGTAGATCGCACGACCCGTCGCCCAGATGGCCGCGGCTCCCGCGCGCACGAGGTCGATCGGGCGGTCGCCTTCGGCGACGATGACGATGTCGGCGCCGTCGATGCGGACGGTCGCGCCGCCGACGGTCGTCACGTCGCCCTTCGTCCGCACCTCCGGATAGGGCTCGTGCAGCTCGCGCAGATCACCGACGATGTAGGTGGGGCGCGCGTTCGACGCAGCCGCGAGCACGTGCTTCGGCCGGTCGATGCCGGTCAGCACGAGCACCGAGCGGATGCCGGCGGCCTGCGCGCCGGCGATGTCGGTGTCGAGACGATCACCGATGAACAGCGGCTGCGCAGCGCCGAAGCGCGCGACGGCCTCGTCGAAGATCGGGCGCTCCGGCTTCCCGGCGACGGTCGCGAGCCGGCCGACGGCGGTGTGGACGGCCGACACCAGGGTGCCGTTGCCCGGCGCGATGCCGCGTGCCTGGGGGATGGTCCAGTCGGTGTTGGTGGCGATCCACGGGATGCCGCCCTCGTCCTCGGGCGTCGCAAGGGCGTAAGCCGCTTCTGCGAGCTGCGCCCAGCCGACCTCGGGGGCGAAGCCCTGCACGACAGCGGCCGGCGCGTCCTCGGCCGAGCGAGTCGGGACGTAGCCCGCCTTCTCGAGCTCGTGGACCAGGCCGTCGCCCCCGACGACGAGGACCGTCGCACCGGCAGGCACGCGCTCGCGCAGCAGACGCATCGCCGCCTGCGGGCTCGTGATGACGTCTTCGGGACGGGTGGCGGTCAGGCCGAGCTCGCGCAGGTGTTCGGCGACGACGGAGTCCCGCCGGGAGGCGTTGTTGGTGATGTAGCCGAGGCGGCGGGTCGCACCCGCGCGGTTCAGGCTCTCGATCGCGTGCGGCAGTGCCCCGGGTCCCGCGTAGACGACGCCGTCGAGGTCGGCGAGGACAGCGTCGACACCATCGAGCGGCGTCGACGCCGCGCGCGAGAACAAGCCCATCAGTTGCGCTCCCCCGCGCTGTCGGCTTCCGGCTCCTCGCCCTCGGCGGCGGCGGTCTCGTCGATGTCGTCGACGACGATGAGCTCGCGGTCGGCGTCGCTCACGCCGAGTGCCTCTTCGGCGATGACCGCACGTCGCTGCCAGAGGGCAGCCTCGTCGGAGCGACCGAGGTCTTCGAGGACGGCCGCGCGGGCCGCGAACAGCGCCGGGCTCCACGAGAACGCGCGATCGGGGTCGAGCTCCGGGATGTCGAGCTCCTGCAGGGCACGTTCGGTCTCACCGAGGTCGAGACGCGCGCCCGACATGGCGATCGCCAGCTCGACGCGCACCTCGACGGGAAGCGTCGTGCGGTCGACGGCACGCCCGACCTCGAGGGCACGGTCGGGCCGCCCGACACCGCGCTCGCTGTCGACCATCATCGCGATCTGGTCGTCGTTGCCCGAAATGCGCCGGTAGGTGCGCAGCTCCCGGAGCGCGAGCGCGTAATCACCGGTCGCGTAAGCCGTGATCGCCACGGTCTCGCGGACCACACCGACGCGCCCGGCTCGGCGCGATGCCGCAAGAGCGTGCTCGTGGGCGAGCTCGGGATCGTCGTCGATCAGCTGGGCGACCATCGCCAGGTGGCGCGCCACCTGTTCGGCGTTCTCCTTGCTCAGGGTCTTCAGCTCGTTGCGAGCGGCACCCGGCAGGTCGCGAGCGGTGACGGACTCGGGGATGTCCGGGCCGCGCGGGATCTCGCGCCGCTCCGACCCCTGCGGCGGACGCGAGGCACGCGCCCCACCGTCTCGCTCGTCGCGCCGCGGGTACGACGGCCGGTCGCCATCCCGGCGCGGGCGAGCATCGCCATCACGACGCGGGTACGACGGCCGGTCACCGTCACGGCGCGGACGGGCATCGCCATCACGACGCGGGTACGACGGCCGGTCACCGTCACTGCGCGGGCGGGCATCGCCATCACGACGCGGATACGACGGTCGGTCACCATCGCGACGCGGACGCGAGTCGCCGTATCCCGGGCGGTCGCCATCCCGGCGCGGACGGGAGTCCCCATCACGACGCGGGCGGGCATCGCCGTCCCGGCGGGGATACGACGGACGGTCGCCTTCCTGACGCGGACGGGCATCGCCATCACGACGCGGATACGACGGCCGGTCACCATCACGACGCGGACGCGAGTCGCCGTATCCCGGGCGGTCGCCGTCCCGGCGCGGACGGGAGTCCCCATCACGACGCGGGCGGGAGTCACCGTCGCGGCGAGGGCGTGCGTCGCCATCACGACGCGGATACGACGGTCGGTCGCCATCCCGCCGAGGCCGATCGTCGCGCTGCGGGCGTGCGTCGCCGTCGCGGCGGGGACGATCGTCGCGCTCCGGGCGCGAGTCGTTGGATCGCGCCGGACGGGCGTCATCGTCACGGCGCGGACGCCGTGCTCCAGAGTCCGCAGCGGAGTAACGGGGCTTGCGCTCCGATCGCGGGCGGTCTTCTTCAGTCACGACGTTCCTTTCGTCCCGGAAACGAGAAAGGGCCACCCAGCGTTGGGTGGCCCTTTCACGAAAGAAGTCCGGCGGTGTCCTACTCTCCCACAGGGTCCCCCCT